>NZ_KI973205.1:0-434632 GCF_000534515.1 Enterobacter sp. MGH 37
GGTATCAATTCGGGTATCTAGGGATTTATTAAAAACAAAACACAGTAAATACATGTTGTTATTTGCTGTGTTTTACTCCTATTATCGGCACCATCTAATAAAATCAATCAGTTAGCGTCAAAAAATATACAGGGTTCTATCTTTCATTATCATCCTTGATAGACGCCTTTGTGTTGTATTGGCTCAAGTCGAGTACAATGTTTTGACCTGGCAGCTACCAGTCCCAGAAGCTGAAAGAGTTGCTGAACTCTCTAAACACATCACTTGAACCCTTGGGTATACGTTCCGCGCTTCGCGCGGTGCTCAATAATGCTACACGTCGAGATGATGTGGGGGAGGATAAAACAGCGTAATGTTGGGCAGACTAACCGGATCGGAAAAGAAACTGGCTCTGCCATGGTTTAGATAGCCGGAGCATAACGCTCACCTGGAAAGAGTTAGTGCTAAGGGGTTATCCTCTCTTCGGAAGCGCTACGCACCGTCTTTTCTTATGTGCCTAACAATAATGATCTACACCATTATGACTTTCATTGTAATTTCTCTCAGCTTTACGTTGAGCCCTGGCATATTCAGCGTAGGGGGGAGCATGTAAAAAAGCTAACCAAAAATCAGTTACAAAACGCAACAACCGCAAAATTCACACCCGTAAATTTCTGGCAACACCGGAGGGCAAATCATGGTTAGGGCGCATGAAAGTCAAAGAAGCTGAAATTAAGCTGGCTACAGAGAAGCGAGGAAATTTACCTAAGGGTGAAGGGTCTGTTGCTTTTAGCATATGCCCCCCTTCCTCAACTTTTTTGTGCGTCAGCCGCGATTCTTACACCACAGATGAAATCACCAAGACCAGCCCCAACACTGGTCCCATCAGCCACGTAATCACCTTTAAAAGCCAAACTTCCATCCATATAGAAAAATTTTATTTCACCATATCCATTATCACAATCTGTGTTTTTCATACTAATTTTGTAATATTCAACTTTTTTATCTGTTTTTTCATACATGAACAAAGCAGATGAATCACCTTTTACATTTCTGAATGTGCCTTTTTTGACTAAAAAAGCGCCATCTTTATTCGTTGTAACTTCAATCCAATTGCTTGAAGTCTCAGCGAAGGCAACTTGTGTAGCAAAAAGAGCCGACAAGCTCAGTAAAGTGATTTTCTTAACCATATGCGCCATTCCATTTATTTAAGAATTATCTTGATTTTATCCTTGTTTTGGAGAGTGTACAACGATAAGTCAGTCTGACATTTAGCTACTGCTGAATTTTTCGTATCCCAAAAAATAAGGGGACATGACCCCCCGGAGCTTACTTCTTCAATTCACCAGTACATTGATACCTCATAGTGACTATTGTTTCCATATATCACCTTGAGGATGGCTGAGAACAAAAAGAAGTTAAACCGCCGAAAGGCTCGGCACAAGAAGATCCCCATGCAGCGCAACTCCGTGCTGCCACTTGAGCACCTTGCCAAACGTTAACTTTAGGTGGTTCAGGAAGCCTTACTATATTCATAGAGTATCCGTGGCGATTCAATAGAAGATACTCACCAAACTTAAGACCAGCTACACATGGTCTTTTTAATTCTGTAGCGATCAACTAATCTCAACCC
Source organism: Enterobacter sp. MGH 37 (assembly GCF_000534515.1). Taxonomy (NCBI): domain Bacteria; kingdom Pseudomonadati; phylum Pseudomonadota; class Gammaproteobacteria; order Enterobacterales; family Enterobacteriaceae; genus Enterobacter; species Enterobacter sp. MGH 37. The sequence goes on from NZ_KI973205.1 coordinate 1,613, forward strand.
TGTTTTTCCCCACCCGTATAAATATCAGGCCGCGTAATCGTCCAGGCATAGTTTTCCCTGTTAACGGGCTCGTAGCCAAATTTCTCATAAAGCCAGGGCGCGGTGGTAGTAAATAACATGATCCTGCGAAGCGGCTCAAACACGGGGTGACTGTGAATGCATTCCATAACCCATCTTCCAAGCCCCTCACCCTGATAGTCTTCAAGTATATAAACATCGCAAAGGTAGGCGAAGGTTGCATAATCCGTTATCAGACGCGCGAAACCAATCTGGTTTCCATTATGGTAAACGCCAAAATTAAGGCTGTTTTCTATTGAGGAAGAGACTATGTCCAGGCGAATACCTTTTGCCCAGGTTGATCTCGTCAGATATTCATGGATGGCCTGCACGTCCAGCTTTTCTCTGTCTGTACTCACCAGGTAGTCATTCTTATACCATTCATAGTTGTCTGAAATACTCACGTTGGCTTCATCCCGGTAGAGAGAGGGAAATCTACCTTATCATTCGACTACCAACTTGTAATGCCTCATTCGTTCAGAACTGGGAACCAGGAGTTGACCAGTCAGGGCGTTTCACAAGGCAAAAAAGCCTTACCGCCCCGGAGGGGGCGGTAAGGGCAGGCGAAAGTGAGGCAATATCCTGGACAACGAAAATTGGTCATCCACTGTTTCTTCAGGCTTCTGCATAAACAGGCCATCAGACTATTACCCCACGGGTTTCGACAACGATTTATACTCTGTGTGATCCGGTTTCCCCTTTAGGCGGTACCGCAAACGTCCTCCTGTCGTGCCATTAACGCAAACACGCCCCAGCCGAGGTATTCCCGCGTGTAGGTCACATGGCGTTCAGGCGCGCTTTTCAGCTCCGCTCGCACCTCCTGCGCAAAGTCATCGTCAGGGTGTTGCTCCAGCCAGCGACTCAGCGTCATCCATTTCGCGGCTTCGTATCGGTCCCAGCCTTCCTGGTCGGCCAGCACCATTTCCACCAGGTCATAGCCTTGCCGATCGAAAGAGGCGACGAGGTCGGGCAGGGTGAGAAAGTCTGCGATGGACGAGGCGCCACAGGCCCGAGCCACCTCATCCGTTGCGGGAAGCCGCCGCCAGTAAGGTTCGCCGATGAGCATGATTCCCCCGCGCTTAAGGCTTTGTGCCAGCAGGCTCATCGTTCCGGCGACGCCACCTGCAATCCATGTGGCGCCAATACACGCCGCCACGTCACATTTTTCATCCGCAACGTAACCTGCCGCGTCGTTATGAATAAATTGAACGCGTTCGGCAACGTCCAGTTCCTCTGCGCGCAGTTTGGCCTGCGTAGTAAAGAGCGGGCTCATGTCGATGCCGGTGCCGGTAATTCCGTGGTCGCGTGCCCATGAGCAAAGCATCTCTCCCGATCCGCTGCCGAGATCGAGAATGCGCGTGTCTGGCTTCATGCGTAACACGCGGCCCAGCGTGGCGTACTTTTCTGGCGTAAAGGGGTTATGAATGCGGTGTTCGCTTTCGCTGACGGTAAAAATACGTGGGATATCCATATTCCTCTCCTTAACGATTGTCAGGCTGAGCACGAACGTTGTTCAGCCCGGTGGTATTGATGCGGTAGGGCTGACCCTTAACGGATTTGATCAGCTTTTTAGTTTTGAGTTTTTTAAAGACGGCGAGCGTGCAATCAGACAGCAGGAGCCCTTCGCGGCTGTAGCATTCCACGGCGGTGACGCGGCCGGACGTATCGCGGACGTGCACAATACGGCCACCTTTGGCGAGAACGTGTAAGGTACGTTGTTCCTGACGGGATAAATTCATACTGGAAAACCTGTTTAATCATCATGTGCAAAACGTGCAAACACACAGCGGTGCCCGCATTCGATTTCGGCGCATTGATAATCAGTCCGGCCTGAAAGGTCGGGGAGCTGATTATCGGATGATGACATTCTCCAGCATCAAAGCCTCGGGTTGAGTTGAAAGGTATTTACGGGGTGAATGGTAACAGCTGGTGAGGGGATGTGAATACCCACGGCTGAAAAGTGTGATCCCGGTGGGATCACGCTGCACCGCTTTTTATTTTTTTGTCGACTTCAGCCTGCGGTTTTCCGAACAGATAGCCCTGCACGAGGTCGCAGCCAAGCGCCTGAAGACGTTCGAGCTGAGCTTCGGTTTCGACGCCTTCTGCAATGACCCTCATATTAAGACTCTTCGCCATACCGGCGATCAGCTTAACGATATTCAGCGCTTCATCTTGCGTGGATATGGGATTCACAAAGGATTTATCTATTTTGATTTTATCAAAGTTGAGTTCACTGAGCCGTGAGAGCGATGAATACCCGGTACCGAAATCATCGATCGAAATTCTTACCCCCAGCGATCTGAGCTTTTTGAGAATAGTGACTGGCGTGTTGCTGTCACTGAAGAGTGAAGACTCGGTGACTTCTAACTCAAGGCGATTGGCCGGTAGCCCAGTCTCTTTCAGAATAGACTGCACCATCGCCGTAAAGGATTTCGTGCCTAACTGAACAGGCGAGACGTTCACCGAGATCCGTGCCGGAACCGCCCAGGAAACGGCCTCCCGGCAGGCAAGCTCAAGCACATTTTTACCGATCTCATTGATCATCCCTGTTTTTTCAGCGACAGAGATAAAGTAATCCGGCGACAGTATTCCCTTCTGCGGGTGTATCCAGCGAATAAGCGCTTCATAGCCGTAAATATCATTGCTGAATGCATCGACAATAGGCTGGTAATACACAACAAATTCATGGTGATCGAGCGCCAGCGCCATATCATGTTCAAGGGTTCTGCTTTCCTGCAGTTTTTGCAGCATCCACTGACGGAAGACTTTTATCTGCTGCGAGCCCTCTTTTTTGGCTTCGTAGAGGGCGAGATCGGCAAACTTGTAAAGATAATCAGAGCGTCGTTCGTTATCCGATAAAACAATACCCACGCAGGTGGCAATTTTTATCAGCTGGTTATTAATCGTATAGGGCTGGCTGATATGATCGCTGATCTCTTTGGCGCGTGAAACCGCAGCGCTTTCCGTCAGGCCGCTTGAGAGAAGGGCAAACTCGTCGCCACCCAAACGGTAAAACGTATCCGTCGCGCTGCTCATTGAGGTAAGGCGGCGGGAGACCTGGTTCAGCAGTAAATCTCCGGCATCATGACCATAGGTATCGTTGACCTCTTTAAACCGGTCTAAATCAAATAACATCACCGTGACGGGGATATGGTTTTTATCCGCCTGAAGATTAATTTTGTTGAGATCGTCCCAGAAGAAAAGGCGGTTTTTCATACCGGTCAGGGAATCATGATAAACATCATACTCCAGCTTCGCGTTCTGAATCTGCAGCGTTTCTTTTGATATCTGTAGTTCGTCAGCCAGGCTTTTAACCTGCATGTGGGCTTTGAGAATGTTTTTATTCTGGTAGATCATTAAAAAGCCCAGAATAAAGCTTAAGATCACCAGAAGTAATGAAAGTGCGGAGTAAATATAATACAGGATTTGGATTTTTCTGTTTGATTCATTAACTGTATTAATATCTTTTGTTAATGCCGTGGCCGAAAGTTGGCTGAGCGGCGCATCAAGCATATGCATATTTTTCAGGTATGCCTGTAACTCCGAATGGCTCATTTTTTCGAGATTGCCATCCAGATACGCCAGTATTTTCTCTAAACGCGAAGCGAGTTCCTGGTGCATTTTATCGCTGTCAATATAGCGACCTAAATCCCCGCCGTTCATTAAATCGCTCTGGCTTAGCATAATTTCAAGACGCATGCGGACCTGGTCTATCGTAACGTCATCGGTATCGGTTGCGTATAGACCAAGCCATGATTCAAATCGGTAATACTCTGATACCAGTTGAGCCACGGACCAGGACTCGGTGTATTGAGTCAGTTTTTGCAACTCCTGCTGTCGATCGTAAACAAGGAATGCAATATATCCTGTCGTGATAAAAAGAGAAAAAATGATACCAACCAGTATCCTGTTCATTATGTTCTCCTGAACTGCTACTCAATCTTCATTTTGCTAACCTGCCATGCTGAACGCGAATAATAAATTTGATTATTCAACTCAGGAAGACTGTCATAAGGGTAAACAATGAACGACGGGCCTTTGTCGCGGATGCGCATATATTCGCCATTGACCTTTAAGGCAAGAATGGCGTTGTATTTTTTGAAGTCGCTAAGAGGGATGACGGTAGAGTAATCATTGAGCGCAATGACGTTAACGTTAGTACCCTTTGCCCCCACATAATCCATGAGTTTTCTCATTGGGACACCCTCAAACTTAGTACGTCCGTTATACCAGGGCGATGTCGTCTCGAAACTCACCATCCCTAGTTTTTCAAGGCTGGCGAGATCAAACACTGCTTTTCCCTCTTCGTTGGTATTTTCTATATTACCGTAAATCGTCAAAATAGGTTTTCCAACAGGTTTTGGCAGTTCACCTGCCCAGGCTAAAGTTGGCACCAGACAGCACAACAGCATTAAGGTTAATCTCATTTTGACCCCCACTTTTTTAACGAAGTATATGAATTATAATTTAGTTATCACAGTAGTTTACATATTTTGTTGAGTAGCGGTTGTTACTGCACGTTTAGTTTAGTAAAAACCATTAAAAACAATGGGTTGGGTGGTTTTGGGGTAGGGTGTTTGATTTGTGGATGGTGCTACTGAAATTTTGAGACAAACTAACGTTACTTGAATAAGCTCTTTTGCGTTTAAAAAATAATCGTTTTAAATGAGCGTTATTTTCTCACGACACAGATTTTACCTGTCCATCACAGCTAAAAAAGCGCCACCCATGGGGTGGCGCAGCCATATTAGCGAGTGTTCATCGGCGGGTTCGTGTCCTGTCGCAAGCGCCACAGATCGTACCGTTCATGGCCTGGTTTGACCATTCCAGCGAAGTGGTCATTAAGGCTACTTGATGTGAAGATCAGGTCACCGTCCGGGCGAATAGCCGGTGTGTCTGGCCACTTTATGGCTTCATTTGCAGCAATAAGTAACATTTTACGGGTCTTCGGATCATATCTGACAATGCCGTTATGGGTGACATCTGTAATATAGAGGTAGCCTTTTGCATCGGTCACCAAACCGTCAGTATTACCTCCCACCGTGCCCAGATTCTGAATTTGAGCGGCAATCTGCGCATCAGTTGAATCATGTTGCTTCAGCACGGCAGTGGGCACCGCGTATGCATGTGTTCCCGTCGTCACCGTCCAGTACAATGTTTCTGCATCGGGAGACAGCGCAATGCCGTTGATACCAATCAATAGCGGTTTACCTGGCCATACCTCCGCGCCATGGGAAATGACGTTTACCCCCGGTTCAATCTGCAGGGCAGGGTGACTATTCAGCACGCGTCGGGCTGTGCCGGTGGCGAAATCAACGACGATCAGGCCGACACGGTTTTCTGGCGCACTGCGCGACCCGCTGTCGGAAATGTATGCGATACGATGATTCTCATCGACAACGACATCATTAAGGAAACTTGCCTTACGATCGGCCACGCCGTCCAGGGGGATACGTTTAACCGTTCGGCCCGAGTCGAGATCCAGTACGACCAATTTCTGCGAGCCTGAAGGGGATTCCGTTTCTCCCGCGATGAACCCCATATCCAGCGCCCATAACCAGCCGTTTTTACGATCAACATAAAAGCCGAGCACGTTGCGCAGGTTCTGATCGGGAGCGGAATCAACCGCATTACGCTCGAGGGACGGAAATGCTGTCAGGCGCGCGGGTCCGGACTGAGGATCGGTGTCGAGAATATTCAACGTGGCGGGGGCGCTGGCTGAAATCAGTCGGGGCGTACTGACAAAAGCCCGGCCCTTTGCATCAAAGTGAATGCCTGCTAAGGGGGCATTCACCGACCCGGAAAACACGGCTGGCATTTGCACGTTTTCAGGTTTATCCCAGCTTACGCCTGAGTAGCTGCGCCAGTGCTCAAGAGGCATCTGATCCGCCGCGCTGGCGCAGCTTGCGAAAGAGAACAATGCCGCCATTGCAATGGCGGGGAAAGTACCGATACGGTAGGACATACATGCTCCGGTGATGTGAGTAAGACGCGGTTTCTTAATGCGGTATCAAAGAATGGAGCGGAACGTTCCGCCTTCGACGCGTACCGCAGCCCCGTTTGATGCCGCGCCGAGTGGGCTTGCCAGTAGCGCGACCATAGCGGCTATCTCGTCAGCCTCGATCATTCGCGCGATCAGGGAACTGGGGCGGTAGGTCTGGAAGAAATGCGCTTCAATCTGCTGGTCTGTCATGCCAGGTTCAGGCGCTGTCTGGCGCAGGTAATCAATGATTCCGTCAGAGCGGGTTGCCGATGGCAGTACGCTGTTGACCGTTACGCCGGTACCCTTCGTCAGCTCTGCCATTCCTCGCGATACGGCGAGTTGAGCTGATTTACTGACGCCGTAATGCACCATGTCTGGCGGAGTGAAAGCGCCAACTTCGCTGGACATAAAAATCACCCGGCCCCAGTTGCGTGCTAGCATGCGTGGGAAGTAATGCCGTGAAAGACGAACGCCTGACATCACGTTAATGTTGAACATGCGTAGCCATTCCTCGTCGGTGATATCAGCGAAAGGGGTGGCTTCATAAAAACCCAGGTTATTGATAAGAATATCGGTATCCGTACAGGCCTTAATCAGCGCTTCTGCACCTTCAGCGTTAGCCAGATCGGCGACAATGGCTGATACCCGGGCCTGGGGAGCTGCCTGAGCAATTTTCGCTACCGCATTGTGCAGTTTTTCCCGATCGCGTCCGGTAATCGTGACGGCAACACCTTCGCGCGCAAGAGTACTGGCGATAGCCAGCCCAATGCCTGCGGTGGCCCCTGTAACAAGTGCTGTCTTACCGTTGAGTTGAAGATCCATCGTTTTTGCCTTTTGGTAACAAGTGCGGCTACTTTACTCATCGCTCAAACGGAGATAAATTAGCGAAAATGAAAAACATTTGTTCCTGAAAGAGCAAGATGAGCAGAAAATTCGATTATCTCGGCGATGTTGAGGTCTTCATTACTGTTGTTGAACATGGCTCATTTACCGCTGCAGCGGTCGCCCTTTCAACCACGCCCTCAGTGTTGAGTCGTGCGGTCTCCCGCCTTGAAGTGCGTCTTGGACGACAGCTATTGCAACGCACCACACGTCGTGTGGGACTAACGGAAGCCGGACGGATTTATCTTGAGCAGGCGCGTTCTGCTTTTTCCCTGCTTGATGACGCCGAACGCGATGGCCGGGGGCAGGAGGGGGATCTGACTGGCCGGGTACGGATCAGCGTCCCGACCACCTATGGGCATTATTGTCTGCCGCCCTTGCTGGCCCGCTTTTCCCAACAGTTTCCGCGCGTTCAGGTGGAGCTGAACATTACCAATCGCAATGTCGACCTGATCGCTGAGGGATTCGACCTGGCTATTCGCCTGGGTCAAATGCCTGACAGTGGATTCGTCGCGCGTAAATTGCAGGATGCGGCACTGCTGTTGGTTGCTTCACCCGCTTACCTTCATCGCATGGGAATGCCGCAGACGCTCGATGAACTGCGGCAGCATATGTGCCTGCCTTTTATTATGCCGCGTACCGGCCGTATTGCGCCCTGGGTATTTCGTGTGGATGAGCGGGATGTTGACTGGCAGCCAGATTCAATCATCGAGATTTCAGATGATGTCCTTGGCGTGGTTTCGCTGGCTGAACATGGAATAGGGATCTGTCAGAGCTACGAATTCATTGTCCGCGAGAAGATACAGCGCGGCCAGTTAGTTGAGATACTTCCGCAACTTCGTGGACGATCGCGACCTTTCTCGCTCATCTATGCGCCCCATCGACGCCAGTCAGCAGCCACACGGGCCATGATTGATCTTCTGGCGTCAGAACAATGACATGAACATCATGCGTCATGAATAAGAGTCTAACCTTAACCCGCTTCCAGCATTCCAAAACTCACAATCCGCGCCCGGCCCAGCTCTTTCGCCCGGTATAAGGCGACATCCGCGGCGCGCAGCAGGTTGTCGCTCTGGGCATGCTCTGGATAGCTGGCAATACCAATCGAGACATCCACCGGGCCAATCTCTGAGAGGCCGTAACGCAGCGACAGCGCACGTACACCGTCATAAATCTTCTGCGCACAGGCATGCGCTTCTGCTTCTCCGGCGCCGGGAAGCAGTACCAGAAACTCTTCCCCCCCGAAGCGAAAGGCCAGCCCGCTGTCATGCCCGGCCCGCTGAACAATCAGCGCCACGCTTTTAATGACCAGGTCTCCGGCCTCATGGCCGAAACGGTCATTAATGCTCTTGAAGTGATCGATGTCGATCATCAGGCAGCTAACCGGTTCATCGTTACGCATGGCTTGTGCCATCTGGGTGTGCAGGGTGTCTTCCAGATGATGGCGATTACGCAGGCCGGTGAGCTGGTCAAACAGGGCTTTTTCCAGTAACGCGTCGCGCAGACGTTGGTTCGCCAGCGCCAGTCCTAGCGCCTCAGCCATCAGTTCAAGATACGGGCGGGAAGGGGCATTGTCCGCGTTGATGTTCTGGAAAGAGAGCAAGCCAATGGCCTCACCCTGGGCGATAAGCGGCACGCACAGCGCGCTGTTCGTCGTCTCTTCCTGCAGGTGATAGCAGGCGATATCCGGCTCACCGTTGACCGGCGGATGGCTCTGACCACGACGCACGGCCCAGCACTCGTCAGGATGGAATGTTGTCTCGTCACCCACCGGCGCAAGCCATTGCGCGACGCAGCGCATCTGCCACGGATCCCGGTCGAGAACGTAGAGTCGGCCAGGGATCCCCGGTGCAATATTGGGCGCAAACAACTCCGCCACGTTAATCACATCGTTTACGTTCTCACATCCCTGCAGCCTCTGGGTCATGCGCGCCAGCAGCTCGCGGATGGCCCAGTCGGCATCGCGCTCTTTTTCCAGACGCTGGCGCGCAAGGCCGTTTTCACGGAAGATGCGGATAGCCTGCGCCATATCGCCGATCTCATCAATCTGGTTGAAGTTGGGCGTTTCCACCGCGTAGTCCTGTGATGCCAGGCGGTGCACCACGTCGCTCAGGCGCACGACAGGACGCAGCACGCGGCGTTTTAATATAAAGCCAAGCACAAACAGGAACAGCAGGGCGGTGAGGCCAACCATCAACTCAGAGGCCGTTCGCAGCGCTTTCGATTTTTTTGTCGCCTCCCGTACGGACGTGATCACACGTTTATCGAGTATCTGGCGAAAGTGATCGATCTGGTTCTGGGCGCGCTCAAGCTCTTGCTCATAAGAGGCACCATAGAGCAGGGCGATGGCCTGAGCGTCTTCACCCCGCGCCGTGTTCGCCAGGGCCATTTGCTGTTCGTCCTGCAGCTCATCAACGATCTTTAAGCCTTCATGCAGCAGGGCAAGCTCGTCATCCGATGCGCCAGCGTCCTGCAGTTTTTCCAGCTTCAGCTCGATGTGCTTCAGGCTATTCTCTGACTGGTTATACTCTTTGAGGATTTGAGGATCTTTTTTGACGACGTACAGGCGCGCTAAATCGGACTGTACCCAGGCATCAGTTTCAATATTTTCCGTCAGCTCATCAAAACGTTGACGCTGTTCAATGGCCTGACGCTCGGCGGTGTCGGCGCCGGAAGCCAGCAGCATGATAATGCCGGACGCAATGGTCAGGCAGACCGTGGCACCATAGGCCCAGTTAGTAATTGTCGCGATTCGCACCTGGTGATCCTTTTACAACTTGAAGAGGATGGCGTTCTTCAGATTATAGAAAACGGCTGATTTAAGGCGAAAAAAAGGCGGCACAGTGCCGCCTGGTGGGGTATATATCGTCACATCCTTACAAATCTGGAGGGTTTTTTCCCTCTTCAATGAAATCGGCATCCAGCTCTTCAGCATTTCCTTCGTGGTCGCGGCCGGAGAAGAGGTTCCAGCAGGCGATAAACAGCGCGGCAATCAGCGGCCCAATGACAAAGCCATTAATGCCGTACAGCTCCATGCCGCCGAGGGTGGAGATCAGTATCAGATAGTCCGGCATTTTGGTGTCTTTACCCACCAGCAGCGGTCGCAGGATGTTGTCCACCAGTCCGACGACAATCACAAAGAAGCCGACAATGAACAGCCCCTGCCAGATCTGGTGCGTGGCGAACAGGAAGATGGCGGCAGGGACCCAGACAATCGCCGAACCGATGGCAGGTACCAGCGAGAGGAAAGCCATCAGCGCGCCCCAGAGGACGCTGCCGTCGAGGCCCACAATGGCAAACGCAATCCCGCCGAGTATGCCCTGGACCACCGCCACCGCCGCCGTGCCTTTTACCGTGGCACGCGATACGCCGACAAATTTGGCGAACAGGTGTTGTTTGGCGAAATCAGACAGGGGCAGGGAGTCGAGGATCTGGCGCACCAGATACGGTCCGTCTTTCAGCAGGAAGAACAGCAGATAAAGCATGATGCCGAAGCTAATCGCAAAGCCAAACGTACCTTTGCCGATCAGAAACGCGCTACCCGCCAGATACTGCCCGCCCTGCAGCGCAACATCGGAGAGTTTTTTCTGGATCTGCGCCGCGTTGTTCAGGTTGTGATCCGCGAGGAAGCCGCTGGCCCAGTCCGGCAGGTGGTTAAAGATGCTCGCCACCACTTCCGGAAACTGCGTGTTGTTCTCCTGAAGCTTCGTGTACACCACGTTCAGCTCAATGGCGAGTGAGGAGAGGATCACCATCAGCGGAATAAAGACGATCAGGCAGATAATGCCGATGGTCAGCAGCGAGGCCAGCCCGTTGCGATCCCCCAGCGCGGTGCGCAGCTTGTTTTTTACCGGGTTAAAAATCACGGTCAGAATAGCGGCCCACAGTATTGCGGAGAAGTAGGGCGACAGCACGTCGAAGAAGGCCCATGTCACAAGGGCGAGGATGAAAATAAAGAAACCTTTGGTCAGTCCGTTAAAGCGCATCAGTCATTCCTGGTTACTAAGAAACTGTTCGACTATAGAACTGATTGTGAGAATTACCAACCTTTGCGCCTTACCTGTTCTGTGGACAGTGTTGCGGTATGAATCCACTCTTCACGGATCCCACTTTCGACTGACCGAAGATCGTCTCTTCCCGCACCATGATATACATATCAGCTTGCGGAGGTGCTTATGGCCTGGCGTCCTTTTCTCTATGTGATCCTGACATCCCACCCCAGACTCAGCGCGCGGCGCGCTCGTTTGCGTCTGGTCATCTAGCTTTTTATTAACAATCGCGGTATAACACCTTCTTTGGATGTTTAGATGTCCATACGTATAGAAGGTAATATGCAAACACAACAAGAAAATGGGCAGCTGAAGCGCACCATGAAAACACGCCACCTGATTATGCTCTCGCTGGGCGGCGTGATTGGGACTGGGTTATTTTTTAATACGGGCTATATCATTTCCACGACCGGGGCGGCGGGCACGCTGCTGGCATACCTGATTGGCGCGCTGGTGGTCTGGCTGGTGATGCAGTGTCTTGGTGAGCTTTCCGTGGCGATGCCGGAAACCGGCGCGTTCCACGTTTATGCCGCCCGTTATCTTGGTCCGGCGACGGGCTACACCGTGGCGTGGCTCTACTGGCTCACCTGGACGGTGGCGCTCGGGTCGAGCTTTACCGCCGCCGGGTTCTGCATGCAGTACTGGTTCCCGCAGGTGCCCGTCTGGACGTGGTGCGTGGTCTTCTGCGTGGTGATTTTTGGCCTTAACGTCATCTCCACGCGCTTCTTTGCTGAAGGCGAATTCTGGTTCTCGCTGGTGAAAGTTATCACCATCATCGCCTTTATTATCCTCGGCGGGGCGGCGGTCTTTGGCTTTATCCCGATGCAGGACGGTTCTCCTGCGCCGGGGTTAAGCAACATTACCGCTGAGGGCTGGTTCCCGCACGGTGGCCTGCCGATCCTGATGACCATGGTGGCGGTGAACTTTGCCTTCTCCGGCACCGAACTTATTGGTATCGCGGCGGGCGAAACCCAAAATCCGCACAAGGTCATTCCGGTCGCAATCCGCACCACCATCGCGCGGCTGATTATCTTCTTTATCGGCACCGTGTTTGTACTGGCGGCGCTGATCCCGATGCAGCAGGCGGGCGTGGAAAAGAGCCCGTTCGTGCTGGTGTTTGAGAAGGTCGGTATTCCTTACGCGGCAGATATCTTTAACTTCGTGATCCTGACGGCAATCCTCTCGGCGGCCAACTCCGGGTTGTATGCCTCCGGGCGCATGCTGTGGTCGCTCTCTAACGAGAAAACGTTGCCGCGCTGCTTTGCCCGGGTGAACAAAAATGGCGTGCCGTTGACGGCGCTTTCGGTTTCCATGCTCGGTGGCGTGCTGGCGCTGTTCTCAAGCGTTATCGCCCCGGACACGGTGTTTGTCGCGCTCTCGGCCATTTCCGGCTTTGCGGTGGTGGCGGTCTGGATCAGCATCTGCGCGTCGCACTTCGTTTTCCGTCGCCGACATCTGCAGTCCGGCCAGCCGCTCTCTGCGTTGCAGTATCGCGCACCGTGGTATCCGCTGGTGCCGGTACTCGGTTTTATTCTCTGCGTGGTTGCCTGTGTCGGCCTGTGGTTTGACCCGAGCCAGCGTATTGCCCTTTATTGCGGGCTTCCGTTTGTCGCCCTGTGTTATGGTGCGTACTACCTGACCCGAAATATGACATCGCAGGAGCCTGAACATGTCGCAGAATAATCCGCTTACCGCCCTTCTCGAAAAACAGCCGTATGTGGTGCTGGATGGGGCGATGGCAACGGAGCTGGAAGCGCGCGGGTGTAACCTTGCAGACAGCCTCTGGTCTGCCAAAGTGCTGGTAGAAAACCCGGAACTTATCCGCGAAGTGCATCTTGATTATTACCGCGCAGGGGCGCAGGTGGCGATCACTGCCAGCTACCAGGCCACGCCCGCGGGCTTCGCGGCACGCGGGCTGGACGAGGCACAGTCCCGGGCGTTGATTGGCAAAAGCGTGGAACTGGCGCGTAAGGCGCGCGAAGCGTATCTGGCTGAAAACCCGCACGCAGGTACGCTGCTGGTGGCAGGCTCCGTGGGGCCGTACGGCGCGTATCTGGCGGATGGTTCGGAATATCGCGGCGACTACGTGCGCAGCGCCGAGGCGTTTACCGCCTTCCACCGCCCGCGCGTGGAAGCGCTGCTGGATGCGGGGGCAGACCTGCTGGCCTGCGAAACGCTGCCTTCGTTTGGGGAAATTAAGGCGCTGGCGGCGCTTCTGGCGGAGTATCCTCGCGCCCGGGCGTGGTTCTCGTTTACCCTGCGTGATAGCGAGCACCTGAGCGACGGCACGCCGCTGCGTGAGGTGGTCGACGTGCTGGCAAACTCCCCGCACATTGTCGCGCTGGGCATCAACTGCATCGCCCTGGAAAACACCACCGCGGCGTTGAAACATCTGCAAAGCCTGACGGCGCTGCCGCTGGTGGTCTACCCGAACTCGGGCGAGCACTATGATGCGGTGACCAAAACCTGGCACCACCACGGCGAAGCGTGCGAGACGCTGGCGGGCTATTTGCCTCAGTGGCTGGCGGCTGGAGCGAAATTAATCGGTGGATGCTGTCGCACCACACCGAAGGATATTGCTGAGCTAAACGCAAAGCGCTGACTTCTCTGCCGGGTGGCGGCTACGCCTTACCCGGCCTACGGATAGCACAATTTGTAGGCCGGGTAGGCGTAGCGCCACCCGGCACAAACCAACCGCACAAAACCAACTATCCTTTCTCACTTTTTATCTAAAAACGAATCGTTATGAGCGATGCGTTTTAATTCCTTTATCAAAATTCCCGCGCCGGAAATACTGCCCTCATAACAACAAGGGGAGCAGATATTATGGCAATTTCATCGCGAATCACACTTCTCGGCGCGCTGGCGCTGTGGGCCTTTCAGGCGCAGGCGGTAGACGTCACCGTCGCGTATCAAACCTCTGCGGAACCGGCGAAAGTTGCGCAGGCGGATAACACCTTTGCCAAAGCGAGCGGCGCGAACGTCGACTGGCGCAAGTTCGACAGCGGGGCGTCCGTCGTGCGTGCGTTAGCCTCCGGCGACGTGCAGATCGGCAATATCGGATCCAGCCCGCTGGCGGTCGCGGCCAGCCAGCAGGTGCCGATTGAGGTGTTCCTGCTCGCCTCGCAGCTCGGTAACTCTGAAGCGCTGGTGGTGAAGAAAAACATCACCAAGCCGGAAGACCTGATCGGCAAGCGCATCGCCGTGCCGTTTATCTCTACCACCCACTACAGCCTGCTGGCGGCGCTCAAACACTGGGGCATCAAGCCGGGGCAGGTTCAGATTCTTAATCTCCAGCCACCCGCGATAATCGCGGCCTGGCAGCGTGGGGATATTGACGGAGCCTATGTCTGGGCCCCAGCCGTGAACGAGCTGGAAAAAGACGGCACCGTGCTGACCGACTCCGAAAAGGTGGGCCAGTGGGGCGCGCCGACGCTCGACGTGTGGGTCGTGCGCAAAGACTTTGCTGAGAAACATCCCGAGGTGGTGAAAGCCTTTGCCAAAAGCGCCCTCGACGCCCAACAGCCCTATATCAGTAACCCCGATGAATGGCTGAAGCAGTCCGCCAATCTGGAAAAACTCGCCCGACTGAGCGGCGTGCCGGAAGCGGACGTGCCGGGGCTGGTGAAAGGCAATACCTACCTGACCCCTGCGCAGCAGGTGCAGCAGCTGACCGGGCCGGTGAACAAAGCGATTGTCGATACCGCCACCTTCCTGAAAGCGCAGGGCAAAGTGCCCGCGGTAGCGGCGGATTACAGCCAGTACGTCACCGACCGCTTTGTGAAATAAGGAGTCCGCCATGCTGAGCATAACGAACCTGTATGCCGATTACGGCGGCAAACCTGCGCTGGAGGAGATCAACCTGACGCTGGCCAGCGGTGAACTGCTGGTGGTGCTGGGCCCCTCCGGGTGTGGGAAAACTACGCTACTGAATCTGATTGCCGGTTTTGTCCCTTATCAGCGTGGCACCATCCAACTGGAAGGCAAAAAGGTGGAAGGCCCCGGCGCCGAGCGCGGCGTGGTTTTCCAGAATGAAGGTTTGCTCCCCTGGCGCAACGTGCAGGAAAACGTGGCATTTGGGCTACAGCTTGCGGGGGTGAACCGCGAACAGCGGCTGGAAACGGCACGGCAGATGCTGAAAAAAGTGGGTCTCGAAGGGGCGGAAAAACGCTTTATCTGGCAGCTTTCCGGCGGTCAGCGCCAGCGTGTCGGCATTGCCCGTGCGCTGGCGGCAAACCCGCAGCTGTTGCTGCTGGACGAGCCGTTCGGCGCACTGGACGCCTTTACCCGCGAGCAGATGCAAACCCTGCTGTTGCGTCTCTGGCATGAGACGGGCAAGCAGGTCCTGTTGATCACCCACGACATCGAAGAAGCGGTGTTTATGGCGACCGAGCTGGTGCTGTTATCGCCGGGGCCGGGGCGCGTGGTGGAACGCTTGCCGCTCGAGTTCGCGCGCCGTTATGTCGCCGGAGAACCCGTGCGCAGCATCAAATCCGATCCGCAGTTTATCGACCAGCGTGAGTACATCCTAAGCCGCGTGTTTGACCAACGGGAGGCTTTCTCATGAGCATCGTCTTCAGTGAAAAAACGCGCCGCACGCGTCAGGCGCTGCGCTGGCCGTTCTCCCGCCAGCTCACGTTGAGCGTCGGGACGCTGCTGGTGTTACTGGCGGTGTGGTGGCTGGTGGCGGCACTGCAGTGGATCAGCCCGCTTTTTCTGCCGCCGCCGGGACAGGTGCTGGCCAAACTTATTGCCATCGCCGGGCCGCAGGGGTTTATGGATGCCACGCTCTGGCAGCATCTGGGCGCAAGCCTGACGCGCATTCTGGTGGCGCTGCTGGCTGCGGTGATGATCGGCATTCCGGTTGGCATCGCGATGGGCTTAAGACCGACGGTGCGCGGCATCCTCGATCCGCTGATTGAGCTTTACCGCCCGGTGCCGCCGCTGGCCTATCTGCCGCTGATGGTAATTTGGTTTGGCATCGGTGAAACGTCAAAAATCCTGCTGATCTATCTGGCGATTTTCGCCCCGGTTGCGATGTCGGCGCTGGCGGGCGTCAAAAGTGCCCAGCAGGTGCGGATCCGCGCGGCGCAGTCGCTGGGCGCCAGCCGGACACAGGTGCTGCTGTTCGTGATTTTACCGGGCGCGCTGCCGGAGATCTTAACCGGGCTGCGCATCGGCCTCGGCGTGGGGTGGTCCACGCTGGTGGCGGCAGAGCTGATCGCCGCCACGCGAGGATTAGGGTTTATGGTGCAGTCGGCGGGAGAGTTCCTGGCGACTGACGTGGTGCTGGCTGGGATCGCGGTCATTGCCGCGATCGCCTTCGGATTAGAGCTGGGGCTGCGCGCTCTACAGCGTCGTCTGACGCCCTGGCATGGAGAAATACAATGAGTGAACGTCTGACCATTACCCCGCTGGGGCCGTATATTGGCGCGCAGGTGTCGGGCCTGGATGTAACCCGTCCGCTGAGCGATAACCAGTTCGAGCAGCTGTATCACGCGGTGCTGCGCCATCAGGTGGTGTTCCTGCGCGAGCAGGCGATCACCCCGCAGCAGCAGCGCGCGCTGGCGCTACGCTTTGGCGATCTGCATATCCATCCGGTCTATCCGCATGCGGAAGGGGTGGAGGAGATTATCGTCCTGGATACCCATAACGATAATCCGCCGGATAATGACAACTGGCACACCGATGTGACCTTTATCGAGACGCCGCCCGCAGGGGCGATCCTCGCGGCAAAATTGCTGCCGGAGACCGGAGGCGATACGCTGTGGGCGAGCGGCATTGCGGCTTTCGAGGCGCTGTCCGCACCGTTCCGGACGCTGCTGAGTGGTCTGCGGGCGGAGCACGATTTCAAAAAATCGTTCCAGGAATACAAGTACCGTAAAAGCGAAGAGGAGCATCAGCGCTGGCTGGATGCGGTTGCAAAACATCCTCCGCTGCTGCACCCGGTGGTGCGTACCCATCCGGTCACGGGCAAGCAGGCGTTATTCGTGAACGAAGGGTTTACCACGCGCATTGTGGACGTGACGGAAAAAGAGAGCGAGGCGCTGCTACGCTTCCTGTTTGCGCATATCACCAAACCGGAGTTTCAGGTGCGCTGGCGCTGGCAGGAGAACGATCTCGCGATCTGGGATAACCGCGTGACGCAGCACTATGCCAATGCGGATTATCTGCCGCAGCGTCGGATTATGCAGCGGGCGACGATTTTGGGGGATAAGCCGTTTTATCGCCCATGATCCTGTAGTACCTGTAGGTCGGGTAAGGCGTAGCCGCCACCCGGCAATTTTGCACCGTTTTTGCCGGGTGGCGCTGCGCTTACCCGGCCTACAAAGAGTGTACCCCTATATACCGCTGATAGCGGTTCGTCTTCAGGTAGCACAAATCCACCAGCACCAGCCCGTCGACGCAGTTGTTGAACGCCGGGTCGCTGCCAAAATCAATAAACTGCACGCCGCCCGGTTCGCACAGCTCGGAATACTGCTTGTAGAGTGGCGGAATGCCGCAGCCCAGATTGCCGAGCAGGGATTTCAGCTTCGTCAGATCGTCCACGTAATCCACGCCGCCAAACTGTGCCAGCACGTCCGGTAACGATGCAGGATAAGGCTGGCGCGACGCGGCCAGCGGATGGTTTGCCGGGAACCACAGACGGTAAAATGCCACCAGCAGATCCCGCGCCGCTGGCGGTAAGCCTCCGGAGATCGAGACCGGGCCAAACAGATAACGGTAGTGCGGATAACGTGCCAGATAAGCCCCAATCCCGGACCAGAGATAATCCAGGCCGCGGCGTCCCCAGTAGCGCGGCTGAATAAAGCTGCGACCCAGTTCAATGCCGTGCTCCAGCACGTCCTGCATTTTATCGTCGTAGTGGAACAGGCTGTAGCTGTACAACCCTTCCGGACCCCGATGCGCAATCTGCTTTGCGGTGGGCATAAAGCGATACGCCCCCACGATCTCCAGATCCTCATCATCCCACAGGATCAGGTGCAGATAATCGTCATCGTAACGGTCGGTGTCCCGGCGCTTGCCGCTCCCTTCCTCCACCGCACGAAACGCAATTTCGCGCAGGCGGCCCAGCTCGCGCAGCAGCGGAGCCTCTTCCTGGCCGTTGCGCTGCCACAGATAGATGAGCTTACCGTCGCCGGTTTTGCCCAGACACTCGGCCTGCGTCAGCGCGCGTTTCAGAGTCGCCCGGTCCTCCGGACGAGCAATGGCGCACTGGGTTTTAAAGACGCCAGGCATTCCCTTGCCAAGACGCATCACGTGCTGACGGCACTGCTCGGCCATCTCACGCGACGAAAGGGTGGCGCTGTGCCAGTGATGCCAGGCGATCTGCTGGCCGATTTTAATCGGCAGCTGGCTATGGCGGCGGCGGAACATCTGCTGCATTAACAGCAGCATCGACAATGTCGGCGACACCAGCGTGCTGGCATAAAAGAGGAGACTATTGTGCGCCTGAATATGCACCGGCAGCAGCGGCGCGCGCAGCTTGCTGGCGAGCTTGATAAAGCCCGGGTGCCATTTTTTATCGTGAATGCCTTTGCGCGTCGGACGTGAAACTTCTCCCGCCGGGAAGAAGATCAGTACGCCCGCATTTTGCAGATGTTGTTCCATCTGCACCAGGGAGGATTTCGCCGTCCTGCCCCCCATATTGTCCACCGGGATAAAGAGTGAACTGAGAGGCTCAAGGTGGGTCAGCATCCGGTTGGTCACGACTTTTACGTCACGGCGTACGCGGGAGACGGCGTACAACAGCGCCAGCCCGTCCAGCGTACCCGTCGGGTGGTTGGCAATAATGACCAGCGGGCCATGTTCGGGGATTTGTTCGAGATCGCGGGCGGAAACGGTGCAGAGAATATCAAGGTGCTCCAGAACTTGCTCCACCATGTCCAGTCCTTTGAGGTGGCGGTGCGCGGCGGCAAACTGCTGGAATTCTTCTTCGTAAAACAGTCTTTTTAACAGACTTTTTTGCCAGGGTGCAGGCCTCGCCTGAGGCCAAAGATCGTCGAGAACGCTATCGAGGCTAAACATGGTTACTCCTCCTGCCGTCTTGCGAAGACAGTAGAAGGAGCAGATGTCGGTTGTATTGCAGTTTGGTGAAGATTAGCGGAGGATTTTTTTCTCAGCCAGATCCAGCGCGAAGTAGCTGAAGATCAGGTCCGCGCCCGCACGTTTGATCGCACCCAGGCTTTCTAGGATCACTTTCTCTTCGTCAATCGCTCCCGCCTGCGCGGCGAATTTGATCATCGCGTACTCGCCGCTCACCTGGTAAGCGCCCAGCGGCAGTTCAGTGCGTTCGCGGATGTCGCGCAGAATATCAAGATACGCGCCAGCCGGTTTGACCATCAGGCAGTCTGCGCCCTGAGCTTCATCCAGCAGGGATTCGCGAATCGCTTCCCGGCGGTTCAGCGGGTTCATCTGATAGGTTTTACGGTCGCCCTTCAGCGCCGTGCCAGCCGCTTCACGGAACGGGCCGTAGAAGGAGGAGGCAAATTTGGTGGAGTAGGACATGATGGCCGTGTCGGTGAAGCCTGCCGCATCCAGCGCCTGACGAATCGCCTGAACCTGTCCATCCATCGCGGCAGAGGGGGCGATGAAATCTGCACCCGCAGCGGCCGCGACCACGGCCTGCTTGCCGAGATTCAGCAGGGTGGCATCGTTATCCACGCCATGATCGCACAGCACGCCGCAGTGGCCGTGAGAGGTGTATTCGCAGAAGCAGGTGTCTGACATGACGACCATTTCCGGCACGGTCTCTTTGCAGATGCGGGACATACGGGCGACAAGGCCATCTTCTTTCCACGCATCGCTGCCGGTGGCGTCGGTATGATGGGAGATGCCAAAGGTCATCACCGAGCGGATCCCCGCGTTGGCGATGCGTTCGATCTCGCGCGCCAGATATTTTTCCGGAATGCGCATCACGCCCGGCATGGCTTCGATGGCTTTGTAGTCATCGATCTCTTCTTCAACAAAAATCGGCAACACCAGATCGTTTAAGGTCAGGGTTGTCTCTTCAAACATAGCGCGCAGTGCAGGTGACTTGCGCAGACGGCGGGGACGTGCAATTAAATCGGTCATGGGATGCCTGATGTTTGTGGAACAAAGAGGCCTAGTGTACCTCAAAGTGAAGGCCGTTGTTTTACGAAAGTAGGCTTTTTTCTTTTCTCAAATTGACGGCTGAAGAACCTTTTTTCACTCTACACTCGCGCGGTCTGCTTTTTTCATGAAAAGGGGAATGATTAGTATGATTTCTATATCAGATAGAATATATAAAAAATAATGATCTATTTATTTTAATAATATTAATGTGAGTTATGAAATTAATTTTCAACTTTCTGTTTTTATAATGTTTATAATGATTGCCTGCTGTGTGGTTGACCTTTTTTCTGTTTTTTGTCTGTATGCGGACTTAATGGAATCATTCATTGAACCTTTTCTAAATGCAACTGCATAATTCTCTCCGCAATTGAATATTGCACAATGATTTGACGGACAAACTTGCTTACGTCCCTGAGGAGGGATGACCCAATGCAAACATGGAAAAAGAAACTGGTTGTATCTCAACTTGCATTAGCCTGTACCCTGGCTATCGCTTCTCAGGCCAATGCGAAAGATATTTCCGGTACGACGTATAATACATTTGGATATGATAACGCCGCCTCAACCCCGTGGTATTATGGTTATGCTGACTGGGATTACACTGATGCCAGCCACGACGGTGATATTTATCCGGTGATCAATAAATCAACGGTGAATGGCGTTATTTCGACGTATTATCTGGATGACGGCATCAATGGTCATTCAAATGCGCTCAGCATTTCTAACAGCACCATCAACGGTATGATTACCTCTGAGTGTATGACCGCAAACTGTGCCGACGGCGTAGACGCCGACGGTACCGCACATACTCAGTTCGATCGTTTTAGCCTGACTGTCGATAACAGCACGATCAACGACGCTTACGAGCATTACGCTTATGACGTCGTGAAGGGCGAAACATCGGAAACCCATTACCTGGATACCTACGCTCTCGGTAACGCGATTACGCTGGACGTGGAGTCTGATATTGTTATCCAGAATAATTCCCACGTAGCGGGCATTACGCTAACGCAGGGCTATCAGGAGCTCGATAATACTCCGTATGACGGCGTTGAAGGCGTGGCGAACAGCGCAAACGTGTTCACCGATACGCTGGTGGTTAAAGACTCCGTGCTGACGTCAGGCGCCTACAGCGATCTGGGTACCAGCGGATTCTACGGTCAAACGGCTAAGCCGAGCGACTACGGTGAAACCCACGCCACGGGTGCGGATGACGCGGCGCTGATCGTTGCGGCCAGCGCATCTGACAACGCCATGCAGACCACCGCCACGTTCGACCATTCTACCGTCACCGGCGACATCCTGTTCGCCAGCACCTTCGATAACAACTTCTACGAAAATGGCGATCCGGCAACCGATACCACCGATGATGGCGTCTATAACCCAACCACTAATGGCTGGGATGGCACCGACAGGCTGGACGTGACGCTGACCAACGGCAGCAAGTGGGTCGGTGCGGCGCAGTCCAGCGTTGAAGCCATTGGCACTTCGCAGATGTACGGTCTGGGTTACAGCAACGTTGACTGGCATGCGCTGGCGCCTAATAGCATCTGGCCTGACTCCACCTTTGACAGCAACGGCCACGTAGCGGGCGAAGAGGTCTACCAGAGCGGCCTGTTCAACGTAACGCTGGACAACGGTTCCGAGTGGGATACCCGTAAGATCTCTAACATCGACGCGCTGGCGGTGAATAACCGCTCTCAGGTCAACGTTGAAAACGCTGGCCTGCTGGCGGACTCCATTACCCTAACCAATGCTTCATCGCTGAATATTGGCGACAGCGGCGGCGTAGCGACCGACAGCCTCTATCTGGACAGCGATAGCCGTGCAGCTCTGACCGAAGAGACGGCCGCGCTGTATGCGAATACGATCACCGTCGATAACGGTGCCGAGCTGGCGCTGGGTCTGGGTCAGGTCGACACGCACAATATGGTGCTGACCGACGGCGGCGTACTGAACGTAGCCAGCCGTGATTACTTGCTGAACAGCGATCTGAATAACGCGCGTTATATCACTAACGATCGTTACAGCGCGGACTACGACTATGGTGTCGTCGCACTGAACTCAGACGGCCATCTGGCGGTGAACGGTGACGTTGCCGGTAACTATAAAGTGCGCATTGATGATGCGACCGGCGCAGGCTCTGTCGCTGATTACAAAAACAAAGAGATCGTCCGTGTTTATGATAACAATCCGGATACTGCAGCCCACTTTACTGCCGCAAACAAAGCGGATTTAGGGGCTTACACCTATCAGGCACAGCAGCAGGGTGATACCGTTGTCCTTGAGCAGAAAGCGCTGACCGACTACGCCAACATGGCGCTGAGCATTCCTTCTGCCAATACCAATATCTGGAATCTGCAGCAGGATACCGTCGGTTCGCGTCTGACCAACAGCCGTCATGGCCTGGCGGATAATGGCGGAGCCTGGGTGAGCTACTTCGGTGGCAACTACGACGGTGACAATGGCGTTATCAGCTACGATCAGGACGTGAGCGGCATTATGGTCGGTCTGGACACCCAGATTGACGGTAACAATGCGAAGTGGATCGTCGGCGGTGCAGCAGGCTTCGCGAAGGGGGATATCAGCGATCGTACCGGTCAGGTCGATCAGGACAGCCAGACGGCAATGATCTATGCCTCTGCGAAGTTTGCGAACGATATGTTCCTCGACAGCTCCCTGAGCTACACCCGCTTTAACAACGACCTTTCAGCTACCATGAGCAACGGTCAATACGTTGACGGTGACACGACCACCGATGCGGTTGGCTTTGGCATGAAGCTGGGCTATGACTGGAAACCAAACCTGTCTGGCTACGTAACCCCTTACGCGGCGGTATCCGGTCTGTTCCAGTCCGGGGATGATTATCGCCTGAGTAATGACATGCGCGTTGATGGGCAATCTTACGATAGCCTGCGCTATGAACTCGGCCTGGATGCGGGTTATACCTTCAACTACGGTGGCGAGCAGGCGCTGACGCCTTACTTCAAGCTGGCTTATGTCTATGATGATGCTGATAACACTGCGGATATCAACGACGACAGCATCGACAACGGCGTTAAAGGCTCTGCGGTGCGTGTAGGGCTGGGTACGCAGTTCAGCTTCACGAAGAACTTCAGCGCGTACACGGATGCCACGTATCTTGGCGGCGGTGACGTTGACCAGAACTGGGGCGCCAATTTGGGTGTGAAATATACCTGGTAATACCTGAAAGCGGGGGAGAATATCCCCCGCTTTTTTACGATAAAAACAAAAAACAATATTGAACCGACCAATACGGATGTCTTGAGGTCTGCATGAACGTTAATGCGAAACCGCTTTCTGAATTAAGCCGGCTCGAACAGTGTCTGATAGCAGCCAGTAGTACGTTTCAATGTGCTCCACAACAAATCATTACTTCTCACGAGTGCAATGAGTCACGCACGGTCGTATTACAGACCGGTATAATCGAAATCTATCGTTATCCAGATGAATTGCTGTTGGGGATCGCGAAAGCGCCATTTATTTTTGGGCTATCCACCGTGATGATTAAACACTGTCACGAATACAAAGTTATCGCCAAAACACCCTGTACGGGTTTTTATTTATCCACGGAAACCACCCGTCAGCTCATACAACAGAATGCGCTCTGGAAAGAGGCCTTCACCTGGTTATCATGGATAAATTACATTCTTGCGAAACGCGACATGCAGCTGGTGGGAAATAATTCTTATCACCAGATCCGCGCCATGTTGCTGAATATGGCGGAGTGGGATGAAACGTTGCGCTCGAAAATTGGTGTGATGAATCATATTCAACAAAGCACCCGTATTTCGCGCTCGGTTGTTGCAGAGGTTCTCGCTGCGCTGCGGCAGGGAAACTACATTAATATGAGCCGGGGCAAGCTGGTCAGCATCAACCGCTTGCCCACGGAATATTAAGATCAGTTAGACGCGGTCAGCACCTGGGCTTTATTGGCGCTCAGTTCAGCCACCAGGTTATTAATGCCATCACTCATATTAACGAAACGCGTATGCGGGGAGCGGGTGACCACCACAAATGCGCCCACGTTGGACTGCGGGATCATCGCCATATAGGTAATGAACCCGCCACCGCCGCCGGTTTTCTGAATAATACCCGGACGGCCATTTTTTGGTGCCATATAGACCCAGCCCAGGCCGAGCGCATCGGCTTTACCCGGTACGTCCATTCCGACCACACGGTGCAGCTGAGTTCGCTGATAAATCAGGGTCTGCATACGGTCGGCCTGGCTGCTGCGCGAATAGAAATCCGATGAGAGGAACTGCTGCATCCAGCGCATCATGTCGCCTGGGGTGGAATAGACCCCGCCGCTCCCCACTGCCGCCAGCGTGTTGTTACACGGGCTTGCGCCTTTCTCCGCCACCATCAGGCGACGGCACTGGTCCGGAGAAGGGGTAAAGGTGGTGTCTTTCATCCCCAGCGGACGGGTTATCTGCTCTTCAAACAGCTGCGTGTAGGGTTTGCCCGCAGCCGCTGAGAGGGCATCCGCCAGCAGGTCGAACGCCAGATTGGAGTAAGAGGCCTGCGAACCCGGGGCCGCCTTCAGCGTGGCGGTGCTCAGGTAGTTCCAGCGCTGCTCACGGGTGGGCCAGACAAACACGTCGCGGTGCGCCGCTCCGCCAGGCTGCTCACGCGGCAGCGCGCTGGTGTGCGTCGCGAGGTTCACAAGGCGAATGGGCGTTCCCTGATACGTCGGCACTCGTGCACCCGGTGGGGCGTATTTGCTGAGCGGATCGTCGAGCTTCACCACGCCCTGGTCGAGCAGTTTCACCAGCATTTCGCTGGTCATCAGCTTGGTTAAGGACGCGATGCGAACGACGGAATCCAGCTGCGGGTGAATGTTATTGCCTGGGCGCGTTTCACCGAAGCTGCGGAATACGCGCTGGTTGCCATCAATAACCACCATTGCCATCCCGGTTGCGCCGCTGCCGTAATAGATCAGGTTCGCGTAGCGATCGGCAATGTCTGAAGCCAAAACGGGAGCCGTCAGCGGTTGGGCCGCCTGGGCGGTGGAGAAGCTCACCGCACACAGCGCGGCAAAAGAGAGCAGACAA
Organism: Enterobacter sp. MGH 37; assembly: GCF_000534515.1. Taxonomy (NCBI): domain Bacteria; kingdom Pseudomonadati; phylum Pseudomonadota; class Gammaproteobacteria; order Enterobacterales; family Enterobacteriaceae; genus Enterobacter; species Enterobacter sp. MGH 37. The sequence goes on from NZ_KI973205.1 coordinate 26,755, forward strand.
CGTTTCAACGAAAAGCATCCATGAAGTGAATGAAGAAAGTAATGGGTATTTATACTACTAATCTCTACCGTGCAATGCCCGGAATAGCATAACGATAGCCAGAAAAACGTAACCATGGGTAAATATGAATAATTTACTTGCGAGCGCTCTCCCATTTTCTGGCATCGGGCTTATGATAGGCACCAGTATTACTCAATCTTACGGAGAACGGTATGTCTGAAAAGCGTGTGGTCATGGTGGTTGATATGCAAAACGGGGTATTTGAAAACCCTCGTCATCAGCGCGAAAAGTGTGTCTCTCTGATCAACCAGCTTACGCAGGCGGCCGACACCGTCATTTTTATTCAGCATACCGAGGCCGGGGGGCTGGAAGAAGGAAGTGAAGGGTTTGCGCTGCTGCCTGAACTCCATCAACCGGCTGATGCGCTTTACGTTACCAAGACCGCCTGTGATTCTTTTTACAACACATCGCTTGAAGCGCTGTTACGTGAACACGGAATTTGTGAGTTTGTCATCTGCGGCTGCGCCACGGATTACTGCGTGGACGCGACAATTAAAAACGGCGTCAGTCGGGGCTACCACATTACCGTGGCTGAGGATGCCCATACCACCGCGAATCGCCCGGCGGCTGAAGCACAGATTCTGATTAACCACCATAATGACGTCTGGCGTAACTTCATTGCACCGATGAACCCTCCCGCGGTGAAACGCACCGAAACAATTCTCGAAAACTGGAAAGCGAACTAATAATCAACCCTCGGGTCTGACCTTTTTGCCCGAGCCGGTCTTCCGGCCCGGGCAGGGTATTCGTTTGGTCATGTGTTGAGCACAGCAACAACCATAACAACAAGAAGGAAGCATCATGTTTAAGTCTTTTTTCCCAAAGCCGGGGCCATTTTTCCTGTCGGCATTTATTTGGGCTCTTATCGCGGTCGTTTTCTGGCAGGCGGGCGGCGGTGCATGGCTGGCACGCATAGCCGGGGCGACAGGCGACGTGCCGATTAGCGCAGCGCGCTTCTGGTCACTGAGCTATCTGCTGTTTTACGCCTACTACATGCTGTGCGTAGGGCTGTTTGCGCTGTTCTGGTTTGTCTATTCTCCGCACCGCTGGCAGTACTGGTCGATTCTCGGTACCTCGCTGATCATCTTTGTGACGTGGTTCCTGGTGGAAGTGGGGGTGGCGGTAAACGCCTGGTATGCACCGTTCTACGATCTGATTCAGACCGCACTGAGTTCGCCGCACAAGGTCACCATTAACCAGTTCTACCATGAAGTCGGCGTCTTCCTCGGTATCGCGCTTATTGCGGTGATCATTGGTGTTATGAACAATTTCTTCGTCAGCCACTATGTTTTCCGCTGGCGTACCGCGATGAACGAACATTACATGGCGCACTGGCAGCATCTGCGTCATATCGAAGGTGCCGCGCAGCGTGTGCAGGAAGACACCATGCGTTTTGCCTCCACCCTTGAAGATATGGGCGTCAGTTTCATCAACGCCATCATGACGCTGATTGCTTTCCTGCCGGTACTGGTGACGCTCTCTGCGCATGTGCCGGATCTGCCGATTGTCGGCCATCTGCCGTATGGTCTGGTGATTGCCGCGATTGTCTGGTCGCTGATGGGCACGGGCCTGCTGGCGGTGGTGGGGATCAAGCTGCCGGGTCTGGAGTTTAAAAATCAGCGCGTCGAAGCGGCGTATCGTAAAGAGCTGGTTTACGGGGAAGATGATGCCAGCCGCGCGTCGCCACCGACCGTCCGTGAGCTGTTTGGTGCCGTGCGTCGTAACTACTTCCGCCTTTACTTCCACTATATGTATTTCAACATTGCGCGCATTTTGTATCTGCAGGTGGATAACGTTTTCGGCTTGTTCCTGCTGTTTCCGTCGATTGTTGCGGGTACGATTACGCTCGGTCTGATGACGCAGATCACCAATGTTTTCGGTCAGGTGCGCGGGTCGTTCCAGTATCTGATCAGCTCCTGGACCACGCTGGTGGAGTTGATGTCCATCTACAAACGTCTCCGCAGCTTTGAGCGTGAGCTGGACGATCGTGACCTGCAGGAAGTGACCAATACCTTTAGCTAATACAGGGAGTTGCTATGTCTTTTGCCGTACCGCGCGCGTTATCGCTGTCCTTACTGGCCGCTCTGGTGCTGGCGGGCTGTGCCGAAAAAGGGGCAGCCCCGCTCAAAAAGGGTGAAAAGCCCGTGGATGTGGCAAGCGTTGTGCGGCAAAAAATGCCCGCCAGCGTGAAGGATCGCAATGCGTGGGCAGATGCGCTGGCTAAAACCTTTGAAAGCCAGAAGATTGCCCCGACCGAGGAAAATATCTGCTCGGTGCTGGCGGTGGCGCAGCAGGAGTCCATGTACCAGTCAGACCCGGTGGTGCCGGGTCTGAATAAAATTGCCTGGAAAGAGATCGACCGCCGCGCGGAATCGATGCATATCCCGGTGTTCCTCGTGCATACCGCACTGAAAATCACCTCGCCGAACGGTAAAAGCTACAGCGACCGGCTGGACACGGTGAAAACCGAAAAACAGCTCAGCGCCATTTTTGATGATTTCATCAACATGGTGCCAATGGGGCAGAAACTGTTTGGCTCGCTCAACCCGGTTCACACCGGCGGACCAATGCAGGTGAGCATCGCGTTTGCCGAGAAGCATACCGACGGCTATCCATGGAAAATTGACGGTACGGTGCGCCAGGAGGTCTTCTCACTGCGCGGTGGACTGTGGTTCGGCACGTATCATCTGCTGAACTATCCGGCGAATTACAACGCGCCGCTGTACCGCTTCGCAGACTTTAATGCCGGCTGGTATGCCAGCCGTAACGCGGCGTTTCAAAGTGCGCTTAGCCGCGCAAGCGGCGTCAAGCTGGCGCTGGACGGCGATCTCATCGCCTACGGCAGCAGCGAGGCGGGAGGCACCGAAAGCGCGGTACGGACATTATCGACAGCGCTTGATATGAGCAACAGCGATATCCGCCGTCAGCTTGAAAAAGGCGATAGCCTGGCATTCGAGAAAACGGATCTCTACAAGAAGGTGTTTGCCCTTGCGGAGCAGAAGAGTGGGAAAACGTTACCGAGGGCTATCCTGCCGGGTATTCAGCTGGAAAGCCCGAAGATCACACGTAACCTGACCACCGCCTGGTTTGCGAAGCGCGTGGACGATCGCCGGGCTCGCTGTATGGGGCTTTAATGGCGACGACGAAAGCGCAGGACTAACGCGACTACGCCTAAAATCATACACCCCGCGAGGAAAGGAACGAGACCGAACAGCGTGCTCACGCCAAATCCAATCTCCACTCGCGGACGCCCGTTATCCTGCACCTGCATCAGGTGTTCATAAACACCTGGCGCATGGACCAGCATATTGAGCAGCTGGGAGCCTGCCCAGAAGCAGAAAAGGACAAACAAGGCATACGCGATATTACCCGCCGTAGAGGTTTTTGGTTTGCCGCCAAAAATCGGTTTCGACAATGTAAAGTCAGCCATGTTGACCTCCCGAGGTATAACTCTGTTTTAATACGCGTCTTACGGGGTGAGTTTGACAGGTGATTGCATTTGTCAATATCAGAATCGTGTTAATTTACGCTCAGGAATTCTCCTGGATTATTGATTTCTGCAGCGCGTCACAATTTTTAAACTTAAGTGAAATTGCGTCGCGTTTCAGAATTTCCGCATCTGCCACAGACCTCGTGCTTAAACTGTGAGAGGATGTCTTTTTTTCCTGCCGGAGTTGTTATGAAGCTCACGTCCAAACTTCGCCGTGACTGGCACTACTATGCCTTTGCTATTGGGCTGATTTTTATTCTTAACGGCGTCGTGGGGCTGTTAGGATTTGAAGCAAAAGGGTGGCAAACCTATGCCGTCGGGCTGGTGACCTGGGTGATCAGTTTCTGGCTGGCGGGGTTGATTATCCGCCGTCGCCCGGAAGAGACGACGACGGAAGAGACGGCGAAGGGTGCCGATTAACCGTTAACGGAACTTTTCAGCGCGCTGTCGGCGGCGTGACGCTCCAGCGCCAGTTCGATCAGGCGGGTGATCAGCTCAGAGTAGCCAAGCCCGCTGGCCTGCCACAGTTTTGGATACATGCTGATATTGGTGAAACCCGGCAGCGTGTTGATCTCATTGATTACCACGTCGTTCTCCGGCGTCAGGAAGACATCCACGCGCGCCATGCCGCTGCAGCCGAGAGTCTGGTAGGCGCTGATGGCGATCGCCCGGATCTTGTCGTTGATCGCCGGATCGATATCCGCAGGTACAACGACCTGTGCGCCTTTATCATCAATGTATTTGGTGTCGTAGGAGTAGAAGTCGCTGTTTAAGACCACTTCACCGCAGGTGCTCGCCTGTGGAAAATCGTTGCCCAGCACGGCGCACTCAATTTCGCGACCTTTGATCCCTTGCTCAATAACCACTTTATGGTCAAATTCAAACGCCAGACGGACGGCTTGCGTGAACTCTGCTTCGCTGGCGACTTTGCTAACGCCCACGGATGACCCCTGGTTGGCAGGCTTCACAAACAGCGGCAGCCCCAGTTGACCGCTAACCTGCGCGAAGCTGTACTTGTCGCGGTTGGCGCGGGTGAGCGTGACGAATGGCGCGATATTCAGTCCGGCATCGCGCAGCAGGCGTTTGGTGACGTCTTTGTCCATGCACGCGGCGGATCCCAGTACGTCTGATCCGACGAACGGCAGGTTGGCCATGCGCAACATCCCCTGCAGGGAACCATCTTCCCCGAGCGTGCCGTGTACGATAGGGAAGACCACGTCGATCTGAGTGAGAGCCTGCGCATTGCCGGCGTCGATGAGCTGTCCCTTCATGACGCCAGGAACGGTCGCGACGCTGATGTCCGAAGGATTGAGGGCGATGTGCGCCGGATCGTGGGCATTCAGCAAATACTGGCTGGCGTCGTTAACATGCCACTGGCCCTGTTTATCAATGCCCAGCAGGACCACGTCAAACCGGCTTTTATCGATCGCATCAACGATATTTTTGGCCGATTGCAATGACACCTCGTGTTCCGCTGATTTTCCCCCAAAGACAATACCTACGCGCTGCTTTGCCATCTCACTCTCTTCCAGTCTGACGAAAAGCCAATAACATACCACGATGCCCTGCGGGTTTCGCGGCCTTCTGCCATAATGTTTTGGGGAAGAGTGAGGGGGGAACGTGAAAGGAAAAACTCTGCTGACCGTTTTCATCCTGGGGGCAGTTGCAACGGCGGGTTATCGCTGGTTGCCGTCTTACTACAATCCATTTAAACCGCTGGCCCTGGACGATCCCCCTGGCCGTATTACCCAGTATAAACTGCGACGTTTAACCCCCGAAGCCTGCGCGAGCCTGTTAACGCAGGCCAATCAACGAAACCTTATCCGCACCCAACCGGTCGCTGACGGCGGCGGGACATGTCCGCTGCGCAACGTCGTGCGCGTGCGTGACTTCGGCCCGGTGAGTCTGAACGGCAGTTTTCTTGCCAGCTGTCCGCTGGCGCTCAGCTCTGCACTGTTTGTCAGCCAGCAGGTCCGGCCACTGACGCAGCGCTTCACGGGACATGAGCTGACGCGCATTGAGCACCTTGGCAGCTTTGCCTGTCGCAATATCTACCACCGGCCCGATGCGCGGCGCAGTGAGCATGCCACCGCAGACGCGCTGGATATCGCCGCTTTTCGGCTGGCGAACGGGGAGCGCGTCACGGTGCTGAACGGCTGGAAATCGGCAAAAACGCAGCCATGGCTGAAGGCCCTGCTGGCGGCCAGCTGCGGCTACTACGGTAACGGTTTGGGGCCGGAGTATAACGCGGCGCATGCCAACCATTTTCATCTGGGGATGCGCGGTTTCGGACTCTGTCGCTGAAGCATAATCTTCCGCCAGAAAGTGGATGATTTGTGACTTATTTCACAAATATGATGACTGGGAAGATAAAACACCAAAGTCAGCAAAGCCGCATCTCTGGTGCGACGCCGGCGTGCGTAACTTGCTAATCTGACGGCGAATTCGCCTAAAAATGAAGACTATTTCTTTATGGAATCCTGGAAAGTTAATCTCATCTCGGTCTGGTTCGGCTGCTTTTTTACCGGGCTGGCCATTAGCCAGATCCTGCCGTTCCTGCCGCTGTACGTGTCGCAGTTGGGGGTTACCTCCCACGAAGCGCTCTCCATGTGGTCCGGTCTGACGTTCAGCGTCACGTTTCTGGTCTCCGCCATTGTGTCTCCGATGTGGGGCAGCCTGGCGGATCGGAAAGGCCGTAAGCTGATGCTGCTGCGCGCCTCGCTCGGGATGGCGATTGCGATTCTGCTCCAGGCCTTCGCCACGAACGTCTGGCAGCTGTTTTTCCTGCGGGCGGTGATGGGGCTGACGTCCGGGTACATTCCGAATGCCATGGCGCTGGTGGCCTCTCAGGTGCCACGCGAACGAAGCGGCTGGGCGCTGAGCACCCTCTCAACGGCGCAGATAAGCGGCGTCATCGGTGGCCCGCTGCTGGGCGGCTTTCTGGCAGACCACGTTGGGCTGCGCGCGGTATTTATCATCACTGCGATCCTGCTGGTGGTTAGCTTTCTGGTCACGCTCTTTCTGATCAAAGAGGGAGGGCGCCCCGTTGTCAGCAAGTCTGAACGCCTGAGCGGTAAGGCCGTCTTCGCCTCGCTGCCTTACCCAGGGTTGATGATCAGCCTGTTTGTCACCACCATGGTGATCCAGCTCTGTAACGGCTCGGTGGGGCCCATTCTGGCGCTGTTTATTAAATCAATGGAGCCAGACAGCAATAATATTGCTTTTCTCAGCGGGATGATTGCCGCCGTGCCGGGCGTTTCCGCGCTGATCTCTGCGCCACGTCTGGGGAAGCTGGGGGACAGGATCGGCACGGCGCGTATCCTGATGGCGACGCTGATTTTTGCGGTGGTGCTCTTTTTCGCGATGTCGTTTGTTACCTCTCCGCTTCAGCTGGGCGTGCTGCGATTTTTACTCGGTTTCGCCGATGGGGCTATGTTGCCTGCCGTACAGACCTTGCTGGTCAAATATTCCAGCGACCAGGTCACCGGACGTATTTTTGGTTATAACCAGTCGTTTATGTATTTAGGCAACGTTGCCGGTCCGCTTATTGGCGCATCCGTTTCTGCGATGGCAGGTTTTCGTTGGGTATTTGCTGCTACGGCAATTGTCGTTTTAATCAATATTATCCAGCTGGCGATTGCCCTGCGCCGTCGAACACGAATGGCGGAGGCGAAATCAGCGAAATAGTCCTTTCGCGGGTGTATTATATATTCTTATGGTAGCCGTATTTTTATATAACTAAATGCGGCGTTTTTTTATAGAAAAACGTTTCGCTAATAAGGGTGGCACCCTAATTTGGCGGTAATGTCACTTTTACATAAGATAATACTTTTCTCCGCTTTGCATATTTCATTCCTGGTGTTAATTTCAGAGGAAACCCCATAAGGAAATAGCACGATGAAGAATCTCATTGCTGAGTTGCTGGTTAAGCTTGCACAAAAGGAAGAAGAGTCTAAAGAACTGGTTGCCCAGGTCGAAGCGCTGGAAATTGTCGTCACCGCGCTATTGCGGCGGATGGATACATCCGATCAGCAGGCGTTAATCAATAGCATCGAAGGGGCGCTGGATAAGGCGCGACCCGACACTCAGGTTCCACCAGAGGATGCCGAATTGCTGCAGCAATACGTAAAGAAGCTGTTGAGGCATCCGCGCAGTTAAGCCGTCACGAACGGTTCTGACGTTTCACAAAATTGTCATGCAGGATGCCTGGCGCTGCTCTGTATTTATTTTTTATCTGTTTGTACCGCGAGAAAATAAAAGTGAAACAGAGCACACGTGTTATCGCGTTACTTCCCCTATCCTTTATGTCGATACCGCCAATACCGGTACGTTGGGTCTGAAATGAGAAATTCCCGGCAAAATCACCGCTGCCGGGTGGTTTTTTTCCTGTTACGAACCAGACTTACAGGGAATATTCACAAAAGGATGGTGCAATGAAAACAACATTACTGGTTACTCTGCTCTCCGGCCTGTTCCTGATCTCATCGGCGAATGCGGAAGAGAAAACGCTAACGCCTCAGCAGCAACGGATGACGACCTGTAATCAACAGGCGACGTCCCAGAGTCTGAAAGGCGATGCCCGTAAGACCTATATGAGCGACTGCCTTAAAAACGGTGCCGCGAAGCCTGGCGAAAAAAGTCTGACGCCGCAGCAGCAAAAAATGCGCGAGTGTAATGCGAAAGCGACCGAACAGTCCCTGAAGGGAGACGATCGCAGCAAGTTCATGAGTGCCTGTCTGAAGAAACAAGTGTAGTTCTAACGGGTGAGTGGCGTCGGCTGCTCACCCGAAATTTCATACTTTCCCCGCAGTCCCCCTCTCTATAATTTGGGAAAATGTTTCAGAATATTCCCAAAAATGATGAATGATGAAACGTATTACAACAAAAAGCGCATTCGGGAAGAGTGGAGTTTAACCCTTTCTCAGGATGACCCTTATCGCGCCGGCATCCAGTTTGCCCGGCGGGTTCGGCTGGCGCGCGCTGTTGGTCTGGCAGCCATGTTTTTCCCCGTGGCGGGAATGCTGGTCATCCATTTTTTACCCGGCGGATGGTGGTTGATCCTGGTAGGGTGGGCGTTCGTCTGGCCCCATTTTGCCTGGCAGTTATCCTGCCGCGCCGCGTCACCTCACCAGCAGGAGATTTTCAACCTTAAGATGGATGCCATTATCGCCGGGCTCTGGATTGGCGTGATGGGGCTGTATGCATTACCCACGGCAGCGCTGGTAATGATGGTGGGAATGAACATGATGGGCTCCGGTGGCTGCCGCCTGTTTCTTGTGGGGATAACGTTAACCCTCCTGACCGCGCTGGTGACGCTGCCCCTCGTCGGGAAAGTAACTGTCTTCAACCCCGATCCCGTGGAGTGGGGCTTAACGCTTCCGGTGCTCATGCTTTATCCCATGCTGTTTGCCTGGCTCAGCCACCGGACGGCCATCAGGCTTGCGGAACATAAGCGGCGGCTGGAAATGATGAGTACCCGCGACGGCATGACCGGGGTCTTTAACCGACGACACTGGGAAATGCTGCTGCGTAATGAGTTTGAGCACTGCCGCCGGAGCCACTGCAACGCCACCATTTTGCTGATTGATATCGACCATTTTAAAAACATCAATGATACCTGGGGGCATGACGTGGGCGATAAGGCGATTGTTGCTCTTACCCGTCAGCTTCAGATGTCAGTCAGGTCAGGCGATGCGATAGGCCGTTTTGGCGGAGATGAGTTTGCCGTGATTATGTCGCAGACAGCGGCTGAAAGCGCCATCGCCGTCATGTCTCGGGTTCACGAGCGTCTGGAAACGTTGTCCTTACCGTGCGCACCGAAAGAGCCTCTGCGCATCAGCGTAGGCATTGCCCCCTGGGGGCCACAGTTTGGACATTATCGGGAATGGCTGAAGGCGGCAGATGTGGCGCTGTATAAGGCGAAAAATGCCGGGCGCGGCCGCACCGAAGTGGCCGCCTGACGCCCGGTCAGAAATCAGGATTTACTCAGCTTCTCTGATTTTTCCATGCATTTTGCCATCGCCTCGATGACGGCAGAGCGGAATCCACGTTCTTCCAACACTCGTACCGCTTCGATGGTCGTGCCGCCAGGCGAGCAGACCATGTCCTTCAGTTCGCCCGGATGTTTACCGGTCTCCAGCACCATTTTGGCGGAACCCATCACCGCCTGCGCGGCGAATTTATACGCCTGCGCACGCGGCATGCCGCCAAGCACGGCGGCGTCGGCCATGGCTTCTAAAAACATGAACACGTATGCAGGTGCAGAGCCGCTGACGCCGACAACAGGATGGATCATGGATTCCGCAATCACTTCCGCCTCACCGAAGCAGCGGAAAATGTTCAGCACATCAGCCACCTCTTCTGAGGTCACCAGCGCGTTAGGGGTGACGGAGGTCATACCGGCATTAACCAGTGAGGGAGTATTGGGCATCGCGCGGACGATTTTACGGTCATGACCGAGCGCGCGGGCCAGTTGATCGAGCGTCACGCCCGCGGCAATCGACACGACCAGCGTCTCTTTATTCAGACTGGAGGTGATGTCGCTCAACACTTTGATCATGATGTTCGGCTTAACGGCGCCAAAGACGATATCGGCGACCTGGGCGACTTCCTGCGCGCTTTCGGCGGCGTTGATCCCGTATTGATCGCGCAATGCGGCGACGTTGTCCGGTGACGGGGTATAGACCCAAATCTGACCGGGCAGAACCTGCCCGCTGGCGATCAGGCCGCCCAGGATGGCTTTGCCCATGTTACCGCAGCCGATAAACCCGATTTTCTTATCCATCACGATTCTCCGTCATTATGCGTTGTTTTCTCTGATTGATAGCTTAACAACGAAATGCAGGCGACAATAGTCGGCAGAGACATTATGGGGAGACAATATGGCGATTTGGGTTGATGCGGACGCGTGTCCGAATGTGATTAAAGAGATTTTATTCCGCGCCGCCGAGCGCGTTCAGATGCCACTGACGCTGGTGGCGAACCAGAATATCCGCGTTCCGCCTTCGCGCTTTATCCGTTCCTTGCGCGTCCCGGCCGGGTTCGACGTGGCGGATAATGAAATTGTTCGTCTGTGCAGCCCGGAGGATCTGGTCATTACCGCTGATATTCCACTGGCGGCGGAAGTGCTGGAGAAAGGCGCAGCGGCGCTCAACCCGCGCGGTGAACGTTATTCGCCTTCAACCATCCGGGAAAAACTCACTATGCGTGATTTTATGGATACCATGCGGGCCAGCGGCGTGCAGACCGGAGGGCCGGACAGCCTGTCCCAGCGCGATCGCCAGCAGTTTGCTGCCGAACTGGATAAATGGCTGCTGGAAGTGAAGCGTCGCACAGCGTAATGATAATTATTGTCACTTTGTGGTACAGTGTGGCTTCCGCAGGGTTGTCATCCCGTACCGCTTTGCAGTAAAGTATTCTACACATCTTCTGCAATGATTTCTTTACACTCTTCAGCCATCCGGCATCAAGGGGAACACCTGGCTATGACCCAACCCATCTTTTTAGTTGGCCCCCGCGGCTGTGGGAAAACCACCGTTGGCCTGGAACTGGCACGCGCATGTCATCGTCAGTTTGTTGATACCGACCACTGGCTGCAAACCGAGGCCGGCAGAACCATCGCGGACATTGTTGAGCAAGAGGGATGGGAGAGCTTTCGCGCACGCGAAACGGCCGCGCTGAAAGCGGTCACCACGCCGTCAGCCGTGATTGCGACAGGAGGGGGGATTGTTCTCGCCGAGTGTAACCGGCATTTTATGCGTGAAAAGGGCATTGTGATCTATCTCTGCGCGCCGGTTTCGGCTCTCGTGGGGCGCCTTGAGGCCTTTCCGGAGGAGGGACAACGTCCGGCGCTGACCTCCAGACCGCTCAGCGAAGAGGTGAGCGAAGTCCTGGCCGAGCGTGATGCCCTGTACCGTGAAGCGGCGCACCACGTTGTGGATGCTTCTGCGGCACCGGAAGAGGTGGTGATTCAGATTATTACCGCCCTGCGTTTGGCTTGTGCCAGCTAACCGCCGTCTATACTGATAGCTCAGACATAAAAAAAGGATGAGCTATGCCAACCAGACCTCCCTATCCGCGCGAAGCACGTATCGTTACCGTTGAAAAAGGCACAGGCGATCAAACCGTGACCTGGTATCAGCTGCGTGCCGATCACCCCAAACCGGACTCGCTGATCAGTGAACATGAGACTGAACAGGAAGCCCTGGATGCCAAACGGCGCTACGAAGATCCCGAAAAGTCATAGATGTTTTCCTAAACGCTCCAATACCGTGCCTGAATCACACTTTTTACTCATCGCCAATGTTAAGCAGGAGTTAATATTTAGTTATTACAGGTGACTCCGTTACCCGCAGGTGATCTTTACATTTCGCGATGCAGATCACCTGCTACGCTTGGTGCTGTTTTGTTGAAAAAACGAACTGTGCAGCGTAGTGAGCCTGTACCTGTGTAATAAGATTTTGTAGTAATGGAAGGCGAAGACGATGAAGGCAACGTTGGCGATCCTCACTATTGGTGTGGTCCCTGTAAGCGAAGTGTTACCGCTTTTAACCGAGCATGTCTCTGAACAGCAGATCACGCATCTCAGCCTGCTTGGTAAGATGAGCCGGGAAGAGGTCATGGAGGACTACGCTGTTGAGGCGGGGGAGGAGCCCCTGGCGACGTTATTAAGCGACGGTAAACTGGCGCATGTTTCACGACAGAAAATTGAGCGTTCGCTGCAGGCAGTGATAGAAGTGCTCGATAATCAAGATTATGACGTTATTTTGCTGATGAGTACCGCCCCCATTAAGGGACTGGTGGCGCGCAATGCGATTTTGCTTGAGCCAATGCGCATCATTCCGCCGTTGGTGGCCTCTATTGTTGACGGGCATCAGGTGGGGGTGATTGTGCCGATGGAAGAGCTCATGAACAACCAGGAAGCAAAATGGCACGTGCTTGAAAAAACGCCTCTGTATGCCCTGGCAAATCCCTTCTGGGACAGCGAGGCCAAACTGATCGCTGCCGGGAAGGCGCTACTGGAGAAAGGGGCGGATGTGTTGATACTGGACTGCCTCGGTTTCCATCAGCATCACCGTGATTTATTGCAAAAGGCGCTGGACGTGCCGGTGCTGTTATCAAATGTTCTGATGGCGCGCCTGGCTTCCGAACTCCTGATGTAATGATTTTGCGTGACAGGCAATGAGCATGGCCCCTATAGTGAATTTTTATCTCTGAATATAAGGGCCAGTTCATGCTTCAAAGTAACGAATACTTTTCCGGTAAAGTGAAATCCATTGGTTTTACCAGCAGCAGCACGGGCCGCGCCAGTGTGGGCGTCATGGCTGAAGGGGAATACACCTTTGGCACGGCCGAAGCGGAAGAGATGACGGTAGTCAGCGGCGCGCTGAACGTCTTACTGCCGGGTGAAACGGAATGGAAAGTTTACGCTGCCGGGGAAGCCTTCAACGTTCCTGGCCACAGCGAATTTCATTTGCAGGTTGCTGAACCGACCTCTTATCTGTGCCGCTATTTGAAATAAAAAAAGCCGGGTGGCGCTAACGCTTACCCGGCCTGTGTTTTGCCTGTTATCTCTGCGCTTCGCCGCCGAGGCCTTCCACCAGATTCTGAATTAACGCCGCCAGCTCACCGGTCATCAGGATAAAGTCCGCATCAAAACGCTGGGCGTAATCTTCCCGGTCAATATCTTCGTTTTGATCGCGCAGCTCATCACAGAACTTCAGACGCTTCACGGAGCCGTCATCACACATCACGAACTGAATGCGCTGCTGCCAGTCGAGCGCCAGTTTGGTAACGACTTTCCCGGCTTCGATGTGTACCGCGATTTCGTCACTCACCAGATCCTGCTTTTTGGCGCGGATCACGCCGCCATCTTCCAGCAGGGCTTTCAGCTCGGCTTCATCCAGAATCTGGAAACCTTGCGCCGCAGTACCACTGCGAACCCATTCTGTCAGGGTCAGCTCAATCGGCGTTTCCAGTGCCAGCGGAACGACCGGTAAAGAACCGATACTTTTACGCAGCAGGGCCAGGGTATCTTCTGCTTTTTTGGCGCTGGCGCAGTCGACCATGATCAGCCCGTTAACGGTATCGATCCACATCATCGTCTGGCTAAAGCGGCTAAAAGCGCGCGGCAGCAGAGAGTGCAGGACTTCATCTTTCAGCGAATCTTTTTCGGTTTTTTTCAGCTTGCGGCCCTGCTCGGCTTCCAGCTTGAAGATTTTTGCTTCAAGCGCTTGCTTCACCACCGGCGTGGGCAGAATTTTCTCTTCTTTGCGAGCGCAAACGATGATTTGTCCCGTGCTGCTGGCGTGGGTCAGGGCATCGCTTTGTGAACCCATTGGCGGAACCCAACCGGTTTTTGCCATATCCTGGCTACCGCAAGGGGAAAAGCTATAAGCGGCTAACTGTTTTTCCATCTCTTCTGCACGCAGCGAAACGTCGCGGCTGAGACGGTAAACCATCAAATTTTTGAACCACAGCATGATAATTTCCACGGCCTTGTCGTTAAATCAGCGGGCATGATAACGAATTGTCGCATCGCTTGCATTGCTAATCGGGAAGCGTGCTTCTACTCTGTTGATAATCAAAAGAATGAGGAGAGTCTTGTGCGTATTGGGATTGATTTGGGCGGCACCAAAACAGAAGTCATTGCACTGAGCGAGCAGGGGGAACAGCTGTTCCGCCACCGTCTGCCTACGCCGCGCGATGATTACCACCAGACCATCGAGACGATTGCCCGGCTGGTCGATATGGCCGAGCAGGCGACAGGGCAAAGCGGTACCGTCGGGATGGGTATCCCGGGGTCAATCTCCCCTTATACCGGCGTGGTTAAAAATGCTAACTCCACCTGGCTGAACGGTCAGCCGTTTGATAAAGATTTAAGCGCGCGTCTGAACCGGGAAGTGCGTCTGGCCAATGACGCCAACTGCCTGGCGGTCTCCGAAGCCGTTGATGGCGCCGCCGCAGGGGCGCAGACCGTTTTTGCGGTGATTATCGGGACCGGCTGCGGTGCGGGCGTGGCGTTTGGGGGGCGTTCGCACATCGGTGGCAACGGCACGGCGGGCGAGTGGGGGCACAATCCGCTGCCGTGGATGGATGAAGATGAACTCAAATACCGCGCCGACGTGCCGTGTTACTGCGGCAAGCAGGGCTGTATTGAGACGTTTATCTCCGGCACCGGTTTTGCGACCGATTACCACCGCCTGAGCGGTCGACCGCTCAAGGGTAATGAAATCATGCGTCTGGTTGAAGAACAGGATCCGGTGGCTGAACTAGCCCTGAGCCGTTACGAAATGCGTCTGGCAAAATCGCTGGCGCACGTCGTGAATATTCTCGATCCGGACGTGATTGTGCTGGGGGGCGGGATGAGCAACGTTGACCGCTTGTACGCCACGGTGCCAAATCTTGTGAAGCAATGGGTTTTCGGCGGCGAGTGTGAAACCCCGATCCGCAAAGCCGTCCACGGCGACTCCAGCGGCGTGCGCGGCGCGGCGTGGCTGTGGCCGGAATAAAAGCAAAACAGCAACGCAAGTTGCTGTTTTTGATGTTTGTACCCTCTCCCTGTGGGAGAGGGCCAGGGTGAGGGCACCAGACCGCAGCGACCCTTTATTCACCCCACCGCAAACTCCCTGTCCAGCCTGCTATACCCCAGCCCATTAATCTTCTTCACCTTAATCTGCACCGGTATGCGCTCTTTCATCGCCTCGACGTGGCTAATGACGCCGATGGTTTTCCCGGTAGCGTTCAGCGCGTCGAGCGCATCCAGTGCGATATCCAGCGTTTCACTGTCGAGGGTGCCGAATCCTTCATCCAGGAACAGCGAATCGATTCGCGTTTTGTGGCTCACCAGATCGGAAAGCGCCAGCGCCAGCGCCAGGCTGACCAGGAAGCTCTCGCCGCCAGAGAGCGTGCGTGTATCGCGTACGGCATCTGCCTGCCAGGTGTCGACCACTTCCAGCTCCAGCGCATCGCTGGCTTTGCGCTGCAGCAGATAACGCCCGTGCAGGCGATTTAGCTGCTGGTTAGCAAGCCAGACGAGATTATCCAGCGTCAGCCCCTGAGCGAACTTACGGAACTTATCGCCGGTACTGGAGCCGATCAGCGCGTTCAGATAGCCCCAGTCGTCGGCCTGACGCGCGGCCTCTTCAATTTGCTGCATCAACGTCAGCTGATGCTGACGGTTGTCGCTGTCCTGCTTGAGCTGCTGGCGGATCTCGCCCTGATGCGTGGTGTTCTCGCGAAGCTGTTGCGCCAGCTGCTGCAGCTGGATTTGCAAAGTGGATGCATCGGCCTCGAGACCTTCCGGGCGCAGCGCAACATGCGCCTGTAGCTGCTGGTTCGCCTGGCCGGATAGCGCCGTGGCCTGCTGTATCTGGTTTTCCAGCGACTGCTTCAGCTGTTCGAGGCCACGGAGGATGTCATCATCCAGCAGAGCGGCAATGAACGCCTCCCTGTCGGCAAAACAGCTGGCAGAGAGCGCCGCGGAGAATTGGGTCTGCGACTGTTGCAGGCGCTCTTGCTCCAGCGCCTCCTGTTGCTGCAGGGCGGTAAGCTGGCTTTGCAGCGATACGCATTCATCGTGAATGGCGCGCCAGCCATCAGGAATGGCCGGTTCGGTCTCTTCGGTGTGGGTTGCCGGAAGTGTGTCGAGCAACGGCTTCAGAGCGTTGCTGCGTTCCACAAGCACGCCGTGCTGCGTTTGTTTTTCCTGCCACTGCGCGAATTCTCCTTCGCGGACGTGCAGCCAGGCGGCTTCGTTCCCCTCTTCGGGAACGCTAAGCGACAGCGTGAGCAGGGTATGTTCCAGCGTCTGGCGTGTCGCCGTCAGCTGCTGCTGATACTGGCGCGCCTGCGCTTCCTGTTCGTTCAGCTGGTTTTGCAGGGTAAGACGCTGGCTGAGCTGATAAAGCTGGCGCTCATAGTGTTCCTGCTCGTTTATCCATGGCGCGATATCTTCCTGAATATTCAATGTGATATTCAGGGACGCGCAGATCTCAAGCCACTCTTTAGTGAGTGCTTGCTCTTCCTCAGACAGGGTCTGCACGTCGCCCGTCTCGCGCTGAATCTGCTGAGCCAGGGCATTAACCTGCCCCAGCACCAGCAGGCCTTCTTCTTTTAGCGCGGCCACCTCTTTTTCCAGCGCATCACGGCGGCGCTGGTTATCCGTCAGCTCAAGCGATTGATATTGCTCAATGGCGGGATGCTCGCAGGAACCGCACAGGGGACAAGGTTTGCCTGCCTCAAGCTGTGAACGATAGCTTTCCAGATCTTTAATTGTCGCTTCACGCTCGCACAGGGCCTTCAGATCCAGATAGTGCTGGTGTTTCTCTTTGTACTGCTGGCGGCGCAGCGTCAACGTTTCATTAAGTTTGCTCTGCTCCGCCTGGGCTTTCTGTACGCTTTCATTGCTCTGGCGCAGGCGCTTTTGCAGCGGCTGATAGCGAGCGTGTAGCGACGTCAGCCGCTGGCGCTGCGTGCGTGACCGGGACTGCTGCTCCATTGCCACGTTGACCTCATCCGCCGTCAGCGTGAGCGTATTTTCCGGCATGTCAGTCAGCTTGTTACGTAACTCAGTCATCCGCGCAGCGTGCGTGGCCAACTGGTTTTTATCGCGGTTAAGCTGTGAGAAGAGCGCGCGCCATCCGGCAATCTCCTGACCCAGCAGGCGATAACGCTCGTGCTCCGCCAGCCACTGCGCCAGCGCCGTCAGTTCAGTATGAAGCTCGGCGTGGGTACGCAGGGCAGTATTACGGATCCGCGCGCGCAGCGCGGTTTTGGCTTGTAAGCGAGTATTTACTTCAATAATTCGCTGCTGGGTTTGCGTCAGACGCGCGGTTTGCTCCTGCTGGTGCGCCCAGAGCGGACGAAGCTGGGCGGCGGGCTGCGCAAGCTGGAGCTTTGCCAGCTCAGGCGCAGCGTCCGTCAGAGCCTGTTGTGCCTGCTGCTGCAATGCGGTGATGCGTTGTTGCTCGCGCACAAGCTCATCATGACGGGTAAGCCACTGAAAATGTTTCTGCTGGTTTTGCTGCTGCGCCAGCAACGTTTTCTCTTCGTCAGTAAGTGCCTGCAAACTTTGCTGTAATTGCTGCTGCTGTTCTTCACTCAGCAGCACGACGCCCGCTGCCTGCGCCTCGCACTTTTCCAGCAGGCTGCGGGCGGCTTTGTGTTTTTCAAACACCATGGCGGAAATCTGGCCGTAGATTTCGGTGCCGGTCAGCTCTTCCAGCAGCTCTGCGCGATCGCTCGGTTTGGCATTCAGGAAGGCGGCAAATTGCCCCTGTGAGAGCAACATTGAACGGGTAAAGCGGCCATAGTCCAGACCGGTGAGCGCGGCGGTTTGCTCCAGCTTGTCCGTGACTTTATCGGCGAGGATTTTGCCATCTTCGCAGCGGGCCAGCTCCACGCGCGGCGCCTGCAGGTTGCCGTCCGGCTGGTTGCGTGCCCGGTTCTGGCTCCAGAAGGCGCGGTAGGCGATACCTTTTACCTCAAACTCCACTTCCGCCAGACACTCGGCGGTATCTCGCGTCATCAGGTCGTTTTGTGCCTGGGAAACCTTACTCAGGCGCGGCGTTTCGTGATAAAGCGCCAGACAGATGGCGTCAAGCAGGGTGGTTTTACCTGCGCCTGTGGCGCCGGTAATGGCAAACAGCCCGTTACTGGCAAAGGGTTCAGCGGTAAAGTCAATTTTCCACTCGCCCTTGAGGGAGTTGAGATTTTTCAGACGCAGGCTCAAAATTTTCATGCGTTTTCTTCCTCGTCATTGAGGGCATGCAGGGTATGGGTGAACAGTTCGCTGAGTCTTTCGCGCTTCGCGTCGTCAATATCCTCCTGCAAGAGCCTGCGCTCAAACACCTCTTCTACCCGCAACTCGCTGAGCGTTTCCCGCTGGGCGCTTAACAGAATTTTCTCGCGCTGCTCGCGGCTGCGGCGCACCAGTAAGACCTCTACCGGCAAGTCTTCCGTCAGCGCCTGGATTTTTCGCTGCATATCATGCAGGTAGTCATCCGTAGTGATTTCGATATCCAGCCAGACGGGGGGATTAAGCGCGGTGCCGCTCCACTGTTCAAGCTGAGCGGTGATGGCCTCCAGATCGCCTTTCAGCACCGCCAGCGGCTGGGTGACCGGCACCTCCAGCGTCTCGACGGCACTGAGTTTGCCCTCGCTGAAGCTCACCAGATGCACGGATTTGGCTTTGCCGGTTTCATCGAAACTGAGCGAAATAGGGGATCCGCAGTAGCGAATATGCTCGCAGCCGCCGATAACCTGGGCGCGGTGAATATGCCCGAGCGCAATGTAGTCCGCAGGCGGAAAGTTCTGCGCCGGAAAGGCGTCCAGCGTGCCGATATAGATGTCACGCACGGCGTCACTTTTACTGGCCCCAACGGTGGTGAGATGCCCGGTCGCAATCACCGGTATCGGCTGTTCGCCACGCAGGTTGCAGGCATCCGCGTGCTGCTGGTGATAATAGTCGGTGATGGCCTGTAATAAATGTTGCTGCTTTTCCGTGCCCGACAGTCCCGCCTGACTTTGTACGATATCGCGCGGGCGTAAAAAGGGGATCGGGCACAGCACTGCCCCCGGCGTACCGTCGCGTTTTTTCAGGATCTGCGGGGCATGCCCGGCGCTGGCGACGACGGTAGTATTGAGAAACGCCAGAATGTCACGGGATTCATTGAGCGTTGCCACGGAGTCATGGTTACCGGCGACTATCACCAGATGACAGCCGGTCTGCTGCAAGTTCACCACGAAGCGGTTATACAGCTCGCGCGCATAGCTGGGGGGCGACCCCGTATCAAAGATGTCACCCGCGACAATAATCGCATCGACCTCGTGGGCCTGCGCCGTCTCCAGCAGCCAGTTCAGGAACGCTTCATGTTCAGCCGCACGGCTTTTGCTGTAAAAATTTTGACCGAGATGCCAGTCCGAGGTGTGAAGTATGCGCATAGCGGTTCCGTGGCAAAAATGAGAAAGCAGGATTATAAACGTTCAGAGAAGGGAAAATAACCGCTGTAATAAAACAACGGTTTGCCCGCTTCCGTGGTAATGTTTTTCATAAATCTGTCATAAATCTGACGCATAATGGCGCCGAATTACAAACGTGTAACTTAATAAGATAAGACAGGGCAAAGTATGGCGAGACGTATTCTGGTCGTAGAAGATGAAGCTCCAATTCGTGAAATGGTGTGCTTCGTGCTCGAGCAAAATGGCTTCCAGCCGGTTGAAGCGGAAGATTATGACAGCGCAGTGAACCAGCTGAATGAACCCTGGCCCGATCTGATTCTGCTGGACTGGATGTTGCCTGGCGGCTCCGGACTGCAGTTTATCAAACACCTGAAGCGTGAGGCTCTGACCCGCGACATCCCGGTTGTCATGCTCACGGCGCGCGGAGAGGAAGAGGATCGCGTGCGCGGACTAGAAACCGGCGCGGACGATTACATCACTAAACCGTTCTCCCCAAAAGAGCTGGTCGCCCGCATTAAAGCCGTGATGCGCCGTATTTCACCGATGGCGGTGGAAGAGGTGATAGAGATGCAGGGACTCAGCCTTGACCCGACCTCGCACCGCGTGATGACCGGCGAAAACCCCCTCGATATGGGCCCTACCGAATTTAAACTCCTGCACTTCTTTATGACTCACCCGGAACGCGTATACAGCCGCGAGCAGTTGCTGAATAACGTCTGGGGAACTAACGTGTATGTCGAAGACCGGACGGTTGACGTACATATTCGCCGCCTGCGAAAAGCGCTGGAACTGAGCGGCCACGATCGCATGGTACAGACGGTCCGCGGCACGGGTTATCGTTTTTCGACCCGTTTCTGAACAATGACAGGAGTGTGACGCGTGCTGGAACGTCTGTCATGGAAAAGGCTCGTCTTTGAACTGATCTTATGCTGTATTCCGGCCTTCCTTCTTGGGGCCTTTCTCGGACATCTGCCGTGGTTTCTGCTGGCGTCGGTCACCGGGCTGCTGATCTGGCATTTCTGGAACCTGCTGCGCCTCTCCTGGTGGCT
Source organism: Enterobacter sp. MGH 37 (assembly GCF_000534515.1). Taxonomy (NCBI): domain Bacteria; kingdom Pseudomonadati; phylum Pseudomonadota; class Gammaproteobacteria; order Enterobacterales; family Enterobacteriaceae; genus Enterobacter; species Enterobacter sp. MGH 37. The sequence continues at coordinate 47,314 of NZ_KI973205.1, forward strand.
GTGGGTTGACCGCAGTATGACCCCACCGCCGGGCAGCGGCAGCTGGGAGCCCCTGCTGTACGGCCTGCACCAGATGCAGATGCGTAATAAAAAGCGCCGTCGCGAGCTGGGAAGCCTGATTAAGCGTTTTCGCAGCGGGGCGGAGTCGTTGCCGGATGCGGTCATCCTGACCACTGAAGAAGGCACCATCTTCTGGTGTAACGGCCTGGCGCAACAGCTGCTGGGCCTTCGCTGGCCGGACGATAACGGTCAGAACATCCTTAACCTTTTACGCTATCCCGAATTCACGCTGTATCTGAAAAAGCGTGATTTTACCCGCCCGCACAATCTGAAGCTCAATAATGGTCGCCATCTGGAAATCCGCGTGATGCCTTACAGCGATAAGCAGTGGCTGATGGTGGCGCGCGATGTCACCCAAATGCACCAGCTTGAGGGCGCGCGCCGTAATTTCTTTGCGAACGTCAGCCACGAACTGCGTACTCCGTTGACCGTGCTTCAGGGCTATCTGGAGATGATGCAGGAGCAAACGCTGGAAGGTGCGCCGCGTGAAAAAGCGCTGCATACCATGCGCGAGCAAACGCATCGCATGGAAGGGCTGGTGAAGCAGCTGCTGACGCTCTCGAAGATTGAAGCGGCGCCTACGCTTGCGCTGAATGACACGATAGATGTGCCGATGATGCTGCGGGTCGTGGAGCGTGAAGCGCAGACGTTAAGCCACAAAAAGCATCACCTGACCTTCGAGGTCGACAGCACGCTAAAGGTGCTGGGCAGTGAGGATGAGCTTCGTAGCGCCATATCCAACCTGGTGTACAACGCAGTGAACCATACGCCGGAAGGGACGGATATTATGGTGCGCTGGAACCGTACCCCTACGGGCGCCGAGTTTAGCGTGGAAGATAACGGGCCGGGGATCGCACCGGAGCATATCCCGCGTCTGACCGAACGCTTCTACCGCGTGGATAAAGCGCGGTCTCGGCAAACAGGGGGGAGCGGCCTGGGGCTGGCGATTGTGAAGCACGCGGTAAATCACCACGAAAGCCGACTTGATATTCAGAGTACGCTGGGGAAAGGAACCCGCTTCAGTTTCGTTATTCCGGAACGATTAATTGCCAAAAAGACCGCCTGAGGGCAGGTGTGTCATTTTCCCTTTCCACGGGTCAGCGTCTGCTGGCCCGTTTGCTTTGCAGTCAAGCGAAACGCGGATGAATAATATACGGCTGGGTGTTTTTTGTTCGCATGATTAGCCATGAGTTTTTCCTGTAAATAGCGTATTGTGCTGGCGTGTATTTTCATGCTGGCATATTGTTCTGGTTTTGAGATCCCACCTTGCCTTTAAACGTTATAAGCGTTTAAATTGCCCCCCAGATACTGTCAGACCGACTGTATTTGCGTGGTAAATCGAAAAACTATTCTTCTCCACGCCAGGACGGGAGCATTTCCCGCTGAAATTGAGCAATTTTTCGGCTGTATCGTCCCGTCAGGGAAAACGAAAATCTCAATGTTTTCAACACCACATCCACAGGCAGTAAGGTTTTATGACCCATCACTTAAAATCGCGTGACATCATCGCGCTGGGCTTTATGACATTTGCGCTGTTCGTTGGCGCAGGCAACATTATTTTCCCTCCAATGGTTGGCTTACAGGCGGGTGAACACGTCTGGACCGCTGCGTTTGGTTTCCTGATTACTGCCGTGGGTCTACCGGTACTGACCGTCGTCGCGCTGGCGAAAGTCGGTGGCGGCGTGGACAGCCTCAGCACGCCGATTGGCAAAGTCGCAGGTGTTCTGCTGGCCACCGTCTGCTATCTGGCCGTGGGCCCGCTGTTTGCCACCCCGCGCACGGCGACCGTTTCCTTTGAAGTGGGGATTGCTCCGCTGACCGGCGACGGCCCGATGCCGCTGTTTATCTACAGCCTGGTCTACTTCGCGATTGTCATTCTGGTCTCCCTCTATCCAGGTAAACTGCTGGATACCGTGGGTAACTTCCTGGCGCCGCTGAAAATCATCGCCCTGATCGTTCTCGCCGTGGCCGCTATCATCTGGCCAGCAGGCCCGATCAGCGACGCAATGGACGCCTATAAAAACGCCGCGTTCTCTAACGGTTTTGTGAACGGCTACCTGACGATGGATACGCTGGGCGCAATGGTGTTTGGTATTGTTATCGTTAACGCCGCGCGTTCCCGCGGTGTGACCGAAGCGCGTCTGCTGACCCGCTATACCATCTGGGCTGGCCTGATGGCTGGTGTGGGTCTGACGCTACTGTATCTGGCGCTGTTCCGCCTGGGCTCTGATAGCGCCATGCTGGTTGATCAGAACGCGAACGGTGCGGCTATTCTGCACGCTTACGTCCAGCACACCTTCGGTGGTGCGGGCAGTATGCTGCTGGCGGCGCTGATTTTCCTGGCGTGTCTGGTGACCGCAGTGGGCCTGACCTGCGCCTGTGCTGAGTTCTTTGCGCAGTATCTGCCGCTCTCTTACCGCACCCTGGTGTTTATCCTCGGTATCTTCTCCATGGCGGTGTCCAACCTCGGTCTGAGCCACCTGATTCAGGTCTCTATTCCGGTGCTGACGGCCATCTATCCGCCGTGCATCGTGCTGGTGGTGCTGAGCTTCACCCGTCCGTGGTGGAATAACTCCTCACGAATTATTGCGCCAGCCATGTTTATCAGCCTGATTTTTGGTATCCTTGACGGGATTAAAGCATCAGCGTTCGCCGCGATTCTGCCCGCCTGGACACAGCGTCTGCCGCTGTCCGAGCAGGGCCTGGCCTGGCTGATGCCTACCGTTGTTGCACTGGTTCTGGCGATTATCTGGGACCGTGCTGCAGGGCGCCAGGTTGCATCTAACGCCCATTAATCAACGGCAACAAACTGTTTAACCACGGGGCTTAAGGCCCCGTGGTTTTTTGTTTTTTCGTGTTGAATGGCAAGATTTTAATGGAAAGCACTAACAAACTTAAACGTGGTCTCAGCACACGCCACATTCGCTTTATGGCGCTGGGCTCTGCGATTGGTACCGGTCTTTTTTATGGCTCGGCAGATGCCATCAAAATGGCCGGTCCAAGCGTTCTGCTGGCCTACATCATCGGTGGCGTGGCGGCGTATATCATCATGCGCGCCCTCGGAGAGATGTCGGTTCACAATCCTTCTGCCAGTTCGTTCTCGCGCTATGCGCAGGAAAACCTCGGACCGCTGGCCGGGTTTATCACTGGCTGGACCTACTGCTTTGAAATTTTGATTGTGGCCATTGCCGATGTTACGGCGTTTGGTATCTATATGGGCGTCTGGTTCCCGACGGTGCCGCACTGGATCTGGGTGCTGAGCGTGGTGCTGCTCATCTGCGCCGTCAACCTGATGAGCGTGAAGGTGTTCGGCGAACTTGAGTTCTGGTTCTCCTTCTTCAAGGTCGCCACCATTATCATCATGATTGTGGCCGGTTTCGGCATCATCCTCTGGGGGATTGGCAACGGCGGTCAGCCGACCGGGATCCATAACCTCTGGAGCAACGGGGGCTTCTTCAGCAACGGCTGGCTCGGGATGGTGATGTCGCTGCAGATGGTGATGTTCGCCTACGGCGGTATTGAAATTATTGGTATCACCGCCGGGGAAGCGAAAGACCCTGAGAAATCCATTCCACGTGCCATCAACTCCGTGCCGATGCGTATTCTGGTGTTCTATGTGGGCACGCTGTTCGTGATTATGTCCATCTACCCATGGAACCAGGTCGGTACCAACGGTAGCCCGTTTGTGCTGACCTTCCAGCATATGGGCATTGCGTTTGCTGCCAGCATTCTGAACTTCGTGGTGCTGACCGCGTCGCTTTCCGCGATCAACAGTGACGTCTTTGGCGTGGGCCGTATGCTACACGGCATGGCGGAGCAGGGCAGTGCGCCGAAGGTGTTCGCTAAAACCTCCCGCCGCGGCACGCCGTGGGTGACGGTGGTGGTCATGACCGTTGCGCTGCTGTTCTCGGTTTACCTGAACTACATCATGCCGGAGAACGTCTTCCTGGTGATTGCGTCGCTGGCGACCTTCGCGACCGTGTGGGTGTGGATCATGATCCTGCTGTCGCAGATTGCGTTCCGCCGTCGCCTGTCGCCGGAAGAGGCGAAAGCGCTGAAGTTTAAAGTCCCGGGTGGCGTTGCAACAACCGTCGTCGGGCTGATCTTCCTGGTGTTTATCATTGGCCTGATTGGCTACCATCCGGATACCCGTATTTCCCTCTACGTGGGCTGTGCGTGGATCGTCCTGCTGCTGATTGGCTGGGTGTTTAAATGCCGCCGCGATCGCCAACTGGCAGAAGCGCAGTAATTTTTTTATTCCCTCTCCCTGTGGGAGAGGGTTAGGGCATCAGGCCGCACTGATCCCTCCTCCCCCGTCCTCCTCCCCCAATAAATCACGTCATGGTGAGCTATCCTTAACCACCCTGTGGCAAGGTGACGTCAATTTCATCAAAGGGGATTCGTGATGTTAAATGCCTGGCACCTTCCGGTTGCCCCATTTGTTAAGCAAAACAAAGACAACCTTGTGATTACGCTCTGGCTGGCGGGGGAAAATCAGCCAGAACGCGTGACGCTCCGCGCCGAAAATGATAATGAAGAGACCGGGCTGAAAATGCACAAGCTGCGCAGCCAGCCGCAGCCGGGGATCACCGCCTGGCGGGCGAATATCGATTTGCGTAGCGGACAGCCGCGCCGCCGTTATAGCTTCAAGCTGCTGTGGAACCATCGTCAGCTGTGGTTTACCCCGCAGGGGTTTAGCCGGTTCCCGCCCGCACGGCTGGAACAGTTTGCCGTTGATTATCCGGATAGCGGACCGCAGTGGGTTAACGATCAGGTCTTTTACCAGATTTTCCCGGACCGCTTTGCGCGTAGCGAAAAACGCACTGCCGACCAGGATAAGGTCTATCACCACCACGCGGCGGGCCACGACATTATCCTGAAAAAATGGGATGAGCCGGTGACGGCGCAGGCGGGCGGCTCGACGTTTTACGGCGGCGATCTCGACGGCATCAGCGAAAAGCTGCCGTACCTGAAAAAACTGGGCGTGACGGCGCTCTACCTCAACCCGGTGTTTAAAGCCCCGAGCGTACATAAATACGATACACAGGATTATCGCCACGTTGACGCGCAGTTTGGCGGGGACGAGGCACTGCTGCGCCTGCGAGAGAACACCCTTAAGGAAGGCATGCGCCTGATTCTGGACGGCGTGTTTAACCACAGCGGAGATTCGCACGCCTGGTTTGACTGTCATAACCAGTCGATGGGCGGAGCATGTCATAACCCGGACTCGCCGCAGCGTGACTGGTACAGCTTTAATGAGGAGGGGCGTGCCCTGGACTGGCTGGGCTACCCCAGTCTGCCGAAGCTGGATTTCCAGTCATCAACGCTGGTTAATGAGATTTACGGCGGCGAAGACAGCATCGTCCGCCACTGGCTGAACGCCCCGTGGAATATGGACGGCTGGCGTCTGGACGTCGTACATATGCTGGGTGAAGCGGGTGGGGCGCGAAATAACCTGCAGCACGTCGGCGGGATCACGCGCTCGGCAAAAGCGGCCCGGCCTGAAGCGTTCGTGTTTGGCGAACACTTTGGCGACGCGCGCCAGTGGCTGCAAAACGATGCCGAAGATGCGGCGATGAACTATCGCGGTTTTACCTTCCCGCTATGGGGATTCCTGGCGAATACCGATATCTCCTACGATCCGAACCACATTGACGCCGAAACCTGTGCAGCGTGGATGGATAACTACCGCGCCGGGCTGTCTCATCAGCAGCAGCTGAGGATGTTTAACCAGCTTGATAGTCACGATACCGCACGCTTTAAATCCCTGCTCGGCAAGGATGTGGCACGTCTGCCGCTGGCGGTCACTTGGCTCTTCACCTGGCCGGGCGTACCGTGTATCTACTACGGAGACGAAGTGGGACTGGACGGCAACAACGATCCGTTCTGTCGCAAAACCTTCCCGTGGGCGCCAGAAAAACAGGACAAGGTGCTGTTCAGCCTCTATCAGCGGCTGGCGAAGCTGCGCAAACAGAGTCTAGCCCTGCGCTACGGCGGCTGCCAGGTGGTGTACGCCCACGATAACGTGGTGGTCTTTGTCCGCGTCTATAACCAGCAGCGCGTGCTGGTGGCTATCAACCGGGGCGAGGCTTGTGAAGTGGTGCTGGATGATTCCCCGCTGTTGAAGGTGGCTACGTGGAAGAATAAAGAGGGCAAGGCGACGATTCAGGACGGCGTGCTGGCGCTGCCGGCGATATCCGCGACGATCTGGGTCGGCAGCTAACGCGACGGTAAATGTTTCCACCTTTAAGATGGCGCAAATGCAACGATTTGTGTCAATCTTAACGAATAGTTTACGGTGAAGGTGGAAACATGGACGAGCTCTACATCCTTGGCTGTTTGTTACTGGTTTTTGCGCTGGTGGTTGCGCCCGTGCTTGCGGTTATTGGCTTTAATCGGAGCACGGCGGCGCGGCAGGAGATCGCCAGGCTTCGCCAGCGCATTGAAGCGCTTGAGCAGCGTGGTGCCGCTGAGATAGCGCCGGAGACGGCGAAGACCGCCGCGCCGGTGGTTGTGACCGCGCCAGTGGTGGAGCACACTCCCGCACCTGTCGACCCCTGGCGTCCGGACGCCCGCGTGCCCAGGGCTGAACCCGCTCCCGTTTCCGCTCCTGCCCCTGCGGCAAAACAGCCATCCGCCTTTGGCGGCATACTGACGTCGCTGGTGCGCTGGTTTATGCAGGGTAATCCGCTGGCGAAGCTGGGGATCCTGCTGCTTTTCCTCGGTCTCTCTTTCCTGCTGCGCTATACCGTCGAACATTCCCTGTTCCCGCTTGAGTTGCGCCTGGTGGCGACGGCGCTGTTTGCCATCGTTCTGCTGGCGATTGGCTGGCGACTGCGGCATAAGCAGCCGGTTTATGCGCTTATCTTACAGGGTGGGGCGACGGGCATTCTTTACCTGACGGTCTTTGGTGCCTTCCGACTCTGGCAAATGTTGCCGATGACGCTGGCTTTTGCGCTGCTGGTAGCGATTTGCGCCGCGAGCGTCGGGCTGGCCGTGCTGCAGAAGGCCTTGAGCCTGGCCATGCTGGCGAGCCTCGGCGGGTATCTGGCACCGCTGCTCCTGTCTACCGGAGGCGGCAACTTTGTGGCGCTGTTCTCTTTCTATCTCCTGCTTTCCATCGGTATTCTCGCCATCAGCATCTGGCAGCACTGGCGCGAGCTCAATCTGCTCGGTCTGCTTTTTACGTTTGGCGTGGGTGGCCTCTGGGGGCTGAGCGACTATCAGCCTGAACACTATTGGGTGTGCCAGCTGTTCCTGATTGCCAATACGCTGATATTCGGCGTGCTGTGCGTGGCGCTGTCGCTGCGGGCGCAGGAAAAAGGGAAACAGATTATTGACGGCGTACTGCTGTTTGCTCCGCCGCTGATTGGCTTCGGGATGCAGTACGGCATGACCCGGCACTGGGAATATGGCCCGGCGCTGAGCGCGCTCGGATATGGGGCATTTTATCTTACCCTTGCGTTCCTCGCGCTGCGGCGCTATCCGTCCATCGGACGACCACTGGTCATGGCGGCGCTGGCCATCGGCGGCGGGTTCGCTACGCTCGCCATTCCGCTGGCACTCTCGGCGCGCTGGACGGCGATGGCCTGGGCGCTGGAGGGGCTGGGTATCCTCTGGCTGGGCATGCAGCAGAACCAGCGTCGTATGAGCTATAGCGGGACGGCGCTGCTGGTGCTGGCACTCGGCAGCGCGCTGTGGGCACAAATGGACGGCGTGACGTCGCTGAGCCTGTTCCTTATCTTCGCCATCCTCAGCCTTTGCTGGCTGGCTGCGGCGTGGCTATGGCGCAAAAGTGTTCTGCCGGTCAGTTGGGCGTTGTTGGCAGGCGGCCTGTTGTTCTGGATCGTGGCGCTATTGGGTGCCTCGCAACGGGTGCTGAAACAAGAATTACCTGTTCTGGCAGGCGTGCTGGCGCTCTCGGCCGTCTCGGTCTGGGGCTGGCGCCAGGCTGCCGCTCGTCTGGCGTGGCGGGAGCTGGATGCCAGCAAATGGCTGCTGTGGCCACTGATGCTGGTGATGGTGGTTTACCAGCTTTCGTATCAGCAGATCGTTGCCGCTGGCTGGTCAAATCTGGCCTGGTGCATTGCACTTCCTGCCGCACTGATGCTGCTGCGACGTGACGGTGAAAGACTGCTGCCGCGCGTCGCGATGGGGCTGCACCTGACGCTTTGCTGGATGATTTTACTGGCGCTGGCGGCTGAGCTTTACTGGTTTGCTCGCGCGCTACCGTGGGGCATGGCGGCGTGGGGCAGTGGACTGGCGATGGCGGCTGGGGGCGGCGTGATTCTGGCGCTTTCCGCGGCGGTGCGTCGCCGCGCGTGGCCGTTCGGGGAGTGGCCTGCGCTCTATACCTGCCTGGCGCCGATCCCTGTCGTCGTGGTGCTGCTGGTGCTGCTGGTCGTGACCAATTTCCAGGACGGCGTCGTTTACCGGCAAACCTGGCTGCCGCTGGTGAACCCGCTTGAGGAAGGCGCGGCATTCGCGCTGCTGGGGCTGGTGGTCTTTTATCGGGCAGTGGATCGCTACTATCCCGCGTTGCTTGCTCAGGCTCGCCCGTGGCCTGCCGTTGCTATCATGGCGTTTGGCTTCTGGTGGCTTAACGGGGCGCTGATGCGCGCCCTGGCCTGGTATGGGGATGTGGCCTGGAATATGGCGTCGCTGTGGGATTCGCGGCTTATCCAGACCACGTTTGCCCTGTTCTGGATGCTGATCGCGCTGGTGGTCATGGTCCATGCTACCCGCCGGGCCTCCCGCCAGGAGTGGCTCTGCGGGGCCGCCTTGCTGGGGGTCGTGATGGTTAAACTGATGCTGGTGGACAGCGCAGGCGGAGGCGGCCTGTCCCGTGCCGTGGCGTTTATCGGCGTGGCGATACTGGTCCTGATCGTGGGGTATTTCTCGCCACTACCGCCTAAAACTGGAGATGAAAAATGAAATGGATGAAAGCGGTAGTCTGTACCACGCTGCTGGCGCTATCGGGCATGGCGTTCTGCGACGAGATACAAACGGAATCGCCGCGGGATTATGCCTTTGGTCGTTCACTGGAAACGTCGGTTCCTTCCCAGTGGTATCGGGTATTGCTGCCGCTCGCCGTCTATGAACAGAGCACCTCCCCGAATCTGGACGATGTCCGCGTCTTTAATCAGTCGGGTGAGCCGGTTCCCTTCAGCCTGGTCACCGCGACGCGCCCGCAGGTGGTGGCGCAATCCACGGCGCTGCGTCTTTTTCCTCTGGACGCCTCACCGCTTGCCGCGGCGCCAGATGCCGGTCAGAGCAATAAGATCCTGCTCCGTTCCGGAAATGGCGTTGAGATTGTGCTCGAAGGGCAGAAAGCTGCCGTGGCCGGGCAACATTATCTGCTGACCTTGCCAGAGCAGGCGACGGGTGAGATGGCTATATCCCAGCTGCAGCTGCTCTGGAATCCCCCTCAGACGTCGTGGCAGGGAACGGCGTCGGTCTATTACAGCGAGGATTTGAAGCGCTGGTATACCCTACGCGAGGATATGCCCTTGCTGGACGTCGTCAGTGGCCAGGATCGCATTAAGCTCGATCGGATCGATACCGATACGGTTTTATCTCCTGATGCGAATCGCTATCTCATGGTGGTGCTGAATACGCAGAGCCAGGGCATGACCTTGACCGGCGTAAACGCGATTAGCGCCCCTGCGCAGATGGCTCCGGAAGCGATCGACCTGGAGGGGGAAGGGGAACAGCTATCGACAAGCGAAGCGCAGTGGCACTGGGCGCACCCGCAGCCATTGAGCGCGGTCAGCTTCTTGCTGAATGGCGACGGTGTTCTGCCCGTGGAGATCGCGTGGCGAAGTACGGAAAAAGACACATGGCACCCCCTGAAAAAAGAGGTTCTTTACCGCCTGGAGGGCAAAACGTCTGCGCCGGTTTCGCTTAACGGAGAGCGGGTCCAGGCGGTAAAAATCACGACGCTGAATGCGCGTCTGCCTGAATACCTTCCGAACGTCATAGGGCATCGCGACCGCGTTGATCTGGTGTTTAACGCGCAGGGGAAAGCACCGTACGTGCTCGCCTGGGGAAACGGGGCGGCAAAACCAGCAAACCTGGAACCTGGCATGCTGATCCCCGCCGACCTGCGCAAAACCTATGATATGGCGAATCTGCCGCAGGCCGATATTGTGGATGATGTCGCGTTAGGTGGTGAGGCGCGTTTAACCGCCACTTCTGCGGGCGAGCGGGAGAGCCGGATGAACGCGCTGCTGGTGTGGAGCGTGCTGATTGTGGGCGTGATCCTGCTGGCGCTCATGGCCTGGCGCATCTGGCGAGAGACGCAGCGTAAAGCATAAAAAAAGGCCCGCATGTGCGGGCCTTCTTCGTAAACCGTGCCGATTACAGGCTGGATACGTTCTCAGACAGGTATTTTGCTACGCCGTCTGGGGAAGCAGCCATACCTTCTTTACCTTTTTCCCACTGAGCCGGGCACACTTCGCCGTGCTCTTCGTGGAACTGCAGCGCGTCAACCATGCGCAGCATTTCGTCGATGTTACGACCCAGCGGCAGATCGTTCACTACCTGGTGACGAACGATGCCGTTTGCGTCGATCAGGAAAGAACCGCGCAGTGCAACGCCAGCGTCCGGATGTTCGATACCGTAAGCCTGCTGGATTTCGCGTTTGATGTCCGCAACCATTGCGTATTTCACCGCACCGATGCCGCCTTTGTCGACAGGGGTGTTACGCCATGCGTTGTGTACAAATTCAGAGTCGAAGGAGACGCCAACCACTTCCACGCCACGCTTCTGGAATTCTTCATAACGTTTGTCGAAGGCGATCAGCTCAGACGGGCAAACGAAGGTGAAGTCCATTGGCCAGAAGAACAGAACGGTCGCTTTACCGTTGGTGTGCTGTTTGAAGTTGAAGTTTTCAACGATTTCACCGTTGCCCAGAACTGCTGCAGCTGTAAAATCCGGAGCCGGACGAGTTACCAGAACCATATGATTCTCCTGTAGATACTAAGGTTATTTGGAACGCAACGCGAGCCAGTATAGAGAGTGTTCATGGATAAGACAAAGAGGTGGTGACAATCGTTCCGCCAGCTTTTACCTATCAATGTAAATCTGTCACAGCTGTTTGTTTTTCGCTTGCGCCATCATGCGCGGATAGAACTGCCAGAATTGCGTCTCCAGCGCGTCATAGTGTGCATCCAGGTCATACCAGGAGTCACGCAGCGCATCCAGACGCGGCCGGCGGCTGGCCATGCCATTCAGGACGTTCTGGATAAAATCCATCTCACAATAGCGCTCCAGCCAGCGTTCTGACCACAAATAGTTGTTCAGATTAACAAAGCGCGGCGGTGAGTCGGGCAAAATGACCGACACCTGTGCATGGGCGTAGCGCACAAACTCTGGCAACGGTAGCGACGGGGAGAGCTGTTCCCAGTGGCGAGACAGGAAATGGTCCCACATCACATCCAGCGTGATCGGCGCAACGCGGCGCGTCTCAGGGCGGAACCACGCTTTGGCTTCCGTGACCTCGGGCAGGTTATCGGTGATGACATCAATGCGGCGGTGCATAAAGATGCCGTCGACAACCTCAGGGGAATAGTCTTCTGCAGGGGTGCCGCGCACGAAATCGGCCAGCAGATTGCCGGAAAGGGAGCTGTCAGCGAGGTGAGCGAGATGCAGGTGAGCGAGAAAATTCATGCGTTTTATTTGTCCGGGGGCGGCTAATTGTTGCAGCAAAAGGGTGTGAGCACTAGACTATGCCGCCTGTTTTTAAGTCACGAGTATACGTCATGCGCGTCGCCGATTTCTCCTTTGAACTACCTGAATCCCTGATTGCTCACTATCCCATGCCTGAGCGTAGCAGCTGTCGCTTACTGTCGCTGGATGGGCCAACGGGCGAGCTGACGCACGGTACTTTCACCGATTTGCTCGACAAGCTCAACCCTGGCGATCTGCTGGTCTTTAACAACACCCGCGTGATCCCGGCGCGTCTGTTTGGCCGTAAGGCCAGCGGCGGCAAGATTGAAGTGCTGGTCGAACGTATGCTCGATGATAAACGTATTCTGGCACATATTCGCGCCTCTAAAGCGCCGAAGCCGGGCGCAGAACTGCTGCTGGGCGATGACGAGAGCATTAAAGCGACCATGACCGCGCGTCACGACGCGCTGTTTGAGGTGGAATTCCAGGACGAGCGCACGGTCCTCGATATCCTTAACGCCATTGGCCATATGCCGCTGCCGCCGTATATTGAACGCCCGGACGAAGAGGCCGATCGCGAGCTGTACCAGACCGTCTACAGCCAGAAACCTGGCGCGGTCGCGGCGCCGACGGCGGGCCTGCACTTTGATGAACCGCTGCTGGAAAAACTGCGCGCGAAGGGCGTTGAGATGGCGTTCGTGACGCTGCACGTCGGCGCGGGTACGTTCCAGCCGGTGCGCGTAGACAGCATTGAAGACCACATCATGCACTCTGAGTATGCCGAAGTGCCTCAGGAGGTGGTGGACGCGGTGCTGGCGGCGAAAGCGCGCGGAAACCGCGTGGTTGCGGTAGGCACGACTTCAGTCCGTTCGCTGGAGAGCGCTGCACAGGCCGCGAAAACGGGTCTCATCGAGCCGTTCTTTGGCGATACGCAGATCTTTATCTACCCGGGCTACCAGTACAAAGTCATTGATGCGCTGGTGACCAACTTCCATCTGCCTGAATCGACGCTGATTATGCTGGTTTCCGCGTTTGCGGGTTATCAGCATACGATGAATGCTTACAAGTCTGCGGTAGAACAAAAATATCGCTTTTTTAGCTACGGGGACGCGATGTTTATCACGTACAATCCGCAGGCTTTGAATGAGCGTGTCGGGGAATAAGTCCGCGGCACCGTATGACAACGTTGGACTGTTTTTCTGACGTCGGAGAAAAAATGAAATTTGAACTCGATACCACCGATGGCCGCGCGCGTCGCGGTCGTCTGGTGTTTGATCGCGGCGTGGTGGAAACCCCCGCATTTATGCCTGTGGGTACGTACGGCACCGTAAAAGGGATGACGCCGGAAGAAGTTGAAGCCACTGGCGCACAGATTATCCTCGGTAACACCTTCCACCTGTGGCTGCGCCCGGGTCAGGAGATCATGAAGCTGCACGGTGACCTGCACGACTTCATGCAGTGGAAAGGCCCAATCCTGACCGATTCCGGCGGTTTCCAGGTCTTCAGCCTGGGGGATATCCGCAAGATCACCGAGCAGGGCGTTCACTTCCGTAACCCGATCAACGGCGATCCGATTTTCCTCGATCCAGAAAAGTCGATGGAGATTCAGTACGATCTCGGTTCTGACATCGTGATGATCTTCGACGAATGTACGCCATACCCGGCTGACTGGGACTACGCGAAACGCTCTATGGAGATGTCTCTGCGTTGGGCGAAGCGTAGCCGCGACCGTTTTGACTCCCTGCAGAACAAAAATGCGCTGTTCGGCATTATCCAGGGCAGCGTTTACGAAGATTTACGCGATATCTCCGTTAAAGGTCTGGTAGAGATAGGTTTTGATGGCTACGCTGTCGGCGGTTTGGCTGTGGGTGAGCCGAAGGAAGATATGCACCGCATTCTGGAGCATGTCTGCCCGCAAATCCCGGCGGATAAACCACGATACCTGATGGGTGTGGGTAAACCAGAAGATCTGGTGGAAGGCGTACGTCGCGGCATCGATATGTTCGACTGCGTCATGCCAACCCGTAACGCACGTAACGGTCATCTGTTCGTGACTGACGGCGTGGTGAAAATCCGTAACGCGAAGCATAAGAGTGACACCAGCCCGCTCGATTCCGAGTGCGATTGCTATACCTGTCGCAATTATTCCCGCGCGTATCTGCATCATCTCGATCGTTGCAACGAGATTTTGGGCGCGCGTCTCAATACCATTCATAATCTTCGTTATTATCAGCGCTTAATGGCTGGTTTACGTAAGGCTATCGAAGAGGGTAAATTAGAGAGCTTCGTGACCGATTTCTACCAACGTCAGGGGCGGGATGTTCCACCGTTGAACGTTGATTAATTTTAATAATGAGGGAATTTGAATGAGCTTTTTTATTTCTGATGCGGTAGCGGCAACAGGTGCTCCGGCGCAGGGCAGCCCGATGTCTCTGATCCTGATGCTGGTTGTGTTCGGTCTGATCTTCTACTTCATGATCCTCCGCCCACAGCAGAAGCGTACCAAAGAGCACAAAAAGCTGATGGACTCCATCGCGAAAGGCGATGAAGTGCTGACCAACGGTGGTCTGGTCGGTCGCGTAACCAAAGTGGCTGAAAGTGGCTACATTGCAATCGCCCTGAACGACACCACTGAAGTGGTTATCAAACGTGACTTCGTAGCTGCCGTTCTGCCGAAAGGCACCATGAAGGCGCTGTAATCCCAACTTTTCCCAAAGGGAACTGCCGTGTTAAACCGTTATCCTTTGTGGAAGTACATCATGCTGGTCGTCGTGATTCTCGTCGGCCTGCTGTACGCGCTTCCCAACCTGTATGGTGAGGATCCGGCCGTTCAAATCACTGGCGCGCGCGGTGTCGCCGCCAGTGAGCAAACGCTGATCCAGGTCCAGAAAACGTTACAAGAAGAAAAAATTACCGCTAAGTCTGTGGCTCTGGAAGAGGGTGCAATTCTTGCTCGCTTCGACACCACCGACACGCAGCTCCGCGCTCGCGAAGCGCTGATGGGCGTGCTGGGTGACAAATATGTCGTGGCGCTTAACCTTGCTCCTGCAACCCCGCGCTGGCTGGCTGCAATGAATGCAGAGCCAATGAAACTGGGTCTTGACCTGCGTGGTGGCGTTCACTTCCTGATGGAAGTGGATATGGATACCGCGCTCGGCAAGCTGCAGGAACAGAATATCGACAGCCTGCGCAGCGATCTGCGCGACAAAGGCATCCCGTACACTACCGTGCGTAAAGAAGATAACTACGGCATGAGCATCACGTTCCGCGACAGCGCGGCGCGCGATCAGGCTGTAGATTACCTGACCCAGCGTCACCGTGACCTGGTGATCACCTCTCAGGGCAGCAACCAGCTGCGCGCGGTGATGACCGATGCACGTCTGAAAGAAGCGCGTGAATATGCCGTTCAGCAGAACATCAACATTCTGCGTAACCGTGTAAACCAACTGGGCGTGGCTGAGCCGCTGGTACAGCGTCAGGGTGCTGACCGTATCGTGGTTGAACTGCCGGGTATCCAGGACACTGCGCGTGCGAAAGAGATTCTGGGTGCGACCGCAACGCTGGAATTCCGTCTGGTTAACGCTAACGTCGATCAGTCCGCTGCCGCAGCAGGCCGTATTCCGGGTGACTCCGAAGTGAAGCAGACCCGCGAAGGTCAGCCTGTTGTGCTGTACAAACGCGTCATTCTGACCGGTGACCATATTACCGACTCCACTTCCAGCCAGGACGAATACAACCAGCCGCAGGTTAACATCTCGCTGGATAGCGCGGGTGGTAACATCATGTCTAACTTCACCAAGGACAACATCGGTAAACCGATGGCCACCCTGTTCGTGGAGTACAAAGACAGCGGTAAGAAAGATGCCAACGGTCGTGCTGTGCTGGTGAAAGAGGAAGAGGTGATTAACATCGCCAATATCCAGTCTCGTCTGGGTAACAGCTTCCGTATTACCGGTATTAGCAACCCGAACGAAGCGCGTCAGCTCTCTCTGCTGCTGCGTGCCGGTGCGCTGATTGCGCCAATTCAGATTGTCGAAGAACGTACCATTGGTCCAACGCTGGGTATGCAGAATATCCAACAGGGTCTGGAAGCGTGTCTGGCCGGTCTGGTGGTCTCTATCCTCTTCATGATCTTCTTCTATAAGAAGTTTGGTCTGATTGCGACCAGTGCGCTGGTCGCCAACCTGGTGCTGATCATCGGCATTATGTCCCTGCTGCCAGGGGCGACGCTGACCATGCCGGGGATTGCGGGTATCGTTCTGACCCTTGCGGTGGCGGTCGACGCCAACGTACTGATTAACGAACGTATCAAAGAAGAGTTGAGCAACGGTCGCTCTGTTCAGCAGGCGATTGACGAAGGTTATAAAGGCGCGTTCAGCTCTATTTTCGATGCGAACGTAACAACACTGATTAAGGTTCTTATCCTGTATGCAGTGGGTACTGGCGCGATCAAAGGCTTTGCGATTACTACCGGTATCGGTGTCGCAACGTCAATGTTTACCGCTATTGTCGGCACCCGTGCCATCGTGAACCTGCTGTACGGCGGCAAGCGCGTCAAAAAGCTGTCTATCTGAGGAGTGCGTTGTGGCACAGGAATATACTGTTGAACAATTGAACCATGGCCGTAAAGTCTGGGACTTTATGCGCTGGGACTACTGGGCCTTCGGCATTTCAGGTTTACTGCTGATTTTGTCCATCGTCGTTATGGGCGTGAAAGGCTTTAACTGGGGTCTGGATTTCACCGGTGGTACGGTTATCGAGATCTCCCTGGAAAAACCGGTCGATATGGACCAGATGCGTCTGTCTCTGCAGAAAGCCGGCTTTGAAGAGCCGCTGCTGCAGAACTTCGGCAGCAGCCGTGACATCATGGTGCGTATGCCGCCGGTACACGATGCTAACGGCAGCCAGGAGCTGGGCAGTAAGGTTGTTAACGTGATTAACGAAACAACCAGCCAGAACGCGGCGGTCAAGCGTATTGAGTTTGTCGGCCCGAGCGTGGGTGCGGACCTGGCGCAGACTGGTGCAATGGCGCTGCTGGTGGCGCTGATCTCCATCCTGGTGTACGTCGGTTTCCGCTTCGAGTGGCGACTGGCGGCCGGGGTGGTTATCGCCCTGGCGCACGACGTGGTGATCACCATGGGGGTTCTGTCGCTGTTCCACATTGAGGTTGACCTGACCATCGTGGCATCCCTGATGTCCGTTATCGGTTACTCACTGAACGACAGTATCGTGGTATCTGACCGTATCCGTGAAAACTTCCGTAAGATCCGTCGCGGTACGCCGTACGAAATCTTTAACGTGTCGTTGACCCAGACGCTGCACCGTACCCTGATCACCTCCGGTACCACTTTGATGGTGATCCTGATGCTGTTCCTGTTCGGTGGCCCGGTACTGGAAGGCTTCTCGCTGACCATGCTGATTGGTGTCTCCATCGGTACGGCGTCGTCTATCTACGTCGCATCCGCACTGGCACTGAAACTCGGCATGAAGCGCGAGCACCTGCTCCAGCAGAAGGTTGAGAAAGAAGGGGCGGATCAGCCGTCCATTCTGCCGTAAGGCGTCGAATAGCGTGTTATCGAAATCCCGGTCGGTTGACCGGGATTTTTTTTATCTGCTCCTGACAAACACTCCTGACAGTATGCTGTCAGGAGCCCTGTCGTAGACTCTTTTCGAACCCAAACAACAGTCAGGAGGATGTATGAAAAGTGTGATTAACTGGTTTGAAATTCCCGTGGTAGATATGGATCGCGCCATCAAATTTTATGAGCCAGTCATGCAGGTCCAGCTGAGACGTGAGAAAATGGACATGGCAGAGCTCGCGGTATTCCCGCATGACGATCCGGCCACCGGCGGCGCGCTGGCAAAATTTGAGGGCGTTTCGCCGTCGCAGCAGGGCGCTATTATCTATCTGCATACGGATAACCTGACGGCTACGCTCGATCGCATTGCCTCCGCGGGCGGCGAGTGCGTGTTTGGCCCGCTGGAACTGCCGGATGGTATTGGCACCATTGCTTTGTTTATCGACAGCGAAGGTAACCGCGTCGGCCTCCATCAACCTGCCTGAGAGCGTAATACGATATGACCCGACGCGCTGACCGTTTGTTTCAGATTGTGCAGATCCTGCGGGGCAGGCGTCTGACGACGGCAGCGCATCTGGCGGACAGGCTTGGCGTCTCCGAGCGCACGGTCTACCGCGATATCCGCGATCTGTCGCTCTCCGGCGTGCCGGTGGAAGGCGAAGCGGGAAGCGGATACCGGCTGATGTCGGGTTTTGATCTGCCGCCTCTGATGCTGACAAATAAGGAGTCTGAGGCGCTGATCGTCGCAATTCGCCTGCTCAAGACCTGGGGAGGAGAATCGCTGTCGCGCGAGCTGGAGTCGGCCCAGGAGAAAGTGCTGGCGATCCTGCCTGAGGAGAGTCGTCGAAAGGCGGAGCAGACGCGGATTTATGCCCCGGATTTCTGCATGCAAAGCCACTCCCGCAGCGATTTTGACATGATTCATCAGGCAATTTCCGCCCAGCACGTGCTGGCGTTGCATTACCGTGATGAAGCCGGGCAGCTTTCAAAGCGTGAGGTTCAGCCGCTGGGCTTGTTCTTCTGGGGAGAGCGTTGGCTGCTGGCGGCGTGGTGTGAACGGCGCGATGACTATCGCTGTTTCCGGCTCGACAGATGTCTCAATATCGTGCAGACGGAGAGACGGTTTAGCGAAAGTGCGGACAGGTCTCTGGCGGATTTTTTGCGCAAGGTTAAGCAATAAAAAGCCAGCTCTTGGGCTGGCTTTTTTGCCCGGCGGCGAGGTAAAAGCAAAACGGCAACGTATGTTGCCGTTTTTAGTATTTGTTCCCTCTCCCTGTGGGAGAGGGGCAGGGTGAGGGCATCAGCCCGCACAGTCCCGCACGGGTTAGAAGTTGTAACCCACGACCAGGTAACCACCCCAACCGGTAGAACGCACGCTGAAATCGCCGTTGCCGAAGTTCAGGCTGGCATCGTCGTTCCACTGACCACCGTTGTGCCAGTAACGCGCAACCACGGAATAGTGCCAGTGATCGTAGTTCAGCGCCAGGATGTGGCTGGACGCGATAGAATCATTGGTACGTGCTTTCTTACCGTTCAGATCGCGGAAGTCGTTATCGCCCAGGTCTGAGCCCCAGTCAAAGTTGGTGAAGCCGATATAGCTCAGGTTGCCGCCCCACAGCTGAGTGATTGGCACAAAGTATTTCACTTTGAAACGGTAGCCGTCCCACTCGTTTTCGTTTGCCGCACCGTAGTTCTGCCACTGGTACTTAGCATATACGTTCAGGGACAGGCTCATTGGCAGGCCAGTATCGATGTCCGTACCCAGACCCATGTACCAGGTGCTCTGACGACCGGACTTGTTGCGGCCCATATCGTAGATGTAGTTGTTTGCGAAGTACCACTCTTTGAACGGACCAAAGCTCAGATCGGTACCGGTCAGCTTGTCGATAGAGAAGCGTGGTTCGATTTCCATAAACAGCGGAGAACCGTGGTTCCAGATACCTTTTGCATCGGTGTTACCGCCGAAGAAGACCGGAGCATCCATGTAGCCGTAGAAATCAAACCAGTCTTTCTTGGCGAATGCTTCGTATTCCAGGTAGGTATCGTTGCGGATCTGTGGTCCGAAACGGGTGTGATAGCTACCAACCACGTTAACGCTCTGGTGCCACCAGTCGGAGAGATATTGTGGTTTGTCGTTTTCCGCTGCGTTAACAGTGAAAGAGGAGGACAGTGCCAGCACGGCGCCAGCTGCGAGTAATGTTTTTTTCATAATCATGCCACTGATTGAAATTCCCTTCCGGGAGTGAAAAATGCGCGAATTGCGTTTCTAAATATTTCGTGTTTCTGCGGAGCCTATTATAGGAATCCTTGCTCACAAAAATATGTGTTGTTTCACATATCTCTCACACACGTAATCGATTGCGTTCACGTTTGCGTACTTTAAACGGCCGGGATTGTAGCGGCAATCATTTATGTTGCCAATCCATACGAAATGTAAATGTTAGCGGAGTGACATTTCACTCCGCTCAGAAGGAAGGGTTTACTGCGCGGCAGGTTGGATGTCGTGAATGCGGATAAAGCCTAACTGTTCTGGCGTAAGGCCGCTTAACTGCAGCGGAATATCCACATCACTGGGCGCTAAAACGCTGGCCGGGGCGGTGAAGAGCTGGTTCTTCACGTTCACTTCCTGGTAATTCTCCGTCGTGCCCTGGATCTGTCCCCACTCAACGGTGCCGCTAAAAGCGGGCAGCGGATCGTTGGATTCTCCCTGAATGCGCAATGTTGCGCGCGTACCATCTGCATTCGCTGCCACATTGACCAGCGACATTTTCAGCGTGCCAATCTGGCTATTCAGCCGCGCAGGTGTGTTCGCGCCAGGCAGCAGGTATACCCCGCTGCTGGATTTGGCGTTCAGCGCGTTTTGCTGGGTGATCTTCACCGTTTCTTTGTTCAGTTTGTCCATCGCCGTATTAAGTGTATTCACACTCTGTTTCATCTGACGGACTTCGGTTTGCTGTGCACAGGCACTGAGAGTGAAAAGGCTCCCCACCAGTAAAATTCTCAGGTAACGTCTTGTCATAGCGTTTATTTCCTTGAAATAACGGATCACCCTTATGGTAGCCAGCAACGTGCCGTCAGACATAGATCCTTTGTCTCAAAAAGCTCTTCCTTTGTTGTCAGGCCAGATCAGGGTAAAATGAAACTCAGTTAACCGGATAACAGGGATACCGTATGCATTGCCCATTCTGCTCCGCTGTGGATACCAAAGTCATCGACTCGCGTCTTGTAGGCGAAGGGTCATCCGTACGCCGTCGTCGGCAATGTCTGGTGTGCAACGAGCGTTTTACGACCTTTGAGGTTGCTGAGCTGGTAATGCCGCGCGTGGTAAAAAGTAACGATGTGCGCGAGCCGTTTAACGAAGAGAAGCTGCGTAGCGGGATGCTGAAGGCCCTGGAAAAACGTCCCGTCAGCGCGGATGACGTCGAAATGGCGTTAAACCACATAAAATCTTATCTTCGTGGTCTGGGCGAGCGCGAGGTGCCAAGCAAGATGATCGGCAACCTGGTGATGGAGCAGCTGAAAAAGCTCGATAAGGTCGCCTATATCCGCTTCGCCTCTGTCTACCGCAGTTTTGAAGATATCAAAGAGTTTGGCGAAGAGATCGCCCGCTTACAGGATTAAGCTCATGCAGGATGAGATTTACATGGCGCGAGCCATGAAGCTGGCGCAGCGCGGGCGTTTTACTACCCATCCCAATCCGAACGTCGGGTGCGTGATCGTTAAAGATGGCGAGATCGTGGGGGAGGGGTTCCACTATCGTGCCGGCGAGCCGCACGCCGAGGTCCATGCGTTGCGGATGGCAGGCGAGAAGGCACGCGGTGCCACCGCCTACGTGACGCTGGAGCCCTGCAGCCACCACGGGCGTACCCCACCGTGCTGCGACGCGCTGATTGCTGCGGGGGTTTCCCGCGTGGTGGCATCGATGCAGGATCCGAATCCGCAGGTTGCCGGACGCGGTCTGTATCGCCTGCAGCAGGAAGGCATTGACGTCAGTCATGGGCTGATGATGCAGGACGCCGAAGCGATCAACAAAGGCTTTCTGAAGCGCATGCGCACCGGGTTCCCGTATATCCAGCTTAAGCTGGGCACCTCGCTGGACGGTCGTACGGCGATGGCAAACGGTGAAAGCCAGTGGATCACCTCGCCCCAGGCAAGGCGCGATGTGCAACGTCTTCGCGCGCAAAGCCATGCTATCCTCACCAGCAGTGAAACCGTTCTGGCTGACGATCCGGCTATGACCGTGCGCTGGGACGAACTGAATGCCGATACTCAGGCGCTTTACCCGCAGGAGAACCTGCGTCAGCCGCTGCGTATTGTCATTGATAGCCAGAACCGCATAACGCCGGAACATCGCATCGTGCAGCAGCCGGGTGAAACCTGGATTGCCCGTACCAAAGAAGATACGCGCGAATGGCCAGAGGGCGTGCGTAGCATTATGGTACCTGAGCACAACGGTCGCCTCGACTTAGTGGTGCTGATGATGCTGCTCGGCAAGCAGCAGGTGAACAGCATCTGGGTAGAAGCGGGACCCACGCTCGCGGGTGCGCTGTTGCAGGCCGGGCTGGTGGATGAACTGATTGTATACGTTGCGCCTAAACTGTTAGGCCACGACGCGCGCGGCCTGTTTGTGCTGCCTGGCCTTGAAAAACTGGCCGACGCACCGCAACTCACATTCAGCGAGATTCGTCCTGTAGGCCCGGATGTCTGCCTCCATTTAACGACAGCGTAATTGCTCCTGAAATAGGGAAGCAGTGCGCAAAGTATTATGATAAAATCCGCCCCCCTGCGGGGCCAAATGAACCCGTAAAGGAAGAGTATGAACATTATTGAAGCTGCTGTAGCTACCCCGGACGCTCGCGTCGCCATCACCATTGCGCGTTTCAACAACTTCATCAACGACAGCCTGCTGGAAGGTGCGATTGACGCCCTGAAACGTATCGGTCAGGTGAAAGATGAGAACATTACCGTTGTTTGGGTTCCAGGCGCTTACGAGCTGCCACTGGCAGCGGGCGCGCTGGCGAAAACCGGTAAATACGACGCGGTGATCGCGCTGGGTACTGTTATTCGTGGCGGCACTGCGCACTTCGAATACGTTGCGGGCGGTGCAAGCAATGGTCTGGCACACGTTGCGCAGGATGCTGAAATTCCTGTCGCGTTCGGCGTGCTGACCACCGAAAGTATTGAACAAGCCATCGAACGTGCTGGCACCAAAGCCGGTAACAAAGGTGCAGAAGCTGCACTGACCGCGCTTGAAATGATCAATGTATTGAAAGCCATCAAGGCCTGATTTTTTTGTAAGGGGAATTCCGTGAAACCTGCTGCTCGTCGCCGCGCCCGTGAATGTGCCGTTCAGGCACTTTACTCCTGGCAGTTGTCCCACAACGACATCGCCGATGTTGAGTACCAGTTCCTGTCAGAACAGGACGTGAAAGACGTCGATGTTCTGTACTTCCGTGAACTGCTGTCGGGAGTGGCGACTAATAGCGCGTATCTCGATGGTCTGATGAAGCCATACCTGTCCCGTCTGCTCGAAGAGCTGGGTCAGGTGGAAAAAGCAGTGTTGCGTATCGCGCTGTTTGAGCTGTCTAAACGAGATGATGTGCCGTACAAAGTGGCCATCAACGAAGCGATCGAACTGGCAAAAACCTTCGGCGCTGAAGACAGCCACAAATTTGTTAACGGCGTTCTTGATAAAGCTGCACCTGCGATCCGTCCCCACAAAAAGTGATCCGCAAACCGGAGTCCTGCATTGCCTGACGGGCAGTGCGGCTCCGGTTTTTTCTTTTATTTGCTGAGGCATAACGTATGGCATGCGGCGAATTCTCCCTGATTGCCCGTTATTTCGACCGTGTCAGAACCTCTCGTCTTGATGTTGAAACCGGCATTGGCGATGACTGTGCACTTCTCAATATTCCCGAAAAACAGACGCTGGCAATCAGCACCGACACCTTAGTGTGCGAACGTCATTTTTTACCCGATATCGATCCTGCCGATCTGGCGTATAAAGCGCTGGCGGTCAACGTCAGCGATCTGGCCGCGATGGGTGCCGATCCGGCATGGCTAACGCTGGCCCTGACGCTGCCCGAGGTCGATGAAACCTGGCTTGAAGCCTTTAGCGATGCGCTGTTTGAACAGCTGAACTACTACGATATGCAGCTGATTGGCGGTGATACTACTGCCGGGCCGCTGTCGATGACGCTGGCGATCCATGGCTATGTGCCCCTCGGTCGGGCGCTCAAACGCTCGGGCGCAAAACCAGGTGACTGGATCTACGTCACCGGTACACCGGGAGACAGCGCTGCGGGGCTGGCTATTCTTCAGGATCGCTTGACCGTGAAGGATGCTGACGACGCGGCGTATCTGGTGAAACGCCATCTGCGACCCACCCCGCGTATTCTGCATGGGCAGGCGCTACGGGAACGGGCAAGCTCGGCTATCGATCTCTCCGACGGGCTGATCTCCGATCTTGGCCATATTTTGAAGGCCAGCGGCGTGGGCGCGCGCATCGACCTGGATCTGTTCCCGCTATCAGAGCAACTGCTTCGCCACGTGGAGCCTGAGCAGGCCCTGCGTTGGGCGCTTTCCGGTGGTGAGGATTACGAACTGTGCTTCACGGTACCTGAGCTGAACCGTGGCACGCTGGACGTGGCGTTAGCGCATCTCGGCGCGAAATTTACCTGCATCGGGCAGATCATGCCGGAGAGCGAAGGGCTGAAGTTTGTGCAGGACGGTGCCCCGGTCACGCTCGACTGGAAAGGGTACGATCACTTCGGTTAATTTTGTGCGATCTGTATTGCCGGGTGGCGGCTCCGCCTTACCCGGCCTACGGATTTCGTTCCCTCTCCCATTTTTAAGCAGCAATAAGGTTATTTAAGAACGATGTAAGGCTTTCAGCGATGCTCTGGTCCGGCTGTAAATCGCTGAGGCGTTTCCGTAAGGCCGGGGCGAGGCGCATGGATGCGCCGAGAGGGCGGGCTTTACAGGGACGTTACCTCCGCCCGTACCCGATAGGCCGGAAGGAATAAGCCGAAGGCACCGCGAAGCGGCGATTTACCGCCGGGAGCCCGGGTTGCCAGGGTGGTGGCGATTGAGCCACCCTGGCACGTTCACTGGTCATGTCGTTACAGAGTAGCAAGGAACATAAAGTGAACGGAATGACCACCACAGCCGTATGTTCCCCCTCACCCCAGCCCTTTGGGACAGGGTTAGAATGAGGGCTTATTTAAACCCCACCACCGGATGCTGCTGATACGGCGTTTCGAGCTCGGCAATCTGCTCCGGCGTCAGGGATAAATCCACTGCACTCAGCAGTTCATCCAGCTGTTCTTCCCTGGACGTCCCGATAATCGGTGCCGCGACCCCGCGCTTACTCAGCAGCCACGCCAGCGCCACCTGTGCGCGGGTGGCTCCCGTATCGTCGGCAATCCCGGCTAAGCGTTCGGCAATTAACGCATCGCTGGCTTCTGTACCGTCGTAGAGATTTTTTCCGACTTCATCTGAGACCAGACGAGCCGTGGTTTCTCCCCATGGACGGGTTAAACGTCCGCGCGCCAGCGGGCTCCACGGGATCACCGCCACGCCCTCCTGATAGCACAGTGGCAGCATCTCACGTTCTTCTTCACGATAGATCAGGTTGTAGTGATCCTGCATGGTGACAAAACGCGCCCAGCCGTGCTGCGCCTGGAGATCCAGCGCCTGTGCAAACTGCGACGCATGCATAGACGACGCGCCGATATAGCGAGCTTTACCGGCTTTCACCACCTCGTTGAGCGCTTCAAGCGTCTCCTCGATCGGCGTGTTGTAATCCCAGCGGTGAATTTGCAGCAGGTCGACGTAATCCATGTTCAGGCGTCTAAGGCTGTCATCAATAGAGCGCAGGATCTGCGCGCGAGAAAGGCCCTGAGTCAGGTCACCTGACGGGTAGTACACCTTGGTGGCGACCACAATGTCATCCCGACGCGCAAAGTCACGCAGGGCACGACCGACAATCTCCTCGCTGCTGCCGTCGGAGTAGCTGTTGGCGGTGTCGAAGAAGTTAATGCCGCCCTCGATAGCGCGTTTAATAATCGGACGGCTACTCTCTTCCGGCAACGTCCAGGCGTGGTTCCCTCGTTCGGGCTCGCCAAAAGTCATACAGCCCAGGCAAAGCCGGGAAACCTTAAGGTCGGTTTTTCCTAATGTGGTGTATTGCATGGTTCCGCTCCTGCTGTTTAAACAATACGTTTAAGCATAGCAGGAGCGAAAAAGGGGAGGGATTAGTCCAGCCAGGCGCGGATTTTGGCTTCAATACCGGCGGCGTCCAGGCCAATAGCCGCACGGGCTTCATCCTGGGTACCCTGAGGAATGAAATGATCCGGCAGGCCGAGGTTCAACACCGGCACGACGTTGCGGTTTGCCATCAGCACCTCGTTCACGCCGCTTCCCGCACCGCCCATGATGGCGTTTTCTTCCAGGGTGACCAGCACGTCATGCGTCTCGGCCAAATTCAAAATCAGAGATTCGTCGAGCGGCTTCACGAAGCGCATATCCACCAGGGTAGCGTTTAGCGTTTCAGCGACCTTCGCAGCTTCTGGCATCAGCGTACCGAAGTTCAGGATCGCCACTTTCTCACCGCGACGTTTCACCAGACCTTTACCGATCGTCAGTTTTTCCAGGGGTTTCAGCTCAACGCCCAACGCATTGCCGCGTGGGTAGCGCACCGCACTAGGGCCATCCTGATAGTGATAGCCGGTAAACAGCATCTGACGACATTCGTTTTCGTCGCTTGGCGTCATGATGACCATATCCGGAATACAGCGCAGGAACGACAGATCGAATGCGCCCTGGTGCGTCTGACCGTCAGCGCCGACGATGCCCGCACGGTCGATCGCAAACAGCACCGGCAGCTTCTGGATGGCCACGTCATGAATCACCTGATCGTAGGCGCGCTGCAGGAAGGTAGAATAGATAGCGACCACCGGCTTGTAACCGCCAATGGCCAGGCCCGCTGCGAACGTCACCGCATGCTGCTCGGCAATCGCCACGTCAAAATACTGGTCAGGGTATTTTCTGGAGAACTCCACCATGCCGGAGCCTTCACGCATGGCCGGGGTGATCGCCATCAGCTTGTTGTCTTTCGCGGCGGTTTCACACAGCCAGTCGCCGAAGATTTTGGAATAGCTCGGCATACCGCCGCTGCTTTTTGGCAGACAGCCGCTGGACGGGTCGAATTTTGGTACCGCGTGGAAGGTGATCGGATCTTTTTCCGCCGGTTCGTAGCCACGCCCTTTTTTGGTCATGATATGCAGGAACTGCGGGCCTTTCAGGTCGCGCATGTTCTTGAGGGTGGTGACCAGGCCCAGCACGTCATGGCCGTCAACCGGGCCAATATAGTTAAAGCCCAGCTCTTCAAACAGCGTACCCGGCACGACCATGCCTTTGATGTGTTCTTCGGTGCGCTTGAGCAGCTCTTTAATCGGCGGTACGCCGGAAAAGACTTTTTTACCGCCTTCACGCAGCGAGGAGTAAAGCTTACCGGAAAGCAGCTGCGCCAGATGGTTGTTCAGCGCACCGACGTTCTCGGAAATCGACATTTCGTTATCGTTGAGGATAACCAGCATGTCCGGTTTGATATCACCCGCATGGTTCATGGCCTCAAAGGCCATCCCGGCGGTGATAGCACCGTCACCAATCACGCAGACGGTGCGGCGCTGTTTATTCTCTTTTTCGGCGGCAACGGCAATACCGATGCCCGCAGAAATGGAGGTGGAGGAGTGGCCGACGCTCAGCACGTCATACTCGCTCTCACCGCGCCACGGGAACGGATGCAGGCCACCTTTCTGACGAATGGTGCCAATTTTATCGCGACGTCCGGTCAGAATTTTGTGCGGATAGGCCTGGTGGCCCACGTCCCAGATAAGCTGATCGAACGGCGTGTTATAGACATAGTGCAGCGCCACGGTCAGTTCTACCGTGCCAAGCCCGGAGGCGAAATGGCCGCTTGAGCGGCTTACGCTGTCGAGCAGGTAGCGACGCAGCTCGTCGCACAGCTTCGGCAGGCTCTCTTTCGGCAACAGACGCAACTCCTGGGTGGAGTCAACTAACGCCAGTGTCGGGTATTTGGCAATATCAAAACTCATCAAAGGCTCATCGAGATATATAGTTTATTTATCACGCTGGATTATATAGTCCGCTAGCGCTTCCAGTGCCGAGGTATCCAGCGATTGTGCGGCCAGTACATTTAGCGACTGGCGGGCATCGTCAATCAGATCCCGGGCTTTACGTTGGGCTTGCTCAAGACCCAGCAGGGCGGGGTAGGTACTTTTGCCAAGCTGCTGGTCCGCACCCTGACGTTTACCCAATGTTGCAGTATCGCCCACCACATCCAGAATGTCATCCTGAACCTGGAATGCCAGACCGATACTTTCTGCGTATCTGTCCAGCGTCGGCAAGGCTTTGCGCCCTTGTTCACCCGCGCTCAGCGCGCCCAGGCGAACGGCAGAACGAATCAATGCCCCGGTTTTGTGGCGATGAATACGCTCCAGCTGTTCCAGATTAACCTGACGTCCTTCCGCTTCAAGATCCAGCGCTTGTCCGCCGCACATGCCGGCCACGCCGCTGGCCATCGCCAGTTCGGAAATCATTGCCAGGCGGTCACGGTCAGCCACTTCCGCCATCGGCGCATCGCTCAAAATAGAGAACGCCAGCGTTTGCAGGGCATCGCCCGCCAGAATGGCATTCGCTTCGCCAAACTTGATATGGCAGGTAGGTTGACCGCGACGCAGGTCGTCGTCGTCCATCGCCGGTAAATCATCGTGGATCAGCGAATAGGCATGGATGCACTCAACGGCGGCAGCCGGGGCGTCCAGCGTGTTATCGCTGATACCAAACATATTGCCTGTGGCGTACACCAGGAACGGGCGCAGGCGCTTTCCACCCAAGAGTGCGCCATAGTGCATGGCCTCAACCAGAGGAGTGTTCTGAAAAGGCTGTGGTGCAATAAAACGGCGCAGGGCGTCGTTGGCGCGAACTACACGCGCCTGAAGCTCGTTGGCAAAATCCATTTACTCGGCGTCCGGTGTGAAAGGCGTAGTTTTCGCGTCTTCGCTGTCGGAAAGCAGGATCTGCACGCGCTGCTCGGCCTGCTGCAGTTTGACCTGCCCCTGTCGCGCCAGCTGCACGCCACGTTCGAATTCGTTGAGCGCCTCTTCCAGCGGGAGATCGCCGCTCTCAAGACGGGTAACGATTTGCTCCAGTTCACTCAGCGCAGTTTCGAAACTGGCCGGTGCGTCGTTCTTCTTCGGCATAGTGAATTGACTCTTATATTCTTCGCCCCGACATGGTAACGGACTCGGGCGGATAAGCAAATAACGCGCAATGTGCACAGGAGCGGCGCGATGGTGGTATACTTGCGCGCCTGGATGCAGCCACGGGTGTGGGCTGCTGTACTCTTTTCCATTACAAGCCTTAATACGCTTGCCTAAGAAACATTGCCGCCATGAAGTTTATCATTAAATTGTTCCCTGAAATCACCATCAAAAGCCAATCTGTGCGTTTGCGCTTTATTAAAATTCTCACCGGGAACATTCGTAACGTATTAAAGCACTACGACGAAACGCTCGCCGTGGTGCGCCACTGGGACCACGTTGAAGTCCGTGCGAAAGACGAAAACAAACGTCAGGATATTCGCGACGCGCTGACCCGTATTCCGGGGATCCACCATATTCTGGAAGTGGAAGACGTCCCGTTCAGCGATATGCACGATATCTTCGAGAAAGCGCTGGTTCAGTACCGCGATCAGATCGAAGGCAAAACCTTCTGCGTACGCGTGAAACGTCGCGGCAAGCACGAATTCAGCTCCATTGAAGTGGAACGTTACGTTGGCGGCGGTTTGAACCAGCACGTCGAGTCTGCGCGCGTGCGTCTGACGCACCCGGACGTGACGGTTAACCTGGAGATCGAAAACGATCGCCTGCTGCTGGTGAAAGGTCGTTATGAAGGTATCGGCGGTTTCCCGATCGGCACCCAGGAAGATGTCTTGTCTCTGATCTCCGGCGGCTTCGACTCCGGCGTTTCCAGCTATATGCTGATGCGCCGCGGCTGTCGCGTCCATTACTGCTTCTTTAACCTGGGCGGTGCGGCGCATGAAATCGGCGTTCGCCAGGTCGCGCATTACCTGTGGAACCGCTTCGGCAGCTCCCACCGCGTGCGTTTTGTGGCGATCAACTTCGAGCCGGTAGTGGGCGAAATTCTTGAGAAAGTGGACGACGGCCAGATGGGCGTTATCCTGAAGCGCATGATGGTACGTGCGGCATCCAAAGTGGCTGAGCGCTACGGCGTGCAGGCGCTGGTCACCGGCGAAGCGCTGGGGCAGGTCTCCAGCCAGACGCTGACCAACCTGCGTCTGATCGACAACGTCTCTGATACGCTGATCCTGCGTCCGCTGATCTCCCACGATAAAGAGCACATCATCGATCTGGCACGTGAAATCGGCACCGAAGATTTTGCCCGTACCATGCCGGAATACTGCGGTGTGATCTCAAAAAGCCCGACCGTCAAAGCGGTGAAGGCGAAGATCGAAGCCGAAGAAGAGCACTTCGATTTCAGCATCCTGGATAAAGTGGTGGCGGAAGCGTCCAATATTGATATCCGCGAAATCGCCCAGCAGACCGAGCAGGACGTCGTCGAAGTGGAAACCGTAAGCGGTTTCGGCGCTAACGATGCGATTCTGGATATCCGCTCTATTGATGAGCAGGACGACAAGCCGCTGCAGGTGGAAGGCGTTGAAGTGGTGTCGCTGCCGTTCTACAAGCTGAGCACCAAATTTGGCGATCTCGACCAGAGCAAAACGTATCTGCTGTGGTGTGAGCGTGGGGTGATGAGCCGCCTGCAGGCACTGTATCTGCGCGAGCAGGGCTTTGCGAATGTGAAGGTGTATCGCCCGTAGTTTTTTGCCCGGGAATGCGGCCTGATGCCCTCACCCCGGCCCTCTCCCGCGGGGAGAGGGAGAAAACATAAAAAACGGCAACCTTTGGTTGCCGTTTTGCTTTAACCTGGCGCCACCCGGCTTTTTTACGCACTACTCTTCATAGTAGTTATAAATTCCCGCCGGCATCACCAGCGATGATGCCACCTCGTACGCTTTTTCGCGCCCGACCAGCAGGTCAATAATCTTCAAACCAAAATCAATCGCGGTGCCGGGGCCCTGGCTGGTCAGCAGGTTGACGCGTGGATCCCACACGACGCGTTTGTCCACCCACTGGTCTTCCGGGATGGTCTGCTTCAGACCGGGGTAGCCGGTCATATTGCCGATAGGGAAAATATCGTGCGGAACCAGCACTGTTCCGGCGGCGGCACAGATGGCGGCGACGATACGACCCGATAAGTGGAACTGACGCACGGTCTCGACCAGCAGCGGGCTGTCGCGAAAATATTCCGCACCCTTCAGGCCACCGGGCAGGACGATGATGTCGTAATCCCCGTCGGCCACCTGCACAAGCGGCGCATCCGCAAGCAGTTTCACGCCGCGCGAGCAGGTCACCGCCAGACTGCCATCGCTGGCAACGCTGGCGACCGTCACCTCAATACCGCCGCGCACCATCAAATCAATGGTGGTGACCGCTTCTGTCTCTTCGCTACCAGGGGCGAGGCAGATCAGTGCCGACGCGCTCATATTCACTCTCCTTACGTTTAACCAGGTCATACAAACGGGCGTTTTCCGGCACGGCGATGCCATGTGCTCGGGCACGTTTTAGCAGATAGCCGGTAATGTAGTCGATTTCTGTGTGGCGTAATGCCCGGACATCCTGCAACATTGAGGAGATATTTTCTGCCGTACTCTCAATAACCTGCTCGACATAACCGCGCAAATCCTCTGCCGAGGTATGCAGACCTTCCCGCTCAATGACCGACGCGACTTCAGCACACAGTGATGCAACCTCCTGCGGATGGTTTTTCAGCTCCCCATTCGGGCAGTTCCACAGTGCCGTCAGCGGATTGATCACGCAGTTCACGGCAAGCTTGCGCCAGAGTTGAGGGCGAATAGTGTTATGCCAGGCGACGTCCGGCAACACCTTCTGCAGCACATCGGCAAGATAACTGTAGTCGCCATCCTGTGTTCTGGCCGGTCCCATATGGGTCACGCCGCTGGCGACGTGCACGATGATGTTGCCGTCGCGACGGGCTGCTTGCGTGGTTGTCGCCATCAGCAGGGGCTGCGGGACGCTTTTCAGCTCATCAATGGTCCCCATGCCGTTATGCAGCAGCAGTATAGGGGAAGTGGAGGGGAGTTGCGCAGCCAGCGTCTTCACCGCGTCTGAGACCTGCCACGCTTTAAGCGTCACCAGTAACAGGTCACTTTGCGCCAGGAAATCGGGATCGTTCGCGGTGAGGGATTCGTTAAAGATGCTTCCGTCTTCACCAATCAGGTTTACACTGCAATAGGGCTGGGGCACGCGCAGCCAGCCCTGAACCTCATGTCCGTGCTTGCACAGCGCGGTCAGCCATAGCTGACCAAGCGCTCCGCATCCGAGCACTGTAATTTTCATTGTTCCTCCTCACCTGCAACTGCGCCAGGTGTTACAGCTTAATTATACAGCTAAGCTTCTGTTGAGTTATGCCTCGTAGCGGGTATTATGCAACGCAACAAAAGTGAAGGGAGAAGAAAAGATGCCATCTTTCGATATTGTTTCCGAAGTTGATATCCAGGAAGTTCGCAACGGCGTTGAGAACGCAACCCGCGAAGTTGAGTCACGTTTCGATTTTCGTGGCGTTGAGGCGTCGTTTGAGCTGAACGACGCAAATAAGACCATTAAGGTGCTGAGCGAGTCTGATTTCCAGGTGAATCAGCTGCTCGACATTTTGCGCGCCAAGCTGTTAAAACGCGGCATTGAAGGGGCCTCTCTGGATGTGCCGGAAGAGTTTGTGCACAGCGGTAAAACCTGGTTCGTTGAAGCTAAACTGAAGCAGGGCATTGAAAGCGCGGTGCAGAAGAAGATCGTGAAGCTCATTAAAGACAGCAAGCTGAAGGTGCAGGCGCAGATCCAGGGTGAAGAGATTCGCGTCACCGGCAAGTCCCGCGATGACCTGCAGTCCGTGATGGCGCTGGTGCGTGGCAGCGATCTGGGACAACCGTTCCAGTTTAAAAACTTCCGCGATTAATACCAAAAAGCCCGGTTCAACCGGGCTTTTTTCATGCTTTCAGGGCCTGCTCCACTTCGAAGCGGTTGGTCATTTTGCTGTCTATCTTGACGTAAGCGCTGCGCTCTTCCGGGACAATCAGGACCTCCGTCACACCCTCTTTTGCTTCCAGACGCTGTTTCAGCGCGTCGCTAATCTGAACATCATCCGGGATTTCTACCCGCAGGCTGCTCACGTAGCGCGGCTCTTTCATGGTACTGGCGACCAGCAGCCAGACTGTCGCCAGCAGTGCGCCCGCGAGAAACACGGTTTGAGAGTCAAACAGACCGTCCACCCAGCCGCCAAGCGAGCCGCCAATGGCCACGCCGAGGAACTGGCTGGTGGAGTAGATGCCCATCGCCGTGCCTTTGTAACCGGCAGGGGACTCTTTGCTGATCAGCGACGGCAGCAGGGCTTCCATCAGGTTAAACGCCAGGAAGAACAGCTGCACGCCGGCAATCAGCTCCCAAAAGTGCGGGCCGGCACCCCAGAGCACAATCTCAGCTATCAGCAACAGTGCTACGCAGCCAATAAAGACGCGCTTCATCTTGCGCTTCACTTCAGCGTAGATGATGAATGGCACGACGGAGACAAAGGAAATCAGCATCGTGACCAGATAGATTTTCCAGTGCTCGGCTGCCGGGAAGCCCGCAGCGGCCAGCTGGCCGGGAAGGGCGACAAAGGTCGACATCAGGAGGATGTGCAGACACATAATGCCGAAGTTAAGCTTCAGCAGGCGTGGCTCAACCAGCACTTTGCTGAAGCAGCCCTTTACCATTCCCGATTCACGGTTGAGGACGTGGTTTTTGCTGTCCGGGACGACCCACAGGGTTAAGGCAATACCGAGGGTTGCCAGCACGGCAATCATCCAGAACAGCGCGTGCAGGCCAAGCGCATGGGTGATTATCGGGCCCAGTACCATCGCAATGGCGAAGGTGACGCCAAAGCTAACGCCGATGAACGCCATCGCTTTAGTCCGGTTCTGTTCGCGGGTGAGATCGGACAACAGCGCCATCACGGCGGCAGCAATCGCGCCGGAGCCCTGAAGGGCGCGGCCAAGAATAATCCCCCAGATGGAGTGGGAGAGGGCGGCAATCACACTGCCCAGAACAAAAATAAGCAGGCCACCGACAATCAGTGGCTTGCGGCCAACCCGGTCAGAGAGCAGGCCAAACGGGATCTGGAAGACCGCCTGGGCCAGACCGTAAATGCCAATGGCCAGGCCAATCAATGCCTCGCTCGCCCCCTGCAGCGCCATGCCGTAGGTGGTCAGAACAGGCAGGACCATAAACATGCCGAGCATCCGTAGCGAGAAGACAGTCCCTAAGCCCCAGGTCGCGCGTAGCTCGCCTGGCGTCATTTTATAATCGTTCATTACCACCTCAGTTCAAAAGCAGGCCATAGTGTAGTGCGGGGAAGGGGCGGGGTAAATAAGGGCTTATTTAACAAATATTACATGCGTTATTAATTGATTTTGTGAATAAAAAAGGGTGCCGAAGCACCCTTTTATTGACCTGTTGTCGCTTACCAGACGTAAGTCAGCAGGTTGTGCGAATCTGGCACCATGAAATCCACGGACATCATCACGGACAGAGAAGTGATGGCGACAATGGAGAACACAAACAGCTTACGTGCCCAGACTTTGTCATCTTCCACTTTGTATCCGCGCAGCGCCATGCCAAGCCACCAGACGCTCACCGCAGCCGCTACCGCCAGATATTTATACCCGGCGTAACCACCCAGAGAGAGCATCAGCGTTGCCACGGCAAAGGCGATGATGTAAAGCGTGATGTGGTTCTTGGCAACCGAAATGCCCTTCACGACCGGCAGAACCGGGATGTTCGCTGCCTGATAATCCTTAAAGCGGAAAATCGCGATGGCATAGGAGTGCGGCATCTGCCACAGGCTAAAGATAGCCAGCAGGATCAGCGCACCGCTGTCGAACTCGTTCGTGACGGCGCAGTAGCCAATCACCGGCGGCGCAGCGCCGGAGAGAGAACCAATCAGCGTGCCGTAGACGGAGTGACGTTTCATATACAGGCTGTAGACGCCCACATAGACCACGAACCCCATCACCCCCAGCCAGCAGGCCAGTGGGTTAGCACCAAACCACAGCAGCATAAAGCCAGCAATACCCAGCAAGGTGGCGTACACCAGCGAGACGGAAGGGGCGATCAGGCCTTTCACCAGCACCCGATTTTTGGTCCTTTCCATCTTCTTGTCGATATCCATGTCGATGTAGTTGTTAAATACACAACCGGACGCAACAACCAGTGACACACCGACCAGCGTGTAAATAAAGAGGGCGTAATCAATGCTGCCTTTAGAGGCCAGCAGGAACCCTCCGATCACGGAGATCAGGTTGCCAAAGATGATGCCTGGTTTCGTTACTTGCAGGTATTGCTTAAACATACTCGCCGCTCTTAGTGAACCATCATGTTGTAGTTGAGGTTCCACATAATCCAGATGGAACCGACTACCAGGATAGCGATGATAATCACGGTAAAGATAAAGGCCGTCATGTTCCAGCCTTCATCGGACTTGGTGTTCATGTGCAGGAAGCAAACCAGATGCACCAGAATCTGAATCACCGCGGTCACCAGGATTGCTCCCAGGATAACCGGTTTAGACGCAGAACCGCTCATCACCATCCAGAACGGGATCACCGTCAGGATGATCGACAGGATGAAACCTGTCATGTAGGTTTTTACGCTGCCATGGGAAGCGCCATGATCGTTAGAATGACTCATTACATCGCCCCCATCAGATAGACAACAGAGAACACACAGATCCACACCACGTCCAGGAAGTGCCAGAACAGGCTCAGGCACAGGATACGGGTACGGTTAGTGCTGGTCAGGCCGCGACGGGAGATCTGGAACATCAGTACTGCCATCCAGATCAGACCCGAGGTCACGTGCAGACCGTGGGTACCGACCAGCGCGAAGAACGCGGACAGGAAGCCACTGCGATCCGGACCAAAGCCTTCCATAATCAGGTGATGGAATTCATAGATTTCCATCCCGATAAATCCAGCACCAAACAGCCAGGTCAACGCCAGCCAGGAGACAACCTGGCTCTTGTTGTTTTTGTACATGGCGATAGCCGCCATGCCGTAGGTGATAGAGCTGAATAACAGCAGTGCGGTTTCAACCAGAACGAACGGCAGTTCAAAGATGTCCTTGCCGGTCGGGCCGCCCGCTGTGCCGTTCACCAGAACGGCATAGGTCGCGAACAGACAGCAGAACAGAATGCAGTCGCTCATCAGGTAGATCCAGAAACCGAAGACTTTGGTCGGTCCTGTATCGTGGTGCGCATGTTCATGCGCGTGGGCAGTTGAGTGCGCCAGAGTATCAGTTGCCATTTTTCAGCCCCGCTTTAGAAATCTCGTCGAAATGCTGATTTTCCAGCTTTTCAACTTCACGGACTGGTACGTAGTAGTCCACGTCCTCGTCAAAGCTCTTCACAATCCAGCTGATTACGATGCCAGCGAAGCCAACAATCGCCATCCACCAGATGTGCCAGATCATTGCGAAACCAAATACCGTAGCGAAGGCGGCAATGACAATGCCCGCACCGCTGTTTTTCGGCATATGGATCTCTTCGTAATGAGCAGGTTGCTTGTACGCTTCACCTTTTTCTTTCATTTCCCAGAATGCGTCGCGTTCATGAACCTGCGGCACGATGGCAAAGTTATAGAAAGGCGGTGGAGAAGAGGTCGCCCACTCCAGCGTACGGCCACCCCATGGGTCACCGGTCAGGTCACGGTTCTGATCGCGGTCGCGAATAGACACGTAGAACTGAATCAGCTGAGACGCGATACCGCAGGCAATCAGCACCGCACCGCCCGCAGCAACCATCAGCATTGGGTGGAACTGCGGATCGATCTGCTGGCTCAGACGACGGGTCATACCCATGAAGCCCAGCACGTACAGCGGCATAAATGCCACGAAGAAGCCGATGATCCAGAACCAGAACGCGCGTTTACCCCATTTCTCGTTCAGCGTGAAGCCGAACGCTTTTGGCCACCAGTAGGTTACGCCAGCGAAGCAGCCGAAGACCACGCCACCGATGATAACGTTATGGAAGTGCGCAATCAGGAACAGACTGTTGTGCAGAACGAAGTCAGCACCTGGTACCGCCAGCAGTACACCGGTCATCCCACCTACGGAGAAGGTCACGATGAAGCCGATGGTCCACAGCATCGCTGAGTGGAACACGATACGGCCCTGGTACATGGTGAACAGCCAGTTGAAGATCTTCACCCCGGTCGGGATGGCGATAATCATGGTGGTGATACCGAAGAAGGCGTTTACGTTCGCGCCCGCACCCATGGTGAAGAAGTGGTGCAGCCAAACGATGAACGACAGAACGGTAATACACACGGTTGCCCACACCAGAGAGGTGTAACCAAACAGACGTTTACGCGAGAAGGTTGCTGCGATTTCGGAGAACACACCGAAGACAGGCAGAACCAGGATGTACACTTCCGGGTGACCCCAGGCCCAAATCAGGTTGATGTACATCATCATGTTGCCACCCATATCATTCGTGAAGAAATGGGTGCCCAGGTAGCGGTCCAGGGTCAGCAGCGCGATGGTGACGGTCAGAATTGGGAAAGAGGCAATAATCAGGATGTTGGCGCACAGAGATGCCCAGGTAAATACCGGCATCTTGAACATGGTCATGCCAGGGGCACGCATCTTGATAATGGTCACGAAGAAGTTGATGCCGGTCAGGGTGGTACCGACACCGGAGAGCTGAAGCGCCCAGATCCAGTAGTCAACGCCAACGCCCGGACTGTACTCAATTCCTGATAGCGGCGGGTATGCCAGCCAGCCGGTCTGCGCGAATTCGCCCACACCCAGTGACAGGTTAACCAGGATAACGCCGACAACCGTGAACCAGAAGCTCAGGTTGTTCAGGAACGGGAACGCCACGTCGCGCGCGCCGATTTGCAGCGGAACGACCACGTTCATCAGACCGATAACCAGCGGCATCGCTACGAAGAAGATCATGATAACGCCGTGGGCGGTAAAGATCTGATCGTAGTGGTGCGGCGGCAGGAAGCCGGCTTCACCCGCAGAAGCGAGTGCCTGCTGGCTACGCATCATGATCGCATCCGCAAAGCCACGAATTAACATGACGATACCGACGATGCAGTACATGATACCGAGTTTTTTGTGGTCAACCGAAGTCAGCCACTCGTTCCACAGGTAGCTCCACTTACCGAAGTAAGTGATCAGGGCCAGTAAGGCCGCGCCACCAATGATAATTGCAGCCACCGTAACCACGATAATCGGTTCATGGTAGGGCACTGCATCCAGTGTCAATTTTCCGAACATTTTCTTCCTCGGCCCCTTAGTGAGCGGTTTCCGCGTGGCTCATGTCCATGCCTTCCATACCTTCATGCGCGCTGTGCTCGCCTTCAGGCTGGGTCATGTCCATGCTCTTGCCGTGATCCATAAATTTGCCAATGACATCTTTGAACAAATCAGGTTTCACATTAGAGAAGTACTCCACCTTGTTGTATTCGCTAGGTGCAGCCACTTTTTCGAACGCCGCCATGTCAGACATGGTGTTTGGAGACTGCTTCGCTTTTTCAACCCACTGGTCGAAAGCGGCACGGTCTGGCGTTGCAATAGCTTTGAACTTCATACCTGAGAAGCCCGGGCCGCTATAGCTGGCGGAGATACCATCATAGGTGCCTGCTTCATTCGCGATCAGATGCAGGTTAGTCTGCATACCGGCCATCGCGTAGATCTGGCTACCCAGACGTGGGATGAAGAAGGAGTTCATTACGGAGTTGGAGGTCACTTTGAACTGAACCGGAGTGTTCGCCGGGAAGGCGATTTCATTCACGGTAGCAATACCCTGCTCTGGATAGATGAAGAACCATTTCCAGTCCATGGAGACCA
The DNA here is from genome assembly GCF_000534515.1 of Enterobacter sp. MGH 37. Classification (NCBI taxonomy): domain Bacteria; kingdom Pseudomonadati; phylum Pseudomonadota; class Gammaproteobacteria; order Enterobacterales; family Enterobacteriaceae; genus Enterobacter; species Enterobacter sp. MGH 37. Next base: position 85,697 of record NZ_KI973205.1, read on the forward strand.
CTTCAATGGTAATAGGTTTCTCATCGTGAACCAGTGGTTTGCTTGGCTCAAGTGCGTGAGTGGTTTTCCAGGTCAGTACGGCAAGGAACAGGATGATCAGAATAGGTACCGTCCAGACCACAGCTTCCACTTTATTGGAGTGTGACCAGTTAGGGCTATACTTCGCATCTTTATTGCTCGCACGATACTTCCAGGCGAAACCAACAGCCATCAAAATGGCAGGAATAACCACAATCAACATCAGGCCAAAAGCCGTCAGTATCAGTGAACGTTGTTCCAGTCCAATCTGTCCTTTGGGGTCTAGTAGTGCAGAATCGCAGCCACTGAGTAATACAGTGCCCGCGAATAATGACAACCATCCCAAACTTTTATTGTATTTCCCGAGTCTCATTTAACGACCTCAATTCCACGGAGTCTGGTGGCGTTTAAAGTGTGGGGGCATTTTACGGGAAGGTTACATTACTGTAAACATCATTAGGCCTGTGTCAGGAAGGTGTTACCGGGTTCTGCCGCACGTGTCACAAGTGTTGCAAATTATGTCGGTTTTTATGACAGAAGCCGCATGGCGTGGGCTTTATAACGAAAGGACCCCCAAGCATACCCTAAAAGGGACAATTGGTATAACCATTGTTAAAAATAAACAAAAAATTAACAATTAATTATCAATAAAAAGACATCTAAAAAACGAAAAATCAAACTATCGGATGCTGAATCGTTTAATGAAAAATAGCGTTTTGGAACTGGAGCCAATAATTTCCAAATCCTATCCCGCACAAAACAACAAATATTTTTTTGGGGGGGCGCTGGCTATTTCGCCGTTATAATTTCGGTTAGTGATTACAACGGGAAATAACCTTTCGCATTTTTCTTCAGGTCATCTGCGTTTTACGCAACGCCATGAAATCGAGCAGACCCCCGGTCAGGATCCCGGCAATAGCCAGCAGGGCGCCCGCGTCCAGAAGAAGAGCTTCGAACGGGAGTGCCAGTGACGTGCTGGCGTTAATAATCAGCACCACAAGCCAGAGTGCCAGAGCAACGCAGCCCACCATTAACAGACGTAACGCAAAACGGTAGGCGGTATGATATTCGGTGCGCGGCATAAAGTGTTCGGTCCGCTGCGTATATTCCAGCGTCTGACGGCAGACCAGCAGCAATAAAATTCCCGGCACGGCAGCCACGACAGAGAAGAGATAAAACGTTGGCCAGCCGTGGGCTTCCACGAACCAGCCCGCAATCGGTCCAACGTACACGCGACCCACGGCAGAGAGCGCCGAGAGCAACGCAAACTGCGTAGCGGAAAATGATTTATTGCAAAGCGTCATCAACAGGGCAACAAATGCCGCGGTGCCCATGCCGCCGCAGAGGTTCTCGAAGAATACCGCCGCGGCCATGCTGATCATATGTTTATCGGTAATCGACAGCAGCCAGTAGCCCGCGTTAGAGGCTCCCTGAAGGATGCCGAAAATCAGCAGTGCGCGAAACAGGGTCAGGCGCTGCATCAGCACGCCGCCATACAGCGCGCCCACAATCGTCGCAAACAGTCCCAGCGTTTTGTTTACCACACCCACTTCACCGGCATCAAAACCGACACCGCGTATCAGGAAGGTGGTGGTCAGGCTCATGGCGAACGCATCCCCCAGCTTATAAAGGACGATGAGCAGCAGGATCAGCCAGGCATTGTTGCGACCAAAAAAGTCGCGCAGCGGTTCGGCCACGGCCTGCTCCAGCGAGCGGGGGACCGGAATGACATCGCTCGGTTCGGGAGCAAAGATCGTCGCGATAATGCACGGGATAAGCAGGGCGGCCATCAGCCAGTACATACCCTGCCAGCCGAGGTAACGGTCAGCCAGCCACAGTGCCAGTCCCCCGGAGACCAGCATCCCGAGGCGATAGCCCAGCACGCTGATCGCGGCACCGGCGCCGCGCTCTTCCGCAGGCAAAACGTCCGTCTTCCAGGCGTCAAAGACAATATCCTGGGAAGCGGAACAGAAGGCAATCACGACCGCAAGTGCGGCCATCCAGCGAAGCTGTGTGGTCGGCTCAAGAAAACCCATCGCCGCAATGGCCAGCAGCAGCAAGACTTGCGTCATCACTAACCAGCCGCGACGACGTCCCAGGAAAGGTGGCGTGTAGCGATCCATGACCGGAGACCACAGGAACTTAAAGACATAGGCCTGACCGACAAGCGAGAAGAAACCGATGGTTTTAAGGTCAATATTTTCGACCGTCATCCACGCCTGAAGCGTGCCGGAGGTGAGCGCGAGAGGTAAACCCGAGGCAAAGCCGAGGATCAGCAGAATCGCTGATTTCGGTTGCTGGAAAATGCGTAAGTAATGGCTGGACATGTTCTTATGAACTGACCCGGTGAAGCACCGGGTCAGTCGGCAGGATTAACGTGCGTTCTGCTTGATGAAGTCGTGGATGCTGGTGTCCTGCGCCATGTCGGAAATGGTATCCGTCAGCACGCTGTTAACCGCATCAGCAATATTTTTATTCGATGCCTGGAACGCGCCTTCGACAGAGTAGCTCGCACGGTAGTTTTTGGTCATCTTATTACCGTTTTTCGCGGTAGCAATGATGGCGATATCCGCTTTGGTCGCGATGTTGTAACGCACGTTGCCCTGAGACACGTCTGCGTACAGGTTGTTAACGATGATCTGCAGATCAACCGCACCGCTTGGGCCAATCATATAGCCACGAGCGGTCATTTGCTTCTCGAGCACTTCCTGCAGCAGGAAACGCAGGTCGCGGGACGCGGTCAGGGTTACCTGCTGGTTATCGCGGGTCACTTTTGCCAGAGCCTGGTCCTGACGCTGATCGGCACCGTTAATGCTCACGGTGACGCCCATCAGGCTTGGATCCTGTTGAGGCAGCGTAATTTTTGGTGAGACATCAATGGTGGTAGGCGGGGTTGCACAGCCTGCCAGCATAAAAAGGGCTACCAACGGAAAGAAGAGTTTTTTTAACATTTTCGGGTTCTCAACGAATCGTAAGCATATAAAGAGAAAAATTGCCGTCATCATAACATCGCCAACGGCGAGGGGAAGTGGTCAACGCATGTAAATTCATCGCCTTGTCCGAAAACTGACCAGCATACCCAATTTCCCCTCTCGCGAATGATGAAAGGTATGAGTCTCGCAGTGAACTTCATTCGTTTGAATGAGAAAATCAGACGAAAGCTAAATATTTGTTGTCAAGGTGTAATGGAAACGGTAAAAGCGGCTAACATTTAAAGGGATGGGTGACATCCTGGCGTTGTCGGAGGAGTAATTTCATGATGATACGTGAGCAGATAGAAGATAAATTAAGGGCAGCGTTCAACCCTGTGTTCCTCGAAGTCGTCGACGAGAGCTATCGTCATAACGTGCCGGCAGGTTCTGAAAGCCACTTTAAAGTGGTTCTGGTTAGCGATCGCTTCACGGGAGAACGTTTCCTGAACCGACACCGCTTGATCTACAGCACCTTGACGGAAGAACTCTCCACCACCGTGCATGCGCTGGCACTGCATACCTACACCATTAAGGAATGGGAAGGCTTGCAGGATACGGTTTTCGCATCACCGCCGTGTCGCGGTGCAGGCACCATCGCCTGATAAATCGGATTTGCAACGGCTGGAGCTTTTCCAGTATGTTGCTTACAGATTTCCTCAAAACGGCCTCCGGGCCGTTTTGTTTTGTCTGAGTTTTGAGCGGATGGAGCGATTTTAAGGCTAAAAATAGCCTTAAAGTGTGAAAAAAGCCGCAGCAACATGCCCCAACCGTTCTCGACTCACCTAAGTGATGCCGCTATAATGCCGCGTCTTATTGAATGTCTTCGGGATGATTCTGGCGACAGGGAATGTGAATCTGCACTAAGAGAGCATCCCGGTATAACAGACAGATTCAGAGTTGACCGAGCACTGTGATTTTTTTGAGGTAACAAGATGCAAGTTTCAGTTGAAACCACTCAAGGCCTTGGCCGCCGTGTAACGATTACTATCGCTGCTGACAGCATCGAAACTGCTGTGAAAAGCGAGCTGGTCAACGTAGCAAAAAAAGTACGTATTGACGGCTTCCGTAAGGGCAAAGTTCCAATGAATGTTGTTGCTCAGCGTTATGGCGCCTCTGTGCGTCAGGATGTGCTGGGTGAACTGATGAGCCGCAACTTTATTGATGCGATCATCAAAGAAAAAATCAATCCGGCCGGCGCGCCAAACTACGTTCCAGGCGAATACAAACTGGGCGAAGACTTCACTTACTCCGTCGAGTTCGAAGTGTACCCGGAAGTTGAGCTGAAAGGTCTGGAATCTATCGAAGTTGAAAAACCGATTGTCTCCGTGACTGACGAAGATGTTGACGGCATGCTGGACACCCTGCGCAAGCAGCAGGCGAACTGGAAAGAGAAAGAAGGCGCTGTTGACGCGGAAGACCGTGTGACCATCGACTTCACCGGTTCTGTAGACGGCGAAGAGTTCGAAGGCGGCAAAGCGTCTGACTTCGTACTGGCAATGGGCCAGGGTCGTATGATCCCAGGCTTCGAAGACGGTATCAAAGGCCACAAGGCTGGCGAAGAGTTCACTATCGACGTGACCTTCCCTGAAGAATACCACGCTGAAAACCTGAAAGGTAAAGCAGCGAAGTTCGTGATCAACCTGAAGAAAGTGGAAGAGCGCGAACTGCCAGAACTGACTGAAGAATTCATCAAGCGTTTCGGCGTGGAAGATGGTTCAGTTGCTGGCCTGCGTACCGAAGTGCGTAAAAACATGGAGCGCGAGCTGAACGGTGCTGTGCGTAACCGTGTGAAATCTCAGGCGATTGAAGGTCTGGTGAAAGCGAACGACATCGACGTTCCTGCAGCCCTGATCGACAGCGAAATCGATGTGCTGCGCCGTCAGGCTGCACAGCGTTTCGGTGGCAACCAGCAGCAAGCGATGGAACTGCCACGCGAGCTGTTTGAAGAGCAAGCGAAACGTCGCGTTGTTGTTGGCCTGCTGCTGGGCGAAGTGATTCGTACCCACGAGCTGAAAGCTGACGAAGAGCGCGTGAAAGGCCTGATCGAAGAGATGGCTTCCGCATACGAAGATCCATCAGAAGTGATCGAGTTCTACGGTAAGAACAAAGAGCTGATGGACAACATGCGCAACGTCGCACTGGAAGAGCAGGCTGTTGAAGCGGTTCTGGCGAAAGCGAAAGTGACCGAAAAAGCGACCTCTTTCAACGAACTGATGAACCAGCAGGCGTAATAACGCCCTAACGGTTTAAAGTTTGACCAAAAAACCCGTTGCCCTCCGGCGACGGGTTTTTTTTATCGCAGCTTTAGTCCTGGAAGGGTGCTAAAACGCCCTTTCAGTGTTAGCGTTACAACAAAAGGTTGTTATGCTTGAAATAGGGCGTGGCGAACCCCATAAGTATGTAATCACGATGATTGAGACTGGCTGATAATCCGTCCATAAGGTTACAATCAGTACAGCAGGTGTTTTCAATTTTGAACCAGGAGACGGAAATGTCATACAGTGGCGAACGAGATAACTTTGCACCCCATATGGCGCTGGTGCCAATGGTTATTGAACAGACCTCACGTGGTGAGCGTTCTTTCGATATCTATTCCCGTCTGCTCAAGGAACGCGTTATCTTTCTGACCGGCCAGGTAGAAGACCATATGGCTAACCTGATCGTAGCGCAGATGCTGTTCCTGGAAGCGGAAAACCCGGAAAAAGACATTTACCTGTACATCAACTCGCCAGGCGGTGTGATTACGGCGGGTATGTCCATTTATGACACCATGCAATTCATCAAGCCAGATGTCAGCACGATCTGTATGGGTCAGGCTGCATCCATGGGTGCCTTCCTGTTAACCGCAGGGGCGAAAGGTAAGCGTTTCTGCCTGCCTAACTCCCGTGTGATGATTCACCAGCCGCTGGGTGGTTACCAGGGGCAGGCGACGGATATCGAAATCCACGCCCGCGAAATTCTGAAAGTAAAAGCGCGCATGAATGAACTTATGGCGCAGCATACAGGTCAATCTCTCGAGCAGATCGAGCGCGATACCGAGCGCGATCGCTTCCTCTCTGCTCCAGAGGCAGTTGAGTACGGCTTAGTCGACTCCGTATTGACCCATCGTAATTGATGCCCGCGACGCGAGTGTGCCGCTATACTAAGGTAGGGCGGCACGCTGCTTTAAGCAGTACGCGTCTTAGAATGGCATTTGCGTCGTCATGTGCGGCACAAAGAACTTAAAAAGAGGTTTGGACTCATGACAGATAAACGCAAAGATGGTTCGGGCAAACTGCTGTACTGCTCTTTTTGCGGCAAAAGCCAGCATGAAGTGCGTAAACTGATTGCCGGGCCGTCCGTGTATATCTGCGACGAATGTGTTGATTTATGTAACGACATCATTCGCGAAGAGATTAAAGAAGTTGCGCCGCACCGTGAGCGTAGCGCATTGCCAACGCCGCATGAAATTCGTCATCACCTTGACGACTATGTCATCGGACAAGAGCAGGCGAAGAAAGTGCTGGCGGTAGCGGTATATAACCACTACAAACGTCTGCGTAACGGCGACACCAGTAATGGCGTAGAACTGGGTAAAAGTAACATCCTGCTGATCGGACCGACGGGTTCCGGTAAAACGTTGCTGGCGGAAACCCTGGCGCGCCTGCTGGATGTTCCGTTTACCATGGCCGATGCCACCACCCTGACCGAAGCCGGTTATGTGGGTGAAGACGTTGAGAACATCATTCAGAAACTGCTGCAGAAGTGCGATTACGACGTACAGAAAGCACAGCGCGGCATTGTTTATATTGATGAGATCGACAAGATCTCCCGTAAATCAGACAACCCGTCCATCACCCGTGACGTATCGGGTGAAGGCGTGCAGCAGGCGCTGCTGAAGCTGATCGAAGGTACGGTTGCCGCCGTTCCACCGCAGGGGGGGCGTAAGCATCCTCAGCAGGAGTTCCTGCAGGTTGATACCTCCAAGATCCTGTTCATCTGTGGCGGTGCGTTTGCCGGTCTGGATAAAGTCATTTCCCACCGTGTTGAAACCGGCTCCGGCATTGGTTTCGGCGCGACGGTAAAAGCCTCGTCCGAAAAACCGAACGAAGGTGAACTGCTTTCGCAGGTTGAACCTGAAGATCTGATCAAATTCGGTCTGATTCCTGAGTTCATTGGCCGTTTGCCCGTTGTGGCAACGCTGAATGAGCTGAGTGAAGAGGCGCTGATTCAGATCCTGAAAGAGCCGAAAAATGCGCTGACCAAGCAGTACCAGGCGCTGTTCAATCTGGAAGGGGTTGACCTGGAATTCCGTGACGAAGCGCTTGATGCGATTGCTAAGAAAGCGATGATCCGTAAAACCGGTGCGCGTGGTCTGCGTTCAATCGTTGAAGCGGCGCTGCTCGACACCATGTACGATCTGCCGTCGATGGAAGATGTTGAGAAAGTGGTTATCGACGAGTCCGTAATCAGCGGCCAAACCAAGCCGCTGCTGATTTACGGTAAACCGGAAGCCCAGCAGGCATCTGGCGAATAATTCACCAAATCATACAAGCAGTTAATTAAAAAGGGGGGATTTTATCTCCCCTTTACTTTTTCCGTATTCATAGCGTTGAATGTGTGGGAAACATCCCCATATACTGGATACATGTTAATGGTTATGTGAAGTACAGTGACATGACCAGCTTACCTGGCGGACACTAAACTAAGAGAGAGCTCTATGAATCCTGAGCGTTCTGAACGCATTGAAATCCCCGTATTGCCGTTGCGCGATGTGGTGGTTTATCCGCACATGGTCATACCCTTGTTTGTAGGGCGGGAAAAATCTATCCGTTGCCTCGAAGCCGCCATGGATCATGATAAAAAAATCATGCTGGTGGCACAGAAAGAAGCATCGACGGATGAGCCGGGTGTAAACGATCTTTTCACCGTCGGGACCGTGGCCTCTATTTTGCAGATGCTGAAGCTGCCTGACGGCACCGTGAAGGTGCTGGTCGAAGGGCTGCAGCGTGCGCGTATTACCACTCTGTCAGATGACGGCGAACACTTCTCTGCCAAGGCAGAGTACCTTGATTCGCCTGAGCTTGATGAGCGCGAGCAGGAAGTGCTGGTGCGCACCGCAATTAGCCAGTTTGAAGGCTATATCAAGCTGAATAAAAAAATCCCACCAGAAGTGCTGACGTCGCTGAACAGCATCGACGATCCTGCGCGTCTGGCGGACACCATCGCAGCACACATGCCGCTGAAGCTGGCTGACAAACAGTCCGTGCTGGAAATGTCCGACGTTAACGAACGTCTGGAATACCTGATGGCGATGATGGAGTCTGAAATCGATCTGCTGCAGGTTGAGAAACGTATTCGCAACCGCGTCAAAAAGCAGATGGAGAAATCTCAGCGTGAGTACTATCTGAATGAGCAAATGAAAGCGATTCAGAAAGAGCTCGGCGAGATGGACGACGCGCCGGACGAAAACGAAGCGCTGAAGCGTAAAATCGACGCGGCGAAGATGCCGAAAGAGGCGAAAGAGAAAGCCGAAGCAGAACTGCAGAAGCTGAAAATGATGTCTCCAATGTCGGCTGAAGCAACCGTCGTACGCGGCTACATTGAGTGGATGGTGCAGGTTCCGTGGAACGCCCGCAGCAAGGTCAAAAAAGACCTGCGTCAGGCGCAGGAGATCCTGGATACCGACCACTACGGCCTGGAACGCGTGAAAGACCGCATTCTTGAGTACCTCGCGGTACAAAGCCGTGTAAACAAAATCAAAGGGCCAATTCTGTGTCTGGTAGGACCGCCGGGGGTGGGTAAAACCTCTCTGGGACAGTCCATCGCCAAAGCGACCGGACGTAAGTATATCCGTATGGCGCTGGGTGGCGTACGCGATGAAGCGGAAATCCGCGGTCACCGTCGTACCTACATCGGTTCTATGCCGGGTAAACTGATCCAGAAGATGGCGAAAGTGGGCGTTAAAAACCCGCTGTTCCTGCTTGATGAGATCGACAAAATGTCTTCGGACATGCGTGGCGATCCGGCCTCTGCGCTGCTGGAAGTGCTTGATCCTGAACAGAACGTGGCGTTCAGCGATCACTACCTGGAAGTGGACTACGACCTGAGCGATGTGATGTTCGTGGCAACCTCCAACTCCATGAACATACCGGCCCCGCTGCTGGACCGTATGGAAGTGATCCGCCTCTCCGGTTACACCGAAGACGAGAAGCTGAATATCGCGAAACAGCACCTGCTGCCGAAACAGATTGAGCGTAACGCACTGAAAGCCAACGAACTGACCGTCGAGGACAGCGCGATTATCGGCATCATTCGCTATTACACCCGTGAAGCGGGCGTGCGTAGCCTTGAGCGAGAAATCTCTAAACTGTGCCGCAAGGCGGTGAAACAGCTGCTGCTGGATAAGAGCCTGAAACACATTGTGATCAACGGCGACAATCTGCATGCCTACCTGGGCGTTCAGCGCTTTGACTATGGTCGTGCGGATAACGAAAACCGCGTAGGCCAGGTGACCGGTCTGGCATGGACGGAAGTGGGCGGCGATCTGCTGACCATCGAAACCGCCTGTGTGCCGGGTAAAGGCAAGCTGACCTACACCGGCTCGCTGGGTGAAGTGATGCAGGAGTCCATTCAGGCGGCGCTGACCGTGGTGCGCGCGCGCGCGGAAAAACTGGGTATTAACCCGGATTTCTACGAAAAACGCGACATCCACGTTCACGTCCCGGAAGGGGCGACGCCGAAAGATGGTCCAAGCGCGGGTATTGCCATGTGTACGGCGCTGGTCTCCTGTCTGACAGGCAACCCGGTACGCGCTGATGTGGCAATGACCGGTGAAATCACCCTGCGTGGTCAGGTTCTGCCTATCGGCGGGTTAAAAGAAAAACTGCTGGCGGCACACCGTGGTGGGATCAAAACCGTATTGATTCCTTACGAGAATAAACGCGATCTGGAAGAGATTCCGGACAACGTAATTGCCGATCTGCAGATTCATCCTGTTAAGCGAATTGAGGAAGTTCTTACTCTCGCATTGCAGAATGAGCCGTCCGGAATGCAGGTTGTAACCGCAAAATAGTGACCTCGCGCAAAGAGCGTCAATAAAAACAAGGCTGGTAAGGCATTTCGCACTTGCCAGCCTTTTTTTGTATAGCTAATTTAGATTGCTGATTAGGTCAGCCATCAACAACGGGTGTTGTAAGGTCATGGCAGGCCTGATATAACTGCTGCGCGGTCGCGTTGTGAAGGACTCAGGCGCGATATAAATTATAAAGAGAGGAAGAGAACAGTGAATAAATCTCAACTGATTGACAAAATTGCTGCTGGTGCTGATATTTCTAAAGCTGCAGCTGGACGTGCGTTAGATGCATTAATTGCTTCTGTTACTGAATCTCTGCAGGCTGGAGACGACGTTGCACTGGTAGGCTTCGGTACTTTTGCTGTTAAAGAGCGTGCTGCCCGTACTGGCCGCAACCCTCAGACCGGTAAAGAGATCACCATTGCTGCTGCTAAAGTGCCGGGTTTCCGTGCAGGTAAAGCGCTGAAAGACGCAGTAAATTGATTGCTTTCCCGTTTCAGGGAAGCCGGAAAGTACAAGGGCGCATCATTTGATGTGCCTTTTTTGTTTGTCCAGACCTGATTTGTGCGAGTTTATGCGAGTTGTGGGCTGACAATCGCCCCGTTTTCTTGTCACAATACGCCTTTACGCGCGACGGGCAGGATTTTCCGTCAGCGTCAGGTAACCAGTCACCTACAGCGGAGTGTTGTTACACCATGATGGACAGCTTACGCACGGCTGCTAACAGTCTCGTGCTCAAGATTATTTTCGGTATCATTATCGTGTCGTTCATATTGACCGGCGTGAGCAGTTACCTTATTGGCGGTGGCGCGAACTATGCCGCAAAAGTGAATGGCCAGGAGATTAGCCGTGGTCAGTTCGAGAATGCTTTTGCCGGTGAACGTAACCGTATGCAGCAACAGCTGGGCGACCAATTCTCTGAACTGGCGGCGAATGAAGGGTATATGAAGACCCTGCGCCAACAGACGCTGAACCGTCTTATCGACGAAGCGTTACTGGATCAGTATGCCAAAAAGCTGGGTCTTGGCATCAGCGATGAGCAGGTGAAAAAAGCGATCTTCGCCACTCAGGCATTCCAGTCAAACGGTAAATTCGACAACGCACGTTACAATAGCATCGTCAACCAGATGGGTATGACGGCTGACCAATACGCTCAGGCGTTGCGTAACCAACTGACAACTCAGCAGCTTATCAATGCCGTTGTGGGCACCGATTTCATGCTCAAAGGTGAGACGGAAGAGCTGGCCGCGCTGGTGGCGCAGCAGCGCGTTGTCCGTGAAGCGACCATTGATGTTAACGCCCTGGCGGCCAAACAGCAGGTCAGCGACGCGGAACTGAACGCCTGGTACGAGCAGAACAAAAATACCTTCGTTTCTCCAGAGCAGTTCCGCGTGAGCTACATCAAGCTGGATGCTGCCGGGCTGCAGGAAACGGCGTCTGATACAGAAATTCAGTCTTACTACGATCAGCATCAGGATCAGTTCACTCAGCCGCAGCGTAACCGCTACAGCGTGATTCAGACTAAAACTGAGGCTGACGCCAAAGCGGTACTGGATGAGCTGAATAAAGGGGCTGATTTCGCCACCCTCGCGAAAGCAAAATCCACCGATATTATCTCTGCCAAAAATGGCGGTGATATGGGCTGGCTGGAAGACGCAACCACGCCGGACGAACTGAAAAATGCGGGTCTGAAAGAGAAAGGCCAGCTTTCTGGTGTCATTAAGTCTTCCGTTGGTTTCCTGGTCGCGCGTCTGGACGACATCACCGCGGCGAAAACCAAGCCGCTGGCTGACGTTCGTGATGATATCGCGGCGAAAGTGAAACAGGAAAAAGCGCTGGATGCCTACTACGCACTTCAACAGAAGGTGAGCGATGCCGCCAGCAACGACAACGAATCGCTGGCGGGTGCAGAGCAGGCTGCTGGGGTGAAAGCGGTTGAGACGGGCTGGTTTGGTCGTGACAACCTGCCGGAAGAGCTGAACTTTAAACCGGTTTCAGACGCCATCTTTAACGGTGGTCTGGTGGGCGAGAACGGCACGCCAGGCAGCAACTCTGACATCATTACCGTCGACGGTGACCGTGCGTTCGTGCTGCGCGTCAGCGAGCACAAGCCGGAAGCGGTCAAACCGCTGGCAGAAGTGAAGGATCAGGTTGCCGCTCAGGTTAAGCACAACAAAGCGGAACAGCAGGCGAAACTGGATGCTGAGAAGATTCTGGCTGATCTGAAAGCGGGCAAAGACGATGCGCTGAAAGCAGCAGGCCTGAGCTTCGGTGAAGCGAAAACGCTGAGCCGTACCGGTCAGGACCCCATCAGCCAGGCTGCGTTTGGCCTGACTCTGCCTGCGAAGGACAAACCAAGCTTCGGCACCACCACCGATATGCAGGGTAACGTTGTTCTGCTGGCGCTGGACGAAGTAAAAGCCGGTACCCTGCCAGAAGCGCAGAAGAAGGCGATGGTTCAGGGCATTACCCAGAACAATGCTCAGATTGCTTTCGAAGCCATGATGAGCAACCTGCGTAAAGATGCCAAAATCAAGCTGGGCGATGTGATGACTCAGCAGCAATAATTACGTCTCTGCTCGCAGATTTTCGTAACGCTCTGCAAAAACTAAAGGCCGCTTTCGCGGCCTTTTCCATTTCTGCAATCTGCCGTTTGTAGCTGTTTTTCCGGGCGGCTATCGTGACGTGGCTGTCAACAAACAAGGAGAAAACAGCATGAAATGTGGAATCAAATCACTGTTAATTGCGCTGGCTATTGCCACCACCGGGATGACCACGAGTGCGCTGGCCGCGACGCCCGCAGCCAAAGCACAGACGGTACAGAGCAAGTCTGACGCCTCAGCGTCAGTGCAAGGGCAATCCAAAGCGGCTGATGCCGGCAAAACGGCGGATGATGACGGTTCGCGGGTCAGTATCAATTCGGCCTCTGCGGAAGATCTCGCCCGCGCAATGAACGGTGTCGGCCTGAAAAAAGCACAGGCCATCGTCAGCTACCGCGAAGAGTATGGTCCTTTCAAAACTGTCGACGACCTCAAACAGGTGCCGGGCATGGGCAGCGCGCTGGTGGAGCGTAACCTCTCACACCTGACGTTGTAATCTCACAATTACTTGCACTGCGGCGATAATTTGCCAGGATAAAGAGGTCATACCAGTTATGACCTCTGATCCTATAACAACAGTAAAGGCTATTGCGCTATGCAGACAAAAATCAAAGTACGTGGTTACCACCTTGATGTTTACCAGCACGTTAACAACGCCCGCTATCTTGAGTTCCTTGAAGAAGCGCGCTGGGATGGGCTGGAAAACAGCGAAAGCTTTCAGTGGTTGACCGCGCATAACATCGCGTTCGTGGTCGTCAATATCAACATCAACTACCGCCGCCCGGCCGTGCTGGGTGATGTACTCACGGTGACCAGTCAGGTGCAACAGCTCAACGGCAAGAGTGGTGTATTAAGCCAGGTGGTGACGCTTGATCCTGAAGGGCAGGTGGTGGCTGATGCACTGATCACCTTTGTCTGTATCGATCTGAAAACTCAGAAGGCTCTGCCGCTGGAAGGGGCATTGCGGGAGAAGCTGGAGTTGATGATCGTTTAGAAATTTTGTCTTTTATAAAAGACAAAACGTTTTTCCAGGGATAGAATCATGGACAGGGACTACGTTATTGAACGCTACCGTACCCGTGACGGAAAAGTGCCATTTGAGGAGTGGGTAGCGAAGATGAAGCGAAAGGATCCGGATGTTGTTTTCCGGATCCTTGTACGGGTTAACCGTGCGATAAAACGTAATTTTGGCGATTACAGATATCTCAGGGAAGGTATCTGGGAGATGCGCATCGACAGTGGTCCCGGCTACAGGATCTATTTTGCGGTAGAAAATCGGCAGGTTTTATTGTTACTTGTGGGTGGTGACAAAAAGAGCCAGAAAGCAGATATTCAACTGGCGATAGACTTCTGGAACGATCATCAATCAAAAGGATAATCAGATGAGTGCCGCTGAACGAAAATATTCAAGTTCTGTTAGTCACCATGATGCTGTTGTGAAAATGCTGCGGGAGGATCCCTCCTGTGCTCAGCTTTATCTGCAAACAGCCCTGGAGGAGATCTATGAAGACCAGGGGATCCCTGCCTATCTCATTGCACTCCGTCAGGTCATCGAAGCCCGAGGTGGCATAGGTGAAATCTCCGCCAAATCCGGTCTGTCCCGCCAACAGTTATACCGAACCTTATCTGACAACGGCAACCCAACGCTGACGACGCTAATGAAAGTGACCCGTGCTGCCGGCGTAAAACTGTTCGACAGCACGGTTAAGTAGCGTTATTTAAGCCCGGTCTTTTGCTTCATTGCGGCCATCACGCCAACTTTATCGGCCAGATAGTGGTTCAGCCCGTTAGCGCGAAGATTACAGGCCGCGCACTGGCCGCAACCGTCGCCTTTGATGCCGTTATAGCAGGTGAGGGTTTCACTGCGAACCAGATCCAGCTTGCCCCAGTAGTCCGCCAGGGCCCAGGTTTCGGCTTTATCCAGCCACATCAACGGCGTCTCAAAGCGCGTCTCTTTCGCCATGCCCAGATTGACGGCGTGGTTTAATGCTTTCACGAATTCGTCACGGCAGTCAGGGTAGCCGGAGAAGTCTGTTTCGCATACGCCGGTGATTACCGCTTCGGCTTTCACCTGGTAGGCGTAGATCGCCGTCAGGGTCAGAAACAGAATATTGCGGCCCGGTACGAAGGTATTCGGAATGCCGCTGGCATCGGGTTCATAATCCGGTACAGGAATGCTGTCGCGGGTGAGGCTACTGACAGCCAGTTCATTTAACAGCGTAACGTCCAGCACCTTGTGCGCGCGTGCCCCCAGTTTGAGGGCCAGTTCACGGGCAACGTCGATTTCAGCGCGGTGGCGCTGACCATAATCGAAGGTCACACAGTGAACTTCATCATACTGATGAAGGGCCTGAACCAGGCAAGTAGTAGAGTCTTGTCCTCCGCTGAACACGACGACGGCACGTTTCATAAATCATCTCAACAGTTACGGTAAAAACGTTATGTTACCGCCTGGCTACGGCGGCGACCAGCTTCTTCACGATTTGGGGGCAGGCAGCCAGGCTTCGGTAAAATCAAACCAGCCGCGGGTGTTAAGGCGTATCCCGTTTACGCCTGGCGGCGCGCTGATTTGATACTGATAATTAAAGAGCGGCGTCAACACCGCGTTCTCCATTAAGCGGCTGAAAATGGCTTGCAGCCCCGCGTGTCGGTCCCGGGACTCGGCTTGGGCCTGCACCGCATCCAGCGTGGCTTGCAAATGGGCGTAAGCCGGTGCGCTTAACACATGCGGCCAAAGCGCATCACAGCGTAGCCACTGCTCAAGCGTATACGCTGGCGCTTCGCCAATCAGCTTATCTCCCATCATGATGTCTGCATCGGCAAGCTGCTGGCATCCATCCCACGTCTTCGCGTCGTGAAAGATGACGGTCAATTCACAACCCTGCAGGGCGAGGTACTCCTTCAACTGGCTGGCCATGGTGTGAAGCTCAACGGGCAGATGATAAACCAGCGTCAACGCCTCAGGGAGGGCAATGTCCGTCAAATCAGGCCATTCCGGGATTGTCCAGCCGGGAAGCAGTTCATGAGTTGGCGTGATGAGCCCTTCGTTGAGCGGAAGCGTGTGCAGAAGCCTGGAGAGATGAATGATATTAATCAGCCGCTTTGCCTGGATCTCACTCAGCCGCGCGCTCTGTTTCAGCGTGAGATAACAGAAGCCCAGGCTGGTGCTGCTGCTCACCAGCCGCAGGCTTTCGAGCTCATCGGCCTCGCCAATGGCGATTTGCACCGGGTGGCGACAGCTGGTACCCAGCCTGTAATCAAAAAGCTGGGGAGTGATCCAGTACTCGATGGCCTTAAGCAGCGGATGACTCAGGTGGTACTGCTCATGGCTTTCCAGGCGTACCAGGTCGGGCTCAAAGAGGGTCAGCCGGAAGGGACCACTGCCGACGACCGGGCGATCGGGATGCGCCAGACGGCTACAGTAGGTTGCCAGCCTGTGCGCCAGCCAGTAGTCCGGTTGATGTAAAACAAACGTCAGACATTGCGGATGTGTGGTTTCGACAGACAAGACGCTCTGAAAAAGCGTGCGCATAATGGGCTGCGCTAACAACGCCGTCAGGCTTCGCTGGAGTTGCGCCGTTTCTATTTTATCGCCGTCATGCCAGTGCAGCGTGGAGCGAATATAGAAATGCCAGCGCAGCCCGTCAGCAGAGACCTCCCAGTGATGCGCCAGATCGCCGGTGGGTTCACTGCTGTTACCGTTAAATCGCGTCAAGCCTGAGAACACCTGTCCTGCCAGATGTTGCTCGGCCCGGCCCGGTAAAAAACCCGGCTGAAGGGGTTCCAGCGAGCGATAGTAGGGGATGCGCAGCGTCGGCGTGTCGTTTTGCCATTGCCCACCCAAAAACGGATGCAGTAACGAACGCAGCTCGTCAGGCGCAAGCTGGGCCAGCTCCAGCGCGTTATGCTGCTGTCCGCTCTTCAGCGCTTCTTCCATCATCATATTGCGCAGCGACTCAGGGGTGGCATGGAACGTCAGTTCGCCGCGCTTGCCGCGACCAGACTGCGCGCGCCAGCTCAGCCAGCCCGCCTCCTGAGCCTGACGCAGCAGCGTTCGGACATGCCGCTCGCTACAAAAACAGCGGGCTGCCAGCTCGCTGATAGTGACCTGCTGCGTCGCACCTTCGGACGGCTGCCATAAACGGTGATACTGGTTAAGACGGTTAAGCTGGCGCATAGAAACCCGGAACAATAATTATCATCTATTCACTATTACTTCCGTATATCTCACCTGATACTGATGCACAAGCTAATCGCATCACATTTCAGGAGTCATCATGGCCCGCCTCGCTGCATTTGATATGGACGGTACGCTGTTAATGCCGGATCACCGTCTGGGAGAGAAAACGCTGAGTGCCCTGAAGCGCCTGCGCGAGCGAGATGTCACTCTGACATTTGCCACCGGCCGACATGTTCTGGAGATGCGCCATTTACTGGGCGCGTTTTCTCTTGATGCTTTTCTGATCACCGGAAACGGAACGCGCATTCACACCGTCGAAGGGGAGGTACTGCACCGTCAGGATCTTAACCCGGAAGTGGCGGATATCGTCCTGCACAGCACCTGGGACACACAGGCCAGTGTCCACGTTTTTAACGATCAAGGCTGGTTTACCGGAAGCGAAATCCCCGAGTTACTGCATGCGCATGTCTATAGCGGTTTTAAATATCAGCTTATCGATCTGCGCCGGATCCCCGCCCACGCGGTGACCAAGATCTGCTTCTGTGGCGATCACGACGATCTGCGACGCCTGCGCATCCAGTTAAATGAGGCGCTCGGCAACCGGGCGCATCTGACCTTCTCGGCGGTAGATTGTCTGGAAGTATTACCCGTGGGCTGTAACAAAGGTTCCGCCCTGGCGGTACTGAGCGACCATCTGGGCTTAACGCTGCAGGATTGTATGGCATTTGGCGACGCCATGAATGACCGAGAGATGCTGGGCAGCGTGGGGCGCGGCTTGATTATGGGGAATGCGATGCCGCAGCTGATTGCCGAGCTTCCTCATCTGCCCGTTATCGGACACTGCGGTAACGAAGCGGTGTCCCATTTTTTGACTCATTGGCTGGACAACAACAACCTCCCTTATTCCCCCGAATAGCGAGCGCCTTCCAGCAAGCCAGACGTCGGTCTGGCTTTTTTTTATTTCAGCAGCTGTGCAATCTGCACTTTCCACGGCGTGATGTCGCCGATGTTAGCCTGTACCCATTCTGCATTGTAGTAGGTCTCAAGGTAGCGCTCGCCGCTGTCGCACAGCAGCGTGACGATGGAGCCGGTACGCCCTTCCTCACGCATGCGTGCCGCCAGCTGCAGTGCGCCCCACATATTGGTGCCTGTCGATGCCCCGACTTTGCGGCCAAGCTGGGTTTCCAGCCAGTGTGCGGTTGCCACGCTGGCGGCATCCGGCACGCGAAGCATTTCATCCACTACATCCGGGATGAATGACGGTTCCACGCGCGGGCGGCCAATTCCTTCAATTTTACTGCCTGACGGGCTGCGAAGATCGGCATCGCGGCTCTGCCAGTAGTCGAGGAACACCGAGTTTTGCGGGTCAACCACCATCAGTTGGGTATCGTAGCCCTGACAGCGAATGTAGCGTCCTATGGTGGCTGAGGTACCACCGGTACCGGCGCTCATCACAATGTACGACGGCACGGGGTGCGGCTCGTGGGTCATCTGGCGGAAAATACTGTCAGCGATGTTGTTATTGCCGCGCCAGTCCGTTGCGCGTTCGGCGAAGGTAAACTGGTCCATATAGTGGCCGTTGAGCTCACGGGCCAGCATTTCAGAGGCGGCGTAGATTTCGCAGGCACTCTCAACGAAGTGGCAGCGACCACCGTAAAATTCGATCTGCTCGATTTTGCGTTTTGCAGTGCAGGAGGGCATCACCGCGATAAATGGCAGGCCCAGCAGGCGGGCAAAATAGGCTTCGGACACGGCGGTTGAACCGGACGAGGATTCAATAATGGTAGTGCCTTCTTTGATCCAGCCGTTACATAAACCGTATAAAAACAGTGAGCGCGCCAGGCGATGCTTCAGGCTGCCGGTCGGATGGGTGCTTTCATCCTTCAGATAGAGCTGAATACCGTCAAATCCCGGCAGGGAAAGGCGGATCAGGTGGGTATCCGCCGAGCGCTGGTAGTCGGCATTGATTTCGCTGATGGCATGTTTAACCCAGGTGCTATTCATCGTAATTATCCGTTTGTCATTTTGTGCCCAGCATAGCGAAAAGCACAGAAAAAATTGTTGCTATCTGGCCTTTAAAATAGAATGAAGGGAGAAAAATTTTCTCTGTGAGGTGGGTATGCTAGATAAAATTGACCGTAAGCTCCTTTCCTTGCTGCAAAGTGACTGTACCCTCTCTTTGCAGGCGCTGGCAGATGCCGTTAATCTGACCACCACACCGTGCTGGAAGCGCCTTAAGAAGCTCGAAGATGATGGCATTTTGCTGGGGCGCGTCGCGCTGCTCGATCCCGAAAAACTGGGGCTTGGGTTGACGGCATTTGTGCTGATTAAAACCCAGCACCACAGCAGCGAGTGGTATTGCCGCTTTGTTACTCAGGTCTCTGAGATGCCCGAGGTGCTCGGTTTCTGGCGAATGGCCGGCGAGTACGATTACCTGATGCGCGTCCAGGTGGCAGACATGAAGCGCTATGATGACTTCTACAAGCGGCTGGTGAACAGCGTTCCGGGCTTATCAGACGTCACCTCAAGCTTCGCCATGGAACAGATTAAGTACACCACAGCCTTACCCATTGAATAACTTCGTAAAAAACCTTCAGGAACAAACCGCGTGCGATTATTTGCCCAATTAAGCTGGTACTTTCGTCGGGAGTGGCAACGCTACCTCGGTGCAGTGGCCCTGCTTATTATCATTGCCATTCTGCAGCTGATCCCGCCGAAAGTGGTGGGGTACGTCGTGGATGGCGTCACCGAACAGCATTACACCACCGCACGGGTGTTGATGTGGGTCGGCACGCTGGTGCTGACGGCCGTCATTGTTTATCTCCTGCGCTACGTCTGGCGCGTGCTGCTGTTTGGTGCGTCCTATCAGTTGGCCGTTGAGCTGCGTGAAGATTTTTACCGCCAGCTGAGCCGACAGCATCCCGAATTTTATCTGCGCCATCGCACCGGGGACCTCATCGCCCGTGCCACGAACGATGTCGATCGCGTGGTCTTCGCCGCCGGAGAAGGGGTATTAACGCTGGTGGACTCGCTGGTGATGGGCTGTGCGGTATTGATTGTCATGTCCACGCAGATCAGCTGGCAGTTGACCCTTCTGGCGCTGCTGCCGATGCCGCTGATGGCATTGGCGATCAATCGCTACGGCGAACAGCTGCACGAGCGCTTCAAACTGGCGCAGGCGGCATTTTCGTCTCTGAACGATCGCACCCAGGAGAGCATGACCAGCATTCGCATGATCAAAGCCTTTGGTCTGGAGGACCGGCAGTCCGCGCTGTTTGCCGCCGATGCGGCAGACACGGGGGCGAAGAACATGCGCGTCGCGCGCATTGACGCCCGTTTTGACCCGACAATCTATGTTGCGATTGGCATGGCCAACCTGCTGGCTATCGGAGGCGGTAGCTGGATGGTGGTACAGGGGACGTTAACCCTGGGACAATTGACCAGTTTTGCGATGTATCTCGGGCTGATGATCTGGCCGATGCTGGCTTTAGCCTGGATGTTCAACATTGTGGAGCGGGGCAGCGCCGCCTACAGCCGCATTCGCGCCATGCTGGCCGAAGCGCCGGTGGTGACTGACGGCAGCGAAGCGGTCCCGGAAGGGCGCGGCGTGACGAAGGTCGACGTCCGTCAATTTGTCTATCCGCAGACGGCGCATCCGGTACTGGAGAACGTCAGCTTTACGCTTCAGCCCGGCCAGATGTTGGGTATTTGTGGTCCGACGGGGGCCGGAAAAAGTACCGTCCTCTCTCTGCTCCAGCGCCACTTTGACGTCACCGAAGGGGATATTCGTTTCCATGATATCCCCCTGAAGAACCTGCTGCTGGATGAGTGGCGTGGCCGCCTGGCGGTGGTCAGCCAGACGCCGTTTTTATTTTCGGACACCGTGGCGAATAACATCGCCCTCGGATGCCCTGCGGCGACGCAGGAGGAGATCGAGCATGTGGCGCGTTTAGCCAGCGTGCATGATGATATTTTGCGTCTGCCGCAGGGGTACGAAACGGAAGTCGGGGAGCGTGGCGTCATGCTGTCCGGCGGGCAGAAACAGCGTATTTCGATTGCCCGTGCGCTGCTGCTGAATGCCGAAATCCTGATCCTGGATGATGCGCTCTCCGCTGTGGATGGCCGTACCGAGCACCAGATCCTGCATAACCTGCGTCAGTGGGGTGACGGTCGCACGGTGATTATCAGCGCTCACCGTTTGTCGGCGCTGACCGAAGCCAGCGAAATTCTGGTATTGCAGCACGGGCACATTGCCCAGCGCGGGCAGCATGAAAATCTTGTTGAGCAACCGGGCTGGTATCGCGATATGTATCGCTATCAACAGCTTGAAGCGGCGCTGGACGATGCCCCCGAACAGAATGAGGAGGCCGCTAATGCGTAAGCTCGGAACGATGTGGCCGACGCTCAAACGTCTGCTGGCCTACGGCTCGCCGTGGCGTAAACCGCTGTCCGTGGCCGTGCTTTTACTCTGGATAGCGGCGATTGCAGAAGTGAGCGGGCCGCTGCTCATCAGTTACTTTATCGACAATATGGTCGCCAAAAGCTACCTGCCCCTGGGGCTGGTGGCGGGTTTAGGCGTCGCTTACGTTGGGTTACAGCTGACGGCTGCAGGGCTGCACTATGCGCAGTCGCTGCTGTTTAACCGCGCAGCCGTCGGTGTCGTTCAGCAGCTGCGCACGGATGTAATGGACGCCGCGCTTCGCCAGCCGCTCAGCGAGTTTGATATTCAGCCGGTCGGGCAGGTTATCTCCCGGGTAACCAACGATACCGAGGTGATCCGCGATCTGTACGTCACCGTGGTGGCGACGGTGCTCCGCAGCGCGGCGCTGATTGGTGCGATGCTGGTGGCAATGTTCAGTCTCGACTGGCGCATGGCGCTGGTGGCGATCACGATCTTCCCGGCGGTGCTGATCGTCATGGTCATCTACCAGCGCTACAGCACGCCAATCGTGCGTCGTGTACGAGCCTATCTGGCCGACATCAACGATGGCTTCAACGAAGTCATCAACGGCATGAGCGTTATCCAGCAGTTCCGCCAGCAGGCGCGCTTTGGTGAACGGATGGGCGAAGCCAGCCGCTCGCACTATATGGCACGCATGCAGACGCTGCGGCTTGACGGTTTTCTGCTGCGTCCGCTGCTGAGCCTTTTCTCTGCGCTGGTGCTTTGCGGTCTCCTGATGCTGTTTGGACTGAGCGCTAACGGTACGATTGAAGTGGGGGTGCTGTACGCCTTTATTAGCTATCTGGGGCGCCTTAACGAACCGCTGATCGAGCTCACCACCCAGCAGTCTATGCTGCAACAGGCGGTGGTCGCCGGTGAGCGTGTGTTCGAGCTGATGGACAGGCCGCGACAGGCCTACGGCAACGATGAGCGACCTTTGCTAAGCGGTGCCATTGATTTTGATAATGTCTCGTTTGCCTATCGCGAAGACCGGCTGGTGTTACAGGATATCTCACTTGATGTTCCGTCGCGTGGTTTCGTGGCGCTGGTGGGCCATACGGGAAGCGGTAAGAGTACCCTCGCCAGCCTGTTAATGGGGTACTACCCGGTTACGCACGGTGAAATCCGGATCGACGGACGTCCGCTCGCGTCTCTTAGCCACAACGTGTTGCGTAAAGGCGTCGCGATGGTGCAGCAGGATCCGGTCGTCCTGGCCGATACCTTCTATGCGAACGTGACCCTGGGGCGGGACTACACGCAGGAGCAGGTCTGGGAGGTACTGGAAAAAGTGCAGCTGGCGGATCTGGCGCGCGGGTTTAGTGAGGGGATCAATACGAAGCTGGGCGAGCAGGGGAACAACCTCTCCGTCGGGCAAAAACAGCTCCTCGCCCTGGCGCGGGTGCTGATTGAAACGCCGCAGGTTCTGATTCTGGATGAAGCGACAGCCAGTATTGACTCCGGTACCGAGCAGGCCATTCAGCAGGCGCTGTCGGCCGTGCGTGACCATACGACGCTGGTGGTGATTGCCCACCGTCTTTCCACCATCGTTGATGCCGATACCATTCTGGTGCTACATCGCGGCCAGGCCGTTGAACGGGGTACGCACCGTGAACTGCTGGAAGCCAAGGGACGTTACTGGCAGATGTATCAGCTTCAGCTGGCAGGCGAAGAGCTGGCGGCCAGCGTGCGTGAGGAAGAATCGCTGAGCGCCTGATGCACCAAAATGAGGCGACGCGCTAACAGTCATTCCTGTTGGTGCAAAACGGAAACGCACCCTGCACCGGCATGGTGCGTTTTTTTTCACCGGTTCGTTTATCAAGGCCGTGTAGCGCTCTTTGCACCGCAGTTCCTTCTGGTTTTCATTTCTGGCACACCCCTTGCAATACCTTCTGCGTAAGCTGCGGCCATTACCGAATTCTGACTGGAGGGGATCTATGAAGCTGGTTACGGTTGTAATCAAACCATTCAAACTCGAAGACGTGCGTGAAGCGTTGTCTTCCATGGGTATTCAGGGACTGACTGTCACCGAAGTGAAAGGCTTTGGTCGTCAGAAGGGTCATGCCGAGCTTTACCGCGGGGCGGAATACAGCGTTAACTTTCTGCCAAAAGTAAAAATTGATGTCGCGATTGCTGACGATCAGCTTGATGAAGTCATTGATGTCATTAGCAAAGCGGCCTATACAGGCAAAATTGGCGACGGCAAAATTTTCGTTGCCGAACTGCAGCGCGTCATTCGCATTCGTACCGGCGAATCTGACGAAGCGGCACTGTAAGTAACTCCTGGCACACAGTGATAGGGATCGAGAAAATGAAGATAGCAACACTTAAAACGGGTCTGGGTTCGCTGGCACTGCTGCCGGGCCTCGCGCTGGCTGCCCCTGCGGTGGCAGATAAAGCCGATAACGCCTTTATGATGATCAGCACCGCGCTGGTGCTGTTCATGTCAATTCCGGGGATTGCCCTGTTCTACGGCGGTCTGATCCGTGGCAAAAACGTTCTCTCCATGCTGACCCAGGTAGCCGTGACCTTCGCACTGGTCTGCGTGCTGTGGGTGGTTTACGGTTACTCGCTGGCCTTTGGCACCGGCAACGCCTTCTTCGGTAACTTTGACTGGGTGATGCTGAAAAATATTGAGCTGACCGCGCTGATGGGCAGCTTCTACCAGTATATTCACGTTGCGTTCCAGGGCTCGTTCGCCTGCATCACCGTCGGGCTGATTGTAGGCGCGCTGGCCGAGCGTATTCGTTTCTCTGCCGTTCTGATCTTTGTGGTGGTCTGGCTGACGCTCTCCTATGTGCCGATTGCGCACATGGTCTGGGGCGGCGGTCTGCTGGCAACGCACGGCGCGCTGGACTTCGCGGGCGGTACCGTCGTACATATCAACGCCGCGGTAGCGGGTCTGGTTGGCGCATACCTGATCGGCAAACGCGTGGGCTTCGGTAAAGAAGCGTTCAAACCGCACAACCTGCCGATGGTCTTTACCGGTACCGCGATCCTCTACTTTGGCTGGTTTGGCTTCAACGCCGGGTCTGCAAGCGCAGCAAACGAAATCGCCGCGCTGGCCTTCGTGAACACCGTCGTGGCCACAGCCGGTGCGATCCTCTCCTGGGTCTTCGGTGAGTGGGCGGTGCGCGGTAAACCTTCCCTGCTGGGTGCCTGTTCTGGCGCAATCGCGGGCCTGGTCGGTATCACGCCTGCCTGTGGTTATGTGGGTGTCGGTGGTGCGCTGCTGGTAGGTTTGGTTGCAGGTCTTGCAGGTCTGTGGGGCGTTACGGCACTGAAACGCGTGCTGCGCGTTGATGACCCTTGCGATGTATTTGGTGTGCACGGTGTGTGCGGCATCGTCGGCTGTATCATGACCGGTATCTTCGCCGCGAAATCGCTGGGTGGCGTGGGCTATGCAGAAGGTGTCACTATGGCTCATCAGGTACTGGTGCAGCTGGAAAGTATTGCTATCACTGTGGTGTGGTCTGCCGTTGTCGCTTTTATTGGCTACAAGCTGGCGGACATGACTGTGGGTCTGCGCGTACCGGAAGAGCAGGAGCGCGAAGGTCTGGATGTGAACAGCCACGGTGAGAATGCGTATAACGCATAACCAACAGCAAAACGGCAATCTCGATTGCCGTTTTTAATGTTTATTCCCTCTCCCTGTGGGAGAGGGCCAGGGTGAGGGCATCAGGCCGCACGTTATTAACCGCGATTACGCATTACCCCTTCCTGCACCGTTGAAGCGACCAGCACGCCGTCCTGCGTATAAAACTCTCCACGCACAAACCCGCGAGCGCTCGATGCCGACGTACTCTCCACGCTGTAAAGCAGCCACTCATTCATGTTGAAGGGACGGTGGAACCACATGGAGTGGTCGATGGTCGCGACCTGCATCCCTTTTTCGAGGAACCCGACGCCGTGCGGCTGCAGTGCCACCGGCAGAAAGTTAAAATCTGACGCATACCCGAGCAGATACTGATGCACGCGGAAATCTTCCGGCACGGTACCGTTGGCGCGGATCCAGACCTGGCGCTTCGGCTCGGCGGTGTGACCCTTCATCGGGTTATGGAACTCGACGGGGCGGATCTCCAGCGGTTTATCGCACAGAAATTTCTCTTTGACCTGTGGCGGAAGCAGATGCGCCAGCGCACGGGCGATATCGGTCTCTGATTTGAGCGTGTCTGGCGACGGTGCCGGCGGCATCGTTTTCTGATGCTCGTATCCCGGTTCCGGTGCCTGGAACGAGGCGGTCATATAGAAGATGGGCTTACCGTTCTGAATGGCCGCCACGCGGCGGGCACTGAAACTATTACCGTCACGCAGAACTTCAACATCATACACAATCGGTTTTGCGCTATCGCCAGGGCGTAAGAAATAGCTGTGGAACGAATGCACCAGACGGTCTGCCGGGACGGTCTCCTTTGCCGCGTACAGCGCTTGTCCAACGACTTGCCCACCGAAGACCTGGCGCAAGCCTAAATCTTCACTCTGTCCGCGAAAGAGTCCTTCCTCAATTTTTTCCAGATTCAGTAATGTCAGCAGATTGTTCAGTGCCTGACTCATAGTTGTCCTCAATAAACGCCGTAGCGAAAGATAGGCAGAGTATAACGCAGAAATGTAAGTGGTCCGATGGGTAGAATAATCTTAATATCGGCACGTTTTCAGGCATTAATCGGTGATCTGTGCCACACTTGAATACGTTATGTGATTGAAACGACATCGGATGGGATCGATCCCGCTGGTGCATTGATGATAAGGAGACTTCAATGAAACTCGTGCCTATGCTAAGTGGTGTAGCTATTGCGGTGGCGTTGTCCGCCTGTGCCGGTAAGAGCGCCCAGGTGCCGGTACCTGCAGCCGATCCGAACGGGATTAATACCCTTTCACAGCAATCCATTCAGCAGCCTAATGTTTCCGGTACCATCTGGATCAAACAGAGAGTCGCTTTGCCGCCGGATGCGGTATTAACGGTAACGCTGTCTGATGCTTCTCTGGCCGACGCGCCGTCGAAAGTCCTGGCTCAGCGTGCGGTTCGTACTGAAGGTAAGCAGGCGCCATTTAGCTTCGTCCTGCCATATAACCCGTCAGACGTGCAGCCGAATGCCCGTATCCTGCTGAGTGCCGCGGTAACGATCAACGATAAGCTGGTCTTTATTACCGATACGGTTCAGGAAGCCATTAACCACGGTGGGACTAAAGTCGACCTG
Source organism: Enterobacter sp. MGH 37 (assembly GCF_000534515.1). NCBI lineage: Bacteria > Pseudomonadati > Pseudomonadota > Gammaproteobacteria > Enterobacterales > Enterobacteriaceae > Enterobacter > Enterobacter sp. MGH 37. Next base: position 112,157 of record NZ_KI973205.1, read on the forward strand.
AATCTGGTTCCCGTACAGCAAACCGAAGTGCCGGTTGCTCCACAGACCAATCAGCCGTCCCTGCCAACCCCACCGACCCAGATGTAATTGTTGCTATCACCCTCTCCTTCGGGGGAGGGGTTAGTACACCCAGCGGTACTTTTGCAAATCAATCTGTCCCGATCCCGATACCTGCACACCCTCTGACAGTAATGCCTGGCGCTGACGCTGGAGATCCGGTCCGGTCAGCGAGATGGCACCATGACGATTCACCACGCGATGCCAGGGCAGCGTGCTTCCTTCCGGCAGCCGTTTAAGAACGCCGCCTACCTGTCGCGCCGCGCGCGGTGAACCGGCCAGCTGTGCGACATCACCATAGGTTGTGACGTAGCCTTCCGGGATTGAGGCCACAATTTGCCATACGCGCTGGGGAAAGGAGTCGTGTTCGTCCATACCTGCACCTGCGGGGATCATCTGAACAGCCATGTTAAACGAAGATAGCCCTGATTGCTGCGTCTGTTTGCGCAATAAACCAGCATCCGGTTCCGGGTCGCTTGCAATTGGGTCTTCGCACAGGGATAATGCGCCAGCGCGTTGGTTATCAACGCTCTCAATGGGGGCTCTGTTGGTTCTCCCGCAACGCTACTCTGTTCACCAGGTCAGGTCCGGAAGGAAGCAGCCAGGGCAGACGACGTGGGTGCCGGGATGTAGCTGGCAGGGCCCCCACCCATTTACGGCCTCGTACAAACCTTCCTGCGTTACCTCTCTCTGTAGTCATTATTCCACAATACTATAACGCCTAGACGCTGTAATATATATTTCATCGTGCTGAAATATTATTGTCATAAACCTGTAATAATAGACTGGCATTTTATAATTGGACGTCTATTTAACACCAAAATTCAAAAAAATATAAATCTGGATAACAGTGTTAACTTCGTGTATTACATAAAGTACTTATTCCGAAGGGAAGTGACAAACATGGCTACTGCGGTTTTAAATGTTAAAATTGACGACGCGCTAAAAGAAAGGCTTCGCCACTATGCGGAAGTGAATAACGAGAATTTAAGCGTGACCACAGAGAAACTGCTGCTGCTGGCGTTTGAAGCAGTAGAAGAGGCGGGAGTATCGGAAGAAGATATTGATAATCAGCATACGGAAGAAGAGAGTGTTTCTCCTTTTACTCCTAAAGAAATCAAAGCACTACGTAAACTTCTGAAGAAGAGAAAATGAAACAACAACTGTCAACTGCCAGTGACTACAACGAGGCCTGCGATCTCTTGCGCTCAGGCTATGTGAAGCATGTACGTCTTGGCTGGAATGTTGGAAGCGATGAGTTCTTTCGTATTGCGTCTGACTGGTGTGATACCGGTGCAAAAATAAAGAAAGACGGTGATAACTTCGTTATTTCGCTGAAAGGTTTCCCTATTCCTCCGCAACATTAATTGTTGTCCAGTGAAAACTGCTGACTGCATATATTACAGTCAGCAGTTTTTATTTTATGATCCCCTTCAAACTTTTTATTCTTAAACCAGACTGCGTTTGATGGCTGGCTCATTTGAATGTAATGCACGCCATAAGGGTTTAATCCGCAGTAACGCCGCTTCCATTTCCGCTGGCTCCAGCGAGAAGGGCATGCGCAAAAAGCGGTCAAACGCCCCCGATAAGCCAAACCGTGTGCCCGTTCCCAGGTTAATCCCGATGATTTCTGCCCGCGCGGCAAGCTGTGTCGCCAGCATGTCGGGAAGTTCGATCCAGTAAGAAAGTCCGCCTTCCGCCTCATGGAATCGCCACTCGGGAAAATGTTCACGCAGCAGTTCACTGCATCGATCGCGCCGTTCCGCAAGCATCTTGCGGCGAGCGGGCAGAAAACGTTCGCTATTGTTGATAAGCCACAGCGTCGCCAGTTGCTCCAGCAGCGGCGAGCCCAGATCAAGCGTATCTCGCGTCTGGGCGAGGGTGGCGATGGTACGTGAAGAGGCGCGGATCCAGCCGAGACGCAGCCCGCCCCAGAAGCTTTTTCCGGCGGAGCCTAATGTCATGACGGTTGCCTCCCGGTTAAATGATGCCAGCGGTTGCGGTGGGGGCGAGTCAAACCAGAGATCGACCATCGTTTCATCTACAACCAGCGTCGTGCGGGTTTGTGCGGCAATATCGGCGATCGCCTGACGGGTAGCGATATCCATACAACGCCCGGTTGGGTTGTGAAAATCAGGCATCAGGTAAGCCAGGCGCGGTGCAGTCTGGGCAAGCGTGGCGGCAAAACCATCCGTGTCCCAGCCTGTATCCGGCAGCGACACCCCAACGGGCCGGCACTGCGCCCCCTGAATGGCGGCAATCGCCAGCGGATAGGTAGGGTGATCGACCACGACGCGATCTCCCGGCCCGGTTAACATCCGCAATATCAGCGCAAAACCGCTGACGGCACCGTTGACCACCATGACTTCGTCTGCGCGGGTGGGAAGACCCCGTTCGGTATAGCGTGCCGCTATAGCTTCCCGAAGCGCAGGCAGCCCAAGCTGGTCGTAGCCCGTCAGCGAGAGGTGCTGGGTAATAGCCGTCAGCGCGTGGGTATAAGCCTGGTGGATCTCTGGCCCGGCATTGAGGGCGGCAGTGGAGAGATCCAGTGCGGCACTCGCCGCTGAAAGGGTAGGAACGGCGCGCGTATCCGGGAGGATCACGCGCGACCCGCTGCCGTGGCGGCTTTCAAGATATCCCTCCTCGCGCAGATGGGCGAGGGCGCTGCTGACGGTGGTCCGGCTCACGTCCAGCGCCGTAGCCAGCTCACGCTCACCCGGCAGTCGCGTATTTAATGCCAGTCGGCCATCAAGGATTAACAGACGCAACGCGTCAGCCAGCTGGCGCCAGAGCGGGGTGCGGGATGAAGCTTGCTGCCAGTGGCCTAAAAGGCGTACCAGAGACTGACTTCCAAAGCGGCGTGATGACATATGCAGTCCACTATTTGAAAACTGGACATTAATCATAGTGCCATTTTAGGTCAGGATGAAAGCCTGGTTATCGGGAGAAGATAAAAAATGGTACGTCGTCTGCTACAACTTTATGTCGGTTTGGGTCTGTATGGCCTCTCTACCACGATGTTTATTCGCTCGGATCTGGGGGTTGATCCGTGGGATGTATTTCACCTTGGCGTCGGGCTACAGCTGGGGATGAGTATCGGGACGGTGATCATTTTGACCGGCGCTGCGGTGCTGCTGCTGTGGATCCCCCTGCGCCAGATGCCCGGACTCGGCACGATCAGTAACGTGATTTGTATCGGTCTGGCGGCAGACGCCAGCATGGCGCTCATCCCCGAGCTAAGTTCGTTACCTGTGCGAATCGCTTTCCTGGTATCGGGCATTGTGATGAACGCGATTGCCACCAGTATGTACATTGGTGCCGGTTTCGGGCCCGGCCCGCGCGATGGTCTGATGACAGGCATTCACGCCCGGCTGGGCTGGTCCATTCGCAGCGTGCGAACCACAATCGAAGTGTCCGTCCTGCTGATTGGGTGCGTGCTTGGCGGTACGTTTGGCGTAGGAACCGTACTGTATGCCCTGACCATTGGTCCGCTTATTCAGCTCTGTATGCCCTGGTTCCGCCAGAAGTCGCGCAATGAGAACGTTCCTCAGCCGGAACGGGTTGTTTAATTTGCGAAGCGCTCACATGTTTTAACGGCATCGCTGTGGCAGAATAGTCGCTTCGACTATCGCGATGCCAGAATGCATGAAAGCAATCACTCTCTATGATGTCGCCTCCCTTGCGGGGGTTTCTTATCAGACCGTTTCCCGCGTGATTAACGACGCGGAGCATGTCTCTGCCCGCACGCGGGAAAAGGTGCAGCAGGCAATGGCGGAACTGCACTATGTGCCTAACTTGCGGGCACAACAGCTGGCGGGTAAACGCACCCGTACGCTGGGTCTTATTACGACCGATCTGGCGCTGCACGCGCCTTCACAAATCGTCTCGGCGGTAAAATCCCGGGCAGCGGAACAGGGGGCGAGTGTCCTCATTTCCATGGTAGAGCAACCGCACCAGTGTCAGGCCGCGCTTCAGGCGTTGCTGGCGCAGCGGGTGGAAGCACTGCTGGTCAATGTGCCGCTTGACGATCCTCACGCCGAACAGCTCAGGGCGCTGGCATCGCCCGTTCCGGTGCTGTTTCTGGATGTATCGCCCTCAGCGCAGGTAAACAGCCTCGTGTTTAACGCAGAGGAGGGGGCGCGTCTGGGCGTTGAGCATCTGCTTTCGCTGGGGCATCAGCATATTGCTTTGTTGAGCGGACCGGAAAGCTCGGTCTCTGCGCGTGCGCGTCTGGCCGGATGGCAAGCGACGCTGGCACAGGCCGGCCTTGACGCGGTTGCCGTGGAATACGGTGACTGGAGCGCGGCCAGCGGTTATGAAAAAGGGCATATGCTGCTGTCGGGTACGGTATTACCGGAGGCGATTCTGGTGGCGAACGATCAAATGGCGCTTGGGGTGATGCGCGCCTGCGCGGAAAAAGGGGTAGCGATCCCTGGCCAGCTATCGGTAGTCGGGTTTGACGATACGGCCGACAGTGCCTGGTTTTCGCCGCCGCTGACGACCGTTCGCCAGGCGTTTCGCCAGGCGGGCGAACGCAGCGTGACGTGGCTGCTGGACCCCCTCCAGGGCGATGACTGCTGGCAGGTTCAGCTGCCGGTTACGCTGGTGATCCGTCACTCCACCGCGCGCCGCCATCCGCAGCAGGCCGAGCAAGAGGATCTGGCGCAGCAGCTCAGACGCCTGGCTCTCCTGGCAGAGCAGCTTGCGCGTAAATAAAACTTTGTGATCTGACTCGCTGCTCCGCGATGGAATGCTTTACCCTAGCTCAGTGACAGGGCATGTTAACCAAAATTGTGAGCGCTTCGCAAAGAGGTTAGTATGCCCAACACTTTATCACCGACGCTCGGTGCCATTCTGGCCCGACGGGACTGGGAAAACCACGGCGTTACCCAGTGGAACCGGCTGTCGGCTCATGCGCCGTTACACAGCTGGCGCCATGAATCCTCGGCCCTGAACGACGAGGAGTCAGTCAGCAGACGTTCTCTTAACGGGGCGTGGCGGTTTAATTATTTTCCTGCACCCGAGCAAGTCCCGGAGGCATGGGTAACGGAAGATTGCGCGGACGCCGTTGCGATGCCCGTGCCGTCTAACTGGCAGATGCAGGGATTTGACACGCCCATCTACACCAACGTCACCTATCCCATTCCCGTCACGCCGCCTTTTGTTCCACAAGAGAACCCAACCGGATGTTACTCGCTCACATTTGAGGTGGATGACGCCTGGCTCCACGGCGGGCAAACCCGCATTATCTTTGACGGCGTGAACTCGGCGTTTCATCTTTGGTGCAACGGACAGTGGATAGGCTATTCCCAGGACAGCCGCTTGCCCGCCGAATTCGATCTCTCGGCGGCGCTGCGCGCCGGGGAGAACCGCCTGGCGGTCATGGTACTGCGCTGGTGCGACGGCAGTTATCTTGAAGACCAGGACATGTGGCGGATGAGCGGCATTTTCCGCGACGTCACTTTGCTGCATAAACCCGAAACGCAGATCGCCGATTACCATGTGTTGACGGACCTGAACGCTGAGCTGGACCGCGCGGTGCTGAAAGTGGCGGTCGCGCTGACAGGCGCTCGCTACGCGGAGTGCGATGTCACGATAACGCTGTGGCGCAACGGTGAACGCTGTGCCAGCGCGACCCAGCGGCCAGGCTCTGCCATTGTGGACGAGCGTGGCGGCTGGGCTGAGCGGTTAACGGTGGCGATCCCCGTCGAGCACCCTGCGCTGTGGAGTGCTGAAACGCCGGAACTGTATCGCCTGACGATTGCGCTTCTCAACCCGCAGGGTGAGGTGGTCGAGGTCGAGGCATGCGACGTTGGCTTCCGCCGCGTTGACGTCAGCAATGGCCTGCTCAAGCTCAACGGTAAACCGCTGCTGATCCGCGGCGTTAACCGACATGAGCACCACCCTGAAAACGGCCAGGTGATGGATGAAGCAACTATGCGTCGCGATATCGAAATCATGAAGCAGCACAACTTCAACGCCGTGCGCTGCTCGCACTATCCTAATCATCCGCTGTGGTACCGGCTTTGCGATCGTTATGGGCTGTACGTCGTTGACGAAGCGAATATCGAAACGCACGGTATGGTGCCGATGAGCCGCCTCGCTGACGATCCGCGCTGGCTACCTGCCATGAGCGAGCGCGTGACCCGCATGGTGCAGCGCGACCGAAATCATCCTTCGATTATTATCTGGTCGCTGGGCAATGAATCCGGCCACGGTGCGAACCACGATGCGCTGTACCGCTGGCTGAAAACCACCGACCCGACTCGCCCGGTGCAGTATGAAGGCGGCGGGGCGAATACGGCAGCGACCGATATTGTCTGCCCGATGTACGCCCGGGTCGATCAGGATCAGCCTTTCCCGGCAGTCCCTAAATGGTCAATCAAGAAATGGATCGGCATGCCGGATGAAACGCGTCCGCTGATCCTCTGCGAATACGCCCACGCGATGGGCAACAGCTTTGGTGGGTTTGCGAAATACTGGCAGGCGTTTCGCAATCATCCTCGCCTGCAGGGCGGGTTTGTCTGGGACTGGGTCGATCAGGCCCTGACGAAGCAAGACGAAAAGGGTAACGCGTTCTGGGCGTATGGCGGAGACTTTGGCGATAAGCCGAACGATCGGCAGTTTTGCCTCAATGGTCTGGTATTCCCCGACCGAACCCCGCATCCGGCGCTGTACGAAGCGCAGCGCGCCCAGCAGTTCTTTACCTTTACGCTGGCGAGCACTGCTCCGCTGGTGATTGAGGTGCAAAGCGGCTACCTGTTCCGCCACACCGATAACGAGGTGCTGAGCTGGACGATTGCACGTGATGGAGAGGTGCTGGCCGCGGGCGAGGTCACGCTCGCGATGGCTCCCGAGGGCACCCAGCGTCTGGAGCTCGATCTGCCTGCGCTGAAGGCCGGGCCGGGAGAGGTTTGGCTGAATGTTGAGGTTCGCCAGCCGCGGGCAACGCCGTGGTCACCGGCTGGCCATCGCTGCGCGTGGGAGCAGTGGCCGCTCCCGGTTCCTCTCTTTATTGCGCCGACAGTGTCTGCGGGCGAACCTCCCGTGTTGACGCAACATGACCTCATGCTGGAGATAACGCATCAGCAGCAGCGCTGGCAGTTCGATTGCACTTCCGGAAACCTGACCCAATGGTGGCGAGATGGCGTGGCACTGTTGATTTCACCCGTGACGGATAGCTTCAGCCGCGCGCCGTTGGATAATGACATTGGCGTGAGCGAAGCGACGAAAATCGATCCGAACGCGTGGGTTGAACGCTGGAAAGCAGCGGGTATGTACGATCTCACCTCCCGCGTACTGTCCTGTGATGCAGAGCAGCATGCTCGCGAGGTGGTGGTCAATACCCTGCATGTCTGGGAGTACCAGGGCAAAGCGCTGTTCCTGAGCCGTAAAACCTGGCGGGTGGACGAGCAGGGCGTTCTGCATGGTGATATTCAGGTCGATATGGCGTCTGATATCCCGGAACCCGCGCGGATTGGCCTGAGCGTTCATCTCGCCGAAGCGCCGGAAAACGTTCACTGGCTGGGGCTGGGGCCGCACGAAAATTACCCGGACAGAAAGCTGGCGGCACAGCAGGGGCGCTGGACATTGCCCCTGGAGGCGATGCACACGCCGTATATCTTCCCGACGGAAAATGGTTTGCGCTGCGATACCCGCGAACTTGTGGCAGGAACGCATCTGCTGAATGGCCGGTTCCACTTCTCAATAAGCCGCTACAGCCAGCAGCAGTTGCGCGAGACAACCCATCACCACCTGTTACGTGAAGAGCCGGGGTGTTGGCTCAACCTCGACGCGTTCCACATGGGCGTGGGCGGCGATGACTCCTGGAGCCCCAGCGTCTCGCCGGAATTTCTCCTGCAGACGCGCCAGCTTCGTTATCGCTTCAGCTGGCGTCAGAAGGCGGTCTGACGGGCAGTCCCGCGGCCATATTTTGTGTCCGCGGGGCTTAGTCAGAATACTTCCCAAGGTTATTTTCAGCCCACAGAATAAATTCCGTCTTTGGCAGCGCCTTACTGTAGAACCACCCCTGCCCATACTGCACCCCATGACGGTGCAGCCACGCGAGCTGCCCTTCGGTCTCGACACCCTCCGCTACCATCGCCAGCTTCAGCGATTTCGCCATTTCAATAATGTGCGGCGTGACGTTTTTGTACTCCAGCGCATCCACGAACGATTTATCAATTTTGAGCGTATCCACGTCGAGATCCTGCAGATAGCTCAGGCTGGAGTAGCCCGTGCCAAAGTCATCAATATAGACAGGGTGACCGGAATGACGTAGCGCGGCGATAGCCGGGGCGCTGATTTTAGGGTCGGCAAAACCGCGTTCGGTGAGCTCAAGAGCGATTTGTCGGGGGTGAATTTGCCATTTATTCATTAACTGACTCAGCAACGGTGGCAGTTTGCCGGAGGTCAAATCGGCAGGGGCGAGATTAATGGAGATATGCTGATCGGGGTGGTGTTGCAACCAGTGGCCCATATCTTCAAACACTTTTTCAATGACTAACTGCGTGAGCTGCGAGATGAGCCCGGTTTGTTCAGCAAGGGGAACAAAAATATCCGGCGAGAGGCTGCTGCCATCTGGCTGAGGCCAGCGCGCCAGCGCCTCTGCCCCCACCACTTTCCCGCTACAGAGCGCCACGATGGGCTGATAGTGAACCACAAAATCCCGGCTGTTAATGGCGTCAAGCAGGCGATTGCGGGGCGACTGGATGCGACGCAGTATCCGCAAGACAAACAGTGCGGCGAGCAAGCTTATCAACATGCCAAACGGTAACCAGAAAAGGAGTTGCCTGTGCCAGTTATCAGCCAAAGGTTTGAGCGGAGCCCAGGTCACGACGGTAAAGCCCAACTCAGGGACAGGCTTCATCACGTACATGGAACCGTTGTACTGGACGCGGTCTCCCTCTCGTTCCTGAATCATCTCGCGGATATGCGGCGCGAGTGGATTAGTGCTGGCAAAAATGCGGTGTGTTGCGGTTCCGACCAGGGCGGCGTCGATGGCTATTTCCCCGAAAGGGATCACATCCACCAGCGAGTCAGGATCGATCATGACAAGGTAGCGGCCTTTGCCCAGCACAACCATGTAGCGGTGAAATCACAGATCGTTTTGCGCCGTCAGCCATGCGCTGTAACCATCCCGGGTAATGCGCGTTGGTGGGGGGAAGGGGGAGGCATGGCTGGATTGCTCCAGCGAGGAGCAGCGTGGTTTCAGGTTGTCGGTATAGATCGCTTCCTGGACATATCGCCAGGAAAACGCGGCCCGGCGCATCTCTTTCAAATGCGAAGGGCTGCACGGCACGCCGTCATACGTTTGCAGATGATTAAGCGCATCTTTTGCCTGAGCCAGGACCCTGTCGGTTCGTATCAGCACACGAGAAGCATAGTTATCCAGCGCATCGACAAATTTCTCTTCCGCCTGGCGATGCGCCAGCCAGATGCTCAGGCAAATGGGAACCAGCACAGAAAAGATAAGTATGCCAGTCACCAGACTGACCAGATGTCGGGTATTCATGCTGTCGTTTCCTTTCTCATATGTCGAAATCCGGACGCTGAGTTCCCTGCCTGAAGAGAAAGATTTTACCGCGAAATGATACAGTTATAGCACGTGGGCGGCCTGGTTTTTATTTTATCTCAGGTAAACCTGTAAAATATCAGTGGCAAAATGGGGGTTGTTTTTTCAACAAGGGCTGGATATTATTTTGTTATGTTATAACAAAACATGAGAGATTGATGATGAAACCCGATATCCATCCAGCGTATCGCACTGTGGTATTCCACGACACCAGTGCCAATGAATACTTTAAAGTCGGCTCAACCATTAAAACTGACCGCGAAATTGAACTCGACGGTGAAACGTATCCATACATCACCATCGAGGTTTCTTCGAAATCGCACCCGTTTTATACCGGTAAGCAAAAAACGTTCTCCACAGATGGCAGCGCGGCGCGCTTCCGTAAGCGTTTTGGCGGTTTTCTTAATGCGAAGCGGGGGTAATGATGCAGGTGCTTAACTCATTGCGCAGTGCGAAACAGCGTCACCCGGATTGCCAGATAGTCAAACGCAAGGGACGCTTATATGTGATTTGCAAATCCAATCCGCGCTTTAAGGCGGTTCAGGGGCGTAAGAAAAGACGCTAGGCGCGTATTTCTCGCCAGCTTTCCAGGGATCTTTTCTGTTTGCCATCGGCGGTAAAATTGTCGGTGGCAAGCCAGCCTTCAAAGGCGCTCGCCAGCGCCGGCCACTCTTTGTCGAGAATCGAAAACCAGTCGGTATCCCGGTTACGGCCTTTTATGACCAGCGCCTGGCGAAACCGCCCTTCAAACTGAAAACCCAGGCGCAGTGCGGCTTTGCGTGAAGGCGCGTTAAGGCTGTTGCACTTCCATTCGTATCGCCGATAGCCCAGGGTATCAAACACGTACCGCATCAGCAGGTATTGCGCTTCTGTCGACATTGGCGTGCGGCTCAACAGTGGCGAGAAATGAACGTGACCCACCTCCACGACGCCGTTTTTCGGATCGATCCGCATCAGGGCCAGCGTTCCCACCGGAGACTGGGTCTGATTATCAATGACGGCAAAGTGCATCGGGTCAGATAAGTCACTCACGCTCGCCACCCATTTGGCATATTCAGCGGCCGTGGCATCAGGTTCGCGCAGCAGCCACGTCCAGCTGCGGGTGTCTTCGGCCAGGGAATAGGCGGAGAAGAGCGCCTCGGCATGCGCCACGCGCAGCGGTTCAAGCCGACAAAAACGCCCCTGCAGCACCACCCGGGACGGATGGGGTCGAGGCTGCCAGTCGATAAGGGCGTCGCCTACGGGTTGTCCAAACTCATTGAATGTCTTCATCTTCATTTCCGTGACGTTGAAAAGAGCTTCAGACTAGTGAATTGCTGGTTCCTTAAAAAGCACCACTCGACTATGTTTTGTTGGTACCACAAGGAGATGAGATGAATATACCGGGTGATGAATTTTATACCTTGCTCCATGCTGCACTGAAAAAGCGTGGGGATGAGACACTCCAGCGGGCGCTCTATCTGGCTTTGCGAGAGGCCATCCTCAGCGGGAAACTTCAGTCTGGTAGCCAGCTATCCGGCTCGCGCACGCTGGCGCAGCAGCTTGCGGTTTCCCGGAACACCGTTAACGCGGCGCTGGACCAGCTTACGCTTGAAGGCTATTTGCTGCGTAACCGGCAGGGTACAAAGGTGGCACAATTTGCGCACCGTGCACGCGTCCGGACATTGCCGGTGCCTGAGGTCGCGCTGGCAAAACGGCTCACTCAGCTGCCTGCGCCGGTGCAGCGTGATACTCCGGTCATGGCATTTACGCCGGGAACGCCAGCCATCAACTATTTCCCTTTGCCGCTGTGGCGGCGATTGTACGATCGCGTCCTGCGCGAGGAGGGGAGTGCTCTGCTAGGGTATGGCGATCCGGCCGGAGAGCCGTCGCTTCGTGCGGCGATTGCTCGCCACCTCGCGCTCTCCCGGGGCATTGACTGCGACGCCAGCCAGATAGTGATAACCGAAGGGGCGCTTGAAGGGGTTAATCTGTGCACGATGCTATTGAGCGAACCTGGCGATGTTGCCTGGGTGGAAAACCCCGGCTATGCCGGGGCCAAAAGTGCCTTTGTCAAAACCGGCCTGACAATGACGGGAATGCCGGTGGATGATGAGGGAATGTGCTGGGAAGGGCTGCGTGCGCCTTCCCCCACGCTGATTTTCACTTCGCCCTCGCATCAGTTCCCTTGCGGAAGCGTGCTCAGCGCTCGGCGGCGGCTGGCGTTGCTGGAGCTGGCCCGACAGCACAACGCATGGATCATTGAAGATGATTACGACAGCGAGTTCCGTTATGCCGGTGAGCCCGTACCGGCCATGCTGGGAATGGTGAATAACGCCCCTGTTGTGTATCTCGGAACCTTCAGCAAAACGTTGTTTCCGTCACTCAGAATGGGGTTTATGGTGCTGCCGCCCGCACTGGCGAAGGCGTCGCGCGCTGCCATTGGCTCGCTGCTGCGCGGCGGGCATCGTGCGGAGCAGCGCACCCTCGCGCTGTTCATTGAAGAAGGTCACTATGCCCGTCATCTTGCTGCCATGCGGCGGCTTTATCGTAAACGTTACCGCCAGCTGCGCGAGGCGCTGAGCACAGCGCTTCACACCCCTCACCGTATTCTTGCCGGAGAGGGCGGGATGCACCTGACGGTGACGATTAACGGTATTGATGACCAGAGGCTGGTGGAGAAGGCGAGGGCATTTCAGCTGGCACCCGCTGCGCTGAGCGGGTAATACCTGGAGGCGAAGCAAGGGCAAACCGGTCTGGTTTTAGGCTATGGCAATACCTCTGCTTCGCAGTTTGTGCCGGGTATCCGACGCCTGCAGGCGTTAATTACGCAGCAGCAGGGCGGGAAAGAGTAAAGACATCATAGAAAGAGAGCTGACCTTTGGTGGAAACCATTTTTTGCAGCTTCTCTTTTTGCACGGTTTCAACGGCCGGAGAGTGCATGATGCTCTCGATAAGCTCCGCAGGCACGAAACGCGTGTTGTACCATTCACCGTTGTAGCAGACCCGGAAATCGAGCACGTCGATATCTTCGTAACGGTAGCGGGGATTCACGTCGAAAAAGAAAAAAGCGTTAAAGACGACAAATAACACAACCAGTAGCCAGACGGAGTCCACCAGCGTCTCGGACTTCAGCATCACAATAAGCGTTGCCAGCCAGGCGGCATACATTGCGACAAACAGTCCGGGATGTTTGCGGATAAAGCTGATGCTAAAGCGCGGGCGATTATCGCGCTTTTCGCGGAGGTTAAGATCGTCGATGGTGGCGGTAAGCAGGCGCTGTATCTCGGTCATTTTTTGCCTTTATGCGTGTAGACAATACAGGGTGTCTGCCAATTTTAGGGGAGCCATCCCGCTGAAAAAAGTAACAGTCAGGCGCTAAAAGACCATAACAGTTGACTCCCCCGGGATCTTACAGCGTTTTGATGATCTTCGCCGGGTTACCCCCAACGACGACATTAGACGGGACGTCTTTCGTCACGACGGCACCGGAAGCGACGACCACGTTGTCACCCAGGGTAACGCCTGGGTTAATGACCGCCCGTCCGCCAATCCAGACATTATTGCCAATAGTGACGGGCTTACCAAACTCGACGCCGCTATTACGTTCCTCCGCATCCAGGGGATGGGTTGCTGTATAAATATGAACACCCGGCGCGAGCATACAGTTATCGCCAATATGAACAGGACACACATCCAGCATCACGCAATCGAAGTTCGCGTAAAAGTTTTTGCCCAGATAAATGTTATATCCATAGTCGCAGCGGAAACTCGGCTCAATATAAGCCCCTTCACTTTGCCCCAGCAGTTCCGCCAGAATGGTCTGGCGTTCTGTTTTTTCATCAGGCGCAGTGTGGTTATAGCGATGGATGAGATGGCGTGCCCGCAGTCTGTCGGCGCGTAGTGTCTCATCACCCGGGCGGTAATGTTCACCTGAAATCATCTTCTGTTTTTCAATGCTCATCGTAAACCTCTCTGGATGTGATTCCTGAAGGGTAATCGCAACTGGCCAGAAGGGGAACGTTCCCGAAAAGCCGATGTGAGCAGCGTCACAACATTGTTGCTGATGAGCGCGTTTAACACGGAGACCTGGCTTTCGCACAGGGAGCATAACGGGACAGGTAAATACAGCCTAGAACGTGGCGTAGAAACTCTACAGACACACTTCAAAGATCAACGAACAAATTTCCACACGGATGTGGGGATTTTGTCATATAACTTATTCATCGTTAGCTCAGCGAGGCGATGGTCAGCAGCTGAATAAAATACCGCCAGTTCATTATCAGAAAGCTCGTATTTATTCTTTTCAATGACGCGTTCGAGGGTGTCAATTGACTGACAACGACGTAAGCGCATCAAATAATCGACCTTTGTGAGTGGTTTTTCAGACATAAATTCACCTTAGTAATTGTAATAATTTTAACAGGAAAGGCTAACGGGGTTAGCTCTGCTCACGTTGACGAAACAGCGGAATAGTCGGTTTCCCGATTTGCGCCATTTTTGCAAATCCTGAGCGTTAATGCCGTAACTACTGAACAACATAAAGGTGTCGTCCAGGTATTCATCAATTTGCTCAATGAGCTTATTATCTTCATTGTACTTAATTTTATAATTAAGTGCGAAGGTAGCGATATGCTCGATAAGCTCGTTCAACTGTAAATTGATGGCAGACGTTGGATCGTTTACCCAGCCATGGTTACTTTCATCAAGATTGGCAAGGCAGTCATGGTACAAGGATTCGCAGAGAAATTTCAACTGCGCGATATCATGCCGTTTTGGCGAGTACTCGTCCATAGCGCATCCCCTTCTGAGTGATTTATTACTCACCGAACATCATTGTCGGGATGGATACAACTGACTTAGCTACATGAGTGCTGTGTTCCTGATAACCTAACTATAAGCCACTCCTGTCTGGATTTCACCGCGCTATTACGAAAAATTACAAATAAAACCGCAGGCTGCGAGACTCTACGCAAATGTTCATCCGGAACGGAACATTTTTATCCAGATTAACGCTTGTTTTGTTAGCTTCCTTACGTTTCATTAGCTTAGGTTTGCGCCTGAAGAAAAAGTTCAAATCCGGAGTTCTGTTTTTCCGAACTTTTAATTAGGAATATTCCTAACCCTCTGGCCGAAGAAATGAATTTAAAAAAATCCTGTATTCTCGGATTACGTTATGCGTTATTTATGATATGTCCTGTTACGCTGGCAGAAAATAAATAAAACCACAATAAGCGTATTTTATGATTTTTTCTTAAAATGAAAAAGGCCGCTAATGCGGCCTTTTTATGATGTGAAACCGGTATCAGTGCGGTTCTACCGAATGACTGTGCTCAACATCTTCATTTTTGCGGCTGAAGCGGCGGCGAACCACCACGAAGAACACCGGAACGAAGAAGATAGCCAGCACGGTCGCGGTGATCATACCGCCCATCACGCCAGTACCGACCGCGTTCTGCGCACCGGAGCCCGCGCCAGAGCTGATAACCAGCGGCAGTACGCCGAGGATAAACGCCAGTGACGTCATCAGAATAGGACGCAGACGCATACGTACCGCTTCAAGCGTCGCCTCGATAAGCCCTTTACCTTCTTTCTCCATCAGGTCTTTGGCGAATTCAACGATAAGTATCGCGTTCTTCGCCGACAAGCCAATGGTTGTCAGCAGGCCTACCTGGAAGTACACGTCGTTGGTCAATCCACGGAACGTCGCCGCCAGCAGTGCACCGATAACCCCGAGTGGAACCACCAGCATAACGGAGAACGGAATCGACCAGCTCTCATACAGTGCCGCCAGACACAGGAATACCACAATCAAAGAAATGGCATACAGGGCAGGGGCCTGGTTACCGGACAGACGTTCCTGATAGGACATACCGGTCCAGTCATAGCCGATGCCCGAAGGCAATTTGCTCGCCAGCTCTTCCATCAGGTTCATGGCTTCACCGGTGCTTCGGCCTGGTGCGGCCTGACCCAGGATCTCCATTGATGGCAGACCGTTGTAACGTTCCAGACGTGGTGAACCATATTCCCAGCGTGACGTTGAGAACGCCGCGAACGGAACCATCTGACCATTGCTGCCGCGAACGTACCAGTTGTTAATATCATTCGGCAACATACGGTACTGCGCCTCTGACATCACGTACACTTTCTTCACACGACCACGGTCGATGAAGTCGTTCACGTAGCTACCGCCCCAGGCCGCGCCCAGTGTGGTATTGATGTCGCTGATGGACACGCCCAGCGCCTGTGCTTTCTCCTGGTCGATATCGATCTTGTACTGCGGCGTATCTTCCAGACCGTTTGGACGCACGCCAACCAGCAGGTCAGGGTGTTTCGCCACCTCTCCGAACAGTTGGTTACGTGCCTGCGTCAGTTTTTCGTGACCCAGACCGCCCTGGTCGATCAGCTGGAAGTCGAAACCAGTCGCGGTACCCAGTTCAACAATCGCTGGCAGGTTAAAGGCGAAGACCATCGCATCCTTAATCTGCGAGAAGGTCCCCATTGCACGGCCAGTGATGGCCTCAACTTTGTTCTCTTCGCCCGGACGATCCGCCCAGTCTTTCAGAGAGACGAAGGCGATACCGGTGTTCTGACCACGACCCGCAAAGCCAAAGCCGTTAACCGCAAACACGGACTCAACGTTCGCTTTCTCTTTGGTGAGGTAGTAGTCCGTCACTTCATCCAGCACTTTCTGGGTACGCTCCTGCGATGCACCCGCCGGAAGCTGCGCCATCGTCAGGAACACGCCCTGGTCTTCATCAGGCAGGAACGAGCTTGGCAGACGAACGAACAGATAGGCCATGCCGACGACAATGATGATATAGAGCAGCAGATAACGACCGGTGCTACGCAGGATGTTGCCCACGCTGTCGGTGTAGTGGTGCGTGCTCTTGTCAAACATGCGGTTAAACCAGCCAAAGAACCCTTTATGCTCGCCATGACCGCCTTTCTGAATGGGCTTCAGCATGGTGGCACACAGCGCAGGCGTCAGGATCAATGCGACCAGCACCGACAGCGCCATCGCGGAAACGATGGTAATCGAGAACTGGCGGTAAATCGCACCGGTAGAGCCGCCGAAGAAGGCCATCGGGATAAATACCGCCGACAGTACCATCGCGATACCGACCAGCGCGCCCTGGATCTGGCCCATGGATTTACGGGTTGCTTCCTTCGGCGGTAAACCCTCTTCCGCCATGACACGTTCGACGTTCTCTACCACCACGATGGCGTCATCCACCAACAGGCCGATGGCAAGCACCATCCCGAACATCGTCAGGGTATTTATCGAGAATCCAAAGGCCGCAAGGATGGCAAAGGTCCCCAGCAGAACGACCGGCACGGCGATGGTTGGGATCAGCGTCGCGCGGAAGTTTTGCAGGAACAGATACATCACCAGGAAGACCAGGATAATCGCTTCTACCAGCGTTTTAACCACTTCATGAATCGAAATTTTTACGAACGGCGTCGTGTCGTACGGGTAGACGATTTTCAGACCTGACGGGAAGAACGGTTCCATCTTCTTCAGCTCTGCGCGGATCGCCGTGGCGGTGTCCAGGGCGTTAGCGCCGGTCGCCAGTTTAATACCCAGACCGGAAGCCGGTTTACCGTTAAACTTCGCAATGATGTCGTAGTTTTCGCCACCCAGCTCCACTTTCGCTACGTCGCGCAGGCGAACCTGCGAACCGTCCTGATTCACTTTCAGCAGGATTTTGCTGAACTCATCGGCGGAGGTCAGACGGGTTTGCGCGATAATGGACGCGTTAAGCTGCTGGCCTTTCACAGGTGGTGTACCGCCTAACTGACCGGCTGCCACCTGGGCGTTCTGCGCTTTAATCGCGTTAATCACGTCAACCGGCGTCAGCTGGAAGTTGTTCAGTTTGTTCGGATCCATCCAGATACGCATCGCGTACTGAGAACCGAACAGCTGAACGTCACCCACACCGGAAGTACGGCTGATGGCATCCTTCATGTTGGCGCCCACGTAGTCGGAAATATCCTCCTGCGTCATGGTGCCGTTGGTGTTGATAACGCCAACAACCATCAGGAAGCTACTGGACGATTTCTCGACGCTCACGCCCTGCTGTTGTACTTCCTGCGGCAGCAGCGGCATTGCCAGCTGCAGTTTGTTCTGCACCTGAACCTGTGCGATGTCAGCATCGGTACCTGACTCGAAGGTCAGGGTGATCTGTACTGTACCGGTTGAGTCACTGTTTGAGGACATGTACATCAGGTTATCGATACCGTTCATGTTCTGTTCGATAACCTGGGTGACGGTGTCCTGCACCGTTTTCGCATCAGCGCCCGGGTAGGTTGCGGAAATTGTCACCGCCGGTGGCGCAATCGTTGGATATTGCGCGACAGGCAGCTTCAGGATCGCAAGTCCCCCGGCCAACATGATGATAATGGCGATCACCCACGCAAATATGGGGCGATCGATAAAGAAATTAGGCATGTCTTAACGGCTCCTGTTTAAGTTAAGACTTGGTTTGTTCTGACTGGTCAGCGGCCGAAGCAGATTGTTTATCGTCAGATTTCACTTCCTGTGCTTTGACCTGCGCACCAGGACGAACTTTTTGCAAACCAGTAACAATCACGCGATCACCATCTTTCAGACCTTCCGTCACCAGCCATTTATCGCCAATCGCCTGAGTGGCGGTAATGTTGCGCATTTCGACTTTGTCATCCGCCCCGACAACCAGCGCGCTCGCATCGCCACGTGGCGTACGGGTCACACCCTGCTGTGGAACCAGAAGTGCGGTTGGATTGGTGCCTTCTTCCAGACGCGCGCGAACGAACATACCTGGCAGCAGATTTTTGTCAGGGTTCGGGAAAATCGCCCGTAAGGTGATGGAACCGGTAGTCTGGTCGACCGTCACATCGGAGAACTCCAGAGTCCCTTCCTGCGGGAACTTGATACCGTCGTTGGTCACCAGCTCCACTTTGGCTTTGCCGTTTTCCTGTTTCAGGGTGCCGTTAGCCAGCTCCTGTTTCAGGCGCAGGAAATCATTGCTGGACTGGGTTACGTCAACGTAGATCGGATCAAGCTGCTGCACGGTAGCCAGCGCAGTGGTTTGTCCGTTCTGTACCAGCGCCCCTTCCGTGACGGAAGATTTACCAATACGACCGCTGATAGGGGAGGTCACTTTGGTATAGGCCAGATTAATACGTGCGGTTTCGACGGCCGCTTTGGCGGCCACCACGGCGGCGTTAGCCTGCTGGGCATCGGCCAGAGCGGTATCATAATCCTGTTGACTGATGTACTTCGTACCGAGCAGTTTTTGATAACGGTTCAGCGTCAGCTGGGCGATTTTGGCGGCGGCTTGCGCTTTTGCCAGGTCGCCTTTGGCGCTTTCATAAGAGGCCTGATAGGTCGCGGGATCAATCTGATACAGAGACTCACCGGCTTTCACATCACCGCCTTCGGTAAAGTTACGTTTCAGGATAATGCCACTCACCTGAGGGCGAACTTCCGCAATGCGATAGGCATTGGTACGGCCAGGTAATTCGGTGGTGATCTGCAGAGGTTCAGATTTGAGTGTCACTACGCCGACTTCTGGCGCCTGCTGAGCTCCTTGTTGAGCTGGTTTGTCGTCACATCCTGTTAGCGCTAAGCTGCCTGAGAGCATCAGAACGACCGCCAGAGGCGTTAACCCTCTGTTTTTGTTCATATGTAAACCTCGAGTGTCCGATTTCAAATTGATCAATGGTCCTGAGTCCAAAAACCCATTGCTGCGTTTATATTATCGTCATGCTATGGTACATACATTCACAAATGTATGTAAATCTGACTCCTGTAAATTCACTCACCTATGGCACGAAAAACTAAACAACAAGCGCTGGAAACCCGACAACATATCCTTGATGTGGCAATACGTTTGTTCTCTCAGCAGGGTGTTTCATCAACCTCGTTGGCACAAATTGCTCAGGCTGCTGGCGTGACTCGGGGTGCGATTTACTGGCATTTTAAAGATAAGTCAGATCTGTTCAGTGAAATCTGGGAGCTTTCAGAGTCCAGCATTAGCGATCTTGAGAGTGAGTATCGGGCAAAATTCCCTGACGATCCACTCTCAGTATTAAGAGAGATATTAGTATATATCCTTGAAGCTACGGTAGTTGAAGAACGTCGCAGATTAATGATGGAAATAATTTTTCATAAATGCGAGTTCGTGGGCGAGATGGCGGTGGTGCAGCAGGCGCAGCGTAGTTTGTGCCTGGAGAGTTATGACCGCATTGAACAAACGCTCACCCAGTGTATGCAGGCGAAGCTGTTACCGGCTAATTTACTGACTCGTCGGGCGGCTATCCTGATGCGCAGCTATATTTCGGGCCTGATGGAAAACTGGCTTTTTGCGCCGGACTCCTTTGACCTCAAGCAGGAAGCACGCAGCTACGTCGCGATTTTACTGGAAATGTGTCAGTTCTGCCCGACGCTGCGCAGCGATGCCCCTTCGTTACCCGCCTGAGCCATTCCAGGATTTATCTTAGAGGATAACGTTCACGCTATTCTGCTTCAGACGAGCGTGATATTCTTCACGCCGGACTATTATCGGTCATCTGCTGACATCATTCACAACTATGCTGCCCATCAATCGCTCGCAACATCCTGTTTTTGCATTGCTCTTTGCTATGCTGTTTTTCTTCTCCACCGGACCGCTTTCGTGGGCCCGCGCAGATAACAGTACGGATATCCCCTCACGCAGTGATATTCAGTCGCAACTCGACACCCTGAACAAACAAAAAGAGCTCTCTCCGCAGGAGAAACTCACCCAGCAGGATCTGACAGAGACGCTGGAAAACATTGATAAAATTGAGCGCGTTAAAGCAGAAACCACCCAGCTTCGTCAGAAGGTGGCGCAAGCGCCTGAGAACATGCGCAAGGCCACGGAAGCGCTGAATGCGCTGAGTGACGTCGATAACGACGACGAAACGCGTAAGACGCTCGCCACGCTTTCTTTGCGTCAGCTGGAGTCGCGCGTTGCCCAATTGCTCGACGATCTGCAAACCGCGCAGTCCGACCTCGCGACCTACAACAGTCAGCTCGTCTCTCTGCAAACCCAGCCCGAGCGCGTGCAAAATTCGATGTATACCGCGTCTCAGCAGCTGCAGCAGATCCGCAACCGCCTGAACGGTACGACGGTGGGGGAAGGGACGCTTCGCCCAACGCAGCAAACTCTGCTGCTGGTTCAGCAGTCATTACTCAATGCGCAAATTGAACAGCAGCGTAAAAGCCTGGAAGGGAATACGGTGCTGCAGGACACGCTCCAGAAACAGCGTGATTACGTCACGGCGAATATTAATCGTCTGGAACACCAGCTTCAGCTGCTGCAGGAAGCGGTAAACAGTAAGCGTCTGACCCTGACGGAAAAAACGGCCCAGGAGGCGGTATCGCCGGACGAAACAGCCCGTATTCAGGCCAACCCGCTGGTGAAACAGGAGCTTGAGGCTAACCATCAGCTGAGTCAGCGTCTGATTCTGGCGACGGAAAACGGCAACTCGCTGGTTCAGCAAAACATTAAAGTGAAAAACTGGCTGGATCGGGCGCTGCAGGCGGAACGCAACATCAAAGAACAGATCGCGGTCCTGAAAGGTAGCCTCCTGCTGTCGCGTATTCTCTACCAGCAGCAGCAGACGCTGCCGTCCGCCGACGAGCTGGAAGACATGACTAACCGCATTGCGGATTTGCGTCTGGAACAATTTGACGTGAATCAGCAGCGTGATGCCCTTTTCCAGAGCGATAACTTCGTCGCCAAAATTGAAGAGGGTCATTCCAGCGACGTGAACCCGGAAGTGCATGACGCGCTGCTCCAGGTCGTCGATATGCGCCGTGAGCTATTGGATCAGCTCAACAAACAGCTGGGCAACCAGCTGATGATGGCCATCAACCTGCAGATCAACCAGCAGCAGCTGGTCAGCGTTTCCAAAAGCCTGCAGGAGATTTTGACGCAGCAAATTTTCTGGGTGAACAGCAACAAGCCGATGGACTGGGACTGGGTGAAGTCCTTCCCTGAGCAGCTGAAAACGCAGATCAAGAGCATGAAAATCACCGTGAACTGGGAGAAAGCCTGGCCTGCGGTAATGATTGCTTTCCTGGCGGGATTACCCCTGCTGCTGATTGCCGGTCTGATTCGCTGGCGTTTGAAATGGCTTAAACAGTACCAGGCGAAGCTGGCCTCGGAAGTGGGGCAACTGCGCAACGACAGCCAGCTCCATACGCCAAAAGCGATTCTGATCGACCTTATTCGCGCTCTGCCGGTGTGCCTGATTATTCTGGCGGTAGGCCTGATTCTGCTCACCATGCAGCTTAACGTCAGCGATCTGCTGTGGGCATTCAGCAAAAAACTGGCGCTGTTCTGGCTGGTGTTTGGCCTGTGCTGGAAGGTCCTGGAAAAAGACGGCGTTGCGGTCCGTCATTTCAACATGCCTGCCCAACTGACCAGCCACTGGCGTCGTCAGATTGTGCGTGTCAGCCTGGCGCTGCTGCCGCTTCACTTCTGGTCGGTTGTTTCTGAACTGTCTCCGCTGCATCTGATGGATGATGTGCTGGGTCAGCTGGTCATTATGCTGAACCTGCTGCTGATTGCCATCCTCATGTGGCCGATGTGCCGCGATAGCTGGCGTGATAAAGAATCCCACAATATTCGTCTGGCCACCGTGACGGTACTGGCGATCATTCCGCTGGCGCTGATGGTGCTCACGGCGACGGGCTACTTCTATACCACGCTGCGTCTGTCCGGGCGCTGGATCGAAACGGTCTATCTGGTGATCGTCTGGAATCTGCTCTATCAAACCGTACTGCGCGGGTTAAGCGTCGCGGCTCGCCGTATTGCTTACCGTCGTGCCATCGCGCGTCGTCAGCATCAGGTGAAAGAGGGCGCCGAAGGTGCGGAGCCACAGGAAGAACCGACCATCGCGCTGGAGCAGGTCAACCAGCAGACGCTGCGTATCACTATGCTGGTGATGATCGCGCTGTTTGCGGTGATGTTCTGGGCTATCTGGTCTGATTTAATTACCGTTTTCGCCTACCTCGACAGCATCACCCTCTGGCAGTACAACGGCACCGAAGCTGGCGCTGCGGTGATGAAAAGCGTCACCATGGGCAGCCTGCTGTTTGCGCTGGTGTCGTCGGTGGTAGCCTGGGCGCTGATTCGCAACCTGCCGGGTCTGCTGGAAGTGCTGGTCCTCTCGCGGCTGAACCTGCGTCAGGGGGCGTCGTACGCTATCACTACGATCCTGAACTACGTCATTATTATTGTCGGGGCGATGACGGTATTCGGCTCGCTGGGCGTCTCGTGGGATAAACTCCAGTGGCTGGCGGCCGCCCTCTCGGTAGGTCTGGGTTTTGGCCTGCAGGAGATCTTCGGTAACTTTGTCTCCGGTCTGATCATCCTGTTCGAACGTCCGGTGCGAATTGGCGATACCGTCACCATCGGGACGTTCTCCGGTACGGTCAGCAAGATCCGCATTCGTGCCACCACGATTACCGATTTCGATCGCAAAGAGGTGATCATCCCGAACAAGGCGTTCGTGACCGAGCGTCTGATCAACTGGTCGCTCTCTGATACGGTGACGCGCGTGGTGATCCGCCTGGGCGTAGCCTATGGATCGGATCTGGAGAAGGTGAAAGAGGTGCTGCTGAAGGCAGCCTCAGAACATCCGAAAGTGATGCACGATCCGGCTCCGGCGGTGTTCTTCACCACCTTCGGGCCAAGCACGCTGGATCATGAACTGCGTTTATACGTGCGTGAACTGCGTGACCGTAGCTACACGGTAGATGAGCTTAACCGGTCTATCGATCGCCTGTGCCGTGAAAACGATATTAATATCGCCTTCAACCAGCTTGAAGTTCACCTGCGTAACGAAAAAGGTGATGAGCATACGGAAGTGAAGCGCGACATTAAAGGTGACGATCCCACTCCGGCTTAATCTATTTTCCCTCTCCCTGTGGGAGAGGGTTAGGGTGAGGGCTACTGGCCTTCACCTTTCCTTCAAAATCCCGCTGCACAATCGCCAGCGCTTTCAGCACCGTTTCGGCGGGAATATCATGATTCTCCAGCAGCATAATTAAATCGACGGCCAGTTTGACCTCATCGGGTGCATTTTCCAGTGACATGGGTGTGGCTCCTGTTAGCGGGTCAAACGTTCAATGACGCGTTCAATCTCATCCAGCGCCTGACGGCAGCGCACAATGCGGCCTTCCAGGGCGCTAATCTCGCGCATCAATAATTGCTGTTCTTCCAGCGTTTCGCTGTTATTCAGCCGCACTTCGCGCTCACGTTTCATCTCAAACAGTCGGCGTTCAAACTCCTGATTCTCCAGCCGCTTGCGCTGCCATTTGCCGAGTCCGGGCGAGCCGCTGTCCCAGGCGCGTAGCGGCCAGGCGGCAATTTCGCGATGCAGGGCGGTGATTTGCTCAGTGAGATGCTCTGCAAGCCACGCCACCTGTTCCTGCTGTTCACTTTCAACCGCATGGCAAAGCTCGTCAAGGCGGGTCTGCGCCTCAGCCAGGTAATCCTGAATGACCGTACTGCGGGTACGAAAAAGCTGCCGATCAAAGCGCGGCTTCAGCGTGGCGTGCCCCAGCAGAGGGGTGGCCTCTGCTCGCAGGGTGGTCAACTGTTTTTGCAGCGTCTCCAGAAGCAAGGCTGCTTTCAAAACGCTCTCCAGTGGTAAAGTAGCCGTTCAGTTTGATAACGATTCGCATTATGCAGCGTACTATTTTAATCATCATTGGCTGGCTCGCGGTAGTGCTGGGTACACTGGGTGTGGTTTTACCCTTACTGCCCACCACGCCGTTTATCCTGCTGGCAGCCTGGTGCTTCGCCCGCTCGTCGCCGCGTTTTCACCACTGGCTGCTTTATCGCTCATGGTTTGGTGGCTATCTGCGCCACTGGCAAAAACACCGTGCCATGCCGCCCGGGGCGAAGCCGCGCGCGATCGCGGTGATCCTCATTACCTTTGCTATTTCATTATGGCTGGTGAAAATGATGTGGGTGCGGATCCTGCTGCTGATCATTCTGACCTGCCTGCTTATCTTCATGTGGCGGATCCCCGTGGTTGATGAAAAGCAACAAAAGCACTGAAGCCTCATCATGGCTGTTGCAATTATTGCGTACAGCCAGTAAATTCGACCGTTTTCGAGCACAGGCGCGCCTGGTTAAAGGTTAAACGATTGTTACCTTTACCCACTCCGTTGCGCGTCGTGAGTAACACTGTTTCATTTAGGCACAAACCGATGACCGCAACTGCACAGCAGCTTGAATATCTGAAAAACAGCATCAAAAGCATCCAGGACTATCCAAAACCTGGCATTCTTTTCCGTGATGTCACCAGCTTGCTGGAAGACCCGAAAGCGTACGCGCTCAGCATTGAACTGCTGGTCGAGCGTTATAAAAACGCCGGGATCACCAAAGTAGTAGGTACCGAAGCCCGTGGCTTCCTGTTTGGCGCACCGGTTGCGCTGGCAATGGGCGTGGGTTTTGTGCCGGTGCGTAAACCGCGCAAACTGCCGCGTGAAACCATCGCAGAGAGCTACGAGCTGGAGTACGGCACCGATCAGCTGGAAATCCACGTTGATGCGATCAAGCCTGGCGACAAAGTGCTGGTGGTGGACGATCTGCTGGCGACCGGCGGCACCATTGAAGCGACCGTGAAGCTGATCCGTCGTCTGGGTGGTGAAGTGACCGACGCGGCCTTCATCATTAACCTGTTCGATCTTGGCGGCGAACAGCGCCTCGAAAAACAGGGCATTACCAGCTACAGCCTGGTGCCATTCCCGGGTCATTAATCCCGGTTTTCACAACCTCGCTCAATGGGTGAGGTTGTGATAGCATTCCCCTCCATAAATTCACCTTCCAGCGTTGCAGAGCCTGCCCATGAGTTATCAGGTGTTAGCCCGTAAATGGCGACCACAAACCTTTGCTGACGTTGTCGGTCAGGAGCATGTGCTGACGGCCCTGGCGAACGGCTTGTCGCTAGGTCGCATCCATCACGCCTATCTTTTCTCCGGAACCCGCGGCGTCGGTAAGACCTCAATTGCCCGTTTGCTGGCTAAAGGTCTCAACTGCGAAACCGGGATCACCGCCACGCCGTGCGGCGTGTGTGATAACTGCCGGGAGATCGAGCAGGGGCGTTTTGTCGATCTGATCGAGATCGACGCCGCCTCGCGCACGAAAGTGGAAGATACCCGCGATCTGCTGGACAACGTGCAGTACGCCCCGGCGCGCGGTCGCTTCAAGGTCTATCTGATCGATGAAGTGCACATGCTGTCGCGCCACAGCTTCAACGCCCTGCTGAAAACGCTGGAAGAGCCGCCCGCGCACGTGAAATTCCTGCTGGCGACGACCGATCCGCAAAAGCTGCCGGTCACCATTCTGTCCCGCTGCCTGCAGTTCCACCTGAAGGCCCTGGACGTCGAACAGATCCGCGCCCAGCTCGAATACATTCTCGACGAAGAGAAGATCGTCCACGAGCCGCGCGCCCTGCAACTGCTGGCGCGTGCAGCGGACGGCAGCCTGCGTGATGCGCTGAGCCTGACCGACCAGGCGATTGCCAGCGGTGACGGCAAGCTCTCTACCGAAGCAGTCAGCACCATGCTCGGTACGCTGGATGACGATCAGGCGCTTTCACTCATCGAAGCGATGATTGCCGCCAACGGTGAACGCGTCATGACGCTGGTCAATGCTGCCGCTGGCCGGGGTATTGAATGGGAAGCGCTGCTGGTTGAGATGCTCAGCCTGCTGCACCGCGTGGCGATGCTGCAGCTCTCTCCGTCGGCAATTGGCGCAGATATGGCCGCCATTGAACAGCGGATGCGTGAACTTGCCCGCACCGTGCCGCCTGCCGATGTACAGCTTTATTACCAAACCCTGCTGATTGGCCGTAAAGAGCTGCCGTTCGCGCCGGATCCCCGGATGGGCGTAGAAATGACGCTGCTGCGCGCGCTGGCGTTCCACCCGCGCATGCCGCTGCCGGAACCGGAAGTGCCGCGGCAGTCTTTCGCCCCGGTCGCCCCAACGGCGGTGATGTCACCTCCGCAGGTGCCACCGCAGCCGACACCGCCGCCGCAAAACGTGCCGCTGTCGGATGCCACCAGTTCGGTGCTTGCCGCTCGCAGTCAGTTGCAGCGTGCGCAGGGAGTAACCAAACCAAAAAAGAGTGAACCGGCAGCGCCAGGAAGAGCGCGGCCGGTGAACAACGCCGCGCTTGAACGACTGGCCTCGGTAACGGAGCGCGTACAGTCGCGCCCGGCACCGTCCGCGCTCGAGCAGAAAGCCCCGGCGAAAGAAGAGGCATACCGCTGGAAGGCGACCACCGTTGTCGAAACGGTAAAGGAAGAGGTCGCCACGCCGAAAGCGCTGAAAAAGGCGCTGGAGCATGAGAAAACGCCGGAGCTTTCCGCGAAGCTCGCAGAAGAATCTATTGCCCGCGATGCCTGGGCCGCTGAGGTCAGCAAACTGCAGCTGCCGAAGCTGGTCGAGCAGGTTGCGCTGAACGCCTGGAAAGAGCAGGACGGTAATCAGGTGCGTTTACACCTGCGTCCTGGTCAGCGACACCTGAATTCGCCAGGCGCGCAAAAGGCGCTGGCCGAGGCGCTCGCCACATTACAGGGTGCGCCGGTTGAATTGACTATCATTGAAGATGATAATCCGGCAGTGAAAACGCCGCTTGAGTGGCGCCAGGCCATTTATGAAGAGAAACTCGCGCAGGCGCGCGAGGCGATTATTGCGGATAACAACATTCAGACCCTGCGCCGGTTCTTCGACGCCGATCTGGATGAAGAGAGTATTCGCCCCATTTGATCGTGAGTCTGACTTACGGTTGTAATCCTTAAACGTGAAAGAAGAGAGAAGCCTATGTTTGGTGGAAAAGGCGGTCTGGGTGGCCTGATGAAGCAGGCTCAGCAGATGCAGGAAAAAATGCAGAAGATGCAGGAAGAGATCGCTCAGATGGAAGTCACGGGTGAATCCGGTGCCGGTCTGGTCAAGGTGACCATCAACGGTGCGCATAACTGCCGTCGCGTTGAAATCGACCCAAGCCTGCTCGAAGACGACAAAGAGATGCTGGAAGATCTGGTTGCTGCCGCGTTTAACGATGCTGCGCGCCGTATCGACGAAACCCAGAAAGAGAAAATGGCCTCTGTTTCCAGCGGTATGCAGCTGCCGCCGGGCTTTAAGATGCCATTCTGATGCAAACCAGTCCGCTGCTCACGCAGTTAATGGAAGCTCTGCGCTGCCTGCCGGGCGTTGGCCCGAAGTCGGCGCAGCGCATGGCGTTCACGCTTTTGCAGCGCGATCGCAGCGGCGGGATGCGCCTGGCGCAGGCTCTGACCCGCGCGATGTCAGAAATTGGTCACTGTGCGGATTGCCGTACCTTTACCGAGCAGGATGTGTGTAACATCTGCTCGAATCCGCGTCGTCAGGAAAACGGTCAGATTTGCGTGGTAGAGAGTCCGGCGGATATCTATGCCATCGAACAAACCGGGCAGTTTTCCGGCCGCTATTTCGTGCTGATGGGGCATCTTTCCCCGCTGGACGGTATCGGCCCGGACGATATCGGTCTTGACCGCCTTGAACAGCGTCTTGAGTCCGAAACGATTAAAGAGGTGATCCTCGCCACCAACCCAACGGTGGAAGGGGAAGCAACCGCCAACTACATCGCCGAGCTGTGCTCACAGTACGGCGTTGACGCCAGCCGCATCGCCCACGGCGTGCCGGTGGGCGGTGAGCTGGAGATGGTGGACGGCACCACGCTGTCGCACTCTCTGGTCGGGCGTCACAAGATTATTTTCTGACCAAACGGAGGCTGCGTTCGCGGCCTCCGCTTGAAATTTCTCTCCCTTATCCCCATTTCTCACTCAACGTTTTACAACCCCATTAAATGGCATTGTTGAGGTCGACTTAGATGAAAGGACAAGAAACCCGTGGTTTCCAGTCAGAAGTAAAACAGCTTCTGCACCTGATGATCCATTCCCTGTATTCCAACAAAGAAATCTTCCTGCGTGAGCTGATTTCCAACGCCTCCGATGCGGCGGACAAGCTGCGCTTCCGCGCGCTGTCTAACCCGGATCTGTATGAAGGCGACGGCGAGCTGCGCGTGCGCGTTTCTTTCAATAAAGAGAACCGCACCCTGACCATCGCCGATAACGGCATTGGGATGAATCGCGACGAGGTGATCGACCACCTCGGCACCATCGCCAAATCCGGCACTAAAGCGTTCCTTGAGTCCATGGGCTCTGACCAGGCGAAAGACAGCCAGCTGATCGGTCAGTTCGGCGTGGGCTTCTACTCAGCGTTCATCGTGGCGGACAAAGTCACCGTGCGTACCCGTGCGGCGGGCGACAGCGCGGAGAACGGCGTGCTCTGGGAATCCAAAGGCGAAGGTGAGTACACCGTTGACGACATCACCAAAGCAGACCGCGGGACTGAAATCACCCTGCACCTGCGTGAAGGGGAAGATGATTTCCTGAACGACTGGCGCGTACGCTCCATCATCAGCAAATATTCCGATCACATCGCTCTGCCGGTTGAGATTGAAAAACAGGAAGAGAAAGACGGCGAAACCGTGGTTTCCTGGGAGAAAATCAACAAGGCGCAGGCGCTGTGGACGCGCAACAAGTCTGAAATTAAAGACGACGAATATAACGAGTTCTACAAGCACATCGCCCACGACTTTACCGACCCGCTGACCTGGAGCCACAACCGCGTGGAAGGGAAGCAGGAGTACACCAGCCTGCTGTACATCCCGGCGCAGGCCCCATGGGATATGTGGAACCGCGATCACAAGCACGGCCTGAAGCTGTACGTGCAGCGCGTCTTCATCATGGACGACGCCGAGCAGTTCATGCCGAACTACCTGCGCTTCGTGCGCGGTCTGATCGATTCCAACGATCTGCCGCTCAACGTCTCCCGCGAGATCCTGCAGGACAGCACCGTCACCCGTAACTTGCGCAACGCCCTGACCAAACGTGCGCTACAGATGCTGGAAAAACTGGCGAAAGACGATGCGGAAAAATACCAGACCTTCTGGAAACAGTTTGGCCTGGTGCTGAAGGAAGGCCCGGCAGAAGACACCGCAAACGTTGAAACCATTGCTAAGCTGCTGCGCTTCGCCTCCACGCACACCGACTCCTCCGCGCAGACCGTGTCGCTGGAAGAGTATGTCTCCCGCATGAAAGAAGGGCAGGAGAAGATCTACTACATCACCGCCGACAGCTACGCGGCGGCGAAGAGCAGCCCGCACCTTGAGCTGTTGCGCAAGAAAGGCATCGAAGTGCTGCTGCTGTCTGACCGCATCGACGAGTGGATGATGAACTACCTGACCGAGTTCGACGGTAAAGCGTTCCAGTCGGTTGCAAAAGCCGATGAGTCCATCGACAAGTTGGCGGATGAGGTAGATGAAAGCGCGAAAGAAGCCGAGAAGGCGCTGGAGCCGTTCGTTGAGCGCGTGAAAACCTTGCTGGGTGACCGTGTGAAAGAGGTACGTTTCACTCACCGTCTGACCGATACCCCGGCCATTGTCACGACCGATGCCGACGAAATGAGCACTCAGATGGCGAAGCTGTTCGCTGCGGCGGGCCAGGCGGTGCCGGAAGTGAAATATATCTTTGAGCTTAATCCGGATCATCCGCTGGTGAAACGCGCGGCGGATACCCAGGACGAAGCACGCTTTGCCGAGTGGGTTGAGCTGCTGCTGGATCAGTCCCTGCTGGCCGAGCGCGGCACGCTGGAAGACCCTAACCTGTTCATTAAACGTGTGAATGCGCTGCTTCTGGCGTAACTGACCACGCCTCCCCTGGTCTTCTCCCTCTCCCTGTGGGAGAGGGCCGGGGTGAGGGCCCCAGACTGCACTCACCCAAATTATCTCCCCCCGTTAACCGTTTCAGCCTTCCCGCCTTCCTTGAGCGATGTCCGTTCTGGTGGTATTGTTTAGCGCTTTTGAAAAATTGAAACGACATTTGAGGGGATTTTCGCAATGCGTATTATTCTGCTTGGCGCTCCGGGCGCGGGTAAAGGAACTCAGGCTCAGTTCATCATGGAGAAATACGGTATTCCGCAAATCTCCACCGGTGACATGCTGCGCGCCGCTGTAAAATCTGGCTCCGAGCTGGGTAAACAAGCGAAAGACATCATGGACGCAGGCAAGCTGGTAACCGACGAGCTGGTTATTGCGTTGGTCAAAGAGCGCATTGCTCAGGAAGATTGCCGTAACGGTTTCCTGCTGGACGGCTTCCCACGCACCATTCCTCAGGCTGACGCCATGAAAGAAGCGGGCATCAACGTGGACTACGTTCTCGAGTTCGACGTACCGGACGAGCTGATCGTTGACCGTATCGTTGGCCGTCGCGTACACGCTGCTTCTGGCCGCGTTTACCACATCAAATTCAACCCGCCTAAGGTTGAAGGTAAAGACGACGTGACCGGCGAAGAGCTGACCACCCGTAAAGACGATCAGGAAGAGACCGTGCGTAAACGCCTGGTGGAATACCATCAGATGACCGCGCCGCTGATCGGCTACTACACCAAAGAAGCGCAGGCGGGTAACACCAAATACGCCAAAGTCGACGGCACCAAAGCCGTGGCTGACGTACGTGCAGAGCTGGAAAAAATCCTCGGCTAATCGCGCGTCTCTCACCCGGGTCCCCGGGTGAGAAATATTCTCACCTTACCTATTACAGCAATGGGTTTCGTTTAAACGCATTTCCGCTACAATTGACAACCTATCAAATGGTTAAGAGGCGTGAATGAGTCAGGCGAAAACCGGCATCCTGCTTGCCAATCTGGGCACTCCAGAAGCACCTACATCAGACGCGGTAAAACGCTACCTGCGACAATTTTTAAGCGACACGCGCGTTGTGGATTTCCCGAGACTGCTTTGGTGGCCGCTGCTGCGTGGCGTGATTCTGCCGATTCGTTCTCCGCGCGTCGCCAAACTCTATCAGTCCGTCTGGATGGAGGAGGGCTCGCCGCTGATGGTTTACAGCCGTCGTCAGGAAAAAGCGTTGGCCGCCCGCCTGCCGGATATGCCCGTCGCGCTCGGCATGAGCTACGGAAAACCGTCCCTGGAAAGCGCGGTGGAATCACTGCTGGCGCAGGGTGTAGACCATATCGTGGTGCTGGCGCTCTACCCGCAATACTCCTGCTCGACGGTGGCCGCCGTCTGGGACGAGCTGGCGCGCATTCTGGCGACCCGTCGCCGCATTCCTGGCGTGACCTTTATTCGCGATTACGCCGATAACGATCTCTACATCAAGGCGCTTGCCAACAGCGCGCGCGCGTCGTTTGAAAAGCACGGCGAGCCGGATCTGCTGCTGCTCTCCTATCATGGGATCCCACAGCGTTTCGCCAACGAAGGGGATGATTATCCGCAGCGCTGCCGCGATACCACCCGTGAGCTGGTTTCTGCCCTCGGCCTGCCGCCGGAAAAAGTGATGATGACCTTCCAGTCGCGCTTCGGTCGCGAGCCGTGGCTGACACCGTACACCGATGAAACCCTCAAAATGCTTGGCGAGAAGGGGGTTAAGCACATTCAGGTGATGTCGCCAGGCTTCTCGGCGGACTGCCTGGAAACCCTGGAGGAGATCGCGGTGCAAAACCGGGAATTTTTCCTTGAGGCTGGCGGCGAAAAGTACGAGTACATTCCGGCGCTTAACGACTCGCCTGAACATATTGACATGATGGTCTCGCTGGTGACGAACAGCCGCTGATCGCACTCCAGGCCGGGTTTGTGCTACCATTCCCGGCCCATATTCTTCATACAGTTCAGACCATGAAATTTCCCGGTAAACGTAAATCCAAACACTACTTTCCCGTTGATGCGCGCGATCCGCTCCTGCAGCAAATCCAGCCTGAAAATGAAACCAGCGCCGCCTGGGTCGTTGGTATCGACCAGACGCTGGTGGACATTGAAGCGAAAGTGGATGATGAGTTTGTCGCCCGTTATGGTCTGAGCGCCGGTCACTCACTGGTGATCGAAGACGACGTTGCCGAAGCGCTGTACCAGGAGCTGGTGCGTGAAAATCTCATTACCCATCAGTTTGCCGGGGGGACCATCGGTAACACTATGCACAACTACTCCGTGCTGGCCGATGACCGCTCGGTACTGCTCGGCGTGATGTGCAGTAACATTGAAATCGGTGGTTATGCCTACCGCTATTTGTGCAACACCTCCAGCCGTACCGATCTGAACTATCTTCAGGGCGTTAACGGGCCGATTGGCCGCTGCTTCACGCTGATCGGCGAGTCCGGGGAGCGTACGTTTGCCATCAGCCCTGGCCATATGAATAAGCTGCGCGCCGAGAGTATTCCTGAAGAGGTGATTGCGGGTGCCTCTGCGCTGGTATTGACCTCCTATCTGGTACGCTGCAAGCCGGGCGAGCCGATGCCGGAAGCGACCATGAAAGCGATCGAGTACGCGAAAAAGTACGACGTGCCGGTGGTTCTCACGCTGGGCACCAAATTCGTGATTGCCGATAACCCCGAGTGGTGGCAGGCGTTCCTGAAAGAGCACGTCTCAATTCTGGCGATGAACGAAGAAGAGGCCGAAGCGCTCACCGGTGAGAGCGATCCGCTGCTGGCCTCTGACAAAGCGCTGGACTGGGTGGATCTGGTGCTCTGCACTGCCGGCCCCGTCGGGCTCTATATGGCGGGCTTTACGGAAGAAGAGAGTAAACGCAAAACCCAGCACCCTTTGCTCCCTGGCGCGATTGCCGAGTTCAACCAGTACGAGTTTAGCCGCGGCATGCGCCATAAAGATTGCCTCAACCCGCTGCGTATCTACTCCCACATTGCGCCTTATATGGGCGGACCGGAGAAGATCATGAACACCAACGGGGCGGGTGACGGCGCGCTGGCAGCACTGCTGCACGACATTACCGCCAATGCCTACCATAAAACCAACGTACCCAAC
This sequence comes from Enterobacter sp. MGH 37, assembly GCF_000534515.1. Lineage (NCBI taxonomy): Bacteria > Pseudomonadati > Pseudomonadota > Gammaproteobacteria > Enterobacterales > Enterobacteriaceae > Enterobacter > Enterobacter sp. MGH 37. The sequence continues at coordinate 145,671 of NZ_KI973205.1, forward strand.
TCCAGCAAACACAAGTTCAACTGGCTGACCTATTCGTCGCTGGCGCAGGTGTGTAAGTACGCGAACCGCGTGAGTTATCAGGTGCTGAACCAGCATTCACCGCGCTTAACGCGTGGCCTGCCGGAACGGGAAGACAGCCTCGAAGAGGCTTATTGGGAAAGGTAAAAGCAAAACGGCAACCCGGTTGCCGTTTTTAGTGTTTGTTCCCTCTCCCCGTGGGAGAGGGCCAGGGTGAGGGCATCAGACCGCACAAGGTAAAAGCAAAACGGCAACGCCCGTTGCCGTTTTTAGTGTTTGTTCCCTCTCCCTGTGGGAGAGGGTCAGGGTGAGGGCATCAGACCGCAAAAATCTTACCCCGTAACAGCCTCTTCAACCGGCGGTTTCGCCAGCAGCGTCAGCATCGTGTTCGCAATCTCACGTTCGCCCATCACTACCTTATCCGCACCGCGCTCGGTGATGTACTCCACCTCATCGTCATAATGCGCCCGGGCGATAATCTCAATATTGGGGCATTTCTCACGCGCGGTGGCTACAATCTCGCCCGCTTCATAGCCATTCGGAATAGTCAGCAGCAGCCAGCGCGCGCAGTCCAGATGCGCCAGCGCCATAATCTCCTCGTTCGCCGCATTGCCCAGTACCGCACGTATACCACGCTCGCGCAGTTCATCAACGCGGGTGCGTGAGGTTTCAATCACCACCAGCGGAATGCCCTGCGCCATCAGCTTCTCACCGAGCAGGCTGCCCACGCGACCAAAGCCGACCAGCAGCGCATGGTTGCAGATATCCACCGGGATCTGCTTCTCCTCTTCGATGGCTTCTTCCAGCGTCTGCTCTTCCAGCGTTTCGGTTTTATCGAGGTATTTTTCCAGCAGGGCAAACAGGACCGGGTTCAGCATAATCGACAGAATCGCCCCCGCCAGCACCAGATTCTGCCCCGCCTGGGGCAGCAGGTTCAGAGCCATACCCAGACCCGCGAGGATAAAGGCGAACTCACCAATCTGCGCCAGGCTGGCGGCAATCGTCAGCGCCGTACGCGGGGAGTGGCCGAACATCCGCACCAGGAAGAAGGCGGCGAGCGACTTACCGAAGATAATGATCGCCAGCGTGCCCAGCACGGCCAGCGGCTGCTGAACCAGAATCATCGGATCAAACAGCATGCCGACGGAGACAAAGAACAGCACGGCGAAGGCATCACGCAGGGGCAGGGTGTCATGCGCGGCGCGGTGGCTCAGCTCAGACTCGTTCAGCACCATTCCGGCGAAGAACGCGCCCAGGGCAAAGGAGACGTCGAACAGTTCAACAGCGCCAAAAGCGATCCCCAGCGCCAGCGCCAGCACGGAAAGCGTAAACAGCTCGCGGGAGCCGGTCGCCGCGCTGCGGGACAGGATCCACGGCACCAGACGACGGCCCACCAGCATCATGATGGCGATAAACGCCACCACTTTACCGATGGTGATACTCATATCCAGCGCCAGCGAGGCGAAGCCGATGTTGTCTTTTTCCATCATTCCGGCGACGGCAGGCAACAGCACCAGCGTCAGCACCATCACCAGATCTTCCACAATCAGCCAGCCTATCGCGATTTGCCCGCGCTGGCTGTCTATCAGCTGTCTCTCTTCAAGCGCGCGCAGCAGCACCACGGTACTGGCGGTTGAGAGACACAGCCCAAATACGATACCGGTCATCAACGACCAGCCCAGCACGGCCGAAAGCGCCATCCCCAGCAGCGTCGCCACCCCTATCTGGGCGATCGCGCCAGGTATGGCGATCGACTTTACCGCCATCAGGTCCTTCAGGGAAAAGTGCAGGCCAACACCAAACATCAGCAGAATCACGCCTAATTCCGCCAGCTCAGGCGCCAGCTTGGTATCCGCGACAAAACCTGGCGTAAACGGTCCCGCCAGAACCCCCGCTAATAAATAGCCGACAAGAGGAGAAATACGCAGTTTATTGGCAATCATGCCAAGGATAAAAGCGAGCACAAGTCCACCAACAATGGTGGTGATAAGCGGTGTGGCGTGGTGCATTCCGTCTCCTTTCGCGGTGAGTGTTCCATTTTTGGCGTGAATACCAAAAGACCAGGTAATAGTTTATGACAATTTTTGCCCTTATGTTTATGAATAATTGTTGAAGTTTGAATAAAACGGCAATATGCGCGTAAAAAAGCGCATATTGATAAATTCAGGTCAGGGATGGAGAGGAAACCCTTATGGCACAAGGGGGGCAGGTGGCCAAAGTTTTACTTTGGCTACCTGTAATTCACGCTTTGTGACGGTTATCAGGCAGGAATATGGTCAACATCCCCAGAAGTGGCAGGAAAGCGCAGATTTTGTAAACCAGGAAGATGCTGGTGTGATCCGCGACCATCCCCAACACCGCTGCACCAAGCCCGCCCATACCGAAGGCGAAACCGAAAAAGAGTCCGGAAACCATACCGATACGGCCCGGTAACAGCTCCTGGGCATAGACCAGAATGGCGGAAAATGCCGAGGCGAGGATAAAACCAATGATCACGGTTAAAATGCCCGTCCATTCGAGGCTGGCATACGGCAAAATAAGGGTAAACGGCGCGACACCGAGGATAGAGCCCCAAATAACATATTTCCGGCCAATCTTATCGCCCACCGGCCCGCCAATAACCGTTCCGGCAGCAACCGCGAAAAGGAAGGCAAACAGGTGGATTTGCGCATTTTGTACCGATAATCCGAATTTTTGCATCAGATAAAAGGTGTAATAGCTGCTGATGCTTGCCATGTAGAAGTATTTCGAGAAAATCAGCACCAGCAGTACGGAAACCGCCAGAATGACCTTATTCCGGGGCAGGGGATTGATAACCTTCGCTTTAGGTTTCCCCTTATTTACGCGATGCTGAGCGGCATACCAGCGGCTGATCTGCGCCAGCACGATAATCGCCAGCAGTGCGGCCAGCACAAACCACGCCACGTTCCCTTTGCCATACGGGGCGATAATCACCGCCGCCAGCAAGGGGCCGAGGGAGCTGCCAAAGTTACCGCCGACCTGGAAAAGTGACTGCGCCAGCCCGTGACGGCCGCCGGAGGCCATACGCGCCACGCGTGAGGACTCAGGGTGGAAGACGGACGACCCGGTACCCACCAGCGCGGCAGCAATCAACACCGCCTCAAAGCTGCCAGCCATCGCCAGCAATACCAGACCGCTCAGGGTAAAGCACATGCCAATCGGCAGCGACCACGGCATCGGGTATTTGTCCGTCCAGTAGCCCACCACCGGTTGCAGCAGCGAGGAAGCCAGCTGGAAGGTGAGGGTGATCATCCCGATCTGCACGAAAGTTAACGAAAACTCGGACTGCAGCAGCGGATAAATTGCCAGAATCAACGACTGGATCATGTCGTTGAGCAGGTGCGAAAGACTGATTGCGCCTAATACCTTAAAAGAGGTGCGCGATTTTGGCGGCGACGCCGGGGTTGATTCGCTGATTGCCATAAATACCACGTTGTTTTGTTATTAGAGATGCAGGGTGTAATTATTATCCGACTAACATACCCGCCCGGGACATTTGAAGAAAGTCGCAATTCTGAAAACTTATTTGTCTATTATTGTGAGTCACTGTAATTTTTGCCTTTGTCTATTGGTCAGGGAGAGAGAAGATGAAGTTAATGAAGCGGGGCGTCGCGCTGGCGCTCATCGCCGCATGGGGTCTGGTAAGCCTGCCCGCGCAGGCGTATGAAAAAGATAAAACCTATAAAATCACCATTCTGCATACCAACGATCATCATGGTCATTTCTGGCGCAGTGAATATGGCGAATATGGTCTGTCGGCGCAAAAAACGCTGGTGGACGGCATTCGCAAAGAGGTGGCAGCCCAGGGCGGCAGCGTGCTGTTGCTCTCAGGCGGTGATATTAATACCGGCGTGCCGGAATCTGATTTACAGGATGCCGAGCCGGATTTCCGTGGCATGAATCTGATTGGCTACGACGCGATGGCCGTCGGTAACCATGAGTTTGATAACCCGCTGACGGTGCTGCGTCAGCAGGAAAAATGGGCCAAATTCCCCTTCCTCTCCGCCAACATTTACCAGAAAAGCACCGGCGAACGGCTGTTCAAACCCTGGGCGCTGTTTAAGCGTCAGGATTTGAAGATCGCAGTCATTGGCTTAACCACCGACGATACGGCAAAAATCGGCAATCCCGAGTTCTTTACGGATATTGAATTCCGCAAACCGGCAGACGAAGCGAAGCTGGTGATTCAGGAACTGCAGCAGAACGAAAAGCCGGACGTGATTATCGCCACCACGCACATGGGGCACTACGACAACGGTGAGCACGGCTCCAATGCACCCGGCGACGTGGAGATGGCGCGCAGCCTGCCTGCAGGGTCACTGGCCATGATTGTGGGGGGGCACTCACAGGATCCGGTGTGCATGGCATCGGAGAATAAAAAACAGGTGGATTACGTGCCGGGCACGCCGTGTGCGCCGGACCGTCAGAACGGTATCTGGATTGTGCAGGCCCACGAATGGGGTAAATACGTGGGCCGGGCGGACTTTGAGTTCCGTAACGGCGAGATGAAACTGGTGCACTACCAGCTCATTCCGGTCAACCTGAAGAAGAAAGTGACCTACCCGGACGGGAAAAGTGAGCGCGTACTTTACACGCCAGAGATCGCTGAGAACCCGCAGATGCTCTCCCTGCTGACACCGTTCCAGAACAAAGGCAAAGCGCAGCTGGATGTGAAAATCGGCACGCTGAATGGTCGTCTGGAGGGGGACCGCAGTAAAGTCCGCTTCGTGCAGACCAACATGGGACACCTGGTGCTGGCGGCGCAAATGGCGCGCACCGGTGCTGATTTTGGCGTGATGAGCGGGGGCGGCATTCGTGACTCTATTGAAGGCGGAAATATCACCTACAAGGATGTCCTGAAGGTGCAGCCGTTTGGTAACGTGGTGGTCTATGCCGACATGACCGGCAAAGAGGCGATTGACTACCTGACCGCCGTCGCGCAGATGAAGCCGGATTCCGGGGCCTATCCGCAGTTTGCCAACGTCAGCTTTGTGGCAAAAGACGGCAAACTGAATGATCTGAAGATCAAAGGCGAACCGGTCGACCCGGCAAAAACCTACCGTCTGGCGACGTTGAGCTTTAACGCCACCGGCGGCGACGGTTATCCGCATATTGATAATAAACCGGGCTATGTGAATACCGGCTTTATTGATGCGGAAGTGCTGAAGCAGTACATCGAGCAGAATTCACCGATTGACGTGAACGCGTATGAGCCGAAGGGTGAGGTGAGCTGGCAGTAGTGTTGTGCGGCCTGATGCCCTCACCCCAACCCTCTCCCACCGGGAGAGGGCGCAAACACAAAAAACGGTAACGCATGTTACCGTTTTGCTTTTACCTCGTAGCCGCCACCCGGCTTTTTCTTTCACTCCCGGCGCGCAATATCCGCAAACTTCGCGTCCAGCATTTTCGCCAGATCGCCCGCTGCCAGCTCGATATCCAGCCCGCGTTTGCCGCCTGAAATATAGATCGTGTCAAATTCCTGCGAAGGGGCATCAATCAGCGTCGGCAGGCGTTTTTTCTGCCCCAGCGGGCTAATCCCGCCCACCAGGTAGCCGGTGGTGCGTTGCGCAACCATCGGATCTGCCATATCCACCTTTTTCGCCCCCAGCGCCTTCGCCACTTTCTTGAGATCGAGCTGTCCGGCGACGGGCGTGACCGCCACGGCGAGATGTTTCATATCGCCGTTCACCGCAACCAGCAGCGTTTTATAGACCTGGTCAGCGTTCAGCCCCAGTTTGCGCACCACTTCGTCGCCAAAGTTGGTTTCATTCGGATCGTGATCGTAAGTGTGGATCCGGAAAGAAATGTTGTTTTTTTCGAGTAATTTAACGGCGGGAGTCATAGCTATCCTTCTTACGACAGACAAATCATGCCAACAGCATACGCCTGACGTTTGTCTAAAAAATAGCACCATCTTGCGCAATAGTATTGGCAGTGATGGTCACTTTGAGCGACAATCGGCTCAACCGAAGGTCTCCTTCGGCATAATAAAAACGATGAAATTCCTCTTTGACGGGCCAATAGAGATATTGGCCATTTTTTTATTTCAGCAGCGACGGCAAATTCCCTTCTCCGTACAAATGTAACGCCCCGACCGCAACCACGTATTCCCCGGCAGGTAATGCATGCAGCGTCTCTCGCCAGGCATTGTTGCGCGCATTCATCAGCACATCATACAGCGATTCGCTGAACGTTGACGGCAGCGCCAGCTTTCCGTCTGCTGGCGGCGCATCCAGCCACCAGCCAATCATGGTTTGCAGCAGACGTGCGTTGGTGTGCCAGTGGGTCAGCGTATCATCCAGCAGCATGCGGCCGTCGTCCGGAAGCTGACGCAGGAGCGCAATCTGGCTGTCCGTTCCTTCCAGTTCAATGATGGGCAGATTGCGCGCTCTTGCCAGATTGAGCAGCTGGTAATCAATACCGTAGTCACCGCGCAGACCCAGTCGCTGCGCCTGCGTGGCCTGTAGCACCATCGCAATTTGCCACAGCGGCAGGGCGTCAATCATAGAGAGCGACACGCCGGTTTCATCGGCGACGCGCGTCAGTTCCGCCAGTTGGGCTTCGTCCAGACGTTCCGCCAGGGTCAGATCGCTTTCAAGCCCGGCAAACGGTGACTCCTGGCCCGAAATATCCGCCTCGACGACCAGCGCGTCGGCGCGCTTCAGCCGTTTTATCAGACCGGGGGGCAGAGGCGACATATCCTGCGTACCCATATGGATGCTGCCGACCAGATGCAGGTGCTGACCGCCGGGCAGGGAGATATCCAGGCCGGGCCACGCATAACGGCGGGGAAAGAGGGCGCGAAACGAGGTTTTTATACGATTAAACAGGCTCATACGCGCTCCATAAACGGAAAGGTTCATGCTAGCGCGTACGAGAACAAGGTTCAATCTTTCGGTTTAAAGCGCAACAGGCGGTTGGCATTACTCACCACGGTGATGGAGGAGAGCGCCATTGCCGCACCTGCAACCACCGGGTTAAGCAGCGTGCCGGTCAGCGGCCACAAAATGCCGGCGGCAATTGGAATACCGAGCGAGTTATAGATAAATGCCCCCAGCAGGTTCTGCTTCATGTTGCGCAACGTGGCTTTCGAAATGGCCAGCGCATCGGCAACGCCCATCAGGCTGTGGCGCATCAACGTGATGGCGGCGGTTTCAATGGCAACATCGCTCCCGCCCCCCATGGCGATACCGACGTCTGCCTGGGCCAGCGCCGGGGCATCGTTGATGCCGTCGCCCACCATCGCCACCTGACGTCCCTGGCGTTGCAGGTTCTTAATCGCATCCGCTTTGCCATCCGGCAGAACGCCTGCAATGACTTCATCAATACCGGCTTCTTTCGCAATAGCGTTTGCCGTCGTCGGGTTGTCCCCGGTCAGCATCACCAGGCGATAGCCCGCGCGGTGCAGACGCGCCAGGGCATCCACGCTGTCCTGGCGAAGTGGATCGCGCACGGCCAGCAGGGCAGCGGCTTTGCCATCCACCGCCAGCAGAACCGGGGTTGCCCCCTGAGATGCCTGCGCTTTCAGTTCGGTTTCCAGCGCCGCGGTATCAATACCATTATCATTGAGCAAGGCCTGGTTACCCAGCAGCAGCGTATGCCCCTCGGCTTCACCGCTGACACCGAGCCCGCGCAGCGTGCGGAAGTTACTGACCTGCGGCAGAGCCGCAGCATTCGCTTTCTCGAGAATGGCGCGCGCCAGCGGGTGGCTGGAGCCTTGCTCCAGCGCGGCGGCGAGACGCAGCGCGTCCTCCTGCGCGATGCCTGCGGTGTTCACGGCCACAACCTGCGGTTTCCCCTCGGTCAGCGTGCCGGTTTTATCAAACACCAGCGTATCCAGCGTACTGGCCCGCTGCAGTGCGTCCGCATCCCTGACCAGCACGCCAAATTCGGCGGCACGGCCTACGCCGGAGATAATGGACATCGGCGTGGCCAGGCCAAGCGCGCATGGGCAGGCAATAATCAGCACGGTGGTGGCAATCACCAGGGTGTAGACAATCTGTGGCGCAGGGCCGAAGAAATACCAGATCGCCGCGCTCAGCAGGGCAATACCAACCACCACCGGCACAAAAATGGCCGAGATTCGGTCAGCAAGCTGGCCAATCTCCGGCTTGCTGCTCTGAGCCTGGCGCACCATTCGGATAATACGCGACAGCGTAGTATGGCTACCAACCGCACTGGCGGTGAACAGCACGCTGCCGTCCTGAACGACCGTGCCGGCATGGACGGCATCGCCGTCGGATTTCTGCTGAGGGATGGGTTCCCCGGTCAGCATCGCTTCATCCAGCCAGGCTTCACCCTGGGTTATCGTGCCGTCAACGGGCACGCGATCGCCGGTGGTCAAACGCAGCGTCATGCCGGGCTGCACTTCCGCCAGCGGGACGCTTTTTTCCCCCTCATCCGTGACCACGCGGGCCGTCGGCGGGGTTAAATCGAGTAATCGTTCCAGCGCTTTGGAGGAGCGCTGACGGGCGCGGGCTTCCAGCATATGACCTAAGTTAATCAGGCCGATAATCATCGCGCTCGCTTCATAATAGAGATGGCGCGCTTCCATCGGGAACCACTGCGGCCAGACGTTAACGCTCATTGAATAGAGCCACGCCGCGCCGGTACCGAGTGCGACCAGCGTATCCATCGTCGCGGTGCGGTTTTTCAGGCTCTTCCAGGCGCTGGTATAGAAATGGCCGCCTGCAAACACCATGACCGCAAGGGTAATCAGACCAATCACCAGCCACAGCGTGCGGTTGTCGGCGGTGACCATCATATTGTCACCCATCATGCCCCACACCATCACCGGGATTCCCACCAGCAGGGCGACAATCGCCTGCCAGCGGAAGCGCTTCATGGTGGCGATAGCCGTTTCCTGCTGGCGCTCGCGGCGTTCGACATCATCTTCGATGGCCTCTGCGCCGTAGCCCGCTTTCTCCACGGCCTGCACTAACTCTGCGGCGGAGGCACTGCCCATCACCAGCGCAGTACGCTCCGCAAGGTTTACCCGTGCCTGTGCGACGCCCGGTACCGCCTGTAAGGCATTTTGTACCCGGGAGACGCAGCTGGCGCAGCTCATACCGTTGATCAGCAGCTGTTGGCTGTCATCAATATCATCCGCTGCCGGAAGCTCAGGAGTGGCCGCTGTCAGTGCTTCCGACGGGGATGATGACTCTGCCAGCGGTTTAGCCTTTGGGTGGCTCAGCTCCGCCCCATAACCCGCTTGTTTAATGGTATCGATCAGCGCATCCGCGCTGGCGCTGCCGGTCACGGCGGCATGGTCGATAGTCACCTCAGCGCTTTCAACATCAGGACGCTGTTCCAGGCTTTCTTTAACGCGTTTGACACAGTGGCCGCAGGAGAGGCCGTCCAGCGTCAGGTCAATAGTGTGAGACATAACAAAACTCCCGTATAATGAACTGGTCAGTTGTTGACCGGAGTAACGCTTTTCGCTAACTGTTATGAAGGTTAAACCTTCCATCAAGGGGAAGGTCAAGGGGGAAATGTGAATATCAGTGACGTGGCAAAAAAAACCGGCTTAACCAGCAAAGCCATTCGCTTTTATGAAGAGAAAGGGCTGGTAACGCCGCCGTTGCGCAGTGAAAACGGCTACCGCAGCTACACGCAACGGCATCTTGATGAACTGACGTTACTGCGCCAGGCAAGGCAGGTGGGGTTTAACCTGGAAGAGTGCGGCGAGCTGGTAAACCTGTTTAACGATCCGAAGCGCCATAGTGCCGACGTGAAAAAACGCACGCTGGAAAAAGTGGCGGAGATCGAACGCCATATCATCGAATTACAGTCGATGCGTGAACAGCTGTTACAGCTGGCGGATTCCTGTCCGGGTGATGACAGCGCCGACTGCCCGATTATCGACAATCTTGCCGGCTGCTGCCACCGCAAAACCCACGCTTAACAGGCTTTTACCCGCAGGGTAATGCCTTCTACCGCAATGACCTCAACCCGTGTTCCGGCGCTGAGGTCGTCGTCGGCCACCACCGGCCACGAGCTGTCACCTACGCGCATATGCCCGCGCCCGTTCACCAGCGGGGTGTCGAGCGTAAAACGCTTGCCGACGATCTGCTGTCCGCGCTGGTTAAGGTGGGCATCCAGCGGTTTCTGTTCGCTTACCTGTCGGTTCAGCCAGCGCCACCACAGCCAGGCGGCCACCAGCGTCAGCACGGCAAACAGCGCCCCCTGCCACGCCCAGTCAAGCGGCAGAAGCCAGACGACCAGGCCGGTAATGACCGCGGCAACACCGCTCCACAGCAGGTAACCGTTGCCGCCCAGCATCTCGGCGGCCAGCAGTAAGCCACCGAGGCTTAGCCAGAACGCATGAGGATGTGCGACGATCAGTTCAATCATTTTTTACGCTCGTTTCCGCTGTCTTTAATCAGTTCGGCAATCCCTGCGATAGAGCCCATCAGGCTGCTGGCATCCAGCGGCATCATCACCACTTTGCTGTTGTTCGCGGAGCCGATCTCTTTCAGTGCATCGGTATATTTTTGCGCGACGAAGTAGTTCACGGCCTGGATATCACCGGCGGCAATCGCCTCGGATACCATCTGGGTCGCGCGGGCTTCCGCCTCTGCAGAACGTTCACGCGCTTCTGCCTGTAAGAATGCGGACTGACGATCGCCTTCCGCTTTCAGGATCTGCGACTGTTTTTCCCCTTCTGCTTTGAGGATTTCGGCCTGACGCACCCCCTCGGCTTCCAGAATATAGGCACGCTTGGTTCGCTCAGCCTTCATCTGGGCGTTCATGGAGGCGATCAGTTCTGCCGGCGGGCGCACGTCGCGGATCTCGATACGGGTGACTTTGATCCCCCACGGGTTCGTGGCCTCATCGACAATGTGCAGCAGGCGGGTATTGATGCTGTCGCGCTGGGAGAGCATCTCGTCCAGCTCCATCGAGCCAAGCACGGTACGGATGTTGGTCATCGTCAGGTTAACGATCGCCAGCTCCAGGTTGCTCACCTCATAGGCCGCTTTCGGCGCATCAATCACCTGAATAAAGCAGACGGCATCAATGGTAACGTTGGCGTTATCCTTGGAGATCACTTCCTGAGAAGGGATATCCAGCACCTGTTCCATCATGTTGATCTTGCGACCGATGCGGTCCATGAACGGGACAATCAGGCTCAAGCCAGGCTGTAGCGTGTTGGTATAGCGGCCGAAGCGCTCGACGGTCCACTGATAACCCTGAGGGACAATTTTGACGCCTGCGCCGACGATAACCAGCGCAACGAAGATAAGGACAGGAACAACGATGAGCATAAAAACCTCCTGTTTTGCATGCTATGGCAGAAATGAAATCACTTTTTGTTGATCCTAAGTATACGAGGAAAGTCGCTTTATTATCACTCATCGCCGTAAACTACTGCTCATTATTGGGATAAAGGCAGAAGATCACATGAAGGATAACAGCGCGGTATTAACCATTGAGGACGTGGGCTACCGCACAGGCGGTACCACCATTCTGAATAATGTCAGTTTTAGCCTCTTGCCGGGCGAGTTTCGACTGATTACCGGCCCCTCAGGCTGCGGGAAAAGTACGCTGCTTAAAATCATTGCGTCGCTGCTCACGCCAACGTCGGGAAAGATCTTCTTTGAGGGGAAGGATATTTCAACGCTTTCACCCGAGGCTTACCGCCAGCAGGTCTCTTATTCGGTGCAAACCCCGAGCCTGTTCGACAGCACGGTGTACGATAACCTGCTTTTCCCCTGGCAGATCCGACATAAGACGCCCGATCCTGAACGGTTTTCCGCCGACCTGGCACGCTTCAATCTGCCGCCGGACACGCTGACAAAGTCCGTTTCCGAACTGTCGGGCGGCGAAAAGCAGCGCGTCTCGCTGATCCGTAATCTGCAGTTCTTACCGAAGGTGTTACTGCTCGATGAGATCACCAGCGCGCTCGATGATGCCAACAAGCGCAACGTCAATGAAATCATTCATCGTTACGTCCGCGAGCAGAATATTGCCGTGCTGTGGGTGACGCATGACGCTAACGAAATTACCCATGCGGATGACGTACTGACGCTCCAGCCGCATGGCGGAAAAATGCAGGAGGCAAACCGTGGGTGAGCACAATATTACGAACGAATCCCTGGCGTTTTCGATGGTGCTGGTGCTGATCGCGATTGTCGTCAGCTACCGTGAAAAGCTGGGGCTGGAAAAGGACATTGTGTGGAGTATCTGCCGCGCGGTGATTCAGCTCATTATTGTCGGCTATGTGCTGAAGTATATTTTCAACGTCAACCACGCGGTGCTGACGCTGCTGATGGTGTTGTTTATCTGCTTCAATGCGGCGTGGAACGCGCAAAAGCGCAGTAAATACATCGATAAGGCGTTTGTCTCGTCGTTTATCGCCATTACCACCGGAACCGCATTAACGCTGGCGGTACTGGTGTTTTCCGGCTCAATTGAGTTTACGCCGATGCAGGTTATCCCTATCTCAGGGATGATTGCCGGGAACGCCATGGTGGCCGTCGGGCTGTGCTATAACAATCTCGGCCAGCGCTTCAGCAGTGAACAGCAGCAGCTACAGGAGAAATTAAGCCTGGGAGCGACGCCTAAAGTGGCCTCCGCGCGGCTGATTCGTGAGAGCATTCGCTCATCGCTGATCCCCACGGTAGATTCAGCCAAAACGGTCGGGCTGGTGAGCCTGCCGGGCATGATGTCGGGGCTGATTTTTGCCGGTATCGATCCGGTAAAAGCGATTAAGTATCAGATTATGGTGACGTTTATGCTGCTCTCAACGGCAAGCCTGTCCACCATCATTGCCTGTTACCTGACCTATCGGAAGTTTTACAACGCGCGCCATCAGCTGGTGGTGACGCAGTTGAAAAACGTGCGGTGATTATGCCGGGCGGCACTGCCTTTGCCCGGCCTACGATCCGCACTTTTCCAGGCCCGGTAAGCGAAGCGCCACCGGGCATTTTTTTGTTAGTAGAGCAACGCGTACAGCTGACGACGATACTTCGACGCCAGCGCATCGCCGGTGCCCAGCGCGGCCAGGATCTCCTGGAACATCTTGCGCGCCTGACCGTCTGCGGCAGCGAGGTCTTTTTGCAGGTGGCTAAACAGCAGTTCAAGCGCTTCTTCGTTACGCCCCACCTGATGCAGCTGCAGCGCCAGCTGGCTTGCCAGAGCCGCATCGGCCGGGTTGTCAGCGACCTGCTGCTGCAGTTGCTGAATTTCCGGCGTATCTGCCGCCTGTTTCAGCAGTTCAATCTGCGCGACCAGTCCCTGATAGCGGGTGTCCTGATCCTGCAGGGGAACCGTTTTGAGCACGGCTTCGGCGTCTTCTGAACGGTGCAGGGCAATCTGCGTTTCCGCCAGCAGCAGGCCAATCTGGCTGTTCTGATTCGACAGCTGCCACGCGTCTTTAAGCAGCGGCAGCGCCTCGTCGTATTTGCCTTCCTGCATCAGCGCCATGGCTTCCTGCGCTTTCAGCTCTTCTTCGCGCGGGAGGACTTTATCCAGCAGGGCGCGAATGGCCTCTTCCGGCTGTGGCCCCTGGAAGCCATCAACAGGCTGACCGTTCTGGAACAGGTAGACGGTAGGGATGGCGCGCAAACCAAACTGAGACGCCACCATCGGCTCTGCGTCACAGTCCAGTTTGGCAAGAATGAACTGACCGTTGTACTGCGCGGCAAGGCTTTCCAGCACCGGCGTCAGCTGTAAACAGTGCTGGCTGCGTTCAGACCAGAAGTAGAACAGCACGGGTTTTGCCATCGACTGTTCGAGGATCTGTTGCAGGTTTGCTTCAGTAATATTGACGATATTCTGTACGGACATGCGGCCTTCTCTTTTATCGGTTTGTTATTTACATGGGGGTGAGCGCTGTCGCTTCAACTCAACCGTGTAAAATTTTGTCCATCATCCGGCCCGGTAGCAGACGTTTTAACCAGCCAACGGCATGGGTGACCAGCGTTACCGGGTAGCGCATTTTGGGATGTTCACTCTCAAAAGCATGGCGCACTTTGGCAACCACCGCTTCGGGCCCGAGCGTAAATCGTGCGGCAATGCCGGGGTTTTCGACCGGTTTATCCGCCTGCGTCTGGTTAACGTTTTCGGTAAAGCGGGTGCGGATCGGGCCGGGTTCAATCAGGCTGACCTTAATGCCGCTGTGACGTAACTCCATGCGCAGGGCGTCGGACCAGGCCTCCAGCGCATATTTGCTGGCGGCGTAGGCGCCGCGGCCGGGCGTTGATATCAGACCCATCACTGACGATGTCATCACGATGCGCCCCTCGCCGTGCGGCAGCATGGCGGGGAGCAGACGCATGGTGAGCTGGTGGACACCAAAGAAGTTGGTTGAAAACTGCTTTTCCAGCGTTTCGCGCGAGAGCGTATCCAGCGGGCCATACACGCCGTAACCGGCATTATTAAAAAGCCCGTACAGACGATTGTCGGTCAGGGCTATCACCTCATCGGCGGCGCGTTCGACGCTTTCCGGGGCGTCCATATCCAGCAGCACGCCGGTAAAGCCCAGCCCGTTCATGCGTTCGACATCGTCGGGTTTGCGGCAGGCCGCCAGCACCCGAAATCCCTGACGCTTTAATTCGAGCGCGCTTTCAAGACCGATTCCGCTGGAACATCCTGTAATTAAGACCGATTTTTGCATAACTTTACCTGTCAGGATCTCCGCTTAATCAGGAGTCATGTTTAACTAAAGGAGCCAGCCGCGTTGCCATCCAGTCGGCAATAAACGGCTGCGCATCGCGATTGGGGTGGATCCCGTCGTCTTGCATCCACTGGGGTTTGAGATAGACCTCTTCCATGAAAAATGGCAGCAGCGGAATATCAAACTCTTTGGCAAGCTTAGGGTAGATCGCGCTAAAGGCTTCATTATACCGACGACCGTAGTTAGCGGGCAGGCGAATTTGCATCAGCAGCGGCTGGGCGTTTGCCGCCTTGATGTCCTGCAAAATGGTGCGCAGCGTCTGTTCCGTCTGCTGAGGCTGGAAACCGCGCAATCCATCGTTGCCGCCAAGCTCAACCAGCACCCAGCGTGGCTGATGCTGTTTGAGTAGCGCTGGCAGGCGCGACAGGCCCTGCTGCGAGGTATCGCCGCTGATGCTGCCGTTGATAACCGTCGTCTTGCTCTGCCATTTTTCGTTGAGCAGAGCGGGCCAGGCTGCGCTGGCCGCCATGCGATAGCCCGCGCTCAGGCTGTCGCCGAGAATCAGTAACGTGTCCGCTGCCGCCGCGCGGAAGGTCATCAGAATCAAGAACAGGAAGGGCAAATGCCAGCGGAAAACAGTGTTGAAGTTCATCGTCTTAAGAAGTCCGTCGGTCAGGGGGAACACGAGCTTTCCATCCTTACTGGAGTTGAACTCGTTGTCAAACGCGCTGAAACCATCGCGCTGATTGGCGAATCCGGTTCCGGCAAGTCCACGCTGCTGGCGATTCTGGCCGGTCTGGACGACGGGAGCAGCGGCGAGGTTCATCTTGTCGGGCAGCCGCTGCACCAGCTTGATGAAGAGGCGCGTGCTGCGCTGCGTGCGCGCCACATCGGGTTTGTCTTTCAGTCTTTTATGCTGATCCCCACGCTGAACGCGCTGGAGAACGTCGAACTCCCGGCGCTGTTGCGCGGTGAAAAGAGTCGCGAAAGCCGCGCCCATGCGAAGGCGTTGCTGGAACAGCTCGGTCTGGGCAAGCGCCTCAGCCATCTTCCCGCACAGCTTTCCGGCGGGGAGCAACAGCGTGTGGCGCTGGCGCGCGCCTTTAATGGCCGCCCGGAAGTGCTGTTTGCTGATGAACCCACCGGCAACCTTGACCGTAAAACCGGCGACAAAATCGCGGATCTGTTGTTTTCGCTTAACCGTGAACACGGTACCACGCTGATCCTCGTGACCCACGATCCGCAGCTGGCCGCCCGCTGCGACCGGCGTCTGCGGCTGGTCAACGGTACGCTTCAGGAGGAGGCATGATTGCCCGCTGGTTCTGGCGCGAGTGGCGCTCGCCCTCGCTGCTGATTGTCTGGCTGGCGTTAAGCCTGGCGGTGGCCTGCGTGCTGGCGCTCGGCAGCGTCAGCGACCGTATGGAAAAAGGGCTCAGCCAGCAGAGCCGGGAATTTATGGCCGGGGACCGGGCGCTGCAAAGCTCGCGTCCTGTTCCGCCGGGCTGGATTGAGGAAGCGCACAAAGCAGGGTTGAAGGTGGGGGAGCAAATCACCTTCCAGACCATGACCTTTGCGGGAGACACGCCGCAGCTCGCCAGCGTGAAAGCCGTGGATGATGTCTACCCGATGTACGGTGACTTACAAACCAGTCCGCCGGGGTTAAAACCAACGCCCGGCACGGTGCTGCTGGCATCGCGTTTAATGGCGCTTCTGAACCTGAAAGCCGGTGACAGTATTGACGTGGGCGATGCCACGCTGAAAATTGCCGGGGAGGTGGTGCAGGAGCCCGACTCCGGCTTTAACCCCTTCCAGCTTGCGCCACGCCTGCTGATGAACACGGCGGATGTTCCGGCAACCCATGCTGTCCAGCCGGGCAGCCGCGTCACCTGGCGCTACAAGTTTGGCGGCACGCCAGCCCAGCTTGATGGGTATGAAAAATGGCTGCTCCCGCAGCTTAAACCGGAGCACCGCTGGTACGGGCTGGAGCAGGACGAGGGGGCGCTCGGTAAATCTCTGGAGCGCTCTCAGCAGTTCCTGCTGCTTTCGGCGCTCTTAACCCTGCTGCTGGCGGTAGCGGCAGTGGCGGTGGCGATGGGGCATTACTGCCGCAGCCGCTACGATCGGGTGGCGATCCTTAAAACCCTCGGCGCGGGACGGGCGCAGCTGCGCAAGCTGATCGTCGGCCAGTGGCTAATGCTGCTGGTTTTGTCAGTGTTCACTGGCGGAATCATAGGGCTGCTGTTTGAAAAACTGCTGATGGTGATGTTAAAACCGGTGCTTCCGTCCGCATTGCCACCCGCCAGCTTCTGGCCGTGGCTGTGGGCGATTGGCGCG
Source organism: Enterobacter sp. MGH 37 (assembly GCF_000534515.1). Classification (NCBI taxonomy): domain Bacteria; kingdom Pseudomonadati; phylum Pseudomonadota; class Gammaproteobacteria; order Enterobacterales; family Enterobacteriaceae; genus Enterobacter; species Enterobacter sp. MGH 37. The sequence goes on from NZ_KI973205.1 coordinate 162,661, forward strand.
ATGGTCGTGATCTCGGTGCTGGTGGGGCTGCGGCCCTACAGGCTGCTGCTCGCGACGCAGCCGCTGCGCGTGCTGCGTAATGATGTGGTGGCGAACGTCTGGCCGCTGAAGTTCTACCTTCCGGTGATTATTGCGGTCGCGGTGGGGCTGCTGGCCTGGCTGATGGGCGGCAGCACGCTGCTGTGGGCGGTGCTGGCCGGTGCGGTTGTGCTGGCGCTGCTGTGCGGCGTACTGGGCTGGATACTGCTCAACGTTCTGAAGAGGCTGACGGTGAAATCGCTGCCCGTGCGCCTGGCCGTTAATCGTCTGCTGCATCAGCCCTGGTCTACGCTCAGCCAGCTGTCGGCGTTTTCACTGTCGTTTATGCTGCTGGCCCTGTTGCTGGTGCTGCGGGGCGATCTGCTGGATCGCTGGCAGCAGCAGCTTCCCCCGGAAAGTCCGAATTATTTTCTGATCAATATTGCGCCTGAGCAGGTTACGCCGCTGAAGGGTTTCCTCTCTGAGCATCATATTGTCCCGGAGTCGTTTTATCCGATTGTTCGCGCCCGTCTGACGCAAATCAATGGGCAGTCGACGGAGGGGAACAAGGACGAGTCGCTGAACCGCGAACTTAACCTGACCTGGCAGGAGAAACGGCCCGACCATAACCCGATCACGGCAGGCACCTGGCCGCCGAAAGTGGGGGAGGTATCAATGGAGGAAGGGCTGGCGGTGCGCCTGAACGTGAAGCTCGGGGACAGCGTGACCTTCACCGGCGATACCCAGGACTTTACCGCCAAAGTCACCAGCCTGCGAAAGGTGGACTGGGAAAGCCTGCGGCCCAACTTCTTCTTTATTTTCCCGCCGGGGGCGCTGGATGGACAGCCGCAAAGCTGGCTGACCAGCTTCCGCTGGGAAAATGGCAACGGTATGCTGACGCAGCTTAACCGGGAATTCCCGACGGTCAGCCTGCTGGATATTGGGGCGATCCTGAAGCAGGTGGGACAGGTGCTGGAGCAGGTGAGCCGCGCGCTGGAGGTCATGGTGGTGCTGGTGACCATCTGCGGCGTGCTGTTGCTGCTGGCCCAGGTTCAGGTGGGCATGCGTCAGCGCCATCAGGAGCTGGTGGTCTACCGCACGCTGGGGGCCGGGAAGCGGTTGCTGCGGATGACGCTCTGGAGCGAGTTTGCGCTGCTGGGGCTGGTGGCAGGTCTGGTGGCCGCGATTGGCGCCGAGACGGCGCTGGCGGTGTTGCAGACACGTGTCTTCGACTTCCCGTGGGAGCCTGACTGGCGTCTCTGGCTGATCCTGCCTCTCTGCGGCGCGGTGCTACTCTCCCTCTGCGGGGGCTTGCTCGGAACGCGCCTGTTAAGGGGCAAAGCACTGTTGCGGCAGTTTATGGGGTAATCCAGCTCCGTGATAATTGCACACCGGTTTTTATGCCGGTGTGCAATATTTTAAAAGCACAAAGTGATAATACCCACGTATTTAGTAGCACAAAACATTAAAAACCCGTCCACACAGCCCGATTATTTCCAGTTAATATTCACCCGCTAAATATTTAGCAGCGTGTCTATTAAGGAAAAATAATGACTATAAAAAAATCAGCGCTGGCGGTAACGATTGGCGCGGCAGTGGCATTAACGACCTTCGCTTCTCAGGCGGAAATCACCGTTCTTAAACAGGATCCGCAGGCGGGTAACCCGCTGAGTCGTCTGAACTTTACCGTTGGCGGCAGTATTCGTCCTCAGTTCCAGAACATGACCGGCGACGACGGTAAAAACAGCTACAAACGTAACGGCTTTGACGGCGGTACCCGTTTCCGTTTCGCGGCTGATTACTACCTGTTTGATGATATTAGCTGGATAAGCTACTACGAACTGGGTGTGAACATCCCTGCCCAGTTTAACTGGGATCATCACTATGCAGACGGCGCACACGATACCACTCGCCGTATGCTCTACACCGGCCTGAAGAGCGATACCTGGGGTACGCTGACCTTCGGTCAACAGAACAGCGTTTACTATGATGTGGTGGGCGCGAAAACCGATATCTGGGACTACGACATGATTGCTCAGGCACCAGGTAACGGGATCAACGGCGACTACGACGGTTCTTACCGTTCACGCCAGATGCTGAAATACAAGAAAACCGTGGGTGATGCCGATATCTATGCATCCTACCTGTTTGAAGACAGCGAATACCTGCCGGGTAACGGCCTGCGCTATAAGCGTAAAGGCGGCGGTTCACTGGGCCTGGATTACCACCTGACCACCGACCTGACCTGGGGCGCAGCGTGGAACTACACCCGTGCGGACATGCGTAACCCGGACAACGGCGACAGCAAAACCTACGACCAGAACATCCTCGGTACCGCGCTGAGCTGGACGCCGGACAACTGGACCTTCTCCGCAGGCGGCGGCTGGTATCAGAACTTCCTGACCACCAAAAAAGTGTCTGTTAACGACTACTTTGCGGGCGACGCGTGGGGTATTGAATACTTCGCAGGGTATAAATTCCCGATCGGCCAGTATGCGGTGAAATCCATCCAGCCTTACTTCATGGGCGACCGCATTGAGTATGTGAATGGCCGTAACTACCAGCGCATCGACAATGGCGTGGGTATCAGCTTCCAGCTGGATTACGGTTTCCGCGTGGATTACGAACACGTGTTCACCTCCAGCACCGACAACCTGGGCGACATGAACCTGGTGCGTCTGCGTTACGACTTCTAAGTCGTCTGTTCCCCGGTGGCGCTGCTGTATGACCGGATACATAGGTGACAGATCAGACCGGGAACATAGGTAACACTTTTAGTCTATCCGGAGCACACTCTGGGTTTTTCGGTCGTAGTACGCAAGTGTTATTCCATTAAAGATGATGGCCTCAAGGCCATCATCTTGCTCTTCCAGCATGATGTACTCCCCAGTCAGTGCTTCACTCAGGAACACCGTACCCTTTTTTCCCATATAGAGGGTCCCCCTCGATTTCACCCTGTAGACTGTACCTCCTTCCGGATAAGCATATTCAGGAAGACGGCCATCCCAGTGTCGGTTTGAGGGTTGCCATACCGTTCCGGGCGTTGCACCCGCCAGTGCTTCATGCGGCCTTTCGTAGTTAAATTCTTTCCGGTAGTCACTGAACCACCGCTGTTGTTCTTCCATCGTCATGAAGGTGTTGCCCTGTTTCACCGCACTTTTCAGGGAGCGGTGCATTCGCTCATGGCGGCCATTTTCTTCCGGATGCCCCTTTCTGATACGCTCCGGCCTGATGCCCAGCTTGATTAGCCAGACGGCAAGACGACTTAATCCGGCTATTCCTGTTCCCGCGAAGGGCTGGCCGTTATCGGTTCTAAGCACTTCCGGCAGACCATATTCCAGGAACGCATCCGTCAGGCACTCTCTGACAAAGGGTTCACTCTCACGGTGTGTTCCCCGGCAGCTGAGCAGATACCGGCTGTGATTATCGGTCAGGGTGAAAGGATGGCAGTACTCTCTGCTGAGCAGCCTGAACTTGCCTTTAAAATCAGCGCTCCAGACCTGATTGTTCTCACTGATGATGGTCAGGGGCTGGCGATTGCCTGGTGTTCTGCGTTTTCGTTTTTTATCCGGAACCAGGCCTTCGCGCTTGAGGATATCGCCGATAGTGCTGGCGGCAGGTACGGTAAAATCGACGTGATGATTGAGCAACCACATCCGCAGTTTTTTTGGCCCCCAGTCAGGGTGTTTTTGACGCAGGGCAGTCAGGTGTCCGGCGATATCATCAGGAACCGTCCGGGAGTGGGAGCGTGGCGCGCGCGACCGGTCAGAGAGAGATGACAGATCAGAAGGGTCAAAACGCTGAAGCCATTTATAGCCGGTTTTACGGCTGATGCCAAAAAGACGGCAAAGCGCGGAGAAGGAGTCCGTACCTGCATGGCTGGCACGGATAAAATCAAGGCGTTGCATAGGTCGGGTCTCAGTCCAGGGCATAGCGAGTCTCCTCTTCTATGCCAGTTATAACTGTTACCCATGTATCCGGTCTAAAGTGTTACCCATGTTTCCGGTTCATACCCTGCGCTTACCGGGGCTACAAAAGCACGCGTAGGCCGGGTAAGGCGTAGCCGCCACCCGGATTTTTTATTTGCGAGACGCCTTCCAGTTTGTTTTTGGAGTTCTAGCTGTACAAAAATACAGATCTATAGTGGCTTCGCATCTGCAAAATCAGATGTCAGGATTGGCGTCCTGTAAACATAACGTTGGCATGAGCGCTTGTGCATGCCGCCTCGATTTCGTTCACCCTATTTTTGGCACTAAGGATATAATGCTTACTTAAGATATGGTGGACTGAACGAGGGCTTCATTAGAAGCGCCGGTTTCCGTTATGACCCGGTACGCCAACCTTGTTCAGTCTGCCTCCAAAATGTGGCGTTTATGGTGGCATCGTAAGGTAAACATAACGGATGCTAAGAAATGGAAAGTTATACTTCAGTACAGCAAGCTACAACTCATTTTTATTCTGAATTATCTAGCGATATTTCAATAGTAGATCTTATAGAACGGTGTGAATTGTTAACTCAGATTCTCATGGATGATGAAACAACTCAGAGTTCAAAAGCAATCTATAGATGCTTAGGTGCTTATCTAGACGTTTTGAATAAGGAATTGAAATTATCAATGGCTGATTTCATCATTATTAATGATGAGTCCAGCGATTGTAACTTTGGTTCTGGGGGATTTCTATTTGATAGTTCAGATTTACAATGTGAATATTGCCAAGCAATAAACCATGTACTAGCCTCATATGACTGTAGCGATACACTGCAAAAATATCTTAATGGATTATTACACGATATAATGCTGGATATGTCTCTTGATATAAAATCTTCATTTTTAATTGCAGAGCAATAATACCATATGCAGATGATAAAGCCGGAGCAGGTCCGGCTTTTAGATATGCAACTGAAATTAGTCCATAAATGGAGACAATAATTCATCTAGTTCAGCATCATCTTTTATGATCCAGCGATTAAATGCAGAGTATTGATAAGAACGTCTGATCATGACTTTAATATCCTCGATAGAATTTTCTCTTTGAGCATCGGTGGAGTTCTCATCGTAATATATTGTCATTAATTTTGTTAGCCTGTGTGTTATCTTAACAACATCTGAACGTAACGATCGCGCAGTAAAACGTTTGTTTATAGTTTTATCATTATTATAAACTTCATTAAGTAAATCCGCGGTTTCAATTGTAGCGGCATCATGTACCATAGCTTCAATAAAAAAGTTTTTTGCACCAGGAGAAAAACCGGGAAGTAATTTTACTTTATCCCAAACACTATCGTTACAACAATCAAGTAGATTTTTATATTTTGCAAGCTTTATGTTATTGCATCTTGAACAGACCAAATAAAGATTGCTCCAGTCAAATTTCTTATTGATATCACCCATGTGTGGGATGAAATGTTCTACATTGATATCTAATGGTGATTTTGTTTCGCAAATATAGCACTTTTTATAGAATGATTGTTCTAGCGCTATATATACATCTTCGCCATCATAACGTCGTTGCGCTGCTAAAGATGCAGGGGCTGGTAATATCCTATTTACATTAAACATAGCTGCACCTTACCCTTGTATTCTTTTTTTGCTTTTCAATAATTCTAATTTTGCTCGATCAAGGAAAGCTTGGGCATCTTCGCTCATGTTGCTTTGATCTACAGCTAGCGAACTAATTTCATTATCAATTTCTTCAATATTGCTATGATTTATATTTTTAATAAGGCTTTCAATATTTCGAAGTTTATCCGTTAATGCGTGTGATTCTGTTGCAACACCGAATAACTCTTCCATTACGATACCATATGAATAGGAAGATACGTCAATAATTTGTTCATTTGAACTTAGATCATAAATTACTGCATCGGTAACTGACGTAACAACAAATGGTGAATGAGTGGTTACTATAAATTGAACTTTAGGAAAGGCCTTCATGAAGAAACGAAGAATTTGTTTTTGTAAGGATACATGTAAATGTGCATCAATTTCGTCAATAAAGATTATTCCCTGAATGTTCTCTGGCGTTACACCCCACATTTCAACTCGCATTACTAGATCTGTATAAATACTTAGTATCGAAGAGAATCCCGAAGAAAGATTTTGAAATGTATACTTTTCTTTCCCATCTTGTATTAAATAAAATTTTTCATCAGAAGTGTTAAATTCAAGAGTTAATTTTGGGTCTTCAAACAACGAGCGCAGATCATTTTCAATTTTTACGAACCAAGATTTGATACCTAATGCTTTTTCTTCATTCTTATCGAAAGAAATTGCATAGCTTTGGTTTTTCTTTAAACTCAGCAAATAACTTTCGAATATATTACTACCATCAATATCATTTCCGAAGTGCTGATTGTTTTTAATTAAACTTGAATGTTTAGGTACTTCTGTAGGTGAGACTATCTTTGACTGCCTTGTGGCATCGTGAAATCTTAATAAGGAACGTATTTCCGTAATGTCATTCGAAGTTGTAATGATATTGAAACTTAATAATTCTTCAATTCTTTTTTCAAGTCTATTTTTTTCTGCCAAATAAGTAGAATAAACATTGTCATCTCTGCCTATTATAGTGAGCTGAGAGTTGTACCAATTTAATTGATTTTTAAGATAGTCTAAATCATTTTCATTATGATTGTTTATTGCTTTGTTAAGATGCTCAAATATTTGTGTGATGAAACTGGTTTTACCACATCCATTATTACCCGTGATAATTAGACTTTTACCATATAAATCTATTTCGGCTCTCTTGGATGAAAAACGAACCGGGATGTCAATTTTATCAATGCTACATAACATAGGTATTTCCTTTAGACGATGAGCTTGATTAACATTTTTCAATGGAGCATCATTAACTTAGATAGCATAATCTTATTTAAGATATTCAGCTACCTGTTCAAACGTCCCGCGATACACAATCTTCTTTGCTTTTTTCTCAAGCTGATAGCTGTACATCGGGTCGTAATAGTCGTTTAGCAGGGGCGCAAGCCAGCTAAAGTGAACCTCGGTGCAGCCCGTCCGTTGCTGTTCAAGCAACGCGGAATCGAGTAGGGCAGTCAGTTCCGCAAAACGCTGTAGCCCCAGACGGCGGCGAATGGCGAACAGTCCGTGGTGCAGATACGCGCTGTACTCTTTCCAGCCGGCCTCTTCACCATAAGCGGCAGAAAAATCCGCCCACATGTGGTCGAAGTACTCTTCGCGCAGACGCTCAAGACGAATATCAAACGGATCCTCGACAACCGCGATAGGCGCTTCATTCATGCGGTCGCGCAGGCACTCCGGCAGGTGGTTGGAGCCAATCATTCGACCTTCATCTTCCAGCACCCAGCGTGCGGCATCTTTCTTTAACAGCTCGACGGCAAGGTGATTTTCAAAGCTGGCCTGGGACAGTTGCGGAGTGAGCGTGCGGCCAAAGGACGAACCGCGGTGGTGCGCCAGCCCTTCCAGATCGATACCCTGCGCATGCTGCTTCACCAGCAGGGTTTTCCCGTTTCCGGTACAGCCGCCGATAAGCACCATCGGCTTTTTCGACTGCTCAATCGTCACCTGAATCGCCGTCTGGCGCAGGGCTTTATAGCCGCCGCGGATCAGCGGGTAATCGACACCGGCCTCTTTCAGCCAGGCCTGTGAGATATGTGAACGCTGGCCCCCGCGCGCGCAGCAGAGATAACCTTCAGGGTGAGCAAGGCTGGCTTCACGCCAGGCGTTAATGCGCGCCTCACGCGTCTCGCCGTTGACCAGACTGTGGCCGAGCGCCAGTGCGGCCTCGGGGCCCTGACGTTTATAGCAGGTGCCCACGGCAGCGCGTTCGTCGTCGTTCATCAGCGGCAGGTTAAGGGCGGCGGGCATCGCGCCCTGGGCAAATTCTATCGGCGCGCGAACGTCGATTAAAGGGGTATCAGACGCGAGGATCGCGCGATAGTCCGTTCCATCGTTCATGGGTATTCCAGAAATAAAACCAGCAATGGCGGGGATTTTACGCGCGAGAGGAGAGGCCGGGGAAGGGGAAGATCAACTCCCCGGCACTTATCGCTTATTTAAGCTTTGACTGAGCCCAGACAATGCCGCTCGCGTATTCCGGCGGCAGGAGAGGGATCATGGCTTCCAGGGTGGCGCTCAGACGGCCCGTGTCGCTATCGTTCAGGTTCAGGTGACCCACTTTACGACCCTGGCGGACCTCTTTGTCATACCAGTGCAGATGCACCAGCGGCAGCTTGAGCCAGTCGTAGTTCAGATCGGTCCCGATCAGGTTGATCATTACCGACGGGCTGTTCACGACCGGCTGCGGCAGTGGCAAATCGGTGATGGCACGCAGGTGGAGCTCGAACTGGCTGATGGAGGCGCCGTTTTGCGTCCAGTGGCCGCTGTTATGCACGCGCGGCGCCAGCTCGTTGATCAGCAGGCCGGATGGGGTAACAAAACACTCCATCGCCATCACGCCCACGTAACCCAGCTCGTGCATAATGGCTGAGAGCATGTCTTCCGCCTGCGCCTGCTGGTCGGCATTTGCCTGAGGGAAGGCGACGCTGGTGCGCAGAATGCCGTCCTGATGCAGGTTATGCGTCAGCGGATAAAAGACGGTGTGTCCGTCATGCCCGCGTGCGCCAACCAGGGACACTTCGCCGCTAAAGTTGATGCCCTGCTCAACGATACACTCGCCGTAGCAGTCGTCCGGCAGCTCCGCGGTTTCGTGCGCACGCAGACGCCACTGGCCGCGGCCGTCGTAGCCGCCGACGCGGCGCTTCACGATCGCCAGCTCGCCCAGCATCGCGAACACGTCATTCCACTCGCCTTTATCGGACAACAGCTGCCACGGCGCGGTCGCCAGACCGAGCTTGTCGAACAGCTGCTTTTGCGTCAGACGGTCGGCAATGATCGGAAACACGTCGCGGTTAACGAAGGCGTTATGGCGGGCCAGCTCGCGGGTCAGCGCGGTTTCTGGCCAGCGTTCGATCTCGGCGGTGATCACGCTCTGGTGGAACGGTACCGCTTCCGGTTCAGCATCCAGCCCGACAGGCCAGACGGCAATACCCAGCGGTTCACCGGCCTGGCGCAGCATGCGGCCTAACTGGCCGTTACCGAGGACGCAAACCTGCTTCATGCCGCACCCCGCGGGTCTGGATTATCCAGCACCTCATCGGTCTGGGCTTTACGCCACTCCGCCAGACGCTGGTGTAATGCTTTATCGTGCGTCGCAAGAATTTGCGCCGCCAGCAGGGCGGCATTAGCCGCACCCGCTTTACCAATCGCCAGCGTGCCGACAGGGATTCCGCGCGGCATCTGGACGATGGAGTAGAGGCTATCCACACCGCTTAACGCGGCGCTTTGGACCGGGACACCGAGAACCGGTACCAGGGTTTTAGCGGCAATCATGCCGGGCAGATGTGCTGCGCCGCCCGCACCGGCAATGATCACCTCATAGCCATTCTCTTCGGCGCTTTCGGCGAAGCTGAACAGTTTGTCCGGTGTACGGTGCGCGGAGACCACTTCAACGTGGTGCGGAACATTCAGGATTTCAAAGATTTCGGCGGCGAACTGCATGGTAGCCCAGTCGCTTTTGGACCCCATCACGATGGCGACACGCGCCGGATTATTGCGGGAAGACATGCGTCTTAAAACTCCTGTGGTGCGAAACACACTGCTTTCGAGGGCACAGAGAATAGCATGTTATACGAGCAAGGAAAACGGTTGCGCGGTCGTAAACCAGGCGAAAAAACGTTAAAACGGAAACGCAATCAGCTCAACACCCTCAGGCGTCACTTTGACCATGGAACCTTCGCTGTGCCAGGCACCCAGTACGACGCGATGGACTGGTTCGCCGTTGGCAAGAAGGGAATGAACGTCAGGGCGGTGGGTATGACCGTGGATTAACCACTGAACCCCATGTTTTTCCATTACGCTCACTACGGCCTGCGGATTGACGTCCATGATGGTCATGGATTTACTGCTGTTAGCGGCTTTACTGCCCGCACGCATTCTGGCTGCGATGCGTTTACGGATAAAGAGCGGCAGGGCAAGAAACAGCGTCTGGATCCAGGGGGTGTGAACTTTGGCGCGAAACGCCTGATAGCCGGTATCGTCCGTGCAGAGCGTATCGCCGTGCATAATCAGCAGCCTGCGGCCATAGAGGTCGAGCACCTGTTCTTCCGGCAGCAGCGTCATGCCGCTTTCGCGGGCGTAGCGCTTGCCGAGCAGAAAATCACGGTTGCCGTGAATGAAATAGCAGGGGACACCGGAATCAACCAGCGCCTTAATGGCGGAGGCGATTTCACGATGCAGCGGGTCAGGATCATCGTCGCCAATCCAGGCTTCAAACAGGTCGCCCAGGATGTACAGCGCATCGGCGCTTTTCGCTTCACCGCGTAAAAAACGCAGAAAACCGGCGGTGATCGCCGGTTCTTCTGTTTGCAGATGCAGATCCGCAATAAAGAGTGTCGCCACGAATTACTCGCTGACGGTCACGCTTGTAATCACAACGTCTTCTTTAGGTACGTCCTGGTGCATGCCGCTGCGGCCAGTAGAGACGGCTTTGATCTTATCGACCACGTCCATACCTTCAACCACTTCTGCGAACACGCAGTAGCCCCAACCCTGCAGGCTTTCGCCGGAGAAGTTCAGGAAGTCGTTATCAGCCACGTTGATGAAGAACTGCGCGGTCGCGGAGTGAGGCGCCTGGGTACGGGCCATTGCCAGCGTGCCACGGGTGTTTTTCAGGCCGTTGTTGGCTTCGTTTTTGATCGCTTCTTTCGTCGCTTTCTGCTTCATACCCGGTTCAAAACCGCCACCCTGGATCATAAAGCCGTTGATCACGCGGTGGAAAATGGTGTTGTCGTAGAAACCTTCGCGGCAATAGTCCAGGAAGTTTTTAACTGTTTCAGGCGCTTTGTCATCAAAGGTTTTGATTACGATATCGCCATGATTAGTGTGGAAAGTAACCATTTTTGCATCCTGTTCCGTTATTGTGGTACGTCGACCCGCGTTCGGGTCACATATAGGGGCTTGTTATAGCATAACCACAGGACGCGATCACCTTGCATTGTGTGCTGATCCTATTCCGAATTATAGGTATTATAGGGAACAAACAACCCACACACGTGTTTACATGGAATCTTCGATGTTAAAAATCTTTAATACAATGACGCGCCAAAAAGAGGAATTTAAACCTATTCATGCCGGGGAAGTCGGCATGTACGTGTGTGGTATTACCGTTTACGATCTCTGTCACATCGGCCATGGGCGCACCTTCGTTGCCTTCGACGTGGTGTCACGTTACCTGCGTTTTTTAGGCTACAACCTGAAGTACGTCCGCAATATCACCGACATCGACGACAAAATCATCAAACGCGCGAATGAAAACGGCGAGAGTTTTGTTGCGCTGGTGGATCGCATGATTGTCGAGATGCACAAAGATTTCGACGCTTTAAACATTCAGCGTCCGGACAGCGAGCCGCGTGCAACTCACCATATTCACGAAATCATTGAGATCACCGAGAAGCTGATCGCACGCGGTCACGCCTATGTGGCGGATAACGGCGACGTGATGTTCTCCGTGCCAACGGACCCGACCTACGGTGCGCTTTCCCGTCAGGATCTGGATCAGCTGCAGGCTGGGGCCCGCGTGGACGTGGTCGACGTGAAGCGTAATCCGATGGACTTCGTGCTGTGGAAGATGTCCAAAGAGGGTGAGCCAAGCTGGCCATCTCCGTGGGGTGAAGGGCGTCCGGGCTGGCACATTGAATGTTCCGCGATGAACTGCAAACAGCTGGGCAAACACTTCGACATTCACGGCGGCGGTTCGGATCTGATGTTCCCGCACCACGAAAACGAAATTGCGCAGTCCACCTGTGCCCACGGCGGCGAGTACGTGAACTACTGGATGCACTCCGGAATGGTGATGGTTGACCGCGAGAAGATGTCAAAATCGCTGGGCAACTTCTTTACCGTGCGCGACGTGCTCAAGTATTACGATGCGGAAACCGTGCGTTACTTCCTGATGTCCGGCCACTATCGCAGCCAGCTGAACTACAGCGAAGAGAACCTGAAGCAGGCGCGTTCGGCGCTGGAACGTCTGTATACCGCGCTGCGCGGTACCGACAAGTCTGTTCCTGCCGCAGGCGGCGACGCCTTCGAAGCCCGCTTTATTGAGGTGATGAACGACGACTTTAATACTCCGGAAGCCTACTCCGTGCTGTTCGATATGGCGCGCGAAGTGAACCGTCTGAAGTCAGAAGATATGGCGGCGGCGAATGCGCTGGCCTCTCATCTGCGTAAGCTCTCTTCCGTGCTCGGCCTGCTGGAGCAGGAGCCAGACGCCTTCCTGCAGAGCGGTGCGCAGGCGGACGACGGCGAAGTGGCGGAAATTGAAGCCTTGATCAAGGCACGTCTGGAAGCGCGTCAGGCGAAAGACTGGGCGGCGGCAGATGCGGCACGTAACCGTCTGACCGAGATGGGGATTATTCTGGAAGACGGCCCGCAGGGCACCACCTGGCGTCGTAAGTAATTTTCCCCTCACCCTAACCCTCTCCCTGTGGGAGAGGGCCGGGGTGAGGGCATCAGCGCGCACGTTTTCTCCACCACAGCAACCCCATCAGCACCACTCCCGGCAGCCAGACCCACAGCAACTCTGAAATGATCACCTGATGTCCGTACGGCGTGGTATAGCGCGACAGGGCAAACGGCGCGACTTTTATCACCTGCAACGGGGCAAAGAAGCGTTCATCTGACCACGGCCACAGCCAGCCGACCCCTTTTCCGCCGGTCGTCACGGAATCCAGCAGGCTGTGAGACAGCAGTGACACGGTCAAAAAAAGCCAGCAGCGCGTCAGAGGAGTTTTGAACCATCGTCGGCCAATCAGCACGCAAAGTATCGGCACCACAAAGGCAAACAGCAGGGAATGGGTAAAGCCGCGATGGCCGAAAACATTGCCGTAAGCGACGCCGAACTTAAACGCCAGCACGTCGGCGTCCGGCAGCATGGCGAGGACAATTCCGGCAAATAACAGGCGGGGAGGGATGACTTTACTTCCCAGGCCTAAGCCCAGGCAAAGGGGAACAGCTGCGTGAGTGATAACGGTAGGCATTGCATTTATCCATGGCAAATCATGGAAATATAGCAGGGTAATGGCGGAAAATACGCTGTGCTATATTCTGATTTTACGCCGACTCGCGTGCGATAAGCTGCCCGGAGAGGGTGATGCGTTGCGTTTGCAGATCTGGCTCTTTCAGCTTACGGATAATCAGCCCTGCCGCCTGACGCCCGGTTTCATCGCTCGCTGAGGAGACATAGGTCAACGACGGTGAGGTAAGGTTAACGTGAAGCATATCTTCAAAACCGACCAGCGCGACCTGCTGCGTCAGAAACACATCTTTACCCACCGTACGCCCCACCTGGTGAATGCCTGAGATGGAGCCGAGCATGGCATCCGGGGAGTGGCAGAGCAGGGCTGTGATGGTGTTGTTCTTCTCAAGCAACTGGCGCGTTGCCATCGCCGCCGCCTGGGTATCATCGGGGCAGGCGGGAGAATATTCGTCACGCCAGACCAGCCCGCTTTGCGTCATGGCACTGCGAAAACCGAGCAGGCGTTGCTCGCGGAGAAGACAGCCGTCGCGCCCGCCAATGTAGGCAATATTGCGATGTCCGCGCTCGATAAGATAGCGCGCGGCCAGGTTCGCGGCCTGGCGGTTATCGCGCATGACCAGGTTACATTTTTCATCCAGCAACGACTGGGAAACGACCACCAACGGCAGCGGGCAGTGGCGAATGTGTTCCGGCAGCGTTGCGGTGCGGGTGTCGGACGCCAGATAGATGACACCCGCCACGCCCTGCTGCTTAAACGAAAGCAGGGTGCGTTCAAGATGCTCACGGTCATTCAGCGGCTGACCGAGAAACACCATATAGCCTTGCTTCTCCAGCTCCTGAACAATGCTCGCCATCACCTTGATGGAAAAGCTGTCGCTGAAGTCCCGCAGGATCAGGCCAATTAAATTAGAGGTGTTGGCGCGAAGGTTGGCAGCGGCGACGTTATGAACATAGCCCAGCGTCGTGATGGCGGCGTTGACCTTCCCGATCGTTGCCTCTGAGATTTTCCCTTTCTGGCGCAGCACCAGTGACACGGTCGAGACCGAGACGCCCGCGTGCTTTGCGACATCAATAATGCTGACTTTCTTCAAAGCCGCTCCCTGAAATTAACCGATTATCAGCCAGATAAAGTAATGCGTCCCCCAGCGTACAGGAGACGCATCACGCCGGCATCTTATTATTTGCCAATCATGGTGGACATGGTCTGGGCGATAAACTGTGCTCTGGCACCGAAAATCACCTGAATACCGTTGTCGCCAACGAAGACCACGCCGCGGGCGCCGAGTCCGTTCAGCCCGTCTTTATCCACTGCCTCGCTTTTCGCCACTTCCAGACGCAGGCGGGTAATGCAGGAGCCAACGGAATCAATATTCTGCGCGCCGCCCAGCAGGCTGATAATCTCTGTGGCAAGTTCGGAATCGGACTTGTCATTTGCATTGGCAGTGACATCGGTACGACCCGGGGTTTTGACGTCGAAGCGACGGATCACGAAGCGGAACGTAAAGTAGTAAATCAGCCCCATTGGAATGCCGATGATAATGGCATTCAGGAAGTTGGTCTTGTAACCGTTAAAGGACGGCAGGATCCCGAACGACAGGTAGTCGATAAAGCCCGCCGAGAACGATTTGGCAATATGCGCATGCAACAGGTACATGGTCATGTAGGCCAGGCCCGCCATGATGGCATTAAAGACGTAGAGAATCGGCGCCACGAAGATAAAGGTAAACTCTACCGGTTCGGTGATCCCCGTCAGGAAGCAGGTGAGCGCTGCCGAGAACAGAATACCGGCCGCAATCTTTTTGTTTTTCGTGTGTGCTTCGTGATACATCGCCAGGCACGCCGCAGGCAGCGCGAACAGCATCAGCGGGAATTCACCCTGCATGAATTTACCGGCGTTCTGGTAGGTGTCGCTGCTGAAGGATTTCACCCCTTCTTCCAGCATCTTGAACCAGATGGTCTGGTCGCCATGAATCACCTGGCCTGCCTGAGTTGTGTAATCCCCAAACGAATACCAGAACGACGGATACCAGATATGGTGCAGACCGAGGGGGATTAGCGCACGCTCCACCAGGCCGAAGATAAAGGTCGAGGCCGCCTGATTATCGCCGTTAACTACCACGGAGAGGGCGTCGATACCGGCCTGAATATGCTGCCAGACGTACGGCAGCAACAGCCCCATCAGGAACGAGAGGAACGCGGTGGCAATCGCCACGAAGCGCTTACCGGAGAAGAAGCCAAGGAACTCCGGCAGCTGCATGGTGTGGAAGCGGTTAAAACACCAGGCCGCAAGGATACCGCAGATCAGGCCGCCGAAGACGCCCATCTGCAGCGTTGGTATGCCGACCACCATGGCGTATTTCCCGCCCTGCGAGGCCATTTCCGGCGTGATGCTCAGCACGGTGCTGATGGTGATGTTGGTGACAAACACCGAGACCGCCGCAGAGAGCGCCGCAATACCGGACTCTGACGCCAGGCCCACGGCGGAGCCAATGGCGAACAGCATCGGCAGGTTGTCAAAAATCACCCCGCCCGCGTTCATCATCAGCGGCAGATGGAACTTGTCGCCGAAGGCCAGCAGCAGGCCCGCAGCGGGAAGCAGTGAAATTGGCAGCATTAAGGCGCGACCAATCATCGATAACTTAGACAGCGATTTAACAAACCCTGATATCAGACCCATGCTGATTTCCCCCGAGTAGCGCTTTTTTTGGCGCTGTTATTGTAAGTAGAACGTTTTAGTAGAACGTTCTACTTATCGTGGAGAAAGCCTGAAAAACGCGCAACTGAATTCTCACCTTTCAACAGATGAAATAGTGATTATTTGAAGTTGATCGATAATTAACCGTGATGATTGTGGGGGTATGGTGAGAGAAATTGCCGGGTGCGGCTTCGCCTTACCCGGCCTACTAAATGGAGACAGTACGTAGGCCCGGTAAGCGCAGCGCCATCGGGCATCAGACGGCTCAGGCCGTAACCGTCACGCTCTGTCCTTCAAAACTCACGGTCTGGCCCGCGACAATTTTGCAGCGCTTGCGGGTTTCCACCGCGCCGTCGACTTTTACCAGTCCATCGGCAATGGCGATTTTGGCCTGCGCACCGCTTTCGCTCCAGCCTTCCAGCTTCAGCAGATCGCACAGCTCTACGTGCGGGTGTTTACCTAATGAAAATGTCGCCATCTTACGCGTCCTCTACGTCGTGATACTCTTCGCATGCCTGCAACGTATTCTGAATCAGTGTTGCTACGGTCATTGGGCCTACGCCGCCCGGTACTGGCGTGATGTAAGAGGCGCGTGCCGCCGCATCTTCATATACCACGTCGCCGACCACTTTGCCGTTTTCCAGACGGTTAATACCGACGTCCACGACAATTGCGCCTTCTTTGATCCACTCTCCAGGAATAAAGCCCGGCTTGCCAACCGCCACGATCAGCAGATCGGCGTTCTCGACGTGGTGTCGCAGGTTTTTGGTGAAGCGGTGGGTCACGGTGGTCGTGCAGCCAGCCAGCAGCAGCTCCATGCTCATCGGGCGGCCCACGATGTTGGACGCACCGATGACAACGGCGTTAAGACCGTAAGTGTCGATGTTATAGCGCTCCAGCAGCGTCACGATACCTCGCGGGGTACATGGGCGCAGACGCGGCGCGCGCTGGCACAGACGACCCACGTTGTACGGATGGAAACCGTCAACGTCTTTATCCGGGGCGATACGCTCCAGCACCTTCACGTTGTCGATGCCTGCTGGCAGCGGCAATTGAACCAGAATACCGTCGATCTCTTTATCGGCGTTCAGGGTGTCAATCAGTTCCAGCAGTTCCGCTTCGCTGGTGGTTTCAGGCAAATCGTAAGAGCGGGAGACGAACCCCACCTCTTCACACGCTTTGCGCTTGCTACCGACATAAATCTGCGATGCCGGGTTGCTACCAACCAGCACAACGGCGAGCCCGGGAGCGCGTTTTCCGGCAACTTTACGTGCCTTCACTTTTTCCGCGACCTCAGAGCGCACCTGCTGCGCAATCGTTTTACCGTCAATTATCTTTGCTGCCATCAGAGAGATGATTCCGTCTGTAACGTTTGAAAGGGGGGATTGCCTGTATTTTGTCAGAAGCGAGCGCCGCTGTCAGTCACCCTTTACGCGTTTTTATCAGCGAGACGCAAAAACCCTTCTTAGTGGGTGGTCAATTTCTTAGGCAGTATTAGGATGTGACCTGGCGAAATGGCAGCGTTTTGACATATTTAAAAACCTATTCCTGCGCTACTTTGTCTCCTCCGAAATAAGCTTTCAATTAATCAATTGAACGTATTTCTTATTCCCGATTTTCGCGGGAAGGGTTATTTACATTTTAAAGGAATAGACATGAAACTCAGCAACATTGCTTCTACTGTTATTGCTACACTGACCCTGGTCGCGGGTGCCGCTCATGCTGAAGATCCAGCCACGCCGGTTACCGTAAATGGCGGTACCGTGCATTTTAAAGGTGAACTGGTTAATGCTGCTTGTTCAGTAAATACTGATTCTTCCGAGCAGACCGTTAATCTCGGTCAGTATCGTACCGCGAAATTCACCAAAGTGGGCGACACCACCTCTAATATTCCATTCAACATTGAGCTGAATGACTGCGATCCGCTGGTAGCTAAAACCGCTGCGGTTGCCTTCACCGGTCAGATCGACCCAACCGACAAAACCCTGCTGGCCGTGACGTCCGGTAACAACGACAACACCGCAAAAGGCGTGGGTATCGAGATCCTCGACAGCAAATCCAGCGTGCTGACTCCAGACGGTGCGACCTTCTCTGCCGCTCAGACGCTGATTGAAGGGACTAACACCCTGAAATTCACCGCGCGTTATAAATCAACGGCTGCGACCACCGAGCCAGGCCAGGCGAACGCTGACGCCACCTTCGTAATGAAATACGAATAATTCCCTCGCACAAGGATGTTCAGGCCTCAGGGATGAGGCCGTCATACGCAAATGCCAGGAATGAAGGATGACAAGGACTGGAACACTACTGCTGTTAACCCTTGCGATGGCTGGCCCGGCATCGGCACATACCGTGGTGATCGACGGTGGCAAAGTGCATCTTCGCGGGGAGCTGGTAAACGGCGGCTGCGCCGTGGCGCCCGACAGCCAGAATATGCGCATCGACATGGGGCAGTACCGAACCAATTCATTTTCCGGTGTGGGCAGTTTCTCAACGGTTAACGTGCCCTTCACCGTGCGACTGCTGGATTGCAGCGTGGATGTCTCGCGCACCGTAGGGATCCAGTTTCAGGGTGTTACACCAGAGGAAGATCCGCAGGTTTTTCTGGCGACATCGCGGCCAGGCGAAACACCTGTCAGCAGCGGCGTGGGGTTGGCGCTTTTTGATGAACAGCAGCGTCAGATTATCCCAAATGCAACGGCCGTCAGCTGGTTGCCGGTGAATACCAGCGAGCTCGCATTTCATTTTAGCGCCCGCTATCGCGCTATTTCCGAACACCTCGTGCCAGGCAATATTCAGTCGGATGTCTGGTTTACGTTGATTTATCCATAACACCTGCGAACACATTATTAAAGGTACGGTTTTGATGAATATGCTAATTAAACCAGGACTGATGTTATCGTTTATTTTAATGATGGTTTCTACTTGCGCGAATGCTTCCGGCGGTATTGCGCTGGGGGCCACACGCGTTATTTACCCGGCTGATGCAAAGCAAACGTCGCTGGCGATCACCAACAGCAATAAACAAGAACGCTATTTAATTAACGCGTGGATCGAAAATGCAAACGGGCAGAAGGAGAAAACCTTTGCCGTCACGCCGCCGCTGTTTGTTAGCGAGCCGGACAGTGAAAACACGCTGCGTATTATTTACGCCGGGCCAGCGCTGCCCGCCGATCGCGAGTCGCTCTTTTACATGAACGTGAAGGCGATCCCGTCAGTGAACAAAGCAAAAACAGAAAACAATAACGTGCTGCAGCTGGCGATCCTTTCACGTATCAAACTGTTTGTACGCCCGAATAATCTTGCGATGCAGCCAGAAGAGGCACTCTCTCAACTGCGTTTTGAGCGCGTTGGTAACCATCTAAAGGTCAGCAATGCGTCTCCTTACTACATCACCCTGGTCAACCTGAAGCTGGGCGGTCAGACGCTGGAGAACCTGATGGTGGCACCGAAAAACTCGGCTCAGCAGGTGCTGCCAGCCGGTGCCAGCGGTACGCTCTCATGGCAGAGCGTGAACGACTACGGTGCCATTACACCGGCGCGTAGCATCAACCTGTGAGCAGAGACAGGGCGATGAAAAACCATCAGGGACGTTACTGCCCGGTTGCGCTGGCGCTGATGGCCGCGCTCTGGCCCCAGGCTGGCTGGAGCGAAAGCTACTTCAACCCGGCCTTCTTGTCTGACGATACTGCCAGCGTGGCGGATTTGTCGCGTTTTGAACAAGGACACCAGCAGGCACCCGGCGTTTATCGCGTGGATATCTGGCGTAACGATGAGTTTATCGGCACTCAGGACGTGCGTTTTGAGCAGGCTGAGAACACGCCACCGGTGGCGGGCGGTCTGACCCCGTGCATTACGCGCGCGATGCTCGATCGCTTTGGCGTCAACGTTGCGGCGTTTCCCGAACTGGCTAACGTGCAGGGCGAAACCTGCGTTCCGTTGACCACGGCCATTCCCGGCAGCGAAACGGTATTTAACTTTGCCTCACAGCGTCTGAACGTCAGCCTGCCGCAGGTGGCGATGCAAAACAGTGCGCGCGGCTACATCCCGCCCGAACAGTGGGATGAAGGTATTCCCGCCGCCCTGGTGAACTACAGCTTCACGGGCAACCGGGGAAGCGAAGACGACAGCTACTATCTCAACCTGCAGAGCGGGCTGAACTATGGTGCCTGGCGTTTACGTAACAACGGCGCATGGCGTTACACCCAGAATAACGGGCAGCGGCACAGTGAGTGGGAGAATATTGGCACCTGGGCGCAGCGCACCGTTATCCCGCTCAAAAGCGAACTGGTGCTGGGCGACAGCAATACCGGGAATGATGTTTTCGACAGCGTCGGTTTTCGCGGCGGACGACTCTATTCGTCCGACAGCATGTACCCGGACAGCCTGCAGGGCTACGCCCCGACCGTGCGCGGTATTGCCAGGACGCCAGCCAAAGTTGTGGTGCGTCAAAACGGCTACGTTATCTATCAAAGCTACGTTCAGCCTGGTGCCTTTGCCATCACCGATCTTAACCCGACCTCCTCAAGCGGTGACCTGGAGGTGACGGTGGAAGAGAAAGACGGCAGCCAGCAGCGCTACACCGTGCCGTATTCCACCGTCCCGCTGCTGCAGCGAGAAGGGCGCTGGAAATACGATCTCGTGGCGGGGGACTATCGCAGCGGTAACAGCGACCAGGATACGCCGTTCTTCATCCAGGGCACCCTGGTGACCGGTCTTGCCAACGGCTTTACCCTGTATGGCGGTACGCAGCTGGCGTCACGCTATACCTCGCTGGCCGTCGGGGCCGGGAAAAACCTCGGTGACTGGGGCGCGGTATCGGTCGATATCACTCATGCCCGCAGCCAGCTCACGGACGACAGCAAGCACGAAGGGCAGTCGCTGCGTTTTCTTTATGCCAAATCGCTCAACGGCTTCGGCACCAACTTCCAACTGCTGGGCTACCGCTACTCCACCAAAGGGTTTTACACCCTGGACGATGTCGCCTGGCGCTCAATGGAGGGCTATCAGTATGCCGATAATCAGGACGGTAACGATGTGCCTGACGTACAGAGTTATCACAACCTGACGTGGAACAAAAAAGGCCGCTTTCAGCTCAACGTCTCTCAGTCACTGGGGGATTACGGCTCGGTCTATATTTCCGGGAGTGAGCAAACCTACTGGGGGACGGACGAAACGAACCTCTGGTATCAGCTGGGTTACGCGGGGGGCGTGAAGGGGATCAACTATTCCGTCTCGTGGTCGTGGAACAAATCCGTCGGGATCGACGGGACTGACCGGATCGCGTCGTTCAACGTCTCCGTGCCGTTTAGCTTGTTTACCCGTCAGGGCTATCGCCGGGACAGCGCGATTGACCGCGCCTACGCCACGGCATCCGCCAGCCGAAACAGTGAGGGTGATACCAGCTGGCAAACCGGCGTCAGCGGCACGCTGCTGGAGGACCGCAACCTGAACTACAGCGTGACCCAGGGACACGCCAGCACCAACGGCTCAAGCGGAAGCGCCAGCGCCAACTGGCAGGCAACCTACGGCACGCTGGGGGTGGGCTACAACTATTCCCGCGATCAGCACGATTTCAACTGGCAGCTCTCCGGCGGGGTGGTCGGCCATGCTGATGGCGTGACCTTTAGCCAGCCGCTGGGCGACACCAACGTGCTGATCAAAGCCCCGGGGGCATCAGGCGTCAGCGTGGAAAACCAGACCGGCGTGAAGACCGACTGGCGCGGCTATGCGGTGATGCCGTATGCCACCGTCTATCGCTATAACCGCGTGGCGCTGGATACCAATACCATGAGCAACAACACCGATATCGAAAATAACGTGAGCAGCGTGGTGCCGACCAAAGGCGCACTGGTGCGCGCCAGCTTTGACACCCGTATTGGCGTGCGTGCCCTGCTGACCGTCACACGTGGTAACCAGCCCGTGCCGTTCGGCGCCGTGGTGCGTGAAACCCAGAGTGGCGTGACCAGCATGGTGGGGGATGACGGGCAAATTTACCTGAGTGGGCTGCCGCTCGAAGGCGAACTGCTGATCCAGTGGGGGAACGGGGCACAGTCCCAGTGCCGTGCGCCTTACAGCTTGCCTGAAAAGAGCCTGCAACAGGCAATCACACTTAAGGGGATCCGCTGTGATTAAAATCCACATTTTTGCTTTATCACTTCTGGCTTTACTGCCCGCGTCACACGCACTGGCGACCGTGTGCGTCAACGAAAATGGCGTGCCGACAGAGGTGTACTACGACCTGACGGATAAATTCAACAGCTCGAATAACCAGGTGGGTCAGATTGTGACCCTCAGCGAAAAATCGCAATGGGTGGGGGTGAATGCCGTCTGCCCGAAGGGCACAACCGGCAATACCACCAGACGCAGCTACGTCACCGATTACCCGATCACCGGGACCAGCGATCGCTACCAGTATCTGAAGCTTAACGACTATCTGGATGGGGCCATGAAAATCACGGACAGCTATGCTGGCGAGTTTTACCCCCCGCAAAACTATATCCAGATGGGGAGCCATCCGAACGTCTCAAAAAACAAACCGTTTGGCGTTAAGGATTCCAACCTGGTGTTCCGTCTTAAGGTGACCCGGCGTTTTATCAACATGGTGGTGATCCCGCGTGCCACGATGTTCCGTGTTTACGTGACTACGACCGCCTCTGACCCGTTAACCACACCGGTCTATACCATCAGCTACAGCGGAACCATTCAGGTACCGCAAAGCTGCGCAATCAATGCCGGTAATGTGGTTGAGTTTGATTTCGGGGACATTGGCGCCTCCTTGTTCAGCAAAGCGGGCGCGGGTAACAAGCCGGAAGGGGTTTCATCGCAGAGTAAAACCATCGCGATTAAATGCACCAACGTCGAGGCGAATGCCATGCTGACGATGCGCGTTGAGGCTGAAAAGGTCTCCAGTAACGCACTGGTATCGGATAACCCGGATGTGGGGTTCATCATTGCCAACGAGAGTGGTACGCCGTTAACGCCTAACAACCTGACGAGCAAAATTCCGTTCCGTCTGGACGACAGCGCGCAGGCGCAGGTGGGGATCCGGGTCTGGCCAGTGAGCGTGACGGGCAATAAGCCCGCGGAAGGGCGCTTTACCTCGCGCGGGTATTTGCGTGTGGATTACGACTAAGGAGCCGATATGCGAAACGGGATCCGTTTTATCACCGTAGCGATCTTTGCGCTTTGCACACAGGCTCAGGCGGAAACCGCGTTGGGCGAAATTAACATTCAGCTCTACGGCAATATCGTCGATTTTACCTGCGTGGCCGAGGGGAACGACAGTGACAAAACCGTCACGCTGGGCACCTGGCCCACGAAGCAGCTCAGCACTACCGGGAGCCGCACGCAGCCCATGCCTTTTACGCTGAAACTGACCGGCTGTCCGCCAGGGGCCGCGTCCATTACGTTTTCCGGTAAAGCTGACGGGAGCAACAACGGGTTGCTGGCACTGAACGACGCCAGCACGGCAAGCCGCGTCGCCGTCGAGATCAGGGATGCGGATAAATCGCGTCTGGATCTCCAGCAGGCCAGCCAGCCGGTCACGGTCGATGCGCAGGGGAATGCGACACTGTCATTTTATGCCAATTATATTGCTACTGCCGATAACCCTCAGCCCGGAAAGGCTGATGCTGATGCGACCTTCATGATTAATTATAATTAGCACTGACCGCACTCCCTGCAGCTCAGATAAACTGCAGGGAGTGAATTCAGGTTATAGCAGTTCGTGTGCTTTAGCGTAATCAATTAATTCCACGATGCTTTGCACCCCCAGCTTGGAATAAATATTGGATTTGTGCGCACTAATGGTCTTGTTGCTTAATAGCAATTGCTCCGCAATTTCCTTATTGGACAGTCCATTCGCCAGATAACGTAATACCGTAACCTCGCGATTCGATAACGGCATATCTGCCAACTCTCCCTTTCCCGACCCCATATGGTTTATAAAATTCAGCGTCTCCGACGGGAAAAAAGAATAGCCCATCAGGATCATCTCTACGGCGTTGTAGATCTCACCCAAATCTTTTCGTTTACTGACAAAGCCGTTGGCCCCGGCGCGAATGGCACGTCCGGCGTAAAACAGTTCTGATTTAGATGATAAGAAAAGAACCTTAATCTCTTTATTTAAGTTTTTGATTCTCTTAAGTAAAGCAAAGGCATCTGTGCCCGTAAGTTCAATGTCAAGGATCACCAAATCGATAGGGTGATTGCGGATGCAGTCAAGAACTTCATGGCTATCGCCAGACTTAAGCTTGACGATGATATTCTTATTTTTCTGTAGCAGGACTTCTATCGACATTCTGACGATAGGATGTTCGTCCATAATGATAACGGATGCCGGTTTCATTTTTAATGCCTCAGATTGTTAAAAGCGTTATGTAGAGTTTTGTAAAACTCTCGAAATGCCGGAAGGATATAATGAGCAGATCCCTATACCGTAGTATTTCCCTGGAAAGAGCGAAAGCATCCCTGTTTACGTAATGAAAAGAACTCTGCCTCAGCGCGGTCGTCTCATTTGGCTGGTGTTGGCAAAAAGGTTTTTCTTATTCAATTTTGATACGCATCTTATTATACAGGGTAAGTTTTTTCCGAAAACCCTGTAAATTACGTTCCGCTTATTGGTTTGTATTATCTTCTGGATCTGAATGGCCTCCTTTTTAAATTTAGCGGAATTATCCTGGTATCCCATTTACCGCATCTTTTCATCTTTATGTAATAACAAAAAATAACAGATGTCTCTTTATGTTGCGAAAATGTTAATGAAATGGCGTCTCGATTTAAGGCAGGATCTTGAGAAGATGAGGCGAAAAAATGCCCTCTCAGGGCCTCAGACCTTCATCTGAAAGTCCTTAAGCGATATCAACGTCGCTCCATCATCGTACAGGAGAACGTGCTGCCAGCTTCGCTTCCCGCTCCTGGTGCGTAAAGGGAAGCTGCTTGTTTTTACATCATTATCATCTCGTTAACGCCTTCTGCATTCACTTAACGGATGGAGGAAAGTGCTGCAGTTGATTCAATCTGTGACATTTCACATGGTTCAAGGCCATAAATTAGGAATAGTTATAAAATCGACTTTATTGTTAATGTTTAACATTAAATTAACATAATGGGTAAGTAAATTCTTAAAGCGCTTTAGGAAATAAGGGGTTAGGACGTAAGTTAAAACGAGCAGTCTGAGAGGTTATTAAGAAGGTGTAACAATTCCTGGCGATGGCTCAGCCCGAGCTTCATCAGGATGCAGCTGAGGCGATAGATAATGCGGCTATAGGGACGATTCTGCAGAAGGGCAATCTGTCGTAACGTCTTGCCACGGGCAAGCTCCTGCAAAATGGGCCATTCGTTGCGCGAGAACCAGTCTCTATCGGAGCCCTGAAGGGGGCGGGGTTCCATCAGGCTGTGCTGAAGCCCTGCTGCGTTCATCTGACGTTCGAGCACATGAAAAGGACCTGCCGCTTTGCAGAAGAGACGCGCGTCATAATTATCAGCCCGGATCAGCAGCCATGGCGTCAGGAAGGGGGGATACAGGCTATGTCTTCTTAACTGATCCAGTTGATCAATCAGCCCCGTGGAACGGCTTTCAATATCCACTACCAGACGGGCCGAGGGCCATTGGCTCTGCGCACCCAGCGCATCGTCCAGCGACGTGAAGTCGCAACAGCTGCTTAGCGGAAACTGCCCATTGAGAAAACCGGAGCGCAAAAAATTGTCCTCCGTTACCAGGATGATAAACGGGGCATCGGTTTTTCGGGGCTGGTTGATGGACTGGCTCAAAAACTCGAGTCGGTCGAAAAAGGGGGGGGCAAAAGGTGAGTGCGTAAATCCCAGTGCATCACTTCCTGTACGCCGCCGCCGGTAACGGCGCACTGTCATTCGCATGGCCTCCCTCCTGGAAATGGCGTGTTAATCCTCCGGCCATGTCCAGGACGGCCAGTAATATCCCTGGCCGAGATCGGCACCCGCCTGCAGTGCCCGGATACGATCGCGTTCAGTCTCAATACCTTCGATGAGTACGCTTCCGGCCAGCTGAAAGCAAAGTGAAACCAGTTTCCTCAGTGCAGGTGTGGCGCGTAAACGCCAGAATGCGTTCTTATCGATTTTGATGCCGTTCAACGGTAATCGACAAAATAAAAACGGCTGAATGATAGTTTCGTCGATATCATCCAGCCAGATAGAGTGTCCCCGTTCCTGAAGTTGCCGCAGGTTGTTGACGACGCTCTGCTTCTGTGCGGCGGAGAGCGCCAGAAAGAGAGGGAGGTCGACAATCTCAATATTCAGCGGCGCGGTTTTCATATTGATGAGCCGCGCAAAAGGCGCAGGTGCCGTCAACACGGTTATCGGCAGATTAATAAAAAGATTATTGCCGTGCGGGGTATTTTTTAATGCGGCCAGCTGCGCTTCAAGCAGCGTCAAAGACGCTTCTGCCGACTGATGGCGGAAGAAGTCCTCGCTATGCTCGGTGTCGGACAAGACGCTCAGGACCTCCACGCCGACCCGGCGCCGGGCGTTGAGGGCGACGATAGGCTCCAGTTTGATGCCGACGATGTCCTGAGAAATAGACTGTAATCGGGGGGGCGTATCGAACGGGTTTTGCGCTGTCACTCCATTGTCCTGTTGTCTGTCAGCCTCCAGGCGGCCGGGATACCTCGCTCTAGTGTGACGAGCTGACGTTCAGGAAAACAGCAGGCGTTACTTAAATGCAACTAAGCCTTTTCGCAGCGCTAAATTTTAAGGTGAAACAGCGAGAAATGTTGAGAAAATAACCGTATTTACAATCGGCTAGCGGTAATTGCCTCTGAAAGCGGAAAAGGCATTGACTCACCTGCCATTGACCGTATAATTCTTCGCGTTTCACCGCCGCGAAGTTCACTCTTCTCAGTGCGCCCTTAGCTCAGTTGGATAGAGCAACGGCCTTCTAAGCCGTAGGTCGTAGGTTCGAATCCTACAGGGCGTGCCATTATGAATCATGCACTTACGCCTCCTTCACACCCTCCTGATTTCCGCTGTGGGACATATTTGGGACATCAAGCCCAAAAATAGAGTCAATTTGCTTCGCATGCTCAGTTAAATGGTTAGGTGCTAAGTGCGCATATCGGCGGACCATTTCGATACTTTCCCAGCCACCCATTTCCTGCAGCACAGATAACGGAACACCAGACTGAATTAACCAGCTCGCCCACGTATGTCTCAGGTCGTGGAATCGGAAATCCTCAATACCTGCACGACGACATGCCGCATTCCATGCGCTCTGGTCATCAACACGCATCTTCCTCACTGATGGCGTCTTAGAACCATCAGGTCTAACACCGGCTTTCATATGGACGAACACCCATTTATGATGATTGCCAATCTGATCGCGCAGCACCTTACAGGCCGTATCATTCAGCGCTACGCCAATAGCTCTGTTTGATTTGCTGTCTTCTGGATTCACCCAGGCAACCCGACGCTGCATGTCTATCTGTTGCCATTCCATATTGATAATGTTCGAACGACGAAGGCCGGTTGCCAGCGCAAACTTAACAACCGACTTCAGCGGCTCAGGGCATTCCTCAATTAACCTCTTTGCTTCCTCATGCTCCAGCCATCTAACCCGCTTATTCCTCACCGCGGGAACCTTAATCACAGGTGCTTTCTCCAGCCATTTCCAGTCACGTTCTGCCGCACGCAGAATAGCTTTCATCAGTGCCAGATGCTTGGCTTTGGTTGAAGTGGTGACGGGGGAGGCTGAATACACTGGTGCTGGCTGTCCATTCTTCTGCGCCGCTGCTGCCTGGATTTTCCATATCTCAAGCAGCTTGCGGTTGCTCATCTTGTTTACTACTGAGTAAATCCTTTGCTCAGTGACATCCTTCAATCGAATCCCTTCGAAGTGTGCAAGCCAGAACGCCATGCGGCTGCGGTCGTCTTTCAGTGACTTCTTCTCGGCCTTTTCCTCAAGCCACCGCATGCATGCATCATCAAACGTTACATCAGGGAAATCGCCTAAGCGATCTACTCGCCACAGTTCAGCTTTGCGCTTGTCATGTAGTTCAGTAGCGAGCCGTTTGTCGGAAGTCCCAAGGCTTTCCTTAATTCGCTTCCCGCCCGGGAGCGAGTACGATGCGTACCATATTTCACCTCTGCGGAAGAGTGACATTTAGTTTCCTCTTTAATGCCATCACCCGCGCTCACGCCGACAGTATGCAGCGGAGACTGAAGCGCCGCAATGCAGGCTTGCCGTGTAGTGAGGTATGGTGATTTAGGTTTTGAAGGGTCTTTGCGTGTTGCCTGAAGGCGGCCTGTGCGAATCCAGTTAGTGGCGGTAGGTCTGGATATCTTGAGAAATGCACAGGCTTCATCGAGTGTGAGGCTGTGTGATTCCATGGTTATGAATCGCCACGCGTTTAACAGACACCTCAGAGTCATTTAAGATGACTTAAAGAGAGGTGCCCATGAGCGGTAAGCGTTATCCTGAAGAGTTTAAAACTGAAGCAGTCAAACAGGTTGTTGATCGCGGTTATTCTGTTGCCAGCGTTGCAACACGTCTCGATATCACCACCCACAGCCTTTATGCCTGGATAAAGAAGTACGGTCCGGATTCTTCCACTAATAAAGAACAGTCAGATGCTCAGGCCGAGATCCGCCGTCTCCAGAAAGAGCTGAAACGGGTTACCGACGAACGGGACATATTAAAAAAAGCCGCGGCGTACTTCGCAAAGCTGTCCGACTGAGGTACGCCTTTATCCGTGACAACTCCTGTTGCTGGCCTGTTCGCCTGCTCTGTCGGGTGCTGGATGTTCATCCCAGTGGTTTTTACGCCTGGCTTCAGCAGCCGCATTCACAACGCCATCAGGCAGACCTGAGACTGACAGGACAGATTAAACAGTTCTGGCTGGAATCGGGATGCGTCTATGGTTATCGCAAAATCCATCTGGATCTGCGTGACAGCGGGCAACAGTGCGGAGTAAACAGAGTCTGGAGACTGATGAAACGTGTCGGAATAAAGGCTCAGGTCGGATACCGAAGCCCGCGGGCACGTAAAGGCGAGGCCAGTATCGTGTCACCCAACAGGCTCCAGCGACAGTTCAATCCGGATGCTCCTGATGAGCGTTGGGTAACGGACATAACCTACATCAGGACCCACGAAGGCTGGCTGTATCTTGCCGTTGTTGTTGATCTGTTCTCACGCAAAATTATCGGCTGGTCCATGCAATCCCGGATGACAAAGGACATTGTCCTGAACGCACTGCTGATGGCTGTATGGCGGCGTAATCCCGAAAAACAGGTGCTGGTTCATTCGGATCAGGGCAGTCAGTACACAAGCCATGAGTGGCAGTCGTTCCTGAAATCACACGGCCTGGAGGGTAGCATGAGCCGTCGCGGTAACTGCCATGATAATGCGGTTGCAGAAAGTTTTTTCCAGTTGTTGAAACGTGAACGGATAAAGAAAAAGATCTACGGAACGCGGGAAGAAGCCCGCAGTGATATTTTTGATTACATCGAAATGTTTTATAACAGTAAGCGTCGGCATGGTTCTAGCGAACAGATGTCACCGACAGAATATGAAAACCAGTATTATCAACGGCTCGGAAGTGTCTAGATTATCCGTGGCGATTCAGATTTCATCGTTTAACGACCTTGCCAGTAACGCGCTTGAACTTAGATATCAGGGTAAGAATTTCATGTCAGCTCTGACTGAGTCAATCCAGGGAAGGCTGAAGCGATACTCATCAGAAGAGCAGAAAGAAATTCTAAGCTCTCTCGGAGTTTATGCTGACTCAATGCGTGATGAAATCCTGCAACGTTTCTCGGGTGACGTTACGCTTCCTGGTAAAGTTGCACGTTTGCAGCGCCAGTTCTTCCGCCTAAACGGTTTAAACTGGTGGACTGATGCGTCACGAAATACCACGGCCACTATGATTTCTCACTGGCTTGCAGGAAACTCAAAGTCACCACACGCCTCACTCAATGCCGACCTGAAAAGGGCATTAGACCTGCATGGCATAGGTGAAGCAGAGTGGAACATCTATCGCACGATGGATATGAAAGGCTCTGAAGGGCGTACATTCATGACGCCTGATGGCATTGAATCAGTACCCGATGAGGTGATCGCCAAATACGTATCTGACAGAAACATCAACGTGAACGAAAGAAGCATTGCCAATGCTCGCTCAGACCTTGGAGACAAGTTACGTGGATACATTCTTGACCGCGTAATGGTTGCCATGACTGAACCTACTGCGCGTACTCGTGCTTTTATGAAGCAAGGTACGCAACCAGGCACGGTGCAAGGTGAACTCATCAGATTTATTGGTCAGTACAAATCATTCACCGCATCATTCATGCAGCAAGCGCTTGGAAGGGAAGTATTTGGCAGAGGGTATACGCCAGCACCTTTAGGCGAAAGCCGTTGGGGCAGCGTTACAAACGCCCTGTTTAAAAGCGGAAAAGGGGAGATGGTTGGCCTGGCACAAGTTGCGCTATGGATGACTTTCTTCGGCTACCTGTCGATGCAGACAAAGCTGATGCTGAAGGGGCAAACACCTCGTCCAGCAGATGCAAAAACATTCCTGGCTGCTGCGGCGCAAGGTGGTGGGTTAGGGATTTTTGGCGACTTTTTGTTTGGCGAGGCAAACCGATTCGGTAATGGCCCAATCACTTCCCTGGCTGGACCGGTAGCGGGCTCTGCTGACCAACTGGTAACTTTGTTCCAGAAGGCACGCTCTGGCGATGCAAAAGCCGGAGACTTCTTCAGGTTTACCGTTGACCACACGCCATTCATCAACTTGTTCTGGTCGCGCCCAATCCTTAATTATCTTTTCCTTAACCAACTGCAAGAGTCATTATCTCCTGGCTCTCTTCATCGATATGAGCAGAACATCAGGAAGAATCAGGGTAATGATTTCCTTATTCCTCCTTCTCAGTTCATGCTTGGGCGTTAATAGAATAACCATCCAACAAATGGCAATCCTGTAAAAAACAGGAACGCATAAAATCTATCCCTGTTGAAGCCTTCTTTGAAAATGAACTGAAACCAGAAGATTAATACAGCAGCGATAATCATTCCTGTAAACATAGTTAGTCTCCTGT
The DNA here is from genome assembly GCF_000534515.1 of Enterobacter sp. MGH 37. Classification (NCBI taxonomy): domain Bacteria; kingdom Pseudomonadati; phylum Pseudomonadota; class Gammaproteobacteria; order Enterobacterales; family Enterobacteriaceae; genus Enterobacter; species Enterobacter sp. MGH 37. The sequence goes on from NZ_KI973205.1 coordinate 193,520, forward strand.
AACCCGCTTCGGCGGGTTTTTTATTACCCAAAGTTACCGCAGCTAAATGCTTGCGGGGATTACGCACGCCTGGAGATCTAGATGACTGTATCATCTGAGCAAAGCTTTATCGAATATAATGGTGACGGTGCCACGCAGACTTTCACTGTTCCATTCTATTTTATCCTCAACTCTGATATTTCTGTTACCGTTGCAGACGCATCAGGAAACCTTGATGAGCTTACATATGGCGTGGACTTCTCAGCATCGGGTGGTGGAAATCCAGACGGTGGTACGGCAACGCTCAACACTGCGTATGCATCTGGTTACACCATCCTCATTTATCGTAACCCTCCTGAAACGCAAGAAACAGCATATTATGAGAACGGTAAATTCCCTTCAAAGTCTCACGAGAAAGCGCTTGATAAGCTTACAATGCTTATCCAAAAATATGGATGGTGGTTTGATTCACTTGCTCTGAAAAAGCCAAGCTATCTGGCTCAGTATTATGATGCGCAGGGAAATCGAATCTCTAATCTTGCTGACCCAGTCAATGCGCAAGATGCGGTAACTAAAGGATATGCAGACGCGCAGAATAATAAGACGCTGCGCGTTCCTGAATCAGTGAACCCCTTGCCAAATGCAACAACAAGGGCAGGCAAGTTAGTAGCATTTGATAACTCAGGAAATCCAATTGTAGTTCTACCGTCATCTGGTTCAGCATCTGACGTCATGATTCAACTGGGATCTAATGATGGCGAAAAGTATATTGGAGAATGCCAAACTATAGCTCAACTGAGAACCATTGAGCCATCTTTTGACAAGCAGCGCATCACCGTGCGGGAGCACACCGAAAATACTGGATATGGCGGCGGTCAGTTCCGGGCCATATTGTCAGGTTCGACGTACACTGATAATAACGGGACAATCATCAAGACTAGCGGTGGCGCGGCTTGGGTTAGGTTAAATGTCGGTTATATATCACCGTATATGTTCGGTGCGCTCCCAAGAGTTGATGCTACTACTCCTACGGCGCATACAGCAATTAACGCAGCAATAGCAGCTGCCATTTCACAAAATACAATTATTGATGGATTAGGCGCAACATTTAACATTAATGCTGGATGCTTCGTAAATAACACCTCATCAGTGATCTTACAAAACTTTGGAATTGTTGTTACTAATCCAGAAAGTTTCAATGATGCAGTTTTGAGGGTGAGAAATGCGGATCATGTTGTTCGGCGTATACGTATTGAAGGAAGCAACGGCGCAACAGTTCTTGGAATTAATGTGGAATCTACAGCACCCGGCACAGTTGTTGAGAGTTGTAGAATTGTGAATACCGGACGCACAGCTATCTACAGCACCGCTTCTCGTGTTGTTGCACGAAACAATGTCATAGATAGTTGCGGGCTGCTCGGCATAGGTAATTACCGCTGTAGCATCTGGTTCAACGAGAACGAACATGCCATTATGGAGGGTAATATTTGCACCCGTTGCGCATGGGGTATTTTGATGAGGAACCAGATTGGAACATCTCAAGGTTACTTTAATACCATGCGTAACAACATTGTTGTTTCCGCCTCTGGCACAGATTCTTCCTGTCAAGGGATATCTGCATCTGCACAGTTCCATTTAAGCACCACCGATAACGTTGTGCGTGGATTTCCAAATAATGCGATAGATCATCAAAACTGTTTTGGTATGATTATCACTGGGAATCAAATCCACCAGTGTAGTGATGGCGTTTTTATAGGTGACCGTTCATGTGGTCGCATTATAATCAGCAACAATAACATCGAAGCGTGCAATAACGGGATACAGTACTATAACCCGGCCAACTCCACTCCTGATTACCAAAACCAGACATTTGCTGACGTGCAGATTACGAATAATGTCATTTATACCTCCGCTTTAAAAGGTATTAATATGATTATGACAGGAACTACATCTGCAAACCATATAACGAATATTAGCGGCAATATCGTGGACGGAAATGGAAGCGCAGGTCTTGGTATAGTTTTGAATACTGTAAGATTTGGAAGTGTCAGCCATAACCAAATTCGAAGAGTTCGAGGGCATGGAATAGATGCTACAGAATGTGAAGGAATCCGCTTTTTAGGAAATACAATATTGGATGCAGGATATACCACAACAGGTACATACAATGGAATTAATTTAAACAATTGCTCGCGCTGCAACGCTTCGGATAATAACGCTACTGGAGCAACCATGCTCTACGCGGTCGTTCTTGGGGGTGGTTCCTACAATATGGCTTACACAAACCATGCCAGATCAACAACAGGAGCAACTGCTGTTAATATTTCTGGAGGGACGGGGAATGTTGAGTCCTTAAATATTAAATCATAATTTAAGCGCCCCTCTCGGGGCGCTGGCATTCAGATTGGCATACCATACTTCGCATTCATTTCTCTATCCGGCTGAATTTTTATCTCAATGTTACGAGGTATTAAACCATTTGATTTCAGCGCTTCAGAAATCTGCCGCCCTCTGCTTACAGGGAATGGCCAGTTACCATCTCCCCCTCCTTTTGGAACGTGGAGAATCATTGTTCTCTGGTTGGAACGCACAGCATTAACAACTTGATCTATCATGTCCTGACCAATTGCATTAGCAACAGAGAACGGAACATTACCATTATGAGACTCACGTAAAGAATGATATTGATCTGTAGTCTTGTTAATCAGGCACAATAAAACTATAGGGGTAATATATTGAACGGCCTTAAAGCGCTCAATGACGTAACCAAGCCCTATGCTGGCAGAAACAATCAGGTACATAAAAGAACCCCACATTGCCACAGGTCGAGTCGCATAGTTAGCGCTAGCCTTTGCGCATACCAGAATAAGGGCTAAAGTGGTAATGGCTCCAGAAATCACTGATACCAAGAAAGCGTATCTTTTACCTTCAGTTGTCTCATCTGATTTTCTTCTTAGCAAGAACACCACGCCGCAAACCAATCCAACAGCCAGCACAACGAAGAAGGTGCGATCTGTTAATTTAAGCAGTGAGTAAAATGCATTGACTGTACCTGAAATATCCAGATGATCTTTTGCCATGCGATCTGCTCTTCCCCCGTTCATTTCAAATATAGCGGAAATAACCCACATAGCCAAAGTGATGCAGTGGAAAGGGTAAGCCTTAATCGTCTCAACAATTTTAAATCTGTTGCTAATGAGGTTCAGAAGAAGTACCACACCGCACATTACTGCAAGCACAACACTGGCAAAAATGTTCGAAAATACACATAGGTAAATGGAAAATATCAGAACACCGGAAAAGATCGCTCTTTCGTAAAAGAAGGGCTTTAAGGTTGACGACATTCTTAAAACGTAAAGTGCCAGCGTGCCGTTTATGAGGGCTGGAACAATATAGTGATAATAACAAGTAAGATTTTGCTCCCACAGCAGGTATGGGCTGTTGTTATTGTTTAGAGTTCTGAATAGTCCGAACAAGCACAGTAAGTAGAAGATCACTAAAACTGAACTTGTGTAAGTTGATAACCCTGCGGTTTCTCTCATCAAAACATAGAATTGATAAAGAAACGCCACAACAAGAACCGCAACCAAAACCGCTGTCAAATAGGCGATAGCCTCAAGAAAAGTAAATCCAAGTGGCATTACGACCGATGAGGCAATGTTACCAAAGAGTGGGAAAGCCACCTCAGGCACAACCTTAATTGGATTAAAACCTCCCCACTGTGGATACGCCTGCCTTCCGGAAGAAAGATTGATCCACTCATCACCAGAGATAATTGTCACCGGATGGATAGCAGTAAAAAACACAGCCACTACAGCGAAAACAAAAGTGAATAACACCCACTTTAAATGAGTTTCTTTTTCCAAAGCCTGACTAATCATTTATCTTCCTTCCGATTATCCTTGAGATCGTTTTTGATGATGTAACGAGGTCTTCCCTTAACTTCAACATAAATCCTGCCGATATACTCCCCAAGCACACCTATACCTATCAACTGAACTCCGCCAAGGAAAAGTATTGAAACCAGCATTGATGGATAGCCACGAACCGGATTGCCGAACGCTAACGTGTCGACGATCATCCATGCGCCATAGATGAAGGCCAGGCCAGCAACGAACAAGCCAATATACGTCCACATGCGCAGCGGGAATGTTGAGAAGCTTGTGATACCTTCAAGTGCAAGATTCCATAGCTTCCAGCCATTAAATTTAGAATCACCAGCGACACGCTCTGCGCGAGCATACTCAACAACATCAGTGCGACCACCAACCCAACTCAAAACGCCTTTCATGAAAAGGTTGCGTTCAGGCATTAGCTTGATGTTTTCAACAACATCCCGAGACATCAGGCGGAAGTCGCCAACGTTTTCCTCGATCTGCGGATTGCTGATTTTGTTGTGCAGCTTGTAGAACCACTCAGCAGTTTTGCGCTTCAGTCGTCCATCAGTAGAGCGGTCAGAACGTTTAGCCAGCACCATATCCGCCCCGGCCTGCCATTTCTCTATCAGGTGCGGGATAACCTCAATAGGGTCCTGCAAGTCGACGTCAATTGGGATAATCGCTTCACCGGTCGCGTGGTCAAGTCCGGCGAATAGCGCAGGCTCTTTGCCAAAGTTACGAGTGAATGACAAAGGAACTACAAGCGGATCAGCAATAGAAAGAGCATTTATGATTGATTCAGTGGCGTCTTTGCTGCCGTCGTTAATAAAGACAATCTCTACTTCGTACTGTCTTAGCTCTTCATATTCCCGTACTGTTTTATAGAAGATTGGAATTGCTTCCTCTTCATTAAATACAGGAACGACAAGAGAAATTTTCATTTCGCATCCCTAAAGACAATGAACTTTGAATAGATGAAGCCGAACACCAGACTGATTGCGGAGAACAAAATCAAGGTAATGATCGGAGCCAGTCCAGACTTATCGGCCGCCAAGCCAACTGCGGCGCTAAGTGCCCCCATAAATCCTACATAGAGCATGTAGCGCAGAGTCGTGGTTGATGACTTGAAGGTGAATCTGGCGTTTGCAAAGAAACTGAACGATACAGCGACAACGAAACCGGCAAAGTTGCCGAGAGCTTGCCCTGTATGAAATGCGTATATGCACATGGCGAACACAGCCCAGTGAATGAGCGTGTTAATGACACCTATCGATGTGTACCTGGCGAATAACTTTAACATTATAGAAATCAGTGAATTCGGAAAGGTCTGAAGTGTAGCACCACAAACGCTATTGATCGACACCGCCGATCAGTAATACTGTGTGAATATACAGTAACTATCGGAGGTGAGTTATGGGATTCCCGAGTCCAGCACAAGACTACGTAGAAGAACGCATATCGCTCGACAAGCGCATCATAGCCAGACCTGCGGCTACGTATTTCATAAGAGCTGGTGCGACGCACTATCGCGAGGGCATCATATACGGTGCTTTGCTTGTAGTTGACGCGTCACTAAATCCGTGTGACGGTTCATTGTTAGTTTGCAGAATGGAAGGTGAGCTGAGGATTAAGCGCTATCGTAAGCATCCTCATCCACACCTGGAAGATTTGCAGACGGGCAGGAGAGAGGAGATACCGGTTCACGACGACGGAACGAGCCCGAATGCTATCTTTGGGGTGATCACATACTGCATCAACGATATGAGGGCGGGTGAGTTTGATGACTGTCCGGTTATGTGAGACAGAAATGGGACACACAAAGCTTTGCATCGGTTTGCAAGTCTTTGCATGTTTTTCGAAGATGGGACGTGTGAGCGCCGTAGTGATGGGGTAAGTTGTTGTTAGCTCAGGTAGTTCCAGGAACTTCTAAGCCGTAGGTCGTAGGTTCGAATCCTACAGGGCGTGCCATTTAGCATCAGATATGATTCCCGGTAGCCTGATTCTTGCTACATAAACAGTGTCGGACTTAGCTAACCAACAACACCTGCGTGTGGCAGATAATCATTTGATGGAAGTACATCCACGCTAATGCGCTTACGGAAAGAAATGGAACGTAGCCCGTTTGTATAAAGAACCCAAACGCTTACGATAGCTTATGGGGGAAAATAAACGAAACTAACTATATAAATAGCCTTTAATGAAAAAAGCCATCAAATGATGGCCTTTCAACTATTTAATTCAACTTATCTTTTATCTTGTTTATAAACCATTGTGAACCTGAATCAGTCAAGTGCGCGTTGTCCCATTGCATTGGTCTGACAGGGGATTCACCAACTGTAACCTTGCAAGTGGCATTGTTACAAAGCACACTTAATGCAGAAATGAATTTAGCATTGTCATTGTGAGAAATAATTGATTTTAGCTTAATTTCATTCTCAAAAAGATGCTTCTTACTTTCGAGAAGTTCAATTGGAAGGGTTCTTTGAGGATTTAGACCATTAATCTCAATTTCCTTCGGTAATGGCTCGCTCCAGAAAGGAAATGGACCAATCACAACCGTATGAACTCCCGAATCTTGTAGTGTTTTTAGTGTTTCAGTTAAATATTTTTCGAACGGATATTGAGACCAAAATGCAGCCAGAATAACTAGCTTAGGCTTTGTACTAATAATTTCATTCAAAACATAACTGTTTATGTTTTTACAAAATGGTCTCTGATTGTTTTCAGCGCCAGGTAGTGGGCCGCAGAGACTGGATGTCCTTTGAGTGAATTTGGTATTTTTATTATTTACGTGAAGGCCAGGCATAAGTTGAGCTGCGTGGGAATCACCCCAAATAACAACTGAATCGTTAGTCATTTTGTCAGGGCATTTATCAAATTGCTTATAATCCTGGTTTGGATTAAGGAAGCATGAATCAGGACGCCAGTTTTTATTATTGAATCTATAGCTGGCAATATCGTTCATGTCACCATTAAATCTGAAGCTCATACCATTTGTAAAAGCAACAAATACACATGCTGATACTAATGAGATGCTTATAATGAAATTAGATTGTGTTTTACTTCTGTGTTTAAATTTGGTTTCTATCAAATAATATGAAATTAAAGCAAATAATAATGATACGGCAATGCCTAAAGTAGTATTGAGTACATTATTATTTAAGTTGTAGTATCGCATTGTAACTATTACAGGCCAATGCCACAGATACCATGAATATGATATTGTACCTATAAACTGAAAAATCGAATTTCTGATAATAGTTGAGTTTTGATTATTCGCGATTATAAATATAACGGCTCCAAAAACAGGTATTAAAGTATTTGCACCAGGCCACAAATCGTTGTTGTTAATAGTGAAGATTGATACTATGATTAATAAAATGCCAATGTATGATAGTGCAGGTCTGTTTTTTGCACTTACTTTTGTCGAACTATGAGCATACACTAATCCTCCCGATATCATTTCCCATGCGCGTGTGGATAATGAATAGAAGACCTCTGTTTGGTTATGACCCGAGAGCATTAACATTGTTATAAATGAAACTATCCAGCAAAAAACAAGCGCAGGAAATAATGGGGTTTTTAATTTCCTGATTATTATAATAACAATAGGGAATATCAGGTAAAATTGCCATTCTACTGATAGAGACCATGTATGAAGAAAAAAGTTATTTTCAGAGGATGAATCAAAATAGCTTGAATGTAGTGCGTAATATTTATTCGAGAAAAATAATAAAGATGCAGTAGCATTGGTACTTAATTCTTCATATTCTTTTGTGCTAAGAATGAAAAATCCTGCTACGACCATGAATAAAACTACAAAGCATAACGCCGGGACAATCCGTAAAAAACGCGAGATATAGAAATTAAAAACGAATTAAATTCGACTTTCGTTAATATAATTCCAGTCATTAAAAACCCAGATATCACGAAAAATATATCGACACCGACAAAACCACCGTTTAAGAAAGGGATATGAAAATGATATAAAACGACAGCGATTACTGCGATTGATCTTAGCCAGTTAATGTCGTGGCGGAATTTATCTTTTAGCATTCTTTATTAACCTGTAAGTATTATTTTTATCATATTGCTGCAGTTATGCTACTAATACAATACCTGGCTAACACATCAGCAATAAGAATAGTTTATCATTTTCAATTTGCACGGTCGATAGGGTTTAACATTAAATCTGTAATGGATCTCTCTTTTTTATTAGAGAAAAACATCGCAATGATACTTTTCATTATGATTTTAGCAAATCTTTAGATTGGGATAACAAATATATTGATAATGCCTGAGCAAGTCGACGAGATATCTGTCACACTGCAACAATATGAAAAGGGAGATTAAATAAATCCTAAACATGCCACAGGACGCTCTAAAAACAAACCCCGCAGAGTCACGGGGTTTATAACTATGCTATCTGCTTTTTCTTCTTATAGGAAAAGATATTTTTTTCGATTGTTTTACCTATAGAGATGAATGGTCTTTCCACATAAAAATGAAGCATTGTACCTGCTGCTAAGGTGATAGTGAGCATCATTGATAGTCTCCCTAAGCCGTTTGTTGTTATAATGAATTCTGGTTTGTAATAGTTGGCTGGATTGATGAAAAGATAGTGTGATATGTAAATTGAGAATGAAATATCTGCCAGATATCCTAAAAGTTTGCTCTCACCAAATCCTACAAATTTATCGTAGAACAGGAATCCGAAAAGAAGAATTGCAGAAATAACACCCGCCTTATCCATTCCAAATCCGGTAAAGTGACCACTCAAATAGTTAGTGATAAAGATTCCTGTCGACACCATTAATACAAATTTAGCGATACCGCGACTTACATTGATATTTATATTTCTGTATAGTTCATAAAAGAGCATTCCGACCACAAACTCTATAAGCATCGGGGAGGATATAAATCTGAGCAATCCGTAGGTATAGTAGTCAGAAGGGATGTTTGCCGCCGCATTTCCGTTTATGGAAATTGTCCCATTAAAGTAAACCTGCAATATGAATACAGGCGTTACTAAAAAGATGGATGTTAATATGGTTCTATACTTATGGCTAAATGCCATTGCTACTGCAAATAATGCATAGAAGTAAATTTCATAAGTTAATGTCCATGCCGGACCAAGAACATTATATCCAAAGCCTGGTGATTCAAGAGAATAATCCCTGTGAATGAAGAAAAGACCACGAAGTAAATTCTCAGATGGGTCAAATTGATATACAGTGATCACGCCAATAACAAAAACTACTATAAAAGCTGGATAAATTCTAAAAAAACGTCTTGTTGCAAAAATCGCTTTGGATGTAATGTTTTGTGTTGATAAAGCGATAATGAAGCCACTTATCATAAAGAAAATATCGACTCCAAAAGCACCAGAACCAAACAAAATCTGTCCCAAATCTTTCTGGGCATAAACCCCATTTAGATATCCCTTGAAGTGATAAAGGACAACAGAAATACCTGCGATTCCACGCAGAAGATGTATAGATTGTATTTTATTGTTCATAGCCTTGGTAGTTATCCATTTAAAATATTCTTTATGTTAGGTTAAGTTTTTAAATTTTTCTAATATCCAGGAGAAAATTTATCGAGGTAAGCTGCTTTATTGTTTGTTTATACAAGCCTGTATTCTATCTCTTCCCAAAATGCAATATGTAAAATCATCAATGATGACAAGAGAAGGAACGCTCCATGATAACTTTATGGTAATCCTCGTAGCGTTAACGAATTCTTCCAATCTGACAACCCATTTAGATAAAGAGCTTCTGGATAATGTCATGTATAGATTGCTCCGAACGTAAAAAAGAGTGGTTCTACCTTGCAAAGGCACATAGGCTACCATCATCTCGGCCTAAGATCGACGCCCCTGCAATTTTTGGGCATTGTGTCACGTGAAGCATCCCCTGGTCATTTTTTGCTTCCTTGCTATTGAACGACACGGTCAAACAATGGTGCTGCCATGGTAAAAAGTAATCATCAAATGTGCATTATGCGATTGCCATCATTCGCACGATACAACTTTGAGGAGTACATATCATTCGAACACCACATCATAACTGGCCTGACCTATCCCTTTAGATAAGGTATTCTAATTGGCGGCAGTCATACGTAAATCAGGTTTTTTTCAGGAATTTTTGAATCGTATGTCGTAGGCTCGAATCCTACAGGGCGCGTGCCATTGATCTCCTTATCTGCCATATTTGAACTGCAACATATCCCTGCTTTACTGAAAGGTGATTAATCCTGCGATGAGGGCTCACCCGTGGCATATGTTGAAAAAGCACTTCGGTTTAATCCTGCCTCACCTGTCTTTCAGGAAAATCTTCATAACGTCTACCACCACATGCGAAACCACCAGCCTGTAGCGCGAATCGGCAAAACGTGGGTGCTTACCCGCTATCAGGATGTTTATCAGACGCTTAAAGAGCGAGCATTCGTCTCCTCGGGTATACCTGAAGATGTGCATAGCGAAATGGAAAAAGAGTGCTTCAGCCTCTCGCCCCCCATACGCGATCTTCTCTACGGCATTGTGCTGTTTGAAGACGGGAATGTGCATCGCGCGCACCGTCAGGCGCTGCAAGCTCTGTTTACCGGCGAATCCTGGGCTGCGTTAACCCAGTTGATTTCTGACGAGTCACATACGTTGGTGGCAGAGTTAACCACCACCGGCACGATTGACGGCATTCGCCAGATTGCTGCCCCGCTCTGGGGGAAGCTGTTCACCGCCTGGCTCAACCTGCCGGAAGCGCAGCAGGAGGTGGTTGAACAAGAGAAAAGTGCCATCAGGCTGTTGCTGGACCCCAGCGCAATTGATCGAGAGGGATTACAGCGGCTGATCGTGGCGCTTTCTCGTCTGGATGACAGTTTTCGCCAACTCGCGCAGGCACACAGCCAGGGTTACGACTCGCTTTTTTATCGCAGCCTCCTGAAAGGATATGGCGGCGATCGGGATGCGCTTGCAACGCGGTTCAGCACAGATTGCGTCACCATGCTTATCGGCGGGAGTGAAACCAGCGAAGCGTTAACCGGAAACCTGGCGTATATGCTGGCACAACATCCTGAATTACAGGCGCGCGTCAGAAATAACACGCTGCGGATGAGAGATGTCGTTAGTGAAACCATGCGCTTTGAGTCTCCATTGCAGATGGGCAGACGAAAAGTAGTGGCTCCCGTGCAATTTCTGGGACGCGAACTTAAAGCGGGGGATAACATCTTAGTATGCCTTGGCTCTGCAAATCGCGATGAAAGCGTATTTGAAGAGGCGTGGCGTTTTATTCCTGGCCGCAAGAATGCCCAACGTCAGCTGGGATTTGGCGCAGGCGTGCACCAGTGTATTGGACAACTGCTGGCGCAGTGTCAGGCTGAAACCCTTGCCATGGCTTTATGCGAACGCGGGACGCTCTCTCTCGACGGTGAGGCTAAATGGTCGACGCGAAGCCTGATTCTGAGAACGCTGGAGACGCTGCCGGTAAAAATTACCTGAGGTAATAATAAGGACAACGCTATGAAGGGAATCATATTTTCACGGCGCCAGTGGTGAACGTTTTTTATTCTTAAATTGTCAGATAAATAACGACGTAATAAATAGAAGGCTAATGATATTTTGTAGTGTGTTGTCTTAAGGTTTTCTTAATCTTTAATTAATCCGTTTTTTAAATCTGGATTTTTATCACTTCACTCGTCGCAAAAAAGAAATTTTACACTTTTACGCTTAAACTGGATTGATACTAATTATCATTAGCGTTTTTGTATGCTTTAATCCTGTCCCACAACGCTATGCGTCATTATTCCCGTTGCTCTATTAAGGATATGTTCATGAATTCTCGCCTGCTGTCCTGCTTCTCGCTTGCCTTGTTGTCATCATCGCTTTTCCTTTCCACACAATCCGTTGCCGCTGATAACAGCGAAGGCATTGTGGTATACAACGCGCAGCATGAAAACCTGGTGAAGTCGTGGGTTGACGGTTTTACCAAAGAGACCGGCATTAAGGTCACGCTGCGTAACGGCGATGACAGCGAGCTGGGTAACCAGCTGGTTCAGGAAGGCAGCGCATCACCTGCAGACGTATTTCTGACGGAAAACTCACCGTCCATGGTACTGGTGGATAATGCCAACCTGTTTGCCCCGCTGGATGCAGACACCCTGAAGCAGGTACCGGCAGAGTACCGCCCGGCGCATGGCCGCTGGATCGGCATTGCCGCCCGCAGCACCGTATTCGTCTATAACCCGGCAAAACTGAGCGAACAGCAGCTGCCTAAGTCGCTGATGGATCTGGCCAAACCCGAGTGGAAAGGCCGCTGGGCGGCATCACCGTCAGGCGCGGATTTCCAGGCCATCGTGAGCGCAATGCTGGCGCTTAAAGGCGAAAAAGCCACGCTGGAATGGCTGAAGGCGATGAAAGCTAATTTCGTGGCCTATAAAGGCAACAGCACCGTGATGAAAGCCGTCAACGCCGGCCAGATTGATGGCGGGGTGATTTATCACTACTACCGTTTTGTCGATCAGTCCAAAACGGGTGAGAACAGCAAAAACACCAAACTCTACTACTTCAAACACCAGGATCCGGGCGCGTTCGTCAGCCTTTCCGGTGGTGGCGTGCTGGCGTCCAGCAAACACAAAGCGCAGGCCCAGGCGTTCATTAAATACATTACCGGTAAAGAGGGCCAGGAAAGCCTGCGCACCAACAATGCCTTTGAATATGCGGTGGGCGTGAACGCGGCCTCTAACCCGAAACTGGTCCCGCTGAACGATCTGGATGCACCGAAAGTTGAACCTTCAACGCTCAACAGTAAAAAAGTTATCGAGCTGATGACGCAAGCCGGTCTGCTGTGATCCTGAGAGTGAAGTGAAGGTCTTATGTCTGGTCTGAGTCTCGACCTCGGCAAAAACAGCGTGCGGGAGCCTGGCCGCAGGCGTCCTGCACTGCCGATGGTAGCGTTAGCTGTCCTTTTTTCTTTACTGGCACTTCTGCCCCTGGGTTTTATCATTGCCATAGGCGTTGAGACGGGCTGGGAAACGATTAGGGCGCTGGTATTTCGCCCACGTGTTGCTGAACTGCTCAGTAACACGCTGTGGCTGACGGCGCTGGCGGTACCGCTGTGTATCGTGACGGGCGTGGCGATCGCCTGGCTCACGGAGCGCACGCAGCTTGCCGGGCGAGGGATCTGGTCCGCGCTGGCGGTCGCCCCTCTGGCGATCCCCGCGTTTGTGCAAAGCTATGCCTGGGTGAGCGTGGTTCCCTCGATGCATGGCCTTTCCGCGGGCGTGTTCCTCTCCGTTTTAGCTTACTATCCGTTTATTTATATGCCGGTTGCGGCGGTGCTGCGTCGTCTTGACCCAACGCTGGAAGATGTGGCCGCCTCGCTCGGCACCCCACCGTGGCGGGTCTTTTTCCGCGTGGTGCTGCCGCAGCTAAAACTGGCTATCTGCGGCGGCGCGCTGCTGGTGGCGCTGCACCTGCTGGCGGAATACGGTCTGTACGTGATGATCCGTTTTGATACCTTCACAACGGCCATTTACGACCAGTTTCAGTCCACCTTCAGCGGCCCGGCAGCGAACATGCTGGCGGGCGTATTGGCCTTATGCTGCCTGGCGATCTTAGTGCTGGAAGGCGTGACGCGCGGGAAAGCGCGCTATGCACGCATTGGCGCTGGCGCGGCACGTGAACAGAAACGCTGGCCGCTGAAGCCTGCGGCGGCTGCGCTGGGACAGCTGTTTTTCCTCGCGCTGGTCATTCTGGCGCTGGGCGTGCCGTTACTTGTCCTGTGCCGCTGGATTTGGCTCGGCGGCGTACAAAACTGGATGAACGCCGATCTCTGGCACTCCCTGCGCCAGACGCTGATGCTCGGCGTGGGCGGAGCGCTCCTGACGACGGCGTGCGTCATCCCCATCGCGTGGCTTGGGATCCGCTACCCGCACCGTATTTTCCGGATGCTGGAAGGGTGCATCTACATCACCAGTTCGCTGCCGGGCATTGTCACCGCGCTGGCGCTGGTCACGGTCACTATTCATTACGCTCGCCCCATTTATCAGACGGAAATCACCCTGTTCCTGGCCTATCTGCTGATGTTTATGCCCCGCGCGCTCATTAACCTGCGGGCAGGGATTGCCCAGGCGCCGGTGGAGCTGGAAAACGTGGCGCGCAGCCTGGGCAGCACGCCTGCGAAAGCGCTCTGGAGCGTTACCCTGCGGCTGGCCGCACCGGGCGCTGCGGCAGGCGCCGCGCTGGTATTCCTTGGCGTCAGCAACGAATTGACCGCCACGCTGCTGCTCTCGCCGCTGGGAACCCGCACGCTCTCCACCGGATTCTGGGCGCTGACCAGTGAAATTGATTATGTGGCCGCCGCGCCCTACGCGATGCTGATGATTCTGATCTCACTCCCGCTGACCGCCATTCTCTATATGCAGTCGAAAAAAATTGCAGGGCTATGACATGCTTGAATTAACCGCCATTTCAAAATCGTTTTCGGACGTGCAGGTGCTCGACAGCTTAAACCTGAGCGTTGCGCCGGGGAGCCGCACGGCGATTGTCGGCCCCTCCGGGTCGGGGAAAACCACGCTGCTGCGTATTCTCGCCGGGTTTGAGACGCCGGATACCGGCCGCATTGTCATGCAGGGAAAAACGCTGTTTGATGAAAATCATATTGTTCCTGCTCACCTGCGCGGGATCGGTTTTGTGCCCCAGGAGGGCGCGCTGTTCCCCCATCTCAACGTGGCAGATAACATTGCCTGGGGGCTGAACGGTACCCGCCATGAGAAGCGCCAGCGCGTTGAGGTGCTGATGGAGATGGTCTCTCTCGACAGGCAGCTCGCGACGCACTGGCCCCATGAGATTTCCGGCGGACAGCAGCAGCGCGTGGCGCTTGCCCGTGCGCTGGCCCAGCGTCCTTCGCTGATGCTGCTGGATGAACCGTTCTCGGCGCTGGATACCGGCTTGCGCGCCATGACGCGTAAAGCAACGGCCGATCTGCTGGCGGAAGCGGGCGTGGCCTCAATTCTGGTCACCCACGATCAGAACGAAGCGTTGTCTTTTGCCACGCAGGTTGCCGTGATGCGTTCTGGCCGCTTCACGCAGGTGGGAACGCCTTATGACGTCTATACCCGTCCCGTTGACGAAGAGACGGCGCTGTTTCTTGGCGATGCCGTGATCCTGCCTGCTCAGCTCGCTGGGGGTTACGCCGTGTGTGCACTGGGCGAGGTGCCGACGGACAATCCGCATGCAACAGGAGAGGGCCGGGTAATGATGCGTCCTGAACAATTGCGCGTGACGGCATGTGCGCCTCATGAAAGCCCGGTCTCCATTCTTGATGTCGACTTCACCGGTCAGCTGTCTACGCTGACGCTGGTATTAGCCGGGCATGAACAGCCCATTATCCTCAGGACCGTCAGTCAGCCGGGCTGGCACCCGGGCGCGGCGGTACGCATTGATGTGACGGGCACTGCGCGCGTTTTATAATCATAACCACCCCAAAACGGGGTGGTTGTTCCCCATCGTCCTCATTACCTCCCTTCATGAACGCGTGACGCTTGCCAATGCATAGATAATGCGTATAGTTCTCATTTGCATTGCAGTTAATACATTCTAAGGCCCGACAACGGGTCATTTTTTCGCGCACTTTCAAATGAGTTAACGATGGACAACACCAAAATACACAAAACGCTGCTGGCGCTCGCCATTGGGGCGGTGACACATTCCGTCCAGGCGGCGGATGATAAAAAAGAAGATACGCTTGTTGTGCAGGCTGCACCTGCCAGCGACTTTAAACCCGGCGGCGACCAGCTGGTACCGGCCTTTCTTGACGGGCAGGTGGCGAACGGCGGGCGCATGGGGATGCTGGGCCAGCAGAACGCCATGGACGTGCCGTTCAACATCATCAGCTACACCTCGAAGCTGGTGGAAGATCAGCAGGCGAAAACCATCGCTGACGTGGTCGCCAACGATGCGGGCGTGCAGTACGTTCAGGGATACGGTAACAGCGCGGAGACCTACCGCATTCGTGGCCTGAAGTTTGACGGCGACGACATGACGTTTGGCGGGCTGTCCGGCGTACTGCCGCGTCAGGTGGTGGATGCGCAGATGGTTGACCGCATTGAGATCTTCAAAGGCGCCAACGCGCTGATGAACGGCGCGGCAAGCTCTGGCGTGGGCGGGATGATCAATCTTGAGCCGAAACATGCGGGCGATACCCCGCAGGCAAAAGTGGGCGTGGATTACACCTCAGATTCGCAGTTTGGCACCACGCTGGATGCAGGCCGTCGCTTTGGTGACAGCGACCAGTTCGGCGCGCGCGTGAACCTGGTCCACCGTGAAGGGGAAACCGGCGTACCAAACGACCGTCGCCGCACCACGCTGCTCTCCACCGGTCTTGATTACAACGGCGACAACGTCCGCACCTCGCTGGATCTGGGCTATCAAAAGAAAACCTTCCACGGCAGCCCGACCAGCGTCAACATCTCGGCGGTGGATTTCGTGCCTGAACCGCCGAAAAACGATCGTAACTTCTCGCAGAAGTGGGCCTACAGCGACATCGAAAACGAATTTGGGATGTGGCGCAGCGAATACGACATCACCGATAACTGGACCGCCTATACCGGCCTGGGCGCGCAGCATGCGCACGAAGAAGGGATCTACAGCGCGCCGAAGCTGCTGGACAAAAGCGGCAAAGCCACGGTCAGCCGTCTGGATACTAACCGCATTAGCGATTCCGTTAGCGGGATGGCGGGCATTCGCGGGAATTTCAATACCGGCTTTGTGTCGCACAAGGTGAACGTCGGCTACTCGGCGACGACCAAAAACGAAAAAATCGCGTGGAAAATGTCGGCGACGAAGGATAACCCGACCACCAACATCTACCACAACACCGGCGTTGATATGCCGGACAGCTCCAACTTCAATGGATCAGGTGGCAAATACAGCGATCCGCTAACCAGCGGGCGCACCCGTACTCAGGGCTGGCTGCTGAGCGATACGCTGGGCGTCCTGGACGACAAGCTGCTGTTCACCGCGGGGGCGCGTCATCAGAAAGTGGTCATCCGCGGGTATAACAAAATTACCGGTGCGGAAAACGACGCGGACGGCTTCGACGGTAGCCGCTGGATGCCAACCTACGGCGTGGTTTATAAACCGTGGGAGCAGATTTCCCTTTACGCCAACCACACCGAAGCGCTGCAGCCGGGAAAAACCGCGCCGGACACCGCCACCAACTACGGTCAAAGCACCGGTATTGTTCACTCTAAACAGAATGAAGTCGGCTTGAAGGCAGACTTTGGACGCGTGGGCGGCTCTCTGGCGCTGTTTGAGATCAAAATGCCATCGGCGATCCTCGACGATGACAATCACTACGGCCTGGACGCTGAACAGCGTAACCGTGGCGTAGAGCTCAACGTTTTTGGCGAGCCCATGCTCGGGATGCGCCTGAACGCCAGCGCCACCTGGCTGCAGGCCGAGCTGACCAAAACCAAAAACGGCGTGAATCAAGGCAACGATGCGATTGGCGTGCCGAACTTCTATGCCGTGCTGGGGGCAGAGTACGACATCAAGCCAGTTGACGGCCTGACCGCCACCGCACGCGTGAACCACTCGGGCACGCAGTATGCCGATCTCGCGAACAGCAAAAAGCTGGACAGCTATACCACGCTGGATCTGGGCATGCGCTACCGCTTCGCGCTGAACCACAATGCAAACCAGATGACCGTGCGCGCAGGCATCGACAACGTGACCAATGAAAACTACTGGGCCAGCGTGGACGATTCCGGTACCTACATCACTCAGGGCGAACCGCGAACCTTTAAGGTCTCGGTGGGCTACGAGTTCTAAGCGTTCCACCTCGTTATCCGGGGCAGGGACGCCCCAATCCCGCCGTTATCCTGTTATAAAATTGTAACAAAAGCTTCTTACACTGTTCGCCAACTCCTTACCTCTTGGCCAATGACAGGAAGCCGCTATGGGCAGACCCCTCAAATCCGTTTTTAAAAAAGAACATCGCGACGACATCACTAACCGCAGCGCTAATCCGGTTTTCTCCGAGGTTGCAGAGGTTTTCCTCTCCCGCCGTCGTTTTCTCCAGATGGGCGCCGTGGCGGGTGCTGCCGTTTCCTTTCCCTTTTTGATCAAACCTGATAGCGCCATTGCCGCGGTATCGAAGCCGTCCGCGCTGGCAAAAGCGGTGTCGCTTGGGTTTACCAGTATTCCCGTTTCCACGGACGATACGGTGAGGGTGCCGGAAGGTTATATTGCCCGCCCGTTTTATCGCTGGGGTGACCCGACGGGCATCAAAGACCACATGCCGGCATTTAAGCCGGATGCCAGCAACACGACCGACGAACAGGCCGTGCAGGCGGGGATGCACCACGACGGTATGGCGTGGTTTAGCCTGCCGCAGGGGGAGCAAAACCCGGAACATGGTCTGCTGGCGCTGAACCATGAATACATCGATAACGGGATGCTGTTTACGGACGGTATGGCGAACTGGAACCTCGACAAAGCCCGTAAGGGGCAGAACGCGATGGGCGTGTCGGTGGTGGAAGTGAAAAAAACGGGCAGCGGCTGGGAGGTGGTTCGCCCGTCTTCTTATGCCCGCCGTATCACCGTCAATACGCCGATGCAGCTTACCGGCCCGGCGCGGCATCAGCCCCTGATGAAAACCGCCGCCGACCCGCAGGGGGAGCGCGTGCTGGGCACCATGCAAAACTGCGCCAACGGCCATACGCCGTGGGGCACCTATCTCACCTGCGAGGAGAACTGGTCGGATATTTTCGTGAAAAAAACCGATCTCAATCCGCTGGAAAAGCGCTATGGCATCAGCGACAGCGACGAATCTTACCGCTGGAACGAGGTGGATGAGCGGTTTAGCGTCGATAAAACGCCTAACGAGCCTAACCGATTCGGCTGGGTGGTAGAGATTGACCCCTACGACCCGACCTCCACACCGCGCAAGCACACCGCACTTGGCCGCTTCAAGCACGAGGGGGCCGCCGTTACGCTCTCCGCCGATAATCGCGTGGTGGTCTATATGGGGGACGATCAGAAGTTTGAGTACATTTATAAATTCGTCTCTGACAAAAAATACGATCCTGCGAACCGTGAGGCCAATATGCAACTGCTGACCTCGGGCACGCTGTATGTTGCCAGGTTCAACGAAGAGGGAAGCGGCGACTGGCTGCCGCTGATCTTCGGGCAGAATGGCCTGGATAAAAGCCACGGTTTTGAAAACCAGGGCGATCTGCTGATTAAAACCCGCCTGGCGGCTGACGTGGTGGGGGCGACGAAAATGGATCGCCCGGAGTGGATAGCCGTGGATCCGCACGCCAGCGGCAGCGTCTACTGTACGCTCACCAACAACAGCGATCGCGGTAAAGAGGGGAAAGCCCCGGTCGATGCCGCCAACCCGCGTGCTAATAACGTGTTTGGTCATATTATGCATTGGCACGAAGAGGGGGCCGATCCTGCCGCCGCACGCTTTAAATGGGATATTCTGGTCATGGGCGGGCGCACAGACAGCGACGATCCGAAGGCCAAAGGCTCTATGCAGGGGGCGGCATTCGGCAGCCCGGATGGTCTGTCGTTCGATCATCAGGGCGTTCTGTGGATCCAGACCGACGTCTCTTCCAGCACGATCAACAAAAAAGCGTATGAGGGGATGGGCAATAACCAGATGGTGGCCACCATTCCGGGCAGCAATGAGTTTCGTCGTTTCCTGACGGGCCCGCGTGGGTGTGAAATCACCGGTATTGCGTTTACGCCGGACAACCGGACGCTGTTTATCAATATTCAGCATCCGGGAGAGGGCGGGGATGACATTACCGACCCGGCCAATCCGCGTGCCGTCTCTAACTGGCCGGACGCCAGCCCGAACGGACGCCCGCGTTCGTCAACGGTGGTGATCGTCAAAGCGGACGGCGGGATCATCGGGTCGTGACGTTAATCCGCCGGGCGCATGCGCTGGCCCGGCGTTAAACTTGCTACCACCAGCATGAAGTGTTAAAACGTGCCCCTTCTAAAAAAGAGACAGGGGTAGGGCGTGAAAGACGCGTCATCCGCTTCAGGCCATGGTAGCGCTGAAGCCTCGTCGGATCAGAATCCGACGCTGCAACGTGGTTTGCAAAATCGACATATTCAGTTAATTGCCCTCGGCGGCGCGATTGGTACCGGGTTGTTTCTCGGCATCGGCCCCGCCATTCAAATGGCTGGCCCTGCAGTACTGCTGGGATACGGCATCGCCGGGATTATCGCCTTCCTGATCATGCGCCAGCTCGGCGAAATGGTCGTTGAAGAGCCGGTGTCAGGCTCCTTCGCACACTTTGCTTACAAATACTGGGGCCCGTTTGCAGGCTTCCTCTCCGGCTGGAACTACTGGGTGATGTTCGTGCTGGTGGGGATGGCCGAACTGACCGCCGCAGGCATCTACATGCAGTACTGGCTCCCGGATGTCCCGACGTGGATCTGGGCGGCGGCCTTTTTCATCATCATTAATGCCGTTAACCTCATCAATGTGCGCCTGTATGGCGAAACCGAGTTCTGGTTTGCGCTGATCAAGGTACTGGCGATTATCGGGATGATCGGCTTTGGCCTGTGGCTGCTGTTCTCCGGTCATGGCGGCGAGCGGGCAACCATTGATAACCTCTGGCAGCACGGCGGCTTTCTGGCAACCGGCTGGAAAGGACTGGTTCTCTCTCTGGCGGTGATCATGTTCTCCTTCGGCGGGCTGGAGCTGATTGGTATTACTGCTGCCGAAGCGCGCGACCCGCATAAAAGTATCCCAAAAGCGGTCAACCAGGTGGTGTACCGTATTCTGCTGTTTTACATCGGCTCGCTGGTGGTTCTGCTGGCGCTCTATCCATGGGTGGAAGTGAAATCTGACAGCAGTCCGTTCGTGATGATTTTCCACGATCTGAACAGCAATGTGGTGGCGTCGGCGCTGAACTTCGTCATTCTGGTGGCGTCGCTTTCGGTCTATAACAGTGGCGTTTACTCCAACAGCCGTATGCTGTTTGGCCTTTCCGTACAGGGGAACGCGCCGAAGTTCCTGACCCGCGTCAGCCGTCGCGGTGTGCCGATTAATTCCTTGTTCCTTTCCGGCGCGATTACGTCATTAGTGGTGCTGATCAACTACCTGCTGCCGAAAGCGGCATTTGGCCTGCTGATGGCGCTGGTTGTCGCCACGCTGCTGCTGAACTGGATCATGATCTGCCTGGCGCACCTGCGCTTTCGTGCGGCGATGCGACGCAAGGGACGCGAGACGCAGTTTAAAGCGCTGCTCTACCCGGCAGGGAACTATATCTGTATCGCGTTCCTGGGGCTGATTCTGGTGCTGATGTGCACGATGGATGAGATGCGTCTCTCAGCGATGCTGCTGCCAGTGTGGGTGGTGTTCCTGTTTATTGCGTTTAAATTATCCCGTAAAAAGTAGCACGTTTTTCGCCCGGTGGCGCTGCGCTTACCGGGCCTACATGTTCTGGGCCGTTATTATTTTGTAGGCCGGGTCAGGCGAAGCCGCTACCCGGCTTTGAATGTGCAATATCAAATCTGAAACGCTATTCGTTTCCCATTCGGTAACGTCACATCAATGCTCATTTCACCGCCGAGCGCACTGACATAGCGTTTGAGTGTTGAAAGCCGGGGATCGTTTCCCGGCTGTTCGATTTTTGCCACAGTGGGTTGTTTTACCCCCATTGCCGCGGCCAGTTCTGTCTGCGAAATATTGAGCTCTTCCCGCAGTTGGTTCAGGGCAACAATTCTTCGTATTACATCAACTTTAGCCGCAATACGCTCCTGACTTTCCGCGCTCTGTTGTGCCATGAGTTCTTTTAGCGTTGCCATATGGCCTCCTTATCCGCCAGATGTCTGCTGTACTCAACGTCAGCCAGCGTAATCATTTCGTTATAAAACCGTTTTTGATTGCAACCGGTTTTGTCTCCAGCACAGAGCACAATTGCCTTACGGTCAGGATCAAAAGCAAAAAAAGCTCTGATGGGATTTCCCGCATGTTGAATCCGTAATTCCTTCATGTTCGCATAGGCTGAAGCCTTCACGGTATCTACGTATGGCCGCCCAAGCGTTGGGCCAAACTCAGCAAGAATATGCATCATCGCTAGCACATCTTCTTTTAATGCTGTTGTTTGTTCGAAGTACCATTGATCAAATCTGTCCGTTGTCTCGACATTCCACATCGTTTCTCCTTTAGCTTCCTCGCTATATTATTTTATAGCCTGTAGGCTATAGTGACAATCAGAACGCCTCGTTTTGTCATACATCGACCTTTATCGTGACCCCCCTCCCAATTCTGTTTCGATCCACAGGATCTTTATTTTGTAATCGATTACTTTTTATTTGCTGTCATTTGTAATCGATTACTTTTTCCGGGTGAGGCTTATCATGGTGTCAACTGAAAGTAGTGAAAAGGCGATAACACAGCACCGGCTGCTGGTGCCGCGTCTGTCGTTGATGATGTTTCTGCAGTTTTTCATCTGGGGTAGCTGGTCAGTCACGCTTGGCCTGGTGATGACCCGGCACAACATGTCTCTGTTAATTGGCGATGCGTTCTCCGCCGGGCCCATCGCCTCCATTCTCTCGCCGTTTGTGCTCGGCATGCTGGTGGATCGTTTCTTTGCCTCGCAGAAGGTGATGGCGGTGATGCACCTGGCGGGCGCGGCAATCCTCTGGTTTGTGCCGGGGGCGCTGATTGCCGAAAACGGCGCGCTGCTGATTGGCCTGCTGTTTGGTTACACGCTCTGCTATATGCCAACGCTGGCGCTGACCAACAACATCGCATTTCACAGCCTGGCGAACGTGGATAAAACTTTCCCGGTGGTGCGCGTGTTCGGCACCATCGGCTGGATCGTGGCGGGAATTTTCATCGGCGTGACCGGCGTGGCGTCCAGCGTCACCATCTTCCAGGTGGCGGCAGCCAGCTCCCTGCTGCTCGCACTCTACAGCCTGACGCTGCCGCACACGCCAGCGCCAGCGAAAGGGCTACCGGTGCAGGTGCGCGATCTCTTTTGTGCCGATGCCTTTGCGCTACTCAAAACCCGCCATTTCTTTGTCTTCTCCGTCTGCGCGATGCTGATCTCCGTCCCGCTTGGCACCTATTACGCCTATACCGCCTCGTATCTGGCGGATGCCGGTATTGCAGACGTCAGCACCGCCATGTCCTTCGGGCAGATGTCAGAGATCTTCTTCATGCTGGTCATTCCGCTGCTGTTCCGCCGTCTGGGGGTGAAAGTCATGCTGCTGATCGGCATGCTGGCGTGGTTCGTGCGTTATGCCATGTTCGCGCTGGGCGTTAGCGAGGAAGGACGCATCCTGTTGTACCTGGGGATCCTGCTGCACGGCGTCTGCTACGATTTCTTCTTCGTCGTCGGCTTTATCTACACCGACCGCGTGGCGGGTGAAAAGGTGAAAGGACAGGCGCAAAGCATGATTGTCATGTTCACCTACGGCATCGGCATGCTGCTGGGCTCTCAGATTTCAGGCGCGCTTTATAACCGTCTGGTGGCCGGTCAGACCGTGCCGCAGGCATGGGTGACATTCTGGTGGATCCCGGCGGTGGCTGCCGCGGCGATCGCGCTGATTTTCCTTCTCACGTTCAGGTATGACGATGACAAGGCGTAATGTTCAGGAGGGGTTATGAGGACGATGAAAGGACCGGGCATTTTTCTGTCGCAATTTATTGGCGAGAAAGCGCCGTTCAACACGCTCGACGGACTGGCAGGCTGGGCGGCGGCGAAGGGTTACAAAGCGGTGCAGATCCCCTGCAATCATCCGCACATTTTTGATGTCGAAAAAGCGGCAGAGAGCCAGGCCTACTGCGATGACATTACCGGCAAGCTGGGCGCGCACGGGCTGGTCATCAGCGAGCTGTCGACCCATCTGGAGGGGCAGCTTGTGGCGGTAAACGAGGTCTACAGCGACGCGTTTGACCACTTCGCCCCCGCCGCCGTGCGCGGTAATGATACGGCTCGTCGGGCATGGGCAACGGAAAAGCTAAAGCAGGCGGCAGTCGCCTCGGCCAGACTCGGCCTGAAAGCGCACGCCACCTTTTCCGGCTCGCTGGCGTGGCCGTTTTTCTATCCATGGCCGCCGCATAACGAGCAGCGTTTTCAGGCGGCATTCGAGGAGCTGGCAAACCGCTGGCGACCGATTCTGGATACCTTTGACGAACAGGGCGTGGACGTCTGTTTTGAGTTGCATCCGGGCGAAGACTTGCACGACGGCGTGAGCTTTGAGCGTTTTCTGGCGCTTCTGGATAATCACCCGCGCTGCAATATCCTTTACGACCCGAGCCACATGCTGTTACAGCAGATGGATTACCTGACCTTCATCGACATTTACCACGCGCGCATCAAAGCCTTCCACGTCAAAGATGCCGAGTTCCATCCTAATGGGCGCAGCGGCGTGTACGGTGGTTACCAGCCGTGGATCAACCGCGCCGGGCGCTTCCGTTCGCTCGGCGACGGACAGATCGACTTCAAAGGCATTTTCAGCAAGCTGACCCAGTACGATTATGACGGCTGGGCGGTGCTGGAGTGGGAGTGCTGCCTGAAAG
The DNA here is from genome assembly GCF_000534515.1 of Enterobacter sp. MGH 37. NCBI lineage: Bacteria > Pseudomonadati > Pseudomonadota > Gammaproteobacteria > Enterobacterales > Enterobacteriaceae > Enterobacter > Enterobacter sp. MGH 37. Next base: position 217,932 of record NZ_KI973205.1, read on the forward strand.
ACGGTGATACCGGCGCAAGTGAGGGAAGCGAGTTTATCCGCCGCCACATCATCCCCGTATCCGGGCGTGCGTTTGATGACTTCGCGGCAGGGGGCAGCCATGATTAATGTCGGGATTGTCGGCAGCGGGTTTATCGGCCCGGCGCATATCGAGGCGCTGCGGCGTCTCGGGTTTGTGCAGGTGGTGGCGCTCTGCGACGGCACGCTTGCCAGCGCGCAGGAAAAAGCACGCCAGCTTAACGTGCCCCACGCCTGCGCCAGCGTGGCGGAACTGCTCGCACTTCCTGACCTGCACGTGGTGCACAACTGCACGCCCAATCATCTGCACGCGGAGATTAACCGTCAGATCCTGCGCGCGGGAAAACATGTCTTTTCAGAAAAACCGCTCTGCATGACGTCGGACGAGGCGCGTGACCTGGTGGCGCGGGCGGAGCAGGCTGGCGTGGTGCACGGCGTGAGCTTTGTCTATCGCCAGTTTGCGATGGTGCGCCAGGCGGCGAGCATGATGCGCGCGGGCAGCCTCGGGCGGCTATTCGCCTCACACGGCAGTTATTTACAGGACTGGATGCTGCTGGAAACAGACTACAACTGGCGGGTGGATGCCGCGCTTGGCGGGGCTTCGCGCACGGTGGCGGATATCGGCTCCCACTGGTGCGATACGGTGCAATTTGTGACCGGCAGGCGCATTACCGAGGTCATGGCCGATCTCTCCATCGTCTGGCCGACGCGTAAGGCCAGCATGGGCGGTCATCAGACTTTCTCCCACGATGAGGCGGCGGCGTATACCAACACACCGGTCAGTACCGAAGACTTTGGCTCAGTGCTGTTCCGCTTTGACGATGGCAGCAAAGGTTGCTTTAGCGTATCGCAGGTGAGCGCCGGGCGTAAAAACCGCCTGACGTTTGAGATTAACGGCAGCGAGCAGTCAGTGGCGTGGGATCAGGAGGTGCCGCAACAGCTGTGGATCGGCCATCGCGCGCTGGCAAATCAGACGCTCACCGACGATCCAGGCTTGATGAACCCTGACGTGGCCAGCAGCGCACACTTCCCCGGCGGGCACATCGAAGGCTGGCCTGACGCCTTTAAAAATATGATGATGCAGTTCTACCGCGCCGTGCAGGCGGGAGCGATGCCGGAGGCACCGCAGTTTGCGACCTTCCACGATGGCGCAAGCGTGATGTATATCATTGATGCCATAGTGAAAAGTCATCAGCAGCAGCGTTGGGTACGCGTGGCGCAATGACGTGTTGCCCGGTTCGCCGGGCAACAAATTTATGGTAGCCTGCACAAAACGCTAACCGCAGGATGTGTCGTCGCTATGTCAATTCAGAAAATCGCTCAGCTGGCCGGGGTCTCCGTGGCAACGGTCTCCCGCGTGCTCAATAACAGCGACACCGTGAAGGCAAAAAACCGCGAGCGCGTCCTGCAGGCCATCAAAGAGAGCAACTACCAGCCTAATTTACTGGCCCGTCAGTTACGTACTGCCCGGAGCTATATGATCCTGGTGATGGTCTCAAACATTGCCAACCCGTTCTGCGCCGAAGTGGTGAAGGGCATTGAAGAAGAGGCGGAGAAAAACGGCTATCGGATCCTGCTGTGTAACTCCGGGTCGGACATCGAACGTTCCCGTTCGGGCTTAAGCCTGCTGTCGGGCAAAATCGTCGACGGCATTATCACCATGGACGCTTTCTCAAAGCTGCCGGAACTGGCCGCGCTGATTGGCTCCGCACCGTGGGTGCAGTGTGCCGAATATGCCGATGCCGGCGCGGTTTCCTGCGTGGGGATTAACGACGTTGATGCGTCGCAGCATGCCGTCAGCCAGCTTGCCGACGGTGGACGCAAACGCATCGCGATGATCAACCACGACCTGAGCTATAAATATGCCCGTCTGCGCGAGCGCGGCTATAAGAGCGTGATCCACCTAAAAGATCTGGAGTATCAGGCGGTTGAATACGCCAGCGATCTCAGCTTCCGCGCCGGGATGGTGGCGATGCAAAATCTGTTGCAGGATAATCCACCGGATGCGGTGTTTGCCGTCTCTGATACGCTGGCGGCGGGCGCGCTGCGCGCCATTCAGCAGGCCGGGCTGCGGGTGCCGGAGGATATTGCTGTTGTGGGATTTGACGGCACCGAGCTGGCGGACATGATTTCGCTGACCACCATCGAACAGCCGTCGCGGGATATCGGGCGCAAGGCGGTCGACCTGCTCTTAAATAAAATCGACAACCCCGAGGCGCCCACGGAAAGAGTGATGATGGACTGGCGCTTTATTTCCCGCGCCAGTACCTGATTATTGCGCTATAACCCCTGCCAGGGAGCGAATATCGTTCCCGGTAGGTGACTGATGAATACGCAAACCAAACTCCTCCACCACCGCAAAAATATGATCGAAGATGTCAGCCTGAATCTCCTCATATTCTGCCCAGATCACCGTGTTGGTGAAAGCGTATATTTCAATCGGCAGGCCGTTGGCATCCGGTGCCAGCTGACGCACCATTAACGTCATATCTTTGCGAATGCGCGGGTGGTTACGCAGATATTCATTCAGGTAGGCGCGGAAGGTACCAATATTTGTCATTTTGCGCAGGTCTAATACCGATTCACCTTCGCCATTTTTCTGATTCCACAGGCTAATTTCCTCATGTCGCGCGGCCAGATAGGGCTTGAGCAGTTTCGCCTGAATCAGCTTCTGCTGCTCCTGCTCGTCCAGGAAGTGAATGCTGGTGGTATCGATATTCAGGCTGCGCTTAATGCGTCGGCCGCCGGAGGCCGACATGCCGCTCCAGTTGATAAAGGCGTCAGAGACCAGCGCCCACGTTGGGATCGTGGTGATGGTGTTATCGAAGTTGCGCACTTTAACGGTGGTCAGGCCGATGTCCGTAACCGTGCCGTTGGCACCGTATTTCGGCATCTCCAGCCAGTCGCCAAGCTTGAGCATGTCGTTGGCGGAAAGCTGGATCCCGGCGACCAGTCCCAGTATCGGGTCTTTAAAGACCAGCATCAGAACGGCGGCCATAGCACCCAGGCCGCTAATCAAAATGGCCGGTGACTGACCGATCAGCAGAGAGATAATTAAGATCCCCACCAGAATCGCGCTCACCAGCTTGATGCCCTGGAAGATCCCTTTCAGCGGCAGCTGTGAGGCGGTCGCCATTTTCTGCGAAAGATTGAATATGACGTCCAGCAGCGAGAAGAAGGAGAGCAGGGCATACACCATCACCCACAGCTTCGCGCAGGTGGTGAGCATTTCTGCCGCTTCGCTCCCTTTTTGCAGCCAGAGAACGGCCTGAACGTTGACGATTATCCCCTGAAGGGTAAATGCCAGACGGTGAAATAATTTATTCTGGGTAATAATCTGCAACCATAAATGGCTGCTGGCCCGGGCGCGTTTCTCGAATGCGCGCAGCACGACTTTGTGCAGAATAAAATGAACGATGATGGCAGTAAGAAAAATAATACCAAAGATAATCACTAAAGAGGTGGTGTGATTAATTTCAATGCCTAACTCTTCAACCTGAGCAATTAATTCCTGCATAACGTCTCCTGTATTGATGCAGCCCCATAATGGCGGCTGCGGATCTATTATGCAAATACCTCAGGCTTATTTGCTGGCCTGGCAGACCTTCACGACGGGTAAACACAGCCGATGGCGGATGCGCAGCGTTGCCAGCGCCAGGATGACCATCAGGCCGGTTTCCACCGTCAGGAAAAGGTTAATCGCCTGGGCGTAATCCCCGTGATGATGTTGCAGCCCGTGCAGCAAAATCGCCCCGAAAATGGCCGGGCCAAGCCCCAGCGCGGCCTGCTGCAGGGTGCTTAAGATGGCGCTGGCGGCCCCTGCGTCATCAGGCTGAATATCGCGCATCCCGATGCGGTAGAAGCTGTTCACAATCAGCGCCTGACCGTAGCCTACCAGCCCGGTGGCTGGCGCCAGCGTCAGCGCCGTATTTTGCACTCCCCAGTAGCGGAACGTGGCGATCAGCGCCAGCAGGCCGATTATCTGGATTGCCAGGCCGGTGAGCAGAATCGTGCTGGTGCTGTAGCGCGCAATCAGCCGCGGCGCGAACCACGCGGAGATAAAATAGGTCACCCCGAGGGCGATAAAACTGTTCCCGGACTGCCACGGCGCCATCCCCAGACCGGTTTGCATGGTCAGCGCCATACAGAACATAAACCCGGACCAGACGCTGAAAAAGAGCAGCGCAATCACGATGCCAAAGCGAACGCTGCGGAGCTGAAGCAGACGCGGTGGGATCAGCGGATGGGCATTTCCACGCTCTTTTTTGCGCGCATTCTGTGCCATCAGCCAGGCCAGCGGAATAATGACGAGAAGCATAACCTTTAGCGACCACGGCCAGTGCCACTGTGGGCCGAGCGCCATCGGGAACAGCAGACAGCAGAGCATAATGGCCAGCAAGACGGTCCCTGTCCAGTCGATGCGCGACGGCGTTTCACGGCGGGTTTCCGGCACGTAGCGACGGCTCAGCGCCAGCACCACCAGGCAGATGGGGACGTTAATAAAGAAGGCGTTACGCCAGCCCAGTCCGGCGATATCCGCCGATACCAGCCAGCCGCCGCCCATCTGGCCGACGATAAACGCGATCCCCCCAATGCCGCCGAACAGGCTAATCGCCTTCGCGTGGGCTGTGCCTTTTAACGTGACGTGCAGCGTGGCAAGAATTTGCGGCATGATCAGGGCGGCACCCGCCCCCTGAACAATACGCGCGGCCAGCAGTTGTTCAATGTTCCCCGCCATTCCGCACAGCAGCGAGGCCAGGCCAAAGATTGCCACACCCCACATAAACAGGCGACGGCGGCCAAGATTATCTCCCAGCTTGCTGCCGAGCGCGAGGCAGACGGCAAACGCCACGCCATAAAGCGCGACAATCAGCTCCAGCTCGGTGGCGGTTGCGTGCAGTGAATGGGTAATGGCGTCCAGCGCCACGTTAGTGATTGAGGTATCAATCATGGGTAGCATCTGGCCGGTTAACAGCAATATCAGGCCTGCGCGACCCGGTGAAACAACTGACGTATTCATGGTAACTCCATTGCGTCATTCATCAGATGGTCGTAGCATCAACCATCTGATAAACGGGTACCAGTTCTTGCTTATACTGGTACTGGCACTACCATGCAGGGGGATTTATGGCGTTGATGTCTGAACCCGTCGCCTCACTTCAGGATGACACGCGAAAACAGCTGGGCGCATTTTTACGCGCCCGGCGTGAAAGCCTCGATCCGCAGCGTCTCGGTTTGCCGCGCAGCGGACGCCGCCGCACGCCGGGTCTGCGCCGCGAAGAGGTGGCGATGCTCGCCGAAGTGGGTGTGACCTGGTATACCTGGCTTGAGCAGGGCAGGGACGTCAATCCGTCCAGCGCAGTGATGGCAGCCATAGCGAAAGCCCTGCAGTGTACTCCGACCGAAGCCCGGCATCTTTTCGTGCTCGCCGGTTTGCCGCCGGGCGAAGCACCGCAGGCGGTCTGCTGCGAGGGGATCAGCGAAGGCACGCGTCGCCTGCTGGATACGCTGATGCCAAAACCTGCCAGCATCCAGAAACCCAATTTCGATATCGTGGCGTGGAACGACAGTTTTGGGCATCTGATGGGCGTTGATTTCAATGAAATCCCGCCGGAGGACCGCAACTGTATTTACTTGTTTCTCACCCATCCCGCGTGGCGCGCGCGGCTCGGCAGACGCGATGATGTGCTGCCGATTTTTGTCTCCTATTTCCGCGCGGCGATGGCCGAGCACCGGGGCGACCCGCTGTGGGAAGCTAAACTGGCGCGCTTCTTTGCGGTGTCTGAGGAGTTCAAAACGCTGTGGCACCAGCGCAACGACGTGCGCGGCGTGGAGAACCAGCTCAAGCTGTTTACCCATCCCGAGCTGGGGGATTTTACGCTGCAGCAGATGTACTGGTACTCCGCACCGCGAAACGGGTCGCGGCTGCTGGTCTATTTACCGGTGGACGAGGCGGGGGAGAGGGCGATGGCATGGCTGGCGGAACAGGCTAAATAATTTTTTTGCGAGACGTTTTCAGGGAATCAGCACGGATCCTGCCGTGTCGGTTCACATTGCGTAAGATAAGGTCTGAATGAGACCAACCTGCTGAATCTACATCATTTAGATGAGTAGTGAAGTGGACTATACTTACGCGATGAGAAACCACCGATGTCGCCACTGATGATTGATTCCGCAGAATTTAGCCAAAAACTTGGGCTTATCACTCAAAACGTTGAACATACCGAAGCGTTTCTGTTGCGGGGCACGGTGGATTTTCATCTGCCAGGTTTTTTGTTGCCTGTGGGGTATCGGCTTCTGAAGTCGCGCTATAGCGATGAATACCGTCTCGTGACCACCGACGACGGTAAGCCTTATACGGTATATGCCGTGAAGCTGACGTTTCATAAAGAAATTACCTTTCCTCACGGTGCCGCCACGCAAGTGATGGTCTGGCGTACGCCCCGCGCGGTCCATCAATCCGTTATCAGCGGGTTGCCACAACTTTTCTTTCAGTGGGTGCTCAGCGAATACGATATCGTGGTCTCAGACAGCGAGCAAACGGGAGACGGGCAGCGGTTTTGGTTGCGGATGATAGACTGGGCGTTCAGCATGAATTACCAGATAAGCGTGGCGGACGGTACGGTAGGCGCAGAGTGGGAATTAACACCAGTGAGTTCATACGCTGAACTGGAAGAACGCTGGATTGCTTTTGCCTGGGGAAACGATCGTGATGTCCATCCGCATCGCAGACTGGTCATCAGTAAAACGTAACGGGCCGCGCGCGGCGGCCCGTCGGGATTAGCACTCGGTCACAATCGTGCTCAGCGGCAGGCGAGACTTCGGCAGCGTGGCGTTGAAATCTTCCACGCTGTGATGGCCAACCGGCACCACCACTACGCTGGTGAAGCCTTTCTCTTTCAGGCCAAACTCTTCGTCGAGGATCGCGGCATCGAAACCTTCGATTGGCACTGCATCCAGACCCATGGCACCCACGCCCAGCAGGAAATTACCGACGTTCAGGTAAACCTGTTTCGCCATCCACTGGTCATCATCTTTCAGATCCACACGGTGCATATCGGCGAAGTAAGTCCGGCCCTTATGGTTCGCGGCTTTGGCTTCTGGCGTGTTAAAACGACCATCGGCTTCTTCCTGATCCACGACGCGCTCAAGCCAGGCATCATCCATCGCGGTTTTCGCGCAGAACACCACTACGTGAGAGGCGTCCAGCATTTTGCGTTCGTTGAACACATAGGTACCTGCGGCGGATTTCGCCACGCGCGCTTTACCTTCCTCGGTGCTGGCCACAATAAAGTGCCACGGCTGGGAGTTGGTGCTGGACGGGCTGTACTGCAGCAGGGTTTTGATTTTTTCTGCTTCTTCAGCGGTCAGTTTTTTAGTCGGGTCGAACGCCTTGGTGGAGTGGCGTTTCAGGGCGACAGAAATGATATCCATAACTACTCCTGGTAATGAAATTCGCCCGTACGCGGGCGCGAAAGGAGAGCAGATTACCGCGCAAAGCGGCAAAAGATAAGTGCATTTCGAGCGCTTAATCTGTTCGTCTCAGACGAACAATCAGGCAGGGCGTATCCACTTCTGGTCTTTCTTCGGCAGTTTATCAACGACCAGATTCCAGGAATCTGCAATCAGGTCGGCAACCAGTTCCGGGGTGATGTCCTCGGTGCCGTAAAGGGAAATCCAGTGTTTTTTATTCAGATGGTAACCAGGCTCAACGCCCCGGTAGATCTGCTGATTTAACAGCGACGTTTCCGGATCGGATTTCAGGCTAACGTGCGGCCGTCCGTGTGCGGTTGCCATCAGCATGAAAATTTTCCCGCCGACCTTGAAGACGTCGTACTCCGGGCCGAACGGCCAGCAGTGTTCGGTAAAAGGCATCTCCAGCGCGACGCGCTTCGCGTGTTCCTGCAAGGATTTACTGTCCATCGCTCTCCTCCTGAGCCAGTCCGCGCCACATTACCTCAAAACCCAGGGCTTTAAAATCGACGGCGCGGGACGGATCGCGGGTGGCAAACTCCATCGTGCTTTCGGCCAGCGATAAAAACAGCGCATCGCCAAACGTTTTGAATTCATCCGACATAAACACCGGTCGCACCGAACGACGGCACAATTCATGCAGTTCCGGGAACATCTCTTTCACCGCCATTTCCGTTTCGGCGCTCAGCTTTTCACTGACCCCAATCTGGCGAATAGCCGCATGCGCCACGGGGTTACGAATCCCCCAGTCCACATAGCTGTTCCAGATATTGCGGGTATGTTCTTTCGGCAGCGTGATGGTGCGATCGAGGTTCGCCAGCATGGTCTGGCAGAGATCCTGCTTCAGGTGCAGATAGAGGGCATTCAGCAGATCGTCTTTGGTAGCAAAGTAGCGGAACAGGGTGCCTTCGGTGACACCCGCCTTACGGGCAATGAGCGCCGTTGAGGCGGCAATACCTGACTGTGCAAATGCCGCCGTTGCGGCGTCCAGTAAGGCCTGTTTTTTATCTTCACTCTTCGGACGTGCCACTAAATTTTTCCCCCTTTCACTGATAAAAACCCCGATTGAAACACGTGCTTTGACACGCTGCAACGCGGAATGTCAAAGATCGAAAACGTCTTGACGACTTTCTCATCATATCTATAATGAGTGCTTACTCACTCATAATCAAGTTTACCCCACGCAAACCATCGGATGGCTCGCGTTTTCGGGTCAGGATATGAAAAAAACTCTCTTCATCTGCGTGGTGTTCGTCATGATTATTGCTTCAGCTGCGAGTTTACCGTTTGTTCTGAATGCCGGTTTTGGCCAGCCACCGCAGGGTGCGCAGCTCACGGAAGTGGAAGCGTCTCCGCACTACTACGAGGGGAAATTCCACAATACGCTCCCGACGCCTGGCTTTACCGGCCAACAAAATATGCTGGTGGCGTGGTGGCAATTTCTGACCCGTAAAACCGAAAACGCCCGCCCGGCTCAGCCGCTGCCGCTGGTGAAAACCGATCTTGCGAGCCTGCCGCTGGAGCAGGACACGCTGGTGTGGCTCGGCCACTCCTCCTGGTATCTGCAGCTGGCGGGAAAACGCATCCTGATCGACCCGGTCCTTGGTAACTATGCCGCGCCGTTTTCGTTTCTCAATAAAGCCTTTGCGGGGGAGTATCCGTGGCGCGCGGCGAGCATGCCGGAGATCGATCTGCTGATTATCTCTCACGATCACTACGACCACCTGGATTACGCCACCATCAGGGCGTTATTGCCGAAGGTGAAACGCGTGGTGACGCCGCTCGGGGTAGGGTCACACCTGCGCTACTGGGGGATGAAGCCAGAGATTATCGACGAACGCGACTGGAATCAGTCGGTGCACATCAGCGATGCGCTGACGGTTCACCTGTTGCCCGCGCGTCACTTCTCCGGGCGAGGCATTAAACGTGACCAGACGCTGTGGGGCAGCTTTATGTTTGTCACCCCAGAGCAGAAGATCTACTACAGCGGAGATTCTGGTTACGGCCCGCACTTTAAGGCAATCGGCGAGCAGTTTGGTGATGTGGATTTAGCCATCATGGAAAACGGCCAGTATGACCAGGACTGGAAGTACATCCACATGCTGCCAGAGGAGACGGCTCAGGCGTCGGTCGACCTGAATGCAAAGGCGGTGGTGCCGGGGCATAACGGTCGTTTTGTGCTGGCGAAACACACCTGGAACGACCCACTGATCCAGCTGGCAAAAGCCAGCAAGGATAAAAACTATCGACTGCTCACGCCGGAACTGGGCGAGCCCGTTCGGGTGAGTGATACCACACAAACTTTTCGTCAGTGGTGGGAATAATGTTTAAGCAAGAAGCAGAAGGGGAGAGCAGTATGACCATTTCCGCTCAAGTCATTGATACGATCGTCGAATGGATCGACGACAACCTGCACCAGCCGTTACGCATTGAAGACATTGCCCGCCATGCGGGTTACTCCAAATGGCATTTGCAGCGGCTGTTTATGCAGTATAAAGGTGAAAGCCTGGGGCGCTATATTCGCGAACGCAAGCTGCTGCTGGCGGCGCGGGATCTGCGTGAATCGGACGAGCGCGTTTATGAGATCTGCCTGCGCTACGGGTTTGAATCGCAGCAGACGTTCACGCGCATCTTTACCCGCACCTTCCATCAGCCGCCAGGGGCGTACCGCAAGGAAAACCACAGTCGGACGCACTGAAACTGACAACACACAGGCCGGGTAAGGCGAAGCTGCTACCCGGCTTTTTTATGCATTCATGACGCCAGTGAAAACCAGCGGCGCCAGACGAAACGCAGCACGAAGAATTCGATAGCGCCAAGCAGTAAAAACCACACGCAAAACAAAATGGTGTAAAGCTGGTTCAGATCGACCATGTGAAAGGTCGTCATCAGCTTTTGCGCCAGCACCAGGCCCAGCGACGGCGCGGGCAACAGCAGGCAAGAGATCAGCGCCAGTAATAAAATGCCCCCGGCAGTCAGCAGCGATTCTAACGGGTGTTTCATCGTAATGTTAATCGTCAGTTAAAAATGTCATTGTCCGGCATCCTTTAACGTAAAGCAATATCAACCTGCCTGGGCTTTTTTAATGAAATAATCACCTTCTCCGGCAAATAAAGCGCGTAAGGAGAATGATTTAATCGTGGTGATTATATTAATATTATGCCATGTAAATAAATGTCTGCATCATGAAAATAATTTTACAAAACTATATGTGCTATATCCAATTAACGTCGCAATAACAATGGCTGCGACAATGTATAACGCCAGGCGTCGTCCGCGATAAATACCAAACATGCTTCCCCCTCGTTTAGCGTTGGTTTAGAAATATTTTGTAAAAATCAGCTTGTCGAAATAATCGTAATTAATTTTGAATAACCCAGCGGTAAATATATTGCGGTAGATCAATTTTAGCCGCAAGACTTAAAAATGAATAAATTAAAGCCCGAAAGGAATTCAGGCTTCTGTTCACCGGATATTGAAGGAAAAATACGATGACCGAAAAAAAATTATCCCCAAACATGCCGCCTTCCGGCGGGCTGGCATACCAGCAGACCGTAGAGCAGGTGCTGGCTCATACGCAGAGCCAGGTGAGCGGTCTGGACCGCGCAGAGGCGCAGGCGCGTCTGCAAAAACATGGCCCGAATGCATTGCCGGAGAAAAAAGGCAAGCCGGGCTGGTTGCGCTTTCTCGCGCATTTTAACGATGTACTGATTTACGTCCTGCTTGCCGCCGCGGTATTAACGGCGGTCATGGGGCATTGGGTTGATACGCTGGTTATTTTAGGCGTGGCGGTTATCAATGCCTTAATTGGTCATATTCAGGAAAGCAACGCGGAAAAATCCCTGAAGAGTATTCGTAACATGCTCTCCAGCGAAGCGCGCGTCATTCGTAATGGCAATCATGAAACGCTCCCCACAACTGAAATAGTCCCGGGCGATATTATTGTATTACGCGCCGGGGATCGTATTCCGGCGGATATGCGTTTAATTGAGGCGCATAATTTACGCGTGGAAGAGGCGATTCTGACCGGTGAATCCACCGTGGTGGATAAACATACTCAGCCGCTGAACGGTGAGCTGCCGCTGGGCGATCGCACCAACCTGGTCTTCTCCGGCACTACCGTGAGCGCGGGCGGTGGCGTGGGCGTGGTTATTGCCACCGGGCAGGAGACCGAGCTTGGCCATATCAATCAGATGATGGCGGGCATTGAAAAACACCGCACGCCGCTGCTGGTGCAGATGGACAAGCTGGGTAAGGCGATCTTCGCCATTATTCTGGCGATGATGGCCGCGCTGTTTGTCTTCAGCCTGGCATTCCGCGAGATCCCAATGGGCGAGCTGCTGCTCTCCCTCATCAGCCTGGCGGTCGCCTCCGTACCGGAAGGTCTGCCTGCAATTATCTCCATTATCCTCTCCCTGGGCGTGCAGGCGATGGCGCGCAAGCGGGCGATCATCCGCAAGCTGCCGACGGTTGAAACCCTGGGCGCGATGACCGTGGTCTGCTCGGATAAAACCGGCACCCTGACCATGAACGAGATGACGGTCAAAGCCATCATCACCGCCGACACCTGCTACCGCGTGGACGGCAACAGCTATGAGCCGGTGGGCAACATTTACCTGGAAGGCAGCGATGAGCCAGTGCAGATCCAGCCGGGCACCGTGCTGGAGCAGTACCTGCGCACTATTGACCTCTGTAACGACAGCCAGCTGATTCAGGACGAGCGCGGCCTGTGGGGCATCACCGGGGGGCCAACCGAGGGCGCGCTGAAGGTGCTGGCGGCGAAAGCCAACCTCGCGCCGGTAACAACGACGCTGGTTAACAAGATCCCGTTTGACTCGCAGTACAAGTACATGAGCTCCCACTATCAGATTGGCTGCGAGGAGCAGATCCTGATCACCGGCGCGCCGGACGTCATTTTCGCCCTGTGCGCGCAGCAGCAAACCCGCCACGGTGCAGACGCCTTCAACCGCGCGTACTGGGAAAACGAGATGGAGCGCTATGCGCGTCAGGGACTGCGCATGGTTGCGGCGGCGTTTAAGCCAGCCAATGGCGAAACGGCGCTCACGCACGACGATCTGAGCCACGGGCTGATCTTCCTCGGCATTGCCGGAATGATGGATCCGCCGCGCCCGGAGGCGATTGATGCCATTAACGCCTGTCAGCAGGCGGGGATCCGCGTGAAGATGATCACCGGGGATCACCCGCAGACGGCGATGAGCATCGGCCAGATGCTGGGGATCACCAACAGCGAGCAGGCGGTGACCGGCTATCAGCTTGAGAAGATGAACGATGCCGAGCTGGCGGATGCGGCGGTGACCTATGACATCTTTGCCCGTACCAGCCCGGAGCATAAGCTGCGCCTGGTGAAAGCGCTGCAGGAGAAAGGTGAAATCGTCGGTATGACCGGCGACGGCGTGAACGATGCCCCGGCGCTGCGTCAGGCGGATGTCGGCATCGCAATGGGCATCAAAGGCACGGAAGTGACCAAAGAGGCGGCGGACATGGTCCTGACGGACGATAACTTCGCCACCATCGCCAGCGCGGTGAAAGAGGGGCGTCGCGTTTACGACAACCTGAAGAAGACCATCCTGTTCATCATGCCGACCAACCTGGCGCAGGGGCTGCTGATTGTGATTGCGCTGCTGGCGGGGAACATCATTCCGTTGACGCCGGTGCTGATTCTGTGGATGAACATGGCGACCTCCGCCACGCTCTCCTTCGGTCTGGCCTTTGAAGCCGCCGAGCGCAATATCATGCGCCGTCCACCACGTCAGACCGGGCAGCACGTGATGGACGCCTACGCGGTGTGGCGCGTGGCCTTTGTCGGCACCATGATTGCCATTGCCGCCTTTGCGCTGGAGGCCTGGCTGGCCCCGCGCGGCCACAGCGCGGAGTTCATCCGCACCGTACTGCTGCAGATGCTGGTCTGCGCCCAGTGGGTGTACATGATTAACTGCCGCAACACTGAAGGGTTCTCCCTGAACCGTGGTCTGCTGGCGAATAAGGGCATCTGGCTGGTCACGGGCGTGCTGTTCCTGCTCCAGGCCGCCATCATCTACCTGCCGTTTATGCAGATGCTGTTTGGCACCGAAGCGCTGCCGCTGCGCTACTGGTTTGTGACGCTGGCGGTTGCAATGGGAATGTTCTTCGTCGTCGAAATCGAGAAGCGACTGACCCGCAGGTTCCGTAAGGCTGCATAACCAAAACCTTACCCCTCACCCTATCCCTCTCCCCTAAGGGGAGAGGGGACCGCCCGGTTTTCTCCCTCGCCCCTTTGGGGAGAGGGCCGGGGTGAGGGGGAAATCACGCTGAGGTACTTCCATGAAATTCCCACTCCTGTTCGCACTCCTTGCCTGCACCCTGCAACCCGTCTTCGCCGCCATTCCCGTGCGCGTCGCCACCGTTGAGCAGACCGCCCACGCCGCCGAGCGTCAGATCCCGGGGCGCATTGAAGCCATCCACACCGTTGAGCTGCGCGCCCGCACGGAAGGTGTTATCACTAAAATCCACTTTCGCGACGGGCAGTATGTGAAAAAAGGGGATGTGCTGTTTGAGCTGGACGATGCCGAGCCGCGTGCCGCCGTGCGTCTGGCGCAGGCCGAAGTCAACAGCGCTGAAGCCACGCTGCGCCAGGCGCAGCAGCAGCTTTCCCGCTTTGAAAGCCTGGGCAGCAGCAAGGCCATCAGCCGTCATGACGTGGACAACGCGCGTATGCAGCGCGACGTCGCCCGCGCCGCGCTGGAGCAGGCCAAAGCCCGGCTCGACGCACGCAACGTCACCCTGAACTACACCCGCATCACCTCGCCGATTGACGGTCGCGTGGGGCACAGCAACTTCCACGCAGGTAGCCTGGTCAACCCCGCAAGCGGCGTGCTGGTGGAGGTAGTCCAGCTTGATCCGATCCGCATCGCTTTTGCGCTGGAAGAGGGCGCCTTTGCCACCAAAGCCGGACAGCATGCAGATATCGGCGCCATGAAACAGGCGTGGCAGGTATTCATTGACAGCAACGGACAGCGTATCCGCGGTGAACTGACCTCGGTGGATAACCGCATCGACCCGCGCACCGCCAGCGTGATGCTGCGCGCCGGGTTTGCCAACCCGCGCCATCAGCTGTTGCCCGGCGGCAACGTAAATGTGACGCTGCGCCCGGCCAGCGAGCAGCCGGTACTGACGCTCCCTGCCGCTGCGGTCCAGCAGAATGGCGATGGATTCTTTGCCTGGGTGGTGAGTGCCGACGGAAACGCCGAAAAACGCCCGCTAAAAATTGCCGGGCAGGTTGGGCAGCAGTTCCAGATTGCTTCCGGTGTTAAGCCTGGTGAGCGAGCGATCACTGACGGTGCACAGCGTGTACAGCCCGGTGCTGCCGTCCAGATACTGAATTAAGGAGCCATCATGCTGACGTTTTTCATCAAACGCCCGCGCTTTGCGATGGTGATAGCGCTGGTCATTACCCTGCTGGGGGCCATCGCGCTGAAGATTATCCCGGTGGAGCAGTATCCGCAGATCACGCCGCCGGTGGTGAATGTCTCTGCCAGCTGGCCGGGGGCCAGTTCGGCTGACGTGGCGGAGGCCATCGCCACGCCGCTGGAGACGCAGCTTAACGGCGTGGATCACATGCTGTACATGGAGTCCACGAGTTCGGATGAAGGCACCTACAGCCTTAACATCACCTTTGCCGCGGGGACCGATCCGGATTTAGCCGCCATCGACGTGCAAAACCGCGTGGCGCAGGCCGTGGCGCAACTGCCAGCGGAGGCGCAGCAAAACGGCGTGCAGGTGCGCAAACGCGCCACCAATCTGATGATGGGGGTAAGTCTTTACTCACCTGACAATACCCACACGCCGCTGTTCGTCAGTAACTACGCCAGCACCCAGGTGCGCGAGGCGCTGTCGCGCCTGCCGGGCGTCGGTCAGGTGCAGATGTTTGGCGCGCGCGACTACAGCATGCGCATCTGGCTGCGTCCGGACCGCATGAACGCCCTGAACGTTACCACGGACGACGTGGCGCAGGCGCTGCGCGAGCAGAACGTGCAGGGAGCGGCGGGCCAGGTCGGCACGCCGCCGGTGTTTAACGGCCAGCAGCAGACCCTGACCATTAACGGGCTGGGGCGCCTGAACCAGGCTGATGATTTTGCTGACATCATTATCCGCGCCGGCGAGATGGGCCAGCTGGTGCGCCTGAAGGACGTCGCCACCATCGAGCTTGGCTCGCGTAGCTACAGCTCCGGCGCGCAGCTGAACGGACACGACTCCGCCTACCTCGGCATCTACCCGACACCGTCCGCCAACGCCCTGCGCGTGGCCGACGCGGTGCGCGCCGAGCTGGAGCGCCTCGCGTCGCGCTTCCCGGACGACCTGGTCTACGAGGTGAAATTCGATACCACCACCTTCGTTGCGGCCACCATCAAGGAGATCGGCGTCTCGCTGGCGCTGACGATGCTGGCGGTCGTTGTTGTTGTATCCCTGTTCCTGCAAAGCTGGCGCGCGACGCTGATTGTTGCGCTCGCCATTCCGGTGTCGCTGGTGGGCACGTTTGCGGTGCTGTACACGCTGGGCTACTCCGCCAACACGCTCAGCCTGTTCGCCATCATTCTGGCGCTGACGATGGTGGTGGATGATGCCATCGTGGTGGTGGAGAGTGTCGAAACGCTGATGGCCGAAGGGCAGAGCCGCACGGCGGCGACCGCGCTGGCGCTGCGCCAGATTGCCGGGCCGGTGATAGCCACGACGCTGGTGCTGCTGGCGGTATTTGTGCCGGTGGCGCTGCTGCCGGGGATTGTCGGTGAGCTTTACCGCCAGTTCGCGGTCACGCTTTCCACGGCGGTCACGCTCTCAAGCCTGGTGGCGCTGACCCTGACGCCCGCGCTCTGTGCAATGCTGCTGCGCCCGCGTCCGGCACAGCCCGCTGCGATTTTTCGCGGATTCAACCGCGGGCTGGATGCCACGCGCAATCGCTATACCTGGATCGTAAGCGTATTCACCCTGCGCCCGTGGCTGGCGCTGCTGGCCACCGCAGGCGCGGCGGCCGTGGTGGCGTTCAGCTTTACGTCGATGCCAAAAGGCTTCCTGCCACAGGAGGACCAGGGCTACTTCTTTGCCAGCGTTCAGCTGCCGGAAGCCGCCTCGCTGGAGCGCACCGAAGCGGTAATGACCACCGCACGCGAATTAATCGCTAAAAATCCGGCGGTGGAAGACGTGATTCAGGTCTCCGGCTTTAACATTCTTAACGGCACCAGCGCCTCCAACGGCGGGTTTATCTCCATCATGCTCAAAGACTGGAGCGAGCGCCCGCCGCTGGACGAGGTGATGGCTACCCTGCAGCGTCAGCTGCTGGCCCTGCCGGAAGCGACCATCATGACCTTCGCGCCGCCGACCCTGCCGGGGCTGGGCAACGCCTCCGGCTTCGATCTGCGCATACAGGCGCAGGCGGGGCAAAGCCCGGCGGAGCTGGAGCGCGTGACGCGCGGGGTGCTGATGAAAGCCAATCAGCACCCGCAGCTAAGCCGTGTGTTCACCACCTGGAGCAGCAACGTCCCGCAGCTGACGCTGACCGTCGATCGCGAGCGTGCGGCCCGTCTCGACGTGCCGGTATCGCGCATCTT
This sequence comes from Enterobacter sp. MGH 37, assembly GCF_000534515.1. NCBI lineage: Bacteria > Pseudomonadati > Pseudomonadota > Gammaproteobacteria > Enterobacterales > Enterobacteriaceae > Enterobacter > Enterobacter sp. MGH 37. The sequence goes on from NZ_KI973205.1 coordinate 235,024, forward strand.
CAGTAGCCTGCAAACCGCCTTTGGCGGCACGCGCGCCGGGGATTTCAGCATCAACAACCGCGTCTACCACGTTGTCATGCAGAACGAAATGCAGTGGCGCGAGCGCGCTGAGCAAATCAGCGAGCTGTTTGTGCGCAGCAACAGCGGCGAGCGGGTGCGCCTGAGCAACCTCGTCACCATCACGCCGGGCGTTGGCGCGCCGTTCCTGCAGCAGTACAACCAGTTTCCGTCCGTGTCGGTGAGCGGCTCGGCGGCGGAAGGGGTGAGCAGCAGCACCGCGATGGCGGTGATGAGCGAAATTCTGGCAGAGATCCTGCCTGCCGGATACGACTATGCCTGGAGCGGCATGTCGTATCAGGAGCAGCAGACCGGCAATCAGGCGATATGGATTGTGCTGGCGGCGGTGGTGATGGCGTGGCTGTTTCTCGTCGCCCAGTATGAGAGCTGGACGCTCCCGGCGAGCGTGATGCTCTCGGTGCTCTTCGCCCTCGGCGGGGCGCTGGTCTGGCTGTGGATGGCGGGCTACGCCAACGATGTCTACGTGCAAATTGGTCTGGTATTGCTGATCGCGCTGGCGGCCAAAAATGCGATTCTTATCGTGGAGTTCGCCCGCGCCCGGCGCATGGACGGAATGACGATTGTCGATGCGGCGAGGGAAGGGGCATCGCGCCGCTTCCGCGCGGTGATGATGACCGCCGTGTCGTTTATTATCGGCGTCATGCCAATGATGCTGGCGACCGGGGCGGGTGCCCAGAGCCGTCGCATCATTGGCACCACGGTGTTCAGCGGTATGCTGGTGGCGACCGTCGTGGGGATCGTGTTCATCCCCGCGCTGTTCGTACTGTTCCAGCGTCTGCGTGAGTGGGGCCACGGCCTTACGGACTCGTCGCCCACAGCTCGCAGTGCTTCTGAACCAGAGAAATAAGCGAGCCGCCGTCGGCAATAAAGTCCCGCATGCGCTGCGCCTCGCTCTTGCCCTGCTTTAACAGCAGGGCAATTTCAGTGATTGCGCTTGTCGCGCCGAGCTTCTCGGCCGATGGCGCAACCTGTTCCAGCAGCCAGGCGATATCTTCCGCCACGGTTTTCTGTTCGCCGGTATGCACGTCCGTCAGAATCCCCTCCAGCCCGTAGCGACAGGCCTGAAAACGGTTAAATCGGTACAGCAGAAAATCCTTCTCCTGATGCTTATAGGGCCGCGTGGTCAGCAGCCAGTGGGAGGTTGCCTGGATCAGCCCGGCAATGTTTATCGCGTGGCCGAGCGTCAGCGGCGTATCCATCACCCGCACTTCCACGGTACCAAAGTGCGGGCTGGGACGAATGTCCCAGTGCAGGTCTTTAATGCTGTCGATCATGCTGGTGGCGCTCAGGCGGCGGAACAGCCCCTCGAACGCCTGCCAGTTGTTGACCCACGGCATCTGGCCGTTATCCGGAAATCCCGAAAAAATATTCAGACGCGATGAGGCGAACTTCGTGTCCGTGCCCTGCATGTAGGGTGACGCGGCGGCGAGGGCGATAAAGTGCGGCACAAAGCGCGACAGACCGTGCAGCAGGTAAATGGCATCGTCCCCGGTTCGACAGCCGACGTGTACGTGCTGGCCGAACACCGTGGCCTGCAAAATCAGGTAGCCAAAGCGCTCCAGCGTGACGTTATAGCGCTCGTCATCGCACACCTCCTGGCGCTGCCATTTCTGGAACGGATGCGTCCCGCCGCCGCAGATCTGGATATGCTGCTCCGCCGCCGCGCGCAGAATACTCCGTTGCATCACCGAGAACTGCGCCGCTGCCTGGTCGATGGTCTGGCATACGCCGGTGGCGATTTCGAGCATGCTTTCGGTGATGTCGTGCTTCACTTCTCCGCCTTTGATGTCGTCTTTGACGGCGGCGATCAGCGCGGAAGAGTCCTGGCTCAGATCGTACCCGGGCGGATTAACCACCTGCAGTTCGAGTTCGATGCCGAGGGTGAACGGTTCAGAGGACGTGAAATCGGGTAAAGGCATGGCGCACTCCGTTGTCAGTTGTGTGTTGAGTATAGACAACGACGTGGCGCTCACTTTTCAGGGTGGTATAACTGTTAGCAGGCTTAGCGAAAAGGGGAGTTAATCATGTCTGACAATCCAGTGATTGCGCTGATAGGTCCCGGTGCGATTGGGACCACCATTGCCGCGGTGCTGCATGACGTGGGCCGCACGCCGCTGCTGTGCGGACGTACCGCACATCCGGAATTACGCCTGCGTTATGACGAGGGCGAAACGGTGGTACCCGGTCCGGTCTTAACCGATCCTGCCGTCATTACGCGTCCCGCCGATCTGGTTTTTATCGCGGTAAAAACGACGCAAAATGCCGACAGCGCCGGATGGCTGCGCACGCTGTGCGATGAAAACACCGTGGTCTGCGCCCTGCAAAACGGCGTGGAGCAGAAAGCCCAGCTTGAGCCGTGGGTCAACGGCGCAACGGTGCTGCCGTCGGTGGTCTGGTTCCCGGCACAGCGCGAGCCGGATGCCTCCGTGTGGCTGCGTGCCAAACCGCGCCTGACGCTGCCGGAGGTGCCGCAGGCGCAGCGGGTGGTGGATGCGCTTCTCGGTACGCGCTGTGAAGTGGAACTCTCGGCAGATTTCGCCACGGTCGCCTGGCGCAAGCTGCTGCAAAACGCGGTCGCCGGGCTGATGGTGCTGGCTAACCGCCGCGCCGGGATGTTCAGGCGTGAGGACATCAGCGAACTTGCGCTGGCCTATCTGCGCGAGGGGCTTACCGTTGCCCGCGCCGAGGGGGCGAAGCTTGACGATGCGGTGGCCGGGGAGATCCTGGCGAACTTTCAGCGTGCGCCTGAAGACCTGGGCACGTCGATCCTGGCCGATCGTCAGGCCAACCGTCCAATGGAGTGGGATATCCGCAACGGCGTGATCCCGCGCTATGGCCGCAAACACGGGATTGCGGTGCCCATCAGCGACGTGGTGGTGCCGCTGCTGGCGGCGGGGAGCGAGGGGCCGGGTTAACGGCCGCTGTTTTTCCGTTCGGCAAAATAATGCGCGGGTGTGCTGCCCATCGCTTTTCTGAACATGGTGATAAACGCATTCACGGATTCATACCCAAGCGTTGCCGCCACGTTCTGGACAGGTACGCCGCTGGCCAGCTCCCGCAGGGCAATAATCAAATGCAGCTGCTGGCGCCAACGTCCGAAGCTCAACCCGGTCTCGCGCTGCATCAGGCGTGCAAACGAGCGCTCGCTGAGGGCGAGCCGTTTCGCCCAGTCTTTCAGGGTGCTTCTGTCCTCAGGGCGGATGACCAGCGCGTCGGCCATGGCGCGAATTTTCGGGTCGGTCGAGACCGGCAGGCTGAGCTTCTGCTGCGGCATGCTGTCGAGCTCATCCAGCGTGACCCGGGTCAGTCTGGCGGCGTGGCTGTCGGGAGGATAATCCACGCCTTCGCGCGTCAGGCGGTCTACCAGCTCCGTAATCAACGGCGAGATCGCCAGGGTGCAGCACCTCTCCGGCAGCGCCGCCGCGCCGGGCTCAATAAACAAATAGTTCAGATGCGCATTCCACGTCGCTTTCGCGCTGTGCGGGATCCCGCCGGGGATCCAGACTGCGCAGTCTGGCGGCACGATCCAGATGTCATTCTCCGCGTAACAGCTGACCGCGCCGTAACGGGCAATAATCAGCTGGCCCTTGCGATGGGTATGCACCGGCACTTCCGCAGCGTAGTCCACAAAGTCCAGATGACGCGCCACGGCAGGAGAGGCGGTAGAGTCAGGGTCATACAGCGTATTAGCGGATTGCGGCTTCATGATTCTGGCAACATTTAGGTATTTTTTGACAGAATAGAGTATTTAAGCGGGTCTGCAAGCCGGTAATAATCCCGGCATGAATAAAATCTTCTCTCATCACGTGCGTCTCCCCGCCACATTGCGAAACGATGCGGGCGCGCTGATCTACTCCGCGAAGAGTTTTGCCGCGGCGATGCTGGCTTACTACCTCGCGCTGTCGATAGGTCTCGAACGTCCCTCATGGGCCATTATTACGGTTTACATCGTATCGCAGACGTCGGTCGGGGCGTCGCTGAGCAGAAGCCTCTACCGGCTGGTCGGGACCGTGGCGGGGGCCAGCGCGACCGTTCTGATCGTGCCCATCTTCGCGAAATGCCGATCCTGTGCAGCGTGGTGCTGACGGGCTGGATCACGTTCTGCCTGTGGCTCTCCCTGCTGGAGCGCACGCCCCGGGCCTATGCCTTCGTGCTGGCCGGTTACACCGCGAGCCTGATTGGTTTTCCCGCGGTATCCGATCCGGGTGGCATTTTTAACGTTGCCCTCGTCCGCGTGCAGGAGATCGCAATTGGGATTTTCTGTGCGGGGCTGATTCACCGCTACGTGCTGCCCGCACGCGTATCAGGGCTATTCAACGCGAAATTATCCCAGACGCTACAGGCCGCGCGCGGTCGGGTGGCGGATACCCTGGCGGGTAAACCCGGCGCGGCTTCCGGCCCCCTGCATCTGGCCCTGGCGCTGCAGTTCCTGCAGGGGATAAGCCACCATGTTCCGTATGATTTTGCCCTGTCAGCTCCGGTGCGGCAGGCCAGAAAAGCGATTCACGATCGGCTGGCACGGCTCGCGATCGTCAACTGTGAACTACACGATCGCTTGCTGACGCCCGGAATTCTTCCCGCCGACATGCAGGCATTGCGGGAGGATGTTCAGGCCTGGCTTGCCGCTGAAGACGCGGGGGCCAGCAGCGCGGCTGAGGCGTTGCGGCTCCGCTGTACGCTTCTTATCGATCGGTATGCCGCGCATGCGCAGACGATTGACGACGCGCTGCAGGTCAGTTTTATTCGCTACCTCTCAGAGGCCATCGCGCTTCTGGAGCAGTGCGAGCGTCTTTCCGGGGCTATCCACCACGCAAAACCTGCGTTTGGGGAGATGCAAACCCGCGCGGCAAAAGGCTACGTTTTCCACCGCGATCCGCTTACCGCCGCCCGCACGGCGCTTGGGGCTTTCGTCATCATTATGAGCGGTTGTCTGGTCTGGATTTTCTCTGCGTGGCCGGATGGCGGTACGGCGGTCTCTATCCTTGGCGTCTGCTGCACGCTGTTTGGCAGTTTCGACACGCCGGCGCCCCACATCGTGAAATACATCATTGGCTCGTTCTGGGGCGTGGTGATTAGCCTGCTCTACAGCTTTGCGCTGCTGCCGCAGGTAAGCGATTTCCCGGTGCTGGTGGCGGTGCTTGCTCCGGCGTATCTGCTGGCCGGGTCGCTTCAGGCGCGCCCGCCAACCACGTTTATGGCGATGGGTATCACCCTGACGCTGCCCATTCTGTGCGAGCTGGGCGCGCACAACAGCGGCGACTTCGCCGTCGCGGCTAACACCGCCATTGCGCTCTTTGCAGCGACCGGCTTTGCCGTCATCAGCATGAGCCTGATGCAAACCGTGCAGGCGGACGCCGCCATCACGCGTCTGCTGAACCTCTGCCAGCGCGACATTCGCCGCAGCGTGAAAGGCACGCTGCGGGTCGACGAAACGCACTGGATCAACCTGATGATGGACCGAACTGCCCTGTTGCTGCCGCGTTTGCAGCGCAGCGAGCGTGCGCCAGAGCAGGCGCTTGAAAGGCTTTTGCACGCGCTGCGCCTGGGGCTTTCAGTCATGCATATACGCCGCAGTGACACACCGCCCGGCAGGGAGGTTGACGCGCTATTTCATCGGATAAACGCCGCGGACCGCCACGCCTTAGGCGAACGCATTACCGCCATCATCGAGCAAAACCTGCCTGCCGCAGATGAACCGACGCGCCAGTTTGTCTTCAGGCTGGTGGATCTTCACTGTGCATTACGGGGGCCAGACCATGGTTAACGATATTAATATCGGCGGCGTTTTTATTCCGGGGCTGCTGATGGCCGCCCTCGCGACGCTGGTCTGCACGCTGAGCCTCGTCGCGCTTTTCTCTCTCAGCAGGGTCTACCGGCGCTTGCCGTTTCGCCCGCTGATGGATGTTTCAATCTGGATTGTCATCTTTTACCTGCTGATGCAGGGCCTGATCGCGTTGGGGTTATTGTCATGAAATCACTGCTCTCTTTACTGGCTCGCTATGCGCTGACGTTAAGCGCCGTCGCAGCGGCCACGCTGCTGGCGTTTATGATGTGGAAACACTACGCGCAAACGCCGTGGACCCGCGACGGCCGCGTGCGGGCGGACGTGGTGCAGATTGCGCCGGACGTCTCCGGGCCCGTCATCAGCGTGGCCGTGCGGGACAACCAGTGGGTGAACCGGGGCGATGTGCTCTACGCCATCGATCCGCGCTGGCTCAGGCTGGCGGTGGCCAGCGCGCAGGCGGATGTGGAATCGAAACGCCATGAGATGCTGATGCGCCAGGACGCGGCCCATCGCCGCACGCTGATTAAAAACGCCATTTCGAGCGAGGATGTGCAGCAAACCGGCAGCGCGGCGAACGTCGCGGCGGCCAATTATCACGGCGCGCTGGCCGCGCTGGATCTGGCAGAGCTGAATCTGGCGCACGCCACCGTGCGTGCGCCGGTCTCGGGGTACGTTACGCACCTGCGGCTTCGACCCGGAGACTACGCGACGGCGGGGGAGACAAAGGTCGCCATCGTCGATGCCCACAGCTTCTGGGTGGTGGGGTATTTTGAGGAGACTAAACTGCGCCATATTCGCGTCGGGGATGCCGCGCAGATAGTGCTGATGGGATACGATCCGGTCATCACGGGGCACGTGGAGAGCATCGGGCGTGGGATCGGGGACAGCAACGACGAAACGGGCGGGCTGGGGCTGCCCGACGTCGAACCCACCTTTAGCTGGGTGCGGCTGGCGCAGCGCGTGCCGGTGCGTATTCATATCGACAGGTTGCCGGAGGGGGTTGAGCTGGTGGCGGGGCTGTCGGCGAGCGTGGCGGTGGGGCGAAAATCTGGGGATAGTCAGCCTTAAACACATATGCGAAACTTACCGCTTCTGAAAATATGTGGTGGGACCCGCTCAATGTCAGAACCAACTTCGCAGTGCCTTTTCAGTGAAGGTCTGATCGATTTTCCTGAAGGTTATCAGGATCGTACCGTCAACGTCTTCGCGCCGCCCGCAGCGGACGCGCCAGCGTTCAACCTCTCCCGTGATGCCCTCAACGCTGGCGAAGCGCTTGCCGCGTACATCGATCGCCAGCTCGCCCTGATGGAAAAACACATCAAGGGATGGAAGCAGGGGGAGCGTAGCGCCGCTACGCTGGGTGACGGCCTTTCACAGGGTGAAACCGTCCATGCCAGCTACCTGCGCGACGGCAAACGCATCTGGCAGCAGCAGGCCGTGTTTAACGTCGACGGCAATAAAATTCTGGTCTTCACCATGACCTGCACCCGCGCGCTGGGCGATGCTGACCGCGAGCTGTTTGGCGATCTTCTCAGGAGCTTTCGCTTCCACCATTAACATCAGGGATCGTTGTTATGTTTGAAGCTGCACGCGTAGGTGATGATATCGGCCACTCCGGTGCGCTTGCCGGGATGATTGCCGGAACGATTGTCGGCGGCCTGATTGCCGCCGCCGGGGGCATTCTGGCGGGGGCGATGTTTATTGCCGGACTTGGCGCATCCTGCCTGGGCGTGGGCGTCCTGCTCGTCGGCGCGAGCCTGGCCGTGGGGTACTACACCGGGGAGCTGGCGACCGCCGCCCGCGACAGCATCGCGGACGCCGGGGCATCCAGTATGACGAAGAAAGGCGTCATCACTTCCGGCTCGCCCAATGTGTTTATCAACGGTAAACCCGCCGCGCTTGCCACCGATAGCACCGTCGACTGTTCTGACGACGGCTCGCAGCAGATGGCCGAAGGCTCTAAGCGAGTCTTCATTAACAGCCAGCCTGCGTCCCGCATCGGGGATCGTACCACCTGCGACGCGAAGGTGATGACCGGTTCGGACAACGTCATCATCGGCGGCGACCCGCAGCAAACCCTGCCCATTCAGTCTGAAGTCCCCGAGTGGCTGTATAAAGTCTCCGATCTTACCCTGTTGTTCGCCGGCCTGCTCGGCGGGTGGGGCGGTGCCGCTGGCAAAGTTGGGGCGCTGTCTAAGCTGCTTGGGAAAATTCCCGGTATCAATAAGCTGGCCCGTATCGCCTGCCGCGCCGGCACGCTGATGACCGGCGTTGCCGCCGCGGGGATCATCGCCCGCCCGGTGGATATCGTCAGCGGACAGAAGTTTCTCAGCGGGGATGATGAGCTGGACTTCGTCCTGCCTTCCCGTCTGCCGGTGCGCTGGCAGCGCTACTGGCGCAGCGGCAACCCCGGCGACAGCGTTCTGGGCCGCGGGTGGAGCCTGTTCTGGGAAAGCCGCCTGGAGCCGTATCAGGACGGGCTGGTGTGGCGTGCGCCGTCCGGTGATTACATCGCCTTCCCGAATGTCCCGAAAGGGATGCGCACCTACTGCGAAAGCGAAAAAAACTGGCTTGAGCACCACTCTGACGACAGCTGGTCGGTCTATGACGTCAGCGGCGAGCGCTGGCACTATGCGCCGCTTAAGGATGATGCCCCGTCGCTGCTCCAGCGCATCTCTGAACCCTGCGGCAACGCTATCCTCTTCGAGTGGAATGCGAATAATACTCTGCATGCCCTTACCGACAGCGCGGGCCAGCGCGTAGTCTGCCGCTACGACAGTGACAGGCTTGCCGGTGCCTGGCTGGATGACGAGATCTGCCTGGTCAGTTACGCTTATGATGAACAGCGCCAGCTGGTCTGTGTGACCGGCCGGGGCGGTAGCGTGCGCCGACGCTTCCGCTGGCAGGACGGGCTGATGAGCGCCCATGAGGACGCCAACGGCCTGCTGAGCGAATACCGCTGGCAGGAGATTGACGGCCTGCCGCGCGTGGTCGGCTTCCGCCACAGCGGCGGCGAACAGCTGACGTTCGAATACGATTTTGATAACGGCACCCGCCGTGCGACCCGCGATGATGGCGCGCAGGCGCACTGGCTGGTGGACGACGACGACAACGTTGCGCGCTTCACGGATTACGACGGTCGTCAGACGACGTTTGTTTACCGCGACGGCGAACTCTGCGACGTCATTCTCCCCGGCGGTGCGATGCGCCGCAGCACGTGGGACAAATACGGCCGCATGACCAGCGAGACGGACCCGGCGGGCCGCCGTACGGAGTATCACTGGTATCGCCTGACCGACCGCATCACCCGGACAGTGTATCCGGACGGTACCTCATCGCAGGCCATGTACGACCTTCGCGGTCGCCTGCTGTCGGAAACGGATCCGGCCGGTAACGCCACCGCGTATGACTATCCCGACGATCAAGAAAACCTGCCGGAGAGCATCACCGACGCCATTGGCGGCGTGGTGCGTCTGGTCTGGAACCACCAGGGGCTGCTGACGCAGCGCACTGATTGCTCCGGCAGCGTGACCCGCTTTACCTACGACCGAGTCGGGCAGCTGATTGCCAGCGAGGATGCGGAAGGGAATATTACGCGCCGGGAATGGAGCCGTGCCGGGCTGCTGAGTGCCGTGATCCACCCGGACGGCAGCCGTGAGTCGCTGGTGTGGAACGAACGCGGCCAGCTCACGGGCTGGCGCGACCCGCTGGAAAGCGAAGTGAGCTGGGCCTATAACGCGCTCGGCCTCCCGGTCAGCCTTACCGACCGAATTGGCCGCGTGCGCCAGTGGCGCTATGACCCGCGTGGTAACCTGTTGCGACTCGATAACGGCAACGGGGCGGAATACCGCTTCACCTACGACGCCGTGGGCCGCCCGCTCAGCGAAACGCGCCCGGACGATACCGTGCGCCATATGGAATGGGACGCGCGAGGGTTCCTCTGCGCGCTCGAAGAGAACGGCCGGCCTGCCGCCGACGGCGGCATCGCCCGTCGCGTCCAGCAGTTCAGCTATGACGACAGCGGGCTGCTGATCGGGCGCACTCAGCGCCACGCGGAGTACCGCTACTTCCGCGACCTGAGCGGCCAGATTACCCGCATCCGCCGCACGCCAACCGCAGAAGGCGTTGCCCTGGGTATCGAAAGCGATGAGATTGTTTACCGGCACGATGCCAACGGGCGCGTGCTGAGCGAATCCGGTATTAACGGCGCGGTGGGCTACGAATGGGATGCCCTGAGCAACCTGACCGGCCTGACGCTGCCCGTCGAGCAAAAGCTGGCCTGGCTGCACTACGGCTCCGGCCACGTCAGCGCCATCCGCTTCGGGCAGCAGCTGGTGACCGAGCTCACCCGCGACCGCCTGCACCGCGAGGTGCGCCGCACCCAGGGCGCGCGCGAGCAGCTCCGTCAGTATGACAGCCTCGGCAGACGCACCCTTCAGCGCAGTGAGCTGAGTACGGACGTGACCCTGCCGGAGAAGGCGCTCCTGGAACGCCTCTATCGCTACACCGCGCGCGGCGAGCTTTCCGGCGTCAGCGACACCCTGCGCGGTGAGGTGGATTACGGCTACGACGCCGAAGGTCGTCTGCTGAAGCACTACGAGGCCCGCCAGGGGCACAGCCGCGCGCAGTTCAGCTATGACGCCGCGGATAACCTCGCCGCCAGTGGCGATGCGGCACCGGTCACGGATAACCGCCTGCAGCACTGGCAGGCGCTGTTCATGAAGTACGACCACTGGGGCAACCTGGTCAGCCGCCGCAACGGGCTGTATGAACAGCATTATGCGTATGACGCCGAGAACCGGTTGGTATCCGCCCGCGGAACCGGGCCGGAAGGGCGGTTTGAGGCGCGCTATCACTACGACGCGCTGGGCCGCCGCACGCGCAAAATCGTCACTACGACGCACGGCACCACCGAAACGCGCTTCCTGTGGCAGGGCTACCGCCTGCTGCAGGAGCAGCAGGAGAGCGGGCTGTGCAACACCTATATCTACGACCCGAATGAAGCCTGGAGCCCGCTGGCGCGGGTGGATCATCTTCGTGACCAGAACAGCGGTGAGATTTACTGGTTCAACACCGACCTGAACGGCGCGCCGCTGGAAGTGACCGACGAGCGCGGCGCGGTGCGCTGGAGCGGCCAGTACGGCAGCTTTGGCGAGGTGCGCCATCAGAGCGAAGGGTTCTCACGGCTTGTGAATCGCACGGCGATGGCGCATCAGCCGCTTCGCTATGCCGGGCAGTATGCTGATGGTGAGACGGGGCTGCATTATAACCTGTTCCGCTACTACGACCCGCAGGTCGGGCGGTTTATTGTGCAGGATCCGATTGGGTTGGCGGGTGGAAACTTAAATTTATATAACTATGCCCCTAACTCTCTGTTATGGATAGACCCTATGGGTCTGGCATTGAGCGGCGTTGACTTTAGTGGAAGCCCATCACTTTATCCTGTTACTGGGACACAACGAAATATCGTTGAAATTACCCTTCAAGGATCAAGGGGGCGGGATTTCACAGAAGCCTACAAACTTGCAGGCATAAGTGAAGCTGATGCAAGCGAATATACATGGCATCACCTTGATGATTTTGATCCAAAAACAGGTAAGTCAACTATGCAGTTAGTCACGACTGAGGCGCACAAAGCATCTTTCCCACATAAGGGGTCTGTATCTCAGTTCGAAAAACATTTTGGAGTGAAGTATGGCTCTCCTGAAGCTATAAAAATATCTCATAGTAAAGGATGGCTGAGAGGTCGTATTCCTAAACATTGTCAATAGGAGAGAAATGATGATTAAACTTATAGATTCTTCACCTGCTGTATCTGCTAATGAGCTAGGCAAGATCGAAGTTTCGCTGGGCGTAACTTTTCCTAATGCCTTAAAATCTTTATGGCTTATAAGTAATGGTGGCATACTGGACGAAGGTCGTCGTGTTTATCAAAGTGAACACTACGAGAATGATATAAAATATTTCTTACCTATATTACATACTAAAAGTTCAGGCATATTAACTGTTGATGATTACTATAAGGATTTAGTAGTTAACAAAAAAATTCTTGCAGAAAATTTTATACCATTCGCAATTGATGGAGGTGGGTTTCCCTATTGTGTTGGGATAAATGATGGTGCAGTATATTTTTGTGATTTGGAAAATCAGGAGGAGATCTATCTTGAGCCAGATTTTGACAGTTTTATCGGAAAAATAATTCCTGAAGATGAAGCATGGTGATATAGGTTCTTACCCTCGTAAGAGGGGGGCTTTGTTGATCACTACTTTTTACAGGGGGCTTCATTGATGCATTGATGGAGTGCCCAATTATTTCATTAATAACATATTTCCTTTTCTGCTGACTTGGTATAAGAGATGCTAAATCACGTTCAGACTCCAGGCTTTATTAAATCCATTAGTCGGTAAAGAAAATAAAATTTTCCGGCTTTTATTAATTTGTTTTTCAATTCTACCTAAAGAGACGTACATTGTAGTTGATCATAAATGTGACTTAAAGATGCTAAGAATTTTTACGCTGAAATTGTTATGGGAATTAGGAAAGAGAAAATGTACTTTTTATGGGGGTGAGTTGAAGAAATGATTAAAGATAACCTGATCTCTAAAATAAGTATCTTTTCTGATGGTAATGTCATTGGGCGGATAGGTGGAAATGTCCCTGAATTCTTTTTAGATAAACTAGGTGATATTCAGGGGCATAAGTTTTATTTGACAGTTCAGAATCCTGATGATGGACATGAGTATATTACGATACTTATTCCTGAAGGGCATGAGGATATGATTGATAACAATATCTACCCCAATTGTTCAGTAAAAGTTTTTACGCATCCGTTTTCTGATGAAAGCAATAATTATGTATTTACGATAAAACACATTAATAAGGCAGTTGTTGTTGGGTATGATAAGGTTGAAAGTGAAGAGTTTGACTTTATCACTAAAACCGAAGATGCAAGGTTAATACAATCGGAAGATTATTATTTTGATGCTTTGCAAAAAGATGGTTATGAATTTTTCATGCAGATAGATGAAGATTATTATCCAGATGCATTGCTTGATGGTGATTACATCTTTGGTTACGGTGCTTTGTATTTGTATAAAAATATATCTGGCGGGAATATCGTGGCTGGTTTTTGGCAGTGCTCGTAAAGATAAGTGATTAATAAAAGCTGGATTAATATTAATTATTTTCGGCTGATATTATACAGGTTGTTTTTTATTCAGATTGCATTTACTTTCTTATTTTTTAATTAGTTCTATAAAAAAAATTTTAATTTAATTAGTTATTACTGAGGGCTATATTTATGGATGCGTCTGATACTATTATTAATGAGATTGAAAAAGCATTAAAACAACTTATTTTCATTTGCAATAAATACTCGCTTTCAGGGATTTTCAGCACCGTCAATGATCTGGACAATGCCTTCCCGTCCAACTTACCTCGTTCGACAGAGGTGGAATTTTTATATGAAAATTATAATCCTGAAAAATTAAAGATTGAAACAGGCTTCACGCCAATTAAACTTCACTCAGTCAGTGAGCTCTTAAAGGCTCAAAGTGGTTATGAATACTTACCAGAGAATTACCTTGTTATTGGCGATGATTTAGGTGGAGGTAAACCTATAATTGCGGTTATCGATGAAGGGAATACCTCTGCTTATGCAAGTTATAATGTAGTTGAACCGTTTCAGATAGCTGGTAGTCTCTCTGGTTTCATATTTTCTTTAGCAGAGCTTATTGATGTGGTATATGGTCAATACGATATCTTTGATATAGCAGATGATAATGATGAAGTAAAAGATGATTTTATTGATGAGTTGCGGAAAAGAATTATGCCTCTTATCGGTAATGAAAACTTCGATGCATTCTATGATTATTTTTATCGCTAGGATACATGTTTTTTGATTTAGATAAATGAATGGAATATGCCGGAAACCATTAAGTTCCGGCTTTAATTACTACAATCAATTTTTCCATAACAGAGGTTGCGTATCTAAGATCAAGAAGTCATGACCTTAACAAGGAGAGCTTATGCCTATTTCATGCGGTAAACCTGCAAATAAAGATGAAATTAAACTTATGGAGGGTATATTCAAATTCAGTTTACCTGAAGATTATAAAGAATTCCTCAAGTTGAAAAATGGCTTTGTTGTAAAATCTCCGGATTTTTGTGAGTTAGAGTATGAAGGTGTCGATGAAGGGGTAATCGCCTTTTATGCCCTTTTTGGAATAAATATGAAAAATCCAAACCACGACATTTTTCGTCAAAATGAAAATTTTTTAAGTGAACTTGATTTTATTGATGATAAGTTAATTATTGGTGATGATCCTGGAGGTAATTTTTACCTTATATTAAATGGCAGTGAAAGCCAAGGTGTGTATTATTGGGACAGAACACATCTACATGCTGAGGATGATATCCAAGAGTTTGAGATCGCTGAGCAAAATGAGTGCGGCAATATCTATAAAATTACTAATAGCTTTACGGAATTTTACAAGAAAATTTGTGAAACATCTCTTGATGCAGGAATGAATGTAACTGTTGATTTATGATATTTCAAAATAAAGCCATAATCAGAATATGATCATGGCTTATTTTTTTACATTTAGATGTTAGTAAATAGATAAACAGTAATAAAAAGAATGTCAGGTATGCTTGTATTTTACCATTGGTAATAATGCCATTGCATAGGAAAAAGGCATTACACAGAAAGGGGCTCAGAATTTGTTAAGGGAAAAGATGCACACTCCACAATCATCTGATTGCGAATAACATAATTCTTCTGCCGAGAGATCTTCATGCCAATGTGCCCCTGTTGGCTACGAATCAGATATATGGAGGAAAGAACATTGTTGAATAAATTAGAGCGCTTTGGAGCGAAATCGACACAATTACCATTAGATGAACTGAAAAAGACTTTAAATACATTAGAAGCATCCACAGGGCCAATTCCTGAAACTTATCGTGCCTATTTACTTCATTTTGGCGTTTCTGTTCTTTTTGATGTAAATGTTGTTTTCAAAGCGTTACAACCATCTCCATGGTCTGATGAGCAAGGAACTGATACGCTTGAGTCTTTATACGGTCTTGCAGAATCGGGTAAAGAATATACTGTCTTTGAAATGGCTGATACATACTGGAATGATTTTCGCGATCAATGGTTACCGATAGGAGCCTCGTCTGGTGATAATCAAATTTGTCTTTGTCTCAAGGGAGGTATGTCGGGAGAGATTTGGTTTTGGGATCACGAGTCTGATCCAATATTCAATGATTCAGCCGTGATTTCCGGTCTGACAAAAATAGCAAACTCCTTCGATGAGTTTGTTGATATGCTTACTGTTCAGGATGATAAAATAGAAACATCAGGTGTGATTAACGTCGATCTTGATTTTTAATAAAGGAGTACTTGCGGTGATCCTGACGAAGCCCATCCATTGACGTAAGGTGGGCGTAGCTGGTGTAGTAAATATTACAGCAGCAACAGCCGCTTCGCTATGCTGGAAATATATAATTTGCCTTTTAAAAGAGCAATATTAAAAATATTTGTGCGGATGCAATTTTCGGTTGCAACTATATTAATGAATTTCAGGTTTTCGGTAAAAATCTGCCAGGAGTAAAACGATTCATGATAAGGATAAATGATGAGTATAATTAAAAATCTTGTTGCAACGTGTATTAACTGCGCTGAAGAAAATGATGTTCTCACCATCGGAATAGGGGATGACAGCCATGATCCAAAAAAATTTATCATTATCGGACGATTCGATGAAGATGAATTATCCGTTAACGAATGCATTGGATTCCAGAGTGAGTCAACGGAATATGAGTTAACAGACTCTATTCGTTCCGTACAACTCACAGATGACAAACTTGTGATCGTGCTTAATGATGATGCTGCAAAAAAAATTGGCATCAGCGAATATCACGTGGTCATTCCTGCTGCAAAAGATTCTAAATCGCTTGGAAAGTGTTTGAAGGAAGTGTTTGAAGGCAGTGATGTGCCGCTACAATTACCGTAAGGTTTTAGCCTCGATATCGCTAGCTTGGCTGCTTCACTTTTTTCTTAATATAGAAAAATATCACCCTCATCAATTCCCATAAACGCATTCACCGGCACGCAAAAACGCTTCGCCAGCTCGCGCATATGCTCCAGCGTTAATGTCGGGGTCGTGCTCGACAGTGGGCATTACCTCGACGGAATTCTTTTTAATAAGCGCCGATTAAATAGCGCGCTTCATCATCACGTAATCGCCAAAGATAACATCTGGCTCCCAGCCATCGTTTTTATAAAACGCAAGGGCAGGCACATTTTTTTTGATAAACACCCAGCTTCAGCGTTTTAATATTTAACGCATTGGCTGCCTGATAAAGTTGCGCCATTATACGTTTAGCCAGGTGTTGTCGGCGATATGACGGAGCAATAGCAATCGTTAACTCAGGACCCGAAATCCCAGGTTTGTCCCCTTCGGGGAAATTCCTGAGCCAGGCAGCCCCTGCTGGAGTTCCGTCTGTGGATTCCGCAATAATACCCACCTCGCCCGCCTCAGGGAAATTTTCTATATATGCATATGAATGGGGAAAATTTCAATATTATCTATGTCAAATGTTTGTTCAGAGGCTATCGTTGCCTCATAAAGCATCTGCACCATAAAAGGGCGATCTTCTGCTGTAATTAATCTAAATCTAAAATCCATTATCAGTATCTTCCATAACGTATTGTACACAATTGGCTTAAGGCGCAAACGATACATGCCATCTGTGATGAGCTCAACGTATAAGAAGGTTATTTACAATCAGCTGGCGGTTTGAGACCAAATGGCATTAGCGTTGCTGATTAACGCTGTAACGTTTTCGTTAGCATCTCACTCCAGCCCTTCAATATTCGACTTAACTGCCTTCAGCGTTCTTTTACGGATCCAGCCGCTGCCTGCCCGAATGACCAGCCAGTAAGCTGTCATTTTTAGCTGAGTGCTTCTGTCGGGACAATAAACAAAGGTTTCCGTGGAGAGCTCATGTTGGCCTGGTGCGCGTTCCGTTACCTGATAGCGCAGCAGCAGCTTTGCTTTACCCGCAGCGACTGGCGTCTGAAAAGCGCTGGCATCTGGCATGTTTTCAAGGTTGAAATCTGTACGCCAGAATTGTCCTCTTAACCCGTAACAGATCTCTGACGCTGATTGGGTCAAAAGGGTAAAACTGTGCAACCCAAAGTTGCTCATCGACCCGGCCTGTTTATTCCGTAATAATTTTTTCGGTATTTGCCGCAAGGACATTAACCGCCGAATCACGGCATCCTGACGGATGTCAAAGTTTGCAATCAACGGCAGAATATTTTCAGGGTGACAAGTGTGGATGACCGTTTGGTGTTTTTCATAAAACTGGAAGTGGGGGAGAAAAGCGGGAACATCCTGCCAGTTAGCAAGCGCTTTGCGGGTAACGAATCCTGGGTTCAGCATCGCTTATCCTTGTCACTCCTTGAGTTCAGGCAGAGTAACAGATGGTGTGCCGCAGGCAATTACCAGGAAAAGGGAGTGGGAAGCGTTACGATGTCATCATTAATTCCCTGTCACCTTAACCTGCTTTCGCTCAATTCCCCACAAACGCGCTCACTGGCAATCCAAAATGCTTCGCCAGCGCGCGCATATGATCCAGCGTTAACGTGCGCTGCCCGTTGAGGATCCGACTCACCAGAGACTTCTTGCCAATCTCATTCTCAAAGTCGCCCTGAGTAAGTTGGTACTGATCCATCAGCGTTCTCAGCTGTGCAACTCCAGATGGAATGCTGGCAAAGCGCGCGTTAAATTCTGCAAACTCCGCAGACTCGTTTTTGTATTTATCGATTTTGGCGGTGAGCAATTCTACCAGCGGGCTATCGGGGTCATGCTCAATTAGATACTCCACAAGTGTCAGCGCATCCTCATAATCTTGTCGCGACGGGCTTGATCCCAGGAAAGGGAGCTCGTTTGTCAGATCATTTGCCGCTTTGATGGCTGCTGCATAATTCATTCTTTCGTTCTGCGGTAGAGGTCCGTGAGCTTGTCACACTCTGCGTGTGTGCTGATGTGTTTGATGACGATCTTTCCCCGCTCAAAATCAGCAAAAACATTATCCGTAAAGGCCAGCCACCTATATCGATGACCTGCCCGTTTTCCCGATACTTCATCCTGTCCAGGTTGGAGAAGCGCTTTCGCATATAGTCTGGTGTCGGTAGTGCTCCATTTTTAGTACCCGATAAAGATCGTTTGCGGCGACTGCTTGATTTGGAAATTGTCTGGTGGCGTGAGTACAAACACAGTATGAGGTGACTGTGAAAGATATGCCCGCTTTGTGCCAGAAGCGGACAAGTCCATATCTGTATGTTAAATCCTCTAATGCATCAGAAAGTGAATGTTAAACGGATGCGTTCACTTCTGAGTGTCTTAACCACTCATTCACTGATATCGAATACAGAAGGCTTGGAGGTGCATCTTTAACATCATGAATCTCTTTGACATATTTTAACCCCGACTTCTGGAGCACTTTCTGTGACGCCATATGACTCTCTCGAACAACAGCTGAAATCTCGGTTAATTTAATACTATCAAATCCAAATTTTATCGCGTATAGGGCAAATTCTGTGGCCAGGCCTTTACCCCAAGCCTCTGTAGATAAGCGATATCCAAGATTATTGATAACAATATCGTCATAATTACGAATCCCCAGCCCGCCAAAACCGATAATTTGATCAGGATTAGTAAGAAGTGAAATTGCCCAGTTTCCAAACCCATGAGCTTGCCAATGGTCGAGCCAGCGATTCATAACCATTTGTGCATGACCAATGTCCGGATATGGTCCCGCAGGATTAAACGTGTTAGTAGCGGGATCACCGTAAATTTTGAATAGATCGTTTACATCTGATGAGATTACAGGCCGAAGGTACAATCGATTTGTTTGAATTATCAACTTTATCTCCTAACGAATCATGCCATCAATATGCTTTATTAGATGGATCCTTTTGATTTAAGCACACTTTACGTGGGAGTAACTGGCGAATACATTGACAGTTATATCCGCTCCTCGCTCTTATCAGACATTCAACAAACAAAATTGCATTTTGCGTAAGGACGACATCCTGTTTTTCATCAAGCAGAACCCGGCCCTTCATCACCTGCCTCAGTGCGCCGTAATATAAGGCTCTTTCACAAACTCCGCCAGCAGCCAGACCATATCATGCAGTAGCCCTGTGAGTTCTTTCGCCACGTTCGCAGGCAACGTCCCACCCATAACCGCCAGCGTTAACGCCACGGCATAGTCCACCTGTAGCGTCGTCTCCTGCCAGCAGTCCGGCACGCAGGAGTTAATCTTTTCTCCCGCAATCAACTGTTCAACGAGATACGTTGGAAGTTCAGCTTCACAGCATTCCCGTAGTTGCTTAAGCGCAGCCAGCAATCGCTTACAGAGCGTGGCAAACGTTACCGAGTCGTCAGTTTCAACAAGCACGCTCACATAGGCGGCACAAGCATCTGCCAGTGCGAAAAGATCCACAGAATCGGGAATTGGGTTATTGATGAGATGATGAACAACACTTTCTTCAGAAAGCGCATAAGAAAATCCAGGGGTAGTCGCCATTTAGCATCCTCTATGTGCAAAAAAACGTCATGTTATGCTAACGGGTTCCTACGCCCGGTTACGGATGTGCCGCAACGCAGGCACTTTACGACCGTGAAGAAGGGATGAAAAGGGGATGCCCATGAATTACATAAGGTTGCTTGCAGGTTTGCGAGGCGGCTTCCAGAAGGGCATTGCCGGGTGGCGGCTACGCCTTACCCGGCCTACAAAACCAAAAACCAAAATACCCCACCCCGACACGAACCGTAGGCCCGTGCAAGCGCAGCGCCGCCGGGCACAGCCGCGCTGCCGCTACCCCTCACTCATCATCGTCAAAAACCGCTTCACCGTCCGCGAACGCTCAAACCGACGCCAGCAGAGCGCGATATCGGTATAAAGTTCCGGTGAGTTCAACGCATGATAGGTGACATTCGGTGGAGAAATGGCCGCCATCGATTTTGGCACCAGCGCGAATCCGCCGCCCGCGGAAACCATGCTCAGCGAAGATGAAAGCTGTGACGCCTGCAGCGCGTGCTGCACGTCGATTCCGGCCCGCTCGCAGTAGCTGTAAACCCTGTCATACAATCCCGGCGCGACCTCCTGCGGGAACAGCACCACCGGTGTATCCCGCAGCTGCTCTAAGGCCAGCGAATCGCTCTCCGCCAGCGGATGGTCGCGATGCAGCGCCACCACCATCGGCTCGCGGTCGAGAATTTTGATTTCAAACATCTTGCTGCTTTCGCACGGCAGGCGCACGAAGGCGATATCCAGTTCACCGTCCGCCAGCATCGTCGTCAGCGACGACATATTCGCTTCTACCTGATGAACCTGCACCGCCATGTTCTGCACCTGAAACTGACGGATTAGCGCGAAAATCTGAGGATGAAAAGCGTCGGAGCTGGTGATGCCTATCGACAGGCTGCCGTTCAGTCCGCGCGCGATGCCGCGCGCTTTCTCCAGCGCGGCGTCGCTCAGCGCCAGGATCTTACAGGCGTCCTCATAGAAGGCTTCTCCCGCCTCGGTCAGCTCTACGCCTCGCGTCAGACGCCTGAACAGCGGGGTGCCCACTTCCTCTTCGAGCCGTTTGATCTGCTGACTCAGAGGTGGCTGTGAAATGCCCAGCGCTTTGGCTGCTTTGGTGAAGTGTCGCTCGCGTGCAACCGCGACAAAATACCGCAGATAACGAAGTTCCATATCTAAAACGTCTCAAACCAGCATGGTTTCTATATTGGAACTCTCTGCTGAATCGGGTCAACATTTATTTAACCTTTCTAAATAAAGTTGAAGAGGACGAGCATGATGATGCATTCATCTGCCTGCGACTGTGAGGCCAGCTTGTGCGAGACCCTGCGTGGGTTCTCCGCCCAGCATCCTGACAGCGTGATCTATCAAACATCGCTAATGAGCGCCCTGCTAAGCGGCGTATACGAAGGTGAGACCACCATCGCCGATCTGCTGGCACACGGTGATTTTGGCCTGGGTACGTTCAACGAACTGGATGGCGAAATGATTGCCTTCAGCAGCCAGGTATACCAGCTGCGTGCCGACGGCAGCGCCCGGGCCGCGAAGCCGGAGCAGAAAACGCCGTTCGCGGTGATGACCTGGTTTCAACCGCAGTACCGTAAAACCTTTGATACGCCGGTCAGCCGTCAGCAGATCCACGATGTGATCGACCAGCAAATCCCGTCCGATAACCTGTTCTGTGCGTTGCGTATCGACGGTAATTTCCGCCACGCCCACACCCGCACCGTACCGCGCCAGACGCCGCCGTACCGGGCGATGACCGACGTGCTGGATGACCAGCCGGTGTTCCGCTTCAACCAGCGCGAGGGCGTGCTGGTCGGGTTCCGCACCCCGCAGCATATGCAGGGCATTAACGTGGCCGGTTATCACGAGCATTTTATTACTGACGACCGTCAGGGCGGGGGACACCTGCTCGACTATCAGCTTGAGAGCGGTGTGCTCACCTTCGGCGAAATTCACAAGCTCATGATTGACCTGCCCGCCGACAGCGCATTTTTACAGGCCAACCTTCACCCCAGCAATCTGGATGCAGCGATCCGTTCCGTCGAAAACTAACAGGAGAACTACCGTGAACAGTGAGAAACAGTCACGTCAGTGGGCGCATGGCGCCGATATGGTTGTCGGCCAGCTGGAAGCGCAGGGCGTGAAGCAGGTGTTCGGGATCCCGGGGGCGAAAATCGACAAAGTGTTTGACTCCCTGCTGGACTCCTCCATCGAGATCATTCCCGTGCGTCACGAAGCGAATGCGGCGTTTATGGCGGCAGCGGTAGGGCGGTTGACCGGTAAAGCCGGGGTGGCGCTGGTGACCTCCGGTCCCGGCTGTTCCAATCTGATCACCGGCATTGCCACCGCCAACAGCGAGGGCGACCCGGTGGTCGCCCTGGGCGGGGCGGTCAAACGCGCGGATAAAGCGAAGCTGGTGCACCAGAGCATGGACACCGTCGCCATGTTCAGCCCGGTGACCAAATATGCCGTCGAAGTCAGCTCGCCGGACGCGATTGCCGAGGTGGTATCGAACGCGTTTCGCGCTGCCGAGCACGGCAGGCCGGGGGGCGCGTTCGTCAGCCTGCCGCAGGATATCGTCGACCAGCCTGCGACGGGGGCGATTTTACCCGCCAGCGGTGCGGCGCTGATGGGTCCGGCACCGGAGTCTGTGATTAACGACGTTGCGAAGCTTATCGAAAACGCTAAAAACCCGGTCATTTTACTTGGCCTGATGGCCAGCCAGCCCGCGAACAGCGATGCCCTGCGTAAGCTGCTGGAGAAAAGCCGTATCCCTGTCACCAGCACCTATCAGGCCGCCGGGGCGGTGAACCAGGAGAACTTTACCCGCTTTGCCGGACGCGTCGGCCTGTTCAATAACCAGGCGGGCGACCGACTACTGCATCTGGCGGATCTGATTATCTGCATCGGCTACAGCCCGGTGGAGTACGAGCCGTCTATGTGGAACAGCGGCGACGCCACGCTGGTGCATATTGACGTGCTGCCTGCCTATGAAGAGCGTAACTACGTGCCGGATCTTGAGCTGGTGGGGGATATCGCCGGAACGCTGAACCTGCTTGCCAGCCGGATCGAGCATAAGCTGGAGCTGAGCCAGCGCGCCTCTGAAATCCTGGTCGATCGTCAGCATCAGCGGGATCTGCTCGATCGTCGCGGCGCCTCGCTCAACCAGTTTGCTCTGCACCCGCTGCGCATCGTGCGCGCCATGCAGGACATCGTCAATAACGACGTGACCCTGACCGTGGATATGGGCAGCTTCCACATCTGGATCGCCCGCTACCTCTACAGCTTCCGCGCGCGTCAGGTGATGATCTCCAACGGCCAGCAAACCATGGGCGTTGCCCTGCCGTGGGCGATTGGTGCCTGGCTGGTGAACCCGGGCCGCAAGGTGGTATCGGTCTCCGGTGACGGTGGCTTCCTGCAGTCGAGCATGGAGCTGGAAACCGCGGTGCGCCTCAACGCCAACGTGCTGCACATCATCTGGGTGGATAACGCCTACAACATGGTGGCGATCCAGGAAGAGAAAAAATACCAGCGCCTTTCCGGCGTCGAGTTCGGCCCGGTCGATTTCAAAGTCTATGCCGATGCCTTCGGCGCGAAAGGCTTTGCCGTGGAGAGTGCTGAAGCGCTCGAACCGACGCTGCGCGCGGCGATGGATGTCGATGGCCCGGCCGTGGTGGCCATTCCCGTCGACTACAGCGATAACCCGCTGCTGATGGGCCAGCTCCATCTCAGCCAGATTTTGTGACTCAATATAAGGACAGAGAAATGCAAAAAGTTGCTCTCGTAACCGGCTCAGGCCAGGGGATTGGTAAAGCGATTGCGCTGCGCCTGGTGAAGGATGGCTTTGCCGTTGCCATTGCCGACTATAACGATGAGACGGCAAGAGCCGTCGCCGATGAAATCATCCGCAACGGCGGCAAGGCTGTCGCCGTGAAGGTGGATGTCTCTGACCGCGAGCAGGTGTTTGCGGCGGTGGAAAAAGCGCGCACCGCGCTGGGCGGATTTAACGTCATCGTTAATAACGCCGGGATTGCGCCGTCCACGCCTATCGAATCCATCACTCCAGAGATTGTCGACAAGGTCTACAACATCAACGTGAAAGGGGTGATCTGGGGTATTCAGGCTTCCATCGACGCGTTCCGCAAAGAGGGGCACGGCGGGAAGATCATCAACGCCTGCTCCCAGGCAGGCCACACCGGCAACCCGGAACTGGCCGTGTACAGCTCCAGCAAGTTCGCGGTTCGCGGCTTAACCCAGACCGCAGCGCGAGACCTTGCTCCGCTGGGCATCACCGTTAACGCCTATTGCCCGGGCATCGTCAAAACGCCGATGTGGGCAGAAATCGACCGTCAGGTCTCCGAGGCGGCGGGCAAACCGCTTGGCTACGGGACGGAAACTTTTGCCAAACGCATCACGCTGGGTCGTTTGTCCGAGCCGGAAGATGTCGCCGCCTGCGTTTCATACCTCGCCGGGCCGGATTCTGATTACATGACCGGGCAATCCTTATTGATTGATGGTGGGATGGTGTTCAACTAAATACTAATATACCCGTCATACTTCAAGTTGCCTGTGCGTTGGCTTTCCTCGCTCACCCCAGTCACGTACTGATGTACGCTCCTGGGGATTCGCTGCGTCGCCGCCTTCATGCAACTCGAATTATTTAGGGTAAAAGCTCTGACATGAGTTTTCCCCTGCCCCCGTGCAGGGGCTTTTTTTTGTCTCCTTAGCCATTGTGCATTACACTGCGCGCTGCAAAACTTTAGTCATTACGATCTGACAGGCGGTAACAGCGATGAACGGAACAATCACAACGTGGTTTAAAGATAAAGGCTTTGGATTTATCAAAGATGAAAACGGCGATAACCGCTATTTTCATGTGATTAAGGTCGCCAACCCTGATCTGATTAAGAAAGATGCGGCGGTGACGTTCGAACCGACGACGAATAATAAAGGCCTTTCCGCCTATGCGGTGAAGGTGATCCCCGAGAGTAAACACCTCTATATTGCGGGCGAGCGCGTGAAGCTCACCTCGATCAAATCCTTCGTGGTGTTCAGCGAAGAAGAGCCGGTTGAAACCAAAATCGACAAAGAAAACGCAGTGCTGTCGGTGGGTCTGCTGATGAACAGCATTAAGCCAAAATCCGAGGTAAAATCGGGTGAAATGCGCACCGTGAAGAAGCTGGCGATCACGACCTTCCAGAACACGACGCTGATCTTTACCGAAGATGAAATTGACATTGACGCTACGGTCAAGCTGCTGAAGTGATTTGTTGCCGGGTGGCGGCGATGCCTTACCCGGCCTACGAAAAACCCTCAACGCGGCACGAAACGTAGGCCCGGTAAGCATCGCGCCACCGGGCACAGCCGCACCCGTTTACCCCATCCTGTGCTCGCCCCGTAACATCGCCTCCCGATCAAACACCTTCTGGATCTCCCCGTGTGCCATAAATGCCGCCCGGTCGGACATATGGGCAATCACGTCCGCATCGTGGCTCACCAGCAGATAGGTCATGTCGTGGGCGGCTTTCAGGCGGTTGAGCAGGTTCAGAATTTCCGCCTGCACGGACATATCCAGTGCCGAGGTCGGTTCATCCAGCAGCAGAAGCTGCGGGCGCAACAGCAGCGCACGGGCAATCGCCACGCGCTGACGCTGGCCGCCGGAAAGCTGGTGCG
Organism: Enterobacter sp. MGH 37; assembly: GCF_000534515.1. NCBI lineage: Bacteria > Pseudomonadati > Pseudomonadota > Gammaproteobacteria > Enterobacterales > Enterobacteriaceae > Enterobacter > Enterobacter sp. MGH 37. The sequence continues at coordinate 260,169 of NZ_KI973205.1, forward strand.
GATAACGTTTCCCCGCATCGGCAGACAGGCCCACCTGTTTAAGCGCATCCGCCACCTTTTCCGCAATCTGCGTTTCGCCATGGATGTTCAACGGCTCCGACAGCGTGCGTGCAATGGTGTGGTTCGGGTGCAATGACGCCCACGGATCCTGAAACACCATCTGCACGTTGCGACGCAGCGTGCCTTGAAAACGTCGCCCGGGCGTTAACGTCTCTCCCAGTAGCGTAATGTTCCCGCGCCACTCGCGCTGCAGCCCCGCCAGCACGCGCAGAAGGGTCGATTTCCCGCAGCCAGATTCCCCGATCAGGCTGAAGGTTTCGCCTTTCGCGATGGTAAAGCTGGCGGCAGAGACCGCCGTCTTTTCCCCGAAGGTGACCTGAACCTGGTTAACCTCAACGAGCGCCATCGTTCGCCTCCTTCCACGGCTGCGAACGGTCGAGCGTCGGCAGCATCTGCCCAAAGGTATTGGCATTTGGCCTGCAGGTCCACAGGGTGCGCGTATACGGATGCGTTGCCTGAGGGAGTTGGCTTGCCGCCATCTCATCAACCTTTTCGCCCTGATACATCACCAGCACGCGGTCGCAGTGTTCCGCCACCAGCGGCAGGTCATGGCTGATTAACAGCATCGCCATCTGGCGCGCTTCACACTGCTGCACCAGCAGTTCGAGGATCTGGTTGCGCAGGCGAGCGTCCAGCGCTGAGGTCGGTTCGTCGGCAATCAGCACCTGCGGGTTGTTGATGAGCGCAATCGCAATCATCACCCGCTGGCCCATGCCGCCGGAAAGTTCGCCGGGATAACGCTGAAGCACATGTTCGCTCAGTCCGACAGCGCGAATGATGTCGTGAATGCGCGCCACGCGTTCTGAACGGGGCAGGCGCTGATGCAGCGTGAGCGCCTCGTCAAGCTGGGCGGCAACGCTTTTCACCGGATTGAGCGCGTAGCGCGGGTCCTGCAAAACCATCGCAATCCCGTTGCCGCGCAGCGCTTGCCAGCGGCGGGCGTTCAGGGTCAGCAGATCGTTGCCCAGCACGTTAAGTTGCCGGGCGCTCACCATGCCGGGCTTACGTACCAGCCCCATCAGGGCGCGGGCAGACATCGATTTACCCGAGCCGGATTCACCCACCAGCGCCAGACGCTCGTTGCCAAGCGTAAAGCTCAGGTTGTTGACCACGCGTGCGGCGGGGTAGTCGATATTCAGCGCATCGACGATAACGCGGTGTTCAGTCATGTTGCGGCTCCAGTACGTCACGCAGGCCATCGCCTAGCAGGTTAAAGGCCAGGCTGGCAAACAGAATGGCTCCGCCGGGAATGGCGGCGATCCACCACTGGTCGAAAATCACCTGCATGCCGTCAGCAATCATTGCCCCCCATTCAGCCATTGGCGGACGGGCGCCAAGGCCGAGGAAACCGAGCCCGGCGGCGGCCAGAATAATGCCGGCCAGATCCAGCGCCAGCCGCACAATTGCAGACGGCAGACACAGCGGCAGAATATGGCCGACCAGCAGGCGCGGGCCGCGAATTCCCATCATCTCGGCAGCAGCCAGATAATCGCTGTGGCGCAGACGCTGAATTTCACTTCGCGCCTGACGTGCATAAGCAGGCCAGGTGGTTAAGGCCAGCGCCAGCGCGCCGTTGACCAGCCCTGGGCCCAGCATCGCCACAAACGCGAACGCAAGGATGAGGCGCGGCATCGACATCACCACGTCGGTAAAGCGCATCAGGAGGCGCTCCATCCAGCCGCCGTAGTAGCCGGACAGGATCCCCACCAGCAGCCCGGTGGGCAGGGTAATGACCGTCACTAAGGCCACCAGCCCGAGCGCCGGACGGGTACCGTAAATCAGGCGCGAGAGCAGGTCGCGCCCGTAGCTGTCGGTGCCGAGCCAGTGCTGGCTATTCGGTGCCTGCAGGCGCGAGGCGGCATCCTGCCAGTTCGGGTCAACCGGTGCAAGCCAGGGGGCGAACAGGGCGATCACCATCAGCAGCACGATGGCAATCAACCCGCAAAAGGCGGCAGGCGAACGGCGCAGGCGACGTATAAAGAGATAAAACGGCATCAGCGCACCCTGGGATCGGTTGCCTGCACAAGCAGGTCGGTAAGGTTATTGATCAGCACAAAACAGATGCCAATCAGCAGCGTGCCGCCCATGACGGCGGTAGTGTCTCCGGCGAACAGGGCGGTGGTGAGGTAGCGTCCGATGCCTGGCCAGGAGAAGACGGTTTCCGTTAATACCGCACCTTCCAGCATGCTGGTGTAGGCCAGCAGCAGCACCGGCAGCACAAGGTGGCTGAGGGCGTTGCGAAACGCCTCGCGATCGCCAGAAAGCCAGGTATCCACCAGCGCAAAGCCGGTGCGTGGTTCTACGGTGAACTGCCAGATGTCATCCAGCCTGCCGGGACCCGCGCTCCACTGCAGCTTCGCGTAGAACAGGGCCAGCATCAGCAGGCCAAGCCAGAAAATCGGCACCGAGTTGCCGAGCAGGGTGAGCGTTCTGAGCGTTAAATCAAGCGGCGAACCGGCATAGCGGGCGCACAGCACCCCGGCAATCACGCCGAGCACGGCGCCGATGATTAAGGCCAGCGTAGCCAGTTCGAGCGTGGCGGGAAAAGCGTGCAGCAAGTCCTGCAACACCGGCTGGCCGGTGGCGCTGGCAGTGCCCAGATCACCGTGGGCAAGGTCTTGCAGGTAGTGCCAGAACTGCACGGGCAGGGGGCGATCTAACCCGAGCTGGTGGCGAACCTGATCGTAGGTGGACTGGCTGGCGTGATCGCCGACGATCTGCAGCACGCGATCGACCGGAGAAAATGCCGAGAGCGCAAACGTGACGAGCAGCAGCCCGAAAAGCGTGAGCAGCAGAGTCAGCAGAGCCTGAAGCACGCGGGTGGAAAGATGTGGCATGGGAAATCTCTTCATGCCGGGTGGCGGCTTCGCCTTACCCGGCCTACAAAACCGAGAACACAGGCCGGGTAAGCGCAGCGCCACCCGGCAACAAAGGCTACTTCGTGACGCGATCGTACCAGACCATGTCCGCGTTCAAGCCCTGCTGATATCCCTTCACGTTATCGCGCACCACGATCTGGGTTTTGCCCTGATCGACGAACACATACGGCGAGCTATGTTGCAGCTGTTCCTGCATTTTCTTGTACAGATCCAGACGTTTCGCCGGATCCGGCTCGGCAACCGCCGCCAGCGTGGCTTTGTTAAGCTCGGAAATTTTCCAGCTGTTCAGACCGGCTACGGTACTGGATTTGCCATCGTTCCACGCAAAGGCGCTGGCGTTAGAGTGCGCATCAAAGTAGTCCGGGATCCACAGACGAATCGCCGCCTGATGCTGCTTTGCGCGCACGCGGGCATAGACCTGGCTCCCGGCAGCGGGCAGCAGATCGACCTTCACGCCCCCCTGAGCAAAGCTCGCCTGCATGGACTGGGCGATGGTGATAAACGGCGGCTTGTTCTCCACGTCCAGCGTGAAGTGCGCGTCTTTAATGCCCGCTTTGGCGAGAATTTCTTTCGCCTTAGCCGGGTCAAACGTGAATGGATTCGCTTCCAGCGCGCCCGGCAGACCGACCGGCAGGAAGCTCTGATGCACAAAATACTGGCCTTTCAGCAGGTTTTTGGTAATGCCTTCATAATCAACCAGCCAGCGTGAAGCCTCCCAGAACGCCGGGTTGTTGAGCAGTGGGTTAGCGCTGTTGCCGGTGTTAAACACCAGATAATTTTGCTCGGCGGACGGAATGCTCAGCACCTTCACGCCCGGCTTGCCCTCCAGGGCGCTAATCTGGTCTGCACCCAAATCGCGCGCCACGTCGGCATCACCCTGCTGGATCAGCAGGCGACGGGAAGCCGGATCGGGAACGTTTTTAATGATGATGCTTTTAAGCTTCGGCGCGCCGCCGGGAGCCGATTCGTTGGCTTCCAGCACGATAGCCTGATGCGGCTGATAAACGCGCATTTTGAACGCGCCGCTGCCTGCCGAGTGCATTTTCAGCCAGGCGTTGCCGAAGTCGTTGTCCTTCACGTTCGCCACCACCTGCTTTTCATCGACGATGGAGGCAATCGGCGTGGAGAGAATATTCAGCGCCACCGACGGGCTAACGTCCGCCGTCCAGTGAAGCTGGAGGGTATGGTCATCCACTTTTTTCAGCTGGCTGGCGATGTTGCTCGCGTCCCAGCCCAGCACGTTGAGGATAAACGCCGGGGATTTGTTCAGCGTCACGGCGCGGGTATACGAGAAGATCACGTCTTCCGGGCGCAGTGGGTTTCCGGAAGCGAATTTCGCATCGGGCTTAAGCTTGATGGTCAAGTTTTTTGCTGCCGCGTCGGCTTCCCAGCTTTCCGCCAGAATCGGCGTGATTTTTTCCGGGTTATCGCGGTCCGGTTGCACCAGACGCTGATACAGGCTCGGTACGGTCTGGATGCTGGAGAGCTCGTTGGCTTCGGCCGGGTCGAGGCTTACGATGTCATCAAGCCCCTGGGCAACCACCAGCGTATTCGGCGGAGTAGCGGCGTGGACTGCGTTTGAGAGCGCGGCCAGCACCAGTAACGGCAACAGTTTTTTTGTCATAGCGATCCCTGAAATAACTCTATTGTGATTGTTTTATGCTCCGCTACGTTAGGTCGACTAAGACATTCCGCAAAGTCGAAATTCAGCTTTGCTTATGCCTTCCGGGAATAACGCATACGCTAAGGCTATTAGAATGCGCTGCTTTTCGTCCGCTTTTTAACCTGCTATAACAAACTCCTTACCTTTCAGGGAGTCACCGCCGTGCCCGAAATCAATCAACATGGTCAAACCGTTAACGATATCGTTCCAGACTGGAAATGCGCCCGGGTCTTAACCCGCACCCCGCTTACCGGTCAGTATTGCCGACTAGAGCCGCTGGATACCGATCGCCATTCGGCTGATTTATACGAGGCCTACGCGCTGGGTGATGACAGTGACTGGACGTGGCTTGCCAGCACTCAGCCGGAAAGCGTTGAGGCCACTGCGCACTGGGTGCTGGGAAAGGTGATGGATGACGATCTGGTGCCCTTTGCCGTAATCGATTTACGCACTGAACAGGCGGTAGGACTGGTGAGCTACATGGCGATTGAGCGGTTTCTCGGCTCGGTGGAAATCGGGCATGTCACCTGGTCGCGCAAAATGAAGGGCACGCGTTTGGGTACCGAGGCGGTGTGGCTGCTGCTGAAAAATGCCTTTGAGCATAAGTACCGTCGACTGGAATGGAAATGCGATTCAATGAACATTGCCTCGCGCAATGCGGCGGAGCGGCTGGGTTTTGTCTGGGAAGGTCGCCTGCGTCAGAAACTTGTGCGCAAAGGGCGTAACCGCGACAGCGATATGCTCTCCATTATTGATGGCGAATGGCCGCAAAGAAACGCGGAGCTGTGCGCCTGGCTGGCTGCGGAGAATTTTGACGCAGAAGGGCGGCAGATTCAGCGGCTTGAGGCATTTCGGTTATAAGTCTTGTATGTAGGGTACAGCTGGAACGGATAATTACTCTGAGGAAATGGCAATTTCAATCAGGTTGGTTTCTCCGGACTGGACACCCATGGCGTGACCAGGACCGCTGGCGGTATACAAATTGATAAAGCCCGTTTTGCCGGAGGCTTTGGCATAGCCGTCGGCAATGGCAACCACGCTGCTCTTCTGGAGTGCCAAATATATTTTCTACGTCTTCTCTTTCCAGAAGTTCAAGGAGAATATCGGCACCCGTCCGCATATTTCAATCTGATATAGACGTTAATGATTTAATCATGATGACACCTCATTTAGCGTTATTTAAGGCATGCTAAAATTCTTCCTGCGTCGGACGAACCACAATTTCATTAATATCAACGTCGCCAGGCTGTTCAATGGCAAATAAAACGGCTCGGGCAATGGCGTCAGCCGGAATAGCCTGCTTATAGAATTCGTGCAAAAACGCCAGGCTGTCTTTATCAGAACTGCCGAACTGCAGTTCGCTTTCGACGGCGCCGGGGGAAATAAGCGTCGTGCGGATGGTTTTCCCCGCCTCCTGACGTAACCCTTCGCTCAGGGCGCGAACGGCAAATTTAGTGGCGCTGTAAACGACGCCGCCGGGGGCAAGCACTTTGATACCCGCAACGGAAGCCACGTTAATAAAGTGTCCGCTACCCTGACGCTGGAACACCGGTAACGCCGCGGCAATGCCGTACAGCACGCCCTTCAGGTTAGTATCAATCATCTTGTCCCACTCGTCGGTTTTGCGCTCGCTGATGGGGGCTATCGCCATGTAACCGGCGTTATTGATCAGTACGTCCACGCGCTGGTAGGCCGTCACAGCGGCATCGATGGCGGCCTGAACCTCTTCCTGACGGGTGACATCGGCCTTCACGGCAATCGCCTTGCCGCCCTGCTGGATAATCTGATCCACCAGGGCATTAATTCTGTCGAGGCGGCGCGCCACCAGCACCAGCGAAAAGGCCTTATTCGCTAAATACAGGGCAATGGCCTGACCGATGCCGCTGCTGGCGCCGGTGATAACGACAACGTTGTTTGCACTGTTATTCATGATCTTATCTCGCTGTTGAGTAATGCAAAAAATAAAAGGCAGGGAGGTGTTAATGAATAATGATAAATTCATTAACGCGGATTTTTGATATATTGTGTATCGGAAATAAAATGATGGCTGTTTAAAACTTAATGGAGTGTGGAAGATTCTGTCAATATCATATTTTTAATATTTAAACGGATTGTATGCCTAATGTTTATTTCTTATATGTAAGCGAGAATAGTATAAAAAGAAATGGGGTGACGCTGGAGGCCCTGCGAACAAGGCCTAAGGATTAGATTTTGCCACTATAAAGCACCGGGCCTGTTGGCAAGCCTGTGGGTGATCCGCCCTCTGGTTCAAGGCTTATCGCTATCGTGGCGCCAGGAGGAAGCGTTGTATTCCTGAGGGTCACCTTCGTCGGTATGTTGCTATGCAGTAATCCCAGCGAGACAGGGTTCTGTCCGGTCGGAATCAGCCAAAGCTGCAGGCTGTGCTGCGCCGGGACGGCGGCAGGTCCGAGAGGAGCAATACTCAGCTGCTGACGGCGGCTGTCCGCACTCACGACCCACTGCCCGTACTGTTGGGCATCGTTGAGCACCATCAGCGGTGCGAGCGTCGGCGCGCGGGTGGAATACCACGTCACGACGCTAAAGGCGGCAAGACCGGCTGCCACCATCCAGCCGAGGTAAGGTCGATGGTTGCGCAACGGCTGTTTAGACGGCAGTTCGAGGGCAATTTTTTTCCACACCGACTCAGGAGGAGGAATGGGGACAAGATGGCTATCGAGCGTGCTGAGCATTTCCTGCCAGTACGCTACGCGGGCGGCCAGAGCGGGCTCATTGGCAAGCCTTTTCTGGAACTGAAGCCGCGCGCCTCCCCGCAGGGTGCCGAGGGCATATTCTGCTGCCAGCATGTCGTCGCGTTTTTCTGCGTTATTCATAGCCCCACACACTCCCGGAGATGATCCATTGCGCGACGTATCCAGCTTTTCACTGAGCCCACAGGCTGCTGGAGCCAGTCGGCAATATCGCTGTGAGACATCCCCTGATAGTAGGCGAGCGTAATGCTCTGGCGCTGCTCGCTACTCAAATGTTCGAGACAATGCCTGAGCCGTTCTGCCTGCACATCGTCGTGCCAGTTGTTCTGCTCGTCATTCTCGCTCGGCAGAAGCGCGTCGGTATACGGCGTCTCGCGGTCGGCTGCCCGGGTTTGCCCGCAACGCAGCCAGTCAATACAGCGGTTGCGAACAATATGCGTAAGCCAGGTCATCGGGGAACTGAGGGCGGCGTTATAGGTTTCGGCTTTACTCCAGACCGTGAGAAAACAGTCGTGAAGGATCTCTTCTGCCCATGCCCGGTCACGCAACATGCGCAGCGCGACGGCAAACAGATGCGGCGAGGTGAGTCGGTAGAGTTGTTCAAATGCACGGCGATCGCCTTTCGCGACCGCCTGCATTAATTTTTGCTGCTGTTCAGCCAGCGCGTTATCCATGTTTTTCCCGAAAGGCAACGGCACACTTCCGAAGTATAGACAACTACTTAGGCATCAGAACGGTATCAATGACATCGATTACGCCATTTTTTTGATGAACGTCGTAGGTGCTGATGTTTGCCACATTGCCCTGACCATCCTTAAGCTGAATATTGTGCAGGCCGTTGCTCATGATCCACAGCGGCTGACCGTTAACGGTCTTCAGCTCCGCGCGACCACCACCCTGTTTAATTTTCTGCTCCAGCGCTTTCATATCGTAATTACCGGCAACCACGTGATAGGTCAGGATGCTGGTTAGCAGGGCTTTGTTTTCGGGTTTGACCAGGTTATCGACCGTGCCGGCGGGCAATTTTGCAAACGCCGCATTGGTCGGCGCAAACACGGTGAACGGTCCTTTGCTCTGCAGCGTATCCACCAGTCCGGCAGCTTTGACAGCGGCCACCAGAGTTGTGTGATCTTTCGAGTTCACGGCGTTTTCAACAATATTTTTGCTCGGGAACATTGCCGCTCCGCCTACCATCACGGTCTCAGACGTCATGGCTGCTGATGCGCCTGCACAGAAGAGTAAAGCGCTGGTTACGAATGCAACACGGGTTAGCTTTTTCATCATCATTCCTCGGATTGGGGAGCAAAGGAGTTGCTCACATACCCATATACGAAGGCAGGGTGGAAACTGGATGCAGGGAAATGAAAATAAATTTAGGAGACGTTTATTCCCTCTCCCCTGTGGGGAGAGGGTAAGGGGGAGGGGGCACCCTCAGCGGCGAACCGGCGCCCCGTTCGCGACATAATACGCGGCCGTGCTCTTCGCCAGCGGTTCGCGCCCGCGAATGGCGTCTGCAATCTTCTCGCCAATCATGATGGTGGTGGCGTTCAGGTTACCGGTGATGATCTGCGGCATGATCGACGCATCCACCACGCGCAGCCCTTCCAGCCCGTGAACGCGGCCTTCGCCGTCGACAACCGCCATCTCGTCATAGCCCATCTTACAGGTACCGCACGGGTGGAAGGCGGTTTCGGCGTGGTTGCGCACGAACTCGTCCAGCTGTTCGTCGGTCTGGCACTCGACGCCCGGGCTGATCTCGCGACCGCGGTACTTGTCCAGCGCAGGCTGGTGCATGATCTCACGGGTGATACGGATCGCGTCGCGGAACTCCTGCCAGTCCTGCTCGTGGGACATATAATTGAACAGGATCGCCGGATGCTGATGCGGATCGCGCGACTTGATGCGCACGTGGCCGCGGCTCGGCGAGCGCATGGAGCCGACGTGGCACTGAAAGCCGTGCTCTTTTACCGCATTCGAACCGTTGTAGTTAATCGCCACCGGCAGGAAGTGGTACTGAATGTTCGGCCACGCGAACTCCTCGCGGCTGCGGATAAACCCGCCCGCTTCGAAGTGGTTGCTCGCCCCCACGCCGGTGCCGCCAAACAGCCATTCAGCGCCAATCTTCGGCTGGTTCCACCACTGCAGGGCAGGGTAGAGGGAGACCGGCTCTTTGCATTCGTACTGGAGGTACATCTCCAGGTGATCCTGCAGGTTTTCGCCCACGCCGGGCAGGTCGTGCACCAGCGGGATATCGAACTGCTTCAGCAGCTCCGCGCTGCCCACGCCGGAACGCTGGAGGATCTGCGGGGAGGCAATGGCGCCTGCGCTCAGCAGCACCTCTTTGTTCGCCGTCGCTTTCGACGGAATCGTGCTTTCGCCTTCCAGCCACTCGACGCCCACCGCGCGCTTGCCTTCAAAGAGGATGCGGTCGGTCATGGCGTGGGTACGGATGGTCAGGTTCGGGCGTTGCTTTGCCTGGTCCAGATAGCCGCGCGCGGTGCTGGCGCGTCGGCCCTTCGGCGTGACCGTGCGGTCCATCGGGCCGAAGCCTTCCTGCTGATAGCCGTTGAGATCGTCCGTGCGCGGGTAGCCCGCCTGCACGCCCGCTTCCACCATCGCCTCAAACAGCGGGTTCACGCCCGGTTTGGAGGTGGTAACGCTCACCGGACCGTCGCCGCCGTGGTAGTCGTTCGGGCCCACGTCGCGCGTCTCTGCCTTGCGGTAGTACGGCAGGCAGTTAAGATAGCTCCAGTGCTCCAGACCCGGCTCTTTCGCCCAGTGGTCGAGATCCATCGCGTTACCGCGGATGTAGCACATGCCGTTGATCAGCGACGAACCGCCCAGCCCTTTACCGCGCCCGCACTCCATGCGGCGGTTGTTCATAAACGGCTCTGGCTCGGTTTCATACGCCCAGTTGTAGCGCTTGCCCTGCAGCGGGAACGCCAGCGCGGCAGGCATCTGGGTGCGGAAGTCAAAGCGGTAATCCGGTCCGCCCGCCTCAAGCAGCAGCACGGTGGTATTCGGATCTTCAGTCAGTCGTGTTGCCAGTACGTTGCCGGCAGAGCCGGCGCCGATAATGATGTAGTCAAATTGCAAATAAACCTCCCGGTTAAAATATGGACTGGAATTTACCCATCTCAACCTGGATGGACTTCACCTGGGTGTAGCTCTGCAGCGTCATAACGCCGTTCTCGCGGCCAATGCCGGAGTGTTTGTAACCGCCCACCGGCATCTCTGCGGCGGATTCACCCCAGGTGTTGATCCAGCAGATGCCCGCTTCGAGCTGATGAATCGCGCCGTGGGCGCGGTTCAGATCGGCAGTGACGATACCCGCCGCCAGTCCGTAGTCGGTATCGTTGGCGCGGCGAATCGCTTCTTCATCGGTTTCATAGGTGAGGATGGACATCACCGGGCCGAAGATCTCTTCGCGCACGATGGTCATCTCGTCGGTGCAGTCGGTGAACACGGTCGGGGCCACCCACGCGCCGTTATCAAACCCTTCGCCCTTCAGCACGTCGCCGCCGCACAGCACGCGCGCGCCTTCTTCTTTACCTTTGGCGATGTAGCGCAGCACGCTGTCGCGGTGCGGGAAGCTGACCATCGGGCCAAAGTTGGTGTTTTCGGCAAACAGATCCCCCGCGCGGATGCGGCCCACGCGCTCAACGATTTTCTGCTCAAACGTGGCCTTAAATTTCGCGGGCACGAACACGCGGGTGCCGTTGGTGCAGACCTGACCGGAGCTGAAGAAGTTGGCCATCATGGCGATGTCTGCCGCCAGATCCAGATCCGCATCGTCGAAAACAATCAGCGGCGATTTGCCGCCCAGCTCCATCGTCACCTCTTTCAGGGACGAGGCCGCCGAGTTGGCCATCACCTTTTTGCCGCTGGCAACGCCGCCGGTAAAGGAGACCTTCGCGATGCCCGGATGCTCGGTCAGGTACTGGCCGGTCTCCGCGCCTACGCCTGGCAGGACGTTAAACACGCCGTCCGGCAGACCCGCTTCGGTATAGATTTCGGCAAGCTTGAGGGCGGTGAGCGGCGTCACTTCGCTCGGCTTGAAGATCATCGCGTTGCCCGCCGCCAGCGCCGGGGCCGATTTCCACAGGGCGATCTGGATCGGGTAGTTCCACGCGCCGATGCCCGCCACCACGCCCAGTGGCTCGCGGCGGGTGTAGACGAATGAGGTGTCGCGCAGCGGGATCTGGCTGCCTTCCAGCGCCGGGATCAGCCCTGCGTAATACTCCAGCACGTCCGCGCCGGTGACGATGTCCACTGTCGAGGTTTCGGAATACGCTTTACCGGTATCGAGGGTTTCCAGCTTCGCCAGCGCGTCGTTACGCTCGCGCAGGATATCCACGGCGCGACGCAGGATGCGTGAGCGCTCCATGGCGGTCATTGCCGCCCAGATTTTTTGCCCGCGTGTTGCGCTTTCCACGGCGCGGTCGACGTCTTCACGCCCGGCGGCCTGTACGCTCGCCAGGACTTCACCGTTGGCCGGGTTGATGGTCTCGAAGGTGCGACCGCTGGTGGCGGGTGTAAAACCACCATTGATATAAAGCTGCTGTTCTGCCATTCGGGACATACTTTCTCCTCGGTTATTCGGTCGGTAAATGCTGGCTGATAAAGTGGCTGGTGAGCGACTGGGCCAGCGTTTTATCCAGCGGTTTGCCGCTCAGTGCGGCACGCAGCCAAAGCCCGTCGATCAGTGCCGCCAGCCCGTAGCCCGCTTCCTGCGCCTGCTCGCGCGGCAGTTCGCGGCGGAACTCGTACACCAGGTTCGACAGCAGGCGGCGGCTGCTGACCTGCTGCAGACGGTAGAGCATCGGCTGGTGCATGCTGCTCGCCCAGAAGGCCAGCCAGGCTTTCATTGCCGCGCTGCTGATCTGGGTTTCATCAAAATTGCCGCCGACAATCGCCTGTAATCGCTGCTCCGCGCTGCCGTCCGGAAGGGCGTGCAAGCGGCTTAATACCGCATCGCGCAACTGCCCGGTGATGTCGCGCATGGTCGCTTCCAGCAGACCGTTTTTGTCTTTGAAATAGTGACTGATGATCCCCGTGGAAACGCCCGCCCGACGGGCGATCTGCGCGATGGTTGCGTCGTGCATTCCCACTTCATTTATTGCTTCCAGCGTGGCGTTAATAAGCTGCCTGCGCCGGATCGGCTGCATCCCCACTTTGGGCATTGTTGCCACTCCATTCATCAGCGTTGGTAATACATTAAAGCGTTTTTTGATTGGACGTTCAATATAAAATGTGTCTTAATTGTTGCGGATTTGGATTTTAATAGTTACAAAAACAGTGGGGATACTGGATGACAGACCTTTCACAAGACAGAGAAAAAGACAAAATCAACCCGGTCGTTTTTTATACTTCCGCCGGGCTGATTTTGTTGTTTTCCCTGACGACGATCTTCTTTCGTGATTTTTCCGCCGAGTGGATTGGGCACACGCTGAACTGGGTGTCGAAGACCTTTGGCTGGTACTATCTTCTGGCGGCGACGCTCTATATTGTCTTCGTGGTTTGCATCGCCTGCTCGCGCTTCGGTTCGGTGAAGCTTGGGCCAGAGCAGTCCAAGCCCGAGTTCAGCCTGCTGAGCTGGGCCGCAATGCTGTTTGCTGCGGGTATCGGCATCGACCTGATGTTCTTCTCCGTAGCTGAACCGGTCACGCAGTATATGCAGCCGCCGGAAGGGGCAGGGCAGACGATGGAAGCCGCGCGCCAGGCGATGGTCTGGACGCTGTTCCACTACGGCCTGACAGGCTGGTCGATGTATGCCCTGATGGGGATGGCGCTCGGATACTTTAGCTATCGTTATAATTTGCCCCTCACTATCCGCTCTGCGCTGTACCCGATTTTTGGCAAAAAAATTAACGGGCCGATTGGTCACACCGTTGATATCGCAGCGGTGATTGGCACCATCTTCGGCATCGCGACCACGCTCGGTATCGGCGTGGTGCAGCTCAACTACGGGCTAAGCGTGCTGTTTGATATTCCGGATTCAATGGCGGCGAAAGCGGCGCTGATTGCGCTCTCCGTGATTATCGCCACCATCTCGGTGACCTCCGGCGTGGACAAGGGCATCCGCGTGCTCTCCGAGCTGAACGTCGCGCTGGCGCTGGGCCTGATCCTGTTCGTGCTGTTTATGGGGGACACCTCGTTCCTGCTCAACGCGCTGGTGCTCAACGTGGGCGACTACGTGAACCGCTTTATGGGGATGACGCTCAATAGCTTCGCCTTCGACCGTCCGGTAGAGTGGATGAATAACTGGACGCTGTTCTTCTGGGCGTGGTGGGTTGCGTGGTCGCCGTTTGTCGGCCTGTTCCTGGCGCGAATTTCGCGCGGGCGCACCATTCGCCAGTTCGTGATGGGCACGCTGATTATCCCGTTCACCTTTACCCTGCTGTGGCTGTCGATTTTCGGCAATAGCGCGCTGCACGAGATCATCCACGGCAATGCCGGTTTTGCTCAGGAAGCGATGGCGCACCCGGAGCGCGGCTTCTACAGCCTGCTGGCGCAGTACCCGGCGTTCACCTTTAGCGCCTCCGTGGCGACCATCACCGGGCTGCTGTTCTACGTCACCTCGGCGGATTCCGGCGCGCTGGTGCTGGGGAACTTCACCTCGAAGCTGAAGGACATCAACAGCGACGCGCCGAACTGGCTGCGCATCTTCTGGTCGGTCGCCATCGGTCTTCTGACGCTCGGCATGCTGATGACCAACGGTATTTCGGCGCTGCAGAACACGACGGTGATCATGGGCCTGCCGTTTAGCTTCGTCATCTTCTTCGTGATGGCCGGGCTGTATAAATCGCTCAAAGTGGAAGACTATCGCCGCGTCAGCGCCAGCCGTGATACCGCGCCGCGTCCAATGGGCGCGCAGGACAGGCTGAGCTGGAAGAAACGTCTGTCGCGCCTGATGAACTACCCGGGCACGCGCTACACCAAACAGATGATGGAGACGGTCTGCTTCCCGGCGATGGAGGAAGTCGCACAGGAGTTGCGCCTGCGGGGTGCCTACGTGGAGCTGAAAAATCTGCCGCCGGATGAAGGCGAAAACCTGGGGCATCTGGATCTGCTGGTGCACATGGGCGACGAGCAAAACTTCGTCTACCAGATCTGGCCGCAGCAGTATTCCGTGCCCGGGTTTACCTACCGGGCGCGCAGCGGGAAATCGACCTACTATCGGCTGGAAACCTTCCTGCTGGAAGGTAGCCAGGGGAACGACCTGATGGACTACAGCAAGGAGCAGGTGATTACGGACATTCTGGACCAGTACGAACGCCACCTGAACTTTATCCATCTGCACAGGGAAGCGCCGGGGAATAGCGTGATGTTCCCGGATACCTGATTTCCTTCAAACGTCTTCCGATGATCTACGGGCAAGGTTGTTAGCAAACCTTGCCCTTTTTTTTGCCTGCATGAAGCCGCGACCATTATTGTTAATTTGCGACGAGAAAATTGATCTGGGAACGGTTAATAACTCAAGTTATTGATTTTATTTATTTAAATGCGAGTTTTGGAACTGCCTGGACTGTTTTTAATGTAAAGAATGTTCAGTGTTTGTCAGTTTTCACTTGGGGAAATCGTAAAAGATGTCACGAAAAATCCTAATTTAACCCTATTAAGACTAGGTTTAACAGGGGTGGGATATCCTTGTAACTTATTGATTATAAATAAATGTTTATTTTTTGTGGGTTTTATTGCTAATTGTTCGTTAATTTTAGATAAATATATTGATGTGAAATTTTTGTTTCTGTGTGCGGCAATGAAAAACATAAATGAAACATTTGTGTTTTTAAACTTAAAAAATCAAATTAAGTGGTTTTTTATATCGCATTTAATATTTTTTACAGTGTTTTGCTTTGATAAATTAGTCTCATTGTCACATTTTCTTCATTTTAATAACATTTCAGTGCATCAGATGAACACCGAAAACCTTTCGAATGGAGAAGACGCCGACATGGAAATGAGAATGATAAACTTCTAAGGAGTCTTTGTGCCTTTTGTCTCTGACGAGCTTCTGTATGGATACACGATTTTTCATCATCTTGAGTACCGGCTTTCAACCAGAACGCTTATCAATATCAAGAATGGACGTATTAAAAGATTCGGCATGACGAAAGCAAGACTGTTCGAGTATCTCCTGGCGGGGATGGATAACGAAATTGTCTACGATAATGACATCATCATACACGTGTTTGATGATTATGGACTACGGTGCTCGAAATCCTATTTGTTGTCCATGATGAAGAAAATCCAGAACGCATTTAATACCGTGGGCTTTGAACGATATCCTTTTACCAGAATCTATGGGAAAGCGTACAAAATCGACTGCGGTTCGTTAGAACGGATATATGTTGTAAAACCTTCTTCACATTGACGATGATAAATTTCATAAGGAATGAGTTTTGACGGTGCTATTAGTTTTTTCAAGAAACTTTGCCATGAGGCAGGCAATTAAAACATTGAACTCCGCCAATAGAGAAATATTTTATTTTGACAATAGGCTGGAGTTCTTAGTAAGCGCGACCATTCTGGATAAATCTTACATTCTCATCGATACAATAGGAGAAAGTAGCGAGAATATCCGATGGCTCTATTATCGCCTTGCGGCGAGGGGATTAATGCGCCTTACCTATTTTATTGCGCCAGAGAACAATGCGGAGAACGGCTTTTTAAAATTCTTCCGCCTTGTTACTACGCTTAAGGATCTCAAGCAGCTGTGCGAGCGCGCCTCTAAACATCGGGCGAATGAAAACCCCTGCGTATTAAAAGACGTGCTGTATCAGAGGCTGTCGACGCGACTGTCGGACGACCATTTGAACTTTCTCCTGAAAATTTATGATAAATCGACGAGCCAGTGCCGAATTAAAAATAAATACGAAATTAACAAAAATTACTATGTTAGAAGTCGACTGGCGTTAGGCAATGGTCTGGAGATGAAACAACTTATTTTACTTTTATCATCGCAAAGCCTGAGATGCTCATAACGATATAACGTCTATTTATTGGCTTAAACGAACATAAATTTAGCGGTCCAGTTCCGCTCTTCCTGCGCAACAGTGAACGTTGCGCAGATACCTTCAATCCTAAGGATATATAGCTATGCAAATGAAGTTAAACAGTGTCATTCGAAATATGGTTATGGCAGCAGCCGTTTCTGGAATAACCTTTGCCGCCAGTGCAGCCGATGGACAGATCAACTTTACAGGCACCATTCTGGATTCTGCCTGTACGATTGATACCAATACGGCGAACCAGACCGTTAACCTTGGTAAAATTCCAAAGAGCTCGTTCAACGCGGCCGGGGCCGTTGCTGCCGCAACCCGCTTTAGCATTGTGTTGAATAACTGCCCTGCGGCCGTCACCTCTGCCTCCGTTAAGTTTGACGGCACGGCGGACAGCAGCGACACCAATATTCTTGCGCTGAACAGCGGTCAAACGGCTAAAGGCGTCGGTGTGGCGTTCTATGAAGAAGATGGCATCACCGCAATCCCGCTGGCGACCCAGTCTAAGAGCATCACGCTTGACACCAGCACAGGCGAAGATCCTGCTAACAGCAACAAAATGAACTTCGTGGCGAAATATAAGGCAACGCAGGCTGCCGTAGTTGCGGGTACGGCAAACGCAACGTCAGATTTTACCATTACCTATCAGTAATAAGCCGGGCGTACCCAGGGTACGCCCCATTTTTTCCTGCTGGAATATCGGGGAAGTATGATGAGTCAACTTATTCGAACGATTGTATTATTAGGCACTTGCCTACTCTCCCTGCCGGGCCAGGCCAGCATAACCGTTGGCGGAACGCGCTTAATTTATAATGGAGCTGAAAACGAAGCCTCACTCCCTGTGAGTAACAGTAAGGATGCTGTCCCCTATTTAATTCAGTCATGGATTGAATTAAGCGAAAACTCGAAGGAGCAGGTTCCTTTTATCGTCACGCCACCGCTGTTCCGCCTCGACGGTGGTCATGAAAATACGCTGCGGGTCATTTATACCGGCGAGACGTCGCTGCCTGAAAACCGAGAGTCTGTATTTTGGCTTAACGTAAAATCAATTCCCTCAATGACCCGGTCAGATGAGAACAGGCTGCTTATTGCCGTTAAGACGCGCATGAAGCTTTTCTACCGGCCTGCGGCTCTGGCGTCGGAAAATGCGGGTGAGGCATGGACGCGATTGACGTTTGAACCGCGCGGCGAACGCCTGGTGATTAATAATCCGACGCCGTTCTACGTTTCTCTTTATTCATTAACGGTTGGCAATAAAACGATTGCGCCGCCGCCAATGATTTCCCCCTTGAGTTCCGTAACGGTCGCCGGCAGTGGAAAGCAGGTGGCGTGGAAAGCCATAAATGATTTTGGTGGCGTAACGACAGAAAAGCGCCAGATGCTGAAATAAAAAATATTAACAACACGCTATGTCACTCGCGCAGGTAAGCAAAGTGAATATTGTTTCTTATTCCCGATATGGTTTTTTCTCTGGCTCGTGGCCTCACCGCGTAAGTCGACTCTCGACGATAGCGCTTTTTATTTCGGGCGTTTTTCCCGCGGGCGCGGGCGTACTCTATTTTATGGCTGATGCGCTTGAAAAAATACACTCGACTTCCCAGGGCATCGATCTGGGCCGCTTCGAGCGCGGAGAGCAGTTACCCGGCACCTACAGGGTAGAAATTTGGCTTAATGAAAATTATATCCGAACGGAAAATATCTCTTTTGTTCCTGTAAACGGCATCGGGCTGGCGCCGGAACTTAACCGCAGAGAGCTTGAGTCGCTCGGCGTCAGGGTTAAAGCATTTCCTGAATTAGCCATGCTTCCGGTCGAGACGATTATTACCGACCCCGGCGCATTCATACCGGACGCTACCGCCCGGCTGGATTTTGACAGGCAGAGGCTGGACATCTCTATCCCGCAATCGGCGCTCAACGCGCGCGCGCGCGGCACCGTTGATCCGTCGCTCTGGAACCAGGGCATTTCTGCGCTGCTGGTCAATTATAGCATCAACGGGTCGCGCAACTGGAGCCGGGACGGTGAGACGCAGGATCAGCTTTATACCAACCTGCAAAGCGGTATTAACGCGGGGCCGTGGCGCCTGCGCAACTACAGCACCGTGACCAAGAACAACGGGAAACAGTCGTTTTCGTCGCTGAATACGACCCTGAGCCGCGACGTCCAGTTTTTGAGGGGGCAGTTCCAGGTGGGGGAAACCAGTACCCCGGGCGACGTGTTTGACAGCGTGATGTTTCGCGGTGCGCAGATTTTTTCTGATGACACCATGCTGCCGGAGAGCATGCGCGGCTTCGCTCCTGTCATTCGAGGGATCGCCCGCACCAACGCCACGGTCACCGTGAAGCAAAACGGCTACACGGTTTATCAAACCTACGTGGCGCCCGGCAGCTTTGAAATTCGCGATCTCTATCCTACCTCGGCGAGCGGCGATCTGGACATTGTCGTCACCGAAGCCGACGGCAGCGTCCAGCATTTCGTGCAGCCATTCTCTGCGGTTCCCGTCATGCTGCGGGAAGGCCGCGTGAAGTATGCGCTGAGCGCAGGGGAGTATCGAACAACGAAGCATGGCGCGGAAACCCCCTCATTTGGGCTGGGCACGCTGGCCTATGGCCTCTCCAATCATCTCACGCTGTACGGTGGCGTTTTGGGGGCGAGCAACTATGCGTCTGGCGTGCTCGGTACGGGTCTCAGCTTTGGCGACATTGGCTCGCTGTCGGCTGACGTTACTGTTGCCGACAGCCAGCTTGATGATGAGAAAAAACGCCGCAGCCGCGGGCAGTCCTATCGCGTGCAGTATTCGAAAACGGTGGCCACGACCGCTACCACCGTGACGCTCGCCAGCTATCGCTACTCTACGGAAGGGTTTTATACCTTCCAGGAAGTGAATGAATTTAGCAGCCAGCGCTACAACAAGCGAAGCCGACTGCAGCTCAACCTCAGCCAGTCGCTGCAGAGCTGGGGAAACTTTTATATTTCGGCCTATCAGCAGGACTACTGGAGCAAGCGAGGCTATGAGCGCAACGTCAGCACCGGCTTTAACACCAGTATCAGCGACATCAACTACTCGCTCGGCTACACCTACAGTGAAACGCCGGGCAAAAACCGTAAGGACCAGATTCTGGCCTTTAGCCTGCAGGTGCCGCTGAGCAAATGGCTACCGCAAAGCTGGGCCAGCTACAGCGTGAATATGCAAAAGAACGGTCCTGAAACGCATCAGGTGGGGCTGAGCGGCACCGCGCTTGCCGATAACAACCTGAGCTATCTGGTCCAGCAGGGCTATACCTCGTCGGGCGGGGAGTCGAGAAGCGCCGTGAGTGGAACCTATAAGGGCGGCTACGGCACCGTGAGCGCGGGTTACAACCATAGCCGACAGAATAGCCAGCTGAACTTCGGCCTGCAGGGGGGGATCGTGGGTCATGAACACGGCGTGACCTTCTCGCAGCCGCTGGGAGATACCGTTGTGCTGCTGGAGGCGCAGGGCGCGCCCGGCGTAAGGGTACGCAACAACCCCGGCGTTAGAACGGACTGGCGCGGCTACGCGGTGGTGCCCTATGCCAGCGCCTACCAGGAAAACCGGATTGCGATAGACACCGGCTCGCTGGGACCGGACGTGGATGTGGCCGAATCCGTGGTCAACGTTGTGCCGACGCGCGGTGCCGTGGTGCGCGCCACATTCAACGCGCGAACGGGGTACAGGGCCTTGATAACGCTCCTGTATCAAAACTCACCGGTGCCCTTTGGCGCAATGGTAAAGCTTAACGAAAGCGACACGATGAGCATTGTGGGAAGCGATGGCGAGGTTTATATGAGCGGCCTGAATGATGGGGACACTATCACTGTAAGGTGGGGGGCGAAAACCTGCCGCGCCAAAATAACCTTGAACGCCTTACCGGGGAAAATTCAGCGTACCACCGCGGCATGCCGTTAAATTTCTCATGGCCTCGATGCGCATGATGACTTTGGCGAGAGAAGGCCTAAGCCTCACCTAAATGAAGGAACATATGATGTCTACCGTAATGAAAATCGCGACGGCTGCAGTGGGAAGCGCTATATCTCTGAATGCTTTTGCGCTGTGTTCTGCAAACGACGTCGCGGTGAACGTAGATCGGAATATTGTCGTTCAGCGGGATGCGCCCGTTGGAACGGTTTTAGCGACGATAACCACCGTTAACCCCATGACGTGCGATCCTGAGGGCCAGCAAATTGGATATGATGGCTCGTGGTTTATTCAGCTCTCGGGGACGAATGCGGATTATGGCGCCTCGCCGCTGGCCAACGTGCGGGCGACGGAGGTTCCGGGCATCGGCATCCGCTGGAAGAACTTTTCCAGCACCACGCAAAGCAGCGAGTTTGTCACCCGGATGAATCTCAATAATGCGAGCTGGAGGCGAGGGATCCTCCAGAATGGCGTATCAACGTTCACGGATACCTTCGAGCTGATTAAAACCAGCACTACCCCCGCGACGGGCTCAATACCGGCGCTGACGCTAAATATGGAATACAGCACGCCGGTCAGTAATAATATTAAACGCCTGCCGCTTTATAAATATATCTTTTCGCCGATGAACATCAGCACTGCATCCTGTCAGATTCAGGATAAAAATTTGAATATCAATATGGGGATTGCGCTGTTGCCGAAGTTTAACGGCGTGGGCAGCACCCAGAATCCGGTAACGTTTTCCATCCCGCTTATTTGTGGTGAACAGACCGCGGTGAATGTAACGCTGGATAACGTCAGCCCGCTTGCCGATGCTGCCAACGGCGTCCTGGGGTTAAACAGTAGCTCGACGGCAAAAGGCCTGGGCATTCAGTTGAAATATAATGATGCGCCGGTACAGTTCGGCAAGTTAATTAAATACGGCACGACCACCTCGCCGGGGGAGGTGGTGAATATTCCCTTCAAGGCCGCGTATTACATGACTTCAGCGAATGCGCGGTCAGGCTCGGTGAGCGCCACGGCGTCCTTCACCCTGACCTACCGCTAGCACATTATTCGCGGCGATAAGCGAAAGGGGGCCATCTGGCCCCCTTTACCCCTGTCTGAACGTTGTGCTTATTTCCCCAGCAGCTCCCTGCGCACAATTTCTGCCCCCGCGCTCAGCGTGGCCAGCTTGCCGCGCGTTCCAGTCGCTCACCTCGTCAAAGAAGACGTTAAACGCGGTTCGTCGAACTGGATAATGTCCACGCCCGCCGCCTCAAGCTCTTTCGCCTCCTGGTTAAGGATGCGGGCAAACTCCCAGGCCAGCCTTTCGCATCTTCAACGAAGACCAGCTTCAGGCGCGACAGCGCACCTACCACCGCCGGCACGCTCGCGTCATAGCGATTGCGGATTTTCACCACTTCGCGCTTCTCAAAATCCACGCCGTTCAGGTGTTCAATAAAGGGGGTGTCGAAGTGCTGGCGCGTCCTGCTGGTATTCAGCGCCTAACGCAGGTTTTGCTGACGGCTTTCTCCGCGCGCTAAATTCGCAAAGTTGGTGGTAATACGCGTTTTTTGAAGGGGTTATAGTATCATCGAAACGAATGCTTTTTAAGGTGAAGACAAAAGGTTTTGTCATCGTAAAGGGCGGGGCGGCGGCACCAGTTTCGCGCAGCGTCACCCGTCGCGCCAAAATCAATAATGATAACTATTTTCATTTGATTATAGCCTGTGCTATACAATATAGCTAAGGCTAATTTCGGTATATTTTTAACCACTTCAGGAGAGTTCTGCGATGCACCTACTGCAAGGATTGAAGCGTCTGTTGTTCAGCTCGCTGCTACTGACCGCGGCCACCGCGGGCGCACAGGCGGCTGAAAAATTCCAGGTCATCACCACGTTTACCGTCATAGCGGATATGGCGAAAAACGTGGCGGGGGACGCCGCAGAAGTCACTTCCATCACCAAACCGGGCGCTGAAATCCATGAGTATCAGCCGACGCCCGGCGACATCAAGCGCGCCCAGAAGGCGCAGCTGATCCTGGCCAACGGCATGAACCTTGAGCTGTGGTTCCAGCGGTTTTATCAGCATCTGAACGGCGTGCCGGAAGTGATTGTCACCAAAGGCATTACGCCGATGGGGATCGGGGAAGGGCCGTATAACGGCAAACCCAACCCGCACGCGTGGATGTCTCCGGATAACGCCCTGATTTACGTCGATAACATTCGTGACGCGCTGGTGAAGTACGACCCGGCGAATGCGCAGACCTATCAGCGCAACGCTGAAGCCTATAAGCAGAAGATCACCGCCACCCTCGAACCGCTGCGTAAGCAGGTTGCGGAGATCCCGGAAGATAAACGCTGGATGGTCACCAGTGAAGGGGCGTTCTCCTATCTGGCGCGGGATCTGGGCCTGAAAGAGCTTTACCTGTGGCCGATCAACGCCGATCAGCAGGGCACGCCTCAGCAGGTGCGCAAGGTTATCGATCTGGTGAAAAAACATCGCATTCCGGCGGTGTTCAGCGAAAGTACCGTCTCCGATAAACCCGCGCGCCAGGTGGCACGGGAAACCGATACCCATTACGGCGGCGTGCTGTATGTCGACTCCCTGAGCGCAGAAAACGGCCCGGTGCCGACCTATATCGATCTGTTGAACGTCACGACCCGCACGCTGGTGCAGGGCATCCGTGACGGCATGAAGGAGTAACCATGCAGAAGGGGATTGTCGTAACCGATTTGACCGTGACCTACCGTAACGGTCATACCGCATTGCGTGATGCCTCGTTCAGCGTGCCGGGCGGTTCGATTGCCGCACTGGTCGGCGTGAACGGTTCCGGCAAATCTACGCTGTTTAAGGCGGTGATGGGCTTTGTACGGGCGGCAAGCGGCACGATCACTATTCTGGGATTACCGTCTCACCGGGCGCTCCGTCAGAACCTGGTCGCCTACGTGCCGCAGTCGGAAGAGGTTGACTGGTCGTTCCCGGTGCTGGTGGAAGACGTGGTGATGATGGGCCGCTACGGACATATGGGTTTTTTGCGTCGGCCAAAAGCGCTGGATCGGCAGATCGTCACCGACGCTCTGAAACGGGTGGATATGCTTGAGCTGCGCCATCGGCAGATTGGTGAGCTCTCCGGCGGGCAAAAGAAACGCGTGTTTCTGGCGCGGGCGATTGCCCAGCAGGGCGAGGTGATCCTGCTCGACGAGCCGTTTACCGGCGTGGACGTTAAAACTGAAGCCAGAATTATCACCCTGCTGCGGGAACTGCGCGATGAGGGCAAAACCATGCTGGTATCGACCCACAATTTAGGCTCCGTCTCCGGGTTTTGCGATTACACGGTCATGGTCAAAGGTACCGTGCTGGCAAGCGGCCCGACGGAAACCACCTTTACCGCCGAAAATCTGGAGCGCGCCTTCAGCGGCGTGCTGCGCCACGTGGTGCTCAGCGGCTCTGAAGATCGCATTATTACCGACGATGAACGCCCCTTCGTGACGCACCGTCAGGAGGTAAAATGAGCGTATTTCTGGAACCCTTCGGCTACGAGTACATGCTGAACGCGATGTGGGTTTCGGCGATGGTGGGCGGGCTGTGCGCGTTTCTCTCGTGCTATCTGATGCTAAAAGGCTGGTCGCTGATTGGCGATGCGCTCTCGCACTCCATCGTACCGGGCGTGGCGGGAGCCTACATGCTCGGGCTGCCGTTTTCGCTGGGGGCGTTCCTGTCGGGCGGGCTGGCGGCGGGCAGCATGCTGTTTCTCAACCAGCGCAGCCGCCTGAAAGAGGACGCCATCATCGGGCTGATCTTCTCCTCCTTTTTCGGTCTGGGGCTGTTTATGGTCTCACTCAACCCGACCTCGGTGAATATTCAGACTATCGTCCTCGGGAATATCCTCGCCATTGCCCCGGAAGACATCGTCCAGCTGGCGATTATCGGCGTGGTGTCGATGCTTGTTCTGCTGTTCAAATGGAAAGATTTGATGGTGACCTTTTTTGATGAGAACCACGCCCGCGCCATCGGTCTGCGTCCTGAACGTCTGAAGATCCTTTTCTTTACCCTGCTGGCGGTTTCCACCGTGGCTGCGCTGCAAACCGTCGGCGCATTTCTGGTGATCTGTCTGGTGGTCACGCCCGGCGCGACCGCGTGGCTGCTGACCGATCGCTTCCCGCGACTGCTGATGATTGCCGTTGCCATGGGTAGCATTACCAGCTTCCTCGGCGCGTGGGCGAGCTATTATCTCGACGGCGCGACCGGCGGCATTATCGTGGTCGCCCAGACGCTGCTGTTCCTGCTGGCGTTCGTCTTTGCGCCGAAGCACGGGCTGCTCGCCAGCCGCCGTCGGGCGCGCCGGGCGCAGGAGGTCCACCCATGATCGCGCTGCTCCTTGAACCCTTCCAGTTTGCGTTTATGAACAACGCGCTGCTGATTTCACTGCTGGTCGCCGTGCCCTGCGCGCTGCTGTCGGTTTTTCTGGTGCTCAAGGGCTGGGCGCTGATGGGCGACGCCATGAGCCATGCGGTGTTTCCCGGCGTCGTGCTGGCCTGGATGATGGGGCTGCCGCTGGCGCTGGGCGCATTCGTTGCCGGTCTGTTCTGCGCGGTCGCCACCGGATACCTGAAAGACAACAGCCGCATCAAGCAGGATACGGTTATGGGGATCGTCTTTTCCGGCATGTTCGGTGCCGGGTTGATCCTCTACATCGCCGTCAAACCCGAGGTGCATCTCGACCATATTCTGTTCGGCGATATGCTGGGTATTAACGGAATGGACATTCTGCAAAGCGGGATTGTGGCGGGGCTGATTGCGCTGGTGATTGGCCTGAAGTGGCGGGACTTTTTGCTGTTCTGCTTTGATTATCAGCAGGCGCAGGCGAGCGGGTTGCGCACTCGCTGGCTGCACTATGGATTACTGTGCATGGTTTCGCTGACTATCGTGGCGACGCTGAAAGCGGTGGGGATTATTCTGTCGATTTCGTTGCTCATTGCGCCCGGCGCGGTGGCGGTGCTGATCACCCGGCGCTTCCACATGGCGCTGCTGGTGGCGGTAGCCGTTTCCGCGCTCGTGTCCGTAAGCGGCGTCTATGCGTCATTTTATCTCGACAGCGCGCCTGCCCCGACTATCGTCGTGCTGTTCGCGGTCGTGTTTATCGTGACGTTTGTGGTCACCAGCGTGAAGGCCCGTCGGCAGGAGAGTGTGACAGCAGGGTGATCGCCTGTTCGCCGTGCTGTTGCCAGTGAACGGTAAAGGCGGTGCCTTCGGGATAGCCCGCGCGCTGGCAGGTCAATGCCAGCGTAAGCGTCTTATCGACGAGCTGCATGACGCGGGCGCTGTCAAATCCCATCCAGGCCTGCACCTGCGGAAAGAGGGCTTTGAACAGGCTCTCTTTGGCGCTAAACACCAGCGTCAGGGCGAGGGCGAACGGGTAACCCGAGCGGGAAAGGACGCTCTCTTCCTGCGCATCAATAATGCCGTCTTTGATTTCCCGGGCTTCGTTTTCGGGGAGGATCGTTTCGCAATCAATGCCGATAAGCGCAGGGTGGTCGTGCGTAACGACAGCCATCGCCAGCGTGCCGCTGTGGGTGATGCTGCCGGAAAACCCCTGTGGCCAGCGCGGTTCCCCGCTGGGGCCGATGCCGGGTACGGTGTGGTCCGGTAAGGCGTGCGCCGCGGCGATGCGCCCGGCAAGATGCTCGGCTTTGCGTTTGCGTCCGGCGTTTGAAAGCTCTGCGTGATGGGGAAGCCAGAGGAGATCGGCGTCGGTAAAAGTGGTGGGGTCGAAGGTGACGCGGTGAACGGTGCGATAGGCGAGAATGAACGTGCTGTGGGTTGTGTGCATGGTTTCCCTCACCCTGACCCTCTCCCCGGAGGGGAGAGGGAAGGTTTACTTCAGTGCCTTAAAAATGCGTATTCACACTCATATACCACGTGCGACCCGGCTCATTATACGTATACGCTCCCGCACCGTACATATACGCGCCGGTGGTGGCATTCCCCGTGGTCTGGGCATTACCCGCACGCCACTGGCGCTTGTCGAAGACGTTATCCACGCCGCCGGTCAGGCTGACGTTTTTGGTCACGTCCCAGGTCGCGCTCAGGCCAACGATGCTGTACGGGCTAACTTCGTCTTTCTCAGACCCGCTCACCGGTTCTCCCTTGTAGTTGTATTTCTTCGGCTGCTGCTTGCCGTACCAGGTGAAGGTTGACTGCAGCGACACATCCTGATGCACCTGCCAGCTCAGGGTCGAGTTTAGCGTGTACTCCGGAATGATCGACAGACGGTCGCCGGTCTCCTTGTTCTTACTCTGCAGCATGTAAGTGATGTTATTGGTCCAGTTGATCGTGTCGCTGACCGGCACGTTCAGGGAGCCTTCCAGCCCTTCAACCACCGCTTTCGGGACGTTTTCCCACTGGTAAATATCCGTCTGCACCTTACCGGAAGAGGTGTGGCCAATTGGCGCATAGCCCGCTTCAATCTTGTCGCGGTAGTCGTTGCGGAACCAGGTCACGCCCGCCAGCCAGCCGTCGCGTTTCCACTCCAGACCGATCTCTTTGTTGATGCTGGTTTCGGCTTTCAGATCGTCGTTGCCCATCATGTAGCAGCCGACGCCGTCGCCGCTTGCGTAGCAACCCTGGCCTTTACTGTAGAGCAGATAGTTCGGGTTGGTCTGATACAGGCTTGGCGCTTTGTAAGCCCGCGCAATACCCATCTTCAGCGTGAAGTCATCCCCCAGACCTTGCGACAGGTTAAGTGACGGGCTCCAGTTATTGCCGACGATGGTGTGGTGATCGAAGCGCAGGGCAGGGGTCAGCATGGTGCTGTCGGTCAGCTCCATGTTGTTCTCCGCAAACAGGGAGAAAATCTCCGCCGAGGTGTACGGACTACGGTCGTTGCTCATGCCCGGAATGGTGCCGCCCTGCTGGGTTTGCGTGAAGGAGGTCGAATCCTTCATGCGCTGCTGGTTCCACTCGGTGCCCAGGGTCAGATTCTGGTTAACGAGGAAATCAATCGGCAGATTGATTTCGCTGTGCAGCATCACGTCGGCCAGATCGGTGTCGGTGAATTTATCGCTGTTAAACAGACCTTCCGTCCCGCCAGCCAGCCCTTCGCCCAGGCGGGAGTTGCGGGTGTGTTCGTACTGCGCCCAGTTGCTGGTGGTAATGCCGTTATCCCAGCCGCCGTTCCAGGTCACCGCGAAGTTCTGGCGATAAATACGGTTGGTCTCTTTGCCGTAGTTTTTCTTCACCAGCGCGTTGTCGTTATTGGTGTTCTGCGTGTCGCCCGCATAAAGGTTGTTCTGGCGGCTATAGCCTGCTTCAAACTCCAGGGACTGCATGGGCGCGAAGTCCCAGCGCACGACGCCGTTGATGTCTTTATTCTCTACACCTTCACGACCTGCGGGCAGGGTGTTGGCGTAGGCGCCAGTACGGTCAGACTGATGGCCCTGGTTGATGTCCCACGCGTCGGCCTGGGTTTTGTCCAGGTTACCGAACATGCGGAAGCTGAAATCGCCGCCCAGCGGGCCGCTCAGGCTGAAGTTGGTGCGCTTAGTGGAACCTTCATCTTTATGTTCCGGCGCATTCAGGTAGGTGTTCCAGGAGCCGTGCCACTGGTCGTCGAATTTTTTGGTGATGATGTTGACCACGCCACCTGCCGCACCGTTGCCGTAGCGGGCGGCCGCCGGACCACGGATCACTTCGATGCGCTCGATCATCTCCGGCGGTACCCAGCCGGTATCGCCCCGGGTATCACGCTCGCCGCGCCAGCCCAGACGGATGGAGTTACGGCTGGTAACCGGTTTACCGTCGATCAGGATCAGGGTGTTTTCCGGGCCCATGCCGCGGATATCAATCTGACGGTTATTCCCGCGCTGGCCGCTGGTGGAGTTACCGGTGAGGTTCACGCCCGGCATGGTGCGGATGATTTCCGACACGTCGCGCGCGGGCGGGTTTTTACGGATCTCATCGGCGGTAATGGTCGACACGCCCGGCGCCTGCAAATTCTGCTCGGCGGCGGTGATCACCATCGTGTCTTCGTGCTGCGCGGAGGCGGCGTTGTCGTCTGCCATGGCGGGCAGCGCGACACCATAAATCCCTAAATTGACCAGCAAGGCCAGAGAGTGAATCTTCTTATTCATTGTACGTCCCGCTTTTATGGTTATTCATGAACGCGCTTCCCACAGCGCGGGCATTACGCTATTGCAAATGCAAATAGTTATCAATAATATTATCAATAAAATTTGTCCTGAAACAAAAAAGACTGTTAAACATGAGGTTATAAGGGTGACGGCGTTAATAACGGGCAGTGAAGCGTGGTGGCAGTCGAAAAGCGGGCCTGACTTGAAACCTGAAAACGGTAAATTTCGCGTCACGTTCTGGTGGCGCGATCCGAACGGAACGCAGACCTCGTCACCGATTAAACACGTCTGGCTCAATATCACCGGCGTGACCGATCACCATCAAAATGCCCGTCCGCAGTCCCTCAAACGCATCCCGGATACCGACGTCTGGCAGTGGCAGGGAGAGTTCAGCCCCGTGTGGCGGGGGAGCTACTGTTTTATCCCTTCCGTGAATGAAAACGATTTTGCCGACGCGGTGTTTGAAGGCGAGAGTCCGGACCGTAAGGCGCTGCGCGAAGGCTGGGGTAAACTGCTGCCGCACGCGGTTTCCGACCCGCTTAACCCGCAGAGCTGGCGCGGTGGTCGCGGTCATGCCGTTTCGGCGCTGGAAATGCCGGGCGCACCCGTTCAGCTAGGCTGGGATCGTCCTGATACGCCCCACCACGCGCCGGTCTGCATTGATTGGGAAAGCGCACGCCTGAAAAACCGCCGCCGAGTCTGGATTTTTACCACCGGGGAGGAAAACCCCGAGCGCCCGCTGGCGGTGCTGCTTGATGGCCAGTTCTGGGCCGAAAGCATGCCCGTCTGGCCCGCGCTGGCCGCGCTTACGCGTGAAGGCAAACTGCCCCCGGCGGTCTATGTCTTAATTGATGTGATTGATACCGCACACCGCAGCCGCGAGCTGCCCTGCAACCCCGATTTCTGGCTGGCGGTGCAGGAAGAACTCCTCCCACAGATACAACGCATTGCCCCCTTCAGCGACCGCGCCGACCGTACCGTGGCGGCGGGTCAGAGCTTCGGCGGCCTTTCCTCCCTTTATGCGGGCCTCAACTGGCCGCAGCGCTTTGGCTGCGTGCTCAGTCAGTCCGGTTCCTACTGGTGGCCGCACCGCGGCGCACAGCAGGAGGGGCTACTCATCGGGCAGCTTAAAGCGGGTGAAAAAACCGCACGCGGACTGCGCATCGTCCTTGAGGCCGGGCGCAACGAACCGCTTATCTTCCGCGTGAATCAGGCGATTTACGCCGAATTGCACGCGCAGCAGGTTTACTGGCGTCAGGTTGACGGCGGACACGACGCGCTTTGCTGGCGCGGTGGGCTGACGCAGGGGCTGATGACCCTCTGGCAGCCGCTTATTCAATAACGGAGTCTGTATGGAATTCAGCAATCCTTTCGATAATCCGCAGGGACAGTTTGTCATTTTGCAAAACGACCAGGGGCAGTACAGCCTGTGGCCGCAGCAGTGCGAATTGCCCGCTGGCTGGCGCGTGGTATGCGAAGCGCAGTCTCAGGACGTGTGCCAGCAGTGGCTGGCGGAACACTGGCAGACGCTTGAGCCGTCCTGTTTTGCGGGGGAAAACGCATGAGCCGTCTTCCGCTTGTCGCCGCCCAGCCGGGTATCTGGATGGCGGAGCAACTGTCCGCGCTGCCAAATGCCTGGAGCGTGGCGCACTACACTGAGCTAAAGGGCGATATCGACGCGCCGTTGCTGGCAAAAGCCATTGCTGAAGGCATGATGCAGGCCGATACCCTGCGGATGCGTTTTGCCGAAGATAACGGTGAGGTGTGGCAGTGGGTGGATGAAACCGTCATGCTGCCGGAACCGTCCATCGTTCGCGTGGACTCTCATGATGCCGCCGTGGCGCTGATGGAAGCCGATCTCAACCAGAACCTGCGCGTCGACAGCGGTCAACCGCTGGCGTTTCATCTGCTGATTCAGGTGGGGGAAGAACGCTGGTACTGGTATCAGCGTTATCATCACTTAGTGGTGGATGGCTTCAGTTTTCCGGCGATTACCCGCCAGATTACCGCCATTTATGCCGCATGGAAAAAGGGCGACCCCACGCCATCTTCTCCTTTTTCACCCTTCGCCGAGGTGGTGGAAGAGTATCAGCGCTATCGTGAAAGCGAGGCGTATGCACGCGACGGTGACTTCTGGGCAGCGCAGCGCAGAAAGCTTCCTCCTCCGGTCTCTCTTTCTTCCGTGCCGCTGCCAGGGCGCGCCGCGACAACTGACATCCTGCGCCTGAAAATCGTCGCCGACAGCAGCGCGTTTAGCCAGCTTGCGCAGGCTGCAGGGCAGGCTCAGCGTACCGATCTGGCGCTTGCGCTGGTCGCGCTGTGGCTGGGCCGCCTGACCGGGCGTCTGGACTACGCCGCCGGGTTTATCTTTATGCGCCGCATGGGCTCCGTCGCGCTGACCGCAACTGGACCGGTGCTCAACGTCCTGCCGCTTGCGGTGAATATCGATCCGCAGGAGAGCCTGCCTGGGCTGGCGCTGCGTCTGGCGAGCCAGCTGAAAAAAATGCGCCGCCATCAGCGCTACGACGCGGAGCAAATTCTCCGCGACAGCGGTAAGGCGGCGGGTGATGAAGCCCTGTTTGGCCCGGTGCTGAACGTTAAGGTGTTCGATTATCAACTGGAACTCGACGGCGTAGAGGCCATCACCCACACGCTGGCGACCGGACCGGTGAACGATCTCGAGCTGGCCTTGTTCCCGGACGAGCAGGGCGGATTAAGTATTGAAATTCTCGCCAGCAAACAGCGTTACGATGAAACAACGCTGAAGGGCCACGTCGCGCGCCTGAACGCGATGCTGGTGCAGTTTGCCGCTAACCCGGACCTGCGATGTGGGGAAGTGGAAACCGTGTCAGAGCAAGAGTACGCGCAGCTTGCGCGCATCAATGACACCGGGCTGGCGCTACCCTCCACCACGCTCGCGGAGCTGGTGGCGGAACAGGCGAGCAGGACGCCGGACGCCCCCGCGCTGGCGGATGCGCACATCGAGCTGAACTACCGCCAAATGCGCGAGCAGGTGGTCGCGCTGGCAAACCTGCTGCGTGCGCGCGGCGTGAAGCCGGGCGACAGCGTGGCGGTGGCCCTCCCGCGTTCGGTATTCCTGACGCTGGCCCTGCACGGCATTGTGGAAGCCGGCGCCGCGTGGTTACCGCTGGACACCGGTTACCCGGACGACCGCCTGCGGATGATGCTGGAGGACGCAAAGCCATCCCTGCTGATTACCACCGATGAGCAGCTTCCGCGCTTTAGCGAACTGCCCATAGCTTCGTTTAGTTACAACATGCTTTTGCCTGCTGCGGGTACTCAGCCTCTGCGCGTGGCGAAACCGGAGCAGACGGCGTACATCATTTTTACCTCGGGTTCAACCGGGCGTCCGAAAGGGGTGATGGTCGGTCATACCGCCATCGTTAACCGCCTGAAGTGGATGCAGAACCACTACCCGCTGACAGCGAATGACGTGGTGGCGCAGAAAACGCCGTGCAGCTTTGACGTCTCGGTCTGGGAGTTCTGGTGGCCGTTTATCGCCGGGGCGAAGCTGGTGATGGCCGAGCCGGACGCGCACCGGGACCCGCAGGCGATGCAGAGCTTCTTCGCCCGGTATGGCGTCACGACGACCCACTTTGTGCCGTCGATGCTGGCGGCGTTTGTCGCCTCGCTGACGCCGGAAAACGTCGACTGCTGCAGGACGCTTAAGCAGGTGTTCTGCAGCGGCGAAGCGCTGCCGACCGGGCTGTGCCGCGAGTGGGAACAGCTCACCCGTGCGCCGCTGCACAACCTCTACGGCCCGACCGAAGCGGCAGTGGACGTGAGCTGGTATCCGGCGTTTGGCCCTGAGCTGGCGGCCGTTGAAGGCAATAGCGTGCCGATTGGTTTCCCGGTGTGGAACACGGGGCTGCGCATTCTGGATGCACTGATGCGCCCGGTGCCGTTCGGCGTGGCGGGGGATCTGTATCTCACCGGCATTCAGCTGGCGCAGGGATATCTGGGGCGTCCGGATCTCACCGCCAGCCGCTTTATCGCCGACCCGTTCGCGCCGGGCGAGCGGATGTATCGCACCGGTGACGTCGCCCGCTGGCTGGATAACGGGGCGGTAGAATATCTGGGCCGCAGCGATGATCAGCTAAAAATTCGCGGCCAGCGTATTGAGCTGGGCGAAATCGACCGGGCGATGCTGTCGCTGCCGGACGTGGCGCAGGCCGTGGCGCATGCCTGCGTGTTCAACCAGGCGGCGGCAACGGGGGGCGATGCCCGCCAGCTGGTGGGATACGTTGTCTCCGAATCCGGTTTACCGCTGGATCGTGATGCGCTGCTGGAATCGCTGAAGGCGCAGCTTCCGCCGCATATGGTGCCGGTGGTGATGCTGCAACTCAGCGCGCTGCCGCTCAGCGCGAACGGCAAACTCGACCGCAAGGCGCTGCCGCTGCCGGAGTTGACCAGCAAAACCACCGGACGCGCGCCGGAAACGGACACCGAAATCGGCGTGGCGCAGGCGTTTGCCGCGCTGCTGGGTTGCGAGGTGAACGATATCGAAGCCGACTTCTTTGCCCTCGGCGGCCACTCGCTGCTGGCGATGCGGCTGGCGGCGCAGCTCAGCAGCACGTTCGCCCGCAAGGTCACGCCGGGGCAGATTATGGTCGCCTCGACGGTGAGCAAGCTCAGTGCGCTGCTGGACTTAAAAATGAACGACGAGCAGGCGCAGCGTCTGGGGTATGAAGCCGTTCTGCCGCTGCGTGAAAGCCATGGCCCGACGCTGTTCTGCTTCCATCCGGCGTCCGGTTTTGCCTGGCAGTTCAGCGTGCTGGCGCGCTACCTCAGCCCGCGCTGGTCTATCACCGGTATTCAATCTCCCCGACCGGAAGGGCCGATGCAGCAGTGTGCGGATCTGGATGGGGTGATTGATCATCACCTGAATACGCTGCGTAAGCAGCAGCCGCAGGGGCCGTATTATTTGTTCGGCTATTCCCTCGGCGGCACGCTGGCGCAGGCTATTGCCGCTCGTTTGCGCGCGCAGGGTGAAGCGGTGGCGTTCCTTGGCCTGCTGGATACCTGGCCACCGGAAACCCAGAACTGGGCGGAGAAAGAGGCCAACGGCCTCGACCCGGCAGCGCTGGCGGAAATTGAGCGCGAGCGGCAGGCGTTTATCGCCGCGCAGCAGGGGCAGGGCAGCAGCGAGCTGTTTGGCGCCATCGAGGGCAACTACGCCGATGCGGTGCGCCTGCTCACCACGGCGCACAGCGCGCGGTTTGACGGCAAAGCGACGCTGTTTGTCGCCGAGCGCACGCGCACGATGGATCCGCAGATCGCCTGGGCACCGTGGGTGGCGGAGCTTGAGGTGCATAGCCAGGATTGCGCCCACGTGGATATCATTTCGCCGCAGGCGTTTGAGAAGATTGGGCCGGTGTTGAAAGGGATATTGGGGTAACGTCAAAAGCGCCGGGTGGCGGCTACACCTTACCCGGCCTACGGATCCGTGGTTGATGTTTGTTGGGTTTGCTCCCTCTCCCTGTGGGAGAGGGCTGGGGTGAGGGCATCAAACCGCACGTTTTCCAAGCGGCACCACCAGCGGCGTTCCCGCCACCGGATCGTCAATAATCATGCAGCGCATACCGTAGATCTGCGCGATCAGATCCGGCGTCACAATCTCCTTCGGCGCGCCCTGCGCCACAATTTCACCGTCGCGCAAGGCAATCAGATGCGTCGCGTAGCGGCACGCCTGGTTCAAATCATGGAGCACCGCCGCCAGCGTAAATCCTTGGGTGCGGTTCAGCTCGCTCAGCAGCTCCAGCAGGTCAATTTGATGGCTGATATCCAGCCACGTTGTTGGCTCGTCCAGCAGCATGATGGAGGTTTCCTGCGCTAACACCATCGCAATCCACGCGCGCTGGCGCTGGCCCCCGGAAAGGGTATCGACGCTTTGTTGGGCGAGAGCGGTAATCCCCGTCGCCTGCATCGCGCGGTTTACCGCTTCATCGTCCTCTTTACGCCAGCGGGTAAACAGCGGCTGGTGCGGATAGCGCCCGCGCGAGACCAGTTCCTGCACCGTGATGTCCCCCGGCGTGGTGGCGTTTTGCGCCAGCAGCCCGATGCGCCTGGCCACCTCTTTGCTGGCGAAGCGCTGGATCTGCTCTCCGTCCAGAAACACGCTGCCCTCAACCGGGGTCATCAGGCGGCTCAGCGTGCGCAGCAAGGTTGATTTGCCGCAGCCGTTCGGGCCGATAATCGCCGTGAAGTGGCCGTCCGGAATAGCGACGGTTAAATCACGGGCAATGATTTTTTTGCCGTAGCCAAGGGTAAGGTTTTCGCCGCGCAAGCGGGTTGTTGTGTCTGTCATTTCTTGCGTGACTCCTGAACGAGCAAGACGATGAGGTAAATCCCGCCGAGGCTGACGGTTACCACGCCCACCGGCAGTTGATAAGGCATAAACAGCCGCTGGGCGCAGAGATCGGCGGCCAGCAGTAACAGCGATCCGCACAGCGCCGCCTGGGTTAATCCCCAGCGCGCGGTGCCGCTAAGACGCCGGGCGATGTGCGGGGCGACAAGCGCAATAAAGGATATCGGCCCGGCGATGGCGGTGGAGGCGGCGGTCAGTAATACGGCCACCAGCATCAGCATCAGGCGCGAGCGCTCAACGCTCACGCCCAGCGCGCAGGCGCTGTCGTCGCCCATCTCCAGCAGCCGCATGCGGCGCACCAGCAGCAGCGCGCCGATAAACATCAGCAAAATCAACGGTGCGGCGGGCCAGGTTTTGCCCCACGTCAGGCCGTTGAGTGAACCGGCATACCACAGCCCGGCGGAGATCGCGGTGTCCAGCGAGGCCTGCAGTAACAGCCAGGTGTTAAAGGCCATCAGCATGGCGCGCACGCCAATACCGATGATGATCAGGCGGAAGGTATCGATGCCGTTGCGCCAGGCAAGGAGCCAGATAACCAGCGACGTCAGAATACCGCCCGCCATCGCCGTAAAGGTGATGGCCGTCAGGTGCTGGCCGAACAGCACCATCGCCACCAGTACGCCACTCCAGGCTCCGGTATTCAGGCCCATTACGTCCGGGCTGCCGAGCGGGTTGCGCATCAGCGACTGGAAAATCGCGCCGCTGACCCCGAGCGCTGCGCCCACCAGAATCGCCATCGCCACCCGCGGCAGTCGCCATTCGGTGACCACCAGGGTGATATTGCGCGGGGCGCTGCCCGTGAGGGCGTGGAAGACCTGCACGAAATCGAGCGTGACCGCACCGCTTTGCAGGCTCCAGACCGCCAGCAGAACCGTGGCGATAACCAGCAGAGATACGCTGGTTATTAAACGACGGGACAGAACCCTCATGCGCCACCTCCGCGTCTGCGTCGTACCAGGACGATCAGCACCGGCGCGCCGATAAAGGCGCTGACCACCGAAACGCGCAGTTCGCCTGGCACCAGTAGACGGCCGAGCACATCGGCAAACAATAGCAGGGCCGGGGTGGCAAGCAAGGTGACCGGCAATGACCAGCGGTGATCGGCCCCCACCAGCCAGCGCGCCATGTGCGGCATCATCAGGCCGATAAAGGCAATCGGGCCGACCACGGCGGTCGCGCAGCCGCACAGGACGGTGATGGCGAGCAGGCCAACCAGCTGCGTGCGCGCCACGCGGTTGCCGAGTGAGGTCGCGGTGTCGCTGCCAAGACTGAGGCTGTTGAGCGCCCGGCTTAACAACAGCGCCACGGCGGCGGCGATAATGACCGGGAGCGCCACCACTTTCAGCGTGTCGAGAGTACGGATATCCAGCGAGCCGGCCTGCCAGAAGCGCAGCTGGTCGTAGACGTCCGGGTTGAGCAGGGCGATGCCGTTGGATAAGCCTTCCAGCACCGCTGCGAGCGCTACGCCAGCCAGCGTCAGGCGTACCGGGCTTAGCTGTCCGCCGCCCTGGCTGCCGGTAAACGCGACCACCAGCGAGGCGGCCAGCGCGCCGCAAAAGGCCATCACCAGTTGCTCAGAAGGTGACGTCAATCCGAACAGCGACGCGCCGAGCACGATGGCAAAGCTGGCGCCAGAGTTCACGCCGAGAATGCCGGGGTCCGCCAGCGGGTTACGGGTGAGGGTTTGCATCAGGGCCCCGGCAAGACCGAGGGCACCACCGGCCAGCAGTCCGGCGAGGGTTCGGGGCAGACGAGCGTCTAGCACGATAACGCAGTCGGCGCTCTGGCAGCTTCCGGAGAGCGCATCGACAATAACGGATGCGGGCAGGGACTTCGCGCCAACCAGCAGACTGAGTGCAATCGCAAGGATCAACAGCAGCAATAATACGGGCACGGCAATGGCGCGCACCGCAGAAGAGGAAAACGACATAGCAACATCCATGATTTGATAATGATAGTGATTATCGTTATCTATCTTATTTGGCTATGTTAGCATGTGCGCCCATGGAATGGGTAGAAATAGACTCAAGGCTTTGTCATGAATCAAAAATCCTGGCTGCTCAACCTCAGCCTGCTCAAAACGCACCCGGCGTATCGCGCCGTTTTTATCGCGCGCTTTATCTCCATTTTGTCCCTCGGGCTTCTCGGCGTGGCGGTGCCGGTCCAGATCCAGGCCATGACGCACTCCAGCTGGCTGGTGGGGTTATCGGTTACGTTAACCGGCAGCGCAATGTTTATCGGCCTGATGGTCGGCGGCGTGCTGGCGGACCGCTACGAGCGTAAAAAACTGATCCTGCTGGCGCGCGGCACCTGTGGCGTGGGCTTTATCGGGCTGTGTATTAACGCTTTGCTGCCGGAGCCGTCGCTGATGGCAATTTACGCCCTGGGGCTGTGGGACGGTTTTTTTGCCTCGCTAGGCGTGACGGCGCTGCTGGCGGCGACGCCTGCGCTGGTGGGGCGCGAGAATCTGATGCAGGCGGGGGCGATCACCATGCTCACCGTGCGCCTCGGCTCGGTGATTTCGCCGATGGTGGGTGGCCTGCTGCTGGCCACCGGCAACGTGGCGTGGAACTACGGGCTGGCGGCGGCGGGAACCTTCATTACCACGTTGACGCTGCTGCGCCTGCCGTTGCTGCCACCTCCGCCGCAGCCGCGTGAGCATCCGCTGAAGTCCCTGATGGCGGCCATTCGTTTTCTGTTCAGCAACCCGCTGATTGGCGGCATTGCGCTGCTCGGTGGCCTGCTGACCATGGCGAGCGCGGTGCGCGTGTTGTACCCGGCGCTGGCGGGCGAGTGGCAGATGAGCGCCTCGGAAATCGGTATTCTCTACGCCGCCATTCCGCTCGGCGCGGCGTGCGGCGCGTTGACCAGCGGTCATCTGGCGCAGAGCGGGCGTCCGGGGCTGATTATGCTGCTTGCTACGCTGGCCTCGTTTGTTGCCATTGGCTTCTTCAGCCTGATGCCGGTGTGGGCGCTCGGGGTGATGTGTCTGACGATCTTTGGCTGGCTGAGCGCCATCAGCTCGCTTTTACAGTACACCCTGATCCAGACCCAGACGCCGGAGGGGATGCTCGGGCGCATTAACGGTTTGTGGACCGCGCAGAACGTGACGGGGGATGCGATCGGTGCGGCGATCCTTGGCGGACTGGGAGCCGTCATGAGCCCGGTGGCCTCGGCGAGCAGCAGCGGGTTAGTGTTAGCCGTTGTTGGCGTGATTTTATTGGCGGTTTTGGTGGAGTTGCGTCGGTTCAGGCAGGAGAGTGCTCCGGTGTGATTTGCCGGGTGGCGCTTCGCTTACCGGGCCTACATTTTGCACCCGTAGGCCCGGTAAGCGAAGCGCCACCGGGCGCAGTTATTACCTGAAAATTGACTCTAAACGCTGTAACACCAACATCGCGCTGTAATAATCCAGGCGGAACGTCTCCGTTCCCAGCGCCCAGACGCGCTTGTTCTGCACAGCTGGCAGGTGCGCCAGCAGCGGGTTGGCGTAGATCGCATCCACGTCTTTCTGGTCGCCGGCAAAGACAAACAGCCCTTCGCCGTTTAGCCCCGTCGCCAGGTTTTCCCCGCCCAGCTGAATAATGTCGTGGCGTTTCCCCTGGCTTTTCGAGGTATGCAACCCGGCAGGCAGGTCCGCCAGCTTAAAGCCCAGCTGGTGCAGAAGCTTGCCCTGGGCCGATTCCGTGGTCCACAGGTTCGCCGTGTGTGCGGCGGCGGTATAGACGATGGCGTTCACTGGCTGCGGCGGCAGCGTCATCTGCTGCTTCACCTGGGCGAGCTGTTCATCAAATGCGGCAATGCGCTCGGTGGCCTGCTTTTCGTGTCCGGTCATCGTGCCCAGCTGCGTCAGCAGTTCCTGCCAGCTTTTGTCGTCGTAGTTGATGATAAGCGTGGGCGCGATGGCCGAGAGCTGATCGTACAGCGCCAGCGCCGAATCCCCGCCGGTGGCGCTGATCAAAATCAGATCCGGCATTTGGGCGGCTACCGCCTCTGCGCTGGGTTCACCAATATACAGCCGCGCAACCTTACGCTGTTTCGCAATGTCTCCCCACTGGCGCAGGAAACCCTGCGCATCCGCGACGCGGTTATTCGGCGTGGTCGCACCGCTGGCGATAACCGGCGCATCAATTGCCAGCAGGGAGCCGGTCAGGGTCACGCTGGTGGAGACAATCCGCGTCGGTTTGTGCTCAAGGGTATGAACGCCACGGCTGTCGGTGACCTGACGCGGCCAGTCGGCGGCGACCGCTGAGGTTAGTCCTAAAACAAAAAATCCTGTCAGAAGAAGGGCATTGCGGCATATGGCAAGGAGTTTCACAGAGCGGCATCCTGTTTTTATTGAAGATAATGCTTCTCATTTTCATGGTTGCCGGGGAGGGATGCAAGCGTTTGTCGAACAAGTTATTTGTCCGGCGGTTGACAGCGGGACGCTGTGGGATTAGGTTAGCCGACGAAAATATAAATGATAATCATTATTGCTTCTTTTATCGTTTGTGGAGGATGATATGGACACGTCCCTGGCTGAGGAAGTTCAGCACACCGCGACCACGCTGCCATCAGACAGCTTTTTCTTTATGTCGCCTTACCGCAATTTTACCACCTCCGGCTGTTTTGCCCGCTTCAGTGAACCCGCCGTCGGCGGCGACGATCCGGCAGGTCACTTCCAGCAAAAATTAGCCCAGGCTTTCCGGAATGCGAAAGCCAGCGGCATTGCCCATCCGGTGATGGTGGGGGCCATTCCCTTTGATACCCGCAAGCCGTCGTCGCTGTTTATTCCGCAACGCTGGCAGACCTTTTCCCGTCCTGCGCGTCAGCAATCCGCACGTTATTTCTCCGGTTCACAGGCGCTGAAGGTGCAACAACGCACCGAGATCCCTGCGCAGTCCGTGTTTGAAGAGATGGTCGCGCGTGCAGCGTTGCTCACCGCCACCCCGCGGGTGAACAAGGTGGTGTTGTCGCGCCTGATTGATATCGCGGCTGACAAAAAGCTGGACAGCGGTGCCCTGATGGAGCGCCTTATCGCCCAGAATCCGGCCAGTTTTAACTTCCACGTACCGCTGGAGGACGGGGGCGTGCTGCTCGGCGCCAGCCCGGAACTGCTGCTGCGCAAAGAGGGCGCGCACTTTAGCTCGCTGCCGCTGGCAGGCTCCGCGCGTCGTCAGCCGGACGATGTACTGGATCGCGAGGCGGGTAATAAGCTGCTGGCGTCCGAAAAAGATCGCCACGAGCACGACCTGGTCACCCAGGCGATGAAAGCGATTCTGGAACCGCGCAGCCATCACCTGACCATGCCGTCTTCTCCGCAGCTCATTACCACGCCAACGCTGTGGCACCTGGCAACGCCGGTGGAGGGCGAGGCGCGTGAAAACGAGAACGCCCTGACGCTGGCCTGCCTGCTGCACCCGACGCCTGCCCTGAGCGGCTTCCCGCATCAGGCGGCGAAAGCGCTGATTGCCGAGCTGGAACCGTTTGATCGCGAGCTGTTCGGCGGCATCGTCGGCTGGTGCGACAGCGAAGGGAACGGCGAGTGGGTGGTGACCATCCGCTGCGCGCGGCTGCATAACAATACCGTTCGCCTGTTTGCCGGCGCGGGCATTGTGCCTGCCTCCTCTCCGGTGGGCGAATGGCGTGAAACCGGTGTGAAGCTTTCCACCATGCTCAACGTGTTTGGTTTGCACTAAGGAAGACTGATGACCATTCCCTTTACCCGCTGGCCGGAGGATTTTGCCCGTCGCTACCGAGAAAAAGGCTACTGGCAGGATCTGCCGCTGACCCACATCCTGACGGACCATGCGGACAGCGATGCCGTGGCGATTATCGACGGCGATCGGCGCATCACCTATCGTCGCTTTAATCAGGCGGTGAACAACCTCGCGTCCGCACTTCAGGCGCAGGGGCTGCACCGTGGCGAGACCGCACTGGTACAGCTCGGCAACGTGGCCGAGTTCTACATGACCTTCTTTGCGCTGCTGCAAATCGGCGTCGCGCCGGTCAACGCGCTCTTTAGCCATCAGCGCAGCGAACTGAACGCCTACGCTATGCAGATCAAACCCGCCGTGCTGATTGCCGATCGCGATCACGCGTTGTTCGCGGGCGATGATTTCCTCAACACCTTCGTGGATGCGCATCGGTCGGTACGCGTCGTGCTCCTGCGCGGCGATAAGGGCGAACACGCCCTGGACGCGGCGATTGCCCGCCCGGCGGACCATTTCATCCCGAACCCGACGCCCGCCGATGAGGTGGCGTTCTTCCAGCTTTCCGGGGGGAGCACCGGCACGCCGAAACTGATCCCGCGCACGCACAACGATTACGACTACAGCATCCGCCGCAGCAACGAGATTTGCGGCATTACCGCGAAGACCCGTTATCTGAACGCGCTGCCCGCGGCGCACAACTACGCCATGAGTTCGCCGGGATCGTTAGGCGTTTTCACGGCGGGTGGCTGCGTGGTGTTAGCAAGCGACCCGAGCGCCACGCTCTGCTTCCCGTTAATTGAGCAACATCAGATCAACGTCACCTCGCTGGTGCCACCGGCGGTCAGCCTGTGGTTGCAGGCGATTGCCGACGGCGCGGGGAACGCACAGCTTAAATCTCTCAAGCTCCTGCAGGTGGGCGGTGCGCGCCTTTCCGCCACGCTTGCCGCGCGCATTCCGGCGGAAATCGGCTGTCAGCTTCAGCAGGTATTTGGCATGGCTGAAGGGCTGGTGAACTACACCGCGCTCGACGACGCCCCGGAACGCATCATCAATACCCAGGGCCGCCCGATGTGTCCGGACGACGAAGTGTGGGTGGCAGATGAACACGGCAATCCGCTGCCGCGCGGGGAAGTCGGGCGTCTGATGACGCGCGGGCCGTACACCTTCCGCGGCTATTTTAACAGCCCGGAACACAACGCCAGCGCTTTCGACGCTGAGGGTTTTTACTGCTCCGGCGATCTGATCGCCATCGACGAGCAGGGTTACATCACCGTGCAGGGGCGCGAGAAAGATCAGATCAACCGCGGCGGAGAGAAGATCGCCGCGGAAGAGATCGAAAACCTGCTGCTGCGCCATGAGTCGGTGATCCACGCCGCGCTGGTGAGCATGGAGGACAGCCTGCTGGGCGAAAAGAGCTGCGCGTATCTGGTGGTGAAAAAGCCCCTGCGCGCGGTCGAGGTGCGCCGCTTCCTTCGCGAGGAGGGCGTTGCCGAGTTTAAACTGCCGGACCGCGTGGAGAGCGTGGATGCGCTCCCGCTGACGCCGGTCGGCAAAGTCGATAAGAAACAGTTGCGCCTGTGGCTGGCTGAACGGGCACAGGGCTGAGGAACAGAGTATGGCCATTCCAAAATTAACCGCTTACGCGCTGCCGACCGCTGCAGAACTGCCAGCCAATAAAGTGAACTGGGCGTTCGAGCCAGAACGTGCCGCGCTGCTGATCCACGACATGCAGGAGTATTTCCTGAATTTCTGGGGCGAAAACAGCGCCATGATGCAACAGGTGGTGGCGAATATCGCCAGACTTCGCGCGTACTGCAAAGCGCACAATATTCCGGTGTACTACACCGCGCAGCCAAAAGAGCAGAGCGATGAGGACCGCGCCCTGCTGAACGACATGTGGGGGCCGGGCCTGACCCGCTCGCCGGACCAGCAGCGTATTGTGGCCGAACTGACGCCGGACGAAGCGGACACCGTGCTGGTGAAGTGGCGCTATAGCGCGTTCCATCGTTCGCCGCTGGAGCAGATGCTGAAAGAGACCGGCCGCAACCAGTTGCTGATTACCGGCGTGTACGCCCACATCGGCTGTATGACCACCGCGACCGAT
Source organism: Enterobacter sp. MGH 37 (assembly GCF_000534515.1). NCBI lineage: Bacteria > Pseudomonadati > Pseudomonadota > Gammaproteobacteria > Enterobacterales > Enterobacteriaceae > Enterobacter > Enterobacter sp. MGH 37. Next base: position 302,739 of record NZ_KI973205.1, read on the forward strand.
GCCTTTATGCGCGACATCAAGCCGTTCTTTATCGCCGACGCGCTGGCGGATTTCACCCGCGACGAGCACCTGATGTCCCTCAACTACGTTGCCGGGCGTTCAGGCCGCGTGGTGATGACCGACGAGCTGCTGCCGTCCATTCCGGCATCGAAAACGGCGCTGCGCGCGCTGATCCTGCCGCTGCTGGACGAGTCCGATGAGCCGATGGATGACGAAAACCTGATCGACTATGGTCTGGACTCGGTGCGCATGATGGCGCTGGCCGCCCGCTGGCGCAAAGTGCATGGCGATATCGACTTCGTGATGCTGGCCAAAAATCCTACCCTCGACGCCTGGTGGGCGCTGCTCTCCCGCGAGGTGAAGTGATGTCGGGATTTGATTTCAGCGGCAAAACCGTCTGGGTGACGGGCGCGGGGAAGGGGATTGGCTACGCGACGGCGCTGGCGTTTGTTGACGCGGGCGCGCAGGTGACCGGGTTCGATCTGGCCTTCCCGCAGGACGACTACCCCTTCGCGACTGAAACGCTGGACGTAGCAAATGCCGCGCAGGTGAGTGACGTGTGTGGCCGCGTGCTGGCTTCGCTTGAACGCCTGGACGTGCTGGTCAACGCGGCGGGTATTCTGCGTATGGGGGCGACGGACCAGCTCTCGCAGGAGGACTGGCAGCAGACCTTCGCGGTTAACGTTGGCGGCGCGTTCAACCTGTTCCAGCAGACGATGGGCCAGTTTCGCCGTCAGCAGGGCGGGGCGATCGTCACCGTCGCCTCTGACGCGGCACATACGCCGCGTATCGGGATGAGCGCCTACGGCGCCTCGAAAGCGGCACTGAAAAGCCTCGCCCTGACCGTCGGCCTGGAGCTGGCGGGCAGCGGCGTACGCTGTAACCTGGTGTCGCCGGGGTCAACGGACACCGATATGCAGCGCACCCTTTGGACAAACGACGATGAGGAGCAGCAGCGCATTCGCGGTTTTGGCGAGCAGTTCAAGCTTGGTATTCCGCTTGGCAAAATCGCCCGTCCGCAGGAGATTGCCAGTACCGTGCTGTTCCTTGCCTCCGATGCCGCCAGCCATATCACTCTGCAGGATATCGTGGTGGACGGCGGCTCCACGCTGGGGGCGTAAATGATCTGGAAACGTCATTTATCGCTCGACGAGCTGAACGCGACCAGCATGAACACCCTGGTGGCGCATCTGGGCATCGTCTATACCCGCCTCGGCGACGACACGCTCGAGGCCGAGATGCCGGTGGATGGGCGTACCCATCAGCCGTTTGGCCTGCTGCACGGCGGCGCCTCAGCCGCGCTGGCGGAAACGCTGGGGTCGATGGCCGGATTTCTGATGACCCGTGACGGGCAAAGCGTCGTGGGCACCGAACTGAACGCCACACACCACCGTGCCGTGGCGCAGGGGAAGGTGCGTGGGGTGTGCCAGCCGCTGCATCTGGGGAGAACCAACCAGAGCTGGGAAATCGTGGTTTTCGACGAGCAGGGACGACGATGCTGTACCTGCAGGTTGAGTACGATGGTGTTGGGGTAAGTCATTTAGCTGAAAGTGATCGGCTTAACACTGTGGTGTAAATCTCTGGTTTGACCACACATTATTGCGTTTCAGAGTTGTTAAATATTTGCCGTTGTTCTAGAAACAAAATGTAACATCTCACTGTTTCACAACAACGGATAACCACGATGAACAACTCAGGGAAATACCTTACATGGGCAGGGCTCTCCGTTGTGGGAGCTTTTGCCCTGGGCTATATCGCCCTCAACCGGGGGGAACAGATCAATGCGCTCTGGATCGTTGTCGCCTCCGTCTGCATTTATCTGATCGCGTATCGTTTTTATGGCCGCTATATCGCGAAAACCGTCCTGGGCGTTGATGCGACGCGCATGACGCCTGCCGTACGTCATAATGACGGTCTGGACTACGTCCCGACCGACAAAAAAGTGCTGTTCGGTCACCATTTTGCGGCGATTGCCGGGGCGGGCCCACTGGTGGGGCCGGTGCTGGCGGCCCAGATGGGCTACCTGCCCGGGATGATCTGGATCCTCGCGGGCGTGGTGCTGGCGGGCGCGGTGCAGGACTTTATGGTGCTGTTCGTCTCCACCCGCCGCGACGGCCGTTCGCTGGGCGAGCTGGTGAAAGAGGAGATGGGGGCAACCGCCGGGGTGATTGCCCTGGTGGCGACCTTTATGATCATGGTGATCATCCTCGCGGTGCTGGCGATGATTGTGGTGAAAGCGCTGACCCACAGCCCGTGGGGGACATACACCGTCGCGTTCACCATACCGCTGGCGCTGTTTATGGGAATTTATATTCGCTACCTGCGCCCGGGACGCATTGGTGAAGTGTCGGTGATTGGCCTGGTGTTCCTGGTGTTCGCCATTATTTCCGGCGGCTGGGTGGCGGAAAGCCCGACCTGGGCGCCGTTCTTCGACTTTACCGGTATACAGCTGACCTGGATGCTGGTGGGGTATGGCTTTGTGGCGGCGGTGCTGCCGGTGTGGCTGCTGTTGGCCCCGCGTGACTACCTCTCTACGTTCCTGAAAATCGGTACCATCGTCGGGCTGGCGATCGGCATTCTGATTATGCGTCCGACCCTGACCATGCCTGCGCTGACTAAGTTCATCGACGGTACCGGCCCGGTCTGGACCGGCAACCTGTTCCCGTTCCTGTTTATCACCATCGCCTGCGGTGCGGTGTCTGGTTTCCACGCGCTGATTGCCTCCGGGACCACGCCGAAGATGCTGGCGAATGAAAATCAGGCCTGCCTGATTGGCTACGGCGGCATGCTGATGGAATCCTTCGTCGCCATTATGGCGCTGGTTTCCGCCTGTATTATCGACCCGGGCGTCTACTTCGCGATGAACAGCCCGATGGCGGTACTGGCCCCGGCCGGGACCGTTGACGTCGTGGCGTCTGCTGCGCAGGTGGTCAGCGGCTGGGGCTTTGCGATTACCCCTGAAACGTTGACGCATATCGCTAATGAGGTGGGCGAGCAGTCAATTATCTCCCGTGCGGGTGGTGCGCCAACGCTGGCGGTGGGTATGGCCTACATTCTCCACGGTGCGCTGGGTGGGCTGATGGACGTGTCGTTCTGGTATCACTTCGCCATTCTGTTCGAGGCGCTGTTTATCCTGACGGCGGTGGATGCCGGTACGCGTGCGGCGCGCTTTATGCTGCAGGATCTGCTGGGGGTGATCTCCCCGAACCTGAAGCGTACCGATTCGCTCCCGGCAAACCTGCTGGCGACGGCACTGTGCGTGCTGGCGTGGGGCTACTTCCTGCATCAGGGCGTGGTGGATCCGCTCGGCGGCATTAACACGCTCTGGCCGCTGTTCGGTATTGCCAACCAGATGCTGGCAGGCATGGCGCTGATGCTCTGCGCGGTGGTGCTGTTCAAAATGAAGCGCCAGCGCTATGCGTGGGTGGCGCTGGTGCCGACCGCGTGGCTGCTGATCTGTACCCTGACGGCAGGCTGGCAGAAAGCCTTCAGCCCGGATAACAAAGTGGGCTTCCTGGCGATTGCCAACAAGTTCCAGGCGATGATCGACAGCGGCAAGATCCCGGCGCAGTACACCGAGTCTCAGCTGTCGCAGCTGGTATTTAATAACCGTCTGGATGCCGGGCTGACCATCTTCTTTATGGTGGTGGTCGTGGTGCTGGCGTTGTATTCTCTTAAAACCGCGCTGGCAGCATTGAAAGTGGATAAGCCAACGGCGAAAGAGACACCGTATGAGCCAATGCCTGAAAACCTGGAAGAGATTGTCACCCAGGCGAAAGGGGCGCATTAACCAGTGTGCCGGGTGGCGCTAGCGCTTACCCGGCCTACATTTTCTGTGAGACCAGAACGATGTTCGACACCCTCTCCAAAGCAGGTAAGTACCTGGGCCAGGCCGCCAAAATGATGATTGGTGTGCCGGACTACGACAACTACGTTGAACATATGCGCGTCAACCACCCGGACCAGACGCCCATGACCTACGAAGCCTTTTTCCGCGACCGCCAGGACGCCCGCTACGGCGGCAAGGGCGGGGCGAAGTGCTGTTAACCCTCTTTTGGTAAATAGAGGCTGATCTGCTCCTGCTTGCAGCCGTAAATTGCCGCCAGCTCCTGACGTGAACCGTCGAGAGCGCTCGAAAAGGCCTCTGCCGGACGACAGAGGCTTGCAGAAATATGCGATCAGGCGTTCAAACCGCCGTCCACGTCCAGACCGGTACCGGAGATCTGCCCGGCGGCCGGGCTGGCAAGGAAAGTGACTGCCGCCGCGATGTCTTCCGGCTGACCGTAATGGCCGACCGCAATCATCTGGCGCTGGGCTTCCGCCTGTTCACCGTCCTCCGGGTTCATATCGCTGTTGGTCGGACCGGGATGCACCAGGTTGACGGTGATGCCGCGCGGGCCGAGATCGCGCGCCAGGCCGCGGGTAAGAGAGTTGAGAGCCGACTTGGTCATGGAGTAAACGGCAATACCGGGCATGGCCACGCGGTTTGCCAGGCAACTGCCGATGTTAATGATGCGCCCGCCGTCAGACATGTGCACCAGCGCTTCCTGAATGGCGATCACCACGCCGCGGATGTTGACGTTGAGCAGGGCGTCAATGTCAGCCAGCGTCATGGACTCCAGCGGGCCACCGCGCGCGATCCCGGCGTTGTTGACCAGAATGTCCAGCCCGCCGAGCGCGCGCGCCGCATGGGTGACGGCATCCTGAATCGCCTGCGCGCTGGCGCTGTCAGCCTGTACGGCTTCACCGTATCGGCCAAGCGCTTTTATCTCATCGGCGACCGCCTGGGCTTTATCGGCTGATTTTTCATACGTTATAACCACATCGGCACCGGCGCGGGCCAGCTACAGGGCTATCGCACGGCCCAACCCACGGCTGGCGCCGGTAACCAGCGCTTTCTTACCTGTTAAATCGATCTGCATGATGACCTCGTTGCGAGAGAGTGGTGAGAATCATCATTAGGTATAGACGGTCGGCGCATTTAACGGGGGAATGTTTCCACCTTCTCAAACGCGGCGCGCAGAACGTCAGGGGTTAACTCAACGGGCAGATAATGAATCGACTCCACCGGACGCAGAGTGTGGGTAATAACCTTATCCAGCGCGTCGCGGTTATTAATATCAACGTCCAGTTCGCGTAGCCGGGTCGGCAGGTTAAAGCGTTGATAGGCCGCCACCAGCTGCGCCAGCACGTCGTCCTGGCCGAGCAGGGCGCTTTGCACCAGAATGCCGTAGGCCACCTTGGTGCCGTGCAGGTATTTTTCGGTCTGCGGCAGCACGGTTAAGCCGTTATGTACGGCATGCGCCGCTGCCACGCGGGTGTAGCGCTCGCCCAGACCGCCGACCATTCCACCGCCGGCAATGATCGCATCCACTACGTCCCGGAACGCCTGCGATAACTCGCCACGCTGTTGGTCTGCCAGCGCTTCCTCGCTGCGTTCCAGCAGCACGTCGCGGATCGCCAGCGCGCTGTTGATGCCCAGCCGCACGGTCAGGGGCAGGTTTTCCGGCTCAGGTGCCAACACAACCGCTTCGTACCACTTCGCCAGCGTGTCGCCGATGCCCGCCAGCAGGTATTCCGCCGGGGCATTGAGAACGATCTGCGGCTCCACCAGCACCAGGAAGTTCGCGTCGTCGAAAATCTCAAACTGCAGCGCCTGGCCTTCATCGTTATACCAGACGGAGAGCGGGGTCCACGCCGCGCAGGTCGCGGCGATGGTGGGGATGCCCACGAACGGTACACCTGAACGGCGCGCCACGGCTTTGACGGTATCCATCACCGCGCCGCCGCCGATGCCTATCACCACGCTGACGTCGCTGCCGGCTTCATTCACCAGGTGGCTGACGTCGCGCTCGCTGCAGTGGCCCTTAAACAGCAGGTGTTTTGCCCCCGTCGCGTCAAAGCTCGCTGGCAGGAAAGGGCGCGCGGCTTCGATGGCGCGCTCGCCGTAAATCCACACCGCGCGGGAAAGCTGCTCTGGCGTGAAGAAATCATTGAGATGCGCAAGGCTGCCTGGGTGGGAGAAGTAGTTCGCCGGGCCGGGCACGACGCGGATATCGGTATTGCTCATGGTGTTGTCCTTTTTTAGCACGCGCTAACCCGATGTTATGTCTGGACATCCGGATGGCTAATAATATTTCGCTTTATCTTATGCCTTTTCCGTCGTTGTCAGTCAACCGGCGCTGTGAAAAATTCGATAAATCAGAAGAGTAATGAAGGATTTACGCGGATGGTTTCCAGTCGCCTTGAGATGCGTGGTATCAGCCTGGCCTTTTCCGGCTTTCAGGCGCTGTCACGGGTGGACTTTACCCTGAGCGGCGGGTCGGTGCATGCGCTGACCGGCGCCAACGGCGCGGGGAAATCGACGCTGATGGCGGTGCTGTGCGGAACGCACGATCGCTATGAAGGCGAGATTTGCATTAACAACCAGTCGGTGACGATCCGCGAGCCGCTGGACGCCAAGCGGCTGGGCATTCACCTTGTGCAGCAGGAAGTGGACGTGGCGCTGATCCCGGGGCTGAGCATTGCCGAGAACATCATGCTCGACCAGCTTGCGCAGCCCGGGCACCGCTTCAGCTGGCGTGCGGTTCGTCACCAGGCGAGACAGGCGCTGGCGCAACTGGACGTGTCCATGGATGTTCGGCGATCGGTCGACAGCTGCACGCTTGCTGAAAAACAGCAGATTTTGCTGGCGCGGGCGCTGTCCCATCATTGCCGTTTTTTAATTCTGGATGAACCCACCGCACCGCTGGATGCACACGAAAGCGAGCGCCTGTTTGCGGTGGTGAGACGCCTGCAGCAGCAGGGCATCGGCGTAGTGTTTATCTCGCACCGTATTCACGAGCTGAAAGCCATCTGCGACACCCTGACGGTGCTGCGTGACGGCAAGCTGATTGAGTCCGGCCCGATGGCCGATCTCAGCGGCGAAGCGATCGTTGAGAAGATGCTTGGCCACGTGCTGAGCGATATTTACCCGCCTGCTCGCCCCCCGCACAGCGACGAAACGTTGCTGCGCGTAGAGGGCCTGCACGATGACGCGCTGCTGAAAGATATCTCCCTTCACCTGCGCAAAGGCGAAATTCTGGGCATTGCCGGGCTGGCGGGCGCGGGTAAAACCGAACTTTGTAAGGCGCTGTTTGGCGCCACGAAAAGCCGGGTGGCACAAGGCGAGTTGAATCATCAGCCCTGGAAACCGCGCGACCCGGCCGACTCGGTGCTGCGCGGGCTGGCACTGGTGCCGGAGGAGCGGCGCAAGGAGGGCATTTTTATCGACGAGCCCGTGAGCATGAACCTTGCCGTGTGCGCCGATAACAGCTTCTCGCGCTGGAGCCTGTTTGGTCATCGTCAGGCGTGGCGCTGGGCAGAAGAGGTGATTGACCGCGTCGGCGTGCGTGCGCGGGGGCCGGGGCAGGTGCTGCGCCGTTTGTCCGGCGGCAACCAGCAGAAGGTCGCCATCGGTAAATGGCTGCGTAATGATGCCAGCGTGCTGATTTTCGATGAGCCGACGAAGGGCGTGGACGTGAAAGCCAAAACCGATCTGTTCCAGCTGATTGACGGCCTGGCGCGCGAGGGCAAAGGGGTGATTTATGCCTCGGGTGAATTTGCCGAGCTGGTCGGGCTGTGCGACCGCATCTGCGTGCTGTGGGACGGACGTATCGTGGCGGAAATCGCCGGGGCCGAGGCCCGTGAAGAGACACTACTTTATTATTCAACCGGAGGATCGGCGTCGTGAGTAAGGCCCTTTCAGTGACTGCGGCGGCGTCAGGCCGTCAGCATATTTTCGATTTTCTCTACAAGTGGGGCATGCTGCTGACCGTCGTCGCGCTGGTGGCGGTGTTTGGCCTGGCCTCGGACAACTTCCTCGATCCGAACAACATCATCAACATATTGCGCGCGATCGCCATCGTAACGGTGATTGCCATTGGCGTATCGATTTCGCTGACCGTCGGCGGGTTCGACCTCTCCGTGGGATCCACTGCGTCGCTGGCAAACGCGCTGGTGATATCGCTTTTCGTCTGGCACGGCTTCGGCACTACCGAGTCGATTCTGATTACCCTTGCGCTCTGCACGCTGGTGGGGCTGTTCAACGCGTTTCTGATCGTCATCCTGCGTATTCCGGACATGCTCGCGACCCTCGCCAGCCTGTTTGTGATCCAGGGCGTGGCGATGACTTACAGCTATGGCGGGTCGATTACCGAAAACATGGTGCTGCCGAGCGGTGATATGGCGGAAGGGACCATTCCGGCGGCGTTCAGCCTGCTGGGGCAGGTGCCGACCATCGTCATCATCATGCTGGTGGTGACGGTTCTCGCGCAGCTGGGATTGTCCCTCACCACGCATGGCCGACGCATGTACGCCATCGGCGGCAACCCGGAAGCCGCGCGCCTCTCCGGTATTCGCACCACGCGCTACAAGGTGGCAGCTTACGTGATCGCCTCGCTGCTGGCGGGGCTGGGCGGGATTTTGCTGGCCTCGCGCATTGGCTCGTCGCAGGTGAATGCCGGGGGCGGTTATCTGATGGATGCGGTGGCCGCGGCGTGGATCGGCTTCTCGCTGGCGGGTTCCGGCAAGCCGAACGCGCTGGGGACGCTGGTTGGGGCAGTTATTCTCGGCGTGCTGTCGAACGGGCTGGTGATGCTCTCCGTGCCGTATTACGCCATGGACATTATAAAAGGGCTGGTGCTCGCGGTGGCGCTGGCGATGACCTACATACAAAAACGCTGATAACACAACAGGATAAAAAATGAAAAAAATTGCACGCTCATTGGTAGCACTTGGATTATTGACTGCGCTGCCAGGCTTTGCGGCCACGCCCGCACCGGTGCCGGCTGCCATTGCGAACCACGAGGGTCCGATCCGCATCGCGGTGATCCGCAACCTCGGCTCCGACGACAACACCACGCAGTTTGTGGCGGGGGCGATTCAGGAAGGGAAGAAACTCGGCTTTAAGGTCAGCACTTTTTTAAGCAACGGGGACGATGCCAAATTCCAGGACTTCGTGAACCAGGCAATCAGCCAGAAGTACGACGGGATTATCCTGTCTCAGGGGCGCGATCCGTACTCCACCGCGCTGCTGAAGAAGGCGGTGGATGCCGGGATTAAAGTCGCCGTGTTTGATACGGCGGTGAACGGCGAGATCCCGGGCGTGACCGTTACTCAGCAGGATGATGCTTCGCTGACGAACCTCTCCTTCGGCCAGCTGGCGAAAGATTTCAACGGCAAGGCCAATATCGTCAAGCTGTGGGTGGCGGGCTTCCCGCCGATGGAGCGTCGTCAGGCGGCGTACAAGGAACTGCAAAAACAGTATCCGGAGATCAAAGAGCTGGAATCCATTGGCGCGGTCTCCTCTGACGTGCAGGGGGATACCGCCAACAAGGTGGGCGCTATCCTGGCGAAATACCCGAAAGGAAAAATCGACGCTATCTGGGGCACCTGGGATGCCTTCAGCCAGGGCGCGTATAAGGCGCTGAAAGAGAACGGGCGCACCGAGATCAAACTCTACAGCATCGATATATCTAACCAGGATCTGCAGCTGATGCGCGAGCCGGGTAGCCCGTGGAAGGTAAGCGTGGCGGTGGATCCGAAGTTGATTGGCGCAACCAACGTGCGTTTGATCGCCAATAAGATTGCCGGAGAAGCGACCCCGGCAACCTATGACTTTAAAGCCGCTGCCATTCCGCAGGCGCTGCTGACCGCCCAGCCGGGTGGGGTGAACGTGGCGTCGCTTGGGAAAATCATTCCGGGCTGGGGCCAGACGGACGATTTTATCGCGCCGTGGTTTGCGACGCTGGAAGCTAAAAATAAATGAGTGTGCTCCCTACGCCCGAATACAGCCGCAATATGCGGCTGATTGGCCATAGCGACCAGGGCGGTCGCCCGGACGGCGTGCAGCTGATGGTGCATCACGGTTTCGCGTATATCGGTCATATGGTGTCGCAGGGTTTTTCCATCGTCGATGTGCGCGACCCGAAAAACCCGAAAGCGGCAGGTTATGTTCCCGCGCCGCACGGCACCTGGAACGTGCATTTGCAGGCGCATGACGATCTGTTGCTGGTGATCAACGCCCGGGATCTGTTTGCCGATGCCCGCTTTGCCGATGAGAAGGTTTACTACACCCGTCAGGTGGGGGAGACCGTCAGCGACGTGCGGGACAAAGGCTGGAGCGCCGGGCTGCGGGTGTTTGATATCTCTACCCCGGACAAGCCGCGTGAAATCGGCTTTCTTTCGCTGAACGGCATCGGGATCCACCGCATCTGGTACGTCGGCGGGCGCTGGGCGTACGTGTCGGCGCTGATTGACGGCTTTACCGATTATATCTTTCTGACCATCGACCTGGCCGACCCGCGCAAGCCTGAAGTGGCGGGGCGCTGGTGGCTGCCCGGGATGAACCAGGCCGAAGGGGAAAAGCCCAGTTGGCCCGAAGGGAAGCGCTACGCGCTGCACCACGCGATTATCGCCGGCGATACCGCCTATGGGAGCTGGCGCGACGGTGGCCTGACGCTGCTGGACGTGAAAGACCGCACTCAACCAAAGCTGATTAGCCATCGCAACTGGAGCCCGCCGTTTGGTGGCGGGACGCATACCGCGCTGCCGCTGCCGGACCGTTCCCTGCTGGTGGTGCTCGACGAAGCGGTGCTGGATAACCAGGAGGATGGGGAGAAGCTGATCTGGCTGTTTGATATCCGCGAGCCGTCGAACCCGGTGAGTATCTCGACTTTCCCGCAGCCGGATGAAACCGACTACGTGGCGAAAGGGGCGCACTTTGGGCCGCACAACCTGCACGAGAACCGGCCGGGGAGTTTTGTCAGCTCGACGCTGATTTTTGCCACTTACCAGAACGCGGGCGTACGCGCGTATGACATTTCCAACCCGTATCGCCCGGTGGAGACCGGTGCGCTGGTGCCAGCTGCGCCGGAAAGAATGATGGATACGCGGCCGAATCGCCCGCAGGTGATCCAGTCCTGCGACGTGTTTGTGGATGCTCAGGGGATTATCTACAGCACGGATTATAACGGTGGGTTGTCGGTGATTGAGTATTTAGGGTGAGTGCGGTTTGGTGCCCTCACCCCGACCCTCTCCCACGGGGAGAGGGAGAAAACCAGAAGCACTCAGCTGTACTGCCGCACGCGTGCCACCAGCTCTTCCGCGCTGTCGATGCGCTCGGCAATGACAATCAACGCCTTGCCGAGGGTAATCGCATGGCGCAGGCATTCGTGGCGCATGGCGTCATCCTGAATGGTGTCGATATCCGCGACGTGGGAAAGCCCGACGCTGCGGCGAATCAGTTCGGTGCCGCAGAAACCAATGGCGTCATGCCAGACCTTTTTCAGAAACGCGGAAGCATAGCCCGGCGCACTGAGCGCGGCGTCTCGCGTTTTTTCGTTTGCTAATGCCTGGAAGCGCTCCGCGAAGGTGTTCCACAGCGCCTGAATGTCGATCAGGCGCTGCTCGCGGGCGGCGTCGGCATCGCGAATACCCAGATGCCCCGGCAGGCCGCAGAAGTTGAGCAGCAGGTTGCCAATGGCAGTGCCGACGTCAAAGCCAATCGGGCCAACGTAGCCGAACTCGGCGTCAATGGCCTTCAGGCTGCCGTCCGCCACAAAAATGGAGCCGCTGTGAATATCCCCGTGCAGCAGCGCTTCAGCGTGTGAGAAAAAGCGATGCTTCAGGGAGGCCACGGCAATTTTCAACTGGGCATCGTCGCGCAGGGCGGCGACGTCATTTTCCAGCTCGACCGGGTAGTTGTTGCGTTCGTGGATCTGGTACGGATCGTTGAAGAACAGATCTTCGGTGATCTCACACATCTCCGGGTTGATGAATTTCGCTACCTGCGCTTTTTTCGCGTGCGGATGCAGGTAGAAATCGCTGGTGTGGAACAGCGTGTATGCGAGGTATTCACCCAGCTGACGCGCGGCATGAGGATAGTGATTGTTTTTAATCAGCTCGCCGCGCCAGATGCGATGGCTGGAGAGATCCTCCATCACCATCACCGCCAGTTCCGGGTCAAAGTGGTGGATTTTCACGGTGTGCTGCGGGCTGTGCTGGTAATGCTCGACCAGGGTTTGCGCCTCCAGACGGGCGCGGTCCAGCGTCAGCGGCCAGGACTCGCCGACGCAGCGCACGTAGGGCAGCGCCTGTTTGACGATGACGCGGCTTGTGCCCTGGGCATCGAAAATTTTGAAGACCAGATTGAGGTTGCCGTCGCCCACTTCCTGCGCCTCCACCAGCGAGGAAGGATCGTCGAGTCCACCAAACTGCCTGGCATACTCCACGGCGTCCTGAGCGGTAAAGGTACGGTATTGCGACATGGCCTGCTCCTCACGAGTTTGCTAATAAAGACATGTAGACGTCTATACATCTGGATTTCATCCTGACACAATGTGCTACAACAACGCAACAGGGAATTAATGACATGCAGACATTACAGACGACCAGCCTGCGGGTGGCGGATAATCAGCTCTTTATTCTCGACCAGCAGGCGCTTCCGCAGGAGAAACGCTGGCTTGAGGCCTCCACGGTAGAGACGCTGGTCGGGCATATCCATGCTCTGCGCGTGCGCGGTGCGCCGCTGATTGGTCTCTCTGCAAGCCTGCTGCTGGCATTGCTGGCGGAAAGCGGCAAAAGCCGTGATGAACTCGCCGTGGCGCTGGAAACCCTGCGCGCGTCCCGCCCGACGGCGGTGAACCTGATGAACAACCTTGACCGTATGAAGCTGGCGCTCTGGCAGGAGGATTTCGTTTCGGCGCTGGTGTCTGAAGCGCTGCGCCTGATTTCTGAAGACAGGCAGTTGTGCGACGCTATCGCCCGCGCGGGCAGCGCGCTGGTGACGCCCGGTAGCCGCCTGCTGACCCACTGCAACACCGGCGGGCTGGCAACGGCGGGCGTGGGCACGGCGCTGGGCGTGATTGCCCGCGCCTATCAGGAAGGAAATGTCAGCAACGTCTGGGTGGATGAAACCCGTCCGCTGCTGCAGGGGGGCAGGTTGACCGCGTGGGAGCTGGGCGAGCTGGGCGTGCCGTATCGGCTGATTACCGACTCCATGGCGGCAAGCCTGATGGCCAAAGGACAGGTCGACGCCGTGTGGGTAGGGGCCGATCGCATTGCCGCTAACGGCGACGTGGCGAACAAAATCGGTACCTATTCCCTTGCGGTGCTGGCGAAATTCCACGGCATTCCGTTCTACGTGGCTGCCCCGCAAACAACCCTCGACCCGGAGTGCCCGAACGGAGATGCGATCCCGATTGAGCAGCGCGCCGTCAGTGAGGTGACGGGCGTTGCGGGAAGTTTTGGGGCGGTGCAGTGGGCGCCGGAAAACGCCCTGGTCTATAACCCGGCGTTTGACGTTACGCCTGCCTCGCTGATTAGCGGCTGGGTGCTGGATACGGGCGTAGTGACGCCGGAAGAGGTGGCAAACGGGAAATTCGCCTGAGTCCGGCTATCCTTTAAGGGGTTCCCTTTAGAGGACGATATCGTGACGCTTGATCCTGATACTGACTTAAAACTGGAGCGCGTGGTGGATGCACCGCGCGACCTGCTGTGGCTCTGCTGGACCACGCCCGAGCACATCAAAAACTTCTTCATTCCTGCTCCCCATAAAGTGACCGAATGCGACCTCGACCTGCGTGTGGGCGGTCGGTTCAATACCGTATTTGAGGTGGACGGACAGCGGATGGATAACCGGGGTGTGTTTCTTGAAATCGACCCGGGAAAAAAACTGGTCTTAACCGACGGTTATACGGAAGGCTGGAAACCGGCCGAGAAGCCGTTTATGACGGCGATTTTGCTGCTGGAGGAGGTGGGCGAGGGCAAAACCCGCTATATGGCAATTGCGCGCCACCCGACGAAGGAAATTCGTGAGCAGCATGAACAGATGGGCTTCCACGAAGGGTGGGGGATTGTGCTGGATCAGCTGGTGGGGTATGTGAAGTCTCTTCAACCCCCTCTCCCTTGAGGGAGAGGGTTGGGGTGAGGGGGAGAAATCATTGATCAAGTCGAAGAAAGGTTTCTCTTTTTGGTATTCCTCATCTGACGAAATATTGGCTCTCCCTTTTCATCAAAATATCTTTCCGGCCATATCACATCGGGCGGAATGTCTAGCGCCTGTGCGATAAGCAATTCACCTTTGGGCCATGGTCGGGTAAGCGCGTTTGCCAGTGTGGATGAGGAAAGGCCAGCCTTTCTGGACAACGCAGCCAGGCTTGTTCCATGTTTCTTTAGTGCGGCGATGATATCGGCAGGATGCCAGTTCTGATGACGCATTGTGTCCTCCTTACATGTGTTTGTTACGCGCTGGATTATCCTGTTTTGGGATAAAAACGCAATGAGAGGATATTCGATTTCAGGATATTTGTATGGAATCGGAACAATGGCCTCAGTCTATTCAGAAGAATACCAGCGTGTTATCAATGCGTTGAAGAAAGCTCGTAAGGAGAAGGGGATTACTCAGGCACAGCTTGCGGAAGCGCTGGGCAAACCGCAGTCGTTTATCGCTAAAGTGGAAAGCGGTGAACGCAGGTTAGATGTGGTGGAATTTGTGCATCTGGCGAGGTTGGTGGGGTTAGAACCAGCTTATGTGATAGATTCTATTTAATAATTTAGGGTATTTTTATGTTTGATAAAGCTTCGGAATTATTAGAGCAGTTTATAGCAATTGAGAGTCGTGAAGTTAGTAAAATGGACATGCCTCATATGCCAACATTAGGTTCTGCTTATGAAGAGATTACCAAACAAGGAATCGATCAGGAATTTATCATTCCTAAAGGGCTTAATCTTAAAGTCGTTTCAGGTTTCATTTCTATAGGAGATAAGTTATTAAAACAACAAATAGATGGAATGCTGGTTCACGGCGAAGGGAAGCAATATGGAAGAACATCTGAGTATATTTATTCTATAGATCAAGTTCTTTGTATTTTTGAAGTCAAGAAGACGCTAAATAAAAGTGATTACATCGATGCTTTTGATCATCTTCGGATAATTAGGAGTGAGTATTCAGAGTATTTTGAATCAAAATTTCAAGATCCAGATTTTGAACCCGATATCAGTGTTGCAAGTAAACATTTTTCTCAAATAACAGGTAGGAATGCTCCTACATGTTATAGTGATATTCACTCTTTATCAAAATCAGATGGCATTTTGTTTTACTCGTTAGTACAAGAAACTCTTGCTCCTTGTAGTATTATCCATGGGTATGGTGGATATACAACTGAAGCAGGAATGAGAAACGCATTTCTTGATATATTAACTGATAAGGGCGAAGTTTCTGGAAATGGGCTTGGTGTACCAAGCCTGCCAACTTTGGTGATTTCTAATCATATAAGCATAGTTAAAGCTAATGGTATGCCTTTTTTAGGTATCAGCCATGATAGACAATGGGCAGCACTTGTCTCTATGAGAGCAAATTCTGCTAGAATTATGTTAGAGATCATTTGGTCAAAAATATCTATGTTTTTTGACGTGAAAATGCCGTGGGGTGATGATTCCAAAATTGAGAATATGGCTCCTTTATTGTATGCAATTCCATTAGAAAAAGAAAATGAAGTTGGTTGGCTTTATAAGTCTGTAGAGTTGAAAGAAAGTGAATTAAAAGTCAGAGAAGTTGTTAAAGAATGGCAGCCTGAACGCATTGATAAAGATATACAGACTGTGTTTTATAGAATGATGTTCAATGGAGGAATCCTGGATATCAATGCTCTTGCAGGTATTGCGGCGGATAATGATGAAGAAGAAAGTGTTTTATTATTAAAGCTTGAGAAAACATTTTTATTTAAAAGGGATGAGGAATATATTAGACCAATAACACCTCTTTTAATAATGGTTGAGGATGATAATGAAAATTGTTATCTGTCGTCAAGTCGGGAGCATCTTGATGTTTGGTGTGATAAATATGATATTTCAAAAAACTATATGCAATTGATGATAATGGAATAAAAGTATACCTAATCCAGTCACCCTCATAATTTGTAAGTGGTGACTGGATTACTAATTCAATTCTCAACTCAATTTCGGATACGCATCCGCGATCGCATCGCCCGTAAACTGCGCAACCCAGCCTTCCGGGTTATCGAAAATACGAATCGCCGTAAAGTTCGGCTCTGAACCCATATCAAACCAGTGCGGCGTACCCGCGGGTACGGAGATCAGATCGTTTTTCTCGCACAATACCTGATAGACCTCATCGCCAATGTGCAGGCAGAACAATCCCGCGCCTTCCACGAAGAAGCGCACTTCGTCTTCGCCGTGAGTATGTTCGTTCAGGAACTTTGCGCGCAGCGCGTCTTTTTGTGGGTTATCGGCCCGCAGGCTGATGACGTCCCAGCTCTGATAACCTTTCTCTGCCACCAGTTTGTCGATCGCATGCTGGTAAGCCTCAATCACCGCCTCCGGGGCGGGATCCTGACCTAAATCGCGGTCCGCGTCCCAGCGTTCAAAACGTACGCCTTTGAAGTTGAGCTGCCGGGCGATCTCGGCGGCGTCGGTGCTGTGCCACTTTGGTTGACTGGCGTCTTTATCAGAATAGACAGTTAATGCACTCATGAAGGGATCTGCTCCGGGTTTATCTCGTCAAACTGGTGGACCTGATGGTGATGGCTTGCCCCGTCATCATCGCCGCGAATCAGCTGCAGGGTACGAAAGCCTGCCTGTTCAGCCGCGTCCAGCTCCTGATGAATATCTGACAGGAACAGGATCTGCGACGGCGCGATGCCCGTTTGGGCCGCAATGTTCTGGTAAGACGCCACCTCGCGCTTGGCGCCGATGTGGGTATCAAAATAGCCGCTGAACAGATGAGTAATATCACCTTCGTCGCTGTAGCCAAATAACAGTTTCTGTGCGGCGACAGATCCCGAGGAATAAACATAGAGATCAATCCCTTGCGCTTTCCATTTTTCCAGCGCAGGCAGGACGTCCGGGTAGAGGTGGCCGGTAAAGTCGCCATTCACGTAGCCATCGTGCCAGATGATCCCCTGCAGCGCTTTGAGCGCCGTGGATTTACGGTCTTCATCCATAAAGGCAAAGAGGGCGTCAATAAGCTCGCTGACGCTGGCGTGCGGGTTACCGATTTCATCGCGCAGATTGTCCAGAATGGATTTGACCGGCTCGGCGTACTGCTGCGCGGTGACGAACGCCGCCAGCCGCTCACGCGCGTAGGGGAACAAAACATCGTGGACAAAACGGATATCGCTGGTGGTCCCTTCAATATCCGTCACAATTGCGCGAATCATACTCTCTCCAGTTGTCGTAAACGCATTTCGCATTCAAAAAGAAATTCCAGTCCCTCCAGATGACGGCGGGCCTCGGCCACATCGCGTCCCCAGCAGGTTAAGCCATGACCGCGCAGAAGAAAACCATAATTAAGCGGGCGTTCCTGCGCGTAATGGGCGATTCGCGAGGCGAGGGCGTCGATATCCTGGTCATTATCAAACACCGGGATGGAGACGGTATCCAGATGGGTGGCCTGTCCGGTAAGCGATTTTTGCATCTCAAAGCCGCTGATGTTCAGCTCGGTTTCCCTGACCAGACGTGACAGCACCGTCGCGTTGACGGTGTGAACGTGCAGGACAGCGTTGGCCTCGGGGAACAGGCGATAAATGAGGGTGTGTAGCCCGGTCTCTGCCGACGGCTTGCGGCCTGACGGCGCACGGTTTGTGGCGATCTCGACCTGCAGAAAATCCGCCGTGGTCAGGCTGCCTTTGTCTTTACCGGATTCGCTCAACCAGCAGAGGTGTTCATCCTGTCGCACAGACATGTTGCCACCGGTGGCGGGTGCCCAGCCTTTGGCGCCAATCCAGCGGCAGGCGTCGACAAGTTGTGTGAGTTGCTGGTTGTCTGCCATTGCCTTTTACCTCTCGACCAGGAATATTGATATGGTATAGACGTCTAAGCGTCTTGATTGCCAAATGGTAACATCGTGTTATAGTGGCAGCAACATAAGTATTACATGCAGGCACCGCATAATGAGTAATAACGCATTGATTCCTCAGAGTAAACTTCCTAATCTCGGCACCACCATCTTTACGCAGATGAGCGCTCTGGCACAGCAGCACAACGCCATTAATCTCTCTCAGGGATTCCCGGATTTTGACGGACCGGCCTGGCTGCAGGAACGACTGGCGTACCACGTTGCGCAGGGAGCAAATCAGTATGCGCCGATGACGGGCGTGCAGGCGCTGCGGGAAGCCATTGCGGATAAAACGGCGGAATTGTATGGCCATAAACCGGATGCGAATAGCGACATCACGGTGACGGCAGGGGCGACCGAAGCGCTGTATGCGGCCATCACCGCGCTGGTGCGCGCGGGCGATGAGGCCATCTGTTTTGACCCCAGTTACGACAGCTACGCGCCTGCGGTTGAACTCTCTGGCGGCGTGGTGAAACGCGTGGCGCTGCAGCCGCCGCATTTCCGCCCGGACTGGCGGGCGTTCGCTGCGCTGCTGAGCGATAAAACGCGGCTGGTGATCCTGAATACGCCCCATAACCCGTCTGCGAGCGTGTGGCAGAAAGCCGATTTTGCCGCGCTGTGGCAGGCCATTGCCGAACGTGAAATTTATGTCCTGAGCGACGAGGTGTATGAGCACATCTGTTTTACTAAAGAAGGGCACGCCAGCGTGCTGGCCCATCCGCAGCTTCGTGAACGTGCCGTGACCGTGTCGTCATTTGGCAAAACGTACCATATGACCGGCTGGAAGGTGGGGTATTGTGTGGCACCTGCCGCCATCAGCGCTGAATTACGTAAGGTACACCAGTACCTGACGTTTGCGGTGAATACCCCGGCTCAGCTGGCGCTGGCGGACATGCTACGCGATGAACCACAGCATTATCGCGACCTGCCGGATTTTTACCGTGCACGCCGGGATCTGTTTGTGACCGCACTGGCTCAAAGCCGCCTGGAAATTTTGCCTTCCGAGGGGACGTACTTCCTGTTGGCTGACTACAGCGCCATTTCCGATCTGGATGATGTCAGTTTCTGCCAGTGGCTGACAAAAGAAGTCGGCGTGGCCGCTATTCCATTGTCGGTGTTCTGCGCCGATCCTTTTCCGCATAAACTGATTCGTCTCTGCTTTGCGAAGCAGGAATCGACGCTACTGGCCGCGGCAGAGCGTTTGAACACGCTCTGATTATTTCACCGTCCAGGCTTCTGAGTAACGACGGTCTGCAAACAGTTCCAGCAGGCCGTTGATTTGTTTGAGACGCAGCACCTCGTCACCATCCATACCGAGCTCTTCGCTAATTCTTTCATTGCTCCAGCCAAGCTGCGCAAGTTCTCGAACGATTTCAGACATCGCGTTGATTTGATGCCGCCCGCGTGCGCGGTTGTGTCGGATGGTCGAGGCCATGCGGTCATATTTACCGAGTCGTTCCTGACGCAGGCACGTGACAGGCAGGTAACCCTTCAGCTTGCGCTTTAACGCAGCCCGACTTTTGCCAATCTCATGACGATGAAAACCATCCACAATTTCATAATGTTGTGGTTCGTTTTCTGTTACAACAATAGGCTGGGTGAATCCATCAAGTTCCAGCGACTTAATGAGCAACCGTTTTTCCGGTGGGGCCACATTATTGGGGTTGTAATCGTTAGCCGTGATAGCGTCCTGTTCGATCCACAATACGCAGTCGATGGGTTGATCGTTAAACGGGCTATATTTATGCAGTGCCTGGCGAAAGGCATTAATGGCGTTAATTTGGTCCTCTTCAGGAAGTGACTGAAGGTACGTTTCGATTTCGTTGATTATTCTTTGTCGCATAAAATGCCCCACTCCTTGCGTTTTGCCTTCACTCTGTCGCTGTAGCGCTGATAATGTTTGGGTTTGTTTGGGCTGAAAGACAGCGCTCTGCACCAGTAGTCGTTATTAAGTAAAACCTTACAAACGCGGCGCCATGAAGGGATGTCTTTGGCACCGATATCGCCCTCCTGGGTATCGGGAATATCCTCCATGCCCCTCTTCTGGTACCAGTGCAGATATATGGCGATTTTATTGCGGTAATGCTCGGCCGTATTCTGCGGCATGCTATCGAGAAGCAGCAGGGCATATTCCCGCCAGCAAAGATGGTCCGGCTTGAGTATTTTGCGGTGACCGTAAAAATGGTTGTCGTGCCCGGCGTAAATTCCGCCGCTGCGCGCGCCGCTGACACGTGCGCACATGGTCGCCCAGCGTTCGGGCTCTACAACATGATAGAGCCATAAGCCCTGACGCTGTTCCGGGCCAAAAGGTTCGCAGATGCGCATATAGCGCGGTGGTACGCCGGCCTGATACATAAGGTCATAGAGTGTGTTATAGCTATTGCCGGTTTTTGCAAACCAGGTCCAGATATCCGCGGTTTTCCAGTCGTAGAGAGGATAGATATACCAGGCATGCCCACCCGGGGCGACGGTCGTCCAGGGTTTATCATCGGCAAAGCGTTGTTTACGCGCTGATGCGATAGCCAGAAAACGGTTGTATGACTCATCGGCGCGTATCCCGACCATGACGGCGGCCGGGCGGTTGAGAGAGAACCAGTCCGAGAAACTGCGCACAAAGGTCTCAAAAGACATTCCCCCCTGGTAAAAGGGGAAAAAGGCGGGATCTGTTATGGCATCGTCAGGCGGTTGCCGTACCCACTCGGTATTGGGTTCCCAGCATTGCCACTCTGGCTGGAATTGCGACAGGGAATTTTGCGTGGTCAGGGGAAGCGCTACCCACCAGAAACGATCGATGACATCGCTGTATAAGGCGCGCATATGTTCGACATGATTAATGGTGTAAGTAAATTGCGCTTCCCAGTCTATAAAGAGAACGTCTATTTTGCGTTTCATTTTACGGGCGCATAATGCCGTCAGATGTAACATGACGGTGGAATCTTTTCCCCCTGAAAAAGAGACGCACACCCTGGATAAATTCTCCAGGGTCCATTTTATTCTCTCTTGCGTGGCATCGACTACGTTTTGATTCAATGGAAATTTGTAAAGTGACATATCAATCCATTACTGAGTGATAATGATCAGATGGCGCATGAATAATGGGGATGATACTCTTAGAAAGAAGATAATTATAGGTAAAAATTAATCATATAATTACGCTAAATACATTTCCCTTGTGAATATATAAAAAGGACTGACTGCTGAAAACAGTCAGTTATAATTATTGGGGTAAGTTTAAGTCATCAATAAAATTGGAGAAGGAAGCATTATTCAGTGCTGAGCGATTGTACATCATATAAACCGGGACTGTCGGGAAGGTAATGTCAGTCTCAATCTTACGGAGATTTAATGCCGGACCATACTGCTCATAGGCTGGCGTAGGGGCTAATCCAATCAGATCGGAATTGCCTATCATCGACAGCAGTGAGATAAACGAGTCGCTGCGGAACAGGATATTTCGTTCGGGAAGCAGTTGCTCAGTATGCTCCTGAAAATTCTTTACGCTCAACTCATCACTCAGGTAGGCCGTAAATTTTTCCTGAAGAATTTCGTCACGCGTCGCCTGTAAACCCAGGCGGGGGTGATCCTGACGGCAAACCAGCGTAAAAGACATCTGCTGGAACAAGCAGCAGGCCGTTGAACGGCTATTCAGCGGGGCGAAAGAGAAGACAAGGTCCGCTTTTCGGTATGCCAGCAGGTCTTCTGCTGAGTCCGGGGCAAGGAAGACATCATGCAGCTCAACCTGATAGTTATACTTTTCTATCAGGATTTTCATCGGATCCAGCATGATTTTAGGCGTCATAAACTGCGGACCGTAAATGACAAAGCTCTTCTTCAACCCGTTGCTGTGCATCATATTGATGGTTTGCTCAAGCTGATTGAGGTTTTGTTCAAGATGATGATGAAGGTTGACGCCAACCGTAGTGGGGGTGATGCCCTTACCTGAACGGATAAACAAGGGATCGTTGAGTTGTCCGCGCAGACGCTGCAATGACTGACTCACTGCAGAAGGGGTAATATAGAGCGTCTCAGCCGCTTTACTGATACTCAAATGTTGATAGATACATTCAAAAATGACTAGCAGGTTGAGATCAAATTTTTTAAGATCGTAGAGATTTGCCATGTGTCGTCCTGATGATGTCGTGTTTGCATGAGTTATCACATCACTGATAACTATAGTTTGAAGTTAACCATTTACAATCCTTTCGGTTAACTCTCTTAATTTTAAATTAAACGTGCCTTAATATATCACGACATCAGATTATTAAAATAGTACTTCAAAGATTATTAAGATAATTTTATCTCACTGAGAGGCACTTTAATTGACAATTGTCATTTATATATTAAGTTATTTTTATAATAAAAATTAATTTATAACATCCCGTCATTATGATCGAGACTGCCTATCACAGCCATAGGCAGGAATGCCTCTTCCGTGGATTGCTCAAGCCTGGCACGGGTGGTGTAATTAAACGGCTGTTACCACCTTGATGTTAAGGGCGTAGAGCGCAACGCAACGCCAGCTTTAGCTGGCACTGAATTTACCTGCGGGGAATTCAGGTAAAAGGGCCGCCCGTAGAGGCGGCCTTTTTACTTTTGGCGTTTCCTTTAAAAGGTTCACCTTACTGTCTTGTTGATGTTGTTAGGTATGGCTGATTGATTTGATAAAGCAAACGCATTAGCCCCGATGAGCAAAGTTAGTTACCTTACATCTCAACGAAAACACGGAGGAAGTACAGATGTCTTTGATTAATACCAAAATTAAACCTTTCAAAAACCAGGCGTTCAAAAACGGTGAGTTCATTGAAGTCACTGAGAAAGATACTGAAGGTCGCTGGAGCGTGTTCTTCTTCTATCCGGCTGACTTTACCTTCGTTTGCCCGACCGAACTGGGTGACGTGGCTGACCACTATGAAGAACTGCAGAAGCTGGGCGTAGACGTTTACTCTGTCTCTACCGATACCCACTTCACCCACAAAGCGTGGCACAGCAGCTCTGAAACCATCGCGAAAATTAAATACGCGATGATCGGCGACCCGACTGGCGCCCTGACCCGTAACTTCGACAATATGCGTGAAGATGAAGGTCTGGCCGACCGCGCGACCTTCGTTGTTGACCCGCAGGGCATTATCCAGGCTATCGAAGTTACCGCTGAAGGTATCGGCCGTGATGCGTCTGACCTGCTGCGTAAAGTGAAAGCTGCTCAGTACGTGGCTTCCCACCCAGGCGAAGTGTGCCCGGCGAAATGGAAAGAAGGCGAAGCGACGCTGGCTCCATCTTTAGACCTGGTCGGCAAGATCTAAGTCTGCAAAGCCTGGCGGCGCCGCGTTTGCACAGGCCTACAGTATCGTAGGCCGGGTAAACGAAGTGCCACCCGGCAATCCATGGGCGCGCCCGCGCCCATTTCATTAGCACCATGATGCAAGTTGCATTCAGGCCGCCCCTATAAGGCAGCTTGCATGATGACGTCTTAAGAGAGGGAAGAACAATGCTCGACGCGAATATGAAAACCCAGCTCAAGGCCTACCTTGAGAAACTGACCAAACCTGTTGAGCTGATTGCCACGCTGGATGACAGCGCGAAATCGGCAGAGATCAAGGAACTGCTGGCAGAGATCGCTGAACTGTCACCGAAAGTGACCTTCAAAGAAGACAATACGCTTGCTGTCCGTAAGCCTTCTTTCCTGATCGCCAACCCGGGCTCTGATCAGGGGCCGCGCTTTGCCGGCTCTCCGCTGGGGCATGAATTTACCTCACTGGTGCTGGCGCTGCTGTGGACCGGTGGGCATCCGTCTAAAGAAGCGCAGGCTCTGCTGGAGCAGATCCGCGACATCGACGGTGATTTCGAGTTTGAAACCTATTACTCACTCTCCTGTCACAACTGCCCGGACGTGGTGCAGGCGCTGAACCTGATGTCGGTGCTGAACCCGCGCATTAAACACACGGCGATTGACGGCGGTACGTTCCAGAATGAGATCACCGAGCGTAACGTAATGGGCGTGCCGGCGGTCTATCTGAATGGTCAGGAGTTTGGTCAGGGCCGCATGACGCTGACGGAAATTGTTGCCAAAGTGGATACCGGCGCTGAAAAACGCGCAGCAGAAGCGCTGAACAAACGTGATGCCTACGATGTGCTGATCGTCGGTTCCGGCCCGGCGGGCGCGGCAGCGGCGGTTTACTCCGCGCGTAAAGGGATTCGAACCGGTCTGATGGGTGAACGCTTTGGTGGTCAGGTACTGGATACCGTGGACATCGAAAACTACATTTCCGTGCCGAAAACCGAAGGCCAGAAACTGGCTGGCGCACTTAAAGCGCACGTCAGCGACTATGACGTGGATGTCATCGACAGCCAGAGCGCCAGCAAGCTGGTTCCTGCTGCGGTCGAAGGCGGTTTACACCAGATTGAAACGGCATCCGGCGCGGTGCTGAAAGCGCGTAGCATTATCATTGCCACCGGCGCGAAATGGCGCAACATGAACGTTCCGGGTGAAGATCAGTACCGCACCAAAGGTGTGACCTACTGCCCGCACTGTGACGGTCCGCTGTTTAAAGGTAAACGCGTAGCGGTGATCGGCGGCGGTAACTCCGGCGTGGAAGCGGCCATCGACCTGGCGGGGATTGTGGAACATGTGACCCTGCTGGAGTTCGCGCCAGAGATGAAGGCCGACCAGGTTCTGCAGGATAAAGTTCGCAGCCTGAAAAACGTCGACATCATCCTGAACGCGCAGACCACGGAAGTGAAGGGCGACGGCAGCAAAGTGACCGGCCTGGAATACCGTGACCGCATCAGCGGCGACGTGCACAGCGTTCAGCTTTCGGGGATTTTCGTGCAGATTGGTCTGCTGCCAAACACCACCTGGCTGGAAGGCGCGATTGAGCGCAACCGTATGGGCGAGATCATCATTGATGCGAAATGTGAAACCAGCGTAAAAGGCGTCTTCGCCGCAGGTGACTGTACGACCGTGCCGTACAAACAGATCATCATTGCCACGGGCGAAGGTGCGAAAGCGTCCCTGAGTTCGTTTGATTATCTGATTCGCACCAAAACAGCATAAAAAAAAGTAAGACGATACCTGCAGTAGCCACCTCATCATGGGGTGGCTTTTTTATTGGTTTTTTTTATTCTCAATTATTGTCGTGATTGAACGCTTCATGCGTTAACTACCTGCTTCGATCAAAGAAATTAATAAGCCTGCTGATAATATCTCGTCGTTTTCTGTTGATAAATATTTATATTTAACATGAATGATAAAGATATATTCACACCTTCAATATATGAGGCGTTAACACCCTTTGAAATAAAGGGGTTGATGTTTCGTGATTTCTTCAACGCGGCGGATATGACCTCGCGATGCGCCTCGTTACGCTATTTTTTCCCTGAGAGTGAGTCCTGGCCGCAGGATGAGGCGTTAAATGTCGAGTATGACTTTAATGCGCTGTTTGTCGGCCCGGCGACGCTGCTGGCGCCACCTTATGCCTCGGTTTATCTGGACGACGAGCCTCTGCTGATGGGGGCGACGACGCTGAGCGTGCGCGAATTCCTGCAGAGCATTGGGCTCTCCGTCACCGCGGAAAATAGCGTCCCCGACGACCATATCAGCTATGAAATTGAACTGGCCGTGATGCTATTAGTGCATGCCAGACATTCACCGCAATATCATGAAGCACTTACCCGTTTTGTCCGCGCGCATCTCGAATTATGGCTCCCGGCATTTATCGAAAAAATAAAGGATTGTGCGAAAACAGCCGTAATTAAATGCCTCGCCGTGCTACTGACTAATTGGTTTGATGAATTAAAAACGAGAGTAATATTATGACTATTGATAAAGGGCAGCTTAACCGGCGCTCCTTTTTAAAAGGACTGATTGCGCTAGGTACCGTCGCCGCATTACCCGGCGGATTATTATCCTCCCGATGTGCCATGGCACAACCGCCCATTCCGTTTAACCCGAAAACCTACAAAATCTTCCGTAACGCCTGTCCGCGTAACTGCTATGACACCTGCAGCTTAAAAACGTGGGTGAAAGATGACGTGATTACCTTCGTCGAGGGGGCAAGTGAATCCACCTTTACCCACGGTGCGCCGTGCGTGAAAGGGCTGACCTACCCGCGCCGGGTCTACTCGCCGGACCGTATAAAATACCCGATGATTCAGGACGGACGCGGCAGCGGCAAATGGCGACGCATCTCCTGGGATGAGGCCATGCAGCGGATCGCCAGCAAGATGCTGGAGATCAAAAAGAAAGATGGCTCCCTGCTTGGCCTGGCGCTGACCAAATATTCCGGCAACCTGGGGGTGATGAGCTATGCCGTGGAGGGGATGATGTCCTCGCTCGGCTACACCACGCGTTTTGCCGGTACGCCGTGCTGGCCTGCGGGCATTGACGCACAGCACTACGACATGGGCGACATGTGGTGTAACGACCCGGAAGATCTGGTTAAAGCCAAATACATTATCCTCTGGGGGGCGAACCCGGCCTGGTGCTCCATGCACACCATGAAGTACATCTATCAGGCCCGCGAGAAAGGGGCGAAAGTGGTGGTTATCGATCCGCTGTTCTCGCAAACTGCCGCGAAAGCCGACCTCTATCTGCGCGTGCGTTCAGGTTCAGACGGTGCGCTGGCGCTGGGTATGGCGCGCCATCTGGTGGACACCGGCCGCGTGGACCAGGAGTTCGTCAATCATTTCGCGCACGGGTATCCGGAGTTTGAGCAGTACTTGCTCAACAACATCACGGTAGAGTGGGCATCGGAAATTTGTGGTCTGGCGCCGGATGTGATTCGCCAGCTTGCTGAGGAGTTCACGGCGGTTAAGCCCTCCACCGTCTGGATTGGCTACGGTATGCAGCGCCACGTGAACGGCGGTGCGAACGTGCGTGCGATTGATGCCTTTGTCGCCATGACCGGCAATATCGGCGTAGAAGGCGGTGGCGCTCGCTACGGCCATCTGCAGACCTGGGGCTATAACTACCATGCAATGACGCAGACACCCCCGGTGGGTTCTGTAGGGATGGAAGGGGTATCAGGCCCGGTGGGCGAGTTTGTCAGCGATAGCGGCGAAAAGCGCAAGTACTCTGACCGCGCGCTCAACCTGAACCAGACTGCGCAAAGCATTCTGGACGCCAACGATCCCCCTATCCGCATGCTGTGGGTGGCCTGTAAGAACCCGTTTGCCCAGGACTTCGACCGCAACAAGATGAAAAAAGCGTTCGACAAGCTGGAAATGGTGGTGTGCGTGGATCAGTTCTTTAACGAGACGGTTCAGCATGCGGATATCGTTCTGCCTGTCACCACCACCTTCGAGCACTGGAGCGCCTCTTCGTCTTACTGGCACTACTGGCTGACGGTAAACGAACCTGCCATCAAGCCGATGTACGAATGCAAGAGCGACCTGGATATTGCCGTGTTGCTCTCCCGTACCATCAACAAAATGGAACCGGGCTCTTGCACCTTCCCACAGGATGTTGACCAGAAAAAATGGCTGGATCTGGAATTCAACGACGGGCTGGCGAAGCAGTTTGGCATCAGCTCCTGGGACGATCTGCTGAAGGGGCCGGTGAAGGCCAAAATGCCGAGCAGCGCAGCCTGGCACGATCGGAAGTTCAAAACGCCGTCAGGCAAGTATGAGTTTTTATCCGCGCGCTGCGAAGAGAACGGCCATAAAGCACTGCCGGAATATCTGCCAGCCGCAGAAGGTAAACTGCCGTTCCAGCTCTTTACGCCGCACCTGCAGTACGGCCTGCATTCGCAGTTCGTTAACCTTGACTGGATGCAGGTCTTCTGGCCGGAGCCCTTTGTCTATATCCACCCGGTTGCCGCGAAGAAAAAGGGGATCCGTGACCTGGCGACAGTGCGGGTATTCAACGAGATCGGCGAGGTTCAACTGCGTGCCAAAGTGACCACCAACGTACCGGAAGATTTCCTGGTCATGTACGAATCCTGGTTCAACAAGCTCAGCTATAACGTGCAGAACGTGGTGAAAGATACCCCGGCCGATATGGGTAAAATGGCCACCGGTGCACCGGGCGCGGCTATTCACGATCAGTTTGTCGATATTGTCCTCATTGCCAATGAAGGAGCGGACGCATGAGACGCGCATTTTTAGTGAACAGTGATAAATGTATTGGCTGCCGCGGATGCGCCATGGCCTGTAAGAGCTTCAACCAGCTCGAACCCGAACGTTTCTGGCGCTATGTCTACCCGCTGGATAAAGAAATTTACCCGCATGAGGAGCGTGCGTTCTTTTCGCTGGCCTGTAACCACTGTGAAAACCCCGCTTGTCTGGCGGCGTGCCCGGTGGAAGCCTACACCAAACGTGATGATGGCGTGGTGGTGCATAACCCTGAGCGCTGCATCGGCTGTAAAAACTGTATCCGCAATTGTCCGTATGGCGCTCCGCGCTTCAATGAGGAAACGCAGAAGGCCGAGAAGTGCAGCATGTGCTATGAGCGTCTGGATATCGGCTTGAATCCTGCCTGCGTTAACGCCTGTCCGGTTGGGGCGCTGACCCTGATCGATCTGGATGCCGATCCGCTGCCAAATAATGCCGTGCAGTATCCGCCGGGCTTCCCAAAAATGCCGCAGCTTAATCCGGGTACGCGCTTCATTCTGGCACGCCAGCCGAAACAGCCGGGGGACAAATAATGGAAAAGTACGAACTGCCGTTGGTGATTTTTACCGTGCTGAGCCAGATGTCCGTTGGGATGACGCTGCTGTTGAGCTGGCGCACGCTGCGTGGCGAAGTGCAGGGCAACCGTCTTCACTGGCTGATCACGGGGCTGATCCTGGGGGTTGCCTCCATCGCCGCGGTATTGCATCTGGCGCACCCGGAACACGCTTATAATGCGTTAATCAACCTGAAACATGCCTGGCTGAGCCGTGAGATTCTCGGCGCGACGCTTTATGGCGGCACAATTGGCCTGGCTTTCCTTACGAAAGGCAATAAAGGCGCAGCGCTGCTGGCGTCCCTGTTCGGGATACTGCTGGTGGTGGTGCAGGGGATGACCTACGCCGCGCCGGCGATGCAGGCCATTGCCAACGGCATCACCATGATGCTGTTCTTTGCCACCGTCTGGGTGCTGGGCTGTGCAGCCACGCCGCTGCTCGGGATGAAAGCGTCAGCTGTCGCACTGCGTCAGGGCATTATCGCCCTGATGGCGCTGCTGATTGCCGCTCCGGTACTCTGGCTCAGCGGCGGCACCATCATGAAAATGACCGCTCACGCCTGGTTAAGCTCGCCGCTCTATCTGGGCAGCCTGCTGTGCTGCGTCGTGGGGTTCACGTTGTCGCTAAGGCGCCATCCGATGCAGAAAGCCGTATTTGTTATCCTGCTGGTGGGCGTGGTGCTCAGCCGCCTGACCTTCTTCGGTGATACCGTCAGTACCATCGTCAATATTGGTCATCTGTACTGATAAACAAAACCCCGCGCAAGCGGGGTTTTTTATGGGCAGTTAACGGACCACCATCACCGGAATGTGGGTATGGCGGATCACGCTGGAGGCGTTTGACCCCAGCAGGTGAGTGGTGATGGAAGGATTGCGTGAACCGATCACCACCACGTCTGCATTCAGCTCCGCGGCCAGTTCATTGACGGCATCGCGTACGCTACCGAACCGGACGTGGGTTTTGATGCGCGACGGGTCGATGCTGAAATGCCCGACCATGGTTTGCAGGCGCGTCTCGGCTTCGTGCTGTAAGTGCTCTTCGAAGCGACGCACATCGGCGGCAAAGCGGTGCAGACTCAGGCTGGCGGAGCCCGGCAAGACATGTAAAAGGTGAATAATACCGTCCTGCTGTGCGAGAAATTCCGCGTGACGCACTGCTTTGTCACTCAGTTCCATTTCAAAAACATCAACCGGCATAATGATTCTCTGATACATACCCGTTTCTCCTTGTTTATAAACGCTGAAATCATTCAACCACAAAATAGTTATGGATTCTGTAATCACTCCGTCAATTTTGATGACGATCGTGATGCCGCGAAAAAAATCATTGCGCAGCGTGCGGGGCAGAGCGGTGACGTGAGCGTTCACCAGTGGCGTTCAAGGTAAAGCACAGCCGAGACGATGATAGCCACAAAAAGTAAAAAAATGAATGTGATCACCACTATCTCACCCATGACCGTCCCCACGGCACCAAAACAGATTAAGCGTGTATTAAGGGGGATAAGGGTGATATAGGAAAATCAGGTGAATTTGCGGAAAGAGGATGCGGGTGCATCCTCTGTGCAAAGCGAGTGGGCGCTTGTTCAGAAGGGATTAACGCAGGTAATCGCCCGCAGCTTCTGGCTGGTAGAGCAGCTCCAGCACTTCCAGATGAGTGGAGGCCCCGCCCGGTAAATCCCAGTGGATGGTATCTCCTGTGCGCAGTCCCAGCAGTGCGGCGCCGACAGGGGCAAGAACCGAAAGCTGCGCGCTGCTGTCAGTCATCTGAGCCGGGTAAACCAGCGTGCGGGTCAGCTCTTCACCGGTGGTCAGGTTGCGGAATTTTACCCGGCTGTTCATGGTGACCACGTCATGCGGCATTGACTCAGGTGTGCACATCTGCGCGCGGTCAAGTTCCTCATTCAGGGCATCGGCCACCGGAAGTGAGGCGAATTCGGCTTTTTCCAGCAATCGGTCGATACGTTCTGCGTCGAGTTCATTGATGATAATGGTGGGTCTGGACATTTTTTACTCCATGTCGTTAATGCTGCGTCTAACGCAGAAACCAATCCAAAAGAAAACCCTCGCCGTCTGGCAGCGAGGGTTTAACTTACCCGATGATACTGGCTGAACGCTCAAGTTTGAAGTGATGAAGGTCACATTCATGTCCCATATGAATTTTCGCTGAAATTTATTCAGTCTTAATTCCAGGCGGATTGCGTTACGCTGAGTATCCTGAACCCGGGTGTTGCGCGAAGCATTATGCGTGTCTGCCCCATCAACGAGAGAGCACTATGTATTTCTATCAACCGTCTCAGGGGCACGGCCTGCCGCATGACCCGCTGAACGCCATTATTGGTCCCCGTCCGATTGGCTGGATCTCCTCTTGCGATCGGGCCGGTCAGTTGAATCTCGCGCCGTATAGCTTCTTTAACTGTTTTAACTATCGCCCGCCGATCATCGGCTTTTCCAGCAACGGCTGGAAAGACAGCGTGCGAAATATTCACGAGACAAAGGAGTTTGTCTGGAATCTGGCGACGTGCGATCTCGCACATGCCATGAATCAAACCTCGGCTACGCTTCCTCACGATCGGGATGAATTTACCTTTGCAGGATTAACCCCCGCCGCAAGCCAACTGGTGAGTGCTCCCCGAGTGGCGGAAAGCCCGGTCAATTTTGAGTGCCGCCTTTCTCAGTGTATTCAGCTTACCGGAGCCGATGGCACCCCGGTTGATACCTGGCTGGTGCTGGGTGAAGTGGTGGGGATTCATATAGCGGAAACGCTACTGGAAGAGGGGATATACCAGACGGCGAAAGCGCAGCCCATCCTGCGAGCGGGTGGGCCGACGGCGTACTATGGGATCAGTGATGAACACCGGTTCGATATGGTGCGCCCGGTGGTGGGTCAGTAACCGGCTTTATCAATGACAAATTGTTTTCCGCAGTTACCAGGATGTGGCTGCGGGGCAAAGGACGTTGCGGAAAGCGGTTGGTTAATGGTGTCTGCTTTCAGCGAAATCTGCATCTCAGTGAGATACGCCGGGTTGCCATTGCAGGTCAGCTTAAAGGCTTTGATGTTTTCTTTGCCCCAGCTTTTGGCAATGGCGTTGTCAAAATCACGACGACTGACGGCTTTACCGTAGTTAGCCGCGAGGAATTGACCGACGGCACTGTTTTTCATTTCCTGATTCATTCTCACCATGGTGCCGAAATAGGCATCGGGATCAAAACCAAAACAGACGCCATGCTTGGCGTATTCGTACCGTTCCAGGCAGGAGTTTCCGCCCGCGCCCGGCATCACCTCGTTAAGTTTTGCCGCACCGGAAAGCGACAGCCCGGTTTCGGCAGCAGCACATTTGCGGCTGGCCTTTGCTTCCGGCATATTCGGGATGGGACGCGTGGCACAACCAAATCGCATCCATCGACGTTCATCCACGCCTCGTGCCGCTATCGATTTCGGCAGACCAGGCCATAACCCGTGGACGGTCAGAAAATCGGCTTTATTTTCGCTCTCTTTTTGCAGACGACATTCATCCGGTTCATTGCGGTTACGCTCAACCATGCTTTGACAAAACCCGGTTTGCCAGGACAGCGCCAGTACATAGCGATCGAAATCGCCATATTGCGTAGCGTTGAGCGGTTCTGCCTGTGCGGAGAAGACACTGAGTGCAAGCGCAAATGCGCCAGACGAGATAACGATATCCTTCCTGAACATGTGATTTCCTGATTGGTTGTGCTCGATTAATTTTTGGGAGTTATTAAAGCACAAAAAGCGCCAGCAGGCGCTTTTTGGAAATCAGGAATTTTACTTAGGCAGCGCCGGGAACCAGCACTTCGGTAGCAATAATGACGATGATCAGGCCAACCAGCACCGGGACTGACGTGCGTTTGACGACCTCAAACGGAGAGATTTTTGCCATACCCGCAACCGCAACGACCACGCCTGAAACAGGAGAGATGGTGCGACCCAGGTTTGAGGCCTGAAGCATCGGAATAGACAGGTAAGCCGGGTTGATGCCAGAGGAGTGAGCCAGCTTAGGGATCATCTCAACGAAAGCGTAAAACGGCGCGTTACCAGAACCGGTGGTCATCGCCGCCAGCATGGTCAGAACGACCAGCACCAGCATCAGGATAATACTGGCTGAGCCGAACGACGTGGCGATGGAGATCAGGCTCTGGATAAAGCCAATCGTGCTCAGACCCTGGGCAAACAAGCCTGCCGCAACCAACAGCATCACCACGCCCGCGAAGGCATCCGCCATTCCACGATACGCTACTTCCAGGCCGGAGAAGACTTTTTGCGTGTTGAAACCGCGCACGAATTCCAGCAAGGCAGCCAGCAGCATACAGATGACCAGAATAGTAATAATGTGCAGTTGTGGACCCCATTTGCCGTCAAAAATCAGCACGCCGATAATCGGTGTGAACGGCAGAATGGCGTAGAACGCTGGAGCGGTGGTGGTGATTTCGCTTACATCCATCATCTCATGGCTGATGTTCTCTTTTTTATCGAGATAGCGCTGCCAGAAGAAATGCGCGACCCCCATTCCCACAATGGCGACAATCGAGATCGGCAGCGTGGTCTTAAAGGCGAAGTCGATCAGCGACATCTCGGCTGCTTTGGCGGCCAGCACAACGTCGCCAGAGGTTGGGGAAAGAATAATGGCGGCCGGTGATGCGCAAATGGCTGCCGCTGCACCGCGGCTGATGCCCACGTTCACCATCACCGGGAACAGCGTGGCCATTAACAGTACGCCAAGACCGGTGGCCGATGAAACGGCCAGCGACATCAGACAAGCGAGGAAATAGGCGGCAACCATTAACAGATACGGGGAGTTAATATACTGCAGGGGTTTCGAGGCAAGCTTAACCACCATGTCATTAGCGCCGATATGGGTCATGTAGGCGGCAAAACCGCACAGCATCATGATCATCATACCGAGATCGCCGCCACGGCTCATGAGCAGTATTTTAATATATTCAACAATATCCGTGGCAGTATAACCCGTGCTGGCTGCGCTGGCAGGTAATACCTGATGCCCCATTAATGCGCTGACAATCAGGAGAGTTAAGCCGCCAACAAATAAAACGCCCGTGGCTGAGTACCCTTTAATGATGTAGCGGGCTACACCGACAATGACGACGACCCCAATAAGGAGTTCGATAAACGTAAGCATGATTTCCCCTGTATCCTGTGCCCTGAGGTAGAAAAAAATTAATAAAATAAGAAGGATGAAAATGTGCCGAATTAATGGCCTGCCCTTGCTGATTAAAATCAATAAACAGACGACTAAAGAACAGTATCACAGCGTTTTTGCCATGGCCCAGGCATTTATGTCATCAGGAAGTTGACCGCCAGAAACAGCGTAACATGTCTCTTTAATGATAACAAAATGTTAAAAATATGTGTTTTCCGGCCTGTTAATCGGGATGGATAAAAATGTTATAGTCATACATATTGTGGGTTTATTTTGGCCAGCCTGAACGCTGCCTTAAGAATATTCCCGAAAAGAGGCCTGATATTTAGGAGTAGTGCTGATGCCGTTAAGACGTGGTTCAACTATTGTGTGGTAAACTTTGCTTCGAATATTAAGAATGGTAATTGCATTGTGAGCTTACGTAATACTTTTTTCTCTCTTTTATTGTTTATTTTTGGTCAGTTAACGTTTTCATCTGTTGCACAGGCAGAAGACAACGCGACGAATAAAGGCTGGTTCTCTACTTTTACGGATAATGTTTCGCAGACCTGGTCAGCACCTGAACATTATGATCTCTATGTACCGGCAATAACGTGGCATGCGCGCTTTGCTTATGACAAAGAGAAAACAGATAAATACAACGAGCGCCCGTGGGGGGCTGGTTTTGGTCAGTCACGCTGGGATGAGAAAGGAAACTGGCACGGCATCTATCTGATGGCCTTTAAAGACTCGTTTAATAAATGGGAACCGATTGGGGGTTACGGCTGGGAGAAAACGTGGCGCCCGCTGGCGGACGAGAATTTCCACGTCGGGTTAGGCTATACCGCAGGAGTGACGGCGCGTGATAACTGGAACTACATTCCGATCCCCGTGCTGCTGCCTTTGGCCTCGATTGGCTATGGCCCGGCAACGTTCCAGATGACCTACATCCCCGGGACGTACAACAACGGTAACGTTTACTTCGCCTGGATGCGTTTTCAGTTTTGACTGAAAAAAGGTTACCAGCTGGTGAAAAAACGCGCAGGCATTGATTCCTAAGCGATAAAAATCTGCCAGTGAAAATTAACGCGACTTTAGTCACTTTTTGTCAAAGATCCGCTGGACAAAAGGTCCCACAATTGTTGTACTGGTAACCGACACAGCATTTGTGTCGTTTTTTAATGTAAAGGTAATTTTGATGTCTAAGATTAAAGGTAACGTTAAGTGGTTTAATGAGTCCAAAGGATTCGGTTTCATTACTCCTGAAGATGGCAGCAAAGATGTGTTCGTACACTTCTCTGCAATCCAGTCTAATGGTTTCAAAACTCTGGCTGAAGGTCAGCGCGTAGAGTTCGAAATCACTAACGGTGCCAAAGGCCCTTCTGCTGCTAACGTAATCGCTCTGTAATTCAGACGCGTCAGCAAGAATTTCAAAACCCGCTCATTGAGCGGGTTTTTTTCGTTATGAATCAGCCAAGCAGGTACATTTTCAGGAAGCTGGCAACGATCAGTACGCTCAACAACACCATTCCTGCGCTCATCAGATTCTGTTTCATTCTGTCACCCTCGTTCAGTATGGCCTCCAGAGTGACAGAGAAAAATTAAGCCAACATTAACGCCCCGACGGTTAATGCGTGCTTACTGAGGAAAATAGCCAAAATGCGATCCCCGTCATCGCGAAGGATCCAAGCATGTTGATCGCGATATTCACCAGCGCCCAGCCGAT
The DNA here is from genome assembly GCF_000534515.1 of Enterobacter sp. MGH 37. Lineage (NCBI taxonomy): Bacteria > Pseudomonadati > Pseudomonadota > Gammaproteobacteria > Enterobacterales > Enterobacteriaceae > Enterobacter > Enterobacter sp. MGH 37. The sequence continues at coordinate 338,177 of NZ_KI973205.1, forward strand.
ACGGCCTTCCTGAAAGAGAAAAACCGTTTCCGCAGAAAAGGTTGAGAAAGTCGTTAAACCGCCACAGAACCCGGTGGTAATCAGGACCTTCCACATGGGATCGATGTGCGTCATCCGGTTAAACCAGGCCAGCCCCATACCAATGATAAAAGCACCAATCAGGTTGGCAGCCAGTGTCCCCATGGGAATCGCCTGGTGCAGGGGGTTAAACCGCATACTCAGGAACCATCTCGCAACGCTCCCTGTGCCTCCACCAATAAAAACAGCCAAAAGGAGTTGTAACACGCTAAATACCTGCTATTTGATGTGTAAGAGTAGCGAGTTTAACGCTGTTTATGATGAGGGGACAAATATGTATGTGGCGGTAGGGCAGTTTGCAGTCACGCCTGACTGGCAGGTTAATGCACTACAATGCGTGAACCTGATGACACAGGCCCGGCAGAAGGGCGCGTCGCTGTTGGTTCTCCCGGAAGCACTGCTGGCAAGGGATGATAATGACCCGGATCTGTCCGTGAAGTCCGCGCAGCCGCTTGATGGCGACTTTTTACAGCCGTTGCTCACCGAGAGCGTGGGTAACGCGATGACGTCCATCTTTACAGTGCACGTTCCTTCAGCGCCGGGGCGCGCCGTAAATACGCTGGTGGCTATCCGTGATGGCGTGATTATCGCGCGCTATGCCAAGCTTCATCTCTATGATGCGTTCAGCATTCAGGAGTCACGGCGTGTTGACCCTGGAGACCGTGTTGCGCCGTTAATTGATATTGACGGGTTTAAGGTTGGGTTAATGACTTGCTACGACCTGCGTTTTCCTGAGATGGCATTGCATCTGGCCCTGCAAGGGGCAGACGTGCTGGTATTGCCTGCTGCATGGGTTAAGGGACCGCTGAAAGAGCAGCATTGGGCAACGCTGCTTGCGGCGCGCGCGCTGGACACGACCTGCTATGTCGTTGCTTCCGGGGAGTGTGGCAATAAAAATATCGGGCAGAGCAGGGTGGTTGATCCACTGGGAGTCACGGTTGTCGCAGCAGCGGAAGCGCCGGTGCTGCTGATGACGGAGATATTTTTAGAAAGAATTGCGCTTGCGCGTCAGCAATTACCTGTTCTTCGTAACCGACGCTTTGCGCCACCGCAATTAATGTGATGTTTTTTTCAACAATGCTTGATTCACCTTGTTACAGATTGCTATTGTGTGCACGCGCCAAATGACCGTTAATACAGTCAGGTTTTGGCGCTGAATGCAGCCTGTTTTATGTAAAGAAGGTATCTATGGGTGAGATTAGTATTACCAAACTGCTGGTGGTTGCCGCACTGGTCGTCCTGCTGTTTGGTACCAAGAAGTTACGCACGCTGGGTGGTGACCTGGGGGCTGCCATCAAAGGCTTTAAGAAAGCGATGAACGACGATGATGCCGCCGCGAAGAAAAGCGCTGAGGACATCCCGGCAGAGAAGCTTTCTCACAAAGAGTAATAGCAATGCCTGAGGGCTTGCGAAAAAAAACCGGCTCATCAGGCCGGTTTTTTTGCATTACTGTAAATGGATATTACAGCACTATTTGACTTCTTCACCTTTTGCCTGCATGTCAGCATGGTAAGAAGAGCGAACAAACGGACCGCATGCTGCGTGGGTAAAGCCCATCGCCAGCGCTTCGGCTTTCATCTCATCAAACTCATCCGGGCTGACGTAGCGCTGTACCGGCAGATGGTGACGGCTTGGCTGCAGATACTGGCCCAGCGTCAGCATGGTCACACCGTGGCGGCGCAGATCGCGCATCACTTCGATGATTTCGTCATTAGTTTCACCCAGACCGACCATCAGACCTGACTTGGTAGGGATATGCGGATGGGCTTCTTTAAAGCGCTCCAGCAGCTTCAGAGACCAGTTGTAATCCGCACCCGGTCGTACCTGACGATAAAGACGCGGCACGTTCTCCAGGTTGTGGTTAAACACATCTGGCGGCGTTGCGGTCAGGATGTCCAGCGCACGGTCCATACGGCCGCGGAAGTCAGGAACCAGCGTCTCGATTTTAATGTTCGGGCTTTTCTCGCGAATAGCAGTAATGCAGTCAGCGAAGTGCTGAGCTCCACCATCGCGCAGATCGTCACGGTCAACGGATGTGATGACCACATAACGCAGCGCCATGTCAGCGATGGTTTGCGCCAGTTTTTGCGGCTCGTTAGCATCGGGCGCGACCGGGCGGCCATGAGCAACGTCACAGAATGGGCAGCGGCGGGTACAGATGGCACCCAGAATCATAAACGTCGCGGTGCCGTGATTGAAACATTCAGCAAGGTTAGGGCAAGACGCTTCTTCACAGACGGAGTGAAGGCCATTCTTGCGCATCGCCGCTTTGATCCCCTGGATACGCGAAGAGTCAGCCGGAAGTTTGATTTTCATCCATTCCGGTTTTCTTAACAGCGCCTCGCGCTCGGTAGCCACGTTTTTAACCGGGATAAGGGCCATTTTATCGGCATCGCGGTATTTAACACCGCGTTCCATCACAATGGGTTTACTCATAGCGTGCGTGTTCCAGTTGCGAATATCGAAGGAAAGCGTTTCAATTCAAGGGAATGTTGTATTTATCAACTATTTTTGAACGAACGACAGGCAGTATATCATTGAAACGGCCATGAAAGCAGCCTGCCACGTCGCCAATTTGTAAAATAGTTGTTGTTTTGTGCCTTTCGCCCTGCTTGTGGCAGGGGCTTGTGCTGACACTCGCTGTCAGAAGGCCTGACGGATAATGCGGATGACGTTTTCCAGTACCGGATCGCGCAAACTGAGTTTGTTGTAATGCAGTGAAATCTCGATAGATTCCGCATTGAGCTGGCTGAGCGGAATACTCTCCAGCGACCAGCATTTCCGCAGCAGGTGATACAGGCGTGAAGGCATGATGCACAGCATATCGCTGCTGCCAATCAGGGAGGCGGTGGTAAACATATTGTAACTGCTGAAACTGATCTGACGTTCCGGGAAAATTTCATCAATGCGCTGGCGCAGACCATGGTTGGACTGCCCTTCGGTCATGAAAGACGAGTGGTCGTAATTGCGCAGGTTCTCAATGGTTAACGGCTCGCTGAGCGCGGGATGCTGCTGGCGGCAAACCAAAACCAGATTATCGGCATAAAGCACGTTTTGCCCCAGCGCTCTGGCGCTGAAGCTGCCGCTCTCAATAACCAGATCCGTCTGGAACTGGGCAAGCTGAACGTCAGGTTCGTTGAGTGGCACATTGCGCAACAGAAGCTGGGGAGCATGCTCTTTCACGGCCTGGTAGATGGCGGGCATGACCAGCACGCCCACTGAAGGAGAGCAGCCGATGGTGATCGTTCTTTGTTTGTCATAGCTCCCGGTTAAATCCAGCGCACCCAGAATCGACTCCAGCCCCTGGCTGATGTATTCGTGGAGGTGGGTCGCATAGGCCGTCGGCGTGACGCCCTGGCCTTTACGGATAAATAACGGGTCAGGAAATATAGCGCGTAGCTTTTGAATCGACTGACTTATTGCCGATGGCGTGAGATTAAGAATTTTCGCAGCGTTAACGATACCCTTATGGACATATACTGCCTCAAAAATAGTCAGTAAATTGAGATCAATATTACGTAAAGTCCGAAAAATTTGTGGCTTGTCTTCGCCACCGGGTTCATTCAGTCGTTTGGCTGGTAAATTAGTAGACTCCACGCTTTCACTCCGTATACATTCACAACATGAATGATAGTTGAATTTATTTATTATGCTTGTAGAGATTCGTAAAGTGTTGGTTTTGTTTCACTTGTTTATCAAAAACAAACAGTTGTGTGATTATCACTCACGTTACTTAGCCTGTGTATGCCGTGCTGTCCGGAGGCTAAATAATATGTAACGGCAATATTCGGGCGCTTCGAAAATATAGAATCTGCGGATTATTGTAAAGCGTAAAAGCGGTAAATAAATAGTTGCCCGTCAAATTAACGGGCTCCCCTGTATGATATATTAAGCAGGGATATATTCATGCGGTGGATTGTTAAGTAGCGCTAACACATTCTTCAGAAGAACAGGGCGTATATTATCTGGCGTGGCGGTATCTACCCACTGGCGCATCTGCGTCATTTCCATACCGGCGTAGCCGCAGGGATTTATGCGCTGGAAAGGCGTCAGATCCATATTAATATTCAACGCCAGACCATGGAAGGAACAGCCTTTACGAATACGTAGCCCCAGCGAGCAGATCTTCATTTCGCCAACGTAGACGCCTGGTGCATCAGCCCGCGGATGCGCGTCAATACCATATTCCGCCAGCGTGTTGACGACGGTTTGTTCCAGCAACGTCACCAGCTCACGCACGCCAAGCTTTCTGCGCTTCAGATTAAGCAGGACGTACATCACCTGCTGGCCCGGGCCGTGATAAGTCACTTGTCCACCCCGATCGCTCTGGATCACCGGGATATCGCCCGTCATTAATAAATGTTCCGCTTTACCGGCCTGACCCTGGGTAAATACCGGCAAGTGTTCAACCAGCCAAATTTCATCAGGGGTCGTGTCATCGCGTGAATCGGTGAAGTCATGCATAGCCTGGGAGACAGGCTCATAAGGTTGCAGCCCGAGATGACGGACCAGAATTTTATCCTGATACAAAACAGCGTCTCCGAAGACGAGGAACCAATGATGAGGGGGAGTATATCACAGCGGGGGAGAGGGGTTACCCGGTAAGCCGGGTAACCGCAAAGGGACTACAGCACCATACGCACAATTTCGATATTGCCGAGTTCTTCGTAGAGCGTCTCAACCTGTTCGATATGGGTCGCGGTGATAGTAATAGAAACCGAGTGGTAGTTGCCCTTGCTGCTTGGTTTTACTGACGGAGAGTAATCACCGGGCGCATGGCGCTGTACCACTTCAACCACCTGATCAACCAGCTCAGGTTTCGCCAGACCCATTACTTTGTAGGTAAATGGGGTAGGGAATTCAAGCAGTTCGTTAAGTTTGGTTTTCATGTCAGCTCCGGCGTAACGTCAAAAAGAATAACTCCCACGTCAGGTGGGAGTTATCAGGATACTTAGTATATGGGGATCAAAATCACACTTTCAAGTGTTCGATTTTTAGCCAAACCAGTGATGGAACATCAATTTAATGTAATCAATGATTTTGCCGAAGAAATTGCCTTCAGGAATTTCCTGCAGAACAACCAGCGGACGCTGATCGATAGTCTTGCCATCCAGCTGGAAGTTGATGGTACCCACGACCTGATTTTTCTGCAGCGGGGCATGCAGTTCGGTGCTGTTCAGGACGTAGCTGGCCTTCAGATCCTTCATACGACCGCGTGGAATGGTCAGGTACAGATCTTTATCCACGCCGAGGGAAGCACGGTCGTTGTCGCCGAACCACACTGGCTCAGACGCGAACTCTTTGCCTGCTTTCAGCGGATTCACGGTTTCGAAGAAACGGAAGCCCCAGGTCAGCAGTTTCTTGCTTTCGGTTTCACGACCTTTAAAGGTACGACCGCCCATCACGGCAGAGATCAGACGCATCTGGCCTTCAGTGGCAGAGGCCACCAGGTTGTAACCGGCTTTATCGGTATGACCTGTTTTGATACCGTCAACGTTCAGGCTGTTATCCCACAGCAGGCCGTTACGGTTGGTCTGGCGAATACCGTTGAAGGTAAACTCTTTCTCTTTATAGATGGAGTATTCGTTCGGTACGTCGCGGATCAGGGCTTGACCAATCAGTGCCATATCACGTGCGGAGCTGTACTGACCGTCTGCATCCAGGCCGTGTACGGTCTGGAAATGGCTGTTTTTCAGACCCAGCGCGGTGACGTAGCTGTTCATCAGGCCGACGAAGGCATCCTGGCTACCGGCGGCGAAATCAGCCATTGCTACGCAGGCATCGTTACCTGACTGCAGGTTAATACCCCGGATTAACTGGGAAACCGGAACCTGCATACCGGGCTTCAGGAACATCAGAGAAGAACCTTTGAACACAGGGTTCCCGGTTGCCCACGCATCGTTACCAATGGTGACCAGATCCGTTTCTTTGAATTTACCGGCTTTCATGGCCTGGCCGATAACATAGCTGGTCATCATTTTGGTCAGGCTGGCCGGGTCACGGCGGGCATCGGCGTTCTGTTCTGCCAGAACTTTGCCAGAGTTGTAATCGATCAGGATGTAGGATTCCGCGTCGATTTGCGGAACGCCAGGGATCATGGTCTTGATATTCAGGTCATCGGCATGAGCAGCAGAGAGTGCTGCTGCGCAAAGGGCCGTGGTCAGCGCCATGCGCTGCACAAAACGAGCAGAAAAAGTGGTCTTCATGGTCAGAACTACGACATCCGTGATGGAATTAAAAAAAGTGCCTTACTATAGCAAATGCTATTCAGGCAGGCATCCGACTTTAAGCATGAGTTTGTGAATGCGTTTTACACAAACTGACATTTCGGATACCGCCGATTAATTATTTTGCAACAGTGACGAAGGACTGCAGTTGTGCTTCGCTCTGCAAACGCTGTTGCAGAGACGCTGCCTGCGATTTACTGGCAAAAGGCCCCATCTGAATACGCCAGACCGCGCCGTTCTGCTCAACGCGTCCAGGTACGCCAAACTGCTGGCTTAGACGCTGTTGATACTGTTGGGCTCGGGCCTGATCGCTCACTGCCCCCACCTGAACGACAAAGCCGCCGCTGGCTGCTGCTGGCGCAGCGGCTGCCGCGCTTTGCGTGGTCGCTGGCGCTGTTACCGGCGCTGGCTGCGTCACCGGAGGCGCAACCGGGGCTGGCGTCGGCTCACTGCCTTCCAGCACGCCCGTCGCTAAGGTCGTCGGTGCGCCTAAAAAGCCGCTACTCTTTACCGGTGCGCCAGTGGAATCATCGCTTTGCAGCGTATCATTGCTGATTGGACGTATTTCTCCCGCCGGCTGAGAAGGCTCAGCCGGAGAAGAGACGCTACCCATTCCGCCGTCAAGATTTGGGCGGTCTGGCAGGGCATAGGTCTGCTTCGCCACCGTCGTACAGGCGGTACCCGGCCCGGACATCGAGCCATCCTGCGCCACGATAATCGGGTCAATGCGAACTTTGGTGTTGTTCGACGTATTCAGGCGATCGGCAGACGCGCGGGACAGAGAAATCACCCGGTCATTACCATACGGACCACGGTCATTAATACGCACGACGATCATGCGACCATTAGCCAGGTTAGTGATACGCGCGTAGCTTGGAATCGGCAGCGTTGGGTGCGCGGCAGTGAGCTGCATGGGGTCAAATGTTTCACCGGATGCCGTGAGGTTACTGCCCGGTTCTGCATCATAAATGGCAGCAAAGCCCGCCTGGCTGAAGCGGGAAGGGTCCTGCACGATTTTGTAGCTTTTGCCGTCGCGCTCGTAATCCTGATTCGCGCTGGCATTCAGCGGTTCATAAACGGGATCGGCCCCACTGATTTCAACGATCGGACCATTACACACCGCAGGCTGCGGCGGCGCGACGGTTGCCTGTTGCTGACCATCATCACTTGTGCAGGCCGCAAGTAAACTTGCCGCGATGCAGATCCCCAGCCACTGCTTACGCATTCCGATCCCCTTATTTTTAAACGCTTTTTGACAACATTTTTCTGTGGGTATGGATCGACATCACGATCCCAAACCCGGCCATCAACACGATCAGTGCCGAGCCTCCGTAACTGACCAGCGGCAGCGGTACGCCTACTACCGGCAGAATACCACTCACCATACCAATATTTACGAAGACATAAACGAATAAAATCAGCATCAATCCGCCTGCCATGACGCGGCCGAAGGTGGTTTGCGCCCGGGCGGCAATCCACAATCCTCGCATGATCAGCAGCACGTAGAGCGCGAGCAAAATCAGGATACCAACCAGCCCCAGCTCTTCAGCCAGTACCGCAAAGATAAAGTCGGTGTGACGTTCCGGTAAAAATTCCAGCTGCGACTGGGTACCGTGCAACCAGCCTTTACCGCGCAGGCCGCCGGAGCCAATCGCAATCTTGGACTGAATAATATGATAGCCCGCACCGAGCGGGTCAGTTTCCGGGTCGAGAAGCATCATAACGCGCTGGCGCTGGTAATCATGCATCAGGAAGAACCAGAGGATAGGGATAAACGCCGCAATCAGCACCACAGCGATACCAATCAGACGCCAGCTTAAGCCCGACAGGAAAAGGACAAACAGACCGGAGAGCGCGATAAGGATCGAGGTGCCGAGGTCAGGCTGCGCAGCAACCAGCAGCGTCGGCAGGAAGATCAGCACCAGCGCGATCGCGGTGTTTTTCAGCGACGGCGGACAGACATCACGGTTGATAAAGCGCGCCACCATCAGGGGGACGGCAATTTTGGCAATCTCCGAGGGCTGGAAACGAACAACGCCCAGATCCAGCCAGCGCTGAGCCCCTTTTGAGATGGCGCCGAACGCGTCTACTGCCACCAGCAAAATAATACAGAAGATATAGAGATAGGGCGCCCAGCCTTCATAGACGCGCGGTGGGATCTGCGCCATCACCACCATGATGACCAGACCCATCGCGATCTGGCCGATTTTGCGTTCCATCATACCGATGTCCTGACCACTGGCGCTCCAGATAACCAGGGCGCTGTAAACCAGCAGAGCCAGCAGGATCAGCAGCATGGCTGGGTCGATGTGGATTTTATCCCACAACGATTTTTTGTTTGGATTATCCGTCATGATTATTGGTCCTCCGCCGCAGCGGCGGCCGGGTTTTCAGCCGGCAGTTCGGTGTTGTTATCACCCAGCATAATGTGGTCGAGGATTTGGCGCATGATGGTCCCTACCGCCGGGCCAGCGCCGCCGTTTTCCAGAATCATCGCCACTGCCACCTGCGGGTTATCGTAAGGGGCAAATGCCGTCATGAGCTTATGGTCACGCAGACGTTCAGCAATGCGGTGTGCGTTGTAGGTTTCGTTGGCTTTCAGGCCAAAGACCTGCGCCGTACCGGATTTTGCAGCCACTTTATACGGCGTTCCGGCGAAATATTTGTGCGCGGTACCGTTCGGACGGTTTGCTACGCCGTACATACCGTCTTTCGCGATTTCCCAGAAGCCGGAATGAATGTCACCCACGGGCGCTTCATGGGGCTGTACCCACGGCACCTTTTTGCCGTCTTCAACGGTGCTTTGCAGCAGATGCGGGACTTTGACCACGCCATCGTTAATGAGGATCATCATCGCTTTGTTCATCTGAATCGGCGTTGCGGTCCAGTAGCCCTGGCCGATACCCACCGGAATGGTATCACCCTGATACCACGGCTTCTTAAAGCGCTTCAGCTTCCACTCGCGCGTCGGCATGTTGCCGGATCGCTCCTCTGAAAGGTCGACGCCGGTGTAGTGCCCGTAGCCGAACTTGCTCATCCATTCTGACAGGCGGTCAATCCCCATGTCATAGGCGACCTGATAGAAGAAGGTATCCGCTGACTCTTCCAGAGATTTGGTCACGTTCAGATGGCCGTGGCCCCATTTTTTCCAGTCGCGATAGCGTTTTTCAGACCCGGGTAGCTGCCACCAGCCCGGGTCAAACAGGCTGGTATTACGGTTGATGACACCCGCACTCAGCGCCGAGACCGCCACATACGGTTTTACCGTAGATGCCGGCGGGTAAACGCCTTGCGTGGCGCGGTTGACCAGCGGCGTATTGGGATCATTCAGCAGGCCGGAATAGTCTTTACTGGAGATGCCGTCAACAAAGAGATTCGGGTCATAGCTAGGCATGGACACCATAGCCAGAATTCCCCCGGTACGCGGATCGGTGACCACGACGGCGGCGCGACTGCCCGCCAGCAGGGTTTCAATATACTGCTGCAGTTTGAGGTCGAGCGTCAGATAGACGTCATGCCCCGCCTGAGGCGGAACTTCTTTCAGCTGTCGAATGACGCGGCCACGGTTGTTAACCTCAACCTCTTCATAGCCGGTCTGCCCATGCAGGACATCTTCGTAGTAGCGTTCGATCCCGAGCTTGCCGATATCGTGCGTCGCGGCATAGTTCGCCAGCTTGCCGTCTTTATCAAGGCGGTCAACGTCTTTGTCGTTAATCTTGGAAACGTAGCCAATAACGTGCGTCAGCGCGGAGCCGTAAGGATAGTAGCGACGTTTGTAACCCTTCACTTCCACGCCGGGGAAGCGGTACTGGTTCACCGCAAAACGGGCCACCTGAACTTCCGTCAGATTGGTTTTCACCGGAATGGAGGTAAAGCGGTGGGAACGGGCGCGCTCTTTTTTGAAGGCTGCGATATCGTCATCGTTGAGATCGACAACGCTTCTTAGCGCCTCCAGCGTGTCCTGAACATTATCGACCTTTTCCGGCATCATCTCGATTTGATAGATGGTGCGGTTTAGCGCCAGAGGAGTGCCGTTACGGTCGTAGATAATGCCGCGGCTGGGCGCGATAGGCACCAGCTTGATGCGGTTTTCGTTTGAACGCGTCTGGTAATCGGTAAAGCGGACGATTTGCAGATTATAAAGGTTGGCGATCAGCACGCCGGTAAGCAGCAAAATCCCCGTAAAGGCGACCAGTGCCCTGCGCACAAACAGCGCGGACTCAGCCGTATAGTCGCGAAAAGAATTCTGTAGTTTCATCCGCTGCTTAATCTACCCTGGTCAGTCATTACTCGCGGTGATAGGGGTGGTTGGTAGTAATGCTCCACGCGCGATACAGACTTTCTGCCACCAGGACCCGAACGAGCGGGTGGGGCAGCGTCAGCGCGGAGAGAGACCAACTTTGTTCTGCTGCCGCTTTGCAGGCAGGGGACAACCCTTCAGGTCCGCCAATCAGCAGACTAACGTCACGGCCATCCTGCTTCCAGCGCTCCAGTTCGTGCGCCAGCTGCGGCGTATCCCAGGGTTTACCCGGAATATCGAGGGTGACGATGCGGTTCTTGCCAGCGGCAGCCAGCATCTGTTCGCCCTCTTTATCGAGAATACGTTTAATATCCGCGTTCTTACCGCGCTTCCCGGCAGGGATCTCCACCAGTTCGAACGGCATGTCTTTTGGAAAACGACGCAGATATTCAGTAAAACCGGTTTGTACCCAGTCCGGCATTTTGGTGCCGACGGCGACCAGCTGCAACTTCACGCATTAACCCCAGAGTTTTTCCAGCTCATACAGGCGACGGCTCTCTTCCTGCATGACATGGACAATCACATCGCCGAGGTCAACCACCACCCAGTCAGCGGTCGCTTCACCTTCAACGCCAAGCGGTAACAGTCCTGCTGCACGCGATTCCTGAACCACATGGTCGGCAATCGAAACAACATGACGCGTAGACGTCCCGGTGCAGATAATCATGCAGTCGGTGATACTGGATTTACCCTTAACGTCGATAGCGATGATGTCCTGACCTTTCAGGTCATCAATTTTGTCGATAACAAAATCCTGGAGTGCTTTACCCTGCAAGTTTTCCCCCTGGGTGAATAAGATGGTGCAACTATGAATTTGTAGCCAGACAGTATACCTGAACTGTCGCCCTTGTCGGGACAAATGTCACCGGCCGGGATTTTGAAGGCGGGTATCATCCCACCCTCCGCCAGAGATTGCATCGCCATTTTTGTAAAACAATTTCTGTAAAGCAATGACTGGCGGGAAAGTCTGGCAGCGGAGGATAACAGTATGGCTTAACCTGTCAAGGCAGGAGAATCAATAAGCCGCTTTTTATGACGCCTGACTAAACATCTGCGCTTTTCTGATACAACCCGTACGTATGAATATACGCCAGCACCGGGGCAGGCAGCAGATCGTCACACGTTAAACCGTGTTGTAAACGCTCACGAATAAGGGTGGCGGAGATATCGAACCACGGGGTTTCCGCCAGATAAATCTTCCCGGCGGGCTGGTTGTGAAGATCCTCTACGTTATCGGTAAGATGGTCTTCAAGCCATTGCTGATACTGCTCTTCACGCATGGTCAGCGGATAGCCTGGGCGGCGGCAAACGAGCAGGTGGCTGTTCTCCAGAATGGTTTCATACTTGTGCCACGTGGGAAAGTTGAGCAGAGAATCCTGACCAATGATAAACGCCAGCGGCTGGTCAGGCCCTTGCTCGGTTCGCCACTCCTGCAGCGTTTGCGACGTCCACGAGGGGGTGTCGCGACGCAATTCCCGTTCATCAAGCCTGAAAAGCGGTTTATCCGCAATGGCAAGCGTTAGCATCTCTTTTCGCTGCTCGCTGGTTGCCTCAGGCTGAGGGCGGTGCGGCGGAACGTTATTGGGCATAATGGTGACGCGCTGCAGGCCGATCAAATTCGCCAGAATTTCCACCGGCTTAAGATGCCCGTAGTGTACCGGGTCAAAGGTGCCGCCATACAGGGCCTGTAAAGAGTGCATACTATCCATCAATAAATACGTCAGCCAGCGCCTTGTGGCAGAGCAGCAGGGAAAGGCTTTCCAGCTCCGCCCAGACCGACTGGCCGTAATCTTGTTTTAAGGTGAGCTCAGCGCGCATCAGAAGCTGGACAGCCTGACGAAGCTGTTCATGGCTCAGGCGGTTGACGGCCTCGGTGGTCATTGCGCGGCGATTTTGCCATACCCGGTGTTTATCAAACAGCGCGCGCAGCGGCGTATGGGCAGACTGTCGCTTGAGCGTAATCAGCAGCAACAGTTCACGCTGCAGCGTACGCAGCAGAATAACGGGCTCGCTGCCTTCCAGGCGCAGCTGCTGAAGGATATGCAGGGCGCGTTTACTTTTCGCGGCCAGCAATGCATCCACCCAGTGGAATGGGGTGAAGTGCGCGGCGTCATTAACGGCCTGCTCGACGCGGGGGAGTGTCAGTTTGCCATCCGGCCAGAGCAGGGAGAGTCTGTCCAGCGCCTGTGCCAGCGCCAGGAGGTTACCCTCATAGCAGTAGCAGAGCAGTTGATTTGCCGCATCATCCAGCTGAAGGTTGTTCTGCTTTGCTCTTGCGGCCACCCATTTTGGCAGATGCGCCTGCTCAGGTGTCTGACAGGTAACCAGCACCGCGTGGGTCGCCAGTTGAGTGAACCACGCGGCATTTTCCTGCGCTTTGGTGAGCTTATTGCCGCGGACAATTAACAGCAGATCGCTGTGTAGCAGGCTCACCAGAGTGGCAAGCTGCTCATTGATGGCCGCGTTAGGGCCGTTTTCCGGCAGCAGGATCTGAATTGTCTGACGCGACGCGAAAAGGCTCATCGCCTGACAGAGTGAGAAGAGGGCGTCCCAGTCGGTATTGTTATCCACCTGGACGGTATGGTGTTCATCAAAGCCCTGAGCACCTGCAGTATGTCGCACGGCATCCAGGCTTTCCTGCAGCAGTAAGGGATCGTTTCCAAGCAGCAGATACGCCGCGCGCAGCCCTTCATTGAGCTGCGCGCGGAGTTGTTCAGGATACAGCCTGATCATCAGTTACCCATAGAGGTAGAAACCGGGGGCGTACTGGCATCCGGTTTTTCAATAATGTCAGAGCCTTCTTTTGTCGACGCGGCAATACCTGGCAGTTTACGGATCAGCTGTTCCGCTGCCTTGTCGTACATTTCGTTGATGATAATCTGCTGTTCGGCATCTTTCGCCAGCGCCGTTTGCGGGTTATCAAAGAACGAACGGTACACTTTTGTGCTGATCGGATAGATGTCTTTACCCGGGATCAGCACGGCTGCGTTAACAGTCATTACCATCTGATACTCTGCGGTACGGCCATCCTGGAAGATAGACGCTGTATCTTTGCTCAGGGTCGTCCCCAGAACGCGGAGAGACGGTACATCCTGGCGCAGCGTGTCTTTCTCAATGAGTTCAACACCGTTCAGGCGCAGCTGGTTACGAACTGCCCGGCTGAATGGGCCATTCGGATCTGATGAGTCGAAAATCATCGTTTTCATCTCAGCAGGCACTGCCGTGGTATTGCGCAGGTGCCAGCCACAGCCAGCGGTGACAAGCACCGCCAGTGATAAGAGTATTGTTGCCAGTTGTCGCACGTTTCCTCCCGCGCTTAGCCAACGACCAGATTGAGCAGTTTACCGGGTACGTAGATCACTTTACGTACGGTAACGCCCTCAAGATATTTCGCGACCAGAGGTTCCTGGCCTGCACGCTCGCGAACCTGTTCTTCGGTTGCGTCGACCGCCACGGTAATTTTACCGCGCACTTTGCCGTTGACCTGGACTACCACCAGCGTGGTGTTTTCCACCATTGCTGCTTCGTCCGCAACCGGCCACGGCGCGTTGTCGATATCGCCTTCGCCTTTCAGTTCCTGCCACAGAGTAAAGCTGACGTGTGGCGTGAACGGGTTCAGCATGCGAACGACGGCCAGCAGCGCTTCACGCATTAAGGCACGATCCTGCTCGCCATCCTGCGGGGCTTTCGCCAGCTTGTTCATCAGTTCCATAATAGCCGCAATTGCGGTATTGAAGGTCTGACGACGACCAATATCATCGGTGACTTTTGCAATTGTTTTATGAACATCACGACGCAGCGCCTGCTGATCTTCCGTCAGGGCAGCAGCGTTCAGCGCCGGAGCATCACCCTGTGCGGTATGTTCGTAAACCAGTTTCCAGACGCGTTTCAGGAAGCGGTTCGCGCCTTCAACACCGGATTCCTGCCACTCCAGCGTCATGTCAGCCGGAGAGGCAAACATCATGAACAGACGCACGGTATCTGCACCGTAACGCTCAACCATCACCTGCGGGTCGATACCGTTGTTTTTCGACTTGGACATCTTGCTCATGCCGGTATAAACCAGCTCATGACCTTCAGCGTCTGTCGCCTTCACAATACGGCCTTTCTCGTCGCGCTCTACGATCGCGTCCACCGGAGACACCCAGTTACGCTCGCCGTTCGCGCCAACGTAGTAGAAGGCATCAGCCAGCACCATGCCCTGACACAGCAGCTGTTTGGCTGGTTCGTCAGAATTCACCATGCCAGCATCGCGCATCAGCTTATGGAAGAAGCGGAAGTAGAGCAGGTGCATGATGGCGTGTTCGATGCCACCGATGTAGATGTCTACCGGCAGCCAGTAGTTGGCCGCGTCAGAATCCAGCATGCCTTCCTGATACTGCGGACAGGTGTAGCGTGCGTAATACCAGGAAGACTCCATAAAGGTGTCAAAGGTGTCGGTTTCACGCAGCGCAGGCTGGCCGTTAACGGTGGTTTTCGCCCACTCAGGATCGGCTTTGATCGGGCTGGTGATGCCGTCCATGACCACATCTTCCGGCAGGATCACCGGCAGTTGATCTTCTGGCGTCGGCATCACGGTGCCGTCTTCAAGGGTCACCATTGGAATTGGCGCGCCCCAGTAACGCTGACGGGAAACGCCCCAGTCGCGCAGACGGAAGTTGACTTTACGCTCACCTACGCCCAGCGAGGCCAGCTTGTCAGCGATGGCATTGAAGCCCTCTTCGAAGCTCAGTCCGCTAAATTCGCCGGAGTTGAACAGGGTGCCTTTTTCGGTCAATGCCTGCTCAGACAGGTCGGGTTCAGAACCGTCTGCGGCCAGGATCACCGGCTTAATGGTCAGGCCATATTTGGTGGCAAACTCGTAGTCGCGCTGATCGTGTCCCGGAACGGCCATCACCGCACCGGTGCCGTATTCCATCAGCACAAAGTTCGCCGCCCAGACAGGAATAGCTTCACCCGTCAGCGGGTGAATCGCTTTAAAGCCGGTATCAACGCCTTTTTTCTCCATCGTCGCCATGTCGGCTTCAGCCACTTTGGTGTTGCGGCATTCGTCGATGAAAGTTGCCAGTTCCGGATTGTTCTCTGCCGCTTTCTGCGCTAGCGGGTGACCTGTGGCCACGGCCAGATAGGTCGCTCCCATGAAGGTGTCCGGACGGGTGGTGTAGACGGTCAGCGTTTGGTCGTAGTTCTCAACGTTGAAGGTAATTTCCACACCTTCAGAACGGCCGATCCAGTTGCGCTGCATGGTCTTAACGGTGTCAGGCCAGTGATCCAGTTTATCCAGATCGTTCAGCAGTTCGTCAGCGTAAGCGGTGATTTTGATAAACCACTGCGGGATCTCTTTACGCTCAACTTTGGTGTCACAGCGCCAGCAGCAGCCGTCGATAACCTGCTCGTTTGCCAGAACGGTCTGGTCATTCGGGCACCAGTTAACCGCAGACGTCTTCTTGTACACCAGGCCTTTTTTGTACAGCTCAGTGAAGAATTTCTGCTCCCAGCGGTAATATTCCGGGGTGCAAGTCGCCAGCTCGCGGCTCCAGTCATAGCCGAAGCCCAGCATTTTGAGCTGGTTTTTCATGTACGCGATGTTGTCGTACGTCCATGGTGCCGGTGCCGTATTGTTTTTTACTGCTGCACCTTCTGCCGGCAGGCCGAACGCATCCCAGCCGATAGGCTGCAGCACGTTTTTGCCCAGCATACGCTGGTAACGGGCGATCACATCACCAATGGTGTAGTTACGCACGTGGCCCATGTGTAGTCGACCAGAAGGATAGGGAAGCATCGACAGGCAGTAATACTTCTCTTTGCTCTCGTCTTCGGTTACTTCAAAGGTGCGCTTCTCGTCCCAGTGTTGCTGGACTTTTGATTCTATCTCTTCCGGGCGGTATTGCTCTTGCATGGCAGCCAGTGGTCCTGTTTTTAATACAGCTACAAATGTAGCCAATGGATGTGGTAATTCAGATCCGCATAGCATAGCCCAAACGTCCGCGTCAAAACAGCCTTTCGCACAAAAGCACTTTGCAGGAATTTACCGGGTCTGTGTTTCACCTGACAAAGCGGCGGTGAAATAAGGTCTATTATTAGAGTTAGTTACTTACCCGGGAGGCAAAATGATGAACAAGGTTGCTCAATTTTACCGCGAGCTGGTGGCGACACTGACGGAGCGGCTGCGTAACGGCGAGCGTGATATTGATGCGCTGGTCGAACAGGCGCGTGCCCGCGTGACGCAAACGGGTGAGTTAACGCGAACCGAAGTGGAAGAGGTGACGCGTGCGGTACGTCGTGACCTGGAAGAGTTTGCGCGCAGCTATCAGGAGAGCCAGGAAGAGGTCTCGGACAGCGTGTTTATGCGGGTGATCAAAGAGAGCCTGTGGCAGGAGCTGGCGGATATCACCGATAAAACGCAGCTTGAGTGGCGCGAGGTGTTTCAGGATTTGAACCATCACGGTGTGTACCACAGCGGCGAAGTGGTAGGGTTGGGAAATCTGGTGTGTGAGAAATGTCATCACCACATCGCGGTGTATACGCCGGAGGTGCTGCCCTTGTGCCCGAAATGCGGTCACGACCAGTTCCAGCGCCGGCCGTTTGAGCCCTAGGTAAAAGCAAAACGGCAACCCTGTTGCCGTTTTTAGTGTTTGCTCCCTCTCCCCGTGGGAGAGGGTTGGGGTGAGGGCATCAGGCCGCACTATAGTAAGCCAGTCTCTCCGCCAGCAAATCTACAAACGCTTCCCGGTCGATATCCACCATCACCGCAGTATTCGGCTCGTTCCCCGTCAGCGAGTAGTAATCCACCACCGTCATTCCCTGGGTATATTTCCCCTGCGTTTCCACACCAACCCAGCGGTCAACCGTGGTAAACATCTCAGGTTTCAACAGCCAGGCAATCGTGCACGGGTCATGCAGCGGTGCGCCATGGAAGCCCCATTTCTCGGCTTTGTGGTACTCCATAAAGAAGTCGAGCAGTTCTGCCACAGTCGTTGCCACCGGATTACCCACAGAGCGGAAGCGTTCAATATCGTCTGCCATAATTTGGGCCCGATGCGTCACATCCAGCCCCGCCATCACAATCGGCAGACCGGACTGGAAAACGATCTCTGCGGCTTCAGGGTCAACATAGATATTGAACTCCGCGGCTGGCGTCCAGTTTCCGAGCCCCATTGCGCCGCCCATGATGACGATCCGGGCGATTTTACCGTGCAGTTCTGGATGGCTGTTAAGCAGCAATGCCACGTTCGTCTGCGGACCTGTAGCCACCAGCGTCACGGGCTCTGCACTTTCGCGCAGCACCTTCGCCATCAACTCAACGGCGGTGCAGCCTTGTGGCGCGAAGCCCGGTTCCGGCAGTTCAGGGCCGTCCAGTCCACTTTCGCCATGAACGTTATCCGCAATGATCAGCTCGCGCATCAGCGGTTTCACGGCCCCGCCAGCGACAGGAATATCGGTGCGTTTGAGCAGGGTCAGCATGCGCAGCACGTTGCGCAAGGTTTTATCCGGCGTCTGATTTCCGGCGGATGAGGTAACCGCTTTTACGTCCAGTTCAGGGGAGGCAAGAGCGAGGACGAGAGCAATGGCGTCATCATGACCCGGATCGCAATCGAGAATAATAGGCTGTGCCATAGCGTTCTCCATACGTAGCGTTATTTTGTGACAAGGTTAACGCTGCAATGTGACGCCGACGAGAACAAGAGCGCGAAAGCGTGAGGCAGTGCGCAATCCGCAGATTGCGCACTGAGAAGATTAATGCAGGATTTTGGCGAGGAAATCTTTTGCACGTTCGGATTTCGGGTTCGCGAAGAACTCTTCTTTCGGCGAGTCTTCCACGATCTTCCCTTCGTCCATAAAGATGACGCGGTTGGCCACTTTACGGGCGAAGCCCATTTCGTGCGTCACCACCATCATGGTCATCCCTTCGTGCGCCAGCTCGACCATAACGTCGAGCACTTCGTTGATCATCTCTGGATCGAGTGCCGATGTTGGCTCATCAAACAGCATTGCCACCGGATCCATGCACAGCGCGCGGGCGATCGCGACACGCTGCTGCTGACCACCCGAAAGCTGCGCCGGGAACTTATCGGCATGTGCAGAAAGCCCAACGCGCTCCAGAAGCTTAAGGCCTTTCTCACGCGATGCTTTTTTATCGCGCTTAAGCACTTTCACCTGCGCCAGCGTCAGGTTCTCGATGATGGAGAGGTGAGGGAACAGCTCAAAGTGCTGGAACACCATACCAACGTGAGAGCGAAGCTGGGCAAGGTTGGTTTTTTTGTCGTTCACTTTGGTGCCGTTAACAACAATTTCGCCCTGCTGCACAGGTTCCAGACCATTAACGGTTTTGATCAGCGTGGACTTACCGGAACCGGACGGGCCGCACACCACCACCACGTCGCCTTTTTTCACTTCCGTGGAGCAGTCGGTCAGCACCTGAAAGTGCCCATACCATTTAGAAACATTTTTCAGGGAAATCATTATACCGTCCTTTTCTTCAGCCAACTGACCAACAGCGACGCGCTTAAACTAATCACAAAATAGACCGCGCCCGCGAAGAGCACCATCTCGACCTGCGTACCATCACGTTCACCGATGGTTGACGCGGTACGGAAGAAGTCTGCCAGACTCAGGACATACACCAGCGAGGTATCCTGGAACAGCACAATGCCCTGGGTCAGCAGGAGCGGAACCATGGCGCGAAACGCCTGCGGCAGAATAATCAGCTGCATGGACTGCCAGTGCGTCATCCCCAGCGCCAGCGCGGCGCTGGATTGCCCGCGGGAGATGCTCTGAATGCCCGCGCGGATAATCTCTGAGTAGTAAGCGGCCTCAAACATTGAGAACGCCACCATCGCCGAGATCAGGCGGATATCGGTTTTTGGTGACAGCCCCAGGACGTTTTGCAGAAAGCCGGGAACAATCAGGTAAAACCACAGCAGCACCATCACCAGCGGGATGGAGCGGAAAACGTTAACGTAGGCGGTCGCAAACCAGGCGAGCGGCTTAAAGCTCGACAGGCGCATCACCGCCAGCAGGGTGCCCCAGACGATACCAATGATGATGGCAATAACGGTGATTTTTAAGGTAATCACCAGGCCATCCAGTAGGTAAGGCATGGAAGGAACGATAGAACTCCAGTCAAATTCGTACATTATTTGCCCCCCAGATTGCCCGGCAGGCGTACTTTGCGTTCAACCAGGTTCATCACCAGCATGATGAAAGCGTTAATCAGAACATACGCGAGCGTGATCGCGGTGAAGGATTCCCACGCGTGAGCGGAGTAATCCAGCAGCTTGCCCGCCTGGGCCGCCATATCGACCAGGCCGATAGTGGAGGCGATGGCCGAGTTTTTCACCAGGTTCATCATCTCCGAGGTCATCGGTGGCACGATAACGCGGTAGGCATTAGGCAGCAGCACGTAGCGGTAGGTTTGCGGCAGGGTCAGGCCCATCGCCAGACCCGCATTTTTTTGTCCGCGGGGTAATGACTGAATGGCGGCACGCACCTGCTCACAAACGCGCGCAGCGGTAAACAGCCCCAGACACATCATGGAGGAGACAAAGAACTGCACATTTGGATCCAGCTCCGACTTGAACCACATGCCAATATTTTCCGGCAGCAGTTCCGGGATAACCAGATACCAGGTAAAGAATTGCACGATGAGCGGAACGTTACGGAACAGTTCCACATAGAGCGTGCCCAGTGTTGAAAGAAAACGGTTAGGGACGGTGCGCAGAATACCGAACAGCGAACCGACAAGAAACGCGATAATCCACGCTGTTATCGATAGTGCCACGGTGACCTGGAAGCCGCTCCACAGCCAGCCAAGATAGGTGGTGTTGCCGAACGGGGCTTGTTGCAGGAATATGCCCCAGTTCCAGTCTATTGACATAATAAACTCCAGAAAAAAAAGGGTAGCAGCGCTACCCTCGAAGATTGGTGAGAAGCTCATTTTTCGCGCTGAGTGGGGAACGACCACTCAACGTATAGTCTGTCCATGCTTCCCGACAATCGAGAGGGCAGGAGATCCCGCCCCTGTTGTTCTAATTAGTTAAGAGCCTTGTCATTTGGAGATTTGAACAGCGCTTTCATGTCATCAGACAGTTCAAAGTTCATGTTGAGATTTTTTGGTGGAATCGGGTTCTTGAACCATTTGTCGAACCATTTTTCCGCTTCGCCGGAAGTCTGTACCTGGGCGATAGTGTCATCGATCAGCTTCTTGAACTGCGGATCGTCTTTACGCAGCATGCAGCCGTAAGCTTCTTTTGACTGCGCGGTGCCGACGATGTCCCAGTTTTCTGGTTTCTTCGCTTTCGCACGCTCACCCGCCAGCAGGGCGTCATCCATCATAAACGCGACGGCACGGCCACTTTCCAGGGTGCGGAAGGAGTCGCCATGGTCTTTCGCGCTGATGATGCGCATATCCATTTTCTTCTCGTCGTTCAGCTTGTGCAGCAGCACTTCTGAGGTGGTACCGGACGTTACGACGACCGCTTTGCCTTTCAGGTCAGCAAAATCTTTGATATCACCGCCTTTCTTCGTCAGCAGACGGGTGCCCACGACGAAGATGGTGTCAGAGAAAGCGGCCTGTTTCTGGCGCTCGAGGTTGTTGGTGGTAGAGCCACACTCAAAATCAAAGGTGCCGTTTTGCAGCAGTGGAATACGGTTCTGTGAAGTGATTGGGATCAGCTTCACCTGCAGGTCAGGTTTGTTCAGCTTTTTCTTCACAGCTTCAACGATGGCGTTGGAGTAATCCTGTGAATAGCCCACGACTTTTTGCGTGTTGTCGTAGTAAGAGAACGGGACGGAAGATTCACGGTGGCCGACCACGATGACGCCGTTTTTGGCAATCTTGTCGAGAGTACTGCCTGCTGCTGGAGCATCTTCAGCGTGAACCACGCCGGCAGACATTCCCATAACCAGCATTGCTGTGGCCAGTTTACGTAATTGCATACCCAACTCCTTTCTTATCAGCGCCAGTGACGCATTGATACCCATTGTGATGTTGTTATATCTCGCGCGATGCGAGTGCAGTGTTATGCAAGCTTGTTAACATTTAGTCTGGCTTAATGTAAAGATTTTGCTGCGTTATTGTTTATTTTTGCGAAGCGCGCCGCACCATTCAGAGGCAAATATCTCCCGTTGCACCGTTTCGGTGCTACCGGTGATCTACGCTGGTGCGACAAGGTTGCACGTTAAGCCAAACTGCGTTTGCGTGAATATACAAAGCAACAGGCGTGCCAGATTTGGCACTGGAAGGAATTTGTCGGGTGGCGGCTACGCCTTACCCGAGCTACGGAGTCAAAATGTAGGCCGGGTAAGCGTTAGCGCCACCCGGCAACAGAAGGTAAGATTAGCGACGACGCTGACGCAGGCTCATCAGCACGGCACCGAAACCGAACAGCGCGGTCAGGATCCACAGCGGCCAGTTGCCGGTGCGGGCATACGGCGTCAGGCCGGTGGTTGGTGTGACTTTTGTGGTCAACACCTCACGGGTGAACTGCGGGATCATGGCCTGGATTTCACCCTGTGGACCAATCACGGCGGTGATGCCGTTGTTGGTGCTGCGCAGCAATGGGCGCGCCAGCTCCAGAGAACGCATACGCGCCATCTGGAAATGCTGCCACGGGCCGATAGATTTACCGAACCACGCATCGTTGGAGATGGTCAGCAGGTAGTCGGTATCCGGGCGGAAGTTATCGCGAACCTGCTCGCCGAGAATGATTTCGTAGCAGATGGCCGCCGTCAGGGCAAGGCCGTGCGCATGCAGCTGGGGCTGTACGTACGGGCCACGGCTGAAGGAGGACATCGGCAGATCAAAGAACGGAGCCAGCGGGCGCAGAATCGACTCCAGCGGAACAAATTCACCAAACGGCACCAGGTGGTTCTTGTTGTACCGATCCGTGGAGTTGTAGCTGTATTCGCTGTCTTTGCCGAGCGTAATGATGGTGTTGTAGGTGTCATAACGGTTCTGCTGATTCAGACGCGCATCGACAATCCCGGTAATCAGCGTGCTGCCGCGAGCCAGCAGCAAGTCGTTCATCATGTTCAGGAACGGCTGCTGATTGATCTCCAGATCGGGAATGGCGGATTCCGGCCAGATGATCAGCTGCGATTTACCCATCACCTCTTCGGTGGCGTTGGCGTAGATCTTCAGCGTGTTCAGCAGCTCTTTTTCATCCCACTTCATAGATTGCGGGATATTTCCCTGCACCATAGAAACCTGCATGGTGCGCTCAGGCTCAGGCGTGAACCACTGGATATACCGCAGCGGGAAGGGCAGGGCAAACAGCACCAGCGCCACGGCCAGCGGTTTCCAGCAACGCGTGACCAGCGACAGGATCAGCAGGCCGCTGACCACCATTAGCAGGAAGTTGATTGCCTCAACGCCCATGACCGGGGCCAGGCCTTTCAGCGGGCCATCAATCTGGCTGTAGCCGAACTGCAGCCACGGGAAGCCGGTCAACACCCAACCGCGCAGGAATTCGGTGATCTGCCAGACCACCGGCGCGGCAATGGCGACGCGCAGCCAGGTGGTTTTAGGCCACAGGCGGGAAAGGATCCCTGCGAACAGACCAGTATACAGTGAGAGATATGCCGCGAGCAGGACGACCAAGAAGACGTTAACCGGGCCCGGCATACCGCCAAACTGGGCGATGCTGACGTAGACCCAGTTAATGCCGGAGCCAAAGAGCCCCAGTCCCCAGAAGTAACCAATGGCGGCAGCCTGTACCGGACGCCGGTTCAGGGTCAGACCCTGAAGCCCCATCAGGGAGAGAATAGCCGCAGGCCAGATATCGTAAGGAGAAAAAGCCAGCGTACCGCTGGCTCCGAGTAACAGCGCCAGCAGCAAACGGACGCGCTGGCGTTCAAGTAATGGGGCAAATGCCATTTACATTAATCTTCCAGTTTTGGCACCGGTGAGTCGTCCGGCGTTCTGACATGAACCTGTATAATACGGCGGCTGTCGGCCATTGCCACTTTGAACTGGTAACCGTCGATGTCAACGGTTTCACCGCGCGCCGGAAGGTGGCCAAAGGCCTGCATCACCAGCCCGCCAATGGTATCGACCTCTTCATCACTGAAGTGAGTGCCGAAAGCGTCGTTGAAGTCCTCAATCGAGGCCAGCGCGCGCACGGTCCAGGTGTGGCGGCTGAGCTGACGGAAGTCGATATCTTCCTCTTCGTCATACTCATCTTCGATTTCACCCACGATCAGCTCAAGAATATCCTCGATCGTGACCAGTCCGGAAACGCCGCCAAATTCATCAATAACAATCGCCATGTGGTAACGCTGAGAGCGAAACTCTTTCAGCATCCGGTCCACACGTTTACTTTCCGGCACAACCACGGCCTGGCGTAACACTTTTTCCATGCTGAAGGCTTCGGCATCACTGCGCATAAACGGCAGCAGATCTTTCGCCATCAAAATCCCTTCGATGTGATCTTTATCTTCGCTGATGACCGGGAAACGCGAGTGGGCGGATTCGATGATCACATCGAGGCACTCGTCCAGGGTCTGGTTACGTTTCAGGGTGATCATCTGCGAGCGGGGGATCATGATATCGCGAACACGCTGGTCAGCAATGTCCATCACCCCTTCGAGCATTTCGCGCGTATCTTCGTCGATAAGGTCGTTTTGCCCGGAATCACGAATCAGCTCCAGCAGTTCATCACGGTTCTTGGGTTCGCCGTGGAAAAGCTGGTTCAGAATGAGGGAGAAAAATCCCTTTTTAGTGTTTGTCGTGTCGCTACTGTGTGAATTGTCGTCGCTCATGGCGTTTGTTAAGGGTTCTCTTGTTAGTTCAACATTTACCGCCACGCGAATTCCCTGCGCGGCGGCATAGTCGTCAGTAAGTTAACTGACTATTCTTTCTCGGCAATGTACGGATCCTCATAGCCCAGAGCAAGCATTATCTCTGTCTCGAGGGACTCCATCTCTTCCGCTTCGTCATCTTCAATATGATCGTAGCCAAGCAGATGCAGGCTGCCATGCACCACCATATGCGCCCAGTGGGCTTCCAGCGGCTTTTGCTGCTCTTTGGCTTCCTGTTCAACCACCTGACGGCAGATGATCAGATCCCCCAGCAGCGGCATCTCGATACCCGGCGGGGCTTCGAACGGGAAAGAGAGCACGTTGGTTGGCTTATCTTTCCCACGGTAAGTCAGGTTAAGCTCATGGCTTTCTGCCTCATCCACCAGGCGAATCGTCACTTCTGATTCTTCCTGAAACTGGGGGATAACGGCATCCAGCCATTTCTGAAACTGTGCCTCATCTGGCATACCGGAATTGTCTTCACAGGCCAGCTGTAAATCGAGGATCACCTGACTCATTTCTGTTCTTGCTCCTGCGCGTCGCGCTTACGTTCTGCGGCCAGTTCGGCCCTGCGTTTTTGATCCGCCTCTTCCCAGGCTTCATAGGCGTTAACGATGCGCGCAACTACCGGATGGCGTACCACGTCTTCACTGTGGAAGAAGTTAAAGCTGATTTCATCGACTTCGGCCAGCACTTCAATGGCGTGGCGCAGGCCGGATTTGGTGCTGCGCGGCAGGTCGATCTGGGTAACGTCACCGGTAATGACCGCTTTCGAGTTAAAGCCAATACGCGTCAGGAACATCTTCATCTGTTCGATGGTGGTGTTCTGGCTTTCATCAAGAATGATGAACGCGTCGTTTAACGTGCGACCACGCATGTAGGCGAGTGGGGCCACTTCAATCACGTTACGCTCAATCAGCTTTTCGACCTTCTCAAAGCCGAGCATCTCAAACAGCGCATCGTATAAAGGACGCAGATACGGGTCGACCTTCTGACTCAGATCGCCCGGCAGGAAGCCCAGTTTTTCACCCGCTTCCACCGCCGGACGGGTCAGCAGGATACGGCGGATTTCCTGACGTTCCAGCGCATCCACCGCCGCGGCAACGGCCAGATAGGTTTTACCCGTACCCGCCGGCCCCACGCCGAAGGTGATGTCGTGGTCGAGAATATTAGCGATGTACTGCGCCTGGTTTGGCGTACGCGGCTTAATGACGCCACGCTTGGTCTTGATGTTGATGGCCTTACCGTAGTCCGGCACACTTTCCGCGCTCTGCTCAAGCACGCGCGCCTCTTTAATGGCGAGGTGAATTTGTTCCGGTTCGATATCCTGAATTTCGCCGCGCATCGGGGCGGTATCGACATACAAGCTGCGCAGGATATCTGCATCCGCATTGACGCAGATAGGGCGTCCGGTAAGTTTGAAGTGATTATCGCGACGATTGATTTCGATACCCAGACGTCGCTCCAGTTGTTTGATGTTGTCATCAAACGGTCCGCACAGGCTCAGCAGGCGAGCGTTGTCTGCGGGCGTTAGGCTGATTTCACGCGTATCTATGTTCAAACTGTTCCTCTTTGATTGGTTAGCTGACCCGCTGCCACCCGGCGTAATAAAACGGTCATTACCGAAATTATTCACGCCATAGAATAAAGGCGCAAGCATTGCAGATGATATTGGGGACGATGAGAGGAAATACAAGGCCTGCCGAAGCGGCAGGCCCGAAGGATTAAGGCTGGTAAATCCCCACGCCAGAATCGTTTTCTTTGCGGGTACGCGAAATGACGGATTCCGGTGACTCGGCAATACGCAGGCCCATTTCGTCTTCAGTGCGGACCACTTTCGCACGCAGTGAGTTGGTGAGCACTTCGACAATCTCAACGTCCACAAATTTACCGATCATGTCCGGGGTGCCTTCAAAATTCACCACGCGGTTGTTTTCTGTACGACCGGAGAGTTCCATAATGCTCTTGCGCGAGGTGCCTTCTACCAGTATGCGCTGGACGGTGCCGAGCATACGGCGGCTCCAGGCGTTGGCCTGCTGGTTGATGCGCTCCTGCAGAATATACAGACGCTGCTTTTTCTCTTCTTCCGGCACATCGTCAACCATATCGGCCGCAGGGGTTCCAGGACGCGCGGAGAAGATGAAGCTGTAGCTGACGTCAAAATTCACTTCACCAATGAGCTTCATGGTGCGCTCGAAGTCATCCGCGGTTTCACCAGGGAAGCCGACAATAAAGTCGGAGCTTATCTGGATATCCGGACGCGCTTCACGCAGCTTACGGATGGTGGATTTGTACTCCAGAACCGTATGCGGACGGCCCATCAGGTTCAGAACGCGGTCAGAGCCGCACTGAATCGGCAGATGCAGGAAGCTCACCAGCTCTGGCGTATCGCGATAGACATCAATGATGTCATCGGTGAATTCCATCGGATGGCTGGTGGTAAAGCGAATACGGTCGATACCGTCAATCGCGGCCACCAGGCGCAGCAGTTCAGCAAAGGTGCCGGTGGTGCCGTCGTAGTTCTCCCCACGCCAGGCGTTAACGTTCTGGCCCAGCAGGTTCACTTCGCGAACGCCCTGCGCGGCAAGCTGCGCGATTTCAAACAGAATATCGTCTGCCGGGCGGCTGACTTCTTCGCCACGGGTGTAAGGCACCACACAGTAAGTGCAGTATTTGTTGCAGCCTTCCATGATGGAAACGAAAGCGGTCGGGCCATCTGCGCGCGGTTCTGGCAGACGGTCAAATTTCTCGATCTCCGGGAAGCTGACGTCAACGACCGGGCTACGATTACCGCGAACCTGGTTGATCATCTCCGGCAGGCGGTGCAGAGTCTGCGGGCCAAAGACGATATCCACATAGGGAGCTCTCTGGCGGATCAGCTTACCTTCCTGTGATGCGACGCAACCGCCCACGCCGATGATCAGGTCCGGATTTTTTCGTTTGAGAAGTTTCCAGCGGCCTAACACGTGGAAGACTTTTTCCTGCGCTTTTTCACGAATTGAACAGGTGTTCAGCAGCAACACGTCGGCTTCTTTCGGATTTTCAGTCAGCTGGTATCCGTGGGTGGTGTCCAGCAGATCGGCCATCTTGGATGAATCGTATTCGTTCATCTGACAGCCCCAGGTTTTTATATGGAGTTTTTTAGTCATCGACTTGCTCAGCTCAGGATTGCAAGCCGCGTATTGTAATGCTTTGGTGGGGTTGTGACCAGTATGAAGGTTATGTGTCTCAGGACCGCAAAAATCCGGTAAACTTAAGGGATTCTCCAATAAGGAAAAATGACCATGACACTCCAACACACCGAAGTTGCCGTTGTCGGCGGCGGTATGGTCGGCGGCGCACTGGCGCTGGGGCTGGCGCATCAGGGATTTGAGGTAACGGTAATTGAACAGGCTGCACCGCCGGCATTCGATCCCGCCAGCAAGCCGGATGTGCGCATTTCTGCTATCAGCGCGGCGTCAGTCGATCTGCTGCGCGGTCTGGGCGTCTGGGAAACGGTGCAGGCGATGCGTGCGCATCCCTACAGCCGTCTTGAAACCTGGGAGTGGGAAAATGCCCACGTTGCGTTTGATGCTGCGGAGCTGAAGCTGCCGCGCCTGGGCTACATGGTGGAAAACAATGTGCTCCAGCTGGCGCTCTGGCAGGCCCTGGAGGCGCACCCGAAGGTGACGCTGCGTGTTCCTGCGTCACTTAAGGCACTTCATACTCACGAAAGCGGCTATTTGCTGACGCTCGACAGCGGTGATGAGCTGGCTGTGAAGCTGGCCGTCGGGGCGGATGGTGCCAATTCTCAGGTCAGACAGATGGCAGGTATTGGGGTACATGCCTGGCAGTATGAGCAGTCTTGTATGCTGATTACCGTCCAGTGTGAGAATTCGCCGGGTGAGAGCACCTGGCAGCACTTTACGCCGAATGGCCCGCATGCCTTTTTACCGCTATTTGATCATTGGGCGTCACTGGTGTGGTACGACAAACCGGCGCGCATTCGCCAGCTACAAGGGCTTTCAATGGAACAACTGCAGCGCGAGATCCTGCAGCACTTCCCGAGCCGTCTGGGGCATATCACACCAGTCGCCGCTGGCGCATTCCCGCTCACGCGACGTCACGCTTTGCAGTATGCCCGTGACGGGCTGGCGCTGGTGGGGGATGCGGCACACACCATACACCCGCTGGCCGGGCAGGGGGTAAATCTTGGGTATCGTGACGTTGACGCGTTACTGGACGTTTTAAGTCATGCGCGCGGGCATGCGGAAGCGTGGTCCAGCCATCAGGTACTGAAGCGTTACCAGACGCGACGTATGGCGGATAATTTTATTATGCAGTCGGGAATGGATCTGTTCTATGCCGGGTTCAGCAATGACTTAGCGCCAGTACGTATTCTGCGTAACATTGGCCTCATGGCGGCGGAACGTGCTGGTGGGTTGAAACGTCAGGCCCTGAAATACGCTCTCGGACTTTAATTGCTGCTTCGACTATTCCCTCGCCCCTTTGGGGAGAGGGTTAGGGTGAGGGGGCATCAGGCCGCACAAACAACAAAAACAAAAAAGCCCGCAGAGCGGGCTTATTTGTTTTTAAGTGGCTGGGGTGCAGGGATTCGAACCCCGGAATGCTGGTATCAGAAACCAGAGCCTTACCGCTTGGCGACACCCCAATAGCGTTAAACAAACTGCTTAACGACTTTTTAAATTGGCTGGGGTACGAGGATTCGAACCTCGGAATGCCGGAATCAGAATCCGGTGCCTTACCGCTTGGCGATACCCCAACAATTTGTCTTGATTACCGAAAAATCGACAATCTTAATTTGGTGGCTACGACGGGATTCGAACCTGTGACCCCATCATTATGAGTGATGTGCTCTAACCAACTGAGCTACGTAGCCAGTACTGCAATCTTCGATGGCTGGGGTACCTGGATTCGAACCAGGGAATGCCGGTATCAAAAACCGGTGCCTTACCGCTTGGCGATACCCCAATACCGCGGAGAACCGCAAAATCGAAGAAATATGGCTGGGGTACCTGGATTCGAACCAGGGAATGCCGGTATCAAAAACCGGTGCCTTACCGCTTGGCGATACCCCATCCGTGCAACGCTTACCTGGGAATGGTGCGGGAGGCGAGACTTGAACTCGCACACCTTGCGGCGCCAGAACCTAAATCTGGTGCGTCTACCAATTTCGCCACTCCCGCAAAAAAGATGGTGGCTACGACGGGATTCGAACCTGTGACCCCATCATTATGAGTGATGTGCTCTAACCAACTGAGCTACGTAGCCATCTTTTTTCGCGTTACCTTATCGGCGTTGCGGGGCGCATTATGCGTATAGACCCTTGCAGCGTCAACACCTTTTTCAACGAAAATAGCCGGAATGTGACTGTTTGGTTAGGTTGCGAACAGCGTGACCGAATATTCGGCAATTATTGGTTATTAATCGTTTTTCGAGAGTGAAATGCAAGGCAAAAAAAAGGCCCCAGAGGGGCCTGATTAGAATCGTCGCGATTATTTGTAGGCAGACTGGTGAACGCCTACCGCACGGCCAGATGGATCGTTCATCGCTTTGAAAGATTCATCCCATTCAATCGCTTTGGCAGACGAGCAGGCGACGGATGGGCCACCCGGAACACACTCTGCCGCACTCGGCACCGGGAACAGCTCTTCAAAGATTTCGCGG
Organism: Enterobacter sp. MGH 37; assembly: GCF_000534515.1. NCBI lineage: Bacteria > Pseudomonadati > Pseudomonadota > Gammaproteobacteria > Enterobacterales > Enterobacteriaceae > Enterobacter > Enterobacter sp. MGH 37. Next base: position 368,249 of record NZ_KI973205.1, read on the forward strand.
TACAGGTACGCTTCTTTCGAGCCCGGCGTGTTGTACGGGAAGCGGAAGCTTGCCGTTTCCAGTTGCTGGTCGGAAATCTGTTTTGCTGCCACCTCTTTCAGGGTGTCGATCCAGCTATAGCCTACGCCATCAGAGAACTGCTCTTTCTGACGCCACGCCACGCTCGCGGGCAGGTATGATTCAAAACATTCGCGCAGGATATGTTTTTCCATTTTACCGTTGCCGCACATTTTGTCCTGCGGGTTGATACGCATCGCCACGTCGAGGAATTTCTTATCCAGGAACGGGACACGCGCTTCCACTCCCCATGCCGACATTGCTTTGTTGGCACGTGCACAGTCAAACATATGCAGTGCCTGCAATTTACGCACGGTCTCTTCATGCAGTTCTTTGGCGTTTGGCGCTTTATGGAAGTACAGGTAGCCGCCAAACACTTCGTCAGAACCTTCACCGGACAGCACCATCTTGATGCCCATCGCTTTAATCTTACGTGACATCAGGTACATCGGCGTTGAGGCACGAATGGTAGTAACATCATAAGTTTCAATGTGATAGATCACATCGCGGATTGCATCCAGGCCTTCCTGCACGGTGAAGTGAATTTCATGGTGCACGGTGCCCAGATGGTTTGCCACTTCCTGCGCAGCTTTCAGGTCAGGTGCCCCTTCAAGACCCACGGCAAAGGAGTGCAGCTGCGGCCACCAGGCTTCGGAGCGCTCCTGATCTTCCACGCGGCGAGCGGCGAATTTCTTGGTGATCGCGGAGATCACGGAGGAGTCCAGACCGCCGGAGAGCAGCACGCCATAAGGTACGTCTGACATCAGGTGGCTTTTCACGGAATCTTCCAGCGCCTGACGCAGCTCGGCTTTATCCGTCACGTTGTCTTTAACCGCGTCATAATCGAACCAGTCGCGCTGGTAGTACGGACGGATCTCACCGTCTTTACTCCACAGGTAGCTGCCTGCCGGGAACTCTTTAATGGTGCGGCAGACCGGTACCAGGGCTTTCATTTCAGAGGCAACATAGAAGTTGCCGTGTTCATCGTGGCCCATGTACAGCGGGATAATGCCGATATGGTCGCGGCCAATCAGATACGCGTCTTTTTCGCTATCGTACAGGGCGAAGGCAAACATACCCTGCAGGTCGTCCAGGAATTCCGGACCTTTCTCCTGATAGAGCGCCAGAATCACTTCACAGTCAGACCCGGTCTGGAAGGCGTAGCGATCGCCGTACTCGGCGCGCAGTGCCTGATGGTTATAGATTTCACCGTTAACAGCCAGCGCGTGCGTTTTTTTCTCGTTATACAGCGGCTGTGCACCGGCGTTGACGTCTACGATAGACAGACGTTCGTGAGCCAGAATCGCTTTATCACTGGCGTAAACGCCTGACCAGTCCGGGCCGCGATGGCGCATCAGGCGGGACAGTTCGAGTGCTTTTTTACGCAGTTCGCCTGCGTCAGTTTTAATATCCAGTACGCCAAAAATTGAACACATAACCTTCTCCGTTAACCCTGTTGCTTTGTAATGTTGCTTGCTTATGAAAATGCCGCAAAGGGAGAAGGGGCGCAAGAGATTTACGGGCGAAAACGGAAATAGTGCAATGGTGATTGTGGAATAGTGAAAAAAGAGTACGTCACGAACGCTTTTATTGATGATTATGCAATAAAGTGCGCTTTTTGTTAGATAGGATTTTATTTGTAAGGGCTAAAAATGAAAAACCACGCCCTGAGCGTGGTTTGGTATCAGATAATGTCAATTTCATCGACGGAGGGGTAAATCCAGCTTGGTCGGAACGGCATCGAATCAATGTCATCAAGCTGCGAGACGCCGGACAGCACCAGAATGGTTTCCAGACCCGCCTGGAAGCCGGCCAGAATATCCGTACGCAGGTTATCGCCGACAATAACCGTTTCTTCTGAGTGGGCCTGCATTTTATTGAGCGCGGCGCGGATGATCCACGGGCTTGGTTTGCCGACATAGAATGGCTTGCGCCCGGAGATTTTTTCAATACCGGCACACAGCGCGCCACAGGCCGGATAAAAACCTCGACCGTGGGTATCCGGGTTGGTGGCAATGAAGCGCGCGCCGTTGGCAACGAAGAACGAGGCTTTATGCATCATCTCCCAGTTATAGGAGCGCGTTTCACCCACAATCACGAAGTCCGGATTGACATCGGTAATCGTAAAGCCCGCTTTATACAGCTCGTGGATCAGCGCGCCTTCGCCGACCACGTACGCTTTTTTGCCTTCCTGACGTTTCAGAAAATCCGCCGTTGCCATCGCCGAGGTATAAAACACACTGTCCGGGACGTCGACGCCCGCCGTCGCAAAGCGGTTTGCCAGATCCTGACCGGTCTGAGAAGGGTAGTTCGTGAGAAGAACCAGAGGCATTCCTTTGTCGATGATGCGGTGAAGAAACTCCGCAGCACCTGGTACGGCAACGTTGTCGTGCATCAGCACGCCGTCGATATCACAAATTACATTCTTAATGGTCATGGACGTTCCGACATCAAAAAAAGAAGGCGTTACTATAAGGTCCGATCAACTTTCCAGCAAATGCTGCAGCAGAATACCGTTGAGCATGGCGCGTTTCACCAGCGCAAAAGCGCCAATTGCCGAGCGATGGTCAAGTTTTGAACGAACCACAGGAAGATTCTGGCGGAATGCTTTCAGCGCCTGGGTGTTAATACAGCCTTCAATCGCGGGGAGCAGCACCTTTTCCGCTTCAACAATTTCTCCGGCTATCACCACTTTCTGTGGGTTAAACAGGTTAATGGCGATGGCGATAGTTTTCCCCAGATGGCGCCCAACCTGCTCGATCACCTCACAGGCCAGTGCATCGCCTTTATTGGCGGCTTTGCAGATGGTGCCTATCTTGCAATCAGCCAGCGTGACGCGACTCTGGTAACCTTGTTCAAGCAGATGGCGAACGCGGTGCTCAATGGCCGTGTTGGCGGCAATGGTTTCAAGGCAGCCGAAGTTACCGCAGTGGCAGCGTTCGCCCAGCGGCTCGACCTGAATGTGGCCGATCTCGCCGACGTTACCGTTGCGACCAATAAAAATCCGACCGTTAGAAATAATACCTGCGCCTGTCCCGCGGTGGACACGCACCAGAATAGAGTCTTCGCAGTCCTGACTCGCACCAAAGTAGTGCTCTGCCAGTGCCAGAGAACGAATATCGTGGCCGACAAAACAGGTCACTTTAAAGCGTTTTTCCAGCGCGTCGACCAGCGCCCAGTTTTCCACCTGAATGTGCGGCATGTAGCGAATCACGCCGCTTTCCGGGTCGACCAGTCCGGGTAAAATCACTGAAATTGCAATGAGCTCGCGGATCTTACGCTGACAGCTCTCAATAAAGTGCGCGATGGTATTCAGCAGCGCGTGCTCCAGCGTCTCCTGGGTGCGCTCGGGAAGGGGATAGTGCTCTTCCGCAATTGCTTTGCTGCTCAGATCGTAGAGCGTGAGCGTGGTGTCATGACGGCCGAGCCGAACGCCAATCGCCTGAAAATTGCGGGTTTCGGTAATAATGGAGATAGCGCGGCGGCCCCCGGTAGAGGCCTGCTGATCGACTTCTTTGATCAAACCGCGCTCAATAAGCTGGCGGGTAATTTTTGTCACGCTGGCGGGAGCAAGCTGGCTTTGTTCGGCTATCTGAATTCGAGAGATTGGCCCGTGTTGGTCAATCAGGCGATATACCGCCGCACTGTTAAGTTGTTTAACGAGATCGACATTACCGATTTGAGCTTGTCCGCCTGGTGTCATACTTTTACTTACTCAGTGACGACCTCGTTACCATTAACGATGGTCTTAATAATTTTATAATCGTGTGTGAATGCCGTCAGGTTTGCAACCATACCCGGTGCAATTCCGCCAAGCTGTTTATCCACGCCGATTGCGCGAGCCGGATAAAGGGTAGCCATACGCAGGACTTCATCCAGCGCAATCCCACAGTGCTCAACCAGGTTACGCACCCCTTCAATCATTGTTAAAGAGGAACCGCTCAGCGTACCGTTTTCATCCACACACAGTCCATTGCGGTAGTATATTGTTTTACCGGCAAAAATGAACTGCTCAATATTTGCACCTGCTGGTGCAGTGGCATCGGTAACCAGGCAAAGCTTGTCACCTTTCAGGCGCTTGGCATTACGAATGTTGGTGTAATCCACGTGCATACCATCAGCAATAATGCCGCAGTAGACGTCTGGCTCGTCCAGAATCGCCCCGACCAGACCCGGTTCGCGACCGGTGATATAAGGCATGGCGTTGTAAAGGTGCGTGGCGAAGGTAATGCCCGCGCGGAAGCCCGCTTTGGCTTCTTTCAGCGTGGCGTTTGAGTGCCCTGCTGAAACCACAATCCCGGCGGCAGCCAGTTTGCTGATCACGTCAGTGCCGGTCATCTCTGGTGCCAGCGTCACTTTAGCGATCACATCGGCGTTCGCACACATGTAGTCGACCAGTTCAGCGTCAGGCTTGCGCACGTAATTCGGGTTATGGGTGCCTTTCTTCACGATATTCAGCCATGGCCCTTCCAGGTGCAGACCGAGCGCCTGATTAGGATGTTTGGCGAGGTATTCGCGCATCACGCGGATACCCTGTTTCATCAGGTCATCACTGCTGGTGATGAGCGTTGGCAGATAGCTGGTGCAGCCCGATTTCTCGTTGGCTTTCTGCATGATTTCCAGCGTTTCAACCGTCACCGCCTCGGCAGTGTCATTGAATTGCACACCGCCGCAGCCGTTCAGCTGTACGTCGATGAAACCGGGGGAGATTACTGCTCCATTGAGTGAGCGCTGTTCAATCCCTGGCGGCAGTTCTGCCTGCGGACAAACACGTTCAATCAGGCCATTGGCGATAACAATCGCATGGTCATCCAGAATTTCGTGGCCGGTATAAATCCGACCGTGGGTTAAAGCGTACATAACGACCCCCGGTTAAAAAAAGCGGCCGCCTCTTTGAGAAGAGGCGGTTAATCAATTACAGACCTTTGATGTTCTCGGCTTCTAACTCGTTGAAGTATTTCAGCGTTTTCACTTTCAGCTCCATCGTGGACGGTTCGTCGCAGACGATGACTGATTTTGGATGCAGCTGCAGGCAGCTGATGGTCCACATGTGGTTAACGTTGCCTTCAACGGCAGCCTGGAGCGCTTGCGCTTTCACGCCACCCAGCACCAGAATCATCACTTCTTCGGCATCCAGCAGGGTGCCTACGCCAACGGTCAGGGCGTATTTTGGAACCTGGTTCACATCACCGTCAAAGAAGCGGGAGTTTGCCACGCGGGTGTCATGGGTCAGCGTTTTAATACGCGTGCGGGAAGCCAGGGACGATGCCGGCTCGTTAAACGCGATATGACCATCGTTGCCCACGCCGCCCATAAACAGGTGGATTTTACCGTAAGAACGGATTTTTTCTTCGTACTGACGGCATTCTGCGTCAATATCAGGCGCATTTCCATTCAGCAGGTTAATATTTTCCGCTGGGATATCAACGTGATCAAAGAAATTCCGGTGCATAAAGCTATGGTAGCTTTCCGGGTGGTCTTTTGGCAGGCCGACATATTCATCCATATTGAAGGTCACAACATGTTTGAAGCTAACCTGGCCCGCTTTGTGCATTTCAACCAGGGCTTTATACGCCGTCAGCGGAGTACCGCCGGTTGGCAGGCCAAGAACGAAAGGACGATCGGCGGTAGGCTTGAAGGCATTAATGCGGTTAACGATATGGCGAGCGGCCCATTTACCGACTTGTTCAGCAGTTGCCAGGGGAATCAGTCTCATTGTTCACCTCAAGAGTTAAAGTAGAAGAGTGGGCGGATGGCTACCGGAACCTGATACTTAAGCGTAACCTGGAACCTTTCAGGCTGGATCAATCCGTCTTGATTTTTTGAATGATAAAATAAGTTTTCGCTGTTAGCCAGTGAAAGGGAGGGCTTAATACGATATTTGGTGACAAAAATCACAAAAAATGGGTGTTTAATTTGCGATACGAATTAATTTTTCACACACTCACACTGCCAGTGAATTATCGACGGTACTTATCGTTAGCAACACAATAAAAACATAGTTAATGCGCGAGCCTGGAAAGGGTCTCGTAGGGGGAATAGGATGAATATTTTAGGTTTTTTCCAGCGCCTCGGTAGGGCTTTGCAGCTCCCTATCGCCGTGCTACCGGTTGCAGCGCTGCTGCTGCGATTCGGGCAACCCGATCTTCTCAACGTGCCGTTTATCGCCCAGGCTGGCGGCGCAATCTTTGACAACCTGGCGCTGATTTTCGCCATCGGCGTTGCTTCCAGCTGGTCTAAAGACAGTGCGGGGGCCGCAGCGCTGGCAGGGGCGGTTGGTTACTTCATCCTGACGAAAGCGATGGTAACGATTAACCCGGAAATCAACATGGGCGTACTGGCGGGTATCATTACCGGTCTGGTCGGCGGTGCGGTATATAACCGCTGGGCAAACATCAAGCTGCCAGACTTCCTCAGCTTCTTTGGTGGCAAACGCTTCGTGCCAATCGCGACCGGCTTCTTCTGTCTGGTTCTCGCCGCGATCTTTGGCTACGTCTGGCCGCCAGTGCAGCATGCTATCCATGCGGGCGGCGAGTGGATCGTCTCTGCGGGTGCGATGGGTGCGGGCATCTTCGGCTTCATTAACCGTCTGTTGATCCCAACCGGTCTGCATCAGGTTCTGAACACCATCGCCTGGTTCCAGATTGGCGAGTTTACCAATGCGGCGGGTACCGTTTTCCACGGCGACATTAACCGCTTCTACGCGGGTGATGGTACCGCGGGCATGTTTATGTCCGGCTTCTTCCCAATCATGATGTTTGGTCTGCCGGGCGCTGCGCTGGCCATGTACCTGGCTGCGCCGAAAGCGCGTCGTCCAATGGTCGGCGGTATGCTGCTGTCAGTCGCCATTACCGCATTCCTGACCGGTGTGACCGAGCCTCTGGAATTCCTGTTCATGTTCCTGGCTCCGCTGCTGTACCTGATGCACGCGGTGTTAACCGGTATCAGCCTGTTCGTGGCGACTCTGCTGGGCATCCATGCGGGCTTCTCCTTCTCTGCAGGCGCGATCGACTATGTGCTGATGTACAACCTGCCAGCGGCAAGCAAGAACGTCTGGATGCTGGTGGTGATGGGTGCGGCCTTCTTCGTTATCTACTTCGTTCTGTTCAGCGCGGTTATCCGTATGTTTAACCTCAAAACGCCGGGCCGCGAAGATACCACTGATGACGTCGTCACCAGTGAAGCCAACAGCAATACCGAAGAAGGTTTAACTCAGCTGGCAACCAGCTACATTGCCGCAGTCGGCGGTACCGACAACCTGAAAGCCATTGATGCCTGTATTACCCGTCTGCGTCTGACCGTGGGTGACTCCGCTCGCGTAAGCGATGCAATGTGTAAACGCCTTGGCGCATCTGGCGTCGTTAAACTGAACAAACAAACTATCCAGGTTATCGTGGGCGCCAAAGCGGAATCCATCGGTGACGAAATGAAGAAAGTGGTTGCGCGTGGCCCGGTCGCAGCGGCATCAGCTGACAGCGCACCTGCGGCAACGGCGACTCCGGCCGCGAAGCCACAGGCCGTGCCTAACGCCGTGACGGTGGCGGCTCTGGTCTCTCCGGTAACGGGTGAGGTCGTTGACCTTGAACAAGTGCCTGACGAAGCGTTCGCCAGTAAAGCGGTAGGCGACGGCGTGGCGGTGAAACCAACGGACAAAACCGTCGTCTCTCCTGCTGCGGGTACTATCGTGAAGATTTTCAACACCAACCACGCGTTCTGCCTCGAAACCGAAAATGGCGCGGAGATTGTTGTCCACATGGGCATCGATACCGTTGCGCTGGAGGGTAAAGGCTTTACTCGTCTGGTGGAAGAGGGCGCTGAAGTGGTGGCCGGGCAGCCGGTTCTGGAGATGGATCTGGACTTCCTGAACGCCAATGCACGCTCCATGATCAGTCCGGTTGTTTGCAGCAACATCGACGACTTCAGTGGCCTGGTTATTCAGGCGAAAGGTCAGGTGGTTGCAGGTCAAACGCCGCTGTATGAGATTAAAGGCAAGTAATCGCTCCTGAGTAGAGTCATGCCTTAAGCGGCGGGGGATATCCTCCGCCGCTTTTTTTTGCAGCAAATGCCCCCATTATTTTCATCTGATACGTATTTTCCGTAACTAAGGGTTGTCACTACGTCCGGCTTATAAGATCATATGCCGTTATACGTTGTTTACGCTTTGAGGAATCCACGATGAGTGAGGCTGAAGCCCGCCCGAGTAACTTTATTCGTCAGATCATCGATGAAGATCTGGCCAGTGGTAAGCACACCACGGTGCATACCCGCTTCCCGCCGGAGCCGAACGGCTACCTGCATATTGGTCATGCGAAATCCATCTGCCTGAACTTTGGCATTGCGCAAGACTATCAGGGGCAGTGCAACCTGCGTTTCGATGACACCAACCCAGTAAAAGAAGACATCGAATACGTTGAGTCCATCAAGAACGACGTGCAATGGCTGGGCTTCAACTGGTCTGGCGATATCTGCTACTCCTCTGACTATTTTGATCAGCTGTACGCTTACGCGGTTGAGCTGATCAACAAAGGTCTGGCGTACGTCGATGAACTGTCCGCGGATGAAATCCGTGAATACCGCGGTACGCTGACGCAGCCTGGCAAAAACAGTCCGTTCCGCGATCGCAGCGTGGAAGAGAACCTGGCGCTGTTTGAAAAAATGCGTGCGGGTGGCTTTGAAGAAGGCAAAGCCTGTCTGCGTGCCAAAATCGACATGGCTTCTCCGTTCATCGTGATGCGCGATCCGGTGCTGTACCGCATTAAGTTTGCTGAACACCACCAGACCGGTAACAAGTGGTGCATCTACCCGATGTACGACTTCACCCACTGCATCAGCGATGCGCTGGAAGGCATTACCCACTCGCTGTGTACGCTTGAGTTCCAGGATAACCGTCGCCTGTACGACTGGGTGCTGGATAACATCACCATCCCTGTGCATCCGCGTCAGTACGAGTTCTCTCGTCTGAATCTGGAATACACCGTGATGTCCAAGCGTAAGCTGAACCTGCTGGTGACTGACAAGCACGTTGAGGGCTGGGACGACCCGCGTATGCCGACCATTTCTGGTCTGCGTCGTCGTGGCTACACCGCTGCTTCTATTCGTGAGTTCTGCAAGCGCATCGGCGTGACCAAGCAGGATAACACCATTGAAATGGCGTCGCTGGAGTCCTGCATTCGTGAAGACCTCAACGAAAATGCCCCGCGCGCGATGGCGGTTATCGACCCGGTAAAACTGGTTATCGAAAACTATCCTCAGGGTGCAAGTGAGCTGGTTGCCATGCCTAACCATCCGAACAAACCGGAAATGGGAAGCCGTGACGTACCGTTCAGCGGTGAAATCTGGATCGACCGCGCTGACTTCCGTGAAGAAGCCAACAAGCAGTACAAGCGTCTGGTGCTGGGTAAAGAAGTCCGTCTGCGTAACGCCTACGTGATCAAAGCCGAGCGCGTAGAGAAAGATGCAGAAGGGAATATCACCACCATCTTCTGTTCATACGATGCCGAAACGCTGAGCAAAGATCCTGCCGATGGTCGCAAGGTGAAAGGCGTTATCCACTGGGTAAGCGCTTCTCACGCGCTGCCGGTAGAAATCCGTCTGTACGATCGTCTTTTCAGCGTGCCTAACCCGGGTGCGGCGGAAGACTTCCTGGCGACGATCAACCCGGAATCTCTGGTGATCAAACAGGGTTATGCTGAGCCATCGCTGAAAACAGCTGAAGCAGGTAAAGCGTTCCAGTTCGAGCGTGAAGGTTACTTCTGCCTGGACAGCCGTTACAGCACTGCGGAAAAACCGGTATTTAACCGTACCGTCGGTCTGCGTGACACCTGGACCAAGATCGGCGAATAATAACGCCGCTCTGGTCAATGAGAAACAAACGCCGCTTATTGCGGCGTTTTTTTTATTAATGATCATATCGTTAAAGTGGCGTTGTAAAAATGTCCGCCGTTATTTTTGGTCAATGTGGTGCTACTTATTTTTTTTAAAAAAGTTTGTCTGTTTTTGAAAATGGCAAATTTCGCAAAATACGCGATTTTTAATGTTCTAATACCCTGAAATACGCTGCTATACCCCCGCCAAATCACGCTTCCGGCCAAATGTTACAAAGCACTACCAATTATGTGCACTTCGTCATAATCCTGACTTTTGCCTGATGAAAAGCATTGATAATTCGCGTCGCGAAAAATAACCTAAAGACGGTAGTTAATTCGAGGGTATTTATAACTACCCCTGACCGCCTGGTCTTTTTTATTTTCGCCGTTTTAGGCGCTTTAATTCGTCAAAGAGGAATAATCTATGCGTACGTTCAGTGGCAAACGTAGTGCGCTGGCGCTGGCTATTGCCGGTGTGACAGCAATGTCTGGCCTGGTTGTTACACCTGAGGCGAAAGCTGCGGGTTTCATCGACGATTCTACCCTCACGGGCGGCATCTATTACTGGCAGCGTGAACGTGACCGTAAAGACGTCACCGAAGACAAATATAAAACCAACCTTTCTCACTCCACCTGGAACGCCAACCTGGACTTCCAGTCAGGCTATGCCGCAGAAATGTTCGGCCTGGATATCGCTGCATTCACCGCGATCGAAATGGCGGAAAACGGCGACAGCGGCCACCCTAACGAAATTGCCTTCTCCTCCAGCAACAAAGCTTACGATGAAGACTGGTCCGGTGATAAGAGCGGTATCAGCCTGTACAAGGCCGCAGCGAAATTTAAATACGGCCCGGTCTGGGCGCGTGGAGGGTATATTCAGCCAACCGGCCAGACGCTGTTAGCACCACACTGGAGCTTCATGCCAGGTACCTATCAGGGTGCAGAAGCCGGGGCGAACTTTGACTATGGTGATGCGGGTGCGTTGAGCTTCTCCTATATGTGGACCAACGAGTATAAGGCTCCATGGCACATTGAAATGGACAAGTTCTACCAGAACGATAAGAAAACCAAAGTCGATTATCTCCACTCGCTGGGCGCGAAATACGACTTTAAAAACGATCTGGTACTGGAAGCCGCATTTGGTCAGGCGGAAGGCTATATCGATCAGTATTTTGCTAAAGCCAGCTACAAATTTGATATCGCAGGAAGTCCGCTGAGCACCAGCTACCAGTTCTATGGTACGCGTGACAAGGTCAGCGATGGCGGCGTCAACGACATTTATGACGGCACCGCGTGGCTGCAGGCGCTGACTTTCGGCTATAAAGTGGGCCAGGTTGATTTACGCCTGGAAGGGACATGGGTGAAGGCGGAAGGGCAGCAGGGCTACTTCCTGCAACGTATGACGCCAACTTACGCGTCATCTAACGGTCGTCTGGATATCTGGTGGGATAACCGCTCAGACTTCAACGCCGATGGTGAAAAAGCGGTCTTCTTCGGCGCAATGTATGATCTGAAAAACTGGAACCTGCCGGGTTGGGCAGTGGGCGCTTCTTACGCTTACGCCTGGGACGCAAAACCTGGCGACATGGCCACGCCGGATGCGTACTACGATCCAAACTATCGCCTGAAAGAGTCCTCCTACAGCCTGGATGCTATCTATACCCTGCAGGATGGGCGCGCGAAGGGCACGATGTTCAAACTGCACTTCACTCAGTATGACAACCACTCCGATATCCCGAGCTATGCGGGCGGTTACGGCAACATCTTCCAGGATGAACGTGACGTGAAATTCATGGTTATTGCCCCATTCACCATCTTCTGATGAATCATCCGGCGGGTTAAGGCCCGCCGGACCGGAGACTGCACATGATGAAAAAAATCGTAATTGTCGCGATGCTTGCATCGGGGCTGGTGGCCTGCGCTCAGCCTCAGGCACCGAAGGAAGATTCCAGGCTGAAGGAGGCTTACAGCGCCTGTATTAATACCGCACAAGGCTCGCCGGAGAAAATTGAAGCCTGTCAGAGCGTACTGAATGTGCTGAAGAAAGAGAAGGCGCATGAGCAATTCGCGACGCAGGAGAATATTCGTGTGATGGATTATCAGGCCTGTATCCAGGCGCGTAAAACGGGTAACGATCAGGAAGTCGCGAAGCGTTGCGATAAGATCTGGGACGAGATACGCAATAACAATAAATAAGTTGCTTTACGCCCGGTGGCGCTGCGCTTACCGGGCCTACAAAGGCATCATAGTCCGTAGGCCCAGGCGCAGCGCAACCGGGCTTTTTAAGGCAAAAAAAGCCAGCCTTACGGCTGGCTCAGAGTATGAACGTGACTTATTTTGCGTCGTGCGCGTGTTCATTTTCGCGGCAATCACCTTCAGCGCAGTGACCATACAGGTACAGGCTGTGGTTGGTCAGGCGGATGCCATGACGAGCGGCGATTTCACGCTGCCGCGATTCGATGGAATCATCGCTGAATTCAATGACCTTGCCGCAATCGAGGCAGATCAGGTGATCGTGGTGATGCTGCTGGGTCAGTTCGAATACAGATTTACCGCCTTCGAAATTATGACGGGTAACAATGCCCGCGTCATCAAACTGGTTCAGCACGCGATAAACGGTGGCCAGACCAATCTCTTCACCCATGTCGATAAGACGTTTATAGAGGTCTTCCGCACTGACATGGTGGTTGTCTGGACCCTGAAGCACTTCGAGGATTTTTAACCGAGGAAGCGTTACTTTCAGGCCAGCCTTCTTTAATGCGGTATTGTTGTCAGTCATGCGGAATCTGTCCTGTTGCTAAACGATTCACTTCTGAAAGAAGTGACAGAAAATGCACCTTGGATATTGCGTCTCATTATAGAACTGCCACGGCTAAATGAAAACTGCAAGTCTCAGGCAAAGTATGCTTATAAAAATGGGGTATCACCGACAAACTTGTGAAATGAAAACCACATTTTACCAGGGAAACATTGTACAGGTCTGAGCGAAAAAGTTAAAAGTTTGTAGCAATTAATTTAATCGGTTTTACCTGGAAAACGGGCGCAACCGCCGTTGCGCCGCGAAAATCAGGCGTTGAGAATATCGTCCAGGTGCAGTTCTTCACGGATCTGCTTAACCCACTTCTCTACGCGCTCAGCGGTCAGCTCAGGCTGACGGTCTTCGTCGATGGCCAGACCCACGAAGTGATCGTCATCGGCAAGACCTTTGGAGGCTTCAAAGTGGTAACCGGCAGTGGGCCAGTGACCGACAATAACGGCGCCGTTCGGCTCAATGATGTCGCGGATGGTGCCCAGTGCGTCGCAGAAGTACTCGGCATAGTCTTCCTGATCGCCACAGCCAAACAGGGCAACCAGCTTGCCGTTGAAGTCCACCTCTTCCAGCGTTGGGAAGAAATCATCCCAGTCGCACTGTGCTTCACCGTAGTACCAGGTTGGAATACCCAGCAGCAGAATGTCGTAGCCCTCGAGATCTTCTTTGCTGCTCTTGGCGATGTCATGCACATCAGCAACGTCTTTACCGAGCTGTTTCTGAATGTTTTTTGCGATATTTTCGGTATTGCCGGTATCACTGCCGAAGAAAATGCCGATGATTGCCATGAGTAAAATAACCTCTTGAAACTTAATGGTATGGTGGCCCAATTCGGCCACGGATAAGGGCAATAATAGCAGAACAGGCAACCCTGCGGAAACCGCTATCGCGCAGGACTGCACTCAGTGCTACATGAAAAGGGTAAAAAAGGGGTTTTTCAGACTTATGCCTGGCTGCGCAATGTCTCAAGCTGGGCGATCAGCATCTCTTCAATGAGCTCGCTGCGGCTGATATTACGCGCTTCCGCCAGCTCGTTAAGCGCATCGACAGCGTCAGCATTGAGCTTCAATTCGACACGCTTAAGCCCACGATTTTTATCGCGTTTAAGCTGGTTGCGTTTATTAATACGCAGCTGTTCGTCGCGCGAAAGCGGATTCGTTTTCGGTCGTCCCGGTCGACGCTCATTCGCGAACAGATCTAGTGTCGTACGGTCCGTTTGTTCTTTGGCCATGATTCAGAGACTTCGGGGGAAACACGCCGCCCTGCTAATGCCCGGGCGATAAGCGCGCCATCATACATCAGCAAAAACGGCACGCCAACGACTGGAAGCCCGTCGTCTTCCAGTCGCTCTCTTTTTAATCAATTTGCCGTATCAGTGAGATAGCGACGAATGGCGCGCAGGACTGCTTCAGGTTTTTCCGCATGTACCCAATGCCCGGCACCGGCAATTACATGGGCGCGCGCCTGCGGGAATTGTGCCAGCAGCGTGTCGCGGTAAGCATCAGTAACGTAAGGCGAGTTACCGCCGCGAATGAAGAGGGTAGGATGCGGCCAGGCGGGGACGGCCTCCCAGCCCACGATGTTATTATACTGGTCCCACAGCACCGGGACGTTAAAACGCCATTGCCCCTCAACAAACGACTTCAGCAGGAATTGCACCACGCCTTCTTCATCAAGATGCTCACGCATCACGGCTGCTGCCTGCTGACGGGTGGAAACGCCGGCCTCCGTCACCGCATTAATTGCCGCGAAGATCTCATCGTGACGGCGAACGTCGTAATCCACTGGGGCGACATCAATCACCACCAGCCCGGAAATTCGCTCAGGTGCCAGTGCTGTGAGCGCCATGACCGCTTTACCACCCATCGAATGCCCGATGAGGGTCACTTTCTGCAGGTTGTGGGCGTCGAGCGTATCCAGGAGATCCTGCGCCATTGCCGCGTAGGTCATCTCGTCTGCGCGCCCGGAAAGTCCGTGGTTGCGCATATCGACCTGTAAAATATCGTGATCGGTAACCAGATCGCGCGCCAGCACGCCCAGGTTATCCAGGCTGCCAAAAAGTCCATGAACCAGTACGATGGGAGAATTATTGTTCGGCGATTGTGCAGTTTGCGCTCGGGTATTCAATTTCATGGCAAAGTTCTTTTTTTACGTTTGTCAGGTTAGGGTATCATGTTGACCATTCTGCCGCCCGGCCGCAAGGTTCCAGTTTAATCTGACTTTTGCCGCCAACCTGGTTTGACGCTATCCGCTGTTGGGATTTGACCTTATAATCCCAATGACTTGTATTCAGATAAGATATCGCACTGGATTAAGATGAAAACAATCGAAGTTGATGACGAACTCTATCAGTATATTGCCAGCCAAACGCGGCATATCGGGGAGAGCGCGTCCGACATTTTACGGCGCATGCTTAAAATTTCCGCCGCTTCACAGCCTGCTACCCCAGTCACCAAAGATGTCGTGTCTCAGCCGAGCGTTGTTGCACAAGCAAAGCCTGCCGTGACGCCGGTAAAAGATAAAGTACGCGCGATGCGCGAGCTGCTGCTGTCCGACGAGTATGCGGAGCAGAAAAAGGCGGTTAACCGCTTTATGCTGGTGCTGTCTACACTTTACTCCCTGGATAACAAAGCGTTTGCTGAAGCGACCGAGTCGCTGCACGGTCGTACTCGCGTCTATTTCGCGGGCGACGAGCAAACGCTGCTGCAAAATGGCAACCAAACCAAACCTAAACATGTCCCTGGCACCCCATACTGGGTGATCACCAATACCAATACGGGCCGCAAGTGCAGCATGATTGAACACATCATGCAGTCCATGCAGTTCCCGGCGGAATTGATTGAAAAGGTTTGCGGTACAATTTAACCCTTGCATCAGAAGGACCCGGTAATGGCAAATCACAGCCGTGCAGGCCAACCTGCACAACAAAGCGATTTGATTAACGTCGCTCAGCTGACCGCGCAGTATTACGTGCTGAAGCCGGTCGTGGGCAACGCAGAACACGCAGTGAAGTTTGGTACATCTGGTCACCGCGGCAGCGCGGCACGCCATAGCTTTAACGAACCGCACATTCTGGCCATTGCTCAGGCCATTGCGGAAGAGCGCGCTAAAAACGGCGTTACCGGTCCGTGCTATGTGGGGAAAGATACCCATGCGCTGTCTGAACCGGCGTTCATCTCTGTGCTGGAAGTGCTGGCGGCAAACGGCGTCGACGTGATTGTGCAGGAGAATAACGGCTTCACGCCAACGCCGGCGGTGTCTAACGCTATCCTGGTGCACAACAAAAAAGGTGGCGCGCTGGCTGACGGGATTGTTATCACGCCATCCCACAACCCGCCGGAAGACGGGGGCATTAAATACAACCCGCCTAACGGTGGCCCGGCAGATACTAACGTCACCAAAGTGGTAGAAGACCGCGCAAACGCGCTGTTGGCTGACGGTCTGAAAGGCGTGAAACGCATCTCTCTGGATGCGGCAATGGCGTCCGGTCACGTAAAAGAGCAGGATCTGGTTCAGCCGTTCGTGGAGGGGCTGGCGGATATCGTCGATATGGCGGCGATTCAGAAAGCAGGCCTGAAGCTGGGCGTGGACCCGCTGGGCGGCTCCGGTATCGAGTACTGGAAACGCATTGCCGAGCATTACAAGCTGGATCTGACCATCGTGAACGATCACGTCGATCAGACCTTCCGCTTTATGCACCTGGATAAAGACGGCGCGATCCGTATGGACTGCTCCTCCGAGTGTGCGATGGCGGGCCTGCTGGCGCTGCGCGACAAATTCGATCTGGCGTTTGCGAACGACCCGGATTATGACCGTCACGGTATCGTCACCCCTGCCGGGCTGATGAACCCGAACCACTATCTGGCTGTGGCGATCAACTACCTGTTCCAGCATCGTCCGCAGTGGGGCAAAGAGGTGGCTGTTGGTAAAACGCTGGTCTCTTCCGCGATGATCGACCGCGTGGTCGACGCGCTGGGCCGCAAGCTGGTGGAAGTGCCGGTGGGCTTCAAATGGTTTGTTGACGGTCTGCACGACGGCAGCTTCGGCTTCGGTGGTGAAGAGAGCGCCGGGGCATCCTTCCTGCGTTTCGACGGCACGCCATGGTCAACCGATAAAGACGGTATCATCATGTGCCTGCTGGCGGCGGAGATCACCGCGGTCACCGGTAAGAACCCGCAGGAACATTACAACGACCTGGCGGCACGTTTTGGTGCGCCAAGCTACAACCGTATTCAGGCGAGCGCGACCTCAGCCCAGAAAGCGGCGCTGTCTAAACTCTCTCCGGAGATGGTCAGTGCTAACACCCTGGCAGGTGATCCGATCACCGCGCGTCTGACGGCTGCACCGGGTAACGGCGCGTCTATCGGGGGTCTGAAAGTAATGACCGAAAACGGCTGGTTCGCTGCACGTCCGTCCGGTACGGAAGACGCGTATAAAATCTATTGCGAAAGCTTCCTCGGCGCTGAGCACCGTCAGCAGATTGAGAAAGAAGCCGTAGAGATTGTCAGCGAAGTGCTGAAGAACGCGTAAGTGCGTTATCGGTGCGGGCTGATGCCCTCACCCCGGCCCTCTCCCACGGGGAGAGGGAGAAAACAATAAAAACGGCAACCCTCGGGCTGCCGTTTTGTTTTTACCTAACTATGCTTATTCTTCAATTCAAACCGTGGTGACACCAGACCGTACAGCGTCCAGCCCATAAAGGTCACCATTGCCCCATAGAGCATCGCTTCCTGACCGGAAGAGTAGAGCGCATAGAAGCTGTAAATCGCCCCAATGAGCGCCACGATATTCGCCGCTCGTGCTTTACGCGGATCCACCTTCGCGACCTTCTGAATAATCACCAGCGCGGCCATCGACAGAATGTACGGAATGATGTTCGTCACCACCGCCAGGTTGACCAGCACGTTGAACTGGCTGTTCAGCGACGGGCTAATGGTCATCAGCGACAATCCACTCTGGAAGATGACAATCGCCAGCATGCCCTGCACCGGTGCGTCCGCTTTGGTGACGCGGGAGAAGATTTTGGGGAAATAACCTTCGTCAGCCGAGGATTTAAACACCTGCGCGATGGTGAACTGCCAGCCGAGAAGCGAACCGCAGCAGGACATCACCATCAGACCCATAATCACCTTCCCGACTTCCGGGGTGAACATCTGGGCGAAAGCCAGCCCGAACGGTGCCGTGGAGTTAGCCAGATCCATATTCGGCACAATCCCGGCAATCACGTTGGTTGAGACGATATAGATCACCGCCGCCCCCAGCGTTCCGCCAAGTACCGCAATCGGCACGTTCTTTTCAGGGTTCTCAACCACTTCCGCATTCGCGCAGGCCGATTCCAGTCCGAGAAAAGCCCACAGCGTCATGGCGATAGAAGAGCCCACGGCGTTAAAGAACGGCACATGATGCGGGTTCCAGGAGTTGGCGTAGAGCGTAGGACTAAACCAGAACCAGCCGATGATGCATAAACCGACGACCGGGATAATCACGCCCCAGACGGTGATGCTGCTCAGTTGTCCGGTGATACGCGCGCCGCCGAAGTTCGCCACGGTGCAGATCCACAGCACCCCGATGGTCGCCAGCCCAATTTGTACCGGGGTGAGCGTGGCGCCAAACAGTTCCGTCCCGTAACCCACGGCAGAAATGGCAATCGCCACGTTGGCGATCAGCAGCGATACACCATAGGTATAGTTGGCCATAAAGTTGCCGGACTTGCCAAAAGCGTATTCCGCATAGCCGCCCATCCCGCCGGACTTGCGGCTGAACATCCCGCATTTGGCGAATGCCCACGCCAGCGCCATTGACCCCACCGCCGTCACCAGCCAGGAGATAATCGAAATGGTGCCCACTTCGGCAAGCTTGGTGGGCAGCATGATGATCCCGGACCCCATCATGTTGACCATGGTGAGGATGGTCAGCTGCACCACGCCCATCTTATTGGATTTACTCATAATGTCTCTCCTTTCAGCAGCGCGGGCTGAGCAGCGGGTTGTTTGATGACGTTACAGCGAACCTGTTTGCGACCCTCACACTCTTCAACGTATACGCCCTGCAGCTCAGGCGCGAAGCCTGGTAGCAGGTTGATACCGTCTTCCAGCGCGGCAAAGTAGCGCAGCACGGAGCCGCCCCAGACTTCGCCCGGGACAACGCACAGCACCCCAGGCGGATAAGGCAGGGCGCCTTCAGCGGCAATGCGGCCTTCCGCGTCGCGCAGGGAGACCAGTTCGACTTCACCACGCAGATACGCATAGTTTGCCTCCTGCGGGTTCATCATCAAGCGCGGGAAGTGAGACTTGCGGAACATCTCTTTTTGCAGTTGCTTCACGTTATGGCGGGCATAGAGATCGTGCATCTCCTGGCAAATCTGGCGCAGCGTGTAATCCGCGTAACGTTCCGGATGTTGTTTGTAGAGAGAAGGCAGGACCTCTTTCAGCGGAACATCGCTCTCGAGCAGTTTTTCGAAGCGCACCAGCTGCGCCACCAGCTGCTGCAGTTTGCCCATATCTTCCGCAGGGGTGAGCAGGAACAGGATCGAGTTGAGATCGCATTTCTCCGGCACGATGCCGTTTTCACGCAGGAAGTTGGCGAGGATGGTGGCGGGCACGCCGAAATCCTCATACTCGCCGGTGCGGGCGTTAATACCTGGCGTGGTCAGCAGGAGCTTGCACGGGTCGATAAAGTACTGGTGCTCGGCATAGCCCTCAAAAGCGTGCCAGTTTTCACCCGGTACGAAGTGGAAGAAGCGCAGATCGGTGGCAATTTCCGCTGTGTCGAAGCTTTCCCACGGACGGCCATCCACCGTCTCCGGCACAAACGGACGAAGGTACTGGCAGTTCTCCAGGATCAGTTTGCGCGCTTCAATACCGTTAACCACGCAGTCCATCCACATGTTGCGACCGCTCTGACCTTCATGCATACGGGCGTTAATATCCAGCGCAGCAAACAGAGGGTAGAACGGGCTGGTTGAGGCGTGCATCATAAAAGCATTATTCAGCCGCTTGTGGGGTACATAGCGCTGCTGGCCTTTGATATGGCTGTCCTTTTTGTGGATCTGCGAGGTCTGCGAGAAGCCTGCCTGCTGTTTATGTACCGACTGGGTGACCAGAATTCCCGGGTCGTTTTCGTTCAGCTCCAGCAGCAGCGGCGAGCAATCTGCCATCATCGGGATAAACTGCTCGTAACCTACCCAGGCCGAGTCGAACAGGATGTAATCACACAGATGCCCAATCTTATCCACCACCTGACGGGCGTTATAGATGGTGCCATCGTAGGTACCCAGCTGGATCACCGCCAGACGGAACGGGCGTGCATCGCGTGCACGACCTGGCGCCACCTCGGCTACCAACTCGCGCAGGTAGCTTTCCTCAAAGCAGTGCGCGTCAATACCACCAATAAAGCCGTACGGGTTGCGCGCGGTTTCCAGATAGACCGGTGTCGCGCCAGCCTGAAGAAGAGCGCCGTGATGGTTTGATTTGTGGTTATTACGGTCAAACAGCACCAGGTCGCCAGGGGTGAGCAGGGCGTTTAACACCACTTTGTTGGATGAGGAGGTCCCATTCAGCACAAAGTAGGTCTTATCGGCATTAAAGACCTTTGCGGCATGTTGCTGCGCAATGCACGGCGCGCCTTCGTGGATCAGCAGATCGCCCATTGCCACGTCGGCGTTACACAGGTCGGAACGGAAAAGCGTTTCACCAAAGAAATCGACAAACTGATTGCCCGCAGGATGACGGCGGAAGAATTGCCCCCCCTGATGCCCCGGGCAGTCAAATGCGCTGTTACCCTGTTTTACGTAGTCTACAAGGGCACGGAAAAACGGCGGCCGCAGCTGGGTTTCGTACTTCTGGGCTGCCGCTTCCAGCTGGCGGCCATAAAAATCGTTGCTGGTGTCTGAATGCTCAAATACGCCGTGAATGCGCGATAAATAATCTGCCGGAATGATCTCTTCTTTATGCGTTGCGACAAAGACGGGAATGCCAAATCCGGTGGCTTCTATTTCTTCCAGTATGCCGCTGGAAATATCGCTAACGGCCAGAACAATGGCCGCGACGTCGATATAATCGGAAGCGCGGACATCCACAAGCTCACGCTGGGTGGTAAAGCAGTCCGGACATGCACGGCTGGCCGCGATTTTTAAACTTTTCATCTTTCTCTCTTTATTTTAGGTAATAAGCGTCCTTCGATTTCTTGTCAGAAAGAAATCGATAATTTTCCGGAAAAAAAGCAAAGTGTGGCCGCTGATTAAAATCAGTAAATTGCTTTTTGATGATTGAAATTCAGTCCGCCCGGTTGCGGATGAGTCTGAATTAAATTGAATGAGCGCACGAGTTCACAGGCAATGGCCTGTAAAATAAGGTGTTTCAGGATAACCTGTAAGCGAGTGCGCCAGAAGTCGAAGGACTACCGGGCATTAAAGAGGTGAAAGTCAAAGCAGTTTCGGTGGGCAAACATCATGATATGTGTTGTCCGCCTTATATGGGGCATTAAGCGATTGTTGTTTTCCATGTTTCATTTTCCTTTCAGTAATTGAAAGCATGGTCATTTTATCCAGGAAAAAGGGATTAACTGTGAATCAGATCACCCTTAACCGATCATTTCAGAAATAATTAGTCGTTTTTGATGAATAACGCAGATCAAAATGCTGATTTGTTGTTGAAGTGTTAATGATTGGTTTTGTTAATGTTTTAAACGAGCAAAAATAATCCATGGAATAATGTATTGATTATTTTTTTAATATTGATCGGGAGGGTTTTTGATTATTTAGAAAATAATATGAATAGTTATTCAAAGCATAAACCGATAACCGATACCGGTTTCAGTTAATAAATGGCGAGGGCGAGCGGGGTCGACTTCCAGTTTCTGACGAAGGTGACCCATATATATGCGCAAATAGTGACTATGTTCCACCGCGTTGGGTCCCCACACCTGACTCAACAGCTGGCGCTGGGTGAGAACCTTGCCGTGGTTATTAAGCAGCACGGCGAGCAGGCGGAATTCGATGGGGGTAAGATGGATTTCCTCTTCACCGCGCACAATGCGCCGTGCGGCGAGGTCAACCCGAATATCACCAAACGTGTAGGTAGGGTCGGCAGGCGTGGTGGCGCTATGACGACGCAGCGCCACGCGCAGGCGAGCCTGCAATTCGCCAATGCCAAAGGGTTTAATCAGATAGTCATCGGCACCGGCATCCAGCGCGGCGATTTTATCCGTCTCTTCAGTACGGGCAGAGAGCACGAGAATCGGCATCTGGCTCCACTGACGAACCTCACGAATAAAATCGATGCCGTCGCCATCCGGCAGCCCAAGATCGAGGATCACCAGGTCCGGCTTGCGGGTGGCGGCTTCAATTAAACCCCGTTGAAGCGTACCCGCATCGTGAACGCGCAGACCGTCTCCTTCCAGCGCAGCGCGCAGAAAACGGCTAATGGCGATCTCATCTTCGACAATCAGAACGTTAATCACAAATCCTCGGGTAATTCATTCAGTTCTGGCGGGGTTTCCAGAGGAAGTGTAACACAAAAACGCGCGCCGCCTTCCGGACGATTATCTGCGGAAATGGTTCCGCCATGGACGTCAACGATCGCCTGACAAATCGCCAGCCCGAGCCCAACGCCCGGAATGGCCGACTCCTTGTTCCCGCGCGCGAATTTTTCGAAAATAGCCAGCTCCTGCCCGGCAGGAATGCCCGGTCCGGTATCCCAGACGTCAAGGTGAAGCGTGCCATCCTCTACCATCGCATCCACGCCAATCCGGGCACTTGAGCCGGCATATTTACCGGCATTTTCCAGCAGATTGATCAGCACCCGTTCAAACAAGGGGCCATCGACGTGAATTAAGGTCAGGGGTTCAGGCATGTTCAGCGCGATATGCCGCCCACCGAGGCCGGGCTCCAGCATTTTCAGCGCGCTGCCTACCACTTCTTCCAGCGTGAGCCACTCTTTTTTGAGGTTAAATCCGCCCGACTGAATGCGCGCCATATCGAGCAGGTTATTCACCAGACGGGTGGTATTCAGCACGTGCTGGCGGATTTCGCTGGCCTGAAGGGCGTGTTTAGACCCTTCCGCGGCCAGGTCCAGCGTCAGGATTTCTGACTGACCAAACAGAACGGTCAGCGGTGTCCGCAGGTCGTGCGACAGCGCCGCCAGCAGCGAGTTACGAATGCTTTCACGCTCGCTGGCCAGTCGGGCCTGTTCTTCACTGGCGGTAAGCGCCAGCCGTTCCAGTGCGCTGGCAACCAGCAGCGTAAAAGTCTCCAGCAGCCGCTGCTGCTCGGGGATCATCAGCTGACGCAGGTTTGAGGGCTCAACAATCACCAGCCCCTGATTTTTATCGGCGCTGCGTAGCGGCAGAATTTGATAGGGCACGCCGGGCAGGGTGTCGGTACCTGCGCCCGCAGGTAACCCTTTATCAAAGCTCCAGCGCGCGATGGCTTCGTCCCAGGGCGTCATGCCGGAGGCCGAGGTTAGCGGGCGCAGCTTACCGTGTTCGTCCGGGAGTAAAATCAGGTTGCTGGCATGAAACGTCGAGCGAATAAACTGCTCGCTGGTCTGCACGATATCCAGCGGCGTGCGTCCCACCGCCAGCGATTTCGACATTTCATACAGATGCCGCGTGCGCTGTTCGCGGTAGCGGGCGATGCGCGCCTGGTAGCGCACGCCCGCCGTCAGATTGCCGATCACCAGCCCGACGGTGAGCATCACGGCAAAGGTCAGGATGTACTGTACGTCCGACACGGCGAGCGTCCCGCGAGGGGCAATAAAGAACAGATCAAAGCTGATGACGTTAATCACCGTTGCCAGCACCGACGGCCAGCGTCCGTAAAAGAGCGCCACCACCACCACGCCAAGGAGGTAGATCATCACCAGGTTGGCCGCGTCGAAGGCAATCAGCCATTTGCTGGCAATGATCGTGATCAGGGCGCAGAGCACGACGGCCACCAGGCAGCCGCGAAGCTGAATGCGCCATTTATCACTGAAAGTACGGCTGTCCGGGGCGCGGCTGGGAAGGGGCGTGGGTTTATCATCCAGCGCCACGATCACCAGGTCCAGATCCGGCGCGCGGCGGGCCAGTTTGTCGGCAAAGGATTCACGGCTAAACCAGCGACGATGCTGGCGACGGCCAATGACGATTTTCCCCAGGTTATGCTCCCGGGCGTAGCGCAGAATGGCTTTATCTTCCTGAGGATCGGAAAGGGTGGCGGTTTCGGCACCCAGCTCCTGCGCCAGGCGCAGAGAACTCAGAATCGCGCGGCGCTGGTTTTCGGGCAAAGCATGAAGCTGCGGCGTTTCGACATACACCGCATGCCAGACGCTGCCAAATTTGGCGGCCAGACGCGCGGCGGTGCGGACAAGTTTTTCGTTACCGCTGCCGTGCCCCACGCACAGCAGGATGGCATCCCGCGTATGCCAGACGCGTTCCTGGCCCTGCAAATCGCGCCAGGCACGCATCTGATCGTCAACGCGATCGGCAGTACGGCGCAGAGCCAGTTCGCGCAGGGCAATCAGGTTGCCTTTGCGGAAGAAATGTTCGATGGCACGCTCGGCCTGTCCGGCAATATAGACTTTGCCTTCGTGCAGTCGCTGGCGCAAATCATCCGGCGGCAGATCGACCAGCACCACTTCGTCAGCGGAATCGAAGAAAGGGTCGGGCACCGTCTCGCGCACCTGAATGCCGGTCACGCCGCTGACCACGTCGTTCAGGCTTTCCAGATGCTGCACGTTAACCGTCGTGAAAACATCAATGCCAGCTTCAAGTAATTCTTCCACATCCTGCCAGCGCTTGGGGTGACGCGAGCCTGGCGCATTGCTGTGCGCCAGTTCGTCCATCAGGATAAGCGCCGGACGGCGGGCGAGGGCGGCATCAATATCAAACTCTGTGACTAAACGACCCCGATGGCTGATGCGGCGTGGCGGCTGGGTGGCAAGCCCCTTCAGCAGCGATGCCGTCTCTTTACGTCCGTGGGTTTCAACCACGCCGATCAGTATATCGAGCCCCTGCGCCCGAAGCCGCTGGGCTTCCGTCAGCATGGCGAAGGTTTTCCCGACACCCGCGCAGGCGCCAAAGAAAATTTTCAGTTTGCCGCGATGGGCTTCAGCCGTCTGTTCAAGCAGCCTGTCCGGATCCGGGCGCATGGGCTCGTCGGTCATTTAGTTTTTCCTTAGCGCGTCCAGCGCCAGATTCAGCTCAACAATATTCACTACCGGCATGCCGATATAGCTGACCAGCGGCTTTTGTGTATGTTCTGCCACCAGCTTGCTCACCTGTTCAACACTCAATTGACGGGCGGCGGCAACGCGCGGGATCTGCCACGCCACCGCTGCCGGCGTCAGGCTATAGTCCAGCCCGCTGGCTGAGGCGGTGACCAGCTCCACGGGAACCTCGCGGCTGGCCTGTGGGTTGGCGGCGCGCAGGGCGGCCACGCGCTCGGCGACGGCTTTGTCCAGCGCCGGGTTGCTGCCCGCCAGGTTACTGCCGCCGGATGCCATCGGATTATACGGGCTTTCGGCAGTGGCGGAAGGGCGTCCCTTGAAGTAGCGAGCGTCCGTAAAGCTCTGGCCAATCAGGCGCGAACCGCGGTTTTCACCGTTTTGCATAATCAGCGAGCCGTTAGCCTGATCCTTAAACCACCACTGGCCCAGGGCGGTGGTGACCAGCGGGTAGAGCCCCCCGGTAATCAGCGACAGCAGAATAAACAGAAGTATAGCGGGGCGTAACATCGTCATTTGATTCACCTTTTAAACCAGCCCGAACAGGGTCAACAGCAGATCGATAGCCTTGATACCGATGAAGGGCACCACCAGCCCACCCAGGCCGTAAATCCACAGGTTGCGGCGCAGCATGGCGGCCGCCGTGAGCGGCTTGTAGCTCACGCCTTTCAGCGCCAGCGGGATCAGGAAGACAATAATCAGGGCGTTAAAGATTACCGCGCTCAGAATGGCCGATGCCGGGGAGTGCAGGTGCATTACGTTCAGGGCGTTTAATTGCGGATAGGTCGCAGCAAACGCGGCCGGAATGATGGCGAAATATTTCGCCACATCGTTAGCGATGCTGAACGTGGTCAGCGAGCCGCGCGTCATCAGCATCTGCTTACCAATGTGCACGACTTCAATCAGCTTGGTCGGGTTAGAGTCGAGATCGACCATGTTGCCCGCCTCTTTTGCCGCCTGGGTACCGGAGTTCATTGCCACCGCCACGTCGGCCTGCGCCAGAGCAGGGGCATCGTTGGTCCCGTCACCGGTCATCGCGACCAGACGCCCTTCCGCCTGATACTGACGAATCAAGGCCAGTTTGGCTTCCGGTGTGGCTTCGGAAAGAAAATCATCCACGCCCGCTTCGGCAGCAATCGCCGCTGCGGTCAGGCGGTTATCCCCGGTGATCATCACCGTTTTGATCCCCATTTTACGCAGCTGGGCAAAGCGTTCTTTGATGCCGCCTTTGACGATATCCTTCAGGGCAATCACCCCCAGCACATTTGCGCCTTCAGCCACCACCAGCGGCGTTGCCCCCTGACGGGCCACGCTTTCCACCAGGCTATCCACTTCGGGTGGGAAGTGACCGTTATTAGCCTCAATGTGGCGACGGATGGCGTCAACCGAGCCTTTACGGATCATCCGGTCCTGAATATTAATGCCGCTCATCCGGGTCTGTGCCGTGAAGGGCACGAAAGTGGCATGCAGGCTCTGAACGTCGCGCTGGCGCAGGTTAAAGCGCTGTTTGGCAAGAATCACAATGCTGCGACCTTCCGGAGTTTCGTCGGCAAGCGATGAGAGCTGTGCGGCATCTGCCAGCGTTTTTTCATCCACGCCAGGTGCGGGTAAGAAGTCTGATGCCTGACGGTTACCGAGGGTGATGGTCCCGGTTTTATCAAGCAGCAGAACGTCTACATCGCCCGCCGCTTCAACGGCACGTCCGCTGGTGGCGATGACGTTGGCACCGAGCATACGGCTCATACCGGCCACGCCGATGGCCGACAGCAGGCCGCCGATAGTGGTGGGGATCAGACAGACCAGCAGCGCCACCAGCACCGTGATGGTGACCGCCGTACCGCCATAAGCGGAGAACGGCCACAGGGTCGCGGTTGCCAGCAGGAAGACGAGGGTCAACGCGACCAGCAGGATGGTCAGGGCAATCTCGTTGGGGGTTTTACGACGCTGGGCGCCTTCCACCATGGCGATCATCCGGTCAAGGAAGGTTTCACCTGGGTTAACGCTACACTGAATCACCAGCCAGTCGGAGAGTATGCGCGTCCCCCCCGTTACGGAGGCGAAATCGCCGCCGGATTCACGGATAACCGGGGCGGATTCCCCGGTGATGGCGCTTTCGTCCACCGACGCGCCACCTTCAATCACTTCCCCGTCGCACGGGATAATATCGCCAGCTTCGACCAGCACCACATCGCCTTTACGCAGTTCATCCGCCGGAACGTGGTCCATCTGCGCACCGTATTTTGGTTCACGTAACTTGCGTGCGAAGGCGGTCTTTTTTACCCCTTTCAGGCTGTTGGCCTGGGCTTTACTCCGGCCTTCCGCCAGCGCTTCCGCAAAGTTGGCAAACAGCACGGTAAACCACAGCCACAGGCTAATGGCGCCGGTAAACATCGCATTTCCCGGCATGTGGCCCGTTCCCATGGCAATCGCCAGTGCGGTGGTCAGGACGCTTCCCGCCCAGACAATAAACATCACCGGGTTGTGCCACTGCACGCGCGGGCTCAGTTTTTTCACCGCATCCATGAGCGCCTGACGAACTAATGACGGTTCGAACAGGGCCAGTTGTTTACGACTCATGACAAATTCTCCGCAAAATCAGCGTAAAGAGAGGTATTCCGCGACCGGGCCTAACGCGAGGGCGGGGATAAAGGTCAGGGCACCAACCAGTAACACGGTGCCTGTGAGCAGGCCGATAAACAGCGCGCCGTGGGTCGGTAATGTTCCGGTGGTGGTCGGTTGAATTTTTTTATTCACCAGCGATCCGGCAATCGCCATGACCGGCACAATGATCCCGAAACGACCCACGAACATGCAGAACGCCAGCAGACAGTTCCAGAACGGTGAGTTGGCACTTAAGCCTGCAAAGGCACTGCCGTTGTTGTTGGCGGCAGAGGAGACGGCATACAGCACTTCGCTAAAGCCGTGAATACCCGGGTTAAAGATGCCGCTGCGTCCGGCCTCGGTCATCAGCGCCAGTGCGGAGCCGAGCAGTACGAGGGCAGGGGTTACCAGAATCGCCAGCGCGGTTAATTTCATCTCGCGAACGTCGATTTTTTTACCGAGGTATTCCGGGGTACGACCAATCATCAGACCGGCAATAAACACCGCCAGCATCACGAACAACAGCATGCCGTAAAGACCTGAACCCACGCCGCCAAATACCACCTCGCCAATCTGCATCAGCCACATTGGGATCATTCCGCCCAGTGCGGTGAAGGAGTCATGCATGGCATTCACCGCCCCGCACGAGGCCGCCGTGGTGACCACCGCATAGAGGCTGCTGGCGAGAATGCCAAAGCGGCTCTCTTTACCTTCCATATTGATATTGCTGTTAGCCCCAAGCTGCATGAAATGGCTATTGCCGTTCCATTCAGCCCACATCACCAGCGCAACGCAGACCACGAAGATTAACGACATGGTCCAGAGCAGGGTGCGCCCCTGACGGCGATCGTTGACGACATCACCAAAGGCAAAGCAGAGTGCGGTGGGGATCAGGAAAATCGCCAGCATCTGCACAAAATTGGTCAGGGCAGTCGGGTTTTCAAACGGATGCGATGAGTTGGCGTTGAAGAAGCCGCCGCCGTTGGTGCCGAGCATCTTGATGGCTTCCTGCGACGCCACGGGCCCCATCGGCAGGAGCTGTTTTGCCCCTTCCAGCGAGGTATAAGGGGTGTATGGCAGCAGGTTTTGCAGGCTACCTTGCTGAATAAAGAACAGCGCGATCAGCAGCGCAATTGGCAGCAATATCCACAGCGTGATGCGCGTCAGATCCACCCACGCGTTACCCAGGGTACTGATTTTCTGACGAGCAAACGCGCGCGTCAGCGCGAAGATCACCGCGATACCGCTGGCGGCAGAGAGGAAGTTCTGAACGGTTAACCCAACCATCTGGCTGAAATAGCTGAGCGTGGTTTCACCCGCATAGGACTGCCAGTTGGTGTTGGTGACAAAGCTGACTGCCGTATTCAGCGCAAGATGCCAGGACAGACCCGGTAATTGTTGCGGATTCAGCGGCAGACTCCCCTGCAGCATCAGCAGGGTAAAAAGTGCAATCAGCCCAACAATATTCAGCAGCAGAATGGCAAACAGATATTCACGCCAGCTCATCTCGCGATCGTCTATTCCCAGTACACGCCAGATCCCTTTTTCAACGCTTCCCGTACCCGGCAGGGGGACGTTGTTGATAAGCCTTGCCAGCCCCATTCCCAGTGGCCTTGCCAGAACGAACAACGCCAGTAAGAAGCTGGCAATAAGCAAAAACGCCTGAGCAGCCATCAGAATGCCTCCGCATTAATCAGGGCATAAACCAGATAACCCAATAACAGGAACACCAGCACGATGCCGGCAATAAGACCTGCACTCACAATCCACCTCCGGGTGACTTTTGTTGTTGGGTTAACGGTAGGATTTATGGCGCAAAGATTTCGCAAAAATGAGGAGAGAGGGTGTAAAAAAAGTATAAAAATGGCAAAGCCCACAATTTAACTATTGGTAAGTAAATTGTTAACTTTTTTGTAACTAAATTACGGCGCGAGTGTAAATATTCACTAAATGAATGAAAATAAGTGGTCGGATGAGTAGTAAAATTACACGCAAAGCGATATTATTTTATCCAGGTCACAGATTTTGAATTTTCCGGATGACGTTTCCGGCCAACTATAGGGGAGAAAATATGGATCTGTATAAAGCGTATCCAGCTCATATTGTGTTCATGCGTCGTACTTTCGCCGTAGTGGCTGGCGTGCTGGCCCTGCCGGTGATGCTGTTCTGGAAAGATCGCGCTCGTTTTTACAGCTATCTGCACCGCGTCTGGGCGAAAACCAGCGAGAAGCCGGTGTGGATGGATCAGGCCGAGAAAGCGACCTGCGACTTCTACTAAAAAAGAAAGACTACACATAGCAATATAGAAACCGCCAATAGCAATGGGTAATGCCAGTCAGTTACTTAACTGACTGGCATTACCACCCCCCGGCGGTCTTTTTTATTTCATCCCGTCTACACTTCATGGCAAAGTACAGTAAAAGCTCGCCACTTTTTCCTTTGGTGGCGTGCCCTTACGGACATAATGGATATTTGCCTGGAGTTTTATGCCCACCCATCTGGTTTGGTTTCGCGCAGATCTGCGCGTACATGACAACATCGCTCTCGCGGCAGCCTGTCGTTCTGAGGATGCCAGCGTGCTGGCACTGTTCATCGCTACGCCCGAACAGTGGCAGCAGCATGATATGGCACCGCGCCAGGCGGCTTACCTCAAATCACATCTGAACGTTCTGCAACACGCGCTTGCTGAAAAAGGTATTCCGCTGATCTACAAAGAGGTCAGTGATTTTGCCGCGCAGCTTCAGATGCTGCAGGCGATCTGTCAGCAAAACGGCGTCACACACCTTTTTTATAACTATCAGTACGAGCTGAACGAACAGCGGCGGGATCGCCAGCTGGAAAACATGCTGGACGGGGTAGTTTGTGAAGGATTTGATGACAGCGTCATGCTGGCGCCGGGCAGCGTCATGACCGGCAGTCACGAAATGTACAAAGTGTTTACGCCGTTTAAAAATGCGTTTGTTAAATGCCTGAAAGAGGCGCTGCCTGAGTGCGTGGCCGCGCCCGCTGTTCGGGGCGATGCCATAACCGATCTGCCTGAATTAACGTTTAACTATCCCCAACAGACGTTCGACGATCTTCTGTTCCCTGCCAGTGAGAAATCAGCGATTGCGAAGCTGCGCCAGTTTTGCAAGCAGGGCGCGGGAGAGTACGACGCGCGCAGGGATTTTCCGGCGGTTGAAGGGACAAGCCGATTATCGGCCTGCCTGGCATTGGGCGTGCTCTCTCCTCGCCAGTGTCTGCATCGTCTACTGGCCGAGCAGCCGCAGGCGCTGGACGGCGGGACGGGGTCGGTGTGGCTGAACGAACTGATCTGGCGTGAGTTCTATCGCCATCTGATGACTTATCATCCCGATCTCTGCAAGCATCGCCCGTTCATTCCCTGGACCGATAACGTAAAATGGCAGCATGACGAGGCGCGTTTACTGGCCTGGAAAAAGGGGGAAACGGGCTATCCGATTGTTGATGCCGCGATGCGCCAGTTGAATGAAACCGGGTGGATGCACAACCGTCTGCGAATGATTACCGCCAGCTTCCTGGTGAAAGATCTGCTTATCGACTGGCGTGTCGGGGAACGTTATTTTATTTCTCAGCTGATCGATGGCGATCTGGCAGCGAATAATGGCGGATGGCAGTGGGCGGCCTCTACCGGTACCGATGCGGCTCCCTATTTCCGGATTTTCAATCCGACCACTCAGGGACAAAAATTTGATGCTAACGGCGACTTTATTCGTCGCTGGTTGCCCGCGCTCAGGCATGTTCCTGCGAAAGCGATCCACGACCCGTGGGCATGGGCGGATAAACAGGGCGTAAAGCTCGATTATCCCCGCCCGATTGTTGACCATAAACAGGCGCGCGTCGCCACGCTGGCGGCCTATGAAGCCGCCCGTAAAGCTTAAGAGAGTGATGATGAAAAACAGCGAACTGGAAAGCCTGATTAACGAAAAACTCAATACCGCCGGCTTCAGCGATTACGGCCCGAATGGGCTGCAGGTGGAAGGCCGTGAGACAGTGCAAAAAATCATCACCGGCGTGACGGCAAGCCAGGCATTGCTGGATGAAGCGGTGCGTCAGGAGGCCGATGCGATCATTGTTCACCACGGTTATTTCTGGAAAAACGAATCACCGATTATTCGCGGTATGAAGCGCAACCGCCTGAAAACGCTGTTGGCCAATGACATCAACCTGTACGGCTACCACCTGCCGCTGGATGCACACCCGGAACTGGGGAATAACGTCCAGCTGGCGCAGCTGTTGGGGATCACTGTGATGGGCGAAATCGAGCCACTGGTCCCGTGGGGAGAGCTGTCGATGCCGGTTCCAGGTCTGGAGCTGGCCTCGTGGATCGAAGCACGTCTCGGGCGTCGTCCGCTGTGGTGTGGCGACACGGGGCCGGATACCGTTAAGCGCGTTGCCTGGTGTACCGGCGGCGGTCAGGGCTTTATCGACAGCGCCGCGCGTTTTGGTGTTGATGCGTTTATTACCGGTGAAGTCTCTGAGCAGACGGTTCACTCAGCCCGTGAACAGGGGCTGCATTTTTACGCGGCAGGCCACCATGCTACCGAGCGTGGCGGTATCCGCGCCCTCAGCGAATGGCTGACGGAAAATACCGATCTGGATGTGACCTTTATTGATATCCCTAATCCCGCCTGATGAGAGGTGCCCGAGTGCAGAGAGCGCGTTGTTATCTTCTGGGTGAAAGCGCAGTTGTACTGGAACTTGAACCGCCGGTCACGCTTGCCACGCAAAAGCGTATCTGGCGGCTGACACAGCGTCTGGTTGACATCCCGGAAGTGGTAGAAACCATTCCTGGCATGAATAACATTACCGTCGTGCTGCGCAACCCGCAGACAAAGGCGCTGGATGCTATTGAACGTCTTCAGCGCTGGTGGGAAGAGAGCGAAGCGCTGGAGCCGGAATCGAGAATGATTGAAATCCCGGTCGTCTATGGCGGCACGGGTGGGCCGGATCTTGGCGTGGTGGCGGATCACTGCGGATTAACGGAGAAGCAGGTTGTTGAACTTCACAGTTCGGTGGATTACGTGGTCTGGTTTCTCGGGTTTCAACCCGGCTTCCCGTATCTTGGCGGATTATCCCCCCAGCTGCATACGCCGCGCCGGGCCGAGCCACGCCTGAGCGTTCCCGCGGGAACGGTGGCGATTGGCGGCGAACAAACCGGAATTTATCCGCTCACCTCACCGGGCGGCTGGCAGCTTATCGGATACACCTCCACGCCGCTATTTGAACCGGGGCAGGAGGCACCCATTCTCCTTCGTCCTGGCGATACCCTTCGCTTTATCCCGCAGAAGGAGGGGGTATGTTAACGTTACTTCGCGCAGGGCTTTATACCTCGGTACAGGATGCCGGCCGCTTTGGCCTGCGCCAGTCTGGCGTGAGCTACTGCGGTGCGCTTGATCGTCCTTCGCTGGAGATTGCCAACCTGCTGGTGGGTAACGCAGGCAGCACGGCGGCGTTAGAAATTACGCTGGGTCAGTGCGTGATTGAGTTTGGTCAGGAAACCTGGTTTGCGTTGACCGGCGCAGGTTGTGACGCCACGCTAGACGGCAAAGCGGTGTGGACCGGCTGGCGGTTGCGGGCGAAAGCCGGGCAACGTCTGATGCTGAAACGGCCTCTGCACGGCGTGCGCAGTTACCTTGCGGTAGCGGGGGGCATTGACGTGCCGGAGGTGCTGGGGTCAGCCAGTACCGATCAGAAAGCGGGCATAGGCGGGCATGAGGGACGTTCGCTGCGCGATGGCGATCGTCTGGCGATTAAGCCGTCAACACGCGATTTCTCGACGACGCAGGGCGTAAAACAGTTGCTGTGGGGGAACGTGATCCGCGCCTTACCGGGGCCGGAATATCAGGAGTTCGATGACGCTTCTAAAGAGTCTTTCTGGCGTTCGCCGTGGAAGATTAGCCCGCAGAGTAACCGCATGGGCTACCGCCTGCAGGGGCAGCCGCTGACCCGCACAACCGACCGGGAGTTGCTCTCCCACGGCTTATTGCCTGGCGTCATTCAGGTTCCGGGCAATGGTCAACCCATTGTGCTGATGAACGATGCGCAGACGACGGGCGGTTATCCGCGCATTGCCTGCATTATTGACGCGGATCGCTACCATCTGGCGCAAATTCCCCTCGGTCAGCCGATCCATTTCGTGCAATGTTCGCTGGAGGAGGCGCTGAAAGCGCGGCAGGATCAGCAGCGTTATCTCGAACAGCTGGCGTGGAGGCTTGATGGTAAAGATTGATTTAAATGCCGATCTGGGGGAGGGGAGCCGCGCCGACGCAGAGCTGATGACGCTGGTCTCTTCGGTTAATATCGCCTGCGGCTTTCACGCGGGTGATGCGCAAACCATGCTGGAGAGCGTGCGCAATGCCATTAAAAACGGCGTGGCGATAGGCGCTCACCCGAGCTTTCCCGACCGGGAGAACTTTGGCCGTACGGCGATGGACCTGCCGCCGGAGACGGTCTACGCTCAGATGCTTTACCAGATTGGCGCGCTGGAGGCGATAGTGCGCGCTGAGAAGGGCGTACTGCGCCACGTGAAGCCGCACGGCATGCTTTACAATCAGGCGGCGAAAGATCCTGCTCTGGCGGACGCCATTGCCCGCGCGGTGCGGGATTGTGACTCTCAGCTGATTCTGGTAGGCCTGGCGGGCAGCGAGCTGATCCGCGCCGGGCAGCGCCTGGGGTTAACCACCCGCCAGGAAGTGTTTGCCGACCGGGGATATCAGCCTGATGGCAGCCTGGTGCCGCGAACGCAGGCCGGGGCGCTCATTACCGACGAAGGTAAAGCGCTGGCGCAGACGCTGGAGATGGTGCGCGCCGGGCGTGTCACCGCTGTGGATGGTACATCGGCAAACGTTCAGGCCGATACGGTATGCTTACATGGCGACGGCGAGCATGCGCTCCAGTTTGCGCGACGCCTGCGGGCAGCGTTCTCTGATGAGGGTATTCTTGTCAGCGCAGAATAATCATTTAAGGACACTAACATGCCAGAAGGTCCGGAGATCCGCCGCGCGGCGGATAGCCTGGAAGCGGCGATAAAGGGCAAACCGCTGACGGATGTCTGGTTTGCCTTTCCGCAACTCAAACCGTTTGAATCACAGCTGCTGGGGCAGACGGTGAACCATATTGAAACGCGCGGGAAAGCCTTACTCACGCACTTTTCCCATAACCTGACGTTATATAGCCATAACCAGCTTTACGGCGTCTGGCGCGTGGTTAACGCGGATGAACAGCCGCAAACCACCCGTGTGCTGCGGGTCAGGCTGCAAACGGCGGATAAAGCCATCCTGCTTTACAGCGCGTCGGATATCGAAATGTTAACGCCTGAGCAGTTGCTCGTTCATCCGTTCTTGCTGCGCGTCGGGCCGGATGTGCTGGATATGCGCCTGACGGCGGGCGATGTGAAAGCCCGTTTGCTGTCACCCAAATTTCGCAATCGGCAGTTTTCCGGTCTGTTTCTCGACCAGGCCTTTCTGGCCGGGCTCGGCAACTACCTGCGGGTGGAAATCCTTTGGGAAGCCGGGCTGGCGCCGCAGCATAAAGCCTCGCAGCTCAGCGATGAACAGCTGGAAGCGCTGTCCCATGCGCTGCTGGACATTCCGCGTTTATCCTACACGACGCGTGGCGTGGTAGATGAGAACAGGCATCACGGGGCGCTGTTCCGGTTTAAGGTGTTTCATCGGGCGGGGAAAAAGTGCGAGCGATGTGGCGGGATTATCGACAGGATTATGCTCTCTTCGAGACCTTTTTACTGGTGCCCGTACTGCCAGAAATAAAAGTAAAACGGTAACCCAAGGGTTACCGTTTTTAAGGTTTTCACCCTCTCCCTGTGGGAGAAGGCTGGGGTGAGGGCATCATGCCGCACCCAACATCTGTTAGCGCTTAATATCAGACTTAAAATCACGCTGCTCGTAGCCGGTATACAGCTGACGAGGACGGGCGATTTTCATGCCTTCGCTGTGCATTTCGTTCCAGTGCGCAATCCAGCCTACGGTACGGGCCATGGCGAAGATTACGGTGAACATGGAAGACGGAATACCCATCGCTTTCAGAATGATACCGGAGTAGAAGTCGACGTTCGGGTAGAGTTTCTTCTCGATGAAGTACGGGTCGTTCAGCGCGATGTGTTCCAGCTCCATCGCCACTTCCAGCAGATCATCTTTGGTACCCAGTTCTTTCAGCACTTCGTGGCAGGTTTCACGCATCACGGTGGCGCGTGGGTCATAGTTTTTGTAAACACGGTGACCGAAGCCCATCAGGCGGAAGGAGTCATTCTTGTCTTTCGCGCGACGCACGAATTCAGGAATGTGCTCAACGGTGCTGATCTCTTCCAGCATCTTCAGTGCCGCTTCGTTCGCACCGCCGTGCGCCGGTCCCCACAGGGAGGCGATGCCCGCAGCGATACAGGCGAACGGGTTCGCGCCTGAAGAACCCGCGGTACGGACGGTAGAGGTGGAAGCGTTCTGTTCGTGGTCAGCGTGCAGGATCAGGATACGGTCCATTGCGCGTTCCAGCACCGGGTTCACTTCGTACTCTTCGCACGGCGTGGAGAACATCATGCGCAGGAAGTTACCGGCGTAGGAGAGGTCGTTACGTGGATACACAAACGGCTGGCCGATGGAGTATTTGTAACACATCGCCGCCATGGTAGGCATTTTGGACAGCAGACGGAACGCCGCGATATCACGGTGACGCGGGTTATTCACGTCAAGGGAGTCGTGGTAGAACGCCGCCAGCGCACCGGTAATCCCGCACATCACCGCCATCGGGTGAGAGTCACGACGGAACGCATGGAACAGACGGGTAATCTGCTCATGGATCATGGTGTGACGGGTGACGGTGGTTTTGAATTCATCGTACTGCGCCTGCGTTGGCTTTTCGCCGTTCAGCAGGATGTAGCACACTTCCAGATAGTTGGATTCGGTGGCTAACTGATCGATGGGGAAGCCGCGATGGAGCAGGATACCTTCGTCACCGTCAATGTAGGTGATTTTGGATTCGCAAGATGCGGTAGAGGTAAATCCAGGGTCAAAGGTAAATACTCCTTTGGAACCCAGCGTACGGATATCAATAACATCCTGACCGAGCGTGCCTTTTAGCACATCCAGTTCAATAGCATCACCACCGTTGAGGGTGAGTTTTGCCTTTGTATCAGCCATTTACGGTCTCCTTAGCGCCTTATGCTTAAGACTGCGCTTTACCGGATTTGCTTTCAGCTGTTAATCACCGTTACCAGATTGTTATTTGGCTTACCGCTCAGCTCACGAGGACAAACCAGGGTACAGAGCTATGGCGCCTTGCAGGTAAACGAATGAAATATCAGTGAAACAACAGCAAATCAGCGTTTTAGCAGTCCGAATTATTCAAACCTGTATATCACTAATAACTGTCCTGATAACTTCGGTCAATACCATCACACTGTTACATAACTATTTGTCAGGTGAAAGAGAGACCTCATAACTTTTGCGCATTATATGCCTTTTCTGATGACGTTTGTAACAATATTGTTTAACATTTGTCAAATCAGATGATTAAAAATTAAAAAGATGTTGTTATCGTGACCCTGATCACTGTTCCAGAGAAAACCCGACAAACTGTATGTAGGTTAATTGTAATGATTTTGTGAACGGCCTATACTGCCGCCAGGTCTCCGGAACACCCTGCAATCCCGAGCCACCCAGCGTTGTAATGTGTCGTTGAAGCATCTGGAAGCATTGTTTTGCATGACGCGCAGTTATAGAAAAGGAACGCTGCTTGACCCGCATCGCAGTCCGGAGGAAGGAAACAATAAGAACAGCATGTGGGCGTTATTCATGATAAGAAATGTGAAAAAACAAAGACCTGTCAATCTGGATCTGAAAACGATCCGGTTCCCCGTAACAGCAATAGCGTCCATTCTGCACCGTGTTTCAGGTGTAATTACGTTTGTGGCGGTCGGCATTCTGCTGTGGTTACTGGGTACCAGCCTCTCCTCCCCTGAAGGATTCCTCCAGGCCTCTGCCATCATGAACAGCTTCTTCGTGAAATTCATCATGTGGGGCATTCTGACCGCGCTGGCGTACCACGTCGTCGTGGGTGTTCGTCATATGCTGATGGACTTTGGCTACCTGGAAGAGACGTTCGAAGCCGGGAAACGCTCCGCTAACATTTCATTTGTGATTACTGTCGTGCTTTCACTTCTCGCAGGAGTTCTCGTATGGTAAGCAACGCCTCCGCATTAGGACGCAACGGCGTACATGACTTCATTCTTGTCCGTGCTACCGCCATCGTTCTCACCCTTTACATCATCTATATGATTGGTTTCTTCGCGACCAGCGGTACGCTGACGTGGGAAATCTGGAGTGGGTTCTTCGGATCCGCCTTCACCAAAGTGTTCACCCTGCTGGCGCTGTTCTCCATCCTTATTCATGCGTGGATTGGTATGTGGCAGGTGTTGACCGATTACGTTAAACCGCTGGCGATTCGCCTTCCTCTGCAGCTGGCCATTGTCGTTGCACTGGTGGTTTACGTTATTTATGGATTCGTTGTGGTGTGGGGTGTGTAATGAAACTGCCAGTCAGAGAATTTGATGCTGTTGTGATTGGTGCCGGTGGCGCAGGTATGCGTGCCGCACTGCAAATTTCCCAGAGCGGCCAGACCTGTGCGCTGCTCTCTAAAGTGTTCCCGACCCGTTCCCACACAGTATCCGCGCAGGGCGGTATTACCGTTGCGCTGGGTAACTCCCATGAAGATAACTGGGAATGGCACATGTACGACACGGTAAAAGGTTCCGACTACATCGGCGACCAGGATGCCATCGAATATATGTGTAAGACCGGCCCGGAAGCGATTCTGGAGCTGGACCACATGGGGCTGCCGTTCTCCCGTCTGGAAAACGGCACCATCTATCAGCGTCCGTTTGGCGGCCAGTCGAAAAACTTCGGCGGCGAGCAGGCGGCACGTACCGCAGCGGCGGCTGACCGTACCGGCCACGCACTGCTGCACACCCTGTATCAGCAGAACCTGAAAAACCACACCACCATCTTCTCCGAGTGGTATGCGCTGGATCTGGTGAAAAATGCCGATGGCGCAGTGGTCGGTTGTACCGCGCTGTGTATCGAAACCGGTGAAGTCGTTTACTTCAAAGCCCGCGCAACCGTGCTGGCCACCGGCGGTGCAGGCCGTATTTACCAGTCCACCACCAACGCCCACATCAACACCGGTGACGGTGTTGGCATGGCAATCCGCGCAGGCGTGCCGGTTCAGGATATGGAAATGTGGCAGTTCCACCCAACCGGTATCGCCGGTGCCGGCGTTCTGGTAACAGAAGGCTGCCGTGGTGAAGGCGGCTATCTGCTGAACAAACACGGCGAACGCTTCATGGAGCGTTATGCCCCGAATGCGAAAGACCTGGCGGGTCGTGACGTGGTGGCGCGTTCCATCATGATCGAAATCCGTGAAGGCCGCGGCTGTGATGGCCCATGGGGTCCACACGCGAAGCTGAAACTCGACCATCTGGGTAAAGAGGTGCTGGAATCCCGTCTGCCGGGCATTCTGGAGCTGTCTCGTACCTTCGCACACGTCGACCCGGTGAAAGAGCCAATTCCTGTTATCCCAACCTGCCACTACATGATGGGCGGTATTCCGACCAAAGTGACCGGTCAGGCGTTGACCGTGAACGAGCAGGGCGAAGATGTGGTTATTCCTGGCCTGTTCGCCGTAGGTGAAATTGCCTGCGTATCCGTTCACGGCGCAAACCGTCTCGGCGGCAACTCGCTGCTGGACCTGGTGGTATTCGGCCGTGCAGTCGGTCTGCATCTGCAGGAATCCATTGCCGAGCAGGGCGCGCTGCGTGACGCGACCGACGACGAAATTGATGCCTCTCTTGAGCGCCTCAACCGCTGGAACGGCAACCGTAACGGCGAAGATCCGGTGGAAATCCGTAAAGCACTGCAGGAATGCATGCAGCATAACTTCTCGGTATTCCGCGAAGGTGACGCAATGGCCAAAGGTCTTGAGCAGCTGAAAGCGATCCGCGAGCGTCTGAAAAATGCCCGTCTGGATGACACCTCCAGCGAGTTCAACACCCAGCGCGTTGAATGCCTGGAGCTGGATAACCTGATGGAAACCGCATTCGCGACCGCGATGTCGGCAAACTTCCGTACCGAGAGCCGTGGCGCGCATAGCCGCTTCGACTTCCCGGATCGTGATGACGAAAACTGGCTGTGCCATTCCCTGTATCTGCCAGAGTCGGAATCCATGACGCGTCGTAGCGTCAACATGGAACCGAAACTGCGTCCGGCGTTCCCGCCGAAGATTCGTACTTACTAATGCGGAGACAGGATAATGAAACTCGAATTCTCAGTTTATCGTTATAACCCGGATGTTGATGATGCTCCGCGTATGCAGGACTACACCCTGGAAGCGGAAGAAGGTCGCGACATGATGCTGCTGGATGCGTTAATCCAGCTGAAAGAAAAAGATCCGACACTGTCGTTCCGTCGCTCCTGCCGTGAAGGGGTCTGCGGCTCTGATGGCGTGAACATGAACGGCAAAAATGGCCTGGCCTGCATCACGCCCATTTCCGCGTTGCAGCGTCCTGGTCAGAAAATTGTTATCCGTCCTCTGCCAGGCCTGCCGGTCGTGCGTGATTTGGTGGTAGACATGGGGCAATTCTATGCACAATATGAGAAGATTAAGCCTTACTTATTGAATAATGGGCAAAATCCACCCGCTCGCGAGCACTTACAGTCTCCTGAGCAGCGTGAAAAACTCGATGGGTTGTACGAGTGTATTCTCTGCGCATGTTGTTCAACGTCCTGTCCGTCGTTCTGGTGGAACCCGGACAAGTTTATCGGCCCGGCCGGTCTGCTGGCTGCCTATCGCTTCCTGATCGATAGCCGCGACACCGAAACCGAGAGTCGTCTGGAAGGACTGAGTGACGCTTTCAGCGTATTCCGCTGCCATAGCATCATGAACTGCGTCAGTGTATGTCCGAAGGGACTGAACCCGACGCGCGCCATCGGCCATATTAAGTCGATGCTGCTGCAGCGCAGTGCGTAAGTAAAAACGCCGGATGGCGCTGCGCTTATCCGGCCTACGTAACAGTAGGCCCGGTAAGCGTAGCGCCACCGGGAAAATTGCAGAAACCTTTAAAAACTGCCCTGAAGTTTAGACAGTTTCTAAAGGTTCCTTCGCGGGCCAAATGAAAAGAGCTCGCAGGTGAACCCCGGCACGTACACGTGGTGTGCGTGGTAGTTTCTACGGCGAAAGTAAGCATAAAAATGCTTAAGGGATCACGATGCAGAACGGCGCAATGAAAGCCTGGCTGGACTCTTCTTTCCTTTCTGGTGCGAACCAGAGCTGGATTGAACAGCTCTATGAAGACTTCTTAACCGATCCTGACTCAGTGGACGCAAACTGGCGTTCCATGTTCCAGCAGTTGCCTGGCACAGGGGTCAAACCGGATCAATTCCATTCCAAAACACGTGATTATTTCCGTCGTCTGGCGAAGGATGCCTCACGTTACTCTTCTGCGATTTCCGACCCTGACACCAATGCG
This sequence comes from Enterobacter sp. MGH 37, assembly GCF_000534515.1. Lineage (NCBI taxonomy): Bacteria > Pseudomonadati > Pseudomonadota > Gammaproteobacteria > Enterobacterales > Enterobacteriaceae > Enterobacter > Enterobacter sp. MGH 37. Next base: position 409,337 of record NZ_KI973205.1, read on the forward strand.
AAGCAGGTTAAAGTCCTGCAGCTTATCAACGCTTATCGCTTCCGTGGTCACCAGCATGCGAATCTCGATCCGCTGGGACTGTGGCAGCAAGAACGTGTGGCCGATCTCGATCCGGCGTATCACGATCTGACCGAGGCCGATTTCCAGGAAAGCTTTAACGTAGGTTCTTTTGCCATCGGCAAAGACACGATGAAGCTGGGCGAACTCATTGATGCGCTCAAGCAAACCTACTGCGGCTCCATCGGCGCGGAATACATGCACATTACCTCTACCGAAGAGAAACGCTGGATCCAGCAGCGTATCGAATCCGTAGCGGGCCATGCGAATTTCTCAGCAGAAGAGAAAAAACGTTTCCTTGGCGAACTGACTGCAGCAGAGGGCCTTGAGCGCTATCTGGGCGCGAAATTCCCGGGCGCAAAACGCTTCTCGCTGGAAGGCGGCGACGCGCTGGTGCCGATGCTGAAAGAGCTGATTCGTCATGCAGGCAAGAGCGGTACCCGTGAAGTGGTACTGGGCATGGCGCACCGTGGTCGTCTGAACGTCCTGGTCAACGTGCTGGGTAAAAAACCGCAGGACCTGTTCGACGAATTCGCGGGCAAACATAAAGAGCACCTCGGCACCGGCGACGTGAAGTACCACATGGGCTTCTCGTCTGATATCGAAACCGAAGGCGGTCTGGTTCACCTGGCGCTGGCGTTTAACCCGTCACACCTGGAGATCGTCAGCCCGGTGGTTATCGGTTCCGTGCGTGCGCGTCTGGATCGTCTGGACGAGCCAAGCAGCAACAAAGTGCTGCCAATCACCATTCACGGTGATGCGGCGGTAACCGGGCAGGGCGTGGTTCAGGAAACCCTGAACATGTCGAAAGCGCGTGGTTATGAAGTGGGCGGTACCGTTCGCATCGTGATCAACAACCAGGTGGGCTTCACCACCTCTAACCCGCTGGATGCCCGCTCTACACCATATTGCACCGACATCGGTAAAATGGTTCAGGCGCCGATCTTCCACGTGAACGCGGACGATCCGGAAGCTGTCGCTTTCGTTACCCGTCTGGCGCTGGACTTCCGTAATACCTTCAAACGCGATGTGTTCATTGACCTCTTCTGCTACCGCCGTCACGGCCACAACGAAGCGGATGAGCCAAGTGCAACCCAGCCGCTGATGTATCAGAAAATCAAAAAACACCCGACGCCACGCAAAATCTATGCTGACAAGCTGGAAAGCGAAAAAGTGGCGACGCTGGAAGATGCGACCGAACTGGTCAACCTCTACCGCGATGCGCTGGATGCGGGTGAATGCGTAGTGAAAGAGCTGCGTCCGATGAACATGCACTCCTTTACCTGGTCGCCGTACCTCAACCACGAGTGGGATGAGAGCTACCCGAACAAGGTTGAGATGAAGCGTTTGCAGGAGCTGGCTAAACGCATCAGCACCGTACCAGACGCTATCGAGATGCAGTCTCGCGTGGCGAAAATCTATGCTGACCGTCAGTCCATGGCAGCAGGTGAGAAGCTGTTTGACTGGGGTGGCGCGGAAACGCTGGCTTATGCAACGCTGGTTGACGAAGGCATTCCTGTGCGTCTGTCCGGCGAAGATGCGGGCCGTGGTACCTTCTTCCACCGTCACGCGGTGGTTCACAATCAGTCTAACGGTTCAACCTATACCCCACTGCAGCACGTCCACAACGGTCAGGGTCAGTTCAAAGTCTGGGACTCCGTACTGTCTGAAGAAGCGGTACTGGCCTTCGAATACGGCTACGCCACCGCTGAACCACGCACCCTGACCATCTGGGAAGCGCAGTTCGGTGACTTCGCCAACGGTGCGCAGGTCGTTATCGACCAGTTCATCTCCTCCGGCGAGCAGAAGTGGGGCCGCATGTGTGGTCTGGTCATGCTGCTGCCGCACGGTTATGAAGGTCAGGGTCCGGAGCACTCCTCCGCGCGTCTGGAACGCTATCTGCAACTTTGCGCTGAGCAGAACATGCAGGTTTGCGTGCCGTCCACTCCGGCTCAGGTCTACCACATGCTGCGTCGTCAGGCACTGCGCGGTATGCGCCGTCCGCTGGTGGTCATGTCTCCGAAATCCCTGCTGCGCCATCCGCTGGCGGTATCCAGCCTGGATGAGCTGGCAAACGGCACCTTCCTGCCAGCCATCGGTGAGATTGACGAGCTGGATCCGCAGGCCGTGAAGCGTGTGGTGATGTGTTCTGGTAAGGTTTATTACGACCTTCTGGAACAGCGCCGTAAGAACGATCAGAAAGATGTCGCCATCGTGCGTATCGAACAGCTTTATCCGTTCCCGCATCAGGCGATGCAGGAAGTGCTGAAACCTTACGCTCACGTTCATGATTTTGTCTGGTGCCAGGAAGAGCCGCTTAACCAGGGCGCATGGTACTGCAGCCAGCATCATTTCCGTGAAGTGATTCCATTTGGGTCCGCTCTGCGTTACGCAGGTCGCCCGGCCTCCGCCTCTCCGGCGGTAGGGTATATGTCCGTTCACCAGAAGCAGCAACAAGATCTGGTCAATGACGCGCTGAACGTCGATTAATTAAAGGATACATAATGAGTAGCGTAGATATTCTTGTTCCCGACCTGCCTGAATCTGTAGCAGATGCGACCGTCGCTACCTGGCACAAAAAACCAGGCGATGCCGTTAAGCGCGATGAAGTGCTGGTAGAAATCGAAACTGACAAAGTGGTACTGGAAGTACCGGCTTCGGCGGATGGCGTACTGGACGCGGTGCTGGAAGATGAAGGTACGACCGTCACCTCTCGTCAGATCCTGGGTCGCCTGCGTGAAGGCAACAGCGCGGGTAAAGAGTCCAGCGCCAAGTCTGAAGAGAAAGCCTCTACGCCGGCTCAGCGCCAGCAGGCTTCTCTGGAAGAACAGTCTAACGACGCCCTCAGCCCGGCGATCCGTCGCCTGCTGGCTGAACATAGCCTTGACCCGGCTGCCATCAAAGGCACCGGTGTGGGTGGCCGTCTGACGCGTGAAGACATCGACAAGCACCTGGCGAAAGCACCTGCTCAGGCAGAAGCGAAAGCCCCTGCGGCAGCGCCAGCAGCAGCTCAGCCTGCTCTGGGTGCCCGCAGCGAAAAACGCGTCCCGATGACGCGCCTGCGTAAGCGCGTGGCCGAGCGTCTGCTGGAAGCGAAAAACTCCACCGCGATGCTGACCACTTTCAACGAAGTGAACATGAAGCCAATCATGGACCTGCGTAAGCAGTACGGTGACGCGTTTGAAAAACGTCACGGTATCCGTCTGGGCTTTATGTCCTTCTACGTGAAGGCTGTCGTTGAAGCGCTGAAACGCTACCCGGAAGTGAACGCATCCATCGATGGCGATGACGTGGTTTACCACAACTATTTCGACGTCAGCATGGCGGTTTCTACTCCACGTGGTCTGGTCACCCCGGTTCTGCGTGATGTGGATACCCTGGGTATGGCTGACATCGAGAAAAATATCAAAGAGCTGGCTGTTAAAGGCCGCGACGGCAAGCTGACCGTAGACGACCTGACCGGCGGTAACTTCACCATTACCAACGGCGGCGTATTCGGCTCGCTGATGTCTACCCCGATCATTAACCCGCCGCAGAGCGCGATCCTGGGTATGCATGCCATTAAAGATCGTCCGATGGCGGTAGACGGTAAAGTTGAGATCCTGCCAATGATGTACCTGGCGCTCTCTTACGATCACCGCCTGATCGACGGCCGCGAGTCCGTGGGCTTCCTGGTTGCCATTAAAGAGCTGCTGGAAGATCCAACGCGTCTGCTGCTGGACGTCTAGTTTTGCAGTCTTGCCCGGCGGCGTATGGCTGCCGGGCCACTAAAAGCACTACCTAACGATTACCTGAAGGATGGATAGAACACATGAACTTACATGAATATCAGGCCAAACAGCTGTTTGCCCGGTATGGCTTACCGGCTCCGGTGGGTTATGCCTGTACTACCCCGCGTGAAGCAGAAGAAGCCGCATCTAAAATCGGTTCCGGCCCGTGGGTAGTTAAATGTCAGGTTCACGCTGGTGGCCGTGGTAAAGCGGGCGGTGTGAAGGTTGTTAAGAGCAAAGAAGAGATTCGTGCGTTTGCTGAACATTGGCTCGGCAAACGTCTGGTGACCTACCAGACAGATGCAAACGGCCAGCCGGTTAACCAGATCCTGGTTGAAGCAGCGACCGATATCGCTAAAGAGCTGTACCTGGGCGCGGTTGTTGACCGTAGCTCCCGTCGCGTGGTGTTCATGGCGTCTACCGAAGGCGGCGTGGAAATCGAAAAAGTGGCGGAAGAAACGCCACATCTGATCCACAAAGTGGCGATCGATCCGCTGGCAGGCCCAATGCCTTACCAGGGTCGCGAGCTGGCGTTCAAACTGGGTCTGGAAGGCAAGCTGGTTCAGCAGTTCACCAAGATCTTCATGGGTCTGGCGACTATCTTCCTGGAGCGCGACCTGGCGCTGATCGAGATCAACCCGCTGGTGATCACCACCCAGGGCGATCTGATCTGCCTCGACGGCAAACTGGGCGCTGACGGCAACGCGCTGTTCCGCCAGCCGGATCTGCGCGAAATGCGCGACCAGTCTCAGGAAGACCCGCGTGAAGCACAGGCTGCACAGTGGGAGCTGAACTACGTGGCGCTGGACGGCAACATCGGCTGTATGGTCAACGGTGCGGGCCTGGCAATGGGCACCATGGACATCGTTAAGCTGCACGGTGGTGAGCCAGCGAACTTCCTCGACGTGGGCGGTGGCGCAACCAAAGAGCGCGTGACCGAAGCGTTCAAAATCATCCTCTCTGACGACAATGTTAAAGCGGTTCTGGTTAACATCTTCGGCGGCATCGTTCGTTGCGACCTGATCGCCGACGGTATCATTGGTGCGGTAGAAGAAGTGGGTGTTAACGTTCCGGTGGTTGTACGTCTGGAAGGTAACAACGCTGAACTCGGCGCGAAAAAACTGGCTGACAGCGGCCTGAATATTATTGCAGCGAAAAGTCTGACGGATGCAGCTCAGCAGGTTGTTGCCGCAGTGGAGGGGAAATAATGTCAGTTTTAATTAATAAAGATACCAAGGTTATCTGCCAGGGCTTCACCGGTAGCCAGGGGACTTTCCACTCCGAACAGGCGATTGCCTACGGCACGCAGATGGTTGGCGGCGTCACGCCAGGTAAAGGTGGCACCACGCACCTGGGCCTGCCGGTGTTCAACACCGTGCGTGAAGCCGTAGAAGCGACGGGCGCAACCGCGACCGTTATCTACGTTCCGGCACCGTTCTGCAAAGACTCCATTCTGGAAGCGATCGACGCGGGTATCAAACTGATCATCACCATCACTGAAGGTATCCCGACGCTGGATATGCTGACCGTGAAAGTGAAGCTGGATGAAGCCGGCGTGCGCATGATCGGCCCGAACTGCCCAGGCGTCATCACGCCAGGCGAATGCAAAATCGGCATCATGCCGGGTCACATCCATAAGCCGGGCAAAGTGGGCATCGTGTCCCGTTCCGGTACCCTGACCTATGAAGCCGTTAAGCAGACCACCGATTACGGCTTCGGCCAGTCCACCTGTGTGGGCATCGGCGGTGACCCGATCCCGGGCTCTAACTTCATCGACATCCTGAAACTGTTCCAGGAAGATCCACAGACCGAAGCGATCGTGATGATTGGTGAGATCGGTGGTAGCGCGGAAGAAGAAGCGGCTGCTTACATCAAAGAACACGTGACCAAGCCGGTTGTCGGTTACATCGCGGGTGTGACCGCGCCGAAAGGCAAGCGTATGGGTCACGCAGGGGCGATCATCGCCGGTGGTAAAGGTACGGCTGACGAGAAATTCGCAGCGCTCGAAGCCGCAGGCGTGAAAACCGTTCGCAGCCTGGCGGATATCGGCGAAGCACTGAAATCCATCATTAAGTAAGTCCTCTCTGCTCCCCTACAGGGGAGCGTTGAAGTAAAAAAATGTCCGTTTCGACATGGTTGGCCGCTGAAAAGCGGCCTTTTTTTACATGACAACGCTGACGCCAGCAAAAAACGTCAGTTCGGGCTGATACTCGCCTTTATGTGCCACCGTCCATTGCGGCTCGAGGAACGCGCTCACGACCTTTGCCCCCACGTTCCAGGCTCGCCCTCCGCCAAGCCCCACGGGAATGGCGTAGTCATTGGTCTCCATGTTCCAGGTCCAAATCCCCGATGTTCGCAGATACCAGCCTTCCGGCATTTTGAGGACCATGATCGGCTGAAACGTTCCGGTTTGGACGTCGTCGCGATCGCTGTCGCCCGCCACGCTCGTTTGCCACTGGACAAGCGTGCCCGCCATCCAGCCGGGCGTTGATTTGATGGCAATGGCCGAAAGGCCCGCCTGCCACTTGCCGGTGCCGGTTTCGTCGTGCGCAGCGGAGTTGGCGGTTAACAGGGGGCCGATACCCAGCTTAATGCCGTCCTGCTTGAGCAGAAAAATGTCAAACAGGTTGATATCACCGAGTCCCGTTGCGTAGCCGCCACCGGGCTGGGGTCGTGTGGCGAGCGGCACCGTCATGCGTAAAATCTGCGGTACCGGCACCAGCTCGTTCGCTGCAAAGGGCGTGGTCATACGGAAAAGAGTGTCGTTGGTATGATGGTCGCTGCCGTACAGTTCAGGCGTGTAGTAGTCCTGTAGCGCCACGGAGGTGGAAAGGTGCAGCGGATTTGTAGCCTTTTCTATCGCGTCATCGGTGGCGGCACCGCTTGATAGCGGTATAAGAAGCGCGACGAGGCCTGGTAAGAAATAGCGCATCGTCTTCTCCTTACCAGAGATACTGGAGTCTGAATGTCCAGGTAGCCACATCCGGCGATCCCTCACGCCGATCGACGGTATCGGTATACGCCACCATGCCGCCGAAATGCGGGCTAAGCATAAAGCCCACCGTTCCGCCAAGCAGAACGTTTTCCTGCTCATCGTCCTGAAGCACGCCATTTACGCGGGTTTCGCCGCCTTTGGCCCAGCTGCCGTCCAGTGAAAGCCAGAAGGCAGGGGAGAGAGAGTAGCTCCAGTGCCCTTCCAGTGCGTACAGCGGACGCTGTTCAAGCCTGCTGTTTTGCTGATACTCCTTGTTATCCGTATAAAAATTGACCCAGCTGTTTAGCTCGATCCAGCTGTGACCAACGGGTGTGCCGAACGCCAGTTCGGGCTTAAAGCCCCAGCGGTTAGCGCCAATATTAATGGTGTTATTACGGTCATAATCCCCGGTGGGCAGCGTGAGCCAGAACGCCGCGCTGAGGAAGGTCTCCGGCTTCCACTGACGGAACTGTTCTTCGCTAAGCGCGGGCGCGCCAAACAGGTTATGGGCGAAAATAACCTGCGTATCGCCGATATTTTCATGCTCCAGCGAGCCGGTGAAATAGCGGGAATTATCCAGCGAGGCGCTCACGCTGGCGTAAGGCTGAACGATCTGGATGGCTGAAATTCGCCCGTCAATGTCAAACGTGCGCGCGTAACGAAATATATAAACGTCCGCATCCACGCTAATGCCATCGACGGGCAGGGCACTGCTGATATCGGTATTGCTTCTAACGTTATTGTAATAGCCAAAAATAAGGTTTTTATCCTTCGGTAAATTTTTCCAGTCGCGCGCATTATCGGCCTTCGCAACCAGCGGCAATAAAATGAGGAGTAAACCACATAATAAAACAATCAGTGCGACAATCAGACTTTTACTGGAGCTTCGCATAACGCCTCCTTATTTATAAAAAACCTCCCGCGCAGTGAAGGCGGGAGGTGTCAGAGGTTAAGGGGTCACAATATTAAACATGGAAGGGAATACGTCGATCAGGGAAAGCAGTTGTTCACAGGCATCCGTGCTGCCCTTTAATTCAACCGTTTTATTACGCATAGCCTCATTTAGCGTGGTGGCTTTTGTGAGCAGATGCGAGAAATTGACGACGTCAGAGGTCAGGGTAAATGCCGGGTCGCTAAATAGCTTATTTTTGTGATAAACAATAACGCTATTATTTAACTCGATCCCATAGGTTGAACCCTCTGTAACCTGCCAGTTAAAGTGGAGGGTTTTATTGTTGGCTTTCGGTCCATTAAGCGCAACGCCCATATAATCCAGCAGCGCTTCAGGTTCAATGCGCGCCGTGAGTTCGCTGTCGAGCGTACTTGAGACCGGAATAGCCGGAACGCCATTACGCAACTCTTTCGCCCCTGAGAGATACTCATTGCGCCAGATAGCGTTTTCACTCTGGTAAGCAAGCTGGGTGAAGACGTCTGCCTGCAGCGCTTTGGCCTGCTTGTTATCCGGTTCGGCGAAAATGAGGTGATTCAGCAGCTGCGCGGCCCAGCGATATTCGCCGCTGGACATCGCCTGTTTAGCACCCTCAAAGACCTTTTTCGCGCCGCCCATCATATGGATATAGCGAGGGGCGGACTTCACATCGGGTAGGGGATGAAGTTTTGCCGGGTTGCTGTCATACCAGCCCATATAGTAAATGTACATGGCTTTGGCATTGTGGCTGAGTGAGCCGTAATAGCCGCGGTTCTTCCAGTTTTTTGCCAGCGAATCCGGCAGCGTCATGTTCTCGGCGACTTCCTCCATGTTGTAGCCCTTGTTGATGAGGTTAAGCGCCTGGTCATTGATGTATTTATACATATCGCGCTGAGCGGCGATGTACGATTTCACCCGGGCATTATTCCATACCGGCCACAGATGTTGACTGACGGCGATTTCCGCCCGATCGCCATATTTATCGAGCGCATAATTGAGCGATTTCCACCAGTTAACCGCGCTACGGGCCTTCGCGCCGCGCAGGGTATATAAGTTGTGCATCGTGGCGTTGAAGAGTTCTGAACCATTCAGAACCTTCATTTGCGGGAACCAGAGCATCATCTCTGACGGTGCCTCGGTACCGGGGGCTAAAACAAATTCCACCTCCACGCCGTCGATAGTGACCCGTTTACCCGATTCGTTAACAATATAGGTGGGAGGGATGAGCGAGTTACGCCCAATGGCGATGCTTTTACCGATGCCGTCGTCAACGTGCCCTTGTGGCCCCGGCTTCACCATCATGCCGTACATAAACAGCGCCCGACGGCTCATGGCGTTCCCGGCCAACAGATTCTCGCTGGAGGCCTCCTCCATAAAACCTTCCGGGGCGAAAATTTTTACTTTCCCCGCTTTGACGTCGGCTTCCGACACCACACCTGTCACACCGCCAAAGTGGTCAAGATGGCTATGAGAGTAAATAACCGCGACCACGGGCTTTTTCGGGCGATGCTGATAATAGAGTTCAAGCGCAGCCCGCGCTGAGTCCGGTACGACAAGCGGGTCGATAATAATAAGCCCGCTGTCGCCCTCGATAACGGTCATGTTGGACGCATCCAGCCCGCGAACCTGGTACATCCGATCGGTAACCTTAAACAACCCGGCAATATTCGTGAGCTGAGCGTGCCGCCACAGCGACGGGTTAACGGTGTCCGGGGCTTCGCCTTTTAAAAACGACCAGTTGTCGAGATTAATCACGGTCTTGCCCTGGTCGTTTTTAATTATTTGCGTGGACAGCGAGGCGATAAATCCCCGTTTTGCATCTTCTATATCCTGTTTATCGTTGAAGTTGAGCTGCTGATATACGGCGGCGTTCATCTCTTTCGTGTAGGCCGAAGCGGGTGGGGCGGTGTCTTCGGCATACAGGTAACCGCTCCCAATCAATCCAGCGACGAATAAAGCCATTTTTGTATATTTCATTTCTCATTTCCTTTTACGTGGAGATAACACCGCCAAGGATAAGAAATGCAAATATCGCTGAATGGAAATTATATCGCGTGAGTAGAATGGATTGTCTGACGGAAAAAGAAAAGAGGCTAAGGTATCACCGTGTTGAATATATTGCCGCAACGCAGGTGGGGCAGCAAATGTTGGCTTGGAATAATCAGCCTTGCAAAAATAAAATGTGATGGGCTTAGCGTAAAATATATTACCTGGATGAATGCCTAAAGTTTGCTGTTTTACAAAAGGCTACACAAAGAAATAATTTAAGCCGAAAAATATTAAAGCGTTGTGTTATTAATGCTAACGAACATCAACGCTCAGGTTGTTAATGCAAACGCTTTGCTACTAATGTGAAATGATAGTCATCGCTATTAAAGATATTTCGGCTGTATTCAAACAGACGCCCGTCCTGTAAAAAACCGCGGGAAATTTTTTCCAGAACCGGTTTATGCGGATCGATTCCGAGAAGCCTGACGGTCTCCGCGTCGGGGACGATCGGCACGATTTCCTGCTCGCTGCGATCGATCACCATCTTTTTGATCTGCTCGATATAGTGGTATTTGGAATTTTCCATCACCTCCCAGGTCAGATCGGCAAACAGCGCCAGCGGCATCCAGGTTTCTTCGAGATTCACCGGTTTATGTTTGATAAAGCGCACGCGTTTAACGTGCCAGACTTTCTCTTCAGGCATCAGATCCAGTTTTTGGGCCAGCCACGCATCAGCTTTTATCACCTCAAAAATTTTGACGTCGCTGTGAGTGGCAATGTTTCTGTCGGCCAGTTTCTCGTAAAAGCCTGTGAGCTGGTAGATATCGTAATTAACGCGCTCCTCTTTCACATACGAGCCGCTGCCCTGAATGCTTTCGATGATGTGCTCTTCGGTGAGGAGCTTCAGGGCCTGACGCACCGTCACACGGCTGACGTCAAAGGTCTGCTGGAGCGATGACTCCGTTGGTAGCGCATCGCCTGGCTTCAGCTCACCGCTGGCGATTTTTTCACGCAGCACGTCGGCTATCTGCCGGTACATCGGTTTACTGCCCATTCTGATTGATCCAATCAATACCTTTTCAATGAATTATGCCTTCAGGCAGAAAATTGTAAATAATACAATTTAAATACAAATTATTGGCGTTGGTGAAAGTGATCACATAAATGTATTGTCTTGTCTGCCACAATCGATCCTCAACAATGACAACATGAGTGTGAGGATCTTTATGGACCTGACGACCCTGACCCATCCCGAGGCGGTCTGCGTGCAAAAGCGCTTTGCCAGCCGTGATGAAGCCATACACCTGCTCACGGCGCAGCTGGTGGCGCTGGGCAAAATCGCTGATGCCGATGCTTTTCTTAAAGAAGTTTTCCATCGGGAATCGCTTGGCCCCACCGCCCTGGGCGAAGGGCTGGCGGTGCCCCACGGTAAATCAGCCGTCGTGAAAGAAGCAGCCTTCGCCGTGGCAACGCTGCGCGAACCGCTGGAGTGGGAAGGCGTGGACGGACCGGAAGAGGTTGAGCTGATTTTTCTTCTCGCCATTCCTCCTGCCGAAGCGGGGTCGACACATATTCAGGTACTGACGGAACTGACGTCTCGCCTGGCGGATGACGATCTCCGGGCGCGCGTGATGGCAGCCACCACGGCGGAAGATGTGTTTGCTGCCCTGGAAGCGACCCCTGAAGCGCAAGAGGCCGCCGTTGCGGTGAATGCCCCGACGATCGTTTGCGTTAGCGCCTGTCCGGCTGGAATTGCGCATACCTATATGGCTGCGGAATACCTGGAAAAAGCGGGACGCAGGCTGGGCGTCAACGTGGTGGTCGAAAAGCAGGGGGCGAACGGCATTGAGGGGCGCATCACTGCGCAGCAGTTGAAGGAGGCGAAAGCATGCATTTTTGCCGCAGACGTGGCGATCAAAGAGCGTGAGCGTTTTCAGGGGATCCCCGCGATTTCCGTCCCCGTTGCGGAGCCCCTGCGCCATGCTGAAGCGCTAATTGAGCGCGCGCTGGCGCTACGGCCTTCATCCGATGCGGGTCATGAGTACGTCGATACCGAAACGAAAACGGGCGTAAAAAGTGAGCTCAAACAGGCGCTCCTCAGCGGGATCTCCTTTGCGGTGCCGCTGATCGTCGCTGGCGGTACGGTGCTGGCTGTGTCGGTACTGCTGGCGCAAATCCTGGGCTTGCAGCACTTGTTCGACCAGGAAAACTCGTGGCTGTGGATGTACCGCAAGCTTGGCGGCGGCATGCTCGGAATTTTGATGGTTCCCGTTCTGGCCGCGTATACCGCTTACTCGCTGGCGGATAAACCCGCGCTGACACCGGGATTTGCTGCCGGTCTTGCTGCCAATATGATCGGCTCCGGTTTTCTGGGGGCTATCGTGGGCGGCCTGATCGCGGGTTACCTGATGCGCTGGGTGAAAAATCACATCCGCCTGAGTAGCCGCTATAACGGCTTTTTAACCTTTTATCTCTATCCGGTCATTGGCGTGCTGGGGGCGGGTAGCCTGATGCTGTTTGTGATCGGCGAACCGGTGGCCTGGCTTAATAACACGCTCACCGTCTGGCTTAATGGTCTGTCCGGTGCGAATGCGCTGCTCCTGGGGGCGATCCTCGGCTTTATGTGTTCATTTGATTTGGGCGGGCCGGTCAACAAAGCCTCTTACGCGTTTTGCCTGGGCGCGATGGCGAACGGCGTATACGGTCCCTATGCCATCTTTGCCTCCGTCAAAATGGTCTCGGCCTTTACCGTGACGGCGTCAACGATGCTGGCTCCGGGACTGTTTAAACCGTTTGAAATTGAAACCGGTAAATCAACGTGGCTGCTCGGACTCGCGGGCATTACCGAAGGGGCGATTCCGATGGCGATAGAAGATCCCCTTCGCGTCATTGGCTCCTTTGTGCTCGGCTCCATGGTAACCGGCGCGATTGTTGGGGCGATGGGGATCGGGCTGTCTACCCCGGGGGCGGGTATTTTCTCCCTCTTTTTACTTCACGACGCAGGGCTGACCGGTGTGGTTGCCGCAGCGGGCTGGTTTGGCGCGGCGGTGCTGGGGGCCGCTATCTCCACGTTTGTTCTGCTGCTCTGGCGACGCCAGGCGGTAAAAAAGGGCAAATACGTCACTGAAGACGCCATACGGTAAAAACTCACACACAGGAAACGAAGATGAAAGCTGTATCTCGCGTTCATATCACACCGCATATGCACTGGGACCGTGAGTGGTATTTCACCACCGAAGAGTCACGTATTCTTCTGGTCAATAATATGGAAGAGATCCTGACCCGCCTGGAGCAGGATGACGAGTATAAATATTACGTCCTTGATGGGCAGACGGCGGTGCTGGAGGATTATTTTGCCGTCGTGCCTGAAAACCGCGCGCGCGTGAAGGCCCTGGTCGAGCGCGGAAAACTGATTATCGGCCCCTGGTATACCCAGACTGATACCACCCTCGTCAGCGGCGAGTCGATCGTCCGCAACCTTATGTATGGCATTCGCGACTGTATGGCGTTCGGCGAGCCGATGAAAATCGGCTATCTGCCCGATTCATTTGGTATGTCCGGTCAGCTTCCGCATATTTATAACGGGTTTGGCATAACGCGGACCATGTTCTGGCGCGGCTGCTCGGAACGACACGGAACCGATAAAACGGAATTTCTCTGGCAGAGCCAGGACGGCAGCGAAGTGACGGCACAGGTACTGCCGCTGGGCTACGCGATTGGTAAGTACTTACCGGAGGACGAAGCGGGGCTGCGAAAGCGGCTCGACAGCTATCTCGAGGTGCTGGAAAGCGCCTCTGTCACCAAAGAGATTTTGCTGCCCAACGGTCACGATCAGATGCCGCTGCAGCAGAATATTTTTGCAGTAATGGACAAGCTGCGAGAAATCTATCCCCAGCGTCAGTTTGTGATGAGTCGGTTCGAAGAGGTATTTGACCACATCGATGCGCACCGCGATGAACTGGCGACGGTAAAAGGGGAGTTTATCGACGGGAAATACATGCGCGTTCACCGGACAATCGGCTCTACGCGCATGGACATCAAAATCGCCCATGCGCGTATTGAGAACAAAATTGTCAATATCCTAGAGCCGCTGGCGACCCTTGCCTGGACGCTGGGCTTCGATTACCACCATGGTCTGCTGGAGAAAATGTGGAAAGAGATCCTCAAAAACCACGCTCACGACAGCATCGGTTGCTGCTGCAGCGACAAAGTGCATCGTGAGATTGTCTCCCGCTTCGAACTGGCTGAAGACATGGCAGACAACCTGGTGCGTTTCTATATGCGCAAGATTGTCGACAACATGCCGCAAAGCGATGCCGATAAGCTGGTGATGTTCAACCTGATGCCCTGGCCGCGTGAAGAGGTGATGAACACCACCATCCGACTGCGTGCCAGCCAGTTCCGTCTGCGGGATGATAAAGGTAACGAGATCCCGTATTTCATTCGCAGCGCACGCGAACTCGACCCCGGTCTCATCGACCGACAGATTGTCCATTACGGCAATTACGAACCGTTTATGGAGTTTGATATTCAGCTCAGCCAGATACTGCCGTCGATGGGGTACCGTACGTTGTTTATCGAACCGAACGTGGCCGGGAAGCAGCGCCCAGAGGTGAAAAACACAGAATCCTTACTTGAAAATGCGTTCTGGCAGGTTGATTTCAATGAAGACGGCACGCTGCGCCTGCGTGACAAAGAAACCGGGCTGATTTATGACCGCGTGCTGGAAATCGAAGAGAGCTCGGATGATGGCGATGAGTACGACTACTCGCCTGCCCGGGAAGAGTGGAGGCTCACTTCAGCACAGGGCGAGCATCAGGTTGAGGTGACGCATGAAGGCTGGCAGAGCAGGGCGGTGATCCGTCATCGGATCGCTGTTCCGGCTAATCTGGCCGAACGCACGGCGCGTCAGAGGAACGGTTCTCTCAGCGCTGAGTGTGAAATCACGCTTAGCCACAACAGCAGACGCATTGATGTGGCGATTCGTCTGGACAATCAGGCGGACGACCACCGCGTTCGCGTGCTGATCCCAACGCCGTTTACAGCCCAGGAGGTGTTAGCGGATACGCAGTTTGGTACGGTCACGCGTGCTGCGCAGGATCCCGCCATGCAAAACTGGCAGGAGGAGGGCTGGAAAGAAGCGCCGGTTCCCGTCTGGAACTTACTCAATTACGCCGTCCTGCAGGAGAAACGAAACGGGCTGGCGCTGTTCACCGAGGGACTGCGCGAATTTGAAGTGGTGGGCGAGGATAAAAAAGCCTTTGCCGTAACCTTGTTGCGTGGCGTGGGGCTACTCGGCAAAGAAGATTTGCTGTTGCGTCCCGGCAGACCATCAGGGATCAAACTGCCCGTTCCTGACTCCCAGGTTCGGGGCGCGTTAAGCTGTCGCTTTAGTCTCTTCAGTTTCAGCGGTACGCCGGAAAATGCGGGTGTCGCGCAGCAGGCTAAATCGTGGTTAACGCCCGTACAGTGCTACAACAAAATTCCCTGGGATGCCATGAAACTGAATCGCGCACCGTTTACCACGCCGGAAAGTTACAGTTTGTTAGCGCTTTCGCCAACGGGATGTGTGCTCAGTGCTCTCAAAAAGGCGGAAGATCGTGATGAGCTTATTCTTCGTCTGTTTAACCCGTCAGCGTCCAGCGCATGTGATGCGACGTTATCTGTGAATCCGACGGTGAAACGGTGCTGCGAAACGGACATGAATGAACAGGTGTTAGCGCAGCATGAAGGCGAGGGCATTGCCGGGGTATTCAGGCCTGGACAGTCACGCACCTTTAGCGTGCTTGTCGGCTGAAAACAGTGATAAAAAGGCTGCAGCGTTAGCGGCCTTTTTTCATTGAATAGTCACACCCTGGTGTTAACTTATGGGGTGATAAAGGTAAATTAAATGTAATTTCTAAGGGTTGCAGAAAAGCAATGGAAAAATAATCTGGCTCGACTACGCTTTATTGTTGGTCGCGCTTGAAAAGGACAATTTCTCTCGCGTTAATAAAAATCACTTCTGTTTATATTTTTTCCTTCTTCGATAACCTATCACATCCTTGCGTGTACATATCGTTAACATGGTTTTTACCATTCTCACCGCGATTAAACATGATTAACATTGCTGCTGGTTTTTGATTTAAATCAATGTTTAATCCTTGGAAAAAGGCGTTGAAAAGCGCTAAATTGTTCCCGATCAAAATGGCCGAAAAGTGGTAATTTTGCTATAAATTGATCGCCGTCGAAAAACGTAAATGTGATTCAATAAAAACCTGTTTATTGTAAGGGTTTTGCAGCGTATTATATTTGCGGGATCAATTTGAGTTTTTTATTAACCTATTTGTAACCTGACGTCATCGTTTTTATCCTTCTTCAGGGTAATAACGACGACCAGGATGCGAATAATTTGTATTGGGGCATGCGTGTGGATCTCTTCTGACGGGGTTCACTCTCGGAGTCTTCATGCGATGAGCAAGGAGTCATAATGTTAGACGTAGTCGAACTGTCGCGCTTACAGTTTGCCTTGACCGCGATGTACCACTTCCTGTTTGTGCCGCTGACGCTCGGTATGGCGTTCCTGCTGGCCATTATGGAAACGGTTTACGTCCTCTCCGGCAAACAGATTTATAAAGATATGACCAAGTTCTGGGGCAAGTTGTTTGGTATCAACTTCGCACTGGGCGTGGCCACCGGTCTGACCATGGAGTTCCAGTTCGGGACTAACTGGTCATATTATTCCCACTATGTAGGGGACATCTTCGGTGCGCCTCTGGCCATTGAAGGTCTGATGGCCTTCTTCCTCGAATCCACCTTTGTAGGTCTGTTCTTCTTCGGCTGGGACCGTCTGGGTAAAGTTCAGCATATGGCCGTCACCTGGCTGGTGGCATTAGGTTCGAACCTGTCCGCGCTGTGGATCCTGGTGGCGAACGGCTGGATGCAGAACCCCATCGCGTCTGATTTCAACTTCGAGACCATGCGTATGGAGATGGTCAGCTTTGCCGAGCTGGTCCTGAACCCGGTTGCACAGGTGAAATTCGTTCACACCGTGGCTTCTGGTTACGTGTGCGGCGCGATGTTCATTCTGGGCATCAGCTCTTACTACATGCTGCGCGGTCGTGACTTCGCCTTTGCTAAGCGCTCCTTTGCTATCGCTGCAAGCTTCGGTATGGCTGCCATCCTCTCTGTTATCGTTCTGGGTGATGAATCCGGTTACGAAATGGGTGACGTGCAGAAAACCAAACTGGCTGCAATCGAAGCTGAATGGGAAACTCAACCCGCGCCTGCTGCCTTTACGCTGTTCGGTATTCCCGATCAGGACGCGCAGGAAAACCGCTTCGCGATTCAGATCCCTTACGCGCTGGGTATCATCGCCACCCGTTCTGTTGATAAGCAGGTCACTGGTCTGAAAGAGCTGATGGTTCAGCACGAAGAGCGTATCCGTAACGGTATGAAAGCCTACTCGCTGCTGGAACAGCTGCGTGCCGGTTCGACCGATCAGGCGGTACGTGACCAGTTCAACGACGTGAAGAAAGATCTGGGTTACGGTCTACTGCTGAAACGCTATACCCCGAACGTTTCTGATGCGACGGAAGCGCAGATCCAGATGGCGACCAAAGACTCCATTCCGCGTGTTGCGCCACTGTACTTCGCATTCCGTATCATGGTGGGCTGCGGCATCATCATGCTGCTGATCATTGCGGCTTCCTTCTGGTCCGTCATTCGTAACCGCATCGGCGAGAAAAAATGGCTGCTGCGCACGGCGCTGTACGGTATTCCACTGCCGTGGATCGCTATCGAATCCGGCTGGTTTGTTGCGGAGTATGGCCGTCAGCCATGGGCCATTGGTGAGGTACTGCCAACGGCGGTAGCGAACTCTTCCCTGACTGCAGGCGACCTGATCTTCTCCATGCTGCTGATTTGCGGTCTGTACACCCTGTTCCTGGTGGCTGAACTGTTCCTGATGTTCAAGTTCGCGCGCCTTGGCCCAAGCAGCCTGAAAACCGGTCGCTATCACTACGAGCAGTCCACTGCGACTACTCAGCCGGCACGCTAAGACAGGAGTCATCAAATGATCGATTATGAAGTATTGCGTTTTATCTGGTGGCTGCTGATTGGCGTTCTGCTGATCGGTTTCGCTGTCACCGATGGTTTCGACATGGGGGTGGGGATGCTCACTCGTTTCCTCGGTCGTAATGACACCGAGCGTCGAATCATGATCAACTCCATCGCCCCGCACTGGGACGGTAACCAGGTGTGGCTGATCACCGCAGGCGGCGCGCTGTTTGCTGCCTGGCCGATGGTCTACGCGGCTGCGTTCTCCGGCTTCTATGTGGCGATGATTCTGGTGCTGGCCTCTTTATTCTTCCGTCCGGTCGGTTTCGACTACCGTTCCAAGATTGAAGACACCCGCTGGCGCAACATGTGGGACTGGGGCATCTTCATTGGTAGCTTCGTTCCACCGCTAGTGATCGGCGTGGCGTTCGGTAACCTGTTGCAGGGTGTACCGTTCCACCTGGACGAATACATGCGTCTTTACTACACCGGTAACTTCTTCCAGTTGCTGAATCCATTTGGTCTGCTGGCGGGTGTGGTGAGCGTAGCGATGATCATCACGCAGGGCGCAACATACCTGCAGATGCGTACTGTGGGTGAACTGCACCTGCGTTCCCGTGCGACGGCTCAGGTTGCTGCACTGGTGACGCTGGTTTGCTTCGCACTGGCAGGCGTATGGGTGGTGTACGGTATTGATGGTTATGTCGTGACGTCTGCGATCAACCATACGGCACCGTCTAACCCGCTGACCAAAGAAGTGACGCGTCAGGCTGGCGCATGGCTGGTGAACTTTAATAACATGCCTGCGCTGTGGGCGATCCCGGCTCTGGGGGTACTGCTGCCGCTGCTGACCATGCTGACGTCTCGTCTGGAGAAAGGCGCGCTGGCGTTCCTGTTCTCCTCGCTGACCCTGGCGTGCATCATCCTGACGGCGGGTATTGCCATGTTCCCATTCGTCATGCCATCCAGCACCATGCTGAATGCTAGCCTGACCATGTGGGATGCAACCTCCAGCCATATGACGCTGAACTTAATGACTTACGTTGCTTGCGTGTTCGTTCCGATTGTTCTGGCTTACACCATCTGGTGTTACTGGAAAATGTTCGGTCGTATCACCAAAGAACATATCGAAAGCAACACCCACTCTATGTACTAAGTAAGGAGCTGAATATGTGGTATTTCGCATGGATTTTAGGGACGCTTCTTGCCTGTGCTTTTGGTGTCATCACCGCCCTGGCGCTTGAGCATGTTGAAGCGACGAAAGCGGGTGAAGAAAAACACTGATGAATATTATCGCGACGCTTTACGCGGTAATGGATAAGCGCCCGTTACGGGCGCTTTCTTTAGTGATGGCATTACTGCTGGCAGGCTGCATCTTCTGGGACCCGTCGCGTTTCGCGGCAAAAACCAGCGAACTGGAAATCTGGCATGGCTTCCTCATTATGTGGGCAGTGTGTGCTGGGGTGATCCACGGCGTGGGCTTTCGTCCGAAAGCGGTACACTGGCAGGGCATTTTCTGCCCGCTGATTGCCGATCTGGTTCTCCTCGCCGGTTTGATTTTCTTCTTCTTCTGAATAAGAAATGTCCTATAACGATATGGGCTTACCCGAGCCCATAAAAATTTACTCTCCGTTTACTTTCTCCCATTCCAAACCATCTTTCCCGCGCGTATAGTAGCGAAGTTTGAAAGCTCCAACTTTTCTTGTATTACTGGGATGTAAAGTGAATACAACGCTGTTTCGATGGCCGGTTCGTGTCTATTACGAAGATACCGATGCCGGTGGTGTGGTTTACCACGCCAGCTACGTTGCTTTTTATGAACGGGCACGCACAGAGATGCTGCGCCATCATCACTTTAGTCAACAGGTGCTGTTGGCTGAGCGAGTTGCCTTCGTGGTACGCAAGATGACGCTTGAGTATTTTGCGCCTGCCAGACTCGACGACATGCTCGAAGTCCAAACTGAAATTACATCAATGCGCGGGACCTCACTGGTTTTCACGCAGCGGATAGTCAACGCAGAGAACACCGTACTGAACTCAGCTGAAGTACTGATTGTTTGTGTTGATCCAACCATAATGAAGCCTCGTGCGCTTCCTAAGTCTATTGTCGCGGAGTTTAAGCAGTGACTGACATGAATATCCTTGATTTGTTCCTGAAGGCAAGCCTTCTGGTTAAACTTATCATGTTGATTTTGATTGGTTTTTCAATCGCATCCTGGGCCATCATCATCCAGAGAACGCGTATCCTCAATGCTGCTGGCCGTGAAGCGGAAGCGTTTGAAGATAAGTTCTGGTCGGGTATTGAGCTTTCTCGCCTGTATCAGGAGAGCCAGGGGCGCCGTGAAAACCTGACCGGCTCCGAACAAATTTTCTATAGCGGCTTCAAAGAGTTTGCTCGCCTGCATCGCGCAAATAACCATGCGCCGGAAGCGGTTGTGGAAGGCGCTTCTCGTGCGATGCGTATCTCCATGAACCGTGAGCTGGAAAATCTTGAAACGCACATTCCTTTCCTCGGTACTGTCGGCTCCATCAGCCCGTATATCGGCCTGTTTGGTACAGTATGGGGGATCATGCACGCCTTTATCGCGCTGGGTGCGGTGAAGCAGGCGACGTTGCAGATGGTTGCACCGGGTATCGCTGAAGCACTGATTGCGACCGCTATCGGTCTGTTTGCGGCAATCCCGGCGGTAATGGCTTACAACCGCCTGAACCAGCGCGTGAACAAACTGGAACTGAACTACGACAACTTTATGGAAGAGTTCACTGCGATTCTGCACCGTCAGGCGTTTACCAGCACCGAGAGCAACAAGGGGTAAACCATGGCCAGATCGCGTGGACGAGGTCGTCGCGAGCTCAAGTCCGAAATCAATATCGTTCCACTGCTGGACGTCCTGTTGGTACTGCTGCTGATCTTCATGGCAACAGCGCCAATCATAACCCAGAGCGTGGAGGTGGATCTGCCGGATGCGTCAGAATCACAGGCGGTGAGCACCAATGACGATCCTCCGGTCATCATTGAAGTTTCCGGCGTAGGGCAGTACAGCGTGGTGGTAGAAAAAGATCGTATGGATCAGCTTCCACCGGAGCAGGTGATAGCTGAGGCGCAGCGTCGCCTGGAGTCAAATCCGAAAACGGTCTTCTTAATCGGTGGCGCGAAAGACGTACCCTACGATGAAATTATTAAAGCGCTGAACTTGCTACATAGTGCGGGTGTTAAGTCAGTTGGCTTAATGACTCAACCTATTTGATCATCCGCGTAGTTTTTGGGAACCGATAGTGTCAAAGGCAACCGAACAGAACGACAAGCTTAAGCGAGCGATAATCGTCTCCGCAGTACTGCACGTGATTCTTTTTGCAGCGCTGATCTGGAGTTCGTTCGATGAGCATATTGATGCATCAGGCGGCGGTGGAGGGTCTTCCATCGATGCCGTTATGGTGGATCCCGGTGCGGTAGTGCAAAACTATAATCGCCAACAGCAGCAGAAGGCGAGTGCAAAACGGGCTGAAGAACAGCGTGAAAAACAGGCGCAACAGCAAGCGGAAGAGCTGCGTGAAAAGCAGGCCGCGGAGCAGGAACGTCTGAAGCAGCTTGAGAAAGAACGTTTGCAGGCGCAGGAAGCGGCGAAAGAGCAGGCGGAACAGCAAAAGCAAGCTGAAGAGGCCGCGAAAAAAGCGCAGGAGCAGCAAAAGCAGGCGGAAGAAGCGGCCGCTAAAGCCGCAGCGGATGCCAAAGCGAAGGCTGATGCCCAGGCAAAATTAGCGGCTGAAGCAGCGAAGAAAGCGGCTGCCGATGCCCAGAAAAAAGCTGAAGCCGAAGCCGCGAAGAAAGCCGCTGCTGATGCTCAGAAGAAAGCCGAAGCCGAAGCGGCGAAGAAAGCGGCTGCTGACGCTCAGAAGAAAGCTGAAGCCGAAGCGGCGAAGAAAGCCGCTCAGGAAGCAGAGAAGAAAGCAGCGGCTGACGCTGCGAAGAAAGCGGCTGCTGCCGAGAAGGCCGCGGCTGAAAAAGCGGCTGCGGCTGAAAAAGCTGCTGCTGATAAAAAAGCGGCTGCCGAAAAGAAAGCTGCGGCTGAAAAAGCCGCTGCCAAAAAGGCCGCTGCAGATAAAGCGGCTGCGGCTGCCGGCGTCGACGATTTGCTGGGCGACCTGAGTTCAGGTAAGAACGCACCAAAAGCGGGTGGCGGGGCGAAAGGGAACGGTCAGCCGTCTAAAGACAGCGGGACCTCCGGCGCCAACGGCGGGGCAACGGGTGCAGATATCAGCGCTTATGCGAAGCAGATTCAGGTGGCGATCCAAAGCCGTCTGTTTGATGCGGGCCTGTATCAGGGCAAACAGTGCGTGCTGCATATCAATCTTGCCCCAGATGGACGGTTGAAAAGCGTCACTTCTGAAGGGGGCGATCCTGCGCTTTGTCAGGCAGCGTTAGCCGCAGCAAGATCGGCGAACATTCCTAAACCGCCGAGTGAGGCTGTTTACGATAAGATAAAAGATGCCAAACTAGACTTTAAGCTGTGATCGTCTTTCCTTTGGGAAGTATAGAAAACCGACTATTGTCATAGCCAGGATCGTGTAGTTTTGTCTATTTGAGTTTGTTAACATTCTGCTAAATTATCGTGGGTAAGGTTACCCGGATAAGGGAGATATGATGAAGCAGGCATTACGTGTAGCATTTAGTTTTTTAATGCTGTGGGCAGCTGTGCTGCACGCAGAAGTACGTATCGAGATCACCCAGGGGGTGGACTCGGCACGCCCAATCGGTGTTGTTCCGTTCCAGTGGGCCGGTCCTGGCGCTGCACCTGAAGATGCCGGTGGCATCGTGGCGGCTGACCTGCGTAACAGCGGTAAATTCAACCCGTTAGATCGTTCTCGTCTGCCTCAGCAGCCGGGCAGCGCACAGGAAGTACAGCCTGCTGCATGGTCTGCGCTGGGTATTGATGCGGTCGTTGTGGGTCAGGT
Source organism: Enterobacter sp. MGH 37 (assembly GCF_000534515.1). Taxonomy (NCBI): domain Bacteria; kingdom Pseudomonadati; phylum Pseudomonadota; class Gammaproteobacteria; order Enterobacterales; family Enterobacteriaceae; genus Enterobacter; species Enterobacter sp. MGH 37. The sequence goes on from NZ_KI973205.1 coordinate 432,045, forward strand.
TACCCCTAACCCGGACGGCTCTTACAACGTGGCCTGGCAGCTGGTAGATACCGGCGGTGCACCGGGTACCGTTCTGGCACAGAACTCTTACAAGGTCACTAAACAGTACCTGCGCTACGCGGCTCACGCGGCCAGCGATGCGGTATTCGAAAAACTGACCGGCATTAAAGGTGCGTTCCGTACCCGTATTGCTTATGTGGTGCAGACCAACGGCGGTCAGTTCCCGTATGAGCTGCGCGTCTCTGACTACGACGGCTACAACCAGTTCCTGGTGAAACGTTCTTCCCAGCCGCTGATGTCTCCAGCCTGGTCTCCGGACGGTTCTAAACTGGCATACGTGACTTTCGAGAGCGGTCGTTCTGCGCTGGTTATCCAGACGCTGGCTAACGGTGCTGTGCGTCAGGTAGCGTCGTTCCCACGTCACAACGGTGCGCCTTCCTTCTCTCCGGACGGCTCTAAACTGGCCTTTGCGCTGTCTAAAACCGGTAGCCTGAACCTGTATGTGATGGATATTGGCTCTGGCCAGATCCGCCAGGTGACCGATGGTCGCAGCAACAACACCGAACCTTCATGGTTCCCGGACAGTCAAAACCTGGCGTTTACCTCTGACCAGGCTGGCCGTCCACAAATCTATAAAGTAAACATCAACGGCGGTGCTCCGCAGCGTATTACCTGGGAAGGTTCGCAGAACCAGAACGCAGACGTGAGCAGCGACGGTAAATTCATGGTAATGGTCAGCTCCAACGGTGGGCAGCAGCACATTGCCAAACAAGATCTGGTAGCGGGTGGCGTTCAAGTTCTGTCGTCAACGTTCCTGGATGAAACGCCAAGTCTGGCACCTAACGGCACTATGGTAATCTACAGCTCTTCTCAGGGGATGGGATCTGTGCTGAATCTGGTTTCTACAGATGGGCGTTTCAAAGCGCGTATTCCGGCCACTGATGGACAGGTAAAATCACCTGCCTGGTCGCCGTATCTGTAAATAATAATTAATTGATTACTAAAGGAATCATAGAAATGCAACTGAACAAAGTGCTGAAGGGGCTGATGATCGCTCTGCCTGTAATGGCAATCGCAGCGTGTTCTTCTAACAAGAACGCAAGCAATGACCAGAGCGGCGAAGGCATGATGGGTGCCGGTACCGGTATGGACGCGAACGGCAATGGCAACATGTCTTCTGAAGAGCAGGCGCGTCTTCAGATGCAGCAGCTGCAGCAGAACAACATCGTTTACTTCGATCTGGATAAATACGACATCCGTTCTGACTTCGCTGCGATGCTGGATGCTCACGCTAACTTCCTGCGTAGCAACCCATCTTACAAAGTCACCGTAGAAGGTCACGCGGACGAACGTGGTACCCCAGAGTACAACATCTCCCTGGGTGAACGTCGTGCTAACGCTGTTAAAATGTACCTGCAGGGTAAAGGCGTTTCTGCTGATCAGATCTCCATCGTTTCTTACGGTAAAGAAAAACCTGCAGTACTGGGTCACGACGAAGCGGCTTACTCCAAAAACCGTCGTGCCGTACTGGTTTACTAAGAGAATGGCATGAGCAGTAACTTCAGACATCATCTGTTGAGTCTGTCGTTACTGGTTGGAATAGCGGCCCCCTGGGCCGCTTTTGCTCAGGCACCAATCAGTAGTGTCGGCTCAGGCTCGGTAGAAGACCGGGTCACTCAACTCGAGCGTATTTCTAACGCTCACAGTCAGCTTTTAACCCAACTCCAGCAACAACTTTCCGATAACCAAAACGATATTGACTCACTCCGCGGTCAGATTCAGGAAAGTCAGTATCAGCTTAACCAAGTTGTGGAACGTCAGAAGCAAATCTTGTTGCAGATAGATAGCCTGAGCAGCGGTGGTGGTGCAGCAGCACAACCCGCAGCAGGCGATCAGAGCGGAGCGGCGACATCCGCGCCCGCGCCGTCTGCGGATGCTTCCGCTTCCACAGGCGCGCCTGTACAGAGCGGTGACGCGAATACGGATTACAATGCGGCCATTGCCCTCGTGCAGGATCAATCTCGTCAGGACGACGCGATTGCTGCGTTTCAGAACTTTGTTAAGAAATACCCTGATTCAACCTACCAGCCAAATGCCAATTACTGGCTTGGTCAGTTGAATTACAACAAGGGTAAAAAGGATGATGCGGCGTTTTATTTTGCCTCCGTGGTGAAAAATTACCCAAAATCGCCGAAAGCGCCAGATGCGATGTATAAGGTTGGCGTGATCATGCAGGACAAAGGTGACACTGCGAAAGCCAAAGCGGTTTATCAGCAGGTGGTCGCCAAATTCCCTGGTACCGAAGGTGCCAAACAGGCGCAAAAACGTCTGAATTCGATGGGGTGATTATCGCATGACCAGAAATCGCGTTATTTCTGGTCGTGCAGCATGATTCGTAAGCAGTTAAGTGATCTTCATCGAAATTTTTGTTGCGCAGAATTCTTAAATCAGTAATATATGCCGCCGTTGCCACGGGATATCAAACAACGTGAAAACAGCGTAAAAGTGGGTCGTTAGCTCAGTTGGTAGAGCAGTTGACTTTTAATCAATTGGTCGCAGGTTCGAATCCTGCACGACCCACCACTTAA
>NZ_KI973205.1:434732-1168385 GCF_000534515.1 Enterobacter sp. MGH 37
GGGTCGTTAGCTCAGTTGGTAGAGCAGTTGACTTTTAATCAATTGGTCGCAGGTTCGAATCCTGCACGACCCACCAATGTAGAAAGGCGCCCTAAAGGCGCCTTTTTGCTATCTGCAATTCTATAAATGCTCCACACCTCTATTCCCGGTGACTTTTCACTCCAGATTCGCTATCTTGTTTAGTATACAAAACACAATTGCCATGCGTTTTGCTATGTCAGGCAAAAGAAAGGCAATATTGTTAAGCCCGTAAAACGAGAAGCCATAATGAGTGTGATGTTTGATCCCGAAGCCGCCATCTATCCGTTTCCGCCAAAACCTGTTCCGCTAAGCCAGGACGAAAAACAGTTCTACCGCGAGAAGATCAAACGTCTTCTGAAAGAGCGAGACGCGGTGATGGTGGCGCATTACTACACCGACCCGGAAATCCAGCAACTGGCGGAAGAGACCGGGGGCTGCATCTCTGACTCTCTGGAGATGGCGCGCTTTGGCGCAAAACATCCTGCTTCCACGCTGCTTGTTGCTGGCGTGCGTTTTATGGGCGAAACGGCGAAAATTCTCAGCCCGGAAAAAACCATTTTGATGCCGACGCTGAATGCCGAGTGTTCGCTCGATCTTGGCTGCCCGATTGACGCGTTCACCGCCTTCTGCGACGCCCATCCTGACCGTACCGTGGTGGTTTATGCCAACACCTCCGCGGCGGTAAAAGCGCGGGCAGACTGGGTCGTGACTTCCAGCATCGCCGTTGAGCTGATTGAGCATCTGGACAGCCTGGGTGAGAAAATTATCTGGGGACCTGACCGACATCTCGGCAATTATGTTCAGAAGCAGACAGGCGCTGACGTCCTCTGCTGGCAGGGGGCCTGTATTGTGCACGACGAATTCAAAACCCAGGCGCTGGCACGCATGAAGGCGCTTTATCCTGACGCCGCCATTCTTGTTCACCCTGAATCACCCCAGTCCATTGTCGACATGGCGGATGCCGTGGGTTCAACCAGCCAGCTTATCAACGCGGCCAGAACGCTGCCGCACAAGCAGCTCATCGTGGCGACCGATCGCGGTATCTTTTATAAGATGCAGCAGGCCGTGCCGGAGAAAGAGCTCCTTGAAGCCCCAACGGCAGGCGAGGGCGCGACGTGTCGCAGCTGCGCGCATTGCCCGTGGATGGCGATGAACGGTCTGAAAGCGATTGCCGAAGGGCTGGAGACGGGCGGCGCCGCGCATGAAATTCATGTCGATGCTGCGCTGCGCGAAGGTGCGTTAATTCCGCTTAACCGCATGCTGGATTTTGCGGCTACACTACGTACTTAATTCAAAACGTTCCGGGGAAAAGATGGATTTTTTTAGCACGCAGAACATTCTGGTTCATATACCGATTGGTGCAGGTGGCTATGACCTGTCATGGATTGAGGCCGTCGGCACGCTGGCGGGTTTACTCTGCATCTGGCTGGCAAGCCTGGAGAAAATCAGCAATTACGCGTTCGGGCTGATTAACGTTACGCTGTTTGCGATTATCTTCTTCCAGATCCAGCTGTACGCCAGCCTGCTTTTGCAGTTGTTCTTCTTCGCCGCCAATATTTACGGCTGGTACGCATGGTCGCGGCAGAACAGCCAGCAGGAGGCTGAGCTACAGATCCGCTGGCTACCCCTGCCGAAAGCCATTGCCTGGTTTGTCGCTTGCGTGGTTGCTATTGGTTTCATGACCGTTTATATCAACCCGGTGTTTGCCTTCCTGACCCGCGTGGCCGTTTCGGCTATGTCCGGTATCGGCCTGAGCGTAACGATGCCAGAACTTCAGCCGGATGCTTTCCCGTTCTGGGATTCCTGCATGATGGTGCTGTCAATTGCGGCGATGATCCTGATGACCCGTAAATACGTTGAGAACTGGCTGCTGTGGGTCATCATCAACGTTATCAGCGTGGTCGTTTTCGCGCTGCAGGGCGTCTATGCGATGTCGCTGGAATATCTGCTGCTGACCTTCATTGCCCTGAATGGCAGCCGTATGTGGATTAAGAGCGCGCGTGAGCGAGGCTCTCACGCGCTTTCCCGCTAATGGTGATGATGGTGTGAATGGTCGGGCTGCGCCTCGTTAAGGTGGCAGTCCGGCCCGTTACAGGCCTGATACTCCATCTGGACGGTGGCGTGGCCAATCTCGTAATGATGTTCCAGGAAGTGATGAATGCGTTCCAGTAATGCATCGTGATCGTGAGGTGGGATCACCTGAACGTGTAGCGTCATCACCGGTTTTTCACCTACCTGCCAGACATGCACATGATGAACATTGCGCACTTCCGGGACAGAACGGCGCAGGTTACGCTTCAGCTCGTCAATGTCCATGGATGCGGGTGCCCCTTCAAGGAGTTCATTGACGCTCTCCTTCAGCAGACTCCAGGCGCTACGTAAAACCAGACACGATACCAGCACGGAGAGAATCGGGTCGACTGGCGTCCAGCCGGTATAGAGGATCACCAGCGCGGCGACTATCGCCCCGACTGAGCCGAGCAAATCCCCCAGCACATGCAGGGCAGCAGCGCGCACGTTGAGGTTCTTTTCCCCGCTGCCGCGATGCAAAATCCAGAATGCCAGAATATTTGCCAGCAGCCCCGCGACGGCAATCACCATCATTGTCGTTCCGGCTATTGGCTGCGGGTGCCTGAAGCGTTGGATGGCTTCCCAGACGATAAGAATAGTAATGACCACCAGCGCGATGGCGTTAACAAACGCGGCAAGCGTAGTCAGCCTCAACCAGCCGAAGGTATGGCGTGCGTTCGGAGGACGACGAGCAAATTGCACTGCTAGCAGAGCGAAGAGTAGCGCTGCGGCATCGGTCAGCATGTGCCCGGCATCAGCCAGCAACGCCAGCGAGCCGGAGACCAGACCGCCAATGACCTCGATAACCATAAACGTGGCCGTAACGCCGAAGGCCAGCATGAGTCGTTTTACGTTGTCATTTCCGGGAGAAGATGCGTGTGAGTGGGTGTGCGCCATGTCTGCTTTCCTGTTTCGTTATTTTTTAGTGTAGCGTTTTTAACAGGTTACTCCAAAAAGAAAGGAGAGCCTGGGCTCTCCTTTCGCATTTAAAGCACTGACGACTTACTGGGTTGTGCCATCGGTTTTGGTATTGGCATCGTTACCCACTTTGTCGTTAGGGTCGGGACATTTGCCGTCCTTACACATTGAGTTCTTATGAACTTCATCTGAACTCATATTGTCGTGATTCATGGTGCCGGAATCACTGCCGTTCGGATGCAGCATGGTGCCGCCGGTATTGGTGTTGCCGGTATTGATCTGGCTGTTATCGACATTATTTGGGGCGATATTTTGTTTCGCATCAGGGGCGACCTGGCCTGCTTCTGCTGCCGCATTGGCATCACCGTTGCTGTCTGAGGTGCCCGTTTCAGCAGCCAGGACGCTGCCGCTTGCCAGGGTGAGAGTGGCGGTCAGGAAGAGGGTTGCCAGTTTTGTCATTTTCATCATGGTGCTCCTGTTCTTGTCGTTACGCTGGATAACTTTCTCCAACAGTGCATCTTTTTAGAGGCGAAAGATTCCGCCTTACGGACTTACGTCAGTAGGGAATCGCGTTTAGGCGTATAAAATTGGTTGTTACAGTTAAAAAGCTTAGGTTAGATCTCATTTTTCGCTATTTTGTGGCGATTTTTAGGCGAATTCCAGGAATTATCTGCGTGAAGTGTAAAACCGTGTTTACACTTCCTGGTCGACAAGATAGATTGAAAGGATTGCTTTCATTACTAAAGATATGGCAGAGCTGGAAAGAAAATGAATTATCAGAACGACGATTTACGCATTAAAGAGATCAATGAGTTATTACCTCCTGTAGCGCTCCTTGAGAAATTCCCCGCCACTGAAAATGCCGCAAACACGGTTTCTCATGCTCGCAAAGCGATCCATAAGATCCTGAAAGGTAATGACGATCGTCTTCTGGTGGTGATTGGTCCATGCTCTATCCACGATCCTGCTGCGGCAAAAGAGTATGCGGCAAGGCTGCTTCAGCTGCGCGAAGAGCTGAAGGATGAGCTGGAAATCGTCATGCGCGTCTATTTTGAAAAACCGCGTACGACCGTTGGCTGGAAAGGGCTCATTAACGATCCGCACATGGATAACAGCTTCCAGATCAACGACGGTCTGCGTATTGCGCGCAAGCTGCTGCTGGAGATCAACGACAGTGGCCTGCCTGCTGCCGGTGAGTTCCTGGACATGATCACGCCACAATACCTGGCTGATTTGATGAGCTGGGGCGCAATTGGTGCCCGTACCACGGAATCTCAGGTTCACCGCGAACTGGCATCCGGTCTCTCTTGTCCGGTTGGTTTTAAAAACGGCACCGACGGCACCATTAAGGTGGCTATCGACGCCATTAACGCAGCGGGTGCACCGCACTGCTTCCTGTCTGTGACCAAATGGGGTCATTCCGCCATCGTGAACACCAGCGGTAACGGGGATTGCCATATTATTCTGCGTGGCGGCAAAGAGCCAAACTACAGTGCAAAACATGTGGCCGACGTGAAGGTCGGGCTGGAAAAAGCCGGGCTGCCACCGCAGGTGATGATCGATTTCAGCCATGCCAACTCCAGCAAGCAGTTTAAAAAGCAGATGGACGTCGGGGCTGATGTCTGTCAGCAGATTGCCGGCGGTGAGAAGGCGGTGATTGGCGTGATGATTGAAAGCCATCTGGTCGAAGGTAACCAGAACCTGGAAGGCAGCGAGCCGCTGGTGTACGGCAAGAGCGTCACGGATGCCTGCATCGGCTGGGACGATACCGACACCCTCCTGCGTCAGCTGGCGAACGCGGTGAAAGCACGTCGCGGTTAAGTCCTGAGGCAGAAATAAAAAAGCGCGGAAGGTTCCGCGCTTTTTTTATGTCTGGCGAAAATTACTTCGCTTTACCCTGGTTCGCGACAGCCGCGGCTTTCGCTGCGATTTCATCCGCGTTACCCAGATAGTAGTGTTTGATTGGTTTGAAGTTTTCGTCGAACTCATACACCAGCGGTACGCCAGTTGGGATGTTCAGTTCAAGAATTTCGTCTTCACCCATGTTGTCCAGGTATTTCACCAGCGCACGCAGGGAGTTACCGTGAGCGGCGATGATCACGCGCTCACCGCTTTTCAGGCGTGGCAGAATGGTTTCGTTCCAGTAAGGCACAACGCGGTCGATGGTCAGCGCCAGGCTTTCGGTGGTTGGCAGCTCAGCGTCAGTCAGTTTCGCGTAACGCGGGTCGTGGCCCGGGTAGCGCTCGTCATCTTTGGTCAGCTCTGGTGGGGTTACCGCGAAGCCGCGACGCCACTGTTTAACCTGCTCGTCACCGTATTTCTCAGCGGTTTCGGCTTTGTTGAGACCCTGCAGCGCACCGTAGTGACGCTCGTTCAGTTTCCAGGATTTCTCAACCGGCAGCCAGGCCTGATCCAGTTCGTCGAGCACGTTCCACAGCGTGTGGATGGCGCGTTTCAGCACAGAGGTGTAAGCAAAATCAAAGCTGAAGCCTTCTTCCTTCAGCAGTTTACCTGCTGCTTTTGCTTCGCTTACGCCTTTCTCAGACAGATCAACGTCGTACCAACCGGTAAAGCGGTTTTCGTTGTTCCACTGGCTTTCGCCGTGACGCACCAGGACCAGCTTAGTAATAGCCATCTCTTACTCCTCAAGCATTTTTAGAATGATAACAATTCTCATTATATTGCTGTGGCCAGGCCAGCAGCAACGCTTAACCCTAACCATAGCGAAAATAGTCTCCGAGTGTAAGATGCTTGTGAATCCAGGGTTATGATTTTGTCTGCGATCGGCGCTATTTTCAGCAAGGGGAGCAGAAAAAAGCCCTCTATGTGAGGGCCTGTCGTTAAGCGCGCGGAATGAAATGATACTCGGTGACGCTCACGTACTCTTCACCCGGGCGCAGAACGCAATCTGGCTGCGGCCATTCCGGATGATTCGGGCTGTCAGGCAGGAACTCGCTCTCCAGTGCCAGACCCTGCCAGTCGCTGTATTCATTGTGTTCGCGTGCCGTTGTGCCGCCAAGATAGTTACCTGAGTAGAACTGCAGGGCAGGGGCGGTGGTATAAACGGTCATCTGCAGCTTCTCATCAGCAGACCAGACCTGCGCGGCGGGCTGGCTGAGATCGCCTTTGGCCTGCAACAGGAAAGCGTGGTCGTAGCCTTTCACCTTGCGCTGATCGTCATCACTCAGGAAATCCTGTGCGATAGCTTTCGCATTGCGGAAGTCGAAGCTGGTGTCGTTCACCTGCTTCAGGCCCTTATACGGTATGCCCATTTCGTCAACCGGCAGGTACGCGTCCGCAAGGATTTGCAGCTTGTGGTTGCGCACGTCGCACTGGTTGCCGTCCAGATTAAAGTAGGCATGGTTAGTCAGGTTAACCGGACACGGCTTGTCGACCGTGGCACGGTATTCGATGGCGATTCGGTTGTCGTCGGTTAGCGTGAAGCGTGCTGAGGCGATAAGGTTGCCCGGGAAGCCCTGATCGCCATCAGGTGAATCCAGCGAGAACAGCACTTCGCTGTCATTTTGACGGACAATTTTCCAGCGGCGTTTATCAAACCCTTCCGGTCCGCCGTGAAGCTGGTTCTCACCCTGACTTGGAAGGAGAGGGTACGCCACGCCGTCGAGTTCGAAACGGCTTTTAGCGATGCGGTTGGCATAGCGGCCGACGGACGCTCCCAGAAAAGCCGATTGGTTAACATACTGCTCAGGCGATGCACAGCCGAGCATCGTTTCACGCACGCTGCCGTCCGGCATCGGTACGCGGGCGGAGAGCAGGGTTGCACCCCAGTCCATCAGCGTAACCACCATCCCTGCGCGGTTGCGCAGGGTTAACAGGCGATACGGCAGACCATCCGGTGCGAGGGTAGGTGTTTCGTTTAGCACTGTCCGGCTCCTTGTGATGCTTTACATACATAGAAGGTTTCTTTAATACCTGTTTTTGCTTCGTACTGCTTCGTCACGGCATCCTGTACAGCAGGGACCAGCTCTTCCGGCACCAGCGCAACGATGCAGCCCCCGAAGCCACCGCCGGTCATGCGCACACCGCCTTTATCGCCGATGGTCGCTTTGACGATCTCAACCAGGGTATCAATTTGCGGGACGGTGATTTCAAAGTCATCGCGCATGGAGGCATGCGATTCAGCCATCAGTTCTCCCATGCGTTTCAGGTCGCCTTTCGCCAGCGCGGACGCGGCTTCAACGGTACGGGCGTTCTCCGTCAGCACGTGACGAACGCGTCTGGCGACAACCGGATCCAGCTCATGCGCAACCTTATTGAATTCATCAAGCGTCACGTCGCGCAGGGCGGGCTGCTGGAAGAAGCGTGCACCGGTTTCACACTGCTCGCGGCGGGTGTTGTACTCGCTGCCCACCAGCGTGCGCTTAAAATTACTGTTGATAATCACAACAGCCGCGCCTTTGGGCAGCGGAACGGCTTTGGTGCCAAGCGAGCGGCAGTCGATCAGCAGCGCGTGCTCTTTTTTGCCCAGCGCGGAGATCAGCTGGTCCATAATGCCGCAGTTACAGCCCACGAACTGGTTTTCTGCTTCCTGACCGTTAAGGGCGATTTGCGCCCCGTCCAGCGGCAGATGATAAAGCTGCTGGAACACGGTCCCCACGGCGACTTCCAGAGAGGCAGAGGAGCTTAAGCCCGCGCCCTGTGGCACGTTGCCGCTGATCACTAAATCCGCACCGCCAAAGTTCTTGTTACGCTTCTGCAGATGCTTCACCACGCCGCGCACATAGTTAGACCACTGCTGGCTGTCGTGCGTCACAATGGGGGCATCAAGGGAAAACTCGTCGGTTTCGTTACCGTAATCCGCCGCTATTACGCGGACGTTACGGTCGTCGCGCTTTGCGCAACTAATAACCGTCTGGTAATCAATGGCACACGGCAGCACAAAACCGTCGTTGTAGTCAGTATGTTCACCGATCAGATTGACGCGGCCAGGCGCCTGAATAACATGGGTGGCAGGGTAGCCAAATTTCTCAGCAAACAGGGATTGTGTTTTATCTTTCAGACTCATTTTTTAGACTCCTGATTCGCGATAGTGGACGTCACTCACGGCACGCAGACGTTCGGCTGCCTGTTCCGCCGTCAGGTCACGCTGGGTTTCCGCCAGCATTTCATAGCCCACCATGAACTTACGTACCGTCGCAGAGCGAAGCAGTGGCGGATAGAAATGGGCATGCAGCTGCCAGTGTTGGTTCTCTTCACCGTTAAACGGTGCGCCGTGCCAGCCCATGGAATACGGGAAAGAGCACTGGAACAGGTTGTCGTAACGGCTGGTCAGTTTCTTCAGCGCCAGCGCAAGGTCGTCGCGCTGTGCGTCGCTGAGATCGGTCATACGCTGTATGTGCGCTTTCGGCAACAGCAGCGTTTCAAACGGCCAGGCGGCCCAGTAAGGTACGACGGCGAGCCAGTGTTCGGTTTCCACCACGGTACGGCTGCCATCGGCCAGCTCACGCTGGGTGTAATCAACCAGCATGGGTGAGCCGTTTTCCTCGAAATAGGCTTTTTGCAGGCGGTCTTCGCGTTCGGCTTCGTTAGGCAGGAAGCTGTTCGCCCAGATCTGGCCGTGCGGATGCGGGTTGGAGCAGCCCATCGCCGCACCTTTGTTTTCAAATACCTGCACCCACGGGTAAGTCTGCCCCAGCTCAGCGGTTTGCGCCTGCCAGGTGCCGATCACCTCTTTCAGTGCCTCAACGCTCAGCTCCGGCAGCGTTTTGCTGTGATCGGGCGAGAAGCAGATCACGCGGCTGGTACCCCGCGCGCTTTCACAGCGCATCAGCGGGTCATGGCTCGCGGGCGCGTCCGGCGTGTCGGTCATTAGCGCAGCAAAATCGTTGGTGAAGACGAAGGTGCCTTTGTAGTCCGGGTTTTTATCTCCGGTGACGCGCGTGTTGCCCGGACACAGGAAGCAATCCGGGTCATGCTGCGGTAGCGTTTGTTTCGCAGGCGTCTCTTGCGCCCCCTGCCAGGGGCGCTTGGCGCGATGCGGAGACACCAAAATCCATTGTCCGCTTAACGGGTTAAAACGACGATGCGGATGATCGACGGGATTAAACGAAGTCATGAAGGATCCTTAGTCCGGATAGCCTTGCGGGTGGCGTGACTGCCAGTGCCAGGTATCCTGTGCCATTTCATCAAGCGTGCGGGTCACACGCCAGTTAAGCTCTTTGTCGGCTTTGGTGGCATCCGCCCAGTAAGCGGGCAGGTCACCATCACGACGCGGTGCGAAGTGGTAGTTCACTGGCTTACCGCAGGCTTTGCTGAAGGCGTTAACCACGTCCAGCACGCTGCTGCCGACCCCGGCGCCGAGGTTGTAAATATGCACGCCCGGTTTATCTGCCAGCTGTTGCATGGCCGCAACGTGACCGTCGGCCAGATCCATCACGTGGATATAGTCGCGCACGCCGGTGCCGTCCTGGGTTGGGTAGTCGTTACCAAAAATCGCCAGCGACTCACGACGGCCTACCGCCACCTGGGCGATATACGGCATCAGGTTGTTCGGGATGCCCTGCGGATCTTCACCCATATCGCCAGACGGATGGGCGCCGACCGGGTTGAAGTAGCGCAGCAAGGCGATGCTCCATTCCGGCTGCGCTTTTTGCAGATCGGTCAGGATCTGTTCCACCATCAGCTTGCTTTTGCCGTACGGGCTTTGTGGCGTGCCTGTCGGGAAACTTTCAACGTAGGGGATTTTTGGCTGATCGCCATAGACGGTGGCGGAGGAGCTGAAGATAAAGTTTTTAACGTTCGCCGCACGCATGGCGGAGATGAGACGCAGGGTACCGTTGACGTTGTTGTCGTAATACTCAAGCGGCTTCGCAACGGATTCACCGACGGCTTTCAGACCGGCGAAGTGGATCACCGCTTCAATGGCGTGGTCGTGAAGGATTTCGGTCATCAGCGCTTCGTTGCGGATGTCGCCTTCCACGAAAGTGGGTTGTTTCCCGCCAAGACGTTCAATCACCGGCAGCACGCTGCGCTTACTATTGCACAGGTTGTCGAGGATGATCACATCGTGACCATTTTGCAGCAGTTGCACACAGGTATGACTTCCTATGTAACCGCTACCACCTGTTACCAGAACTCGCATGATTCGCTCCATTAGGCTTATGGTATGTAATAACCATAGCATAACAGAGACGCTAAAAGTGTGACATGGGATAAAATAGTGGAATCGTTTACACTCGTTTTCAAACTCGCTTTTCCAATCACTCAGACCATTCTAGATCAAAGAGATAGTGTTGTAATGATGCAAGTTATCTGAAAAGAGGAGGGCGGGGCCCTCCACGGTTAGTCGATGTGGCTGAGAAGGTAGCGATAGCGCTCGCCGTCCGGAATGAACTCAAGACGATGGGTGATACAGGAAGGGGCATCCTCGGCATGGTGTGAAACAAACAGCAGTTGGGTTTCACCCTCGGCAATGAGAATATCCACAAAGCGACGAATCAGCTGGCGGTTTAGCGGATCCAGACCCTGCAGGGGCTCATCCAGAATTAACAGTGTCGGGTGTTTTACCAGCGCGCGAACGATCAATGCCAGGCGCTGCTGCCCCCATGACAAACTGTGAAACGGCGCGTCAGCCACCCGGCTATCCATCCCCAGAATATCCAGCCACTGCTGGGCCAGCTTGTGCTGCTTGTCCGACACCGCCTGATAAATTCCGATGGAGTCAAAATACCCGGAGAGGATCACGTTACGTACCGTGGTACTGACCCGGTAATCCAGATGTAGGCTGCTGCTGACGTAGCCGATATGTTTTTTAATATCCCAGATGGTTTCACCGCTGCCGCGACGACGGCCAAACAACGTGAGATCGTTGCTATAGCCCTGCGGATGGTCGCCGGTGATGAGGCTCAGCAGCGTGGATTTTCCCGCGCCATTCGGGCCGACAATCTGCCAGTGCTCGCCCGGATTCACCGTCCAGCTAAGATGGTTAAGGATCGGGCGGTCGTCATAAGAGACGATACCATCACGCAGCACGATGCGTGGCTGGTGAGGATCGAGCGCGTGGCGGGCTGACGGGGCATCGGGTTCCGGAAGGGTGATGCCGTCGAGCTGTTCACTGTGCGCGAGCTGGGCGATCAGCGCCTGCTTAAGCAGCGCCGACTTTTCGCCCGTCTCGGTCAGATGGCAGTCGGCCAGCACACCGGCATGCTGGACAAAATCCGGAATCTCATCAAAGCGGTTAAGTACCAGCACAAGGGTATATCCCTGCTGATTAAGCGAGCCCAGCAGATGCGCCAGCTGCGCCCGGGACTGGACGTCAAGGCCGTCGAACGGTTCGTCGAGGATCAGCAGCTCAGGCTCGCTCATCAGCGCCTGGCAAAGCAGGGTTTTCCGCGTTTCGCCGGTAGAAAGATATTTGAAGCGTCGGTTGAGCAGGGCGGTAATGCCGAACTGTTCAGCCAGGCGCTGACAGCGGGCAGGATCTTTCACCTCATCCTGGATAATTTCCGCCGTTGTACGGCCGGTATCTTCTTCTCCAGGACTGAGTAAATCGGTATTGTTGCGCTGCCATTCGTCGCTCACCAGCTTTTGCAGTTGTTCAAAAGAGAGGCGCGTCAGGCGCGTAACGTCGCTCTGGTATTCCCCTTTGAGGAGGGTGAGCTCCCCCGCCAGCGCACGGGCCAGCGCGGATTTACCGCTGCCGTTAGTGCCAACAAACGCCCAGCTTTCACCCGCGCGTATTGTCAAATCAGCAATCGCCAGCGTCCGGGTATCGCTAAGACGAAACGTACCTTGCGAAATATGCAATAATGCCATGATTTATCCCATTTTTTGCAGCAACAGATGTCAGGGATACTCACTGTCAGCGCGGTTGTCAATGCGCTCAGCACAATGTGGCGATAATCACCCGGTCTGCGTTGAAATATGCGGTGACGACAGCACCTTCTTCTAAGCCGTCCGCCTCGCTGCAAGGTACCGTCGCGCAGAGTGATTGTCCGTCCGCCAGCGTCATAAGCACTTCGCATTGCGCCTTACCGCGTTCAATATGGCTGATTGCGCCCGATAGCTGGTTATCCGCTGCCTGTGCCGTGTCGGGGTTACGCGTGATATTGACCCATGGCGCTTTCAGTAACACCAGCACCTCTTTACCTTCATCCAGGCCAAGGCGCTCTGCACTCTGCGCGGTGATTGCGGCTTTCAGACGCGTTGTTCCATCGGCAAGCAGGATCTCAACATGCTGTTGTATCTGAAGATTATCGCGCGCCGTCACCGTACCAAACCACTGGTTGCGGGCGCTGGTTTGTAACGAGAAGCGGGAAATGGCGGCCAGCAAACTGTCCAGTGGAACGCTATCGTCATCACTCAGTACATCAAACGCTTTTTGCTGGATCTGGCCCAGAAGATCGTAAAGCTGAATCAGGCGCTGGCCGTAGCGCGTCACCCTGGCGCCGCCACCGCCCTTACCGCCCGTGGCTCTGTCCACCAGCGGGTGTTCGCTCAGGGTGTTCATTTCATTGATGGCATCCCAGGCGCTTTTATAGCTGATCCCGGCATTCTTTGCCCCCTGGCTAATCGAGCCCGTTTGTTCTATTTGTTTAAGCAGGGCTATACGTCTGGGGTCGGCAAAAAGCTTTTGCTGTAGTCGGAGAGTAAGAAGAATTTCGGCCTGCATAACAGTGTCCTGGCAAAAAGGATATTGTGACCCAAATGGTGCGGGGCGCAAAGGCTACCGCACAAAAGGGGATGTTTTTCTTACTTTTCAGGGTAGAATAAGCCCTTCACAATATCTGGAGAAAACCATGTTAGAGTTGTTGAAAAGTCTGGTATTCGCCGTGATCATGGTGCCAGTAGTGATGGCCATCATCCTCGGTGCCATCTACGGCCTGGGTGAAGTGTTCAACCTCTTTTCGAACATTGGTCACAAAGACCAGGCTAAAAAGCAGCATTGATTCCCTTCAAAACGCCCGGCTAGCCCGGGCGTTTTGCTCTCAAGCTTTTCTCATTTTCTCCGATAGTATTAAGAATCAGTCCAGCTTACCCCTTGAGCGGTACGATATAGCGCTGGGATCTCCATGAAGATATCGTTATATTATCGCCTATATAACGCTATATACAGGAGCTACAAATGGCACGTTCATGGGTACGTCTTTTCGCAGGGGCAACGCTGACGCTTTCACTTGCCGGGCAGGCGCTGGCGGACGACGGAAAAATTACGGTTTTTGCGGCGGCGTCACTGACCAACGCGCTGCAGGATATTGCGGCGGCATATAAAAAAGAGAAGAACGTCGATGTTGTCTCCTCTTTCGCCTCTTCATCTACGCTGGCGCGCCAGATAGAAGCGGGGGCACCGGCGGATCTGTTCATTTCAGCCGATCAGAAATGGATGGATTACGCGGCGGAGAAGAAATCAATTGATCCGGCAACCCGCGAAACGCTGCTGGGGAATAGCCTGGTTGTGGTGGCACCAAAAGCCAGCGCGCAGGCGGATATTACCATTAACAAAGAGACCAACTGGATGAGCCTGCTTAACGGTGGCCGTCTGGCGGTGGGCGATCCGGAGCATGTTCCGGCGGGGATCTACGCCAAAGAAGCGCTGCAAAAACTGGGCGCGTGGGAGACATTGTCGCCGAAACTGGCGCCGGCGGAAGATGTACGCGGTGCGCTGGCGCTGGTGGAACGCAACGAAGCCCCGCTGGGGATTGTATATGGCTCTGATGCCGTTGCCAGCAAGGGTGTGAAAGTGGTTGCAACGTTCCCGGAAGACTCCCACAAGAAAGTGGAATATCCTGTCGCGATTGTTGATGGACATAAAAACGCGACCGTGACGGCCTTTCGCGATTACCTGAAGGGGCCAGAAGCGTCCGCAATCTTTAAACGTTATGGATTTACGACTCACTGATGATATTGACCGATCCTGAATGGCAGGCTGTTCTGCTGAGCCTTAAAGTCTCTTCCCTGGCGGTTGCGCTGAGTTTGCCCTTTGGGATCTTCTTTGCCTGGTTACTGGTGCGCTGCCGGTTTCCCGGCAAAGCGCTGCTCGACAGCGTACTTCATCTCCCGCTCGTTTTACCCCCCGTGGTGGTCGGCTATCTGTTGCTGATTTCGATGGGGCGACGCGGTTTTATCGGCGAGAAGCTCTACGACTGGTTTGGGCTGACGTTCGCCTTTAGCTGGCGCGGTGCGGTACTGGCCGTGGCGGTGATGTCATTTCCGCTGATGGTGAGGGCGATCCGCCTCGCGCTGGAAGGGGTGGACATGAAGCTCGAACAGGCGGCCCGCACGCTGGGTGCCGGGCGCTGGCGCGTCTTTTTCACCATCACGCTCCCGCTTACGCTGCCGGGGATTATAGTTGGCACGGTACTGGCGTTTGCCCGTTCGCTGGGCGAGTTCGGCGCGACCATCACGTTTGTATCGAACATTCCCGGCGAGACGCGAACGATTCCGTCAGCCATGTACACCCTGATTCAAACACCCGGCGGAGAAGGCGCGGCGGCGCGACTGTGCATCATTTCAATCGTCCTGGCCCTGGCTTCGCTGCTGGTGTCTGAATGGCTGGCGCGGCTGAGTCGCGAACGGATGGGGAAATAAGGATGCTGGAACTGAATTTCACCCAGACGCTGGGGAACCACACGCTGACGCTTAACGAGACGCTGCCTGCAAGCGGCATCACCGCCATTTTTGGCGTCTCCGGTGCGGGAAAAACCTCTCTGATTAATGCGATTAGCGGCCTGACACGCCCGCAGTCAGGGCGAATTGTTCTGAATGACCGCGTTCTGAATGACGTGGAGAACAAAATATACCTCTCGCCGGATAAACGTCGCATCGGCTATGTTTTCCAGGACGCGCGCTTGTTCCCGCACTACAGCGTGCGCGGCAACCTGCGCTACGGTATGGCCAAAAGTATGGCCGGGCAGTTTGATAAGCTGGTGACGCTGTTAGGTATTGAGCCTCTGCTCGACAGGCTGCCTTCCTCGCTTTCCGGTGGAGAAAAACAGCGTGTGGCGATTGGCCGTGCCTTGCTGACCGCACCCGAGCTGCTGTTGCTCGACGAACCGCTGGCTTCGCTGGATATTCCGCGTAAACGTGAACTGCTGCCCTACCTGCAGCGCCTGACCCGCGAGATTAACATTCCCATGCTCTACGTCAGCCACTCGCTGGATGAGATCCTCCATCTGGCCGACAAAGTGCTGGTACTGGAAGAGGGCAGCGTAAAGGCCTTTGGCAACCTGGAAGAGGTATGGGGAAGCAGCGTGATGCATCCCTGGCTTCCAAAGGAGCAGCAGAGCAGTATCCTGAAAGTGAGCGTGCTGGAACACCACCCGCATTATGCGATGACCGCGCTGGCGCTGGGCGACCAGCATCTGTGGGTGAGCAAGGTCGACAAGCCGTTACAGTCCGCGCTGCGTATTCGCATTCAGGCATCGGACGTCTCGCTGGTGCTGCAACCGCCGCTGCAAACCAGCATTCGTAATATTCTGCGCGCCAAAGTGGCGGAGTGTTTTGATGATAACGGTCAGGTGGAAGTGAAGCTTGAGGTGGGAAGCAGGACGCTCTGGGCGCGCATCAGCCCGTGGGCCAGGGACGAGTTAGGTATCAAGCCCGGCCTGTGGCTTTACGCGCAAATCAAGAGCGTCTCGATCACTGCCTGATTACAGCAGGTGGGTATAAATATACTGCGCGATGCTATCGGTGGTGTTATCGCCAATCACCACGTTAGCGCGCGCTTTCACCGCGTCATCGGCGTTGCCCATCGCCACGCCGGTACCGGCAGCCTCCAGCATACTGATGTCGTTATAGTTATCGCCAAAGGCAATCACGTTACGCATCGACCCTCCCTGAGATTCTACGTACTGCGTCAGGCGCTTGCCCTTGCTGTTGCCTTTACGGGCAATATCTACCTGATCGTGCCAGGACCATTCACATTCCAGACCCAGGGTCTGTTCAACCTGTTTCGCGAAGGTATTCAGCTTGGTGGTGTCTTCATCCGTCAGGGCGAATTTCCAGATAGCGTCAACATCCTGAGCGGCCTGGCGCAGGGAGGACACCTGGGTAAAGACCGGACGCTGCGCTTCCGGCAGCGAAAGTGCCCAGTTACTGGTGCGCACCACATGGCCGGTAGGGCGCTCGTACAGCATCGCGTTGTCCACATACATCAGGCCATGAATGGCATGCTCATCCAGCAGATCAATCAGTTGCAGCGCCTGAGGAACCGGTAGCGGGTCGGAGGCTAAAACCTTTTTTGCCTGATAATCATACAAATAAGTGCCATTACAACAAATTGCAGGTGTATCTAACGCCAGTGCCTGATAAAAAGGATGAATGGCAACGTGATGTCGACCCGTTACGATAAGGAGTTGATACCCGGCTTCCTGGGCTCGTTTAAGCGCTTCAAGGGAGGAGGGGAGCAGGGTTTTCTGAGGGGTCAGTAATGTTCCGTCTAAATCCAGGGCAATCACACGCGAGGTCATTTGTTCTTCCGGGTTAATGTTGAATTTTAGGTCTCAGGCGATGTTACACCGAGAGTAAATCGCTGCAAAATTCCTGGCTAAAATTCAGCATTCACCGTTAAAAATAATCACTTTCACGCGCAGTGAGGAAAGGAGTATTCATGAAACAAACCGTTTATACCGCCAGTCCTGAAAGTCAGCAGATCCACGTCTGGCGTTTGAATGCAGAAGGTTCGCTCACGCTGGTTCAGGTTGTTGATGTTCCGGGGCAAGTACAGCCAATGGTCGTCAGCCCGGATAAACGTTTTCTCTATGTTGGCGTACGTCCTGAGTTCCGGGTGCTGGCCTACCGCATCACGCCGGACGACGGTGCGCTGACCTACACTGCCGAAGCGCCGCTGCCGGGCAGCCCGACCCACATCTCGACCGATCGTAAAGGGCGTTTCATCTTTAGCGGCTCTTACAATGCGGGCTGCGTCAGCGTGACCCGCCTTGACGACGGCATTCCGGTCGACACAGTCGACGTGGTGGAAGGACTGGAAGGGTGTCACTCGGCGAATATCTCTCCGGACAACCGCACGCTGTGGGTGCCTGCACTGAAGCAGGATCGCATCTGCCTGTTTACCCTGAGCGACGATGGTCACCTGGTGGCGCAAAACCCGGCTGAAGTGACTACCGTTGAGGGCGCAGGCCCACGCCATATGGTCTTCCACCCGAACCAGCAGTATGCCTATGTGGTAAACGAACTGAACAGTTCGGTAGACGTGTGGGAGCTGAAAGATCCAAACGGTCAGATCGAATGCGTGCAGACGCTGGATATGATGCCGTCTGACTTCTCTGACACCCGCTGGGCGGCGGATATCCACATTACGCCTGACGGCCGTCATCTGTATGCCTGCGACCGTACCTCCAGCCTGATTACCGTCTTCAGCGTCTCCGAAGATGGCAGCGTGCTGGCCATTGAAGGTTTCCAGCCAACGGAAACTCAGCCGCGCGGCTTTAATATCGATCACAGCGGTAAATACCTGATTGCGGCAGGGCAGAAATCCCACCATATCGCGCTGTATGAAATCAAAGGCGTACAGGGTCTGCTGGAAGAAAAAGGACGCTACGCCGTAGGCCAGGGTCCGATGTGGGTCCTGGTCAACGCTCACTAATTGGCCTGAAACAAAAAACCTCGCGAATGCGAGGTTTTTTTATGCCCGGTGGTAGCCGGGTAGAGCACATCAAAACGTAACCAACCTGATTATCATAATGTTGACTTAAGACGATGTAAAATCATCACCAATGAAGAAAAGACGTTCTCAAGCGGTGGTGCGCAAAAATAATTAATATAATCAATGTCATATTTGGTTTTTCTTTATGGATTCCTAAACTCTTCATAACTGTTTTTATATACAGTAATGGTTTGATATCATTCTGTTCGTTGGTTTGATGTGCTGCAGTTCCGCAATTCAGGATCCTTTTTAAGTCCTGGCTGTCGGGTGGTGCCGACAGTGCCTAAACTGCGGAGCACATCAAAACATAGCCAACACACCTCTGGTGACAGGCAGCGGAAAGGTAAGGCAGAGGAGAAGTGCTCTATACCAAAGGAGTGGCGTATGAGCGGTGTGGAATGGGCAATTCTTTTCCTGCAACTCATGGTTGCGATTATGCAACTATTGGATGCGTATCTTAAGTTTGGTGCCTGACGCATTCAGTCGCAGTAAAAAGGGGGATTAAAATCCCCCTTTTACTCTCATCTTACTGCTTCGGCTCTGCAACCACCTTGCTACCCAGACCGCGGTTGTTGTATTCCCACATGCGGTTGAAGTTTGCGTCGTTCAGATTGCGCTGCACGTTCCCTTTATCATCCACCGCACCGGTATTGCCGGAGAACGGACGCTTGGAGATCGCGGCATCAGCCCACGGCTTCGCCATGTTAAAGCCTTCGTTGATCACGCTGTCGCGGATCACGACCTGACCGTTAGTGGCAGAGTCCACATCCAGGGAGCGACCCAGCTGTGCCACGCCGTCGCCGGCAGCGTTAAAGCGGCTGTTAACGGCCAGGAAGCCGTAGAACAGGTTAGACTGTGTTGCTGGCGCAAACACGTAACCTTCCTGCTGAGTGCGCGAGTTCACCACGCGGAAATCGGTGTTTTCAAATACCACCGCACCACGACCGGACACCAGATCCACGTCACCTTCAATGTAGCTGTTGGTTACCAGCGTACGGGTCAGGCGGTTGTTCTGCAGCGTGTTCTTAACATCGCTGTTGGTCACGAAGAAGGTATTCTGACGGCCCAGAATGTTGACGTTGTTAATCTGCACCTTATCGCCATCACTACGCAGCGCGACGGCCTGGTGAGTACCGGCATCGACGCTGTCGCCGAGGGTATTTTGAATGGTCAGGTTTTGCAGCTGCAGACCATTATTTTGGGACCAGAATACCGCCGAGCACATCAGGCCAACGGTAGCGGAACGCTTGCTCTGGCAGTTATCAAACATGTACCACGCCGGTTTACCTGGCATATATTTACCGGCCGGGTTCACCAGGCGACGCCAGGTGGTGCTGTCGATTTCGGAATCAATCGCCAGGCCAATTTTCACGTCGATTGCTTTTTCGCCCAGACCGTAAAGGGTGATGCTGCCTGGTGCGGCCGGAACATACACGGTGCCTTCGTATTCGCCCGGCAGGATCGCGATGTACTGGCGAGATGCGCTGTGTTTGGTAATGGCCGCGTCAACCGCTGCCTGAATGGACGTGTGCGTTACGCCCTGGGCGCCAGCCGGGCCAACCACGAAGTCAGGCTGTTTCGGCAGGTTAATAGAAGACGGTGTCCACGGCGCAGCGTTAGGATCCATCGCTGAGAAGTAGTGGGCACGGTCGAAGTTCTTCGCTTCATCAGCGGACAAAATCGGGCGGGACGCGGTGCCCGGTGCTACCTGCTCAGAAGGCAGCTGATCCGGTGGTGTTGAACTGCATGCGGATAAGGTCACGCCAAAGGCGAGCGCTAACGCCAGACGGGAAATCCTGGAAATGTTCAAGGTGGAGCTCCTGGGTATGCAAGTCTTAAACGGGATAGACGAAATAGCCTGCTTTTTTATACTAAGTTGAGCGAAACGGGAAGATAAAAAGGGTAAAAGTTGCATTTTTTACCCCCGGGAGGCGGGAAAGTCATCACAAATAAATAACATTTTCTACCAGAACGGTTGACAGCAGACGGCGGATGAAAATAAATGTCTATACAACCTATGACAAGTGGAATGCCCATGCAGCTTCATCCTGACGATGTAATATGGCGAAATGCGCGACTGGCAACGATGGTTCCCGATGCCTCCGCACCCTATGGTCTGAAAGCGCAACATGCCCTGGTCGTGCGCGGTCAAACCATCCTGGCCGTGATGCCTGAATCTGACATTCCTTCCGGTCACCGTCACTGCGTCGATCTCCAGGGGCGTCTGGTGACGCCGGGGCTGATTGATTGCCATACCCATCTGGTGTTTGGCGGCGACCGCGCGGCAGAGTGGGAGCAGCGCCTGAACGGTGTCTCTTATCAAACCATCAGCGCGCAGGGCGGCGGGATTAACGCCACCGTGACGGCGACACGCAACAGTTCGCCGGAAACCCTGTTGAAGCTGGCGCAGCAGCGGCTAGAGCGTCTCATGAATGAAGGCGTGACGACCATAGAAATTAAATCGGGATACGGACTTAACGCGGATGCCGAAGAGAAAATGTTGCTGGTTGCTCGCCAGCTTAGTCTGAGTAATCTGGTCGAGATTAGCCCGACGCTTCTGGCGGCACATGCCGTCCCTGCGGAATACCGACAGGATCCGGATGCGTATCTCACGCTGGTCTGCGAGCAGATCATGCCCACGCTGTGGCAAAAAGCGTTATTTGAAGCGGTAGATGTGTTTTGTGAAAACGTCGGCTTTACCCCGTCGCAAACCGAGCGCCTTTTCCAGGCCGCCACCGCGCTGGGTATTCCGGTGAAAGGGCATGTTGAGCAGCTGTCTAATCAGGGCGGTGCGGCGCTGGTCAGCCAGTATAAAGGGCTGTCAGCGGATCATATCGAATATCTCGACGACGCAGGCATTCAGGCGATGGCGCAAAGCGGTACGGTGGCGGTATTGCTTCCCGGCGCGTTCTATTTCCTTCAGGAACGCCAGCGTCCGCCGGTTGAACAGCTCAGAAAACAGGGAGTGCCGATGGCGGTGGCCACCGACTATAACCCCGGCACCAGCCCGTTTGCGAGCCTGCACCTGGCGATGAATATGGCCTGCGTCCAGTTTGGCCTGACCCCTGAAGAGGCCTGGGCTGGCGTCACGCGACACGCCGCGCAGGCGCTGGGTCGCGGCGCAACCCACGGGCAATTGCAGGCGGGGTATGTGGCCGATTTTATCGTCTGGGATGCTGACCATCCGGTTGAGATGGTCTATGAACCGGGTCGCAATCCGTTGTATCAGCGTATTTTCCGTGGGGAGGCAGTATGAGGTTATGGCGGCCCGTAGCCGAAACGGTCTGGCAGGGGCGTGACGACAGCGCCGAGGCCAGCAATGCAAAGCGTATTTTTCAGACGATACAGCAGCAGGCGCAGTTTACGCCGCTTTCCTCTGGCATCGCGCTGATCGGGTTTGAATGCGATGCAGGGGTTAAACGCAATCAGGGCAGGTCTGGCGCCGTACAGGCCCCTGATATCCTGCGCAACGCGCTGGCGAATATGGCCAGCCATCAGGGACACGAACGGCTGGCGGATATGGGGTCCGTATATGTCGAAGGTGATGAACTTGAAGCGGCACAGCGGGTTTTAAGCGATGCGGTGACGGCCTGCCAGCAGTCCGGGATGCGCACGCTGATCTTTGGCGGCGGGCACGAGACCGCCTGGGCGCATGGTCGGGGCATTCTCGATGCCTTCCCGAACGAGCGCGTGGCAGTGATTAATCTTGATGCCCATCTCGATCTGCGCAAGGCCGAGCGTGCAACATCCGGTACCCCGTTTCGTCAACTGGCCCATTACTGCGAGGACCACAGTCGGGCGTTTCGCTACGCCTGCTTTGGCGTCAGCCGGGCAGCCAACACGCAGGCACTCTGGGATGAAGCGGAACGCCTGAACGTCACGCTGGTGGAAGACTGGCATTTCAGACGCGATGCGTTATCTGCGCTGGAAAAGGTGCTGGCGCAGGCCGATCGGGTCTACCTGACTATTGACCTCGACGTTCTGCCGGCGAGCGAAATGCCTGCCGTATCCGCCCCTGCGGCGTTAGGGGTACCGGCGCTGGATCTTCTGCCGGTTATCGAACAAATCTGTCGCAGCGGTAAGCTGCAGGCCGCCGATCTGGTAGAGTTTAACCCGCAGTACGACAGGGACGGACAGGGCGCGAAGCTTGCCGCTCGTCTGGCCTGGCAAATTGCTCACTGGTGGGCATAACCCTATTTAAGGAGTCATGATGTTTTCACGCTCGCCCCTGGCGCAGTCGAGCCCTCCTGCGCCTTTCTACGAAAAGGTGAAGCAGGCTATCAGCGAAAAAATTGCTACCGGTGTCTGGCGCCCTCACGATCGTATTCCGTCCGAGGCCGAACTGGTGGCGCAATTTGGATTTAGCCGGATGACCATCAACCGGGCGCTGCGCGAACTGACCGATGAAGGTCTTCTGGTGCGCCTGCAGGGGGTCGGCACCTTCGTGGCGGAGCCCAAAGGTCAGTCGGCGCTGTTTGAAATCCGCAGTATTGCCGATGAGATACACTCGCGAAATCATCAGCACCGCTGCGAGGTGCTGGTGCTCGAAGAGACCGAGGCGAGCGCCGAGCAGGCCGCCGAGCTGAATGTTAAAGAAGGGAGCCGCATCTTCCACTCCGTGATGGTGCATTTTGAGAACGACATTCCGGTACAGATTGAAGATCGCTGCGTTAACGCAGAGCGGATACCGGAGTATCTGAGCCAGGATTACACCCAAACCACGCCGCATGCGTACCTCTCGCTGGTCGCACCGCTGACGGAAGGGGAACACATTGTGGAGGCTGTGCGCGCCACGCCGCAGGAATGTGAACGGTTGCGCATTAAAGAGCACGATCCGTGCCTGCTGATCCGCCGTCGAACCTGGTCATCATCGCAGATTGTCTCCCATGCCAGGCTGCTTTTCCCGGGTAACCGTTACCGGCTGCAGGGCCACTTTATGTCATAAGTTTTATAAGCGTGATCGCTAACGCAATATAACAAAATTGTATCTTTTTTGTTAAATCTGACCTTGTGTGTGCTTGTCTATACAAGTATATCTAAATGCATCATCTGTCCTTTATGAGGAGCACACAATGTCGTCAGGTAAATACCGCCAGCAGGATGTCCGCGCCGCGCGCGGCACCACGCTTACTGCCAAAAGCTGGCTCACCGAAGCCCCGCTGCGCATGTTGATGAATAACCTCGACCCTGAGGTGGCGGAGAACCCCCACGAGCTGGTGGTCTACGGCGGTATAGGCCGCGCCGCGCGTAACTGGGAATGCTATGACGCAATTGTAAAATCCCTGACTCATCTCGAACACGACGAAACCCTGCTGGTACAGTCCGGCAAGCCGGTCGGCGTATTCAAAACCCATAAAAACGCGCCACGCGTGCTGATCGCCAACTCTAACCTGGTGCCGCACTGGGCGACGTGGGAACACTTCAACGAGCTGGATGCCAAAGGGCTGGCGATGTATGGTCAGATGACCGCCGGGAGCTGGATCTACATTGGCAGCCAGGGGATTGTGCAAGGCACTTACGAAACCTTCGTGGAAGCCGGCCGCCAGCACTATAACGGCTCGCTGAAAGGCCGCTGGGTATTGACTGCCGGTCTCGGCGGTATGGGCGGCGCGCAGCCACTTGCCGCCACGCTTGCTGGCGCCTGCTCGCTTAACATTGAGTGCCAGCAGAGCCGCATTGATTTCCGTCTGCGTACCCGCTACGTCGACGAGCAGGCTGATAACCTCGACGATGCGCTGGCGCGCATCAAAAAATACACCTCGGAAGGCAAAGCGGTGTCGATCGCCCTGTGCGGCAACGCGGCAGAGATTCTGCCTGAACTTGTCGCCCGCGGCGTTCGCCCGGATCTCGTCACCGACCAGACCAGCGCCCATGACCCGCTGCACGGTTACCTGCCAAACGGCTGGACGTGGGAAGAATATCAGCAAAAAGCGGAAACCGACCCGGAAGGCACGGTTCTCGCCGCGAAACGTTCGATGGCTGAACACGTCTCCGCGATGCTGGCCTTCAGCAAGATGGGCATTCCGACCTTCGATTACGGCAATAACATCCGCCAGATGGCGAAAGAGATGGGCGTGACGAACGCCTTCGACTTCCCGGGCTTCGTGCCTGCCTATATTCGCCCGCTGTTCTGTCGCGGCATTGGGCCGTTCCGCTGGGTTGCCCTGTCCGGTGACCCGGAGGATATCTACAAAACCGATGCCAAAGTGAAAGAGATCGTCGCGGATGACGAACATCTCCACCACTGGCTGGACATGGCGCGCGAGCGCATTAACTTCCAGGGCCTGCCGGCGCGTATCTGCTGGGTCGGTCTGGAGTGGCGGCAAAAACTGGGTCTGGCCTTCAATGAAATGGTGCGCAGCGGCGAAGTCTCCGCACCGATTGTCATTGGTCGCGACCACCTTGATTCCGGCTCCGTTGCCAGCCCTAACCGTGAAACGGAAGCCATGCGCGACGGCTCGGATGCCGTTTCAGACTGGCCGCTGCTGAATGCCCTGCTCAATACCGCCAGCGGCGCGACCTGGGTCTCGCTGCACCACGGCGGTGGCGTGGGAATGGGCTTCTCCCAGCACTCGGGGATGGTTATCGTTTGTGACGGTACCGATGAAGCCGCCGCGCGTATCGCTCGCGTGCTGCACAACGACCCGGCCACCGGCGTGATGCGTCACGCGGACGCGGGTTACGAGATTGCTATTGACTGTGCCAAAGAGCAGGGGCTAAACCTGCCGATGATCCCTGCCACACAAGGAAATCATGAATGAACGTTTTAACACTTACGCCCGGTTCCCTGACGCTTAAACAGCTGCGAAACGTCTGGCGTCAGCCGGTTACGCTCTCGCTTGATGAAAGTGCCCACGCCGCCATTAACGACAGCGTTGCCTGCGTGGAGGCCATTGTTGCCGAAGGGCGCACGGCTTACGGGATCAACACCGGCTTTGGTCTGCTGGCACAAACGCGCATTGCAACGCACGATCTGGAAAACTTACAGCGTTCACTGGTGCTGTCTCACGCGGCGGGGGTCGGCCAGCCGCTGGATGACGAGATTGTCCGTCTGATGATGGTGCTTAAAATCAACAGCCTGGCGCGCGGTTTCTCCGGCATTCGCCTGAGCGTGATCCAGGCGCTGATGGCGCTGGTTAATGCCGACGTCTATCCGTGGATCCCGGCGAAAGGTTCCGTCGGCGCCTCCGGCGATCTTGCGCCGCTGGCGCATATGTCGCTGCTTCTGTTGGGGGAAGGGCAGGCACGCTGGCAGGGCGAATGGCTTCCTGCCAAAGAGGCGCTGAAAAAAGCCGGTTTAGCCCCGATCACCCTGGCGGCGAAGGAGGGGCTGGCGCTGCTGAACGGCACGCAGGCGTCGACCGCCTTCGCGCTGCGCGGCCTGTTTGAAGCGGAGGATCTGTTTGCCTCGGCGGTGGTGTGCGGCGCGCTCACTACTGAAGCCGTGCTGGGTTCGCGTCGCCCGTTCGACGCTCGTATCCACGAGGTGCGCGGCCAGCGCGGCCAGATTGATGCCGCCGCCATGTATCGCCACGTGCTCACCGACACCAGCGAAATTGCGGATTCACACCACAACTGTGAAAAAGTGCAGGATCCGTACTCTCTGCGCTGCCAGCCGCAGGTGATGGGCGCGTGCCTGACGCAGCTGCGCCAGGCCGCAGAGGTACTGCTGATAGAGGCCAACGCGGTATCCGATAACCCGCTGGTCTTCGCCCAGGAAAACGAGGTGGTCTCCGGCGGTAACTTCCACGCCGAGCCGGTGGCGATGGCGGCGGATAATATCGCCCTGGCCATTGCCGAAATTGGCGCGTTGTCAGAACGCCGTATCGCGCTGATGATGGATAAACATATGTCGCAGCTGCCACCGTTCCTGGTGCGTAACGGCGGGGTCAACTCGGGCTATATGATTGCCCAGGTGACGGCTGCCGCGCTGGCGAGTGAAAACAAAGCGCTGTCGCACCCGCACAGCGTCGACAGCCTGCCAACCTCGGCGAACCAGGAGGACCACGTCTCGATGGCCCCGGCTGCCGGACGTCGTCTCTGGGAGATGGCCGCCAACACCCGCGGCGTGCTGGCGGTGGAATGGCTGGCGGCAAGTCAGGGTATTGATTTGCGTGAAGGGCTGAAATCCAGCCCGCTGCTGGAGCAGGCGCGTCAGGCGCTGCGTGAGCACGTATCGCATTACGATGACGACCGCTTCTTTGCGCCGGACATTGATAAAGCGATACAGCTTCTGGAAGAGGGACGGCTGGTAGGGCTGCTACCTTCCGTGCTGTGATTCGTACCCGGTGGCGCTGCGCTTACCGGGCCTACGAGTGCAAAATGTAGGCCGGGTAAGGCGTAGCCGCCACCCGGCTTTTTTTACGAATACATCGCCGTAATCGACGCGCTACCAAGCGAATGGAAATGCACGTTAAAGCCTACCATCGCGCCACTCGCGCCTTCATCGACCTCAATCTTGTCCACATCCAGCGCATGCACCGTGAAGATATAGCGGTGGGTTTTCCCTTTTGGTGGCGCCGCGCCGCCGTAGCCCGCTTCACCAAAGTCAGTGCGCGTCTGAATAGCGCCTTCCGGCAGGGCGACCAGGCCGGAGCCGGAACCCTGCGGCAGCACGCGCGTGTCGGCAGGCAGGTTTGCTACGATCCAGTGCCACCATCCGGAGCCGGTTGGCGCATCCGGGTCGTAACAGGTCACGACAAAGCTTTTCGTGCCAGCCGGAACCTCATCCCACGCCAGGTGCGGGGAGATATTATCGCCCTGATACCCCATGCCGTTGAAAACGTGGCGTTCCGGCAGCTTTTCGCCGTCGCGCAGATCTTTGCTGATGATTTTCATACGGTTTACCCTCGTTAATCACTCGTTCTCGAAGTGTAACGCATAGGGCTAAATCGTGAAATGCGCGGGTATGTTGACCGCGTCGACTACCGCAGCGGTGAGCTTACGCAGCTGCTCAGCAGTGATGATATACGGCGGCATCAGGTAGATCAGCTTGCCGAAAGGCCGCACCCAGACGCCCTGCTCAACGAAGAAGCGCTGCAGCGCCGCCATATTCACCGGATGCGTGGTTTCAATTACCCCGATGGCGCCCAGCACGCGCACGTCCGCCACAAAATGGGCACCCGAGGCGGCGCTCAGCTCGTCTTTCAGCTGCGCTTCAATCGCCGCGACCTGCGTCTGCCACTCGCCGCTCTCCAGTATGGCGAGGCTTTCACTTGCGA
Organism: Enterobacter sp. MGH 37; assembly: GCF_000534515.1. Classification (NCBI taxonomy): domain Bacteria; kingdom Pseudomonadati; phylum Pseudomonadota; class Gammaproteobacteria; order Enterobacterales; family Enterobacteriaceae; genus Enterobacter; species Enterobacter sp. MGH 37. Next base: position 461,586 of record NZ_KI973205.1, read on the forward strand.
CGGCGCAGGCCAGAGGGTTGCCCATAAACGTCGGACCGTGCATAAAGCAGCCCGCGTCGCCGTCGCTGATGGTGTCGGCAACATGACGGGTCGTGAGGGTGGCCGAGAGTGTCATGGTGCCGCCAGTCAGCGCTTTGCCCAGGCATAAAATATCCGGGGCGATACCCGCATGCTCGCAGGCAAACAGCTTCCCGGTGCGGCCAAAGCCGGTGGCGATTTCATCGGCAATCAGCAGAATGCCCTCGCGGTCGCACATCTTGCGAATACGCTTCAGCCATTCCGGATGATACATCCTCATTCCGCCTGCGCCCTGCACAATCGGCTCCAGGATCACGGCGGCGATATCATGACGATGTGCCGCCATGAGTCGCGCGAAGCCAACCATATCCATCTCGTTCCACTCGCCGTCGAAGCGGCTTTGCGGGGCAGGCGCGAACAGGTTTTCCGGCAGATAACCTTTCCACAGGCTGTGCATGGAGTTATCCGGGTCGCAGACCGACATCGCCCCGAAGGTATCACCATGATAGCCGTTGCGGAACGTGAGGAAGCGCTGGCGCGTTTCGCCTCTGGCGTGCCAGTACTGCAGCGCCATTTTCATCGCCACTTCCACCGCCACGGAGCCGGAATCGGCCAGGAAGACACACTCCAGCGATTCAGGGGTCATTGCCACCAGGCGACGGCACAAATCCACCGCAGGTTGATGGGTGATCCCGCCAAACATGACGTGCGACATCTGGTCAATCTGGGCCTTCATCGCCGTGTTCAGGCGCGGGTGGTTATACCCGTGAATGGCCGCCCACCAGGAGGACATCCCGTCGACGAGCTGTTCACCGCTGGCAAGGTGCAGCTCGCAGCCGCGGGCCGAGGCCACCGGATAGACGGGAAGAGGGCGGATGGTGGAGGTGTAAGGGTGCCAGATATGCTGCTTGTCGAAGGCGAGATCGTCCTGGGTCATAATCGACTTGTAAACCATTTTGAAAAGTTTTAGGTTTACGAGTATAAACCGAACCGAAAATTAACAAAACCCTTTGGAGAAGCCCGATGGCTCACCACGCACGCTGGACGATGTCGCAAGTTACTGAATTATTCAATAAACCTTTCCTTGAGCTGATGTTTGAAGCCCAACAGGTGCATCGTCAGCACTTCGATCCGCGCCATGTTCAGGTCAGCACGCTGCTGTCGATCAAGACCGGCGCCTGTCCTGAAGACTGCAAATATTGCCCACAGAGCGCACGCTATAAAACCGGTCTTGAATCCGAACGCCTGATGGAAGTAGAGCAGGTGCTCGATTCCGCGCGTAAGGCGAAAAACGCCGGCTCGACACGCTTCTGCATGGGGGCGGCGTGGAAGAACCCGCACGATCGCGATATGCCGTATCTGGAGCAGATGGTGAAAGGGGTGAAGGAGATGGGCCTCGAAGCCTGTATGACGCTCGGAACGCTGAACGAAGAACAGGCGCAGCGCCTCTCGGCGGCAGGACTGGATTACTACAACCATAACCTCGATACCTCGCCGGAGTTTTACGGCAACATCATCACCACGCGCACCTATCAGGAGCGTCTGGATACGCTGGACAAAGTGCGTGACGCGGGGATCAAAGTCTGTTCCGGCGGTATTGTGGGCTTAGGTGAAACGGTGAAAGATCGTGCGGGTCTGCTGCTGCAGCTGGCGAACCTGCCAACGCCGCCGGAAAGTGTCCCGATTAACATGCTGGTGAAGGTCAAAGGCACGCCGCTGGCGGATAACGAGGACGTGGACGCGTTTGATTTTATTCGCACTATCGCGGTGGCGCGCATCATGATGCCGACCTCTTATGTACGCCTTTCTGCGGGCCGTGAGCAGATGAACGAGCAGACCCAGGCAATGTGCTTTATGGCCGGGGCCAACTCCATCTTCTACGGCTGCAAGCTGCTGACCACGCCGAACCCGGAGGAAGACAAAGATGTTCAGCTGTTCCGCAAGCTGGGGCTGAACCCGCATCAGACCGAGGTGCTGACGGGGGATAACGAGCAACAGCAGCAGCTGGAGCAGCAGATTTTCAATGCCGACACCGACCAGTTCTACAACGCGGCAGCAGTATGACCTGGCAGGCACGTATCCAGTCGGCGCTCGACGAGCGTCGAGCGACTGATGCGTTTCGCGTACGCAAGGTGGTCGAAAACGGCGCAGGCCGTTTTCTGACCCGCGACAGTCGGCGTTACCGTAACTTCTCCAGTAACGATTATCTCGGTCTTAGCCAGCATCCGGCTATCGTTCGCGCCTGGCAGCAGGGGGCAGAGCGGTTTGGCGTGGGCAGCGGTGGATCGGGGCACGTTAGCGGCTACACCCCGGCACATCAGGCGCTGGAGGAGGGGCTTGCCGACTGGCTGGGCTACCCGCGCGCGCTGTTGTTTATTTCGGGTTTTGCCGCCAATCAGGCGGTGATTACCGCCCTGATGGGGAAGGACGACCGCATTGTCGCCGACCGCTTAAGCCATGCCTCGCTGCTGGAAGCGGCAAGTTTGAGTCCGGCTCAGCTGCGCCGCTTTGCCCATAACGATGCGGGGCAACTCGCTGCGCTGCTGGATAAACCGTGCGAGGGGCAACAGCTGGTGGTCACGGAAGGGGTATTCAGCATGGACGGCGACAGCGCACCGCTTGCCGTACTGCACGAGGCCGCCAGACAGCAACATGCCTGGCTGCTGGTCGACGATGCCCACGGTATCGGCGTGACGGGTGATGAAGGGCGGGGAAGTGTTCACCAGCAAGGCGTCAGGCCGGAGCTGCTGATAGTCACTTTCGGCAAAGGTTTTGGCGTGAGTGGCGCCGCCGTACTGTGCAGCGAGTCCGTTGCAGACTATCTGCTGCAGTTTGCCCGGCACCTGATCTACAGCACCAGCATGCCACCGGCGCAGGCCGTGGCGTTGTCTGCGTCCCTGGCCGTCATTCGTAGCGCAGAAGGGGAGGAACGTCGCCAGCGGCTGGCAGAGCATATCTGCCGCTTCCGTCAGGGACTGGCGGCGCTTCCTTTCCGCAGTACTGATTCGCAAAGTGCCATCCAGCCGGTGATCGTAGGGGAAAACGCGCAGGCGCTCTCCCTGGCACAAACGCTGCGCGATCGGGAGATGTGGGTCACGGCTATTCGTCCACCCACCGTACCGCCGGGCACGGCGCGTCTGCGGCTCACGCTGACGGCGGCGCACGAGACCGAGGATATTGCTGCACTTCTGGAGGCGCTGCATGTTGCCAGTCAATAAGCAGGCCATTGCGGCGGCGTTCGGCCGGGCCGCGCGCAGCTATTCACAGCACGATGAACTGCAGCGCCAGAGCGCACAGGGGCTGATGACGTTGCTCGGCGAGAGGCGCTTTACCCAGGTACTTGACGCCGGGTGCGGCCCCGGCGGGAATAGCCGACTCTGGCGCGAGGAGGGAAGTCACGTGACGGCCATCGACCTGTCTCCCGCTATGCTGGATGAGGCGCGCCAGCAGCAGGCTGCGCATCGTTATCTGGTGGCGGACATCGAGGCGATTCCGCTGGCGGACGCGCAATTCGATCTGGTCTGGAGCCATCTGGCGGTGCAGTGGTGCAGCAGCCTGCCGCAGGCGTTGAGCGAGCTTTATCGCGTCGCCTGCCCGGGCGGCAAGGTGGCGTTTACCACGCTACTGGAAAGCTCGTTACCGGAGCTCAATCAGGCATGGCAGGCGGTGGATGAACAGCCGCACGCCAACCGCTTTTTGTCATATGAGCAGGTTATGCAGGCCCTGGCAGGCTGGCGCTATCGCAGTACGGTGCAGACCATCACTCTCGATTTTACCGATGCTTTAAGCGCGATGCGCTCGCTGAAGGGCATTGGCGCCACGCATCTGCATGCCGGGCGCGAGAAAAAACCGCTGACCCGGGGCCAGCTGCAGCGCCTTGAGCTGGCCTGGCCGCAGCAGCGGGGCCAGTTCCCGCTCTCTTATCAACTTTTTCATGGGATTATTGAACGTGACTGAACGTTATTTTGTCACCGGGACGGATACGGAAGTGGGCAAGACGGTTGCCAGCGCTGCCCTTTTGCAGGCGGCGCGAAAGCTTTGGAAAAACACCGCCGGGTATAAGCCTGTGGCTTCCGGCAGCGAGATGACGGCGGAGGGGTTACGTAACACCGACGCGCTGGCGCTTCAGCGTAACAGCACGCTCAAACTCGCCTATTCAGCGGTGAACCCGTATACCTTTGCCGAGCCGACTTCGCCGCACATTATCAGCGCCGATGAAGGCCGTCCGATTGATTTTACCGTGCTCTCTGCCGGGTTACGAACCCTGGAAAGCCAGGCCGACTGGGTGCTGGTGGAAGGTGCAGGCGGGTGGTTTACGCCGCTCTCTCAGGACCAGACGTTTGCTGACTGGGTGCAGGCCGAGCAACTCCCGGTCATACTCGTTGTCGGCGTCAAGCTCGGGTGTATTAACCACGCCATGTTGACGGCGCAGGCCGTTCAGCAGGCAGGGCTGCGTCTCGCGGGCTGGATAGCCAACGACGTGGTCACGCCGGGCAAGCGACACCATGAGTATCTGACGACCCTCAAACGGGTGCTCCCCGCGCCATTCCTGGGGGAGATCCCCTGGCTTGCGGACGATGCCGAACAGGCCGAAACCGGTCAGTATCTTGACCTCAGCGTCTTGCTTCCAGCGACATCCAGTGGGCAATAAGCTCATCGTTGAGTTCGTTAACGTGGCCCTGTGCCACGTTACGTCCGCGGTAGAGCATGCAAAACCGATCCGCAACCCGGCGGATAAACGACAGCTGCTGTTCTGCCAGCAGCACCGTCATCCCAAGCTCCCGGTTTAGCCGTACCAGCAGTTGTGCAAGCTTATGGGCAAAGCCCTGGCCGGCACCGTGCATAGGTTCATCCAGAATCAACATACGCGGGCGATTGACCAGCGCATTTGCCAGAGCAAGCTGATACTGCGCCTCTGGCGAAAGGGCGTTGCCTCGCGTCTGACGCAGCGCGTAAAGTTCGGGAAAGAGCTCGTACACTTCACTTTTCGCTGCCGGGTCGGATTTATCCATCGCCCGCATGGCAATGTGCAAATTTTCCTCAATCGTCAGCTGAGAAAAAATCCGCCTGTCCTGCGGGACATAGCCAATCCCCGGTCCGGAACGTTGTTCGGCCGTCTGGCTGAGTAAATCACGCGGCGGCGCACCCGCTTCATGCCAGATGATGGTGCCGCTATCCACGGGCACTTTCCCGGCAATGCAATTCATTAGGGTGGTTTTTCCCATCCCTGGCAGGCCAACAACGCCGGTACACATCCCTTGCGGAAAATCTAAATCCACGTTCCATAGCGTATGTTGGCTTCCGTAAAACTGATTCACTGCACGCAGACTCAACATCTTTCTCTCCTTAAAAATGTGTCGGTGACGCTCGGTTTTTGATTGTGCAAAACCCCTGCCAGAAACCGTGAAGTGATTAAAAAAGCGGCTTTTTTAAGAATGTTCCACCACTAAGTGGGGTAAGGAAACCCGGAATTGCACATCGACGGTGCTGGCGGTGTTGAGTCGTGGTGCAGGGGAAAATGGCGGAAATGTGAGCAAGATCCCATCAGGTGGTTATGAATGACGCAACTGTTTATCGACAAAAAATAGCGATAAAAATTTTTTGTTGCCGTCTCGTGGGAAAATCCGGGAATTTGCCGAGCGGCACTCTGCACGGGCTGGAAGCAGTTATCCACTATTCCTGTGGATAACCATGTGCATTAGAGTTAGAAAACACGCGATAAGCGAGAGAAGACGCGGCTTTCGCCCAAATTGACGCGAAACGCGGCTTTAGAAAATATCGTTTAAAATTTAATTGCTTAGATAAAAGCAATTACCGTAATGAAAGTGTCACGCGCGGCCATAAAACTCTCATTACCTGGCTTGACAAATGTTAAAAAAGAAAAAGTTCTGGGGATAACCCACGTTGACTGGTTTTTTATCTCGTCAGAGTCGAAATTTTATCCATTAACGCGCTAATCCTTAAGCCGCTATGCTAAATATCCTGACATGCTACTGGTTTTTCATCCAGTGTTTTTTACTGGCATTCCTGGCAACAACGAGTAAAATTACTCACCTGCCGCTTATAACGTCATCAGGTCGTCGCCCATGAGTAAACCGTTCAAACTGAATTCTGCTTTCCGTCCATCTGGCGATCAGCCTGAGGCGATCCGTCGTCTGGAAGAGGGGCTGGAAGATGGGCTTGCGCACCAGACGCTGCTGGGGGTAACCGGTTCCGGTAAAACGTTCACCATCGCCAACGTGATCGCGGATCTGCAGCGCCCTACGATGGTGCTTGCCCCCAACAAAACCCTCGCGGCACAGCTTTACGGCGAGATGAAAGAGTTCTTCCCGGAGAACGCCGTTGAGTATTTCGTCTCCTACTACGATTACTACCAGCCGGAAGCCTATGTGCCGAGCTCTGACACCTTCATCGAGAAAGATGCCTCAGTGAACGAACACATCGAGCAGATGCGACTGTCGGCGACCAAGGCGCTGCTGGAGCGTCGCGATGTGGTTGTGGTGGCGTCGGTTTCGGCGATTTACGGCCTGGGCGACCCGGACCTCTATCTGAAGATGATGCTCCACCTGACGCAGGGGATGATCATCGATCAGCGTGCGATTTTGCGCCGTCTGGCGGAGTTGCAGTACACCCGTAACGACCAGGCATTTCAGCGTGGAACGTTCCGCGTGCGCGGGGAGGTGATCGACATCTTCCCGGCGGAATCGGACGATATGGCGCTGCGCGTTGAGTTGTTTGATGAAGAGGTTGAACGTTTATCGTTGTTTGACCCGCTAACCGGTCACGTTGAGTCGGTGATCCAGCGTTTTACCATCTACCCTAAAACGCACTACGTGACGCCGCGCGAGCGTATCGTGCAGGCGATGGAAGAGATCAAAGTGGAGCTTGCTGAACGCCGTAAGGTGCTTCTGGCGAACAATAAGCTGCTGGAAGAGCAGCGCCTGAGCCAGCGAACCCAGTTCGATCTGGAGATGATGAACGAGCTCGGCTACTGCTCCGGTATTGAAAACTACTCCCGTTTCCTCTCAGGTCGTGGGCCGGGTGAGCCGCCGCCGACGCTGTTTGACTACCTCCCGGCCGACGGCTTGCTGGTGATAGACGAATCCCACGTCACCATTCCGCAGATAGGCGGGATGTACCGCGGTGACCGCGCGCGTAAAGAGACGCTGGTGGAGTACGGGTTCCGTCTGCCGTCGGCACTGGATAACCGTCCGATGAAGTTTGAAGAGTTTGAGGCGCTGGCGCCGCAGACTATCTACGTGTCGGCCACGCCGGGCAACTACGAGCTGGAGAAATCGGGCGATGAGGTGATTGATCAGGTGGTTCGTCCGACCGGGCTGCTGGATCCGATTATCGAAGTGCGTCCGGTGGCGACCCAGGTGGACGATCTGCTCTCTGAGATCCGCAAGCGTGCCGCCATCAACGAGCGTGTGCTGGTGACCACGCTCACCAAGCGTATGGCGGAAGACCTGACGGAGTATCTGGAAGAGCACGGCGAGAAGGTGCGTTATCTGCACTCGGATATCGATACCGTGGAGCGTATGGAGATCATCCGCGATCTGCGTCTGGGTGAGTTTGACGTGCTGGTAGGGATCAACCTGTTGCGAGAGGGGCTGGATATGCCGGAAGTCTCGCTGGTGGCGATTCTGGACGCGGATAAAGAGGGCTTCCTGCGTTCCGAGCGCTCGCTGATCCAGACCATTGGCCGCGCCGCGCGTAATGTCAATGGCAAAGCGATTCTCTACGGCGATAAAATTACCCCGTCGATGGCGAAAGCGATTGGCGAAACGGAACGCCGCCGTGAGAAACAGCAGCGCTATAACGAAGAGCACGGCATTACTCCGCAGGGGCTGAACAAGAAAGTGGTGGATATTCTGGCGCTCGGTCAGAACATTGCGAAGACCAAAGCGAAAGGCCGCGGCAAGGCCCGTTCCGTGGTGGAAGAAGATACCGTCGTACTGACGCCGAAAGCGCTGCAGCAGAAGATCCATGAGCTGGAGGCGCAGATGATGCAGCACGCCCAGAACCTAGAGTTCGAAGAGGCGGCGCAGATCCGCGATCAGCTTCATCAGCTGCGGGATTTGTTTATCGCGGCATCGTGAGTCGGTGATGTGTTTTCTCCCTCTCCCTGTGGGAGAGGGCCGGGGTGAGGGCAACAGGCCGCATAAAACGAACCTAACCCAGCGCCTGAATCGCCTTCTCCAGCGCTTCGCGCAGCAGATGGCGGTCGTGGCGGTATTTAATATCGCTGGCCTCCAGCGGCTCCTGAATCACCACCCGCTCGCCGATACCGGAGACATCCACCTTAGGCCCAACCACCACGCCGTCGATGATTTTCTTGCCGACGTACTGCTCCATCAGGCTCAGTTTATCTGCCAGCGACAGGCTTGCCGCCGCCGGGCTCAGTTCACGCCCCAGATTACCGATGTAAACCATCGGAGCAGGGGTGCGACGCAGTGCCTGCGCCAGCTCTTTGACCAGCAGGATCGGCATCAGGCTGGTATAAAAACTGCCCGGGCCAATCAGGATTAAATCCGCTTCGCCAATCGCTTCGACGGCTTCACGCGTCGCTGGTACGCTCGGGTAGGTCATCAGCTCTTTTGGCGGCAGCAGAAGCTGGTCGATATTCACTTCGCCGTACACTTCGTGATCGTCAGCATCAATGGCCATTAAATCCACCGGCTGTTCTGACATCGGGATCAGGAACGCATCCACTTTCAGCAGATTTCGTATCAAATTGATGGCTTCAAGCGGGCGCACGCTCAGGTGATCCAGCGCCTTAAGCATTAAATTTCCAAGGTTATGCCCGGAAAGTTCCCCGTTGCCGCCAAAACGGTACTCAAACATCGCAGATGCGACGCTCGGTTCGGTAATCAGCTGGTTGAGACAGTTGCGCATATCCCCCCAGGCGATGCCGCCTTCGGCACGTCTGATCCGCCCGGTTGAGCCGCCATTATCGGTGGTTGTCACTATCCCTGTCAGCCTTGAGCCCAGTGACGACAAAGAGGACATCACCCGGCCCAGGCCGTGGCCTCCGCCTAGAGCGACCACTCGGTCAAGATCCGCAAAAGTGCGATTACGCATACCCGTTCCTTATCACGTTTGATCTGCGTAACACTAACTGAACTACCCCTAAAAGACGATGCCTCATACGAAGCAAAATGACGTATATCAATGCGAAAAGAGGGTTTTTAGGTATTCTGTAGCGAAAATGCACGATTGAGTCGCTATATACATAATTATATAGCGAAAGGCGATGATGGCGAAGTGAGAATTTCCGCGCTACTATCGCCATAACCACGTTTTCGAATTTGAAAACATACACTCTAGCCTTTGTGCCTGTGTCGAAAGATATGGCGCTCTGGCCGTGGCGGATCTGCCACCAGGGTACAGAAAGAAATGACTGTGCCTCCCGTATCTGGAAAGGTGTACATGGCTTCACAACTGACTGATGCTTTCGCGCGTAAGTTTTATTACTTACGTCTGTCGATTACCGATGTGTGCAACTTCCGTTGCACCTACTGCCTGCCCGACGGTTACAAACCGGGCAGCGTCACCAATAACGGCTTTCTCTCCGTGGATGAGGTGCGCCGCGTTACGCGCGCGTTCTCCGGGCTTGGCACCGAAAAGGTCAGGCTGACCGGAGGCGAACCTTCTCTGCGCCGTGATTTCCCCGACATCATTGCCGCCGTGCGTGAAAACGAACATATCCGCCAGATTGCGGTGACCACCAACGGTTACCGGATGGCGCGTGATGTGGCGACCTGGCGCGACGCGGGCTTAACCGCCATCAACGTCAGCGTGGACAGCCTCGATGCCCGCCAGTTTCACGCCATTACCGGCCAGGACAAGTTCCGCCAGGTGATGGACGGCATCGACGCGGCATTTACGGCCGGGTTCGAGAAAGTCAAAGTCAATACGGTGCTGATGCGTGATGTGAACCATCATCAGCTCGATACCTTCCTGGCGTGGATAAAATCTCGCCCCATCCAGCTGCGTTTTATCGAGCTGATGGAAACCGGTGAGGGCAGTGACCTGTTCCGCCGCCATCACATTTCCGGCATGGTGTTGCGCGACGAGCTGCTCAAACGCGGCTGGATCCACCAGATCCGCCAGCGCAGCGACGGCCCGGCGCAGGTCTTCTGCCACCCGGATTACGAGGGTGAGATTGGCCTTATCATGCCCTATGAGAAAGACTTCTGCGCCAGCTGTAACCGTCTGCGCGTCTCCTCCGTGGGCAAGCTCCATCTCTGCCTGTTCGGCGACGGTGGCGTAGATCTGCGCGATCTGCTGGAAGACGATGCTCAACAGGCCGCGCTTGAAGCGCGCATTTCTGAAGCGCTGACGCACAAAAAACAGACCCACTTCCTGCATCAGGGCAACACCGGCATTACTCAGAACCTGTCTTATATTGGCGGGTGATCAGGCTTAAGAAGGAATCAGAAGATGAGTCAGGTAAGCGCAGAATTTATCCCGACACGCATTGCTATTCTTACCGTTTCCGACCGCCGTGGCGAAGAGGATGATACGTCCGGCCACTGGCTGCGCGAGGCGGCCCATGATGCGGGGCATCACATCGTCGATAAAGCGATTGTGAAAGAGAACCGCTACGCCATTCGCGCGCAGGTTTCGCAGTGGATTGCCAGCGATGAAGTGCAGGTGGTATTGATCACCGGCGGCACCGGTTTTACCGCAGGTGATCAGGCGCCTGAGGCGCTGATCCCGCTGTTTGACCGCGAAGTGGAAGGCTTCGGCGAAGTATTCCGCATGCTCTCCTTTGAGGAGATTGGTACCTCCACGCTGCAGTCGCGCGCCGTCGCCGGGGTGGCCAACAACACCCTGATTTTCGCCATGCCGGGCTCGACCAAAGCCTGCCGTACCGCATGGGAAAACATCATCGCCCCGCAGCTGGATGCCCGTACCCGTCCGTGTAATTTCCATCCCCATTTAAAGAAATAATCTATGTCACAACTGACCCACATTAACGCCGCCGGCGAAGCGCATATGGTGGATGTCTCCGCCAAAGAGGAAACGGTGCGCGAGGCGCGCGCGGAAGCGTTCGTTACCATGCAGCCGGAAACGCTGGCGATGATTATCGACGGCAGCCACCACAAGGGTGACGTCTTTGCCACCGCCCGCATCGCCGGTATTCAGGCCGCCAAGCGCACCTGGGACCTCATTCCCCTTTGCCATCCGCTGATGCTTAGCAAGGTGGAAGTGAACCTGCAGGCGCAGCCGGAGCATAATCGGGTGCGCATTGAGTCCCTGTGCCGCTTAACCGGGAAGACCGGCGTTGAGATGGAAGCCCTGACGGCAGCCTCCGTTGCCGCGCTGACCATCTACGACATGTGTAAAGCGGTGCAGAAAGATATGGTGATTGGCCCGGTTCGCCTGCTGGCAAAAAGCGGCGGCAAAACCGGTGATTTTAAGGTGGACAGCCATGATTAAGGTGCTCTTTTTTGCCCAGGTGCGCGAGCTGGTGAATACCGACAGCCTGACGCTGGAGGGCTCTTTTGAAAATGTCGCCGCCCTGCGTGCGCATCTGGCCGCACAGGGCGAACGCTGGGCGCTGGCGCTGGACGAAAGTAAGCTGCTGGCCGCCGTGAACCAGACGCTGGTTGAGTTCAGCCATCCGCTAACCGCAGGGGATGAAGTGGCCTTTTTTCCGCCGGTCACAGGGGGTTAAGATGGCTGAGACCCGAATTCTGGTGAGCCCGGCGCGTTTTAACGTGGGGACAGAATATGACTGGCTGGCCGAGCGTGACGAAGACGGCGCGGTCGTGACGTTCACCGGCAAGGTGCGTAACCACAACCTCGGTGACAGCGTAAACGCGCTGACGCTGGAGCACTACCCGGGCATGACGGAGAAATCGCTGGCGGCCATTGTGGAAGAAGCGCGTGGCCGCTGGCCGCTCGGGCGCGTCACGGTGATCCACCGCATCGGCGAGATGTGGCCAGGCGAAGAGATTGTCTTCGTGGGCGTGACCAGCGCACACCGCGGCAGCGCGTTTGCGGCAGGGGAGTTCATGATGGATTACCTCAAAACTAAAGCGCCGTTCTGGAAGCGGGAAGCGACGCCGGAAGGGGAGCGCTGGGTGGAATCCCGCGATAGCGATAAACAAGCCGCCAGCCGTTGGTAGTCGGTTGACGTGGATGTGTTAATCTTAACGTGTGTGTCTACTTAATCTTAATCAGGAGTGAATCATGGACCGATTTCCGCGTTCCGATTCAATAGTACAGCAGACCCGTAGCGGCCTGCAGACGTATATGGCTCAGGTGTACGGCTGGATGACAGTTGGCCTGCTGCTTACCGCGTTTATCGCGTGGTATGCGGCGAACACGCCTGAACTGATGATGTTTATCTTCTCCAGCAAAATCACCTTCTTTGGGCTGATTATCGCGCAGCTGGCGCTGGTGTTTGTCCTCTCCGGGCTGGTGCAAAAGCTCAGTGCGGGGATGGCGACCACGCTGTTTATGCTCTATTCGGCGCTAACGGGGCTGACGCTTTCCAGTATTTTCATCGTCTACACCTATTCCTCCATTGCCAGCACGTTTGTGGTAACCGGCGGGATGTTCGGCGCGATGAGCCTTTACGGCTACACCACCAAACGTGACCTGAGCGGTTTCGGCAGCATGCTGTTTATGGGGCTGATCGGGATTGTGCTGGCGTCGCTGGTGAACCTGTGGCTGAAGAGTGAAGCGCTGATGTGGGCCGTGACCTACATCGGTGTGGTGGTCTTCGTTGGGCTGACGGCGTATGACACCCAGAAGCTGAAAAACATCGGCGAGCAGATCGACGTGCGCGACAGTTCAAACCTGCGCAAATACTCGATTCTGGGCGCGCTGACGCTCTATCTGGACTTCATCAACCTGTTCCTGATGTTGCTGCGTATTTTCGGCAACCGTCGTTAAGGTTGTTTTGCCGGGTGGCGGCTTCGCCTTACCCGGCCTACGAAACGCGAACCGTAGGTCGGGTAAGGCGAAGCCGCCACCCGACTTATTCACTTCGCTAACATCCTCTCATTCTTCGCCCGTAGTTTCTTCGCCCGACTCTCCAGCACCAGATAACAGACCGTGGCCAGCGCCAGCGGCAGGAAGTAATAGAGCATGCGGTAGGCGAGCAGGGCGGCAATAATCGCTCCCTGAGAAACATGCTCTCCGGCCAGAAGCGCAATGAACACCGCCTCCAGCACCCCAATCCCCGCCGGGATATGCACAATAACCCCGGCGATACTGCTCACCAGCAGCACGCCCAGCACGAAGAAGTAATTCACGTCCTCGCCAATCAACAGCCAGATAATTGCTCCCATCGCCATCCAGTTAGCGCTGGATACCGCCATCTGCAGCATGGCAAACTTCCACGACGGCAATACCAGTTTCTGCCCTCTGAGGGTCATATGACGGCGTTTAGCAAACGCGCAGGCCCACAGATAAAAAGCGATAATCAGCAGCAGCACGATGCCGAGAATACGCAGCGTGGCTTCATCGATGTACCAGTGCGCGGGCAGCTGGACCACGCCGATGGTGAAAATCACCCCGCCGAGCAGAATATAGCCCAGCCAGTTAGTGGTGATGCTCAGGGAAAAAATGCGGGTTATAGTCCCGCCCGGCAGCCCGAGACGCGAGTAGAGGCGATAGCGCATGCCAATCCCCCCGACCCAGGTACTCAGCGTCAGGTTGAAGGCGTAGCAAATAAACGACACCAGCATCACCTGGCGTTTAGCCAGCTTGTGGCCGCAGTATGCCCGGCCCAGCAGATCGTAGCAGCCGTACATCAGGTAGCTCACGATCACCAGCCCTGTCGCGCCCAGCAGCACCATCCGGTTGTAGTTGCGGATAACTTTCCACACCTCCTCCCAGTCAACTTTTTGGGCGTAAACCACCAGCAGCACGGCGACCGCAATAAAGAACACCCAGGTGAGAATTTTTTTCGCCAGCCGCCAGCGCGGATGTGATTTCGACATCAGGGTTTGCCTCCATCTTCCGCTTCAACGCGGTCCTGGGTTTCCATTTCGGGTTGTACCGGCGGGTCCACCTGCGCCAGCTTCGGCGTATGCGCTGGCAGCCAGCCGACCATCGCCGGGAAATGGCGAAGGAAGTGGAACACCACTACGCTGATGCCCAGGTTCCACCAGGTGCGTTTCGGCACCATAGACTCATCCACGCGCACGCAGTCGTTAACAATCAGGGCCTGCAAATTATCCCGCAGGGTCTGATTAAACTGGCGATCGTGGATGATCAGGTTAGCTTCGAGATTCAGCGATAAGCTCAGCGGATCCAGATTGCTGGAGCCGACGGTGGCCCAGTGATCGTCCATCAGCGCGACTTTGCCATGTAGCGGTCGACGGCGATATTCGTAGATCTGAACGCCGCCTTTGACCAGATAGTTATACAGCAGCCGCGCGCCAACTTTGACTATCGGCATATCCGGCTCGCCCTGCACAATCAGCTTCACCCGTACGCCGCGCCGGGCCGCATTACGCATGGCATGCAGCAGGCGATAGCCCGGGAAAAAGTAGGCGTTAGCAATGATCACTTCGCGCTTCGCGTTGGCGAGCATCTTCAGGTAATGGCGTTCAATATCGTCCCGGTGCTCGCCGTTATCGCGCCAGACGAAAAGGGCCTGCGCTTCGCCGGGCTTGCGGTTCTCCTCCGGGCGATGGCGGCGTTTCCACCAGCGGCGAACGGCCTCTTTCCCCGGCAGGTTCTCCAGTTCGAATAATACGATGTCCTGTACTACCGGGCCCTCAATGCGAATGGCGTAATCCTGTTTTGCTTCCGGGCCGTAGTCGGACATATGTTCAGCGGAGTAGTTAATGCCGCCGACAAACGCCACCGCCTCATCCACCACCACAATTTTGCGGTGCATCCGCCGGAAAAGGTTGGTACGCATGCCAAACAGGCGCGGGCCGGGATCGTAGTAGCGGAACACCACGCCCGCAGCGGTCAGTTCATTCACGAACCCGTCGCTGAGGTCCGGTGAGCCATAGCCGTCCAGCAGCGCTTCAATTTTGACGCCGCGCCGGGCGGCACGCAGCAGTACGCTGTGTAACTGTTTGCCCACGTCGTCCTCGAACCAGATAAAGGTTTCGAGGATCACTCTCTGCTTAGCGTTATCAATCGCCTTAAAGACGGCCGGGTAATACTCGTCGCCGTTGACCAGCAGCGAGATCCGGTTGCCTTCCTGCCAGGAACATTTCATAAGTGGATCTCCGCGCTGAGCGGGGCATGGTCGGACAGATGTCGCCAGTTAAGTAAGGCCAGCGCCGTCGGGCTGCTGGCATGGGCATTTTTCACGTAGATACGGTCCAGGCGCAGCAGGGGGAAGCGCACCGGAAACGTCCGTGCCGGGCGACCATGGGCCCGGGTAAAAATCTCCTCCAGCCCTGCATTGACTTTCAGAGGATGGTTCGCGCGCTGCCGCCAGTCGTTAAAATCACCGGCCACGACCACGGGTTCACCGTCGGGAAGCGCATTGGTCCAGTCAGCCAGCATCTGTAGCTGCGCCTGACGGTGGGCTTCGCGCAGGCCAAGATGCACGCAACCGACATGAATGGGCACCGTGAGTGCCGGTGGCGCGATGCGGCAGTATAGCAGCCCGCGCTTTTCGCTCTCACCCACGGAAACGTCCCGGTTCTCATAATGTTCGATAGGAAAACGTGACAGCACCGCGTTCCCGTGATGGCCTTCCGGATAGACCGCGTTGCGCCCGTAGGCGTAATCACTCCACATCGTGTCGGCCAGAAATTCATAGTGCGGCGTATCGGGCCAGTTCTCGAAATGCATGGGATGCACCTCGTGCGCGCCCATCACCTCCTGCAGGCAGACAATGTCCGCGCTGACGGTGCGAACCGCGTCGCGCAGCTCCGGTAAAATGAAGCGGCGATTAAATGCTGTGAAGCCTTTATGAATGTTTATCGTCAGCACTTTAAGCGAGAAATGCTGCATTTTTTGAGTCATAAGCCCCTTCCTGAGTGACTATCCCAATGAAAATAAAGTGTAGTCGGCGTCACAAAAAGATGCGGCGTTACGGAATTTTCCGTAAAGTGCGGTAGTCTGATTAAGCAGATAAAATCCTTCAGGAGAGAAGCCATGAAGTGGCAACAACGTGTTCGTGTCGCAACGGGGTTAAGTTGCTGGCAGATAATGTTGCATTTACTGGTCGTGGCCGTACTGGTGATGGGCTGGATGAGCGGCACGCTGGTGCGTGTTGGCCTGGGGCTATGCGTCCTCTATGGCGTCACCGTGCTGTCGATGCTGTTCTTACAGCGCCACCATGAAGCGCGCTGGCGCGAGGTGGGTGATGTGCTCGAAGAGCTCACCACCACCTGGTACTTTGGTGCCGCGATGATTGTGCTTTGGCTGCTGTCACGCGTGCTGCAAAACAACCTGCTGCTGGCCCTGGCGGGTCTCGCAATCCTTGCAGGGCCTGCGGTGGTCTCATTGCTCACCAAAGAGAAAAAGCTACGCAATGTTGCGTCTAAACATCGCGTACGCCACTGACCCCGTCGTGGCCGCTATGACCAGTAGCGGCCACAAACTCCCCCAGACAATATCCAGACTCGCATCCTTCAGATAGATCTGCTTGGTAATGTCCGTGAAGTGGCGTATCGGGTTTATCCATGTGATGTCCTGCAGCCACACCGGCATGTTCTCGACAGGGGAAACGTACCCGGAGAGCAAAATCGCTGGCATCATAAAGACAAACACGCCGATAAACGCCTGCTGCTGCGTCGAGCACAGCGCCGAAATTAACAGCCCAAACCCCACCAGCGACAGCCCGTAAATCACCATCGTGAAGTAAAACAGCGCCAGCGAACCGGCAAACGGGATTTGATAGGCCCAAATTCCCACGCCCAGCACGATAGTGGCCTGAAATGTCGCGACAATCAGCGCCGGCACCGCTTTGCCAACAAAGATTTGCCAGGTCGCGAGCGGGGAAACCAGCAGCTGATCCAGCGTACCTTGCTCCCGCTCGCGGGCGACGGACAGGGAGGTGACGATCATCACCCCGATGGTGGTGATCATGGCGATCAGCGACGGCACCACAAACCATTTGTAGTCCAGATTCGGGTTGTACCAGTTACGCACCACCAGCTCGCTGTTGTTGGGCTTTGGTTTGCCGTCCATCAGCTCCTGCTGATAATTCTTCACCACCTGCTGCAGATAGTTGGCCGCAATCTGGGCGCTGTTAGAGTTGCGCCCGTCGAGGATAAGCTGCATCGGCGCGGTCTGGAAGGTATCCAGGTTACGGGAAAAATCTGCCGGGAAGCGCACCAGCAGCAGGGCTTTTTGCGTATCGATGGTCGGCTGGATTTCCTGCGGGCTTTTCAGCAGCAGGATATGGGTAAACGCTTTTGCACGGGCAAAGCGCTGCGTCAGCTCGACGGAATGTTTACCGTTGTCTTCGTTGTAAATGGCGATGGTGGCGTTGGTCACCTCAAGCGTCGCGGCAAAGGGGAACAGCAACACCTGGATCAGCACCGGCAAAACCAGAATGGCGCGGGTTTGCGGCTCGCGCAGCAGGGATTGCAGCTCTTTTCGTATTAACGTCCATAGTCGGTGAAACATGTTCGCTCCTTAATCCAGACGCCGTTTGGTTTTCAACCACGTCAATCCGATAAACATCACCGCTGACGCCATTAAAAACAGCGTGTTGATAATCAGCACCACCGGAATATTCCCCGCCAGGAACAGGCTTTGCAGCGTGCTCACGAAATAACGCGCCGGAATGATGTAGGTCACGGCGCGGATCACCGCTGGCATACTGTCTATCTGGAAAATAAACCCGGACAGCATAATCGACGGTAAAAAGGCGGCGTTGAGCGCCACCTGCGCGGCGTTAAACTGGTTGCGGGTGATGGTGGAGATGAGCAGCCCCATCCCCAGCGTGCTGAGTAAAAACAGGCTGGTGATAAAAAACAGCACCACCAGCGAGCCGCGGTACGGCACGCCGAGGATAAAGACGGCGACAAGCATACAGAGCAGCATCGCCAGCATGCCGAGGAAATAGTAGGGGATGAGCTTACACAGCAGCAGCTCGACGCGCGTCACTTCTGTGGACAGTAGCGCCTCCATGGTGCCACGCTCCCACTCGCGGGCGATCACCAGCGAGGTCAGGATCGCGCCAATCACCGTCATGATAATCGTCACCGCGCCCGGAATGATAAAGTGCTGGCTGATGGCGGCAGGGTTAAACCAGTAGCGTGTTTGCACGTCGATGAGCGGTTCAAACGTCTCCCCCCGGTCTTCGGCACGCTGCATCTGCCATAGCTGCCAGATCCCCTCCACGTAGCCCTGCACGAAGTTGGCGGTGTTCGGCTCGCTGCCGTCGGTAATCACCTGGATCGGCGCGTCGGCATTCGCCCGCGCCATATTGGCGGCGAAATCCACCGGGATGACCACCAGCCCGCGAATTTTCCCGGCCTGCATCTTCTGGATCAGCGCCTGCCGGTTATCGCTGATGGTGGCGTCAATGTACGGCGAGCCGGTCATGGCGTGGGTGAAGTCCAGCGCCTCTTCGCTCTGCTGCTCCAGCAAAATGCCGACCCGCAGCTTGCTGGAGTCGAGGTTGATGCCGTAGCCAAAGATAAACAGCAGCAGCAGGGGGATCACCACCGCAATCAGCCAGCTACTCGGGTCACGCACGATCTGCCGCGTCTCTTTTATGCATAACGCGCGCACCCGGCGCCAGGAAAGGGCGTTACTGCGCATGGGCATTCTCCTTATCCCAGTCGTGGATGAGGGTGATAAACGCCTGCTCCATGGTCGGGTCCGGCACGGCATCGTCGGCGGCCTGGTTTTTCAGGTCGTCCGGGGTGCCGTGGGCAATCAGCTTGCCGCGATAGACCAGCCCGATGCGGTCGCAGTATTCCGCCTCATCCATAAAATGGGTGGTCACCATCACCGTCACCCCTTTCTCCACCATGCTGTTGATATGCAGCCAGAACTCGCGGCGGGTGAGGGGATCCACCCCGGAGGTCGGCTCATCGAGGAAAAGAATATCGGGCTCGTGCATCAGCGAGCAGGCCAGCGCGAGGCGCTGCTTAAAGCCGAGGGGCAGTTCGTCGGTGGCGTGGGAGGCAATATTCGTTAACCCGAAGGCATCGCTCATGCGGCGGATTTTCTCGTTCTGCGCGCGCCCGCGCAGGCCGTACACGCCGGAGAAAAAGCGCAGATTCTGCTCGACGGTCAGGTTGCCATACAACGAGAATTTCTGTGCCATATAGCCCAGATGCTGGCGCGCCTTGCCGGAGCTGACTTTGAGATCCATATCCAGCACCAGCGCCTTGCCGGACGTCGGCACCAGCAGGCCACACATCATTTTAAAGGTGGTGGATTTCCCCGCGCCGTTCGGCCCGAGCAGGCCAAAAATCTCGCCGCGTTTTACCGCAAAGTTGACGTTATCGGTGGCGGCGAAATCGCCGAACTTTTTGGTCAGGGATTTGGCTTCAATCACCGTCTCGCCCGGCGTACCTTCAACCGTGTGGAGGATCGCGCCGAGAGGCGATTCCAATGTCCCCGCGCCGCCCAGCAGGTCGATGAACGCATCTTCAAAGCGCGGCGCCGTCTCTGCCATTTCAATTTCAGGCATGCCAGGCGCGCGGCGAATATCCTCGACGGTGGCCTCCTTTTTGAGGATTACGCGCACGGACCGACCCTGAATCATCCCGTCGCTCACCTGCGGCAGT
The DNA here is from genome assembly GCF_000534515.1 of Enterobacter sp. MGH 37. Lineage (NCBI taxonomy): Bacteria > Pseudomonadati > Pseudomonadota > Gammaproteobacteria > Enterobacterales > Enterobacteriaceae > Enterobacter > Enterobacter sp. MGH 37. Next base: position 481,295 of record NZ_KI973205.1, read on the forward strand.
TTCAGCACTCTCTGCAGCAGCCTGCGGTTGGACTCCTGCGGGCTGTGGAGGAGGAAACTGCGTCCGGCCATGCTCTGCGTCAACGTCGTTGGCTCGCCCTGATAAAGCAGCTCGCCTTCGTTCATCAGCAGCACGTCCCGGCACTGTTCCGCTTCGTCGAGGTAGGAGGTGCTCCAGAGGATCAGCATCCCGTCGCCTGCCAGCTCGTGCACCATCTGCCACAGCTCACGGCGGGAGATGGGGTCCACGCCGACGCCGGGCTCGTCCAGCAGCAGGACCTTTGGTTCGCCGACGAGCGTACAGGCCAGCCCCAGCTTTTGCTTCATCCCGCCGGAGAGCTTGCCCGCCAGCCGGTCGGTGAACGGGCCGAGGGAGGTGAACTCAAGCAGGCGGGCGAAGGTTTTCTGCCGGGTTTCGCCGGTCACGCTGCGCAGGTCGGCATACAGGTTCAGGTTTTCCATCACCGTCAGATCTTCATACAGACCAAACTTCTGCGGCATATAGCCGAGCATGGCGTGGAGCGCGCCGTCGTCTTTGATGGGGTCAAGGCCAAGCACGCTGGCTGTGCCTTCATCCGGCTTTAGCAAACCGGCCAGCATCCGCATCAGCGTGGTTTTGCCTGCGCCGTCCGGGCCGACCAGGCCGGTCACATAGCCTTTCTGAATGGTGCAGTTCAGCGGGGCGACCGCCGGTTTGTCCATCCCTGCGAAGCGTTTGACCAGATTGTTGAGCTGGATAACCGCGTCATTCATGTCGTTCCCCGTTGTTCACTTTTACGGTAACAGGCATGCCCTGACGCAGCGCGTCGTCCGCATCGGTGACGATGATGCGCAGACGGTACACCAGGTCGGTACGCAGGTCCGGCGTTTCAACGGTTTTCGGGGTGAATTCGGCGGTGGGGGAGACAAAGCCGACTTTGCCGTGATACGGCTTATCCGGACGACCATCGGTATAGAGCAGCAGCTCGCGGCCCGGCTGCATCTGGCCGAGATTTGGCTCGTCAATGTAGGCGCGCACCCAGACCGGGCGGGTCAGGGAGAGCGTTAATACGGTGCTGCCCGCGCTGAGCATGCTGCCCGGCTCCACGGCACGGGTCATCAGCGTACCGTCAGACGGGGCGATGAGGGTTGTATCATGCAGATCCAGCTCTGCCTGGGCCAGCTGCGCCTGCGCCTGTTCAAGGCTGGCTTTGGCCTGGGCAATGTCCTGCGGGCGGTTACCGGTGGTGTACTGGCTTAATTTATCCTGCGCGGATTTCAGCGTCGCCTGCGCCTGGTCGCGGGATGAACGCGCATTCTCCAGATCGTTGGCTGAAATGGTGCGGCTTTTCCACAGCCCCTGCTGACGGTTATAGAAATTCTGCGCGTAGTCGTAGGCAGCTTTCGCCTGCTTAACGGCAGCGGCGGCCTGGGCGATCTCTTCGTCACGATAACCCGCCAGCATCAGGTCATATTGCGCCTGGGCAACGGAAACGCCCGCTTTGGCCTGCATCAGGGCGTTCTCGTAGGGGGCTTTATCCAGCATGCCCAGCGTCTGCCCGCGTTTAATGGCATCACCTTCGTCAACGCTCAGCGAGGCGAGACGGCCACCCACGCGGAAGCTCATATTCACGGTACGAATATCCACATTACCATACAGCGTCAGGCCCCGGTCCTGATGGCTCTGATACCACAGCCAGCCACCGACGCCCGCGGCAAGCAAAACAACAACCACCAGAATGATGGCGACAGGTTTTTTCATGACTTCAGGCTCCTTTGCGTTAAGCCTTGCAGGATCAGATCGAGATGACAGGTGATGACCTGGCTAATCTGCGCGGCTTTATCCTCATCGAATTGTGTCCAGCCGGTGCGTAACAGGATGGTTTCCCGCCCCAGACGAAAGGCAAGGATTTCACCCAGCAGGGCATGGGTATGCAAAATGGTCACGGTATCGCTGGCGTCCCGCCCGGTATAGGCGGCGATCAGCCGGGTCAGGTGGGTATGCATCGGAGCAATGACCTGATCGTGTACCAGCTGATAGGCAGTTGTAGGGGAGAGCTGCTCGCGGGAGATAAACTTACTCAGGTTGAGCGTATCGTCGTGCGTCAGCAGGCGGATCATATTATGGCAGGCATTCAGGATAAGCCGCCGGATAGCGTCACGATCCGGCGTCGGCTGGCTCAACAGCTCGCTGGCTTCTTCAACGTGCGGACGAAAATGTGTGCCGATAAAATCGGCAATCCACTGGGCGCAGGCGAGGTACAAATCCTCTTTTGAGCCAAAATAGTAGGTGATCGCCGCAATGTTTTGCCCGGCCTGGGCGGCGATATCTCGCGTGGTCGCGTGCAGGCCATACTCGCCAAACTGCGCCAGCGCGGCAGCAATCAGCTGGCTTTTGGCCTGTTCACCTTTGGTTGTTGTTGGGGTCGTATTCATGGCGGTATTAAAAATTAATCAATCGATTGATTAAGATTATGCCTGATTCACGCTAACGTCGAGGGAACGCGGAGGGATATTTTATGCGCCACGTCACAAAAGCTGCTACACTCCGCCCCTTCGCGACATTGTGGTTTTTGTCCTTCCCCTTTTCGTTATATCTCCCTGAAAACTACACCTGTGATGGTCGGGGCGGTTCGGAGTTTTTATGTCTTTTGATTCCCTTGGCCTGAACCCGGAAATTCTGCGTGCCATCGCAGAGCAGGGCTACGTTGAGCCAACCCCCATCCAGCAGCAGGCGATCCCCGCCGTTCTTCAGGGGCGTGACCTGATGGCCAGCGCCCAGACCGGCACCGGTAAAACCGCGGGCTTTACGCTGCCGCTGTTAGAGCTGCTGGTAAAAAACCAGCCGCACGCCAAAGGCCGTCGTCCGGTTCGTGCGCTGATCCTGACCCCAACCCGTGAGCTGGCGGCGCAGATTGGTGAGAACGTGCGTGACTACAGCCGCTATCTCAACATTCGCTCGCTGGTCGTTTTCGGTGGCGTCAGCATTAACCCGCAGATGATGAAGCTGCGCGGCGGCGTGGACGTGCTGGTGGCAACGCCGGGCCGTCTGCTGGATCTCGAACACCAGAACGCGGTGAAGCTCGATCAGATTGAAATTCTGGTGCTGGATGAAGCTGACCGCATGCTGGATATGGGCTTTATCCACGACATCCGTCGCGTGCTGGCCAAGCTGCCTGCGCGTCGTCAGAACCTGCTGTTCTCTGCCACCTTCTCCGACGAGATCAAGGCGCTGGCAGAAAAGCTGCTGCATAACCCGCTGGAAGTGGAAGTGGCGCGTCGCAACACCGCCTCTGAGCAGGTGACGCAGCACGTTCACTTTGTTGATAAAAAGCGTAAGCGGGAGCTGCTCTCCCAGATGATCGGCCAGGGTAACTGGCAGCAGGTGCTGGTCTTTACCCGCACCAAGCACGGTGCGAACCACCTGGCGGAACAGCTCAATAAAGACGGTATCCGCAGTGCCGCCATCCACGGTAACAAGAGCCAGGGTGCGCGTACCCGTGCGCTGGCGGACTTCAAATCTGGCGACATCCGCGTGCTGGTGGCAACCGACATCGCCGCGCGTGGTCTGGACATTGAAGAGCTGCCGCACGTAGTAAACTACGAGCTGCCAAACGTCCCGGAAGATTACGTTCACCGTATCGGTCGTACCGGCCGCGCGGCGGCAACCGGTGAAGCGCTGTCACTGGTCTGCGTCGATGAACACAAGCTGCTGCGCGACATCGAACGTCTGCTGAAGAAAGAGATCCCACGCATCGAAACCCCGGGCTACGAAGTGGATCCATCCATCAAGGCGGAGCCGATTCAGAACGGTCGCCAGGGTGGCGGTCGTGGTCAGGGCGGCGGTGGTCGCGGTCAGCAGCCGCGTCGTGCTGAAGGCGGCGCGCCGAAATCATCCGGCAAGCCCCCGCGTCGCAACAACGACAGCAAACCGGCCGGCGAAAGTCCGTGGCGCAGCGGCGAAGGGAAACCGGCAGGGGAAGGGCAGCGTCGACGCCGCCCGCGTAAACCTGCTAACCCGCAGTAATCTGGAAGCCCGGTCGTAAAGCCGGGCTTTTCTTTTTGCGGCAGCGAAGAGAAAGTGCCACAATAGTGGCTGTTTATACAGTATTTCAGGTTTTTCGATGGCTTTAACCGCGGCGCTGAAAGCGCAAATTGGCGCATGGTACAAGGCGCTACAACAGCAGATCCCCGACTTTATCCCCCGAGCGCCGCAGCGGCAGATGATTGCTGACGTGGCAAAAACGCTTGCCGGGGACGACGGGCGACATCTGGCGATTGAAGCGCCGACCGGCGTCGGGAAAACCCTGTCATATCTCATTCCCGGTATTGCCATCGCGCGAGAAGAGGACAAAACGCTGGTGGTCAGCACCGCCAACGTGGCCCTGCAGGATCAGATTTTCAGCAAAGATTTGCCGCTGCTGCGCAAAATCATCCCCGACCTGCGCTTTACCGCCGCCTTTGGGCGCGGGCGCTACGTGTGCCCACGTAACCTGGCGGCGCTCGCCAGCAGCGAGCCGAATCAACAGGATCTGCTCGCGTTTCTTGATGACGAGCTGACGCCGAACAATAAGGCCGAGCAGGAGCAGTGTGCAAAACTCAAAGCCGAACTCGACGGCTATAAGTGGGACGGCCTTCGGGATCACACCAGCCAGGCCATCAGCGACGACTTATGGCGCAGGCTCAGCACTGACAAAGCCAGCTGTCTGAACCGCAACTGCCACTACTACCGCGAGTGCCCGTTCTTTGTCGCCCGGCGCGAAATTCAGGAGGCGGAGGTGGTTGTCGCCAACCACGCGCTGGTGATGGCCGCGCTGGAGAGTGAGGCGGTGCTACCGGAGCCCAAAAATCTGCTGCTGGTGCTCGACGAAGGCCATCATCTGCCCGACGTGGCTCGGGACGCGCTGGAGATGAGCGCCGAGATCACCGCGCCCTGGTTCCGCCTGCAGCTGGATCTGTTCTGCAAGCTGGTGGCAACCTGCATGGAGCAGTTCCGCCCGAAAACCACGCCGCCGCTGGCGGTGCCGGAACGGCTAAGCGAGCATTGTGAAGAGGTTTACGGCCTGATCTCCTCGCTCAATAACATCCTCAACCTTTATCTTCCCGCAGCCCAGGAGGCGGAACATCGCTTTGCGATGGGCGAACTGCCAGAAGAGGTGATGGAAATTTGTCAGCAGCTGGCAAAGCACCTTGAAAAGCTGCGCGGGCTGGCGGAGATGTTCTTAAACGATCTGAGCGAGAAAACCGGCACGCATGACGTGGTGCGTCTGCACCGTATTCTGCTACAGATGAACCGCGCGCTGGGCATGTTCGAAGCGCAGAGCAAACTCTGGCGGCTGGCCTCAATGGCGCAGGCATCAGGCGCGCCGGTCACCAAATGGGCCACCCGCGACGTGCGGGACGGGCAGGTGCATCTCTACTTCCACTGCGTGGGCATCCGCGTGGCCGATCAGCTGGAAAAGCTGATCTGGCGCAGCGTGCCGCACGTGGTGGTGACCTCTGCCACGCTGCGTTCTCTGAACAGTTTTTCTCGTTTGCAGGAGATGAGCGGGCTTAAAGAAAAAGCGGGTGACCGCTTTGTGGCGCTGGACTCGCCGTTTAACCACTGCGAGCAGGGCAAGCTGGTCATTCCGCGCATGACGTTTGAGCCGCTGATCGACAACGAAGAACAGCACATTGCGGAAATGGCGGCCTATTTCCGCGAACAGGTCGAGAGTAAAAAATACCCTGGCATGCTGGTGTTATTTGCCAGTGGACGCGCCATGCAGCGTTTTCTGGAACACGTCACCGATCTGCGTTTACTCCTGCTGGTGCAGGGTGACCAGCCGCGTTACAGGCTGGTGGAAACCCACCGTAAACGCATTGATAACGGCGAGCGTAGCGTGCTGGTGGGATTGCAGTCTTTCGCGGAAGGTCTTGACCTGAAAGGCGACTACCTGACGCAGGTCCACATTCATAAAATTGCCTTCCCCCCCATCGACAGCCCGGTGGTGATCACCGAGGGCGAATGGCTGAAAAGCCTTAACCGCTATCCGTTTGAGGTGCAGAGTTTGCCTGCGGCATCGTTTAACCTGATTCAGCAGGTGGGGCGTTTGATTCGAAGCCACGGCTGCTGGGGCGAAGTGGTGATCTACGATAAACGTCTGCTGACCAAAAATTATGGACAGCGGCTGCTCAACGCGCTTCCGGTCTTCCCGATTGAACAGCCGTCGGTACCGGAGATAAAAAAACGCCCGGCAAAACAGGCTGCCGGGCGTCGAAAAAGCATCCGTGCTAAGGGGCGCGGTCCTACTGGTAAGTGAAGGTCACCTGAACGACGCTGCTGAACGTGCCTGCGGTAACAGGCATAGCGGTGGCGTAATAGCGTGCGGCCAGCGGGAAGGTAGCGGTATGGTCGTTCTGGTCAATCAGCGCGTTAAAGCTGGCCTGCGGTGCGATGAGTATATGGTCCTGGCTGTCCGCCAGCTCCAGCGCCAGCCCCTTCGCGCTGCCCGTGTTGGCAAACTTGGTTGGGTGGGTAGCATCCGCCTGACCGTAAAAGAAGGCGGTCGCCAGGGCGAGGGATTTAGGACAATGTGTCACCTTCAGGCTGAAGGTTTTCCACGCGCCGGTATCCCCCACGTCGTGGAATTCACTGGAAGCCGCCTGGCCTAAATCAACGGTTAAATCCTTGCTGGCGCTGTCCACGAGGCAGGTGTTGGCATAAATGTTACCGACCATTTGCAGCTGAATATCGTCAGCCCGGGCCAGACAGGTGAGCGTGCTGGCCAGCGCGGCCAGCACAAAGAGACGTTTCTTCATTTTCATCACTTATAGGCCAGAGTAATGGTGGCGACGGCGTTCGCCGGGCCAGGGGTGACTTCATCTGCCACCTGCAAATAGTTCAGCTTGACCGGGATATCCATCGTCTGGTTGGCATAGGCCAGGGTTTCAGTTTGGGTGTAGGTATCGAACGTTGCCAGCTCGTTGTCGATCGCCATTTCAATCCCGACACCCGTTGCCATGCCATCCTCCGGCGTGAGCTTAAGCACCCCCTGATAACCGGGTACGTAGCCGTCGCTGCTGGTGACCTTAAATTCAGGCTGAACGGTGGAGTTACAGTTCACCGTGATGTTGAACTCCTTCGCGGGCATCGCCAGCGTGCCGACCATGTTGAAATCGCTGACCGGGAAATCGCCCATGTTGACGGTCAGGCTTTTTGGCAGTACGGAGCAGGTGACGTTTTCAAGGTTTACGTTACCGGCATAGCTAACATTGTTGGGTGAACCGATGCCTTCGTGACCAAAAACGCCAATGCCAAAAACGGTCTGGCTTTGATTTAGCGTACCGGATTCTACCGCGGTATCCGTTTTTACCAGCTCCAGCGTGACGTTAAAATCGAACGTCTGGTTGCCGTCAGTTGAGACATAGCCAATAGGCGTGCCGCGGGAGTCGCAGGTGACCCCGCCCGCACCGCTGATGCGCTGACCTTTGTCATTCATCAGCGCAATACCAACCCCCTTCACGCCGGATTCATAGACCCCGGAAAGGCCGGGAATTTCCGTGCCGTAGCCGTAGTAGCAGGAGACGATCTCCAGACCCTTATCTGCAGCATTATCACAGTGGCCCGCGACGTGTACCGTCTGTTCGGTGCCGGGGATGGTCGCGCCGACGGGAAGCGTGGTGGAGACGGAAACCGTGGACAGGTTAATGGTCTTTGGCATATCCGGCGACGTACAGGTGGCTTTTGCATGCGGCATAAACAGCGATGCGGTTGCCAGTATGAGTAAGAAAAAGCATTGTTTTACAAGCTGCATAGGTGAACCTGCTCGGTTGATTACTGACACTGCGCGGCAGCGTTAATAATGTCTGTTTTCTCTTTTTCATCCGTGAGCGTGTATTCCGCAACGCAGTGGTCGCTGGCTTCCTGTCCCCATGAGACGGAGAGCTTGCCGCGATCGGGCATTCCGGAAAGATAGGTTTGGCCATCAGTGCCGACGATAAATTCGCTGTCCTTATCCTCGGTGGTGACCGTTGCGCCGAAGGGCAGCGGCTTCCCGTTGTGCGTCAGCGTCATCAGGACGCGATGACCCACGCGGGTATTGAAGCTTGCCCGCACCACCGCACCGCGGGTTGGCGTGACGATCTGCGAAGCGTGCGTCACGTCAGCCTCGTCAGGCAGCGTTTCGGTATCCAGCGAAATCGTGTTGTGGCGATAGGCGGTAACAAACGGCACCACGGTATAGCCGCGGAAGTCAGTTTCCACGCCCGTCTGGTTGGCGATGTGCGTGCCGCTGGCTCCGGGCGCTTTCACCAGCGCGATGGTCTCGCCCAGCGGCTGGCTCAGCGTCAGGCCGTTAGCGTGGGCTATCATGCCCCCCTGCAGACCGACGTTGGTGGTCCGCTGGTATTTGTCCTGGCTGAAACCGCCACTCACTTCCCCGTAGGTGGCTTTATAATCGGCGTTCAGACTGGTAGAGGTACCGTTCTCTGATGAGTCATAGCCTTCCTGCACGTTCCAGTTAAGGTTGTTCTCCTCCAGCGCCGTCCCGTTCAGGCCCAGCGTGTGCGTGGTGCCGTCTTTATTGTTATTCATGTTGTAGGAGGCCCAGGTGTTGCTCATCCAGCGATCCAGCGGTACCGACACGCTCAGCGCGAACAGGTTATCGTTACTGACCGAATCGCCTTCGTCATCACGGCTGTTGGTGTTTTTGTTGAGGCTATAGCTCATGCTGTAGGTGATTCCCTTCCAGCTGTTGTTATAGCTGACGCTCATCGAGGTCATATCCTGACCCTGGTTCCAGTAGGTCTCTTTGACCAGGCTCAGCGTAAACGATCCCCAGCCTTCGCCGAGGGTTTGATCGATGGTGGCCTCGGTACGCGCGCGGCGCTGCTGCGGTGCTGACCAGTCATCGGCGCGGGTATAGGACTCCATGGTGTCTTCGAGGGTGTAAAACCCTTTACTGTTGTAGCGATAGCCAGCCAGAGCGAAGTTTGTGCCCGTACCCGCGAAATCTTTGCTGTAGCGCAGACGCCAGGATTGCCCCTTGCTGGCCTGCTGTTTTTTGAGCAGCGCTTTGGCGCGCGTCACGTCGACAGAAAACGCGCCAAGATCGCCAAAGTTTTTACCGGTGCCCAGCGCCTGTGACTGATAATGGCTGCTTTGCTGCACGCCACCGTAGGCGGTGAATCCGTACGGCAGGCCATAAATGACACTCCCCTGAGCGAAGGGCGTTTTTTCCACGTCTTTGTCATAAGAGCGGTAGCGCCCGGCAGTGACGCTGTATTTCAGATGCTTTTCGCGCTGGAGGACCGGTACGGAGGCGTAGGGCACCACAAAGTGACGTTCGCTGCCGTCCGTCTCTTTCACGGTGACCTGGAGATCGCCGCTGCTGCCGGTGGGATACAGGTCATTAATTTCAAATGCACCCGGCGCAACGGTATTTTGATAAATCACGTAGCCGTTCTGACGTACCACCACCAGCGCATTACTGTGGGCCGTGCCGCGGATGATCGGGGCATAGCCTTTTTCGCTGTCCGGCAGCATATCGTTGTCGGAGTTCAGCTGCGCGCCGGTATATGGAACGCTGTCAAATACGTCTGCCGGGGAGCTGCTTTGGCCTACGGTCAGGTCGCTTTTTAACGCCACGATATCGCGCTGGGCATAGGTGTAGACCGAGTTAAAGGATTGCTCTTCTTCGTGACCGCTGGTGCTGCGACTCCAGGTGGAGTAGTTGCGCAGGCGCCACGCGCCGACGTTCAGGCCCGGACGCAGGTTAACGTACTGGCTGCTGTTGTCCTGCATGCCCTGCTGACGGGCGTGGCTCTGGCTGGCGCTGGCGCTGTAGTTGAGGATGCCCGCCGTGATCCCCTCATCAAATTCTGTTGGGTCAATATAGCCACGGGGAACCTGACCGAGCGCGGACTGCGGAATGCTCAACAGAAGCTGCTGGTTGCTGACGCGAAATGTCGCCGTCGCCGCCGGTATGGCGTGCAAATCCGCGCATGCGCCCTTCACGGCAAGCTGAGGATAGTCGTCAGTTTTAATACCCAGGCTTTTTAAATCGGACAGAGTAAAGCAGGGCTGAAGGGAATTTTCTCCATTATCCTGCTTTTGCAATATAAAGGTCACGTCGCGGGTATCAATTTTATTATTATTGATAAAGATCGTGACCTGATATTTCCCTGGCGCCTGTCCCGGGCCTTTTTCATAAATGGAGAGATCGGTTTTTCCCTGCTGTGGATTATCCACATCCAACAATGCTGGATTAAAATAATCATCCGCCCGCGTTTGCTGCGAAAAACCCACGGCCGCTAACCCGCATAGCAGGGTCAGCAGCGTAAGCATCCGATAAACGGAAGGCAATTGCCTTCTTGGGGTTGAAGAATAGGTAATCATAAGGTGCGTTATTGGGTACGGTATTAATGCACGGATGCAGAGAGCGTTTTGCTGATGCTGCCGTAATCAGTAATAATTGACCAGGACACGGTTGAACCGCCGGTATGTGCAGGCAACGCAAAATGGGTTTCGGTTTTTGGTACGGCCCAGGTCGCTTTATCGACCTTATGACCGTTAAGGGTGACCGACTGGAAATTCATATAAAACGGCGTCGGGTTGTTAACCACTAAATCATTGCCCTCGCGGTGCCACTCAAGCTGATCCGCGACCGCTTCCGGTTTACCCTTGACGGAGGCCGGGCGGTACATCAGCTTAATGCGCGTGTTAACCGCAATTTGCAGGGTATTGACCCCAGCCACCTTTTTTGAGGAGGGGATGGCTTTTATATTCAGCCAAAACATCGACTCGCGATCTTCAGGCAAATTTCCGCCGGTACGTACGACGCGCAGAACGTTTTCCTGCTTCGCATCAAGACGAAACAGTGGCGGCGTAATCAGAAAGGGAGCTTTGGCCAGGTCTTTACCGCCAGAATCCGCCCAGGATTGCACCAGATAATCCGTTGCATCTGGGTTTGAAATACCGATAGAGGATTCCTTTTTGCCTCCCTGGTAGACCAGGCGCGTGCCGTTAATAATAACGCCTGCATGTGCCGTTGCAGCTACCAGTAAAAGGGTGCTGAGTAAATAACCGTGACGCATAGTTTTTTCTCAAAATAAGGCGGGACTATCTCTTTTTTGCAAAAGGAAATAGTCCCTGGTGAGCAATATCAGTTATAAATAACCGTGAATGTTGAAACAGAGTTTGCCGGACCCGCGGTAATAGTCGCACCGGTTTGAATATATCGCGCGGCAAACTGCAGATCGTATACTGCGGTGCCGGAGGCCAGCGGATACTCTTTTGACGGAGTATATAAACTGACGGGCTGTTCAGAAGAGTCGATCAGCTGAATGGCTACGCCGGTTGCGGCATCTGCATCGGGGGTTAACGCCAGGGTGCTGTTGTTATTGGCATCCGGGGTTCCACCGAAGTTGATTGCCGCCGCCGTAACGGTTTCCGGGCAGTTTTTTAACTCAATATCAAACTTCGTGGCGGTGCTGGTGGAGCCGGCACCGGTAAAGACCGTCTTGGAGACTTTGCCTAATGTCACGTTCAACGGGTTACTTAAACCATTCACAACCTGACAGGCGGAATCGATGATTTCGCCCGTAAAGTTGATCTGTCCTTCACCGTCTGTTGCTGCAAAAGCGGATGCCGAGCAGCCAATCACCGACGCGATAAAAAGACCTAACGCAATCTTGTTCATAATAGTTCCTGGTGTGTGGGTAAAAACGTGCCTAAGGTTTTTGCCCGTTGTCCTCAATGATTTCCGTTCGTTATTTAATCAAAGAATGGATGGATAAGAATCTTCTATAGGCATCACAAATAATTGAATCAGTGCTTGCATAATTTTTTTCTTCGGTAAAACAGATGGCTCTGGCGGTGGGGATAAAAAGCTACCGGGCAGGTTTCATCGGGGATATAGTGTTAACAAGGTGACGTTTTCAGGAGAGATACCGTGGATTATCGTAAAATTATCAAAGAGGTAGGGCGTGGAAAAAACCATGCCCGCGACCTGGATCATGAGACAGCGCGTGCGCTTTACACCCGTATGCTCAACGGTGAGGTTCCCGATCTCGAACTCGGCGGCATTCTTATCGCCCTGCGCATTAAAGGAGAAGGTGAAGCGGAGATGCGCGGCTTTTATGAGGCGATGCAGGCGCAAACGCTGCGTCTGACGCCACCTGTGGCAAAACCGATGCCGATCGTCATTCCCAGCTATAACGGCGCGCGCAAGCAGGCCAACCTGACGCCGCTGCTGGCTATTCTGTTACATAAGCTGGGTTTTCCGGTGGTGGTGCATGGGGTGAGTGAAGATCCGACCCGCGTGCTGACAGAAACGATTTTTGAACTGCTGGGGATCGAACCCACTCTCCACGCCGGGCAGGCGCAGGCGAAGCTCGATAGCCATCAGCCGGTCTATATTCCCGTTAAGGCGCTCTGCCCGCCGCTGGAAAAGCAGCTCGCAATGCGCTGGCGAATGGGCGTGCGTAACAGCGCGCATACGCTGGCGAAGCTGGCCACGCCGTTTGCCGAAAATGCCGCGCTGCGCCTTTCCAGCGTTTCGCACCCGGAATACGTGGGGCGCGTGGGGAAATTCTTTGAAGAGATTGGCGGCAACGCGTTGCTGATGCATGGGACGGAAGGCGAGGTGTACGCTAATCCGCAGCGCTGCCCGCAAATAATGCTGATCGACGCGGCTGGGACGCGTATCGCGCTTGAACGTGGGGAAGAGAACAGCGGCGTTATTCTGCCGGAGGCGAAAGATCCCTACATCACCGCGAAGTGGATTGAACAGTGCCTTGCCGGAAATGTGCCGGTGCCGCAGTCCATCAAGTTACAGATGGCCTGCTGCCTGCTGGCGACCGGGGAAGTTGACACGGTCGAGGCTGGCATGAAACGGGTTGAGGCGGCATTTTAGGCAAAAAAAAGCCCGTCCAGTGGCGGACGGGCAAGCAAGGGTAACAAACAACAGGGTCAATGAGGGTTGGAGCAGCTCACCAGAGGGTTTGGTGAGGGTACAGCATTCATTCAGGCGATTATTTGTAGATAACCGCAGTACCGCTCAGCTTGTTGTTGGTGTTAGCGGAGGTGATGGTGTATCCGCTTGCACCGGCAGCAGCCGCTTTCTCAGCCAGTTTGGCTTCCAGACCGTCCAGCGTGGTCGCGCCTTCTGCACTCACCACACCGATTTTATTCATGCTCTGCGCCTGAGTAGATGAAACAGGCTCTACAGCGAATGCGCCAAAAGACAGAGCGGACAGGGCAACAGCAGCAACAGCATATTTGATGGTTTTCATAATTAATCTCTCGCAGGTTATTCTGTTAAGGGGACGATGTTCCGTCGATGTGATAAGTATCACGTTTTTTCTGCAGAGATAAAATCGAAGAGAATTGACGTGGTTAATCAAAAAAATTGAATGACAAATAACTTATTGATTATTAATAAATTCAAATTACGGCTTTACACTTCTTGTTGATACGCTTTACAGAAGAAAGTTGAATGGCACATTTTGCTACGCGGTTCGCTAAAAAGCGTGAGCGTAAAGGTAAGCATTCGGGCGGTTAACTTAGGTAAAGGAAAGTCAGCGTAACTGGCTGTCTTTCGATCCTCTGCGATTATATCCCGAATGTGAAGCGTTTTTTGAATCTTTATCCTGCTGGCAGGTTATACATAACCTTACCCCGGGAATGGCTTTTTGCCGCGCCTCAGGAATGGGCTCTCCGCACTCTTCGCATTCCGTTAAACTTTCGCCGCGCGGAATTTCGCCGCGAGCGCGCGCAACTGCATCTTCAATCGTACTGTTGATCTGTTCGTTCACGGCATCATCATTTGCCCAACCGGAAGCCATCTTGCCCTCCTGATATCGGTTTAAGCCATAGCGTTAATATGGGGTTAAAAAATGCACAATCAAGGTGAGAGGGGAGACAAACTGCATCTGGCAGGCAGATGCAGTCGGGTGAAAGGAAACACGTTATTTATAGATAGTCGCTGTGCCGTACATATGGTTATCTCCACCTGCGGAGTTCACCACGAAGCCTTTAGCGCCTTCCTGGCGAGCTTTTTCAGCCAGTTTATCCTGAAGATCGTCAAGGTTGCTTGCGCGGCTTACCGAGACGGTACCTGCCGGGCGCAACTGGCTGGTGTCCGTGCTTTGGGTCAGGGACTGAACGGCCATAGCGGAGAAAGAGGCGCTCGCCAGGGTACCGGCGAGAAGAGCAAGGGTCAGATACTTTTTCATAATCACATCCTCATGAGGAAACAACAGGTGATTCCCTTTAAGTTTAGAAGCCTGACGAGTGTGATTTAGCGCAAATATTTGATGATGATCTGCTTATTTTTTGAACGATAAAAGCTGACAATCCGCTGACAGATCATAGACATAAAGGTGTTTGATTTATGGCGGTTTTTTAAGGGTTGCAGAGAAAGATTTACCGTAGAGCCAGCACAAGGTATCTTACGCCGCTGTTTAAAGGAGAATGCCATGACTTCCCAAAAGCCGGGATTGCACCCACGAAATCGCCATCGCAGCCGCTACGACATGAACGCACTGTGCCAGAGTTGTCCGGCGCTGCAGGACTATATTGTCGAGACCCCCGCGGGTGAACCGTCGGTTAACTTTGCCGATCCGCTGGCGGTGAAAACCCTGAACAAGGCGCTGCTGGCGCATTTTTACGGTGTGGCGCACTGGGATATCCCGGAAGGCTTTCTCTGTCCTCCTGTTCCGGGCCGTGCTGATTACGTTCATCACCTTGCCGATCTTCTCGCCGACGATCGTGACGGCGCGATCCCCCAGCAGGCTTCCGTCCTGGATATTGGTACCGGGGCAAACCTGATTTACCCCCTGATTGGCGTGCATGAGTACCACTGGCGCTTTACCGGGAGCGAAATCGGTGCCGAGGCGTTTGCCAGCGCGCAGGCGATAATCAGCGCTAACGCTGGCCTGAGTCGTTCCATTCGTTTGCGTCGCCAGAAGGAGGCGACGTCAATCTTCAATGGCATCATCCACAAAAACGAAAGCTATGACGCCACGATGTGTAATCCGCCATTCCATGATTCGGCGGCAGCGGCCCGTGCAGGCAGCGAGCGCAAACGCCGCAACCTGGGTCAGGCCGAAGATGCCGTGCTGAACTTTGGTGGACAGCAGCAGGAGCTGTGGTGCGAGGGCGGTGAAGTCGCCTTCATCCTGCGGATGATTGCCGAAAGCAAACAGTTTGGTCGCCAGGTGAAATGGTTCACCACGCTGGTTTCCCGCGGAGATAACCTGCCGCCACTCTACCGGGCCCTCACCGAAGCAGGCGCGGTGAAAGTGGTGAAAAAAGAGATGGCGCAGGGCCAGAAGCAGAGCCGCTTTATTGCCTGGTCGTTTATGGATGACAACAAACGCCGCAAATAAGGTGTCCCGCAGGCCGGGTCAGGCGAAGCCCGCCACCCGGCAACACGGCTACAATGTCGGCTCCTGCGGAGGTGGCATTGATGCCGGTGAAGGCAACACCTGATACGTCTGCACCGGCATCCGCACGTTTGCCAGATCAAAGTGTTTTTTCACCATGCTGTCGAGCGCAAAGCGCACCGTCCACTGCTTCAGCGGCTGGGTGGTGAACGACACGCGAAGCGTAAATGCCGTATTCGTCAGCCCGACGATCCCGGCAAATGACGGCTCGCCAATTACCAGGCCGCGAATATCCTCCATCTGCATTAACTCTTCAACGGCGTCCCGCAGCGCCTGCTTCGCTTTGTCCGCATCCTCATGACGATCCACATCGTAGTTCGCCACAACGGAGCCAATGCCGCGCACAAAGTTGGCGAAGGTGGTGATCGATGACCACGGAATAATGTGGTATGCCCCGGTATCCTGACGCACGCCCACCGAACGAATCGACATCCGCTCGACCGTGCCGGTCAGCGGCCCGATGGTTACCAGATCGCCGGTGTTCATTCCGTTCTCAAACTGGATAAAAATGCCGGTAATAATATCCTTCACCAGCGTTTGTGACCCGAAGGAGATCGCCAGTCCCAGCGCACCGGCACCTGCCAGCAGCGGAGCGATGTTTACGCCGATTTCCGACAGCACAATCATGATGGTGATGGTACTGATGATCACCGCCAGCGCATTGCGGAAAAGGGTCAACAGCGTGCGCGCACGGGCGCTGGGGAGCGGTCTGCCGTGAATATCGGACACCAGACGGTTCTCGATAAGGCTCGCCAGCAGCGTCCACCCAACGGCGGAGAAAAACAGAATCAGTGCGATACGAATTAAAATATCAACGGTCTTCTCACCTGCGCCGTTATGCAGCCAGTTCCAGAAATCAAACAGGTTCCACGCATTCAGCAGCAGCATAATCGCCACGCAGACGGTCAGAATGCGCGCCACTTTGAGGGAGACTGACATCCAGCCGTTCACGCGTTTTTGCAGTTCCGGATAATTACGCTGTACGTGCGGGGACAGGGTGATGGTTTTCGAAATCCAGCGCGACAACAGCCCCGACACAAATGCCGCGATGCCGATAATCGCCAGGCTTTTGAACGTCGCCCCCATCATAAATTTGAGGCTATTACCCGGGTCGAACAGTGAGAAGAAGCACAGCACGATGAAATAAGCGCTTGCCAGCCAGTGCCACACCAGCGCGAAGGCGCGAATGAAGAGGCTAAAGAACGACAAAGAACGATCGGCCAGATGCAGCAGACTCTCCGTGATCGCCTTTTTATTGTGGAAGATGAGGTACAGCGACCAGACGGTAATACAGAGCATGATTAACACGTTCGCCAGCGCGCCAAACTGCACGTTCACCTGGTTGGAGATGATCGGCACCGCAACCAGCAGGCCGTAGCCAATCAGGCCGCTGAGCACGCTGAGCCGCACGGCCCAGTATTTCGCGCTGTCATCACTGATATTAAACGGGCGGAGTTCAGGCACGCGCGGGCAAAAGATGACGCGCAGTACCGCTTTAAAAAATTCGATGAGCGCAAACGCGTTCAGAAAGAGCGCCTGCTGGAAGGCAATGGTTTTGTTGCCCGTATTGAGACGGTCCGCCAGCACCTGACCTACAAACAGCGTCAACGCCAGCAGCAGTAAATCAATAATAAAGGCTCCGGCGATCATGGCGGGGAGGTGCAGCCAGCTGTTTTTATGCTGGTTCTTTTTTCGGCCCCAGTAGCCCATCTTGCGGTAAAGCGGCCAGGCACAGAGGCGTACCAGCCAGTAAAAAAGAAATACCGCGCCCGCCAGCATCAAAAACTGGGTGGCGGCGGCGCTAAAGGTTTGCGGGTTAAATGCCTTATGGGGCGATCCCATCAGGTTGCGAAAGAGCTGGGCAAAGCGTGTGGAGAGCGCTTCACCAAAGCGTCGGCTCACGTCGGTGACGTTTTCCAGCACGGTTTTTTGTTCCTCTACCTGCGGCGGGGTGAGGGTAGGAACGGTCTCCTTTGGCGGCGTGGCGGCGGCTTTACGCAGCTGATCGATTAACTCTTTTCGGGAGGCATCGTTTTCAAGCACGTCGGCAAGTGCGCCGTAAGCCGCTTTTTTTTGTTCAACATCCGGTTCCGGGGGCGGCGTACTTTGCTGGGACGCGGTCATTCCGGTGGTCACGCCGGGGATCGCCACGGCGAGGGATGGCGCACTAAACAGGCTTATCAACAGCAGCAGGAACCACGGCACGGCGTCCTCCGACAAAATATCGTGCAAAATGATAAGTATAGAGGGCGCGGGGAGGAGGGGAGTTTTTGGGAACAATCTGGCGTAAAAAAGCCGGGCAAGCCCGGCTCAGCGTGAAGCGTAAGATCAGGAGACGTGCTGCAGGAACTCCTGCAAACGCTGGCTCGGCGGATTAGCAATCAGTTCCTGCGGGTTACCGTCTTCCGCGATACGACCTTTATCGATAAAGATCAGGCGGGACGCGACTTTCTCCGCAAAGCCGATTTCGTGGGTCACGATAACCATCGTCATCCCTTCCTCTGCCAGGTCCTGCATGACTTTCAGCACTTCGTGGCGCAGCTCCGGGTCGAGTGCGGACGTTGGCTCATCAAACAGCATCATCTTCGGCTTCACTGCCAGCGCGCGGGCAATCGCGACGCGCTGCTGTTGACCACCGGAGAGCTCGGAAGGGTAGTGGTGCGCACGTTCTGCCAGACCCACTTTTGCCAGCAGATCTTTTGCCAGCGCTTCCGCCGCCGCTTTGCTGGCACCGCGCACGCGCAGCGGGCCGAACATCACGTTTTCCAGCGCCGTCAGGTGCGGGAACAGGTAGAACTGCTGGAACACCATGCCCGCTTCCTGGCGAATCAGGCGCTCGTCCACTTTCGGGTCATTGACCTTCAGACCGTCGACAATCAGATCGCCGCTGGTGACCTCTTCCAGTTTGTTGATACAGCGCAGCAGAGTGGATTTACCGGAACCGGACGGTCCGATAATGACCACCACTTCACCCTGCGTAATATTCAGATCAATATTGTGCAGCACCTGGGTTGGGCCAAAGTGCTTGGAAACGTTTTTAAATTCAATCACAGGATTTTCATCCTTCTTTCAAGACGACGCAGAACGAAGCTCAGAACCAGAGTAATGATCAGGTAGACAACGGCTACCGCACTCCAGATTTCCAGCGCGCGGAAGTTGCCAGCAATGATCTCCTGCCCCTGACGGGTCAGCTCAGCCACGCCGATAACGATGAACAGCGACGTATCTTTAATACTGATGATCCACTGGTTACCCAGCGGTGGCAGCATGCGACGCAGCGCCAGCGGAAGAATGACGTGGCGGATCGTTTCGCGACGCGAAAGGCCCAGCGCCAGACCCGCTTCACTGAAACCTTTATGAATCGACAGCACCGCACCGCGGGTGATTTCCGCAATGTAGGCGCCCGAGTTGATCATAATGGTCACGACGGCTGCGCTGAACGGATCGATACGCAGGTCGGTGAAGGCCATTGGCAGGGCGAAGTAGATGAACATGACCTGCACGACAATCGGGGTGCCGCGGATCACTTCGATGAAAACCAGTGCGATGTGGTTTGCAATCCAGCCGCCGTAGGTGCGGGCGAAACCGGCGACAAGACCGATAATCAACCCGCCCACCAGACCCAGGACCGAAATCCACAGGGTCATTTTAGCGCCTTCAAGCAAGAGTGGAATGGCAGGCCAGATGGCGCTCCAGTCAAACTGCATGATGTATTCCTGTATACCGTGGTGAAAAACGAAAAATGTAGGCCCGGTAAACGTCAGCGCCACCGGGCGTTACAAACCTGATTTCAGGTGAAATTATTTAGGCTCAGTACCGAACCATTTTTTGTAGATTTCGTTATACGTGCCGTTCTCTTTCAGCGTTTTCAGCGCGCCGTTCACTTTCGTACGCAGATCGTCGCTGCCTTTCGGGAATGCGATACCGTACTGCTGTGCTTCCAGAGAGTCGCCTACCGCTTTGAACTTGCCGTTACCTGCGGTTTTGATGAAGTACAGGATGTTCGGTGTGTCGTGCAGAACAGCGTCAGCACGGTTGGTGCCGAGTTCCATGTACGCGTTGTCGATGTTCGGGAACTGACGCAGGTCTTTGGTTTTAATGTTCGCTTTTGCGTAATCCACGGAACCGGTACCGCCCTTCACTGCGACAACTTTACCGTCGAGGTCTTTCACGCTTTTGACGTCATTGTTATCGGCTTTGACCATGACCAGCAGACCACTTTTGTAGTAACCGTCAGAGAAGTCGATCGCTTTTTTACGCTCTTCGGTGATGGTGATACCCGCCAGGGCCAGATCAACGTTTTTGGTTTGCAGTGCCGGGATGATGCCGCTGAAGTCCATTGGCTTCAGGGTGTAATCCAGTTTGAGTTCTTTTGCGATAGCGGCCCACAAATCAACATCGAAACCAACGTATTTATCACCCTGTTTGAATTCAAACGGAACGAACGCCGTGTCGGTCGCCACAACCAGTTTGTCGGCAGCCTGAGAGGACACCGCAAAAGCCAGGGTAAGTGCAGCCAGTGAAACTTTTAATACAGACTTCATAGCATTTCCTTTTATATCCACGGGGCGATCCCCTGAGAGAACGACAGGCACAATGAAAAAATCGTGCCAACTTTACAAGCTGTTGTTTTGCAAAGGGGATGGAGTCATGCATTGCACAAAAAACGGGGCAATGATGTTGTGTTGCACCATGATGGAGCACCATTTTGGTGCGCGTCGTTTGGCTCAACTGACGGGGAGATATTTAGCGTAAATTCTGACGAAAAAACAATCTTCCATTAACGGTTGTGTGAGGTGATTATTACAATTTCTTCACTTTTGCACCGTATCAGGCCAAAAGTGTGCACCATAGATGTGCAAAACCCTCACCGGAAGGCGAGGGTTCGATAGAAAAATCGTATGGATTACTCGATGTTAGATTCGATAAACCACAGGAACTGATCCAGATCGCGGGAGGCGGCGGTGAAGATATCTGCCGTATCCTCATCTTTGGCTTCGCTAATCGCTTTGCGCACGTCATTGGCCACAATCGCGTAACGGTCTGCCAGCTCTTTCAGGTGATCCTGCACGGTATGGATATCCAGCGGGTAGCTTTTCAGTGGCGTTTTACTGTTAATCACCTGCGTGGTACCCAGCGCAACACCACCCAACTGTACGGCACGTTCAGCCATCGTATCGAGGTGTGTCACCAGTGCTGTGCGGAAGCCATCCAGCATTTCATGAACGGCAATAAAGTTTGCACCGCGCATATTCCAGTGGGCCTGTTTGGTGATCAGCGAAAGATCGATGAACTGGATCACCTGGCGATTCAGCAACTCAATGGTCGCTTTTTTGTCGCTATCCGATACATCGTTACGGGTATAAAGCAGATTAGACGCTTTCGTTTTCACCAGTTTAGCGGTACTCATAATCTCATATCCTCTTGATGTTAATGTCCCAGGTAATTACGGAACTAAGTATAGCACCGGATTTTTTCTCTGCGGTCTGGCTGTGCCTATCGGTTTAATAGCAAGAAGGAGGTTGATAATATAATTTACTGATATAAATAGATTATTTCAGAATTGATACAGATCAATCTTAATTGAGGACAGAGAAAACAGGCCTGGCAGGATATTTCGATAATATGACAAAGTATGTAAGAAATTATAACGCCTGACGATCTGGCCTTTATTCTGCATGGCCAGAAAGCCATGCAGAATATATGGCATCAGTTGATGTCGATTTTCTCAACTTTGGGTTCCGGGCGCATGGTGAGCGTTGACCCCATTGAGGCTGCAATAATAGAGCAGAGTGCCAGCGTCTGGGTAAACGTCAGCGTTTCGCCAAGGAATACCATTCCGGAGATTGCCGCCAGGGCAGGCTCCATGCTCATCAGGGTGCCAAAAATGCGTGTCGGCAGACGCGTCAGGGCGATCATCTCCAGAGAATAGGGGAGCGCCGTTGAGAGCACTGCGACCGCCAGCCCAATGGGCATAACTGACCATTGCCAGATAGACGCCGTGGCCTGCGCCATACCGATCGGCACAAAAACGATAGCCGCAATCACGGAACCCAGGGCGACCGTTGCCGGGCCATGTTCTTCGCCAGCGCGCTGCCCGGTGAGGATATAAACGGCCCAGCAGGCACCGGCTCCGAGAGCCAGCGCGGCACCCGTAAGATCAATCTCAGTGACATTCTGGCCGAGCGGCAACAGGAACCATAAGCCCAGCACCGCTAATACGACCCAGATAAAATCCACCGGACGACGGGAAGAGAAAAGTGCCACCGCCAGCGGACCGGTAAACTCCAGCGCGACGGCGATCCCGAGGGGGATGGTCTGGATGGAGAGGTAGAACATATAGTTCATCGCCCCAAGGGACAGACCATAAAACAGCAGGGGGAGACGTTGCTCTTTTTTGAAGCGCAGACGCCAGGGTTTGAAAATGGCAACCAGTATCGCCGTGCCCAGCACGATACGCAGGGCCGTCACCCCGGGTGCCCCTACCAGTGGAAAGAGCGATTTTGCCAGTGAGGCACCGCTTTGAATGGACAACATGGCAATGAGTATGACTGCTACCGGCAACCAGACCGACGACGTGCGGGATAACCCAGGCATCCTTTCTCCTGTCAGCTTCTGTCAAATGAAGTAAAGGTTGCAGTGTAAAGGAAATATACAGCGACGGTTGAGACTCTGTTGAAAAAAAAGCCCCATGAAATCCGTAAAATGGTTAACTACTGCTGGATTAATCATCTTAAAGATTAGGAATAATCTGGATGAATGTAACAGCACAGACGCGCAATATGGGCGTTTTGTAGGAAAAATCGCATGTGATTTGAAAGAGTTAGCTGAGGTTGGAAACGTTCTGTTACAGGAAAGACCTCGTTAGACATCACGAATCACAAAGAGTTTCGCAAAATTTTTTGATATATTTAAAACTTACGGACTTACTTGAAGCACATTTGAGGTGGTTATGAAAAAAATTGCATGTCTTTCAGCACTGGCCGCTGTACTGGCTGTTTCCGCAGGTACCGCTGTAGCGGCTACTTCTACTGTAACCGGTGGTTACGCTCAGAGCGATATGCAGGGCGTAATGAACAAAACTAACGGTTTCAACCTGAAGTATCGTTACGAGCAGGATAACAACCCGCTGGGCGTGATCGGTTCTTTCACCTACACCGAGAAAGATCGTACTGAAAACGGCGCGTACAACAAAGGCCAGTACTACGGTATCACTGCTGGTCCAGCTTACCGTCTGAATGACTGGGCAAGCATCTACGGTGTTGTAGGTGTTGGCTACGGTAAATTCCAGCAGACCGAAAACCAGGGTCTGAACCGCACTGCAAGCACCAGCGACTACGGCTTCTCCTATGGCGCAGGCCTGCAGTTCAACCCAATCCAGGACGTTGCTCTGGACTTCTCCTATGAGCAGAGCCGTATCCGCAACGTTGACGTTGGCACCTGGATCGCGGGCGTAGGTTACCGCTTCTAATCACTCCGGTGATCGAATAAAAAATCCGCCCAATGTGGCGGATTTTTTTTGTTTGTTCCCTCTCCCCGTGGGAGAGGGTCAGGGTGAGGGCATCAGTCTGACGGCAGAAATCACTTACTCTTAATATCAAAAATATCCGTACCCAGATGGTTATAGTCAACTTTCTGTAACTTGAAGTTGGTAACGTACACTGGGGGCGCTTTCTTGTTGGAGATAAACGGATACGCATTTTTTATCTCTTCGGCTTTAATCCCCGTCCACTGAGAGAAGAACTGCAGGAAATCATTCGCCGAACGGCGCGCTTTAATCACGCGATGCGTTTTATCATCACTCGACAGCACCATAAACGGTACCTGGAAGTTCTGCTGGAACTTGTCGTCATGGGCCAGGTATTGCACTTCTTTGCCACGCTCTTTAAACGCCAGCCCGTGATCCGAGAAATAGACCACAGAGAAACTGTCGCCCGTATTGCGCAACTGATCGTACAGCTTGCTGAGCAGATCGTCGGTTTGCGTCATGGTATAGAGATAACAAGAGGTCTCTTTGGACTGCACGAAATCCGCGTATTTCCCGTCAGTGCGATCGCAGGCCTGCGGGTGTGAGCCCATCAGGTGAAGGACAATCAGCTGAGGCTGGGTGCGTGGTGTGGCAAACACCTGCGCCGTCATTTTCAGCAACGCTTCGTCTTTCGTATTTTTGTCGGCCTCAAAGTCACCGCTCTTCAGGAACTGCACTTCGTCAGCACGCTTCGCGATACTGGCGATGGCCGTATCGTATTCGCCAATTTGCCCCTGATTAGAGAACCACCATGTCTGGAAACCTGCGCGGTTTGCCAGGGTAACAAAGTTATCCTGGTACTGGGGTTTGCCCTCTACCACACGGTTTAGCGTCAGACCCAGCGATTTCTGCGTCGAGCCACTGGCCGCGACATAATCAGTAAACAGGGTGCCATTGACCGAGCTGGCAAACGGCGTGTTATTCCAGTGTCCGCCGAATGCGCCCATTGCGTCGCGACGGGCACTCTCGCCGATCACTACCACGTAGGTATGGTATTTCGGCTTCACCGCCAGCACGTTCCAGGTGTCTTTCTTATTGGAAAGTTCAGCCATGCGGGCCTGCTCGTCGAGCACTTCTCTGTTATTCACGACAACGTCTTTCACGAAGCGGAAAACCGGATAGCCTACGTTAATGAGCCTTAACTTACCGTCCCAGGGAATATTCTGGATGGGGGCGACGAACGCCACGGCAATACTGAATACCAGACAAAGAATTTCGATCTTGCCCCAGGACTTTTTCTCAACTGACTGACGGCGGAGGGCAATAACCCCCAGCGCGAAGATAAAGAGCCCTACCACGTAGCTATACCACGGGAAGATGGTCAGGATCTCCGTCGACTCTTCCATATTGGTCGAGTGCAGCGCGAGCAGGGTATTAAAGTTTGGCGAGCCATAAGCCTGGCCAAACGGGAAATAGAGGGCAGCGACCAGCGAACAGATTCCAATCAGCGTTTTTTGCACGCGCGGAGCGGCCCGCCACAGCACATGCAGAATGCAGGTGAACGCCACCGCATACAGCAGGCTGAAGGGATAGCCGAGTGCAAAGTTAATCAGCAATGACTGCAAAAAATAAAACGCCGTCCACGGGCTTAAGGCCCGGCTACGGGTAACGACAGAATCTATCAGGGTTAAATTCATAGGTCACTATCATGGATAAAAACGCCATGTGCTCACCCTGGCGTCAAGGGTCATAACCTGCCTGACAGTGCGTAGAAAGGGAATGAGGGTCCGCTTCAGCGAGCCGCAAATAGTGCAGGGCTGCAAGAAGATAGTGCGAGCGCAAAATAATAGCAACAGTTGCTCAACAGATGTTTTGCGAAGAGGATTGCAAATCCGTAAAAAAGATCGGGAATAGGGCGGCCGGAAGCCAGTTTACAGCAGGAATGTGACGCAGAGATGAAGCGGCGTACCGCAACGCCGCTTAGTGGGAAGGTTTGTCGTCCTGATGCGGTTTGTTGTTAAACATATCGCACAGCATGTTCAACAGCATCAAGCGCACTTTAAAGGGAGAGTGGGTAAACACGGTCATACACCTCTTGAATTCGTTCATAAGACCTCCTGATTTTTGATCCCTTCGATCCGTGAAGGGTGACTGCATTACATACAGATATAGCACAGGCTATATTGTATAGCTATGGCTATTTCGTTAATTTTTTGTGCTTGCAGAGGGATGGTTTACAATGTGCGCTCTCGATACCGGGCGCTGGAAGCGTCACCCCACTGAGGAAGTACAATGAACCGTCGCGCAGGTAAGCCAACAATCAGAAAAACGACGCAGCTGGTGAATGTTGAAGAACATGTCGAAGGGTTTCGCCAGGTCCGTGAAGCGCACCGTCGTGAACTGATTGATGACTATGTTGAGCTGATTTCCGATCTGATCCGTGAAGTCGGGGAAGCGCGGCAGGTCGATATGGCCGCCAGACTGGGGGTATCACAGCCGACAGTGGCTAAAATGTTAAAACGTCTGGCTTCGGTGGGCTTAATTGAAATGATCCCCTGGCGCGGTGTATTTCTGACGCCGGAAGGGGAGAAGCTTGCGCAGGAGAGCCGCGAGCGTCACCAGTTGGTCGAGAACTTTTTACTGGTACTGGGCGTTAGCCCGGAGATTGCCCGCCGGGATGCGGAAGGAATGGAGCACCACGTAAGTGAAGAGACGCTGGTGAAGTTTCGTGAATTTACCCTTAAATACGGTCCCTCCGCTGAATGAAAATCCCCGGACTGCATGCCCTGGCACGCGATCGTTTCTTCCATCTCTTATTAATCATTGGCGCAGGGTTAAGCCTCTTTGTGCCGTTTGCGCCCCGCGCCTGGGTTGCCGCCATTGACTGGCGCACCATCATTACCCTGAGTGGGTTAATGATGCTGACCAAAGGGGTTGAGCTGAGCGGCTATTTTGACGTGCTGGGCCGTAAAATGGTGCGCCGTTTTGCCACCGAGCGCAGGCTGGCGCTGTTTATGGTCTTCTCCGCTGCGGTGCTGTCGACGTTTCTGACTAACGATGTGGCACTGTTTATCATCGTGCCCCTCACGCTGACGCTACGCAGGCTTTGCGAGATCCCGGTCAGCCGGCTGATCATCTTTGAAGCGCTGGCCGTGAACGCCGGTTCTCTGTTGACCCCTATCGGCAACCCGCAAAATATCCTGCTCTGGGGGCGGTCCGGCCTGTCGTTTGCCGCCTTTACCTGGCAGATGGCCCCGCTGGCACTGGTGATGATGCTGTCGCTACTGGCGGTATGCTGGTTTGCTTTTCCGGATAAAAAACTGCAGTACCATAGCGGAACCGCGGGCCCGCAGTGGCAGCCGCGTCTGGTCTGGAGCTGCCTCGGGTTGTACATCGTCTTTCTCATCGCGCTGGAACTGAAGGTTGAGCTGGCGGGTGTACTGCTGGTCGCCGCAGGCTTTGTCGTGCTGGCACGCCGGGTGCTGGTGAGCGTGGACTGGACGCTGCTGCTGGTCTTTATGGCGATGTTTATTGATGTGCATCTTCTTATCCAGCTTCCGGTGCTGCAAAACGTGTTGCACAGCGTCAGCACGCTGTCTCAGCCGGGTCTGTGGCTGACGGCCATTGGCCTGTCGCAGTTTATCAGCAACGTGCCTTCCACCATTCTGCTGCTCAACTATGTTCCGCCTGACACCCTTCTGGCCTGGGCGGTGAACATTGGCGGGTTTGGGCTGCTGCCCGGCTCGCTGGCAAACCTCATCGCCCTGCGTATGGCCAGCGATCGTCGTATCTGGTGGCGCTTCCATCTCTGGTCCCTCCCCATGCTGGTGTGGGCTGCGGCGATCGGTTTCGGATTATTCCTTCTCATATAGTGCGCAATTTGTCAGTTTTTCCTGGCAAACGTATAGCAACGTCCTAGCTTTAGTGAACGGCATAGTGTGATGCCGCTCACTGACAGGACCGTTGCTGAACTATGGCTGAAGATCAAAAAACGCCTGCTGACGAGCAGGAAAACAACAATAATGAACGTAAGCGACCGGGCAAAAAACCGTTAATTATCCTCGGCATTGTCGTGGTAGTGATGGTTGTCGTGGCGCTGGTCTGGTGGTTTTTAACCCGTAACGAAGAGACAACTGACGACGCCTTTACCGATGGCGATGTGGTGACGATTGCCCCCAAAACGGCGGGCTATGTCACCGGGCTGCACGTGCGCGATAACCAGCGCGTTAAAAAAGGCGATCTGCTGGTGGTTATCGATCCACGCGATACCACCGCCCAGCGCGATCAGGCTCAGGCTCAGCTTGGACTGGCTATCGCGCAGCTCCATCAGGCCCAGGCGCAGCTGGCGCTCTCAAAAGTGCAGTATCCTGCCCAGCGTGACGAAGCGAAAGCGCAGGTACTGAAAGCGCAGGCCGATCTGGCGAACGCGCAGGCGGAGTACCGTCGTCAACGCGGCGTCGACCCGCGGGCGACCACGCAACAAAGTATTGATTCTGCGAACGCACAGCTGCGCAGCGCACAGGCTGCACTGGCCAGCGCCCAGGCGCAGCTGGAAGTGGCGGAGCAGGTTCAACTGCAAATTCGCCAGCAGGAAACCAACGTTGAAGCGCGTGAGCGTCAGGTCGAGCAGGCGAAAGCGCAGCTCGAAACGGCCAATCTGAATCTCTCCTACACCGAAGTCCGCGCCCCGTTCGACGGCTTTGTCACCAAACGCAACGTGCAGCCCGGGACGCTGGTGCAGGCGGGCACCGCGCTGTTCTCACTGGTTTCCCCTAACGTATGGGTGGTGGCGAACTTTAAAGAGTCCCAGCTTGAACGCATGAAGCCCGGCGATAAGGTCACCGTCTCCGTGGATGCGTGGCCGGATATGGAACTTGAGGGCCACGTCGACAGTATTCAGCAGGGCAGTGGCTCACGCTTCTCCGCTTTCCCGGCAGAAAATGCCACCGGCAACTTCGTCAAAATTGTGCAGCGCGTGCCGGTGAAAATCGTGATTGATAAGGGACTCGACCCGAATAAACCGCTGCCGCTGGGGCTGTCGGTGGCGCCGAAGGTGACAGTGGAATGACGGATCATAGCCACGACAGCTGGAAACCCGCCAGTAACCCGTGGGCGGTGGCGATTGTTGTCACCCTGGCGGTGTTTATGGAAATTCTGGACACCACCATCGTTAACGTGGCGCTGCCGCACGTCGCTGGTTCGCTCTCCTCCAGCTATGACGAATCGACCTGGGTTTTAACCAGCTATCTGGTGGCGAACGGCATCGTGCTGCCCATCTCGGCGTTTCTGAGCCGGGTGTTTGGCCGCAAGCAGTTCTTCTTAATCTGCATTGTGATGTTCACCGTCTGCTCGTTCCTGTGCGGGATCGCCACCGAGCTGTGGCAGATCATCCTGTTCCGCGTGATGCAGGGTTTCTTTGGCGGCGGGTTGCAGCCTACCCAGCAGTCGGTGCTGCTCGACTACTTCAAGCCGGAGGACCGGGGCAAAGCGTTTGGTCTCTCCTCTATTGCGATTATCGTTGCGCCGGTGCTCGGCCCCACGCTCGGCGGCTGGATCACCGACAACTACTCCTGGCGCTGGGTGTTCTTTATCAACATCCCGGTGGGGATCGTCACGGTACTGGCGATCTATCAGCTGCTGGAAGATCCGCCGTGGGAAAGTAAATCGAAAGAGAAGCTAACCATCGACTGGACGGGGATCGGGCTGATCGCCTTAGGGCTCGGTTGTTTGCAGGTGATGCTGGACCGGGGAGAGGATGAAGACTGGTTCTACTCAAACTTTATCCGCACTTTCGCCGTGCTGACGCTGATCGGCATCATCGGCGCGATCTACTGGCTGGTGTATGCCAGAAAGCCGGTGGTGGATCTCTACTGCCTGAAAGACCGCAACTTCGCGATCTCCAGCCTGTTAATGGCTGGGATGGCGATGATTTTATACGGCAGCTCGGTGGTGATCCCGCAGCTGGCGCAGCAGGATCTGGGCTATACCGCCACCTGGTCCGGGCTGGTGCTGTCGCCCGGCGCGGTGCTGATTGTACTCACCATCCCGCTGGTGCTGAAGCTCATGCCGGTGGTGCAGACGCGCTGGATTATCGCCTTTGGCTTTACCTGCCTGGCGGTGTCGTTCTTCTGGTCGCGCACGCTGACGCCGGATATCGACTTCGAGACCCTGGTGCTGTTCCGCAGCGCTCAGTCGATTGGGCTGGGGTTCCTGTTTGTGCCGCTCACCACGATTGCCTTCATCTCGATACCGAGACGGCTCAACGCCGACGCGGCGGCGCTGTTTACCATGTTCCGCAACGTGGCGGGCTCGATTGGGATTTCGCTCTCGACGGCGGCCATTACCGAGCGCTCGCAGGCCCATAGCGCGCATCTGGCGTATCACGCTTCGCCGTTTAACGAGCAGTTTCAGCAGGCGATACGCGAAAGCGCCCAGGCGATCCAGAACTTCACGACTCAGGTGGGTGACCCAACCGGCATTGCCACCGGGCGGATGTACCAGACCATGATCGAACAGTCGCGCTTCCTGGCCTACATCGACGTCTTCACCCTGCTGAGCGTGGTGGCCTTGTTACTGATTCCGTTTTGTTTGTTGCTCTCGCCGGTTAAGAGCGAGGGGAGTGCAGGAGCACATTGATGATACACAGACGTTTACACCCCCTGATGATAATGCTGCTGCTGGCTGGCTGTGCCGTGGGACCGGATTACCAGCCACCCGCGCCGCCGGCCGTCACGCACTGGAACGATAAGGGCGACAGCGGCGTGAAATCGCAAACTATCTCCGCTGCGACCAACCCGCGCTGGTGGAAAACCTTCGGCTCGCCGCAGCTCGATAGCCTCGTTGAACGGGCTATTGCCGGAAACCTGACCCTGCAGCAAACGGTGCTACGCATTGCCGGGGCACGTGAACAGATTAATCAGGCAGGCGGAGCATTTTTCCCGTCGGTTAATGGCAATCTACAGGCGACGCGCCAACAGCTCGGGCTGGAAGGCGAGCTGAAATCCCACGGCGTGTATGACCAGCTGGATAATGTCGATCCAGCCCTGCGGGGCGCGTTAGGCCCGCTGACGCAGCCGATCAACCTCTACCAGGGCAGTTTCGACGCCCAGTGGGAAATTGACCTGTGGGGCAAGGTGCGCCGTCAGGTGGAAGCCGCGGAAGCCCAGCAGAAGGCGGCTATCGAGCAGCGTAACGACGCGCTGGTGTCGCTGGAAGCGGAAGTGGCGCGGGCGTGGCTACAGCTGCGCGGCGCGCAGAGCATTATCGCCACCCTGAACACCCAGATTGAGAGCGCGCAGCAGACGCTGGATCTCACCGAAAGCCGCCAGCGCGGCGGGCTCTCGCCACAGATGGACGTAGAAAATGCCCGGGCGCAGCTGGGAAATCTGGAAGCGCAACTGCCGCAATATCAGGCGCAGGCGCGGCAGGCGATGAACGGCCTGGCAATCCTCCTCGGCAAGCCGCCGGGCGCTTTGGATGCCGAACTCCAGTCAGCGCAGCCAATGCCTGCGCTGCCGGATATCGTGCAAACGGGCATTCCGTCCACGCTGGCGCGCCGTCGTCCGGACGTGCGTGAGGCGGAGGCGAATCTTCATGCCGCCACGGCGCAAATCGGCGTCTCGGTGGCCGAGCTGTTCCCGAGCTTTACCCTCTCCGGGCAGTTTGGCCTGCGTAACAGCGAAACCAACTGGCTGACCGACTGGAGCAGCCATTTCTACAGCTTCGGCCCGCAGGTTTCTATTCCAATTTTCCAGGGCGGACGACTGGTCTCCAGCGTGAAGGTGGCGCGCGCGCAGCAGGGGGCAGCGGTGCTGGACTATCGGCAGACGGTGCTCACCGCGCTCGGCGATGTTGAAAACGCGCTGGTCAGCTACCGCACCGACCAGCAGCGTGAAGCCGGCCTCGCAAAAACGATCGACGCCCTGCAAAACGCCTTTGACTTAGCCAGCGACAGCTACCGACAGGGCATCGCCAGCTTTATCGACGTACTGGATGCCCAGCGTCAGCTCGCCCAGGCTCAGCAGCAGCGCGCTCAGGCGCAGGTGCAAAGCGCGCTCGATCTGGTGGCGCTCTACAAGGCGCTTGGCGGCGGCTGGGAGCCGTATCAGCAGGTACAGCTCCCGGATTACAGCGTCTTTGGCGACGCCCCGCGCGGATAAATTCAGAGGATTGAGCAAGAAACGGACAGGAACGCCACATTCGCGATGACAGAGGGGCGGGTATAACTAACTGGCACCCATTCGACATGTGAGGAATGACTTATGCGTTATCAAAAACTGGGCAACACCGGTCTGTTTGTTTCTGAACTCTGCCTCGGGACCATGACCTTCGGCGGAGAAGGCGGCATGTGGGGCAAGATTGGCCAGCTGCAGCAGAGCGAAGCCGAACAGCTGGTGGGCCGCGCGCTGGATGCCGGGATCAACTTTATCGACACCGCCGACGTTTACTCGGAAGGGCGCTCGGAGGAGATCACCGGCCAGGCGCTGAAGAACCTGAAAGTTCCGCGGGAGAACGTGGTGGTCGCAACGAAAGTGTTCGGTGAAACCGGCACCGCGGGCGTGAACTCGCGCGGCAGCTCGCGATATCACATCATCGGCAGCGTGAAGGAGAGTCTGCGCCGCCTGCAGCTGGATCATATCGATCTCTACCAGCTGCACGGCTTTGACCCTGCCACCCCCATTGAAGAGACGCTCCGTGCGCTGGATACCCTGGTACAGCACGGCCACGTGCGCTATATCGGCGTCTCGAACTGGGCAGCGTGGCAGATCGCCAAAGCGCTTGGCATCTCCGAGCGTCTGGGGCTGGCACGCTTCGCGTCGTTGCAGGCGTATTACACCATCGCCGGGCGCGATCTTGAGCGCGAGCTGGTGCCGATGATGCAGAGCGAAGGCGTCGGGCTGATGGTCTGGAGCCCACTGGCGGGTGGTCTGCTGAGCGGGAAATACGATCGCAACGGGCAGAGCGAATCGGGCGGGCGCCGTCTGGAGTTTGACTTCCCGCCGGTCAATAAAGATCGCGCCTTCGACTGCGTGGATGTAATGCGCACGATTGCCGAAAGCAAAGGCGTCTCCGTCGCGCAGATCGCGCTGGCGTGGCTGCTTCATCAGAAAGCGGTAACTAGCGTGATCGTGGGCGCGAAACGCGTCGATCAGTTGAATGACAATATCGCCGCAACCGGGATCCGCTTAAGCGAAGACGAGCTTAAAAAGCTTGATGCCGTCAGCGCGTTGCCGGGGGAATACCCGGGCTGGATGCTTGAGCGCCAGGGGGAATATCGTCGTAACCAGTTAGTGCAGCTTTAACCGTCCTCTCCCCGGTGGCGCTTCGGTATGAACCGGAAACATGGGTAACACTTTAGACCGGATACATGGGTAACAGTTATAACTGGCATAGAAGAGGAGACTCGCTATGCCCTGGACTGAGACCCGACCTATGCAACGCCTTGATTTTATCCGTGCCAGCCATGCAGGTACGGACTCCTTCTCCGCGCTTTGCCGTCTTTTTGGCATCAGCCGTAAAACCGGCTATAAATGGCTTCAGCGTTTTGACCCTTCTGATCTGTCATCTCTCTCTGACCGGTCGCGCGCGCCACGCTCCCACTCCCGGACGGTTCCTGATGATATCGCCGGACACCTGACTGCCCTGCGTCAAAAACACCCTGACTGGGGGCCAAAAAAACTGCGGATGTGGTTGCTCAATCATCACGTCGATTTTACCGTACCTGCCGCCAGCACTATCGGCGATATCCTCAAGCGCGAAGGCCTGGTTCCGGATAAAAAACGAAAACGCAGAACACCAGGCAATCGCCAGCCCCTGACCATCATCAGTGAGAACAATCAGGTCTGGAGCGCTGATTTTAAAGGCAAGTTCAGGCTGCTCAGCAGAGAGTACTGCCATCCTTTCACCCTGACCGATAATCACAGCCGGTATCTGCTCAGCTGCCGGGGAACACACCGTGAGAGTGAACCCTTTGTCAGAGAGTGCCTGACGGATGCGTTCCTGGAATATGGTCTGCCGGAAGTGCTTAGAACCGATAACGGCCAGCCCTTCGCGGGAACAGGAATAGCCGGATTAAGTCGTCTTGCCGTCTGGCTAATCAAGCTGGGCATCAGGCCGGAGCGTATCAGAAAGGGGCATCCGGAAGAAAATGGCCGCCATGAGCGAATGCACCGCTCCCTGAAAAGTGCGGTGAAACAGGGCAACACCTTCATGACGATGGAAGAACAACAGCGGTGGTTCAGTGACTACCGGAAAGAATTTAACTACGAAAGGCCGCATGAAGCACTGGCGGGTGCAACGCCCGGAACGGTATGGCAACCCTCAAACCGACACTGGGATGGCCGTCTTCCTGAATATGCTTATCCGGAAGGAGGTACAGTCTACAGGGTGAAATCGAGGGGGACCCTCTATATGGGAAAAAAGGGTACGGTGTTCCTGAGTGAAGCACTGACTGGGGAGTACATCATGCTGGAAGAGCAAGATGATGGCCTTGAGGCCATCATCTTTAATGGAATAACACTTGCGTACTACGACCGAAAAACCCAGAGTGTGCTCCGGATAGACTAAAAGTGTTACCTATGTTCCCGGTCTGATCTGTCACCTATGTATCCGGTCATACACTTCGCTTACCGGGGCTGCTTTCCGTAGGCATTATTTCAATCCATCTCACAAAAAACGATCCTCCCCTTTGATCCCCTTTTCATCTTCGCCTATATGACTAGTCATGAAATTTAAAATGACTAGTCATATAGGGAGAGAGCATGAATACATCGCTGCCAGCCAATTTTTTATGGGGCAACTCGGTCTCCAGCATGCAGACGGAAGGGGCATGGAACGAGGGCGGAAAGGGCATGTCGGTCTACGACATTCGTGAAGCCGGGGAAAATATCTCCGACTGGAAAGTGGCGACCGACTCCTACCACCGCTACAGGGAAGATTTCGACCTGATGCAGGATCTGGGCATGAACTGCTACCGCTTTCAGATCTCATGGAGCCGTGTCTGCCCGCAGGGTGATGGCGCGTTCAACGACGAGGGGATCGCGTTTTACGACCGCTTTATTGACGATCTTATCGCGCGCGGCATCGAGCCGATGATCTGCCTCTATCACTTCGATATGCCGTTGGCGCTGGCGCAGGAGTACAACGGGTTTAACGATCGCCGCGTGATGGAGGCCTTTATCCGCTACGGCAAGAAGATGATCGACTGCTTTGGCGACCGGGTGAAGTACTGGCTGACCTTCAACGAGCAGAACATTTTCCATATGCCGGAAGCCTTCCGCATTTCCGGTTACCTGAAAGGGGAGCAAACCCTTCGCGAGCTCTATGAGTTACAGCACCATGCGATGGTGGCGCATATGTCGCTGACCGAGTATCTGCACCAGACCAAACCGGGCCAGCTGATGGGCGGCATGCTGGCGCACCAGCTGATTTACCCGGCGACCTGCAAACCGCGCGATATCTTCTGCGCCCAGCAGTACGATGAATTCCTCAACCAGAACCTGCTGCGCGTTTTTGCGGGTCAGGGTTACAGCCCGGCGGTGATGGCGGTGGTGGAGCAGGAAGGCTTTGGCGATATCTACCGCGACGAAGATTTAGCGCTGCTGGCGCGCACCAAAAACGACTATATGGCCTTCAGCTATTACGCCAGCAAAACGCTGGACAGCGATGCCATCCCGGAAGGCACGCCGGTCAACTATTACCTGCTACACGGTGAGAAAAATAACCCGTACCTGAAAGCCACCGAGTGGAACTGGCAAATCGACCCTATGGGCTTTCGCACCATCATCACCCGCTACGCCAACGACTGGCGGATGCCGGTCTTCCCGATTGAAAACGGTATTGGCGTGATTGAGTCCTGGGACGGCGTCAACCCGATTGAGGACACCTACCGCATCGACTACCACCGGGCGCATATCGACGCAATGAAAGCGGCGATGTTCGAAGATGGCGCAGAGGTCATCGGCTACCTCGGCTGGGGGTTAATCGACATTCTCAGCTCCCAGGGCGACATGCGTAAGCGCTACGGCGTGGTCTACGTCAACCGAGAAAACCACGACCTGAAAGACCTGAAGCGCGTGCCGAAGAAAAGCTACGCCTGGCTGAAACAGGTCATTCATACCAACGGACGCGAGATGTAAGCCGTACGCTGCCGGGCCGTTTTTGTGACTGATTGATGGGAACTATCCGCTATGTCTGAAACAAAAATCACACCGCATATGCAGTCCTTTGTCGATAAATTTGTTGAGTTCTCGGCGCGCCTGGCAAACCAGGTGCACCTGCGCTCCCTGCGCGATGCCTTCGCCACGGTGATGCCGATTTTCATCCTCGCCGGTCTGGCGGTGCTGGTGAACAACGTGGTGTTCCCGTGGATTTTTGACGGCGACACGCTCACGCAGTTTAAGGTCTGGGGGGAGGCGATAATCAACGGCACGCTGAATATCGCCGCGCTGCTGCTGGCCCCGATGATTGCCTGGTCGCTGGCGCGCAATAAAGATTTCGACAATCCGGTCTCGGCAGTGGTTATCGCTGTCAGCAGTTTTATCATCATGATGCCGATGCGCCTGCAGTTGACGCCTGTCGGCAGCGAGACCACGGTGAACGTCACTCAGGTACTGACGTTCGCCAATATCGGCTCTACCGGGATTTTTGCCGGAGTGCTGATCGGGCTACTCTCAACGGAGCTGTTTATTGCCATTTCGCGGCTCAAGGCGCTACACATTTCGCTGGGGGAAAATGTGCCTCCGGCGGTGAGTAAATCCTTTACCGCGCTGATCCCAACCATTCTGACATTGTCAGTATTTGCCGTGCTGGCAGCACTGCTGGCAAACGTGCTGCACACGGACCTGATCCATCTCATCACGACCTTTATCCAGCAGCCGCTGCGGCTGATCAACACCAGCCTGCCAGGAACGATTTTTATCTACAGCTTCGGTAACTTCCTGTTCACGCTCGGGATTCATCAGTCGGTGGTCAACAGCGTGGTACTGGAACCGTTCCTGCTGATCAACACCAACGAGAACATGCTGGCCTTTGCCAATGGCCAGCCCATCCCGCATATCATCAACAACATCTTCGTGCCGACGTTTGGCATGGTGGGCGGGACGGGCAGCACCATTTCGCTGCTGATCGCCATCTTTATCTTCTCCCGGCAGAAGTCGGCGAAGCAGGTGGCGCGCCTGTCGCTGGCGCCCGGTTTATTCAACATCAACGAGCCGGTGATTTTTGGCCTGCCGATTGTCTTTAACCTGCCGCTGATGATCCCGTTTGTGCTGTTGCCCGCGATTGGCATTTACGTTGCCTGGCTCTGCACTACGCTGGGGTTAATGTCGCGCTGCGTGGTGATGATCCCGTGGACCACGCCGCCGATTCTGAGCGCCTGGCTGGCCACGGCAGGGGACTGGCGGGCGGTGGTGGTGCAGTTGGCAATCATTGTTTTTGGTGTATTCTTCTACCTGCCTTTCCTCAAGATTGCCGAGCGAGTGGCGTTGAAAAACAGCGGGATAGAAAACTAACTGAAAGGAAGGACGATGGCGGCGAAGTACATCACCATAGCGCGGGAAATTAAAAAACGCATTATCAGCCAGCAGTACGCCGCCAATGAACCACTTCCGGACCAGTTTGCGCTGGCGGCGGAGTTCAGCACCAGCCGGATGACCATCCAGCAGGCGATGCGCCAGCTGATTGTCGAAGGTCTGGTTTATACCCGTCAGGGGCAGGGCACCTTTATCCGCAAAAACTTCCTTCAGCTTTCCCAGTGGGATCTCTCCGGCAGCGACTATTTTGGTGCCACCAAAACCTGGGAACATCTGGGTACGGTCACGAGCCAGGTGGTGCATTTTGAACTGCGCTTCCCGAACGAGAAAGAGCAGGCGTCGCTGATGATTAATGCCGATGCGCCGGTCTATGATTTTATTCGCCTGCGTTTATTAAACGGTGAACCGATGTCGCTGGATTCAACGGTAATGCCGATGACCCTGGTGCCCGGCCTGACGAAAAGCCATCTTGACGGTTCGGTGTTTCAGTATGTTCAGGAGACGCTGGGGCTGAAAATTATGGGGTCATACAGGGTGGTGCGGGCGCTAAAACCCAACGCGCTGGACAGGCAACATCTGGTCTGCGAGGAAACCGATCCGGTGCTGGAGGTGGAGCAGGTCATTTATCTGGAAGATGGCACGCCGCTGGAATATGCCCACTGCCACTATCGGTACGACCACGGCGGGATAGTTATCGTGAATAACGGGTAAAAAAAAGCGGGCATCGAAGCCCGCTTTTTTAATGCTCGTTATTAGTTCAAACGCACCGGCATACCGGAGCGGTTCTGCACGGCCTGGTCAACGATGGTCGTTTCCACGTCAGGCTGAGAGGTCACCGCCTGCACCGCGCTGTTCAGCGTAACAGGGACGACTTCGTTGTTGTTGATCTGGTCTTCGCTGGTAGACAGCGGGTTGTGCACTTCAATGTAACGGCTACCGTCTGGCTCAGTGGTGGCTTTTACCGGTTCGTTAATGAACTGCACGCGCGTACCGACCGGCACGTTTTCGAACAGGAACTTGATGTCGTCGTTACGCAGACGCACGCAGCCGTGGCTTACGCGCAGGCCGATACCGAAGTTGGCGTTGGTGCCGTGAATGGCGTACAGACGGCCAATGTACAGCGCGTACAGACCCATCGGGTTATCCGGGCCGGCTGGCACAACGGCTGGCAGCGGTTCGCCGGCAGCGATGTATTCTGCGTGCATTTTGGCGGTAGGGGTCCAGGTTGGGCCCGCTTTCTTACGCTCAACTTTGGTGGTCCAGTTCATTGGGGTATCTTTACCCAGCTGGCCGATACCGATTGGCAGCACGATAACGGTGTTGGTGCCTTTCGGGTAGTAATACAGACGCATTTCGGCGCTGTTAATGACGATACCTTCATGAACGGTATCCGGCAGGATCAGCTGCTGAGGAATATTCAGTACGGTACCCGCTTTTGGCAGATACGGGTCAACGCCCGGGTTTGCTTCCAGCATGTTAGACAGGCCCAGCTGGTACTGTGCGGCGAAATACTCCAGCGGCTGAGAGTTACCTTCTGGTACCGTCACCACCTGGTTTTCGCCCACCAGACGGCTTCCGTCTGTCGGCAGGGGATACGTCACCGCAGACGCGGTCTTACAAAAACCTACTACGGCTAACGCCGCCGCAAAAAGCGTTGTTAATTTCATGTTCATGTTGTGCGAGGTATCTAAGCCATTCAGGCGATGAGTTGATAAGTCTGAATCTATGATGGGAGCGCATTATATGTGCATTCCCGCTCGCAGGGAATTCAGATGTGTACGAAATCACATTTTTTTCGATTTTGTTAAAGTTTAGTGGATTGCCGCAACACGGGATCTCAATTCGGAATTGTGGCATAATGCCGTGTTTATCACACTTTTCGCAGGAATCTCCCCGTGTTAGTTACCAGCAACGTCACTATGCAGTTTGGCAGTAAGCCGCTGTTCGAAAACATTTCCGTCAAATTTGGCGGCGGCAACCGTTACGGCCTGATTGGTGCCAACGGTAGCGGAAAATCCACCTTTATGAAGATCCTCGGCGGCGACCTGGAGCCGACGCTTGGCAACGTGTCGCTCGATCCGAACGAGCGCATCGGTAAGCTGCGTCAGGATCAGTTCGCCTTCGAAGAGTTCACCGTGCTGGACACCGTGATCATGGGGCACGCGGAGCTGTGGGAAGTGAAGCAGGAGCGCGATCGCATTTACGCCCTGGCTGAAATGAGCGAAGAGGACGGCTACAAAGTGGCCGAACTGGAAACGCATTACGGCGAGATGGATGGCTATTCAGCTGAAGCGCGTGCGGGCGAGCTGCTGCTGGGCGTGGGCATTCCTGTTGAACAGCATTACGGCCCGATGAGTGAAGTCGCGCCAGGCTGGAAGCTGCGTGTCCTGCTGGCGCAGGCGCTGTTCTCTAACCCGGACATCCTGCTTCTCGACGAACCAACGAACAACCTGGACATCGACACCATCCGCTGGCTGGAGCAGACGCTGAACGACCGCGACAGCACCATGATCATCATTTCGCACGACCGTCACTTCCTGAACATGGTCTGTACGCACATGGCGGATCTGGACTACGGCGAGCTGCGCGTGTATCCGGGCAACTACGACGAATACATGACGGCTGCGACCCAGGCGCGTGAACGCCTGCTGGCCGACAACGCTAAGAAGAAAGCGCAGATTGCGGACCTGCAATCCTTCGTCAGCCGCTTCAGCGCGAACGCCTCTAAGTCTCGTCAGGCGACGTCCCGCGCCCGTCAGATCGACAAAATCAAGCTGGAAGAAGTCAAAGCCTCCAGCCGTCAGAACCCGTTCATCCGCTTCGAGCAGGACAAGAAACTGTTCCGTAACGCGCTGGAAGTGGAAGCCCTTACCAAAGGCTTCGATGAAGGTCCGCTGTTTAAAAACTTCAACCTGCTGCTGGAAGTGGGCGAGAAGATTGCCATTCTGGGGGCCAACGGCGTGGGTAAATCCACCATGCTGAAAACCCTGGTTGGTGAACTGCAGCCGGACAACGGCACCGTGAAGTGGTCAGAAAACGCGCAGATTGGTTACTACGCGCAGGACCATGAATACGAGTTCGAAAACGACCTGACCGTGTTTGACTGGATGAGCCAGTGGAAGCAGGAAGGCGACGACGAGCAGGCGGTGCGTAGCATTCTGGGTCGTCTGCTGTTCAGTCAGGACGACATCAAAAAGCCGGCGAAAGTGCTGTCCGGTGGTGAAAAGGGCCGCATGCTGTTCGGCAAGCTGATGATGGAAAAACCCAATATCCTGGTAATGGACGAACCGACTAACCACCTGGATATGGAATCTATCGAATCGCTGAACATGGCGCTGGAGATGTATCAGGGCACGCTGATCTTCGTTTCTCACGACCGTGAATTCGTCAGCTCGCTGGCGACCCGCGTGATCGAAATTACGCCAGAGCGCGTGGTGGACTTCACCGGTAACTACGAAGATTACCTGCGCAGCAAAGGTATCGAGAGTTAAAAAAAGCCGGGTGGCGGCTTCGCCTTACCCGGCCTACGTTCCATTCCCTCTCCCTGTGGGAGAGGGTCAGGGTGAGGGCATCAGGCCGCACTACACCACCCAATCACACCTTTCTTCACCATTCACCAGCAGCTTACGTTTTTCCCCCGCCGGTAACGACACCTTCAGCGCGTTCCATGCCGGACGATAATCACCGCGTGCACTGATGTTCAGGTTGACGGTTGCCCCGTCACACACCATTTCCCACGCCACCCACAGCGCATTGCCGTTCTGGTAGCCCCAGGACTCGCCGTCATCTTCAAACAGCAGGCCGGACGTGGTGCCGACGCCTTTCACCGGGAACAGCTTCAGCTCGCGGGTATCGTCCTTTTCGGCGCTCACGTGACGGATGCGCTCGCTGAGCGGCAGACCGGCACCGGCGCGCACCAGCAGCGGCAGTTTCTCCAGCGGCGCGTCGAGGACGATAGCTTGCCCACCGGCGAACCATTCGTGAGTGTAGAAATCGTACCAGCCGGTTTCGTTATCCGGCAGCCAGACGTGGCGTTTACGCTCCCCGGCCTCGACGACGCTGGCGACAAGGAGGTCGCGACCCAGCAGGAAGTCATCGCACTCTTCGAAGGTCCGCGCGTCGTGCTCGTGGTCGAGGAAGGTCGGGCGCAGCATCGGTTCGTCGTCGGCGTGCGCCTGCCAGAGCAGGGTGTAGAGATAGGGCAGCAGACGGTAGCGCAGCTCAATCGCACCGCGAATAGCGGGGGTGACGCCCGGGTACATCCACGGCTCGTTGACCGTGTGGTCATCGTTCCACGAGTGAATGGTAAAGCGCGGATGCATCACGCCGTTTTGCACCCAGCGCACGAACAGCTCGGCGTCTGGCTTGTCGCCGGAGAAACCGCCGACGTCGTGGCCGACGTTGAACAGCCCGGAGAGGCTCATGCCCAGCCCCATGCGGATGTTATAGCGCAGGGTATCCCAGTGAGTGCGGTTATCGCCGCTCCAGGTCTGGACGTAGCGCTGCATCCCGGCGCAGCCGGAGCGGGAAATGAGATACGGACGTTTTTCCGGCGCGAAACGCTGCTGCGCTTCCAGCGAGGCGCGCATCATCAGCAGCGGCATCACCGGGCGAATGTGTTTGATGGCAATCTCTTTGCCGAAGCCAAAACAGCGTGCTTCCCCGTCCCATACTTCATATTCGTTGTTATCGTTCCAGGTCGAGTCTATCCCCATCTCCAGCAGCTGCGTGGTCACGCCGTTCTGCCACCACTGCACCGTTTGCGGGTTGGTGAAATCGAGATGTGATCCTTCGTCATCCCAGAAGCTGGAACGTTCAGGTGCATCAGTTTCTGAGTCGCGAATGAACAGGCCACGTTCCGCCACTTCGTTATAGCGGGGATGATCCTGCAGCAGACACGGCTTGATGTTGGCGGCCAGCTTTAACCCGGCATCGTGGAACGCCCGGCTCATCACCTTCGGCTGCGGCACTTTGTCATGGTTCCAGTTAAAGACGTAGCGCTTGCCGTTAATGGAGGTATAGCCGGAGGAGAGCTGGAACGAGTCGCATGGAATCGCGTGTTCTTCACACAGGCGGATAAAGTTCATCAGCTGGTTTTGCGCGTCCGGCGCGTCGGTATAGTGCATGGTCGAGCCGCTGTAGCCCAGGCTCCATTTCGGTCCGAACAGCGTTTTCCCGGTCAGGCGCACGAAGGCTTTGGTGACGTCCAGTACGCGCTTGCCGGTAAAGATGTAGTAATCGATATCGCCCGCTTCCGCCTGCCAGCGCCGATAGGCGGTGTGGTAGTTGTCGATCTCGTTGCCCAGATCCAGCCAGCAGCTGCTCAGGTTATCGTAGAACAGGCCGTAGCTCACGTCGTCGCGACGGGTGAGGGTGAACGGAATGTGCTTGTACAGCGGGTCGGTGCTGGCGGCGTTGTAGCCCATCGCATCCAGGTTGCGCATCTCGTAGCGTTTACCGTTGCGCTGTAGATCGCCCGCTTTCTCGCCCAGCCCGTAGAAACGTTCGTCCTTGCGACGGCTCAGATAGTGCGCCACGCCGTCACCGTGGGCGTTCAGCAGGTACGCACTGGTCGGACGGTCATTGACCAGCGGCTGCCATTCGCCCGCGTCATTGCGGTAGTGCCACTCCAGCCACAGGGGCTGGTGGATGGTCACCCGAAGCTGCTCCGTCGCCACCGTCACGGTATTTTCCTGCCGCGTCAGCGTCCAGGCCGGGCAGGTAAAGCCACTGACATCGTCACGACGGCGACCTTCCCACGGCACGTCTTGCGCCGGGGCGATGCTCCAGGTGCGGTCCAGCGCCAGTTCACCTTTGCGTTTGATCAGCACGCGGAACAGGTTCTCTTCCAGCACATACAGGCACAGGCGGTGCTGGTTATCCACCAGCAGTTCCAGATGGTTTGCCGACTGCGTATCAACGGTCCAGTTTTTCAGGGTTTTCATATGCAATACATCCACTATCAGGCGCGCTTGGCGCGACGTTCAGCAATAAATGCTACCAGGAAGACAGCGCCAATCAGGTCAAAGAAGCCCATGGCAATAAAGAGCGGGTTAAAGCCGATTTTGTCGGCGGTCACACCGATTAACAGCGAGAACAGGAAGCTGGCGATCCACGCCGCCGAGCCGCGCATGCCGTTGACGGTCGCCATCTGGCCCTTATCAAACGACTCCACGACCAGGGCGCTGAGCATGCAGGAGATAATCTGGTGCCCAAAGCCGCCGATGGAGATCAGCACGATGGTGATATACGGGTCGCGGGTAATGGCGACAATGCCCAGAGAAATCATCAGAAACGCGCCGGTGACGGAGCTGGCGACGACCGAGTTAACGCGGGAGCAGCCGAACAGGCGGGTGTACAATCGCGTCAGGTAGCCACTTGCCACGCTGCCGAGGTCAGCGGCGAGGAACGGCAGCCAGGCGAACATCGCAATCTGCTTCAGGTCCATGCCGTGTTCTTTGGCGAGATACAGCGGCACCCAGAAGCTCAACACCGCCCAGGCCGGTTCCGCCATAAAGGCCGGGATGGCGATACCGTAGAAACGTTTGTTTTTCGAGACGGTTTTCAGCGCGGTCAGGAACGGCAGTTTGACCGCAGGCGGTTCGTTATCCTGCTTGATAAATGCCAGCTCATCCTTGCTCAGGTTCGGGTGCTGCTCCGGGTTGTGGTAGAACGCCCACCAGAGGATCACCCACAGCAGCGCCAGCACGCCGGTAAACATAAACGCACCCTGCCAGCCAAACGACGCGTGAGCAAAGTAGATAATTGGCGGGGCCAGCATCGCACCGATGGAGAAGCCCACGCCCGCCCAACCGGCGGCAACAGGACGTTCCGATTTCGGGAACCATTCACCGATGGTTTTGGCGTTCGCCGGGGTTGCGGCGGCCTCAGAGGCCCCCATAAAGAAG
This sequence comes from Enterobacter sp. MGH 37, assembly GCF_000534515.1. NCBI lineage: Bacteria > Pseudomonadati > Pseudomonadota > Gammaproteobacteria > Enterobacterales > Enterobacteriaceae > Enterobacter > Enterobacter sp. MGH 37. The sequence continues at coordinate 524,610 of NZ_KI973205.1, forward strand.
CGCAGGATAGCCAGGTGCAGCCAGCTTCCGGCCCCCGCGTGGAAGATACACATCAGCGCCCAGATCCCGGCGCAGACCATAAAGCCAATCTTCAGGCCGATGACGTCAATCAGCCAGCCGCACAGGGGCTGGAAAATGGTGTAGGCGATCTGGAATGCGCCGGGGATCCAGGAGTATTGCTCGGTGGTGATCCCGAGGCTCTCTTTCAGTTCCGGCGCGAGGATCCCCAATGAGTTTCGGGTGATGTAGTTAACGGTGACGCCCAGTAAAAACAGCACCAGCACGTACCAGCGCAGGTTCTTGATGACGCGACGGGTTTTGCTTGTCGCAACGGTGTTATTGATGTCCTGACTCATTTTACTCTCCACAAGACGGACGCTAAGGGGACGGAGGTTCAGGTGTCACACAGATTGTTATGCCTTTGATTTCTATCCGTTTAGAATGCTTAAGTTGCTATACAACTAGTATGGAAGTTGTGTGACAAGTTCACCTTAAGGGAGAAAATGAGTGGGCAATAGTGGATTTTGTGCAAAGTTTCTCATAACGGGCGCAAACCCTCTGGCATGATGGTCGTTATGCCCGCTATTACCTGACAGATACGCTATGAAAATTTTTTCATTTCGCAAATGGAGCCAGATCACAAAATGGACAAAAGGCTAAAAATCACCGAAATCGCCGCCCGTACGCAACTCTCTATCAGTACCGTTTCCCGCGTGCTGGCGGGCAAAGCGAACACCAGCGAAAAAGCGCGTGCAAAGGTGCTGGCGTGCGCACGGGAGCTGGGGGTGATGGATGGCATGGCGGCGGGGCGTCTGCTGCTTAACAGCCTGGTGGTTTTTGCTCCCCAGCGAGCCTTTGACGAGCGGTCCGACATCTTTTACTACCGCGTGATCCAGAGCGTCAGCAAAGGGCTGGCTTCGCACGAGGTTCGGCTACGCTACTGTGCGCTGGAGGAGAACGACAGCGACGCACAGCTTTTTCTGGCACGCATGAACGAGCCGGATACCCAGGCAGCCATTCTGCTCGGTATTGACGATCCGCATATCCACGATCTGGCGGTGGACGTGGGGAAACCCTGCATGCTGATTAACTGCCGTGACCGCCACATGCGTCTGCCTGCCGTAGCGCCGGACCATCGCGCCATTGGCGAGCGGGCGGCGGAATACCTGTTCGAAATGGGACACCGCGACGTGATGAACGTGCTGTGCCTGCGCCGTTACACCATGGAGCTGCGCCTGGCAGGGATCCGCGACGCGTGGCACGCCCATAACCTGACGTTCAGCGACAAGCGCGATCTGCTGGTGGTGCCGAGCTTTAGCGCGCGCGAAACGGAACAGCTGGTTAGCGAGTGGCTTAACCAGCAGAAGGGAAAAGATCTGCCCACCGCGTTTTTGGTCGGCGGCGACTTTATGGCGGCGGGCACCATCAGCGCTTTGCAGAAACAGGGATTGCGGGTACCGCAGGACGTTTCCGTCATGAGCATCGACGGCTTTAATCTGGCGGCGATTCAGGATGTGCCCCTGACGGCAGTGCATGTCCCGCGTGATGAACTGGGAACGGAAGCGGTGCATATGCTCCAGCAGCGGCTGATGCGCCCTGACGCGCCGGTGGGAACCTTGCTGCTGAACGGCACGCTGACCGTGCGGGAATCGGTACGGCGGATACGTCAGGGGAAACGACGCACCGCCGTTGAGCGGGAAGGGCTGTACGACAGTTAAACCATACCCAGCGCGCGCTTGCCGTGGATGTTGAGATCGTTCACGGTAAAGCGGTCCTGCCAGCTTTTTTCATAATCTTCACGCGGGAAATCTCCCGGTGACGCACCGGTTTCCAGCGCTTCCTTCACCTTTTTCGCGTAGGCGAGGTTCTTCTCGCACATCGGCGCGGCAGGGATGTACATCACGTTGCCCCAGCCCTGCTGATTTTCCACCGGAGCGACGGAGTGGATCACATCGCAGTGCCACCACACGGAATCCCCTGCGTCCAGCGCCGGTATGCTGGTTAATGCTTCGATGAGCAGCGGGTGCCATTTTTCCGAAATCGGCAGCACGCGGCCCGGCGCGACGCCGCAGAGTTCGTCTTCCGGCACGTCTTCCAGCAGCGGACGCAGCAGAATGTAAGCCATCGCTTCCGGGATGGGCACCACGTGCAGCAGTCCCTGGCCGGGGATCATGTCCGACAGCGCCGTCCAGCCCTGGAAAGTACGGAACACCGAACACTTGGTGGTGTTATCCACGGTGTACTCTTCCACTTCGGTGCGGTGCGCGGCGTTCCACGGATCGTACTTATCAATATTGCCGTCAAACACGCGGGCAAACACCTGCTGATAGGCAGGCAGCAGCCAGCGCTCCAGCGCGCCGGAATCGGTGTGCGCGCCCAGCCCTTTAGAGGTGGTGCCCGGTGGGCGGCGGCGAATACGATCCGGATAAATCACGCTGACATCCGGATCGAACCACTGCTTGCCGTTGCTCTCGAATGTCCATAAACGGTTCAGGAACGACTGCACCTGCGCCATCTCTTCGCTCTGACGCGCCTGCATTTGCGCCTGCGACCAGTAGATCGGGTAAATCTCCGGACGAGAGGCGGTTAAGGTGCCGAAGAAGTTATCGCCCGGCCCTTTATACACCTCGTCAAACTTATTGAGATCGAGATAGTCGAGCATCGACTGATCCCACGCCAGCGCCTGTTCGCGCGGAAAATGACCTTTGATCACCGCGCAGCCCCGACGCTTAACCGCCTCGCGCTGTTCAGCGGTGATTGTGCCGTTTTTCACATCCGCGAACGGGATCGTCGGCCAGACGGGTTGGCCTTTATTCTTGAGGGCGTTGATCTCTGCCACGCGGGTGGCAATGTTGTCGCTGAGCTTGTCGAACACCGCCTGAACATCACCGATCTGGGCGCGTAGCTCGCGCTTCATCTGACGAATTGCCGCTTTGTGGTCCGCTGGCAAAGTTTCACTGGTAAAGGTCATAACTACCTCGCATCTTTCATTCGAAAGTAAAAATATCTACAAGTGATACTTTAAGTTAAAAATAAGTTAATGCAAGTTTAAAAACTTGACGCAAGCCACAGGACGGAAAAAGAGTGAGAGGCCGGAGCGGGGCTCCGGCGGGAGAGAGATTAGGCGTCGAACGGGGAATGGTTATCGAGCACGGCCTGAATGACGTTCAGCGCGCCCTGATGGTTGTTGTCGTCGGTGCTGTAGCGGGCGATCTGTTTGATGCTTTCTGCCGCGTTGTTCATCGCAAATGAGTATTTCACCAGCTTCAGCATCTCCGCGTCATTGCCGCTGTCGCCAATGGCCACGCACTGCTGCGGGGAGAGCTCCCAGCGCTTCAGCAGGCGGCTGATGCCGTTGGCTTTATGCAGGCCAGGAATGATCAAGTCCACAAACCCAAAACCGCTGGTGACCGGTTTCATAATGCCGTCGAGAGAAACATGCAGCGCGTCGATCAGGTTCGGGATATCGCTGTCGGGCAGGTTCAGTGAGAACTTGAACAGCACATCGTCAATCTCGTGATAATCGCTGACGCGCGTTAAGCGATGGTAGTGCTTAGACATCAGCGCCACAAATTCGTCCGGGGCTTTATCGCTGACGTAAGCGCTCTCCAGTCCGCAGGCCACGAAGTTCAGCGCGTTATCTTTCAGCAGTTCGCCAATGACGATCTGCGACTCATGGCGAGTCAGTTCGCCGTGGAAAACGTGTTCCCCGTGATCGAACACCAGCGCGCCGTTTTCCGCCACGAAGGAGATTCGATCTTTTAGCTCAGGGAAGAAGGAGATGAGCTGATAATACTGATTGCCGCTGGCGACAACGAATTCAATGCCGCGGGTGTTAAGCTGCTCAAACTGTGCCTGGAAGCGGTCACGATCGTACTGCTTGGCATCATCAAGGAAAGTTCCGTCCATATCGGTGACGATAACTTTTACGGTCATACTGTGCTCCTGGGTCACTGCGTTTTGAAACATTCTAATAACAAGGTGACGGGGAGCACAAATTTAATTTCGAATGAAAGTCAGAAAGCCGGGTGGCGGCTTCGCCTTACCCGGCCTACGGGGGAGACAATGTAGGCCCGGTAAGCGCAGCGCCACCGGGCGTTTTTTTACAGCGTATGCTCGGTACGCGCAATAATATCGTCCTGTGCATCCGGCGACAGGGCGGTGAAGAACGCCGAGTAGCCCGCCACGCGTACCACTAAATCGCGGTACTGGTCAGGGTGTTTCTTCGCTTCCAGCAGCGTTTCGCGCGAGACGATGTTGTACTGAATATGCCAGCCTTTATGCACCTCGAAGAAAGTGCGCAGCAGCACCATCAGCTTCTGGCGATCGCTGTCGTTTTCCAGCGTCGACGGGTTCAGCTTCTGGTTCAGCAGCACGCCGCCCAGAATCGCCTCGGTAGGGAGTTTACCCACGGAGCCGATGACCGCCGTCGGGCCGAGGTGGTCGGTACCGGACGCCGGGCTTGCCCCTTCCGCCAGCGGGGTATGCGCCTTACGTCCGTCCGGAGTCGCCATCGTTGCCGCACCAAACGGCACGTTTGCGGAGATGGAGGAGGTGCCCGCGTAGTAGTTACCGCCAATCGGACCACGACCATAGCGCGGGTTGTGGTACTGCTTCAGCTCTTCAATGTAGGTCTGGTAAGCACGCGTCAGCAGCATATCCACGCTGTCGTCGTCGTTACCGTACTTTGGCGCGCCGTTGATCAGACGCTGACGCAGCTGCTCGTGGGTCAGCCCGTCGAAATCATCCGCCAGCGCCGCCGCCAGCTGCTGTTGACCGATGACGCCCTGTTCAAACACCAGCTTCTTCACCGCCGCCAGACTGTTGCCGAGGTTGGCGATACCCACCTGCAGGCCGGAAACCCAGTCATACTTCGCGCCGCCCTGCTTGATGCTTTTCGCGCGTTCGATGCAGTCGTCCACCAGCGCCGAGCAGAGAATATCGTGCACGTTCTCTTCCAGCATGGTGTCCACCACGTACTCAATTTCGATGGATTTGCGGGTGTAGTAGCGAATCTGCGTATCCCACGCCGCCATCACCTCCTCGAAGTTATCGAAGTTACCGGCAGAGAGCGCTTTATCCTGCGGCAGGAATACCTTACCGCTGGTGGCGTCGCGGCCGCCTTCCAGCGCGGCGAGCATCACGCGGGCAAAGTTGATAAAGCTCATGCCGGTGCAGCGATAGCCCCACTTGCCGCCCACGGCGGTTTCGATACAGCCGATGGCCGCGTAGTCATAGGCGTCATCACGTTCAACGCCGAGCTTGATAAATTCCGGGATAACGATTTCATCGTTGTTGAACGCCGGCATCCCGAAGCCGCAGCGGATCACCTGTACGCAGGCGTCAAGGAAGTCGTTGCTCATGCCTGCGTGGTAACGCACGCTCAGGTTCGGCTGAGTGGAGCGCAGGCGACCGCAGGATTCCAGAATCGCGTAGGAGAGCGGGTTGACCGCGTCCATTGGCTCACCGTTGACCAGCTTCTGGCCGCCGATGGTGACGTTCTGGTACAGCGGGCTACCGGCAGAGGCCTTAGAGTGCGAGCCGGAACGGATCTTGTTCACTTCCAGCAGCTTCAGCCAGCAGCTGTGCAGCAGCTCAATGGCGTGTTCGCGGTCGAGACTCTGGTTCAGCTCCACGTCGCGGCGGTAGAACGGATAGAGATACTGGTCCATACGGGCAAACGACACGGAGTGACCGTTAGACTCAATCTGCAGGATCAGCTGAATGAAATAGCACAGCTGCAACGCCTGCCAGAAGGTTTTTGGCGGCTCGTGGGCAATCACGTCGCAGTTTTCCGCCATCGCCAGCAGCTCGTCGCGGCGGCTTTCGCGGGTTTCCGTGGCCGCCATTTCGCGTGCCAGAGCGGCAAAACGTTTGATGTGCAGGCTCACCGCGTCCAGCACGATATCGATCGCTTTCAGGAACTGGTCGCCGTGCAGATCGTCCAGCACCGTCAGGTTGATACGCGAGCGGCGCTCGGCGACTTTAGCGCGCAGGCCGTCGAGACCTTTCTCCAGCACCAGCGGGAAGTTCACCGCCAGGTGCGCGTCGCCGGAGGTCATGTTGCCTTCGGCTTTGATAATACCGGTTTCCAGCAGGCCTTTTTGCTCGTCGGTGAACATGCCGTAGCAGCGATCCTGCACCGTCTGGCCGCGCCACCACGGGCAGATCGCATGCAGGACGCGCTTGTTCTCTTCGCTCACCGCAAAGCCCGCGCCCGGACGGTCCGCCAGATCGTCGATCTCTTTTTCAATCCAGGAGACGGTGTATTCCGGGAAGATGGGTGCGGCGCGAACTTCGCTTGCCTGGTTACCGATAATCAGCTCGTCGTGTTTGATCCAGATGGTACGCTCAGCCAGATGATGCGCCAGCGCCAGGGCGCGACGCACCGGGATCGGCTTGTCCATGTGCTGCTGGTACATTTCGGTGTAATGCTGCGCGCGCTCGGTACAGACCGGCGGCTTAACGATATGGACCAGCGCGGTTTTGTGCGCCTTGATGCGCTCGCTGAGGGTGTTGAGATTTAACGTCGTCATAGGTTTATCCTCGTAAGGTCGCGGTTAACCCTTTCTGGCAGGCGTACTGCTGCGCGAAGTCCAGCAGGGCAGGGTTATCCAGCGGTTTGTCAGGGGCAGAGTAGGGTTGGCCAAGCAGGGTGTATTTGTTCATGCCCAGCGTGTGATACGGCAGAAAATGAATATCATCGACGCCAAGTTCATCGGCGGCGAAGTTGGTAATGGCGGTCACGGACGCTTCATCGGCATTGAACCCCTGAATCAGCGGTACGCGAATGGTGATTTTTTTCCCGGCAGCGGCAAGGCGCTTCAGGTTATCGAGGATCCGTTTGGCCGAGCCGTCCGTCCACTGTTTGAACACCTCAGGATCGACGTGTTTCAAGTCGGCGAGGAACAGATCGACGTACGGTAATGAAGGCTCGATATAGTGCCACGGCACGTGAAGACAGGTTTCAACGGCGGTGTGGATCCCCTGTTCGTGGCTGGCTTTAAACAGCGCGTGCGCCAGCTCCGGGTTCATAAACGGCTCGCCGCCGGAAAGCGTAATACCGCCGCCGCTGCGGTCGTAAAAGGGCTTATCGCGCAGCACGGTCGCCATGATCTCGCCCACCTGCTGTTCTTCACCGCATACGGTCAGCGCCTGCGTCGGGCAGCAGTCGGTGAGGGCGTTGAGCGTCTCTTCACGCAATTTTTCACGGTGGATGACGAGACCATTCAGCGCGCGTTCGATACAGCCCGGCGCCGCCTGCTGACACAGGTCGCAGCCGTCAAGGCACAGGCGCGCATCAAACAGCACGTCCCGGCTACGGGAGCGGCTTTCCGGGTTCTGGCACCAGCGACAGCCCAGCGAGCAGCCTTTCAGGAACACCACGGTACGAATACCGGGGCCATCGTGGGTGGAGTAACGCTGAATATTGAAGATCATGTTTTTACCCTCATGTTGCATATGAAGATTAAATTACTTTCGAATGAAAGTTATCTTGATGCAGGTCAACTCCTGAGCAGGTTTTCCTGTGATAGGTTAAGTGCAGACTAATTTTGAGGGTGACATCATGGAACTTTATCTCGACACATCTGACGTAGCGGCAGTCAAAAAGCTGGCGCGTATCTTCCCGCTGGCGGGCGTGACCACCAACCCAAGCATTGTGGCGGCAGGTAAAACGCCGCTGGATGAGCTTCTGCCCGCGCTGCACGACGCGATGGGCGGTAAAGGCCGTCTGTTCGCGCAGGTGATGGCGACGACCGCTGAAGGTATGGTGGAAGACGCGCGTAAGCTGCGCGCGATGATTAACGACCTGGTGGTGAAAGTGCCGGTAACTGCCGAAGGGCTGGCAGCCATCAAGATGCTGAAAGCGGAAGGCATTCCGACGCTGGGTACGGCGGTTTACGGCGCGGCCCAGGGTATGCTCTGCGCGCTGGCAGGAGCCGAGTATGTCGCGCCATACGTGAACCGCGTGGACGCACAGGGCGGGGACGGTATCCAGACCGTAGTTGAGCTGCAACAGCTGCTGACGCTGCACGCCCCGCAATCAAAAGTGCTGGCCGCGAGCTTTAAAACCCCACGTCAGGCGCTGGACTGCCTGCTGGCAGGATGCGAGTCCATCACGCTGCCGCTGGACGTGGCGCAGCAGTTTATTACCTCTCCTGCGGTAGACGCAGCGATTGTGAAGTTTGAGCAGGACTGGCAGGGGGCGTTTGGTCGGACGTCGATTTGACGGGTGCGGCCTGATGCCCTCACCCCAACCCTCTCTCACAGGGAGAGGGAGCAAACACTAAAACGGCAACCTGAAGGTTGCCGTTTGCTTTAACCTCCACAAACCTCACACCCCGGATTACGCATCAGCTTCATCTCGCGGAACTGGCTGGTCATCGCGTCATACATCACGATTTTTCCTGCGGCAGGCGTACCGTAATGCGCCAGCACTTTAATCGCTTCCATCGCCTGCAGCGACCCAATCACGCCGACGAGCGGCGCCATCACGCCCGCCTCAACGCAGGTTAGCGCATTCTCACCAAACAGACGGCTCAGGCAGCGGTAGCAGGGGGCCCCCTCCGCATAGGTGAAGACGCTGATCTGCCCCTCCATGCGGATCGCCGCACCGGAGACCAGCGGGGTTTTGTGGGCAAAACAGCCTGCATTAAGCTGGTTACGAACGGCGACGTTATCGGTGCAGTCGAGCACCAGATCGTGCTGCGCAATCTGCGCAAATAACGCCTCGTCATCCAGCATCGCGTCAAGCAGGGTGAACTGAACGTTGGGGTTGATGCGCGCCAGGGCAGCCCGGGCGGATTCCACTTTTGGCTCGCCAATGGTCGCGTCGCTGTGCAGCGTCTGGCGCTGCAGGTTAGACACCGATACGGTATCAAAATCCAGCAGCGTCATCCTGCCCACGCCCGCCGCGGCCAGGTATTGCGCGGCGGCGCAGCCGAGCCCGCCGAGGCCAACAACCAGCACGCTGGCCGCCTTGAGTGCTTCCTGTCCCTCGAAATCAAACCCGCGCAGGACAATCTGGCGGTTGTAGCGCATCATCTCCTGGTCGCTCAGTTCCACCGTCATGTCAGCCTCCGAACAGGTGGTTGAAGCGCTCTACCTCAACCCATTCACCCGCTTCCACGTTGCCGCGCTCGCGCTCCAGCACGATAAAGCAGTTGCCCAGGCTGAAGGAGCTGAAAATGTGCGAACCCTGGTGCCCGGTCGTGCTGACTTCCAGCTTACCCTGCGCGTTATGCGCCAGAATGCCGCGCTGGAAATCAAGCCGACCCGGCGATTTTTTCAGGCGCGTCGCGGCGCGCACGCGCAGGCGTTCCGGCAGCGGGCTGGCGGTGTTGCCGGAAAGCTTCGCCAGCAGCGGGATCACCAGCTGGTAAAAGGTGAGTGCCGCTGAGACCGGATTACCCGGCAGACCGCAGAACCAGCTGTGCGGAAGCTTGCCAAACGCGAACGGTTTGCCCGGTTTGATTGCCAGCTTCCAGAAGGCGATTTCGCCCAGCTCTTCAAGAAGGGTTTTGGTGTAATCCGCTTCCCCCACGGAGACGCCGCCGGAGCTGATGACCACATCGGCGGATTTATCCGCCTCAATAAATGCCGCGCGCAGTTTTTCCGGATCGTCAGGAATGATGCCGAGATTAATCACTTCGCAGCCCAGCTGCTCCAGCATCAGGTGGACTGCCAGCCGGTTGGTGTCGTAAATCTGACCGTCCTGCAGCGGCTGGCCCGGAAGCTGCAGCTCGTCACCGGTGGAGAACACCGCGACGCGCACTTTCCGGATAACGTCAATGTCCGCGATGCCGAGCGAGGCCAGCACCGGAAGCTCCGCCACCGTCAGCTTCTGCCCGGCGGCAAAGACCGTTGCGCCAAGGGTAATGTCCTCGCCGGTACGGCGGATGTTCTGGCCCGCTTTGACGCTGGCGGTAAAACGCACGCCGTCGTCCGTCTGTTCGGTTTCTTCCTGCATCACCACGGCATCGCAGCCTGGCGGAACCGGCGCGCCGGTCATGATGCGCACGCAGGTGCCCACAGGCCATTCACCGCTAAACGGCTGACCGGCAAAGGCTTTACCCGCCACCGGCAGGGCGTTGCCCGTCTGGAGGTCCGCCAGGCGTACCGCATAACCGTCCATCGCGGAATTATCGAACCCCGGCACGTTAAGCGGAGAGACGATATCGCGCGCGGCGATTCGGCCAAAACAGCGCACGAGGGGCAGCGTTTCGACGTCTTGCAGCGGCGAAAGTCGGTCAAGCATCTGCGTGAGTGCCGTCTCAAGCGGCATCAGTCCGGCGGTAAAATCCATGGTGGGCTCCTGAGGAGTAACAACGAAAGCGTCCATTATGGCAGAAAAGTGCGGCTAACTGTATGACCCGATGGGTGTACGCTTTACATCACAGTTGCGTCTTTCTATATTCAAAAATCATCTGAAGTTTCATCGACGATAATGATATTTATAGAAAAAGCCGCGAATCAGGCTAACGGGTGATGTGAATGGTTAATGCGGTAATCGCAATTCATGGTGGCGCAGGGGCAATCACCCGTGCACAGCTCAGTCCTGAGCAGGAAAAGCGTTATATTGACGCGCTGTACGCCATTGTTGAAACAGGTCAAAAAATGCTGGAAGCGGGCGAGAGCGCGCTGGATGTGGTCACCGAGGCGGTGCGTCTGCTGGAGGAGTGTCCGCTCTTTAATGCAGGCATCGGTTCAGTCTTTACCCGGGATGAAACCCACGAGCTGGATGCCTGCGTGATGGACGGCGTCACCCTTAAGGCAGGCGCCGTGGCGGGAGTGAGTCGTCTGCGTAATCCGGTGCTGGCAGCGCGTCTGGTAATGGAAGAGAGCCCGCACGTGCTGCTGACGGGCGCCGGGGCGGAGGCGTTTGCCTTCGGTCACGGAATGGAACCGGTCTCGCCCGATCTGTTTTCCACGGACGCGCGTTTTCAACAGCTGCTGGAAGCCCGTTCGGCGGGCATGACGCAGCTTGACCATACTGCGCCGCTGGATGAAACCACCAAAATGGGCACGGTTGGCGCGGTGGCGCTTGATAAAGCCGGTAACCTCGCGGCGGCGACCTCCACGGGCGGCATGACCAACAAGCTGCCCGGACGCGTCGGCGACAGCCCGTTGCCGGGCGCTGGCTGCTATGCCAACAACGCCACGGCCGCCGTCTCCTGTACGGGCACCGGCGAAGTCTTTATTCGCGCACTCGCGGCCTACGACATCACCGCCCTGATGGACTACGGCGGTTTAAGCCTGAGCGAGGCCTGCGAGCGTGTGGTAATGGAAAAATTGCCTGCTCTGGGCGGCGTTGGCGGCCTAATTGCCGTGGACCGTGAGGGCAACGTGGCCCTGCCGTTTAACAGCGAAGGGATGTATCGCGCCTGGGGTTACGCCGGTGATGAACCGAGCACGGGCATCTATCGTGAATAAGGGGGCCGCGCGTGCCGCACAGTGAAGAGCTGGACAACGGCGAAGTACTGGCTGTCCATCAGCTGAATATTGCGTTTCAGGAAGAGCGGCAGTTCATCCCCGCAGTAGAAAATTTATCGTTCTCGCTCAGACGCGGCGAGACGCTGGCGATTGTTGGCGAATCCGGTTCCGGTAAATCGGTCACCGCGCTGGCGCTGATGCATCTGCTGGAACAGACGGGCGGGCAAATCAGCAGCGAGAAGATGCTCCTGCGCCGCCGTAATCGTCAGGTCATTGATTTAAACGAGCTGAGCGGCGCGCAGATGCAGGGCGTGCGCGGGGCAGATATTGCGATAATCTTTCAGGAGCCGATGACTTCGCTTAACCCGGTTTTCCCGGTAGGGGAACAGATTGCCGAGTCCATCCGGCTGCATCAGGGGCTAAGCGGCGATGAGGCGCTCAACGAAGCCAGAAGGATGCTGGAGCTGGTGCGCATTCCCGAGGCGCAGGCCATTCTGGGACGTTACCCGCATCAGCTTTCCGGCGGTATGCGCCAGCGGGTGATGATTGCCATGGCGCTCTCCTGCCGTCCGGCGGTACTGATTGCGGATGAACCGACAACGGCGCTGGACGTGACGATTCAGGCGCAGATCCTGCAGCTTATCAAAGTGCTGCAGCAAGAGATGGAGATGGGGGTAATATTTATCACCCACGATATGGGCGTGGTGGCTGACATCGCCGACCGGGTGCTGGTGATGCACAAGGGCAATGCGGTGGAAACCGGCACGGTCGAACAGATTTTTCATGCCCCTGTGCATCCTTATACTAAAGCGCTGCTGGCGGCGGTGCCGCGTCTTGGCGCGATGAACGGCAGCGACCTGCCGCGTCGTTTTCCGCTGATTTCCCTTGAAGCGACAGGGCAGCAGGAGGATGAACGCGAGCAGGATACCGTGGTGCCGGGCAAACCCATTCTTGAAGTGCGCGACCTGGTGACCCGTTTTCCGCTGCGCAGCGGGATTTTCAATCGCCTGAAGCGCGAAGTCCACGCGGTCGAAAACGTTAGTTTCGATTTATGGCCGGGCGAAACGCTGGCGCTGGTGGGAGAGTCCAGCTGCGGGAAATCCACCACCGGACGCGCGCTGCTCCGGCTGGTGGAGACGCAGGAAGGGACAATCACCTTTAACGGCGAACGAATCGACACCCTGCCAGACAACAAATTACAGGCGGTACGCCGGGATATTCAGTTTATTTTCCAGGATCCGTATGCCTCCCTCGACCCGCGCCATACGGTGGGATACTCCATTATGGAGCCGCTGCGGGTGCATAATCTGCTCGACGGCGAAGCAGCGCAGCGTCGCGTGGCCTGGCTGCTGGAGCGCGTCGGCCTCAAGCCGGAACATGCCTGGCGTTATCCGCATGAGTTTTCCGGCGGGCAGCGGCAGCGTATCTGCATTGCCCGTGCGCTGGCGCTGAACCCGAAAGTGGTGATTGCGGATGAATCCGTTTCGGCGCTGGATGTCTCAATCCGGGCGCAAATCATCAACTTATTGCTCGATTTACAGCGGGATATGGGCATCGCTTTCCTGTTTATCTCGCACGATATGGCGGTGGTCGAGCGCATCAGCCATCGCGTGGCGGTGATGTTCATGGGGCAAATCGTGGAGATAGGTCCGCGAAGGGCAGTGTTTGAGAACCCGCAACATCCTTACACTCGCAAGCTTATCGCGGCGGTACCGGTTGCTGACCCCGCGCATCGTCACGGCCAGCGCGTGCTGCTGCAGGATGAAATGCCGAGCAATATTCGCAAACGCGGCGAGGCCGTGGAGCGCGTCACGCTGCGTGAGGTTGGTCCGGGCCACTTCGTGGCTCCGCCGCGCCAGGACAATGCCTTCTCACGGTTATAACTTACAACAGGCAGGAGAACACAATGGTTACTTTTGTAGCGCGTAGATGGTTGTTAGCCGCGAGCGTGACGGCAGCCCTGGCCGCTGCCCCCGCGTTCGCTGCCAAAGATGTGGTGGTTGCTGTCGGCTCCAACTTCACCACGCTGGATCCGTATGACGCCAACGATACGCTTTCCCAGGCGGTGGCGAAATCGTTCTATCAGGGGCTGTTCGGCCTGGATAACGAGATGAAGCTCAAAAATGTTCTGGCGCAGGGGTATACCGTCTCCGACGACGGTCTGGTCTATACCATCAAGCTTCGTTCCGGCGTGAAGTTCCAGGACGGTACCGATTTCAATGCGGAGGCGGTAAAGGTCAACCTTGACCGTGCCAGCAACCCGGAAAACAGCCTGAAGCGCTATAACCTTTATAAAAACATCGCCAGCACCGAGGCGGTGGATCCGACGACGGTCAAAATCACGCTGAAAGCGCCATTCTCGGCGTTTATCAATATACTGGCGCACCCGGCAACGGCGATGATCTCGCCTGCCGCGTTGAAAAAGTACGGCAAGGAGATTGGCTTCCACCCGGTCGGTACCGGCCCGTACGAGCTGCTCACCTGGAACCAGACCGATTTTGTGAAGGTGAAGAAATTCCCAGGGTACTGGCAGAAAGGGCTGCCGAAGCTGGACACCATCACCTGGCGTCCGGTGGTGGATAACAATACCCGCGCAGCAATGCTGCAAACGGGTGAGGCGCAGTTTGCTTTCCCCATCCCGTATGAGCAGGCCGCCATTCTGCAGAAAAACAGCAAGCTGGAGCTGGTGGCCAGTCCGTCGATCATGCAGCGCTATATCAGCATGAACGTCACGCAGAAGCCGTTTGATAACCCAAAGGTACGTGAAGCCATCAACTATGCGATTAACCGTCAGGCGCTGGTGAAGGTCGCTTTTGCGGGCTATGCCACCCCGGCGACCGGCGTGCTGCCTCCGGCCATTGCCTATGCGCAAAGCTATCAGCCGTGGCCGTACGATCCGGCTAAAGCGCGCGAGCTGCTCAAAGAGGCGGGCTTCCCGAACGGTTTCAGCACCACGCTGTGGTCGTCGCATAATCACAGTACCGCCCAGAAGGTGCTGCAGTTCACCCAGCAGCAGCTGGCGCAGGTGGGCATCAAGGTGCAGGTCACCGCGATGGATGCCGGTCAGCGGGCCGCCGAGGTCGAGGGGAAAGGGCAGAAAGAGAGCGGCGTGCGGATGTTCTATACCGGCTGGTCGGCGTCGACCGGTGAAGCCGACTGGGCGCTTGCACCGCTGTTTGCTTCGCAAAACTGGCCGCCAACCCTGTTTAACACCGCGTTTTACAGCAATCCGCAGGTGGACAACGATCTGGCCGATGCCCTGAAAACCACTAAACCGGAAGAGAAAGCGCGCCTCTACAAAGACGCCCAGGACCTTATCTGGAAAGAGTCGCCGTGGGTACCGCTGGTGGTGGAGAAACTGGTTTCAGCCCATAACAGAGCGCTGACCGGGTTCTACATCATGCCGGATACGGGCTTTAGCTTTGACGATGCGGATTTAAAATAACACTCATGCTGAATTATGTTTGTAAACGCTTGCTTGGGCTTATCCCGACGCTGCTGATTGTGGCGATACTGGTATTTTTGTTTGTGCATATGCTGCCGGGCGATCCGGCGCGGCTGGTTGCCGGGCCGGAAGCAGATGCCGCCGTCATTGAGCTGGTGCGCAAGCAGCTGGGCCTCGATCAGCCCCTGTATATGCAGTTTCTTCATTACATTTGCAACGTTCTGCAGGGCGATTTTGGCATCTCGATGGTGTCGCGTCGTCCGGTAGCGGAGGAAATCGCCAGCCGCTTTATGCCCACGTTCTGGCTAACGATTGCCAGTATGAGCTGGGCAGTGGTGTTTGGGCTGGGCGCCGGGATTGTTGCGGCGGTCTGGCGCAACCGCTGGCCGGATAAGCTCGGTATGGCGCTGGCGGTCACCGGTATCTCTTTTCCGGCGTTCGCGCTGGGGATGCTGCTGATGCAAATCTTCTCCGTTGAGCTGGGCTGGCTGCCGACCGTTGGGGCCGATACCTGTAAGCATTACATTCTGCCCTCTATGACGCTGGGGGCTGCCGTCTCGGCGGTAATGGCCCGCTTTACCCGCGCCTCCTTCGTTGACGTGCTGAGTGAAGATTATATTCGCACCGCGCGGGCGAAAGGGGTCAGCGAGAAGTGGGTCATTCTTAAGCACGGATTTCGTAATGCGATGATCCCGGTGGTGACGATGATGGGGCTGCAGTTTGGCTTTCTGCTGGGCGGCTCTATCGTCGTGGAAAAGGTTTTCAACTGGCCGGGGCTGGGGCGTCTGCTGGTCGATTCGGTCGAGATGCGCGACTACCCGGTAATTCAGGCGGAAGTCCTGCTTTTCTCCCTGGAGTTTATTCTTATCAACTTAGTGGTGGATGTGCTCTACGCCGCCATTAACCCGGCCATCAGGTATAAGTAAAATGCGATTGTTGAACTGGCGACGTCAGGCCGTTTTAAACGCTATGCCGGGGCTGAAACCGGAGCATATCCGCACGCCGTGGTCGGAATTCTGGCGGCGTTTTCGCCGTCAGCCGGTCGCCATGACGGCGGGGCTGTTTGTGCTGCTGCTGATTGCGGTGGCGATCGTTGCACCCTGGGTGGCGCCGTTTGATGCGGAAAACTATTTTGACTACGACCGCCTGAACGATGGGCCGTCCATGCTCCACTGGTTCGGCGTGGATTCCCTTGGACGCGATATCTTCAGCCGCGTGCTGGTGGGGGCACAAATCTCGCTTGCCGCCGGGGTGTTTGCGGTACTGATCGGCGCGGCAATCGGTACCGTGCTGGGTCTCGTCGCCGGATATTACGAAGGCTGGTGGGACCGCATCATCATGCGAATCTGCGACGTGCTGTTTGCCTTCCCGGGTATTCTGCTGGCCATTGCCGTGGTGGCCATTATGGGCAGCGGCATGGCGAACGTGATTATTGCCGTTGCGGTATTTTCGATTCCCGCCTTTGCCCGCCTTGTGCGCGGCAACACGCTGGTGCTGAAACAGCAGACGTTTATCGAGTCCGCCCGCAGCATGGGGGCCAGCGATGCCACCATTCTGTTCAGCCATATTCTGCCGGGAACGGTGTCGTCTATTGTGGTCTATTTCACCATGCGCATCGGCGTGTCGATTATTTCTGCGGCCAGCCTGTCGTTTCTGGGGTTAGGCGCACAGCCACCGACGCCGGAGTGGGGCGCGATGCTGAACGAGGCGAGGGCAGATATGGTGATTGCCCCGCACGTGGCGATCTTCCCGAGTCTGGCGATTTTCCTGACCGTGCTGGCGTTTAACCTGCTGGGGGACGGGCTGCGCGACGCGCTGGATCCGAGGATTAAGGGGTAGGGCAGTGGAATGTGCCGGGTGGCGGCTACGCCTTACCCGGCCTGGAAATGAGGTGCAGTACGATTAAACCCGGCTACCCCAGAGGTCATATTCGTCCGCGTTTTCAACCTTCACGCGAATAATATCACCCGGCTTAACGCGAGTTTCGCCGTTCAGGTACACCGCGCCGTCGATTTCAGGGGCATCCGCCATGCTGCGGCCAATTGCGCCTTCTTCGTCCACTTCGTCAATGATAACCATGATCTCTCGGCCCACTTTCTCCTGCAGACGTTCAGCAGAGATCTGCTGTTGCAGCTGCATAAAGCGGTTCCAGCGCTCTTCTTTCACCTCTTCCGGCACCTGATCCGCCAGTTCGTTGGCGGTTGCGCCTTCAACCGGGCTGTACTTGAAGCAGCCTACGCGGTCCAGACGCGCTTCTTTCAGGAAATCGAGCAGCATCTGGAAATCTTCTTCGGTTTCACCTGGGAAGCCGACGATGAAGGTTGAGCGCAGGGTCAGATCCGGGCAGATTTCGCGCCACTGTTTAATGCGTGCCAGCTGACGGTCAACGGAGCCAGGACGCTTCATCAGCTTCAGGATACGCGGACTGGCGTGCTGCAGCGGGATGTCGAGATACGGCAGGATTTTGCCTTCCGCCATCAGCGGAATGACGTCGTCAACGTGCGGATATGGGTAGACGTAATGCAGACGCGTCCAGATCCCCAGCTTCGCGAGCTGCTCGCACAGGCCCACCATGCTGGTTTTCACCGGCTCGCCGTTGTGGAAACCGGAACGGTGCTTCACGTCTACGCCGTAAGCAGAGGTATCCTGGGAAATCACCAGCAGTTCTTTCACGCCAGCATCGGCCAGACGTTTAGCTTCCGCCAGCACGTCGCCAATCGGACGGCTCACCAGATCGCCACGCATGGACGGGATGATGCAGAAGGTGCAGCGATGGTTGCAGCCTTCGGAAATTTTCAGGTAAGCGTAGTGACGCGGCGTCAGCTTCACGCCCTGTTCCGGCACCAGGCTCAGGAACGGATTGTGCTTTGGTTTTGGCACGTAGTGATGAACATGTTCCAGCACCTGCTCGTAACTGTGCGGGCCGGTGATCTCCAGTACCTTCGGATGCACTTCACGGATCTGGTCCTCTTTCGCGCCCAGACAGCCGGTCACAATGACTTTGCCGTTTTCCGTCAGGGCTTCACCGATGGCTTCTAGGGACTCCTGAACCGCGCTGTCGATAAACCCGCAGGTGTTCACAATCACCATATCGGCGTTGTCGTAGCTTGGCACCACGTCATAGCCTTCGGTACGAAGTTCGGTAAGGATGCGTTCGGAATCCACCAGGTTTTTCGGGCAGCCGAGGGCGACGAAGCCGATTTTCGGCGGGTGCGTAACATTGCTCATAGGTTAAAAATTGTTCGATTTTTGGAATGGTCAGGCAGGGATTCTACAGAGGTTGGGGGGAAATTTGTACTGAAGAATTGCGGTTAGCGCGGCTTTTTGGTCCTAACCGATTTTTCTGGTTATTACTGTTACAAATCAACCGAGTGGATTCAGGTCAGAATGTACGTGTAGTTGAGCCGGATTACTATTGGCTACTGGAGCGAGGCAGCATGTTCCTACTTGTGTATAGGGTACTTGAACGTTCTTAATAACTGTCTGTATTTGCAATAAGGCCGCGAAAGCGACCTTTTTTTGCTGGTTGCCCGGAATGCGTTCCCTTGCAAGGCGTGGAGATCTTGCATCCTGATTGATTTAAGTTAAGTCACTTTTTGGATATTATGCTTTCTATATCAGTATGATTCATGAGGGATTATGACCAGAGCACTGGTAAGGCTTGGAGACAAGACTACGAGCGGCGGGGAGGTGATTTCAGCTTCATCGACGATTATCGAAGAAAGAAATATTGCCCTGAATGGCGATATGGCATGGTGCCCACTAGAAACCTGCAACGGGCCATTTCAGATCAATGGGACCGCGTACCACTTTGCGGAAGACAAAGCCTGTGTAGCCACTGGCGATCGGGTACTTTGTAACTGTAAAAACAATCAGGTGCTGGGTAGCACAACACTTTGGGTGGAAGACAGCCCCGGCGACCATTTCGAAGAGCACCGTAAACGGGCTGCGGAATGGCCCATTACCAAAATGGCAGCTGCGGCAGCAGCAATTACCGCTATCCCTGTATTTGCTAAATCAGTACTTCGCGGTACTGGCAATACTGATGCAAGAATAGCGGAAGAACCACAAGCCAACATTGGCGAAATGAGTTTCTATCAGTCCAGACCATCGCAGCCAGCCCCCGAGCCAGAACAGCACGCACAGGCCGCAAAGAAGAAAACTCCACCGCCGCCAGAGCCACCGAAGAAAAAATCACTGTTTGATAAAGTGACAGGTTTCTTTTTTGGTGAAGCGGAAGCAATGCCACTTCCCCCGCCTCCGGTTGTTATGGGCGGTTCAGCACAAGCAGGAATGGCAGCAGCAGCGGGAGGGGCTACAGCAAAAGCGAATCAGGACGCAGCGAAAGCCCTTACGCATACGATGAAACACCTTTCCGGCCCTGAAGTCTGGAGCGGTTCGCTTGCGATGAATTTGCCGTTTGTTGTTATGGGGGCGATCGTCCAGTCAAAACTCAAGGGTGAAAAGAGCGATCTGCTAACGCCTGAAAAGTTATTGGAAGTCGCACACAGAAAGGGAACTGAATCGCCACGGATAATCTAGACACTTCCGAGCCGTTGATAATACTGGTTTTCATATTCTGTCGGTGACATCTGTTCGCTAGAACCATGCCGACGCTTACTGTTATAAAACATTTCGATGTAATCAAAAATATCACTGCGGGCTTCTTCCCGCGTTCCGTAGATCTTTTTCTTTATCCGTTCACGTTTCAACAACTGGAAAAAACTTTCTGCAACCGCATTATCATGGCAGTTACCGCGACGGCTCATGCTACCCTCCAGGCCGTGTGATTTCAGGAACGACTGCCACTCATGGCTTGTGTACTGACTGCCCTGATCCGAATGAACCAGCACCTGTTTTTCGGGATTACGCCGCCATACAGCCATCAGCAGTGCGTTCAGGACAATGTCCTTTGTCATCCGGGATTGCATGGACCAGCCGATAATTTTGCGTGAGAACAGATCAACAACAACGGCAAGATACAGCCAGCCTTCGTGGGTCCTGATGTAGGTTATGTCCGTTACCCAACGCTCATCAGGAGCATCCGGATTGAACTGTCGCTGGAGCCTGTTGGGTGACACGATACTGGCCTCGCCTTTACGTGCCCGCGGGCTTCGGTATCCGACCTGAGCCTTTATTCCGACACGTTTCATCAGTCTCCAGACTCTGTTTACTCCGCACTGTTGCCCGCTGTCACGCAGATCCAGATGGATTTTGCGATAACCATAGACGCATCCCGATTCCAGCCAGAACTGTTTAATCTGTCCTGTCAGTCTCAGGTCTGCCTGATGGCGTTGTGAATGCGGCTGCTGAAGCCAGGCGTAAAAACCACTGGGATGAACATCCAGCACCCGACAGAGCAGGCGAACAGGCCAGCAACAGGAGTTGTCACGGATAAAGGCGTACCTCAGTCGGACAGCTTTGCGAAGTACGCCGCGGCTTTTTTTAATATGTCCCGTTCGTCGGTAACCCGTTTCAGCTCTTTCTGGAGACGGCGGATCTCGGCCTGAGCATCTGACTGTTCTTTATTAGTGGAAGAATCCGGACCGTACTTCTTTATCCAGGCATAAAGGCTGTGGGTGGTGATATCGAGACGTGTTGCAACGCTGGCAACAGAATAACCGCGATCAACAACCTGTTTGACTGCTTCAGTTTTAAACTCTTCAGGATAACGCTTACCGCTCATGGGCACCTCTCTTTAAGTCATCTTAAATGACTCTGAGGTGTCTGTTAAACGCGTGGCGATTCAAACCGTACTAACACGTGTACTCTACAACTGGATCACTGACGATGAAACCGGGCGATTAAAAGCCGTTGGCTATCATACCAGTACTGAAAGTGGGCGTGATCAGGTTCGTGTCCGGATGCTCGAAAAGCAGATGGATGGTAGCTATGAATTTTGGGGTGACGAGCGAATCGATAAGCCTCTGATCACATGGACACCAGCGAGTACGCCGGGATCGCAAGATAGCTGGAATACTGGGAACAACAGCCCGCAAGCGGGTACTGTAACGATTCCGGGGCTTGAACATCCCGAAATTCAGGGCGTAACTATCACCACAACACCAGTACCGGAAGAGAAGGATTTTCGGGATTACATTCTGGTGTTTCCGGGGAACATACACCCGCCGATCTACATCTACCTCAGCAAGCCCCCAGTTGAACTACTGGAAGTTGAATTGTACAAGGATTTCACAGGGCGTTCTCGACAAGGCAAGTATGAGGCTGATCATATGCCGTCAAGAGCCGCAGTTGAACAATTCTTAATGGATGAGTATCCTGGACTTGATCAAAAACTGATCAGGAAAATGGCAGATCGGGTAGCTGCAATTGTTGTGCCAAAAGAAGTTCACCAGAAAATCAGTCAAACTTACGGTGGACGTAACAAACCAGAGCAAATTGCAAGGGATGCGAAGAATTTGAGGAGTGCCTTGGATCGGAATTTTGATGCAATAAAACCGGCCCTTAAAGATTATGGGGCTACTGAAGAACAAGTTGAATCCGCCAGAGCTAAAATGCACAAGCTGAATACAGAGCAAGGATTGTACTAATGACAGTAAATGTTACAGCATTGATCCGTAGTTTAGGTAAATCTTATAAAGATTTGGTTGATTCTGGATTGATAACCTATAAAAGCGATCCCAAAGGAGCATCAGGTTCACCAACAATTAGCCTTGATATGGCGAAAGAGGGCGTGTTTTTAGCGTTCAAACGTGATGGTCGTTTACTTAAAGAAATTACATTAAGCATACAACATGATACTTTGAGTGATTGGACATTCCCTAACGAGTTACCAACGCCTCTTAAGAAAAGCATGTCTCGCAATTGGATTCATGAAAACTTTGGTGAACCAGAAAACAGCATTCCGCCGAGAGTAATCATGAAGCAGGAAATCGGCAGGATTGAGCGATTCACTGTTGAAGATTTCCACATCCCAATCACAATGCAAATCCGCTATGACATGGCAGATATGGTTGTTGCTGTTACTTTCTTGCCAACCTCGGAACTTCGTTGGTGATCTACCGTACGCGGCCTTATGTAGGCCGCTTTTTCGTCCTCGCTAAAAGTACTCACCTTAAGATCACAAAATAATCAAATCCTAGGCATCCCGATTTTTGACAAAAAATTAAAGGGATCGTTTACTGAGATAAAAGTACAGTCAGTTTTTTTCTGCACGATTTGAAATCTCGTTCGTATAATCAGATTCAACCCTGCCCCCGCAGGGATGGCAACAGCAAGGGCCGCGACTACAGCAGGGATCGCCAATGATGCAGCAATTGAGGCCGGATACGCAGCAGTGCAGAAAATTGGAGGAAATCTTTCGACGGCTGGTCGCTGGATAGCCCCGAGTCCTCCAACCGTTTTTCTGTTTGGCATGTTCTACTCGCCAAAGCTCAACAGTGGCGAACAGGACAACATTAATAAAATGCGCCTTGAGCAGGCCGCACGGAATAAAGAAGATGTTCCGACCCGTGTTCGCTTTCGCTGGGAGGCTGACCAGTTCGGCATTATGAGGCCGAAAGGCTTCCATGTCAGCGCCGGAGGCGGACAGGACCGAGTGCCAGTGCGCATGCTTCAGAAGAACACCACCACCGGGAACTATGAGTTCTGGGAGGATGGCGCAGATAAGCCGATAGTCGTTTGGACTCCTGACTATCCGGGATATTCTTCCCCGACCAATACCGGCAGCCAGGACAACGTCTATATTCCTCCGAATGTACTGGTTTACCCGGAAAGTGAAATCAACAGCCTGTGGTCAACAGTTACCCCAGCACCGGGAGAATGTTCATTCCGGGATTATATTCTGGTGCATCCAGCAGGGACCTTCGATCCGATTTATGTCTATCTGAATGCGGATCACAAATACCACACTGCACCAAAAGGGACCCCTCCATTACCAGCATTCCCTGATGCGAAAAGAGCACCACGTAAGACAGCTATTCAAGGTGGCGGACAACTTCGGGCAAGATGGAAAGATGCCAAAGGTAAAATTTATGAATGGGATTCTCAACATGGCACAGTCGAAGTTTATGACCGTTCGGGCCGCAACCATTTAGGAGAGTTCAATCACATAACAGGTGAGCAAACCAAGCCAGCAGATCCAACCAGAAAGGTAGAAAAGTGATGGTAATCTATTCTGTGGAAGTCTTTGATAAACAAAGCGAAGAATTGGTTTTAGAGGTTGAGATCCCTAAGAGCAAACTGAAAGGAGTTGCTGCTATTATGGGGTGGGGGTCGGATGACGAAGAGGCATTTGTCAAAGGCATCGCAGGGTTCAATGTTAGCCAAACACAGGCATTGGATTTAGAAAATTTACTCGGCGAAAAATTCTATTCTAAAGACGTTATCGTGCAAATCGCTGGCGGAGAAATATCTTGAAGCGGTCATTTCGTGGCTACACAGAAAGTGAATTCTTGGAGTTTGTTCGTTCAGTCTAAAATGTTGCGGATACTTCAAAATGTGAAGATATCAAAAACATACTGGAGTTTAAGCGCCTGACCCAACATCCTGACGGCTCTGACATCATTTTTTATCCCCGAGATGACCGCGAAGATAGTCCTAAAGGAGTTGTTCAAGAGGTCTAAGGATGACGCAAAGCCAATGTTAAACCGGGCTTTCTTGAGAAATGAGCCTTTGACACTAAGCATTAAATGTTGATTAAAAGCGCCGGGTTTTTATCACGGCGTTTTTGCGTCAGGGTCAGAACTACCGGGGTTTAGAGCCAAGGCAGCAACGTATTATTTTCGCCCTTTAGGCAGCCGAGGGAGACGAAGCCGATTTCGGCGGATGCGTAACATTGCTCATAGGTTAAAAATTCATCAATTATGGAGTTATCAGGGCGGGATTTTACAGCGTATCGCGTGGGATTTATACACTCTTTGCAAGCGGGATGTACCGGGCAGAGGTTGTAACATTGTAAATAATGTTAATCAGTTAAGAATAATTGATCTCAGGCATTAAACTGTACAAAAAATGAACTTATTCTGACTGTGCAACATGGCTTACAGAGGAGGAAATAGCATGTCCGTTGACAGACTGAAACGCGATCTGCTTAACAAGCTGATCAACGCCCGAATCGACCTGGCCGCTTATCTGCAGCTCAGGAAGGCCAAAGGCTATATGTCAGTCAGCGAAAGCGAACATCTGCGTGATAATCTGTTTGAACTTTGCAATTTCATGCGTGAAAAAGCACCGATCCTGAGGGCGGAATACGATGAATGCGAGTTAATGGCGCTGCGTCGTGCCGCTGAGGTGCTCTCCATTGCTGGGGTATGTTTGATGAACGGACGCCACGACTGCCCGAATTTTATCGCTGTAAACGCGGAGAAGCTTGAAAACTGCCTGACAACGCTCTCTCTATGCATCATGTGTCTGTCCGAGCATGAGAAGCTTGAACAACACTGAGCCCGGGGGAGGCAACTCCCCCTTCTGATTAAGCTTTTGTAAAAGTGGTAACGCGCCCGGAGGTACTGGCTAATCTTTATGCCATCTGCCGAAAAAGGAGCGCGTCATGCCACGGTCCTCGTTGATTTTCCTTCCTGCGTTGTGCTTTTCCTTTTCACTTCTTGCGGCGCCAGAGGCGGTGAAGGTCGAGGTGCTGCAAAACCGACTCGATCGCCCCTGGTCGATGGCGTTCCTGCCGGACAATAAAGGGCTTCTGGTCACCCTCAAGGGCGGGCAGCTCAAACACTGGCAGGCCGGAAAAGGGCTTTCCGATCCCATTGTCGGCGTTCCGAAGGTCTGGGCGAACGGTCAGGGAGGATTGCTGGACGTGGTGCTGGCGCCGGATTTTGCAACGTCGCGCCGCGTCTGGCTGAGTTACGCCGAAGCAGGGCATGACGGCAAAGCCGGAACGACGGTGGGTTATGGCCGCTTAAGCGACGATCTTTCCCGCATCGAGGCATTCCAGGTCGTGTTTCGCCAGATGCCGAAACTCTCTACCGGTAACCATTTTGGCGGACGGCTGGTGTTTGACGGCAAAGGCTACCTCTTTATCGGACTCGGCGAGAACAACCAGCGCCCGACGGCGCAGGACCTGGACAAGCTGCAGGGGAAAGTGGTGCGCCTGACCGAGGACGGTAAAGTGCCTGCGGATAACCCCTTTGTGAACACCGCCGGCGCACGGCCGGAAATCTGGTCTTATGGCATTCGCAACCCGCAGGGAATGGCGATGAATCCGTGGAGCGACACGCTCTGGCTGAACGAACATGGCCCGCGCGGCGGGGATGAAATCAACATCCCGGAGAAAGGCAAAAATTACGGCTGGCCGCTGGCGACACACGGCATTAATTACAGTGGCCTGAAAATCCCCGAAGCTAAAGGTGAACACGTCGAGGGAACCGAGAAGCCTCTGTTTGTCTGGAAAGTCTCGCCCGCGGTCAGCGGCATGGCGTTCTACAACAGCGACGTTTTCCCGCAGTGGAAAAACAAACTGTTTATTGGGGCGCTGAAGGAGAAAGACGTTATCGTCCTGAGCGTGGACGGAAACAAGGTCACGGAGGACGGGCGCATCCTGGGCGATCGGGATCAACGTATTCGCGATGTGCGGGTGGGGCCGGACGGGTATCTGTATGTGCTCACCGATGAAACGGACGGGCAACTGCTAAAAGTCAGCCCGTCCGGTGCGTAATCAGGTGACCGGGGTCATCACGACGTTACGGTACGCCGGACGCTCGCTCAGTTGCTTGAGCCAGCGTTCAAGGTGAGGGCGCGGCGTCCAGTTCAGCCCCATATTGGTCAGGTTCCAGACAAACGGCGCCACGGCAATATCCCCCACGCCGAACGTCTCGCCGGAGAACCAGGCGTGCTTCGCCAGTTCGTCATCCATCATGGCAAACAGGTTTTCACAGGCATCCTGAGCGGCATGAATAGCGGGATAGTCGCGCTCGGCCTCGGGGGTTCTCACCAGCCCCATCAGGATCACCCGGTGAACAGGAGAGAATGTCTGGTTTGCCCAGTCCATCCACTTTTCACCCTGGGCGCGCTGCGCCGGGTTTTCAACCCACAGACGGCCAAGGCCGTACTGGGCGGCGAGGTAGCGCACAATGGTGTTAGATTCCCAAAGCGTTGCGTCGGTTTCGTCATCGCGCAGCAGCGGCACCAGGCCGTTCGGGTTCATCGCCAGATAGTCGGCCTCTCTGTTTACCCCGTATGCCATGCCAGCCATAATTTGATTAAACGGTAAATCCAGCTCTTCCAGCGTCCAGAGCACTTTCTTCACGTTGGTCGAATTGTTCCTGCCCCACAGCGTAATCATATTTACTCCTGATGAGTTGTGAATCCGGGTCACCTTTTTCGCCATGGTGAGATAAACCTAACAATTACGCAACAGAAGACAAAAAAATCGCCTGAATCAAAGCGTAAATGAATGTTATTGCATAAACTTTAATAACTTTACCCTCGCTGGGTTTCTTTCACCGTTTTAGTGCGCTATTACTCATCGCTTCTTGCGACACGGTGATGTGACGTAATTTTTGAATGGACACTCGGGTGGCATTTATGACGCGAAAAATGACTTCTCTGCGCAGCCTGGCGGCAGGCTCTGCGCTCCTTTTCCTGTTTGCACCAACTCTCTACGCAGCAGAACAGGCTGCGCCCGAAGCGCCACCGGTGGATGCGCGCGCCTGGATCCTGATGGACTATGCCAGCGGGAAAGTGCTGGCGGAAGGCAATGCCGATGAGAAACTCGATCCGGCCAGCCTGACCAAAATCATGACCAGCTATGTGGTCGGCCAGGCCTTGAAAGCCGGAAAGATCAAGCTGGACGATATGGTCACCATCGGAAAGGACGCCTGGGCGACCGGTAACCCCGCGCTGCGCGGGTCATCGGTGATGTTCCTGAAGCCAGGGGATCAGGTGTCCGTTTCCGATCTGAATAAAGGGGTAATTATTCAGTCGGGAAATGACGCGTGTATCGCGCTGGCCGATTATGTGGCCGGCAGTCAGGATTCTTTCATTGGTTTGATGAATGGCTATGCGCAGAAACTCGGCTTAACCAACACGACATTCAAAACGGTTCACGGCCTGGATGCGCCTGGACAGTTCAGTACCGCGCGCGACATGGCGCTGTTGGGGAAAGCGCTGATCCACGACGTACCGGATGAATACGCGATCCACAAAGAGAAAGAGTTTACCTTCAACAAAATTCGCCAGCCGAACCGTAACCGTCTCCTGTGGAGCAGCAACGTTAACGTGGACGGCATGAAGACCGGCACCACGGCGGGCGCGGGCTATAACCTGGTGGCCTCTGCGACGCAGGGCGACATGCGTTTGATCTCGGTTGTGCTGGGCACCAAAACCGACCGCATCCGGTTTAACGAATCAGAAAAACTGCTGACCTGGGGCTTCCGTTTCTATGAAACCGTGACGCCGATTAAACCGGATGCCACGTTCGTCAGCCAGCGCGTCTGGTTTGGGGATAAGAGTGAAGTGAATCTCGGGGCGGGAGAAGCCGGTTCCGTGACCATTCCACGCGGTCAGCTGAAAAACCTGAAGGCCAGCTTTACCCTGACCGACCCGCAGCTCACCGCGCCGTTGAAAAAAGGCCAGGTGGTCGGGACGATTGATTTCCAGTTAAACGGGAAGTCAATTGAACAGCGTCCGCTGATCGTGATGGAAGCGGTAGAAGAGGGTGGCTTCTTCAGCCGGATGTGGGATTTCGTATTGATGAAATTCCACAGCTGGTTTGGCAGCTGGTTCAGCTAATCCATCATACTTTTCTCCCTCTCCCTGTGGGAGAGGGGCGGGGTGCGGGCATCAGGCCGCACCCCTCTCAATACATCAACTTCACCTGCTGCGCCTTCGCATGGACCACAATTTCCTCATCCGGGCGGCAATCGCTGACGATGGCGTCAAACTGCGCCAGCTCGCCCATTCTTGCCGACCGCACCTTACCAAACTTACTGTGATCGACCACCAGCACATGGTATTGCGCGGCGCTTAATGCCCAGTGCTTTACCGGCAGCTCCTCCAGGTTAAAGCAGGTCGCCCCCTGACGCACATTCACGCCCGCGGCGGAATAGAACGCGATGTCCGGACATAAGTTGCTGAGCGTGTCCTGCAGGTTGAGCGGCTTAAAGATAGCGTTGCTGGCGTGAAACTCACCGCCGCAGAGGATCACCCGGCACTCGGGTTTCTCCTGCAGCGCCAGAAAGGTGTTCAGGGAGTAACACACGGCGGTAAAGGGAATACTGCTGTCGATGGCTTCGATAATCCACGGCGTGGTGGTGCCGCAGTCAAAAAACAGCGTCTGGTGCGGCTGTACCAGCGTGGCGGCCAGGCGCGCGGCTTTGCGTTTCTCTTCCACCAGACGCGTTTTCTGATCGCTTATCAGATAATGGCTGGCGCTACGCGGCTCAAGCACAATGTACCCGCCCAGCAGCACCACGGGAGCGCTGTCGCTGTTCAGATCACGACGAATGGTCATCTCTGAGACGCCGAGGAGGTTGGCGGCTTCCTTAAGATGCAGCTTATCACTACGCTTCAGCGCCTGAAGCAGCTGAGCTATGCGGTCATCGCGTCGTGTTTCCATAGTTCCTCAGGATAAAAAAAATGAGCCCCCGCAGGGCGGGGGCTCAGTGTAACCTGTCCGGTTGGGGTTAGTCACGTATCCAGCCTTTGCGGATCGGGAGGGCAAAAATGGCGCGATAAAGGGAAGAGAGCCCCCGGTAGAGCGCTTCACCGAAGAGATTCCACAGGATTGCCGCGCTCACGCAGCCAATCAGTCCTACCAGGAAACCGCCGACCATATCCAGCGGCCAGTGGACGCCAAGATACACGCGGGACCAGGCAATCGCCGCGGCTGCGACCATCAGCACCGCACCAGACCACAGGCGATGCCAGAACAGGAAAGCCAGCGCGAAGGTGAAGATAACCGTACCGTGATCGCTCGGGAAGGAGTCATCCGGCGCGTGGTGCAGGAAGGTATAACCGACATGGTCGACAAAAGGACGATCGTGCGGGAACGCATGGCCGAGAATATAACTAACCAGTACGCTGACCCCGAGCGCCATCGCGACTTTGATCACCAGCTGGCGCTGTGCCTTCACCTGGCTGCGAGGGCCCCAGAGCCAGAGGATAGCGGCCAACACAGGCACGATACTAATCAGATCTTTTGCCAGGAAGGTGGCAAAATCAATCATCCACTCTGGCGAGGCCGGTGTGGCGTTGATCTGATAAAACAGCTGATAATTCAGATTCTCTAGCATAGCGTTATCACTCTTTTGCAAACCGGGTGGAAACCAGCCCGTAGACGGCCACCTGGGAAAACCAAACCCACCACCCGGCCCACAGGTTGTGAGAGAAAAAATGTGCCCCGCGCATCACCTGACCGAAGCCCATCGCCAGACCCAGCAGCACGCCGAGGGCAACAAAGCTCCAGGCGAGACGTGGACGCTCGCGCCAGAAGGCAAAAAACAGCCCCATCACCATAAAACCGCTGGAGGCATGGCCGCCGGGGAAACAGCGCCCCGGCCCGCTGTCTGTCGGGACGGCGCTAAACAGGGGGTAAGACATCGCCTTCCCGCCATACTCCACCAGATCCCACGGGCAGCTGTGGTGGCTAATGCTTTTCAGTACGCCCACTACCAGCGCGCCAAGCCCCATCAGCAGCGCCGCCGTAACCAGCCTGGCGTTACGTTTGTAAGCGCCGTAAAGCAGCGCCACGGCACCTAAGGCGATGGCGATATACTTCGCCAGACGATGGTTGAGCAAATCCAGCAGGTGGTCTTTCTGCAGCGGGAAGCTCTGCGTCGCCGCGTCATACCAAAAACCAGTGATCCATCTGTCGAGCGCTTCATCGCGCGAAAGCCACGTAAACACCACGGCAAGGACTAACAGCACGAAAAGCTGATAACCATAAAAGCGGGAGGGTAAGCGGTAAAGTCGTTTTGTCTTATTTGTCTGTAAGTTAGACAATTCTGAACGGCTGGAAGTGAGTGCCATAATTTGGGATCGTTGACGAGTAATCGGGCTATCATAAATCTGTCAACTTAAGGAAACCTTAAACGAAGACGATATGTGCTTTATTTCTGTTTATCCTCGATAAATCACTATCTCGGGCTGCGGCATTTCATTACACTCGTCGCGATTTTGTCATTTTAAAGAGATTGCATGTTAAACCGTTCTTCTTCTGGTTCACGTCTGGGTCGTCAGGCGTTGCTTTTCCCCCTGTGTCTGGTGCTCTACGAATTCTCCACCTATATCGGCAACGATATGATCCAGCCCGGCATGCTGGCCGTTGTGGAGCAGTACAACGCGGGAATTGAATGGGTGCCGACCTCCATGACCGCCTATCTGGCTGGCGGCATGTTTTTACAGTGGCTGTTAGGGCCGCTGTCGGATCGTATTGGCCGCCGTCCGGTGATGCTGACCGGCGTGGTGTGGTTTATCGTCACCTGCCTCGCTACGCTGCTGGCGCAAAACATTGAGCAATTTACCCTGCTGCGTTTCCTGCAGGGGGTGAGCCTGTGCTTTATCGGTGCCGTGGGGTATGCCGCCATTCAGGAGTCGTTTGAAGAGGCGGTGTGTATCAAAATTACCGCGCTCATGGCAAACGTGGCGCTGATTGCCCCTTTACTCGGGCCGCTGGTGGGCGCCGCGTGGGTACATGTTGCGCCCTGGGAAGGGATGTTTATCCTCTTTGCGGTTCTCGCCGCTATCGCGTTCTTTGGCCTGCACCGCGCAATGCCGGAAACGGCGACCCGTCTGGGTGAAAAACTCTCGCTCAAGGAGCTGGGCCGGGATTACAAAGAAGTGCTGAAGAATGGCCGCTTTCTGGCGGGGGCGCTGGCGACCGGGTTTGTGAGCCTGCCGCTGCTGGCGTGGATTGCGCAGTCTCCGGTCATTATCATCAGCGGTGAAAAGCTCAGCAGCTACGAGTACGGTCTGCTGCAGGTGCCGATTTTTGGCGCGCTGATTATCGGTAACCTGGTGCTGGCACGTCTGACGTCACGCCGCACCGTGCGTTCACTGATTATTATGGGTGGCTGGCCGATTGCAGCAGGGCTGATTCTGGCCGCGGTGGCGACCGTTGCGTCATCCCACGCTTATCTGTGGATGACGGCGGGGCTCAGCCTTTATGCTTTCGGGATTGGCGTGGCGAACGCCGGGCTGGTGCGCCTGACGCTGTTTGCCAGCGAGATGAGTAAAGGCACGGTGTCCGCGGCGATGGGTATGCTGCAGATGCTGATCTTTACCGTCGGTATCGAGGTGAGCAAGCACGCTTACGCGATGGGTGGCAACGGTCTGTTCAGTCTGTTTAACTTCGCCAACGGCGTGCTGTGGGTTGGCCTGATGATGGTGTTCCTGAAGGACAAACGCGTCGGCAACGCCCTGCAACCGTAATCTGTTTATTCCCTCTCCCTGTGGGAGAGGGTTAGGCTGAGGGCACCAGACCGCACGGTATCAGTTAAACGGTGCCTCTCCGTTCAACACCTTCTCAATCACATCCAGCACACCTTCCTCGTTATTATGCGGCGCTTCAAACCGCGCCACCGCTTTAATATGCGGTCTGGCATTCGCCATCGCGAAGCTGAACCCGGACTGACGCAACATCTCCACATCGTTGCCGCTGTCACCGAAGGCCACCACTTCACTGTCCTCTATGCCCCAGCGCTGTTGCAGGATCCGCAGGCCGTTGGCTTTGTGCACGCCGGGGATAATCAGGTCGATACTGCCGTGGCCGGTTGTCACGGGCACCATAATGTCGTTAAGCTTTTCATGCAGCATCGCCTGGATGCGCGGAATTTCATGGTCTGACACGTTCAGCCCAAACTTGAAGAAAATGTCGTTCAGGTTGTCGAAATCACTCACCATTTCGAGCCGGTGATAGTACTTCGCGGCGATATCCTTAAAGTTATCGTCATAGCATTTCAGCGTATAGGCGCTGTTTTTTCCGCAGGCGATAATCTCAATGCCCGGAACGTCGTTTAATACATTTGCGACGGTCTCGAAATGGGCTTTCGACAATTCACCGTTAAAGACATCCTCTCCGGCGCTCACGACCCAGCCGCCGTTCTCAGCGACGAACGCAATTTCATGGGCAATCTCCGGGAAAAAGGAGATCAGCTGGTAGTACTGGTTGCCGCTGGCGACCACGAAGCGAATGCCTTGCGCCTTCATGCGGGCGTACTGCGCCAGAAAGCGCGGGCGGTTATAGGTCTTGGCATCGCTCAGAAATGTGCCATCCATGTCGACGGCGATCAGTTTAACGCTCATATCCCTTCTCCAGTGTCGTTTGTTTCGTTTCCGGCTTTGCCACCGCGCGCGCCACCAGCGCAGCGATGATCACCAACCCTAACACCACCAGCATGGCGCTGCGCAGCCCGTAGTGTTCACCCAGGAAGCCGAGCAGCGGCGGCCCCACCAGGAAGGCGAGGTAGCCCGTTGTCGCCACCACGCTGACGCGCGTCGGGGCATCCGGCCCGGTGTCGCTGGCGGCGGAAATGGTCAGCGGGAAGCCGAGTGACGCCCCCAGTCCCCAGAGGATCACCGAGACGCCGGCAATCCAGTCCACGTCCACAAAGATAATCATCGCAATCCCCAGGCCGCCCAGCAGGGCGCTGGCGCGCACCACCGCCACGCGGCTGTAGCGGTCGATAAACCAGCCGCCGGTGAAGCGCCCGACGGTCATCCCCAGCGTAAACCCGGCGTAAATCAGCGAGCCGGAGGTCGGGCTAAAGCCGTGACCGTCCACCATCAGCAGCGGCAGCCAGTCGTTGGCGGAGCCTTCTGCAAACGCCATCGCCAGTACCACCACGCCGATCAGCATCAGCTGGAAATCGCGGTAGAAGGGGAGTCCTTTTTCGGCTGACGAGCGTTCGTCAGCAGAGTTTTTACCGGTGCCGTCCGGGATGGCCCGGATGCCGGTGAGGATCGGAATGATGCACACCAGCGCCGCCAGCAGGATATGCAGATTGGCGGTCACACCCGTGGCCGTCAGCGCCATTCCCACGCCCGCACCAGCCAGCGTACCGAGGCTATAGAAGCCATGCATCATGGGCAGCACGGTTTTGTTCATCTCACGCTCGACCGCCGCCCCTTCAACGTTGATGGCTACCTCCGCAGAACCGAAGCTGCCGCCAAATACCGTCAGCCCCAGCGCGAACAACACCGGCGAGGCAAACCACAGCGCGATGCTCAATACCACCATCCCGAACACCGCGCAGCACATGGTGGTGCGGATCACTGCTCGCGTACCAAAGCGCTTCACCAGCCATGCGGAACAGAGAATGCCGCTCATGGAACCGATCGACAGGCCGAACAGCACGATGCCCATCTCAGCCGTAGAGACAGACAAAATATCGCGAATGGCGGGCGTGCGCGTGGCCCAGGAGGCCATCAGCAGACCGGGAATAAAGAAGAACATAAACAGCGCCCACATGCGGAGCTGCAGGGTTTTACGGGGAGAGGTCAGCGTCATTGGGGTAGCACCAGAAGTACAACAATAGCGACAACACTAGCAAGTTTGTGTACATTTGTACACAAACCACGTGAGGAATTTATGAGCAGACCACCGAACGATCCGCATCGCCGGGAGAAGATCCTGCAGGCAACACTCGATACCATTGCCGAGCACGGTATTCACGCCGTCACGCACCGTAAAATCGCCGCCTGCGCGGGCGTGCCGCTGGGGTCGATGACCTACTATTTCGACGGTATGGAGCCACTGCTGGAGGAAGCGTTCACATGGTTTACGCAACAGATGTCGCAGCAGTATCGGGATTTCTTTGCGGGCGTCACCGGGCCTGAAATGGCGTGCGAGTCCATCACCACCCTGATCCACAGTTCGCAGGTGACGACGCCGCACAACATGGCGCTGATGTACCAGCTTTACGCCTTTATGCACCGCAGCGCGGCGCTCAAAACGGTGATGCAGGACTGGATGAAGATGAGCCAGACTACGCTGGAGCAGTGGTTCGATCCGGTTACCACCCGCGCGCTGGATGCGTTTATCGAAGGGATGACGCTGCACTATGTGACCGACCGGGCGCCGTTAACCCGCGATGAGATTCGGGCGATGGTGGGGAGGATTGCGGGGGAGGGAAACACTTAGACATCGCTCGTTAAGCCTGACATTACGTATTCTCACGTTTAGAAAAGCTGGATAACGGGCTTTGGTTATTCTTTGTTGGGGTTTATTTAAGGCAACAAAAAACCCATCAACCTTGAACCAAAACGGCGGGGTTGATGGGCTCCACAAATTGGGGACATCAAAGAAAAGCAGTGGCACTAGTTATGACTGCCCCCTGATAAAAAAGTTCTGCGCGTAACAAAAATTTTTTCATTACGCGCAAACTTCAGAGTTATCCGAGTCCTGGCCAGATGATGATGATCAGCGTACCTGCCAGCGTCAGCAGTACGTTGGCGATAGCGTAGGTGCCTGCATAGCCCAGCGCCGGGATGTTGCTGCGCGCGGTGTCGCTGATAATTTCCATGGCCGGCGCACAGGTACGCGCCCCCATCATTGCTCCGAAGAGCAGGGCGCGGTTCATGCGCAGCACGTAGGCACCAAACAGGAAGCAAATCACCACCGGCACCAGGCTGACGATAAGGCCGGAAACTAGCATCTGCCAGCCCACGGCACCCAGGCTGTGACCAATGCCGCTTCCGGCGCTTAAGCCGACACCCGCCATAAACACCATCAGACCGAACTCTTTCACCATGTTCAGCGCACCTTGCGGTATGTAGCCGAACGTTGGATGGTTCGCTCGCAGGAAGCCCAGCATGATCCCGGCAAACAGCAGACCGGCGGCGTTACCGATGCCGAAACTGAAGTTGCTGAACTGGAAGGTGATCATCCCGATCATCAGGCCCACAATAAAGAAGGCGCAGAAAGCCAGCAGGTCAGTGACCTGGCTGTGAATGGAGATAAAGCCAATGCGGTCGGCAACGGTTTTTACGCGTCGCGCGTCGCCGCTGACCTGCAAAACGTCGCCTTTGTTGAGCACGACGTTGTCGTCGATGGGCATCTCAATCTGGCTGCGGATGACGCGGTTAAGGAAGCAGCCGTGGTCGGTCAGCTTGAGCTGCGCCAGACGACGGCCAACGGCGTTATGGTTTTTAACCACGATCTCTTCGGTGACGATGCGCATGTCGAGCAGATCGCGGTCGAACACCTCTTTGCCGTTTCGGAAGCTTGGGTCGAGACGGGCGTGCGCGTCCGGGTAACCCACCAGCGCGATGTCGTCGCCCATCTGCAGCACCGCGTCACCGTCCGGGTTCGCCAGAATGCCGTT
This sequence comes from Enterobacter sp. MGH 37, assembly GCF_000534515.1. Lineage (NCBI taxonomy): Bacteria > Pseudomonadati > Pseudomonadota > Gammaproteobacteria > Enterobacterales > Enterobacteriaceae > Enterobacter > Enterobacter sp. MGH 37. The sequence goes on from NZ_KI973205.1 coordinate 559,725, forward strand.
ACGGCGGATACGTTCGATGTAGCACCCGGTCTGGCGGTAAATCCCCAGCTCGCGAAGATTTTTCCCGTCTGCCCATGCCACCAGCTCAGGTCCGACGCGGTAGGCGCGGATCACCGGGAGGTAGACTTTACGTTTGCTGTCGGTATCCAGCCCGCGCTCACGGGCGATTTGCTGGGCACTGGTCTGCAGATCCTGATGCTGCAGTTTTGGCAGATAGCGCGCGCCGACAATCAGGCTCACCAGACCAATCAGATAGGTCAGGGCATAGCCCAGGCTCAGGTGGTCGAGCGCGGTCGAAAGCTGTGCGCCAGCCATGCCCGAATGGCGCAGGGTATCGCCTGCACCCACCAGCACTGGCGTAGAGGTCATGGAACCTGCCAGCATACCGGCCGTTAACCCGATATCCCAGCCAAACAGCTTACCCAGCCCTAAGGCGATCAGCAGTGCGCTGCCGACCATCACCAGCGCCAGCATCAGATAATTTTTGCCGTCGCGGAAGAAAATCGAAAAAAAGTTCGGTCCTGCTTCCACGCCAACACAAAAAATAAACAACATGAAACCTAAGTTGAGCGCGTCCGTGTTAATGCTGAAGTGCTGTTGGCCTAATAATAAGGAGACGACTAAAACGCCAATGGAATTACCAAGTTGAACCGATCCCAGGCGCAATTTACCCAGGCAAAGACCCAGCGCCAGTACCACAAATAATAACAGGATGTAATTCCCATTTAACAAGTCTGCGACGTTTATATTCACGGAGGCTAACTTCTTGTTTACCAGTAAGTTGTTGAATGAAAGGACTTTTTGGGCTACTGTTTTCTGGGTCAGGGAAAGGCGTTAACGCTCCCTGTTTCCTGCTTTATTCCCTAAAACATTAGCTGGCGTGTAGTTTAATCGCATTAGCTACTGACAGCTACTGATTATCGCATCACCCTGTGCGTACTTTGGCAAGGATTGCCGCATTGCTTTATCTGACTGGGCGTCTACCCGACGAAAGTGTATTTGATAGAGATAAGTCAGGAGGATTGTTTGAATATGAAACGAAACTGGGCGGGGGTGATCAGCTGCTTTTTGCTGTTCACGGTCGTATGCATGTCGCTCGCATTTAATGTGAAGGGCGCATTCAGGGCGTCCGGGCATCCGGAGCTGGGGTTGCTCTTCTTCACGCTACCGGGAGCCGCCGCCAGTTTTCTCTCCCGTAAAGGGGAAGTGGTGAAACCGTTACTGGGGGCGATACTTGCAGCGCCATTATGTCTGCTGCTAATGCGCCTGCTGTATGTTTCAACGCGGAGTTTCTGGCAGGAGCTGGCGTGGTTGCTAAGTGCCATATTCTGGTGCGCCCTTGGCGCGCTCTGCTACCTATTTGTGCGCAGCCTGATTCAGCACCGACGGCACCACAAATAAAAACGCCCTCAGGGTGAGGGCGTCCTTTCATTACTGCTCGGCAAACAGGCCAAGATGTTCTTTGGCGTAGGCTTCAAAGTCGGTGCAACCGCCGATGTGTTTCTGATCGAGGAAGATCTGTGGGACGGTTTCAACCGGCTTACCGACTGTTTTTTCCAGATCGGCTTTGGTGATGCCTTCCGCGTGGATGTCCACATAGCGGAAATTGAAGTCATCGCGTTCTGCGGTCAGTTTCTCTGCCAGCTCTTTTGCGCGCACACAGTAAGGGCACCCTGGACGACCAAAAATTACTGCAAACATTTCTCTCTCCTCAAAAAACAAGCCTGACGGCGAATGACACGTATAGTGCCCCATAACCTGTCGTCATTAAAGAAGGTTTCGCCTGTCGTTATAATACCTATGAGCTATGTTTCGCCAATTACACCGAGCAGATCATTGCCTATACTGGCTGCCATACGTTTTAAGCAAGCAAAGAGAGAGAAGATGACACCCACGATTGACCTGCTCCTTTCCCATCGTTCCATTCGCCACTTCACCGATGAGCCGATCACCGAGGCGCAGCGTACCGCCATTATTAACAGCGCAAGGGCGACCTCCAGCTCCAGTTTCCTGCAGTGCAGCTCCATTATTCGCATTACCGACCCGGCGATGCGTGAACAGCTGGTGACGCTGACCGGCGGGCAGAAGCATGTGGCCCAGGCCGCCGAGTTCTGGGTATTTTGTGCCGACTTTAACCGCCATCTGCAGATTTGCCCTGAAGCGCAACTGGGGCTCGCCGAACAGCTGCTGCTGGGCGTCGTGGATACCGCGCTGATGGCGCAAAACGCCTTTACGGCGGCGGAATCGTTGGGACTAGGCGGGGTCTATATCGGCGGGTTGCGTAACAACATTGAAAGCGTCACCGAACTGCTGAAGCTGCCAAAACATGTACTGCCGCTGTTTGGCCTCTGCCTCGGCTGGCCGGCGGATAATCCGGACCTGAAACCGCGTATTCCTGCGGCAATGCTGGTGCACGAGAACCACTACCAGCCGGTCGATCGTGATGTCCTGAATCACTATGATGAAGAGCTGGCGAATTACTATCTGACGCGTGACAGCAATAACCGCCGCGATACCTGGAGCGACCACATTCGCCGCACCATCATTAAAGAAAATCGCCCGTTTATTCTCGATTATCTGCATAAACAGGGCTGGGCGACGCGATAGTCCATTCTGTATGATATGAAGGCTTTTTCCATGTCTTCAGAGAGGTGCAGGGTGAAAATTGCCATATTGTCCCGGGATGGAACGCTCTATTCATGTAAACGCCTGCGAGAAGCGGCGGCAAAACGCGGACATCAGGTTGAGATCCTTGACCCGATGTCCTGCTATATGAACATCGACCCCGCCGCTTCATCTATACACTACAAAGGCCGCAAGCTGCCGCATTTTGATGCGGTGATCCCGCGTATCGGCTCCCAGATCACCTATTATGGCACCGCCGCGCTGCGCCAGTTTGAGATGCTGGGCAGCTATCCGCTCAATGAATCCGTGGCCATTTCCCGCGCCCGCGACAAGTTGCGTTCGCTGCAGCTGCTCGCCCGTCAGGGGATCGATCTCCCCGTTACCGGAATAGCCCATTCGCCGGACGACACCAGCGATCTGATCGACATGGTGGGCGGCGCGCCTTTAGTGATCAAGCTGGTAGAAGGCACGCAGGGTATCGGCGTGGTGCTAGCGGAGACGCGGCAGGCTGCAGAAAGTGTGGTCGACGCCTTTCGGGGACTGAATGCGCACATACTGGTGCAGGAGTATATCGAAGAGGCGAAAGGGCGTGATATTCGCTGTTTCGTGGTCGGAAATGAAGTGGTGGCGGCCATTGAGCGTCAGGCCAAAGAGGGCGATTTCCGCTCTAACCTTCACCGCGGCGGCATAGCGAGAGTCGCTGATATTAGCGATCGCGAGCGGGACATTGCCGTAAAAGCCGCGCAAACGTTGGGGCTGGACGTGGCGGGCGTTGACCTCCTGCGGGCGACGCGCGGGCCGCTGGTCATGGAGGTAAATGCCTCACCGGGGCTGGAAGGCGTGGAAAAAACCACGGGGGTCGATATTGCAGGTAAAATGATCACATGGATCGAGCGTCATGCCACGCCGGGCTACTGTCTGAAAACGGGCGGTTAAATGGCATTGAACGCACTTTTTGCGTAATCTATGCGAAGTTTTTATTAGAGAGGCTGCACCGCGATGGATTTACAGGTCGTACCAACACTGGATACGTTACGTCAATGGCTCGATGATGCCGGTATTACGTTCTTTGAATGTGATTCCTGCCAGGCGCTGCATCTGCCTCATATGCAAAATTTCGACGGTATTTTTGATGCCAAAATCGATCTGATTAACGACGTGATCCTTTTCTCCGCGCTGGCCGAAGTGAAGCCGTCTGCGCTACTGGCGCTGGCCTCCGACCTGTCGGCCATCAATGCCAGTTCTTTGACGGTGAAAGCATTTCTCGATATACAGGATGATAATCTGCCAAAACTGGTCGTTTGCCAGTCTTTATTCTCCGGGGCAGGGCTCTCCTTTAAGCAGTTCGCCTGGTTTATGCGCTTGAGTGAAGAGCAAATTTCCATGGTCATGATGGAAGCCAATGCACACCATCTGCTGTATAGCGCGGAAGATGATGCAGAGAATAATGATGCATCTCCCAATTTTCTTCACTAAGGCTGCCTGACTTTTGCGCAGTCGCTGCCATGGCGGCTGCATAAGGCCATTTTTTCTGCTGCTTTTAACCTTTCTTTAAAGAATTTTTCACCTCCCCAAAGGCCGTTTCGGCTTATCACGTAGACTAAACCTGCATAAAAAATTGATAAAAGGCGTTTTTTCGTCTGGGCTATAGCCGGAGACACGGGCTACAGTTATTCTTGCGATGCTTCAAAAAGCGAGCGGATCCTGCCGGGTAAAGAGGTTTCTTTTTATTTTGAGCAGAGCGACAAACTATGCATGATTTTTGCATATATCCAGATTGCACAGTTTTAGTTCGTTTGTTAACGAGCTTTCAGAAGGAATAACACTATGATCGCCTTGAATAAAAAATGGTTATCGGGTCTGGTTGCGGGTGCTCTGATGGCCGTCTCTGCCGGCACGCTCGCTGCGGAACAAAAAACGCTGCACGTTTATAACTGGTCTGACTATATTGCGCCGGACACCGTGGCCAATTTTGAGAAAGAGACCGGCATTAAAGTGGTCTACGACGTTTTCGATTCCAACGAAGTGCTGGAAGGAAAACTGATGGCAGGCAGCACCGGGTTTGACCTGGTCGTGCCTTCCGCGAGCTTCCTGGAGCGTCAGCTGACCGCGGGTGTCTTCCAGCCACTGGACAAAAGCAAATTACCGAACTGGAAAAACCTCGATCCAGAAGTCCTGAAGCTGGTGGCTAAGCATGACCCGGATAACAAATACGCCATGCCTTACCTGTGGGCGACCACCGGTATCGGCTACAACGTGGATAAAGTCAAAGCGGCGCTGGGCCCGGACGTCAAGCTGGACAGCTGGGACGTGGTGCTGAAGCCGGAAAACCTTGAGAAGCTGAAAAGCTGCGGCGTCTCTTTCCTGGACGCGCCAGAAGAGATTTTTGCCACCGTGCTGAACTACCTGGGCAAAGATCCGAACAGCAACAAGGCGGATGACTACACCGGTCCGGCGACCGATCTGCTGCTGAAGCTGCGTCCAAACATTCGCTATTTCCACTCTTCCCAGTACATCAACGACCTGGCGAACGGTGACATCTGCGTTGCGATTGGCTGGGCAGGGGACGTGTGGCAGGCGGCGAACCGCGCGAAAGAGGCGAAAAACGGCGTGAATGTGTCCTACTTCATCCCGAAAGAGGGGGCGCTGGCCTTCTTCGACGTCTTCGCGATGCCAGCTGATGCGAAAAACAAAGACGAAGCGTATCAGTTCCTTAACTACCTGATGCGTCCGGACGTGATCGCCCACATCAGCGACCACGTTTATTACGCCAACGGTAACAAGGCTTCCGTGCCGCTGGTGAGTGAAGCGATCCGCAGTAATCCGGCAATTTATCCGCCAGCGGACGTGTTCGCCAAGCTCTTCACCCTGAAAGTACAGGATCCAAAAATTGATCGCGTACGTACCCGTGCGTGGACCAAGGTGAAAAGCGGTAAGTAACCCTTTTTCACAGGCCGGGCAAGCGAAGCGCCCCCGGCAACAGGCGCACCGTTCTGGTGCGCCTGCACCATGATTTGATTTCTGCCGGAGAGCACCCCGTGAATGACGCGATCCCCCGCCCGCAGGCGAAAGTCCGTAAAGCGCTGACCCCGCTTCTTGAAATTCGTAACCTCACCAAATCTTTCGATGGCCAGCATGCCGTGGACGACGTCAGCCTGACTATCTATAAAGGCGAAATATTCGCGCTACTGGGCGCATCGGGCTGTGGCAAATCAACCCTGCTGCGTATGTTAGCCGGTTTTGAACAACCCACGGCCGGGCAAATCATGCTTGATGGCGTGGATCTCTCCAGCGTGCCGCCGTACCAGCGCCCGATTAACATGATGTTCCAGTCCTACGCACTGTTCCCGCACATGACGGTGGAGCAGAACATCGCCTTTGGCCTGAAGCAGGATAAATTGCCAAAAGCCGAAATCACCGCGCGCGTGGCCGAGATGCTGAGTCTGGTCCACATGCAGGAGTTCGCGAAGCGTAAACCGCACCAGCTTTCAGGCGGCCAGCGCCAGCGCGTGGCGCTCGCCAGAAGCCTGGCAAAACGCCCGAAACTGCTGCTGCTCGACGAGCCGATGGGGGCCCTGGATAAAAAACTGCGTGACCGTATGCAGCTGGAAGTGGTGGATATTCTTGAGCGCGTCGGCGTGACCTGCGTAATGGTGACCCACGACCAGGAAGAAGCCATGACCATGGCCGGACGTATTGCGATCATGAACCGCGGGAAGTTTGTGCAAATTGGCGAGCCGGAGGAGATTTATGAGCATCCAACCACCCGCTACAGCGCCGAGTTCATCGGTTCGGTCAACGTCTTCGAAGGGCTACTGAAAGATCGTCAGGAGGATGGCCTGGTCATTGAATCGCCGGGTCTGCAGCATCCGCTCAAGGTCGATCCTGACAGCGCCGTGGTGGACAACGTGCCGGTCTACGTCGCGCTGCGTCCGGAGAAGATCATGCTCTGTGACGATCCGCCAGCCGATGGCTATAACTTCGCCGTGGGTGAAGTGGTGCACATTGCTTACCTGGGCGATTTGTCTATCTATCACGTGCGTCTGAAAAGCGGTCAGATGCTGAGCGCCCAGCTGCAAAACGAACATCGCTACCGCAAAGGTCAGCCGACCTGGGGCGACGAAGTGCGCCTGTGCTGGGATGCTGACAGTTGTGTCGTGCTGACGGTATAAGGAGCGGACAATGAGTACACTTGAACCTCCAGCCCGCGCAGCCAGCTGGCTGACGCGCCTTAAGATGAAGCACGGCCGCAAGCTGGTGATTGCCATGCCTTACGTGTGGCTGATCCTGCTGTTCCTGCTGCCATTCCTGATCGTTTTCAAGATCAGCCTGGCGGAGATGGCGCGGGCGATCCCGCCGTATACCGACCTGTGGGAGTGGGCAGACGGGCAGCTGACGCTGACCTTAAACCTCGGTAACTACCTGCAGCTCACCGAGGACCCGCTCTATATTGAAGCCTATCTGCAGTCGCTGCAGGTGGCGGCGATCTCGACGCTCTGCTGTCTGGTGATGGGCTACCCGCTGGCGTGGGCCGTGGCGCACAGTAAACCCTCGACGCGTAATATCCTCCTGCTGCTGGTGATTTTGCCGTCGTGGACCTCATTCCTGATCCGCGTTTACGCCTGGATGGGGATCCTGAAAAACAACGGCGTGTTGAATAACGTCCTGATGTGGCTTGGGGTTATCGATCAGCCGCTGACGATCCTGCACACCAACCTCGCGGTCTATATTGGCATTGTGTATGCCTATCTGCCGTTTATGGTTCTGCCGATCTATACGGCGCTGACGCGGATAGATTACTCGCTGGTGGAAGCCTCGCTTGACCTCGGTGCGCGTCCGCTGAAAACCTTCTTCAGCGTCATTGTCCCGTTGACCAAAGGCGGGATTATCGCCGGGTCGATGCTGGTCTTTATTCCGGCGGTAGGGGAGTTTGTGATCCCGGAGCTGCTCGGCGGGCCGGACAGCATCATGATTGGCCGCGTGCTGTGGCAGGAGTTCTTCAATAACCGCGACTGGCCGGTGGCGTCTGCGGTGGCGATTATCATGCTGCTGCTGTTGATCGTGCCGATCATGTGGTTCCACAAACATCAGCAGAAACAGATGGGAGACCACGGATGAATAACTTACCGGTAGTGCGCTCTCCGTGGCGAATTGCGATCCTGGCGATCGGCTTTACCTTCCTGTATGCGCCGATGCTGATGCTGGTGATCTACTCGTTCAACAGTTCCAAACTGGTGACGGTCTGGGCGGGCTGGTCGACGCGCTGGTACAGTGAGCTGTTCCAGGACGATGCAATGATGAGCGCGGTAGGGCTGAGCCTGACCATCGCCGCACTGGCGGCAACGATGGCCTCTGTTCTGGGCACCATCGCCGCGCTGGTGATGGTGCGTTTCGGCCGTTTTCGCGGTTCGAACGGCTTCGCCTTTATGATCACCGCGCCGTTGGTCATGCCGGACGTGATTACCGGCCTTGCGCTGCTGCTGCTGTTCGTGGCGCTGGCGCATGCCATTGGCTGGCCGGCGGATCGCGGCATGCTCACCATCTGGCTGGCGCACGTCACGTTCTGTACCGCCTATGTCGCCGTGGTGATCTCCTCGCGTCTGCGCGAGCTGGATCGCTCGATAGAAGAGGCGGCGATGGATCTCGGCGCGACCCCGCTGAAGGTCTTTTTCATCATTACCCTGCCGATGATCATGCCGGCGGTGATCTCCGGCTGGCTGCTGGCATTTACCCTCTCGCTCGACGATCTGGTGATCGCCAGCTTTGTCTCCGGCCCGGGGGCGACAACGCTGCCGATGCTGGTCTTCTCCAGCGTGCGCATGGGGGTTAACCCGGAGATCAACGCCCTGGCCTCTATCATCCTCGGCGTGGTCGGAATTGTCGGATTTATCGCCTGGTATTTGATGGCGCGCGCGGAAAAACAGCGCGTGCGTGATATCCAGCGTGCAAGACGCGGCTGAAGCATTTAAAATTTCCAGTGATGTGCCGCGTATCACGCGGCACTGTTTTTCAGGGAAGTAAAACATTGGGATTATTAAAAAAATCACGGCTTACGCACGCTCGTCCTAACGTTCCTGCGCTGGTACAGGTGGCGGCGCTCGCCATTATTATGATCCGCTGCCTGGACGTGCTGATGATTCTGAATACCCTGGGCGTGCGCGGTATCGGTGAATTCATTCACCGCAGCGTGCAGACGTGGAATCTGACGCTGGTTTTTCTGAGCAGCCTGGTGCTGGTGTTCATTGAGATCTACTGTGCGTTTTCGCTGGTCAAAGGGCGCAACTGGGCGCGCTGGGTCTATCTGCTGACGCAGGTGACCGCCGCCAGCTACCTGTGGGCCGCCTCGCTGGGGTATGGCTATCCCGAACTGTTCAGCATTGCGGGCGGATCAAAACGCGAGATTTTGCACGCGCTGTTTTTGCAAAAACTGCCGGATATGCTGGTGCTGTTCTTCCTGTTCGTGCCTGCGTCCAGTCGACGGTTCTTCCAGTTGCAATAATGTGTATAATCGCAGCCCCCGTTATTCTTAAGGTTTTCATATGCAGTGCGCACTCTATGACGCCGGACGCTGCCGCTCCTGTCAGTGGATAGAACAGCCGGTCTCTCAACAACTCACCGCCAAGATGGCCGACCTGCAACAGCTGCTGGCTGAACACGCGGTGGGGGAGTGGTGCGCACCCATCAGCGGACCGGAGCAGGGCTTTCGCAACAAAGCCAAAATGGTGGTCAGCGGCAGCGTCGAAAAACCGCTGCTGGGGATGCTGCACCGCGACGGCACGCCGGAAGATTTAACCGACTGCCCGCTGTATCCCGCGTCGTTTGAACCCGTCTTTGCCGCACTCAAACCGTTTATTGCGCGGGCAGGGTTAACGCCCTACCACGTCGCCCGCAAGCGCGGCGAGCTGAAATATCTCCTGCTGACGGAAAGCCAGCTAGACGGCGGCATGATGCTGCGTTTTGTGCTGCGCTCGGAAGCGAAGCTGGCGCAGCTTCGCGCGGCGCTGCCGTGGCTGCAGGCGCAACTGCCGCAGCTTAAGGTCATTACGGCAAACATACAGCCGGTGCACATGGCGATTATGGAAGGGGAGAAAGAGATCTTCTTCACCGAACAGCCTGCGCTGGCCGAAAATTTCAACGGCGTACCGCTGTGGATCCGCCCGCAAAGCTTCTTCCAGACCAACCCGACCGTGGCGAGTGCGTTGTATGCCACCGCCCGTGACTGGGTTCGGGCGTTAAACATTCATCATATGTGGGATCTGTTCTGCGGCGTGGGCGGTTTCGGCCTGCACTGCGCCACGCCTGAAATGCAGCTGACCGGGATTGAGATCTCGGCCGAAGCGATTGCCTGCGCGAAACAGTCCGCCGCCGGGCTGGGGTTAACGAATCTCCACTTCCAGGCGCTTGACTCTACCCAGTTCGCCACCGGCCAGGGCAATGTGCCGGAACTGGTGCTGGTCAACCCGCCGCGACGGGGCATCGGAAACGCACTCTGCGATTACCTGAGCCAGATGGCACCGGATTACATCGTCTACTCCAGCTGCAATGCGCAGACCATGGCGAAAGATATCGCCAGCCTGCCGGGCTACCGCATTGAACGCGTTAAGCTTTTCGATATGTTCCCGCATACCGCGCATTACGAAGTGTTGACGTTGTTAACCCGTAGGCCGGGTAAGGCGTAGCCGCCACCTGGCATGAACCCCGCACAATGTTCAACAAAATGTGAACTCTTCCCCCGCTCGAAATCAGGTAAGCTTACGTCATAAGAAATGATTGAAGGCTTACCCATGAAGCACATCCTGCTGGTGGAAGACGACCACGATATCGCGGCACTTCTGCGACTCAATTTAGAAGACGAAGGCTACGCCATCACCCACGAGCCCGACGGGGGCAACGCCCTGCAGCGCCTGGAAAAACAGCCGTGGGATGCGGTGATCCTCGACCTGATGCTCCCGAACGTTGACGGGCTGGAGATTTGCCGACGCATCCGTCAGATGACGCGCTACCTGCCGGTCATCATCATCAGCGCCCGCAGCAGCGAAACCGACCGCATTACCGGGCTGGAAACCGGTGCCGATGACTATCTGGCTAAGCCGTTTTCGGTGCAGGAGCTGATTGCCCGCATTAAAGCGCTGTTCCGCCGTCAGCAGGCGATGGGGCAGGCACAAACGGACGGGCAAATTCAGGCGCACGGTTTGACGATCGATCCGCTGGCGCGCAGCGTCCTGCTCCACGGACAGGTGGTGGATCTCACCCCGCGCGAATTCGAACTGCTTTACTTCTTTGCCCGTCATCCTGGCGAAGTGTTTTCCCGTCTGGCGCTGCTGGAGCAGGTCTGGGGTTATCAGCACGAAGGCTATGAGCATACCGTCAACACCCATATCAACCGCCTGCGCATCAAGATTGAGAAGGATGCTGCCGAGCCGGAAATCGTTCGCACCGTCTGGGGTAAGGGATACAAATTTGCGGAGCCAACGCCTGATGCGTCGCTTTAGCCTCAGCCAGCGCCTGACGCTGCTGTTCATTCTGCTGATGATGCTCTGCGCCACCGTCGCCTGCGCGGTACAGCTCTACACCAGTACGCAATACGGCAACGCCATGGTGCAGCGGTTGTCGGGCGGACTGGCGCAGCAGATCGTCCAGCGGGAACCGATTCTCGACGCGCAGGGCAGGGTTGACCGCAGTTCGCTGAAGCCGCTCTTTGACCGTCTGATGACCTTTAATCCGAGCGTGGAGCTCTATGTTGTCTCACCCGACGGCGACATCCTGGCCGATGCCGCCCCGCCGGGCCATATTCAGCGGCAAAAAATCGATCTGGCACCGGTTCAGACCTTCCTGAGCGGCACCGCCATCCCGGTACTCGGCGACGATCCGCGCAGCAAGAACAAAAAAGTCTTCAGCGCCACGCCGCTGCGTCAGGACGGCGAGCTTAAGGGCTACCTGTACATTATTTTGCAGGGCGAGGAGTCGAATGCGCTGGCGGACATGGCCTGGCATAAGGCGCTGTGGAGCACGGTGCTCTGGTCATTGCTGTGGGTTGCACTGTTCGGCCTGCTGGCGGGATTACTGGTCTGGTACTGGGTGACGCGTCCGGTTAAACGCCTGACGGAAGAGGTCACCGGGCTTGAGCAGGACAGCATTAGCGCAATCAGGCTGCTGGCAGCAGAGCCGCCGGACGTCGCGGCCAATGACGAAGTGGCACGCCTGCGCAACAGTTTTATCGAGCTGGCGCGCAAAATCACCCGCCAGTGGGATCAGCTGGCCGACAGCGATCGCCAGCGCCGGGAGTTTATCGCCAATATTTCGCACGATCTCCGCACGCCGCTGACCTCTCTGCTGGGTTATCTGGAAACGCTATCGCTGAAATCCACCACGCTGACGCCTCAGGAGCACCAGCAATATCTCGCCACCGCCCTGCGTCAGGGGCAAAAGGTACGCCATCTTTCCCAGCAGTTGTTTGAGCTGGCGCGTCTTGAACATGGCGGCATTAAACCGCAGCGCGAGCGTTTCGCGATGGGGGAGCTGATTTCCGACGTGGCGCAGAAGTTTGAGCTCACTGCCCGCACGCGAGAGGTCAATCTGCATATTGACGTGCCTGGGCCGTTGCCGCTGGTCAATGCCGATGTATCAATGATCGAGCGCGTGGTGACCAATTTGCTGGATAACGCAATGCGTCATACGCCGACCGGCGGGGAAATTCGTCTGGCGGTCTGGCAGGAGAATGAACAGCTTCAGGTCGAAGTGGCTGACAGCGGTACGGGCGTGGATGCGTCGCTGCGCGACGATCTGTTCCAGCGGCCTTCGGCGTTGAACACTCAGGCCTCGCGGGAGAACCGCGGCGGGTTAGGGCTGTTAATCGTCAAACGGATGCTGGAGCTGCACGGCGGTGGAATACGGCTGATGGAGTCGGTGAGTGGGGCACGATTCAGGTTCTTTGTGCCGTTGTGAGAATTGCCGGGTGGCGCTGTGCTTATCCGGCCTACAAAACCCCCCTCGTAGGCCGGGTAAGGCGAAGCCGTCACCCGGCAAAACACCTTACTGCGGGAACCACTGCTCGCTGATTTTCTGGTACGTACCGTCAGCTTTAATCGCTTTCAGCGCGCCGTTCAGTTTTGCAAGCAAGGCTTTGTTATCCGGACGTACCGCGATGCCGAGGCCGGTACCGAAGTACTGTGGATCGGTCACTTTCTCGGTCGCCGTGCCCAGCTGCGGGTTGGTTTTCAGCCACTCGTTGACCACGGCGGTATCGCCGAAGACGCCATCAATACGGCCATTTTTCAGGTCGATAATCGCATTCTGATAGCTGTCATAGGCCACGGTTTTCACTTCAGGATGTTTGTCCTGCAGGTATTTCTGGTGCGTGGTGCCGTTTTCCATCCCGATGCGTTTGCCTTTCAGCTCGTCGAAGGACTTATACGCCCCTTTCTTCGCAATCACTACCGCCGAGTTGGCGTAGTACGGGTCGGTGAACGCTACCTGCTTGCTGCGCTCTGGGGTGATGTCCATTCCGGAGATTACCGCATCGTATTTTTTGAACTTCAGCGATGGGATCAGGCTGTCAAAGGCGTGGTTGGTAAAGGTGCAGTCGGCCTGCATCTGTTTGCACAGCGCTTTCGCCAGGTCGATATCGAAACCGACGATCTGGTTGCTGGCATCCAGCGATTCAAACGGCGGATAGGTGGCGGACACGCCAAAATTGATTTTATCCGCTGCGGATGCGCCTGCGGCGAACGTTGCCAGTAATGCGGCCAGAACTAACTTTTTCATGGTAATGCTCCCGTCTGTCTTATTGATGCGCCGTGTCTGCGGCCTGGATGTACAATGCCAGTTAATGAATTTATATGCAATAAAAATGATTAAATATTGTTTTTATGGCACAAAAAAGCGGATAACCAGAAAGTTATCCGCATTGATTAATCACATTTATGCACTTCTTGCCGGGTGGCGCTGCGCTTACCTGGCCTACGATCTGCGCTCAAACGCTAAAGCTTTACGCTCAATCAGGCGCATCATCAGCGTTAACAGGCCGTTCACGACCAGATACACCACGCCCGCCGCGCCGAAGACCATCACGTCATAGGTGCGTCCATACAGCAGCTGTCCGTGGCCCATCACTTCCATCAGGGTGATGGTATAGGCCAGAGAGGTACTCTTGAACACCAGCACCACTTCGTTGGAGTAAGAGGAGAGCGCACGCTTAAAGGCGTACGGCAGCAGGATCGCCAGCGTGTCTTTCTTGCTCATGCCGAGCGCCCCACAGGACTGCCATTGCCCTTCCGGGATGGCACGAATCGCGCCGTAGAACAGCTGGGTGGTATAGGCCGCGCTGTTCAGGGAAAGGGCGATCAGGGCGCACAGCCACGGCTCAGAGAGCAGATGCCAGATAACCGGATATTCCTGCAGCGACGGGAACTGTCCCGGGCCGTAGTAAATCAGGAAGATCTGCACCAGCAGCGGCGTACCGGTAAACAGGGTGATGTAGCCGCGCACAATCCATACCAGTACCGGCGTTTTCAGCGTCAGGACGATGGTGAAGATGAGCGCCAGGATCAGCGCCACGATAATGGACGCCACGGTCAGCGTCAGGCTGGTATGCAGCCCTTTCATGAGCTCCGGGAAATATTCAAGCATCAGCCTGGTCTCCGTTCAAAGCGCGTCGCCCGCAGGTCAATACGCTTGAGGATGTACTGACTGAGCAACGTGATCACCAGGTAGATCGCCGCCGCCACAATGTACCAGGTAAAGGGCTCCTGGGTACGGGTGGCGATGCTTTTGGTTTGCAGCATCAAATCGTTAACGCTGATCAGGCTCACCAGCGCGGTATCTTTCAGCAGCACCAGCCACTGGTTACCAAGGCCCGGCAGGGCATGGCGCCACATCTGCGGCATGACCAGACGGAAGAAGATCGCTGATTTCGACATACCCAACGCCTGACCCGACTCCCACTGCCCCTGCGGCACGGCTTTCAGCGCACCACGCAGGGTTTGCGACGCGTACGCCGAGTAGAGCAGGGAGAGGGCTATCACGCCGCACAGGAACGGGCTGACGTCGAAGTTTTCAATCTGCATCTGCACCGGGATCTGCGCAAAGCCAAGATTGACAGTGAAGCCATCCGACAGCGTAAGCAGCAGCTGCGAGGAGCCGAAATAGATAAACAGGACCACCAGAATTTCCGGTAGTCCACGCAGCACAGTGACCAGCGCGGAGCCTGTCCAGGCGACGGGGAACCATTTCGCGGACTCCCACACCGCAAAGAACATCGCCAGCACCAGGCCGATAATCAGTGCGCAAACGGCAAGGCCGACGGTCATCCCGGCGGCGCTTGCTAAAGGAAAAATTTCATTCATCAGGAATTACTTCTGGAACCATTTTTTGTAGATGGTTTCGTAGGTGCCGTCTTTCTTCACTTTTTCCAGCGCAGCGTTGAACTTCTGCTGCAGCTCAGTGTTGCCCTGACGAACGGCAATCCCTAGACCGGTACCGAAGTAGTCCTTATCGGTCACTTTGTCGCCTACTGGCGCCAGTTTATCGTTCGCTTTCAGCCACTCGGTCACGACCGCGGTGTCGCCAAAGACGCCGTCAATACGACCATTTTGCAGATCCAGCTTCGCGTTCTGGTAGCTGTCATACGGAACGGTGGTGATTTCCGGATGCTTATCCATGATGAATTTCTGGTGCGTGGTGCCGTTCTGCACGCCCACTTTTTTGCCTTTCAGCTGATCAACAGAGGTGAATTTCCCTTTCTGACCAATGAACAGCGCCGAGTTGTCGTAGTAAGGGGTCGTAAACAGCACCTGCTTTTCACGCTCAGGGGTGATGTCCATACCGGCCATGACAGCATCGATACGGCGGAACTTCAGGCTTGGGATCAGGCTGTCAAACGCCTGGTTGCTGAAAGTGCAGGTCGCATCGATCTCTTTACACAGGGCGTTTGCCAGGTCTACGTCAAAGCCAACAATTTTATTGTTTGCATCAATGGACTCAAACGGAGGGTAAGACGCTTCCGTGGCAAAACGAATGGTCTGGGCTGCGGTAGCGGAAAGGGTAACGCCAGCAAGCAGCACGGCAAGTAATACTTTTTTCATTATATTTCCCCTGACACAATCAATGAGATAAATAGTTTTTGAAGGCATCGGTTTGCGGGTTAGCGAAGCAGCTCGCATCACCTTGCTCAACGATATACCCATTTTCCATATAGACCACACGGCTGGCGGTTTTACGCGCCACTTCCACTTCGTGGGTAACGATGACTTGCGTGATATTGGTTTCCGCCAGCTCACGAATAATGCTGACGATCTGAGCGGTGATTTCCGGGTCCAGCGCCGCGGTCGGTTCATCAAACAGCAAAACCGCCGGTTCCATCATCAACGCACGGGCAATCGCCACACGCTGCTGCTGACCACCCGAAAGATGCAGCGGATAACGGTCACTGTAAGGCTTAAGGCGCAGACGCTCGAGCAGCTTTTCGGCACGGGCGATGGCCTGATCCTTACTTAACCCCAGCACGCGGCACGGGGCTTCAATCAGGTTTTGCAGCACCGTCAGATGCGGCCAGAGATTGTATTGCTGGAAGACCATGCCGACGTTTTGACGCAGCTCGCGAATCGCTTTATCAGACGGCGTTTTCGCGAAATCAAAATGGTTACCGGCAATCGCCAGCGTACCTGAACGGGGCATTTCAAGCAGATTAAGGACACGCAGAAGGGAGCTTTTACCTGCACCGCTTGGGCCAAGCAAAACCAGCGTTTCGCCTTCCGGGCAGTTCAGCGTGATGTCAAACAGCGCCTGGTGTGCGCCGTAGAAGCAGTTAATGCCGTTTAGTTTAATACTCATCGGGGCAGTCTTTACTCATCCAGGCAATCTATAGCAATTGAGGCCGCAGATAGTACCGTTGACAGAATAGTTATGCAATATTTCTGCGTTAAAAGTTAAATATAACCCGTATTTCCTCTTAAACATAGCACAAAATAGCGAAGGGCAAAGGCGGCGAGTATAAATGTCGGCATTCCGCGAGAAATGCCGGACATTTTACGGGGGTAACATTTTTATAACTGATGGTTTAGCGGTTCTCAATCGACTGGCGCAGCGTGCCTGCCGGGGCATGAACGCTGCCGCCAATGTAGCGTACGTCGTCGACAGCCCAGCACTGACCTTCACGGATCATCAGTACCTCATCCTGCCAGGACTGGGTCCCCTGGGTCAGCTTGACGCGCAGCGGAATGTTTCGCGCATCGGTGTTGGGAATGGTAGAAGCGCTGGCCACTTCCGCACTGTCCGGCAGCGTGGTACGGCTGGAGAACGGATCGGATTTAAGCAGGGTATTATGCTGCGGATCGCGGGTGGCGTCGTTGAGCAGTTTTGCCAGACCGTCACTCAGGTAAGGGCGCAGGCCGGTGAGATCGTTGCTGCGGTGCTGAATGCGGTAATCATAGAACTGCTGCGCCACGGTGTCCGGGCCGCCGTCAATGCAGGGGCCGCTGCGGGTACCAATATCCTTAAAGGCTGGCGTGACCGTGGTGGTACAGGCGCTGAGCACCAGCGCGCAGGGCACCAAAAGTGTTAAAGCAGAGTAGCGCATGTTGATTTCCTTATTTATTAACTATCCTTTCAATCATAGCGTAACGAACCGATAATGCTGTGCCTAAGGCATTGAACGCTAAAGAAGGAGAGAAACTATGCAGTTTTCAACAACGCCAACCCTGGAAGGGCAAACAATAACCGAGTATTGCGGCGTGGTGACCGGGGAAGCAATTCTCGGTGCTAATATCTTCCGCGACTTTTTTGCTGGCATCCGTGACATCGTGGGTGGACGATCCGGTGCCTACGAAAAAGAGCTGCGTAAAGCGCGAGAAATTGCCTTTAAGGAGCTGGGCGAGCAGGCCAAGGCGCTGGGTGCGGATGCGGTTGTCGGCATTGATATCGACTACGAAACGGTCGGGAAAGATGCCAGCATGCTGATGGTGAGCGTCAGTGGAACGGCGGTGAAAACCCGTCGATGAAGCGTTCGCTCTCCACTCTCCTGCTGGCGCTGTTGCTGGCAGGATGTACCTCGGAAAAGGGCATTGTTGATAAAGGCGCGTACGAGCTGGATACCCGTCATCAGGCGCAGGCGGCCTACCCGCGAATAAAGGTGCTGGTGATCCACTACACCGCCGATGATTTTGACACGTCGCTGGCGACCCTAACCGATAAAAACGTCAGCTCTCATTATTTGATCCCCGCAAACCCGCCAGCACCGGACGGCAAGCCGCGTATCTGGCAACTGGTACCCGAGAGCGAACTGGCCTGGCATGCTGGTATCAGCTTCTGGCGCGGTACCAACCGAATTAATGATACGTCTGTGGGCATTGAACTTGAAAATCGTGGCTGGCAAAAGTCTGCTGGCGTAAAGCGTTTTACACCTTTCGAACCCGCGCAGATTGCGGCGCTGGTGCCACTCGCCAAAGACATCATTGCCCGCTACAACATCAGACCTGAGAACGTGGTGGCCCATTCGGACATTGCGCCGCAGCGCAAAGACGATCCTGGTCCGTTGTTCCCGTGGCGACAGCTGGCTCAGCAGGGGATAGGCGCATGGCCCGATCCCGCGCGCGTCGCATTTTATATCAACGGACGACCACGCTTTCAGGCGGTGGATACCGCAGCGTTACTCGATTTGCTTGCGCGCTACGGCTATGACGTACCGGCCAACAGCACCCCAGCGCAGCAAAAACGTATCATCATGGTCTTCCAGATGCACTTCAGGCCTGACCTGTGGAATGGCGTCGCAGATGTCGAAACGATGGCTATTGCTGAAGCGCTTTTAGAGAAATACGGGCAGGGGTAATCCTTCGGATATCCCCGAAAGCGCCCGTTACTCCTGATTTACTTGAGATTAATCTTAGGTACAAACTCAATTCATTTTTAGTTAATTGACTTAAAATTATCCGCATTTAAGATAGACACATAGCTTGCTAATTAATGCAGCAAATAAATATATCTCATTCATCTTTTATTTTTCTCCTTGAGCGTATCATCAGGAAAAATATTCTTAGGCTAAGGTTTTTTTTGCTTTGGTCTGCATACTAAAAATTAACATCTTAAATCGGGTATAACAATGTTAAGTATTTACGGTAAAAAGTTACGTCCACAGGACGAAATGAATAGTATTATTTCTGCAACCTCAGGTTTTGAAGAGAAAACCTTAAAGAAATGGCAGAAAATATCCACCTCTGATTCACAATATATTCATATTATCGTCAGCGGCGAAGTTGAATTCCGACGTGAATCCGACGAACTGTGTATGTTCACGGTTACCGGCCAGTGCATTTTTGGTCTCTCTTCGATGTACTACGACGCGACCCATATGTACGGCCTCGTTCGGGCCAATACCGTGGTGCGCTCAATTAAAAAAGAGACCTTCGCACAGCTTATGACGGATAACAATTTGTGGCCTCAACTGACCAAAGTTCTCTCCTGGTATATTTGTATGTTGAGCAAACGTGACGATGTTCTGGTTGCCCGCAGTGCCTATTCAGTCGTACGTGAGTTTTTATACGAGATCAATGACCTGATTGTTCATCAGCAACGCGATATTAACGTTCATGATTATATTCAGGAGTACACCAACCTGGCTCGTAGCACCATCATTAAAATTCTTTCCGATCTCAAAAAAGGTCAATATATTGTTGTGGAAAAGGGAAGACTCCTTAACCTGACAGCCTTGCCTGAAAAATATTAACTACTCCAGCCGGTCTCCTTTCTCACTCAAAGGGGACCGGGCATCCACTTTATGATTCACATCCCTCTGCGAATTATCCTGCGTTTCGTCAACCGGCGGCGCGGGAATTTTGCCTTGCGAATAATCTTGCTCTTGTTCTTTTAACGCCTGCTTAAGTAACTCGCTTATAGAGGCGTCATCACTGCCTGTGCTGGCGGAGGCGGCTTCGTGTGCTTCGGTTCCGGGTAACGTATCCCGGGAAGTATCATGGGGCACGTCACCATCAGGTGCCTGCTGCCAGTCGGCATCATCGCTGTTGATGGGCAGATCCTGCATGGCAGGAACATCCTCCTGCACCGGAGCAGGTTTTGGCTGCGGATGCGGATGGGGATGCGGGAACGGCTTGCTCACATACACATAGTGCATATCTGAAAGCTGCGTTTCCGGTTTCGCGGCGCTTGCTTTGACCGGTTCCGGCGCCGGATGGCGCAGGTTCCAGTAAACATGCGCGTACAGCCCTGCCATGATCATGGCGCACAGAGCCACCATTCCTAAAAAGGCATGGCTAACGATGTTTCTCAGACGGGGGAGGCGGTATGAAAACCAGACCGCCTCGCCGGTGGTGTAACTGCGCTGAGCCGCAAGACAGATGGTAGACATTAGGAATGCTTCTCCTGCGTGTTGGCGTCGGGTGTGGCATGCGTGGTCTGGAGCAGTACGCTCGGCGCGGTATGGGTTTCACGCATCAACTGCATCAACGTATCTTCGCCAGGAATGCCATCCACATGCAGATGCATTTTTTGCTGGAATTCGCGGGTGCGTTTCATCATCTCCGCCGTCCAGGTCTGCGAATGGGTTTCTGGCTGGCCAAGCGCCAGGCTCAACTGCTGGTCAAGCCAGCCCATGTCTTTCGTGTCGCTGGCGGCACTGATAGCGTCTTTACCTTCCGGCGTCAGGCGGTGCAACTGGGTAAAGTTGCCGGTCGCATGCTGGTTAAACCAGCGGCGGCTTACCTGCCAGGTACGGTTATTCATCAGCAGGTCGAGTGACGTATCTCCGACGCGGGCGACCACGGCATAGTTAAGATGATCGCCGGTTTTCAGCTCGCTCACCCACGGATACCCCTCCTGGGCCAACGCATCGGGTGAGGCATTCCCCTGTTTACACATCAGGTTCACCTTCGCGGCGTTCTGGCACAGGGCATCATCCGCCGAGGCGTCATACCCCCACATCAGGTAGAGCTGATGCATGGCATCCGGCTGATTAACCATTTCGTTGTCGATGACCGGCACCACCGGTGCTTCAACTTTTGGCGCCTGCTGTTTCCAGCTGACGGGTACCGGGAGTTGAACCGGAAGTTTTCCGGCGATCGACGACGTTAAATACCAGCCGCAGGCGGCGAACAGCACTGAGGCAAAAAGCCCCACGGTTGCCAGGCGCTTACCGTGTTTTTTCGCCGGGAGGATCTCCCCTGCCGCCAGCCGTAAATGACGCGGGCTGACCTGGGCTGCACGTTCGGTCCAGGCAGCCAGCATCGACAGATGCGACAGTTCATTCAGTTTGCTGATATTCCCTTTGGTCAGCGCATGCATTTTACGCACGCGTGCCGGGGATAACGGTGCGTTCTCGCACCCGTGTTCTTCACACTGCGCCTGTACATAGCTGAGATATTCCCGGCAGGTAAGGGGACGCAAAGTGTGGCGGGTGTGCGCATATTCACGCAGCTCAGATTGCTGCATCAGAACAATGTCCCGATCCGCCGCGCCCGTCAGCACCACCGACAGGCGAAACGCCAGCTCCTGGGCACGGGTGAGTAGCATCGCCAGCACCTCGTGACAGCTCTCTTTCATCGCCTCGCAATGGCTAACGATCAGTATCTTCGCCCGGTTTTTTTCCGCCTGCCACTGGTGCAGTACGGCATCCACCGCCTGAATCCGGTTCTTGTTCTCTTTGGTTCCCGGGCTGAGCTTGTACAGCAGGCTACTGGCACTCAGTTTTGGAAACGCATTAATAGCAAGCACGTCGGGGTGGGCAGATTTGAGGGCGTCACTGAACTGCCCCAGCAGAGGGGCATCGTCGGAAAAGAGCCCGATAATTCCCGCCTGTTGGGTTTTCTCCTTCAGCAGGTTGAAAACATCCTGATGATAAGGCACCAGAAAATCGCCGTTTGAGCGGACGATCTTCCGAAAGGGCGGATTTTTAAAATTAAAGTGCTTCTGATACATAACGACTTACCGTCTCTGATTGGGAATAGCAACAGGACGAGAAAGTAAAGCAACGCCAGGGTGTGGTCAATTTACACACAGGGTAAAAATATCCACTGGACGATGCCTAACATCTGGATTTTATACGGTCAATAGTTTTCTGTATGAAAGTTAGTGGCAAAGTCAGTGGTCGAATTTACAGCAGCTCATTACTATTTCCTCACATGTTAGCGCAGCACGACGCTGCTTATTTTCGCTTTGCTATAGGCCAGATGAAAAATGAGGTTCTCATTTCTGTCACGGTGGATAACCCCCTGTATTATGTTTGCGCTGTTGCTATTTTGCGGCCAACAAGGGTATCTGACGTTTAAAGATTATAAAAAAGTTACAAATAAGTTGGCTAATTCTGATGTGCAGCCGCTGAAAAAACGTCGCGAAGAAAAATCCTTCACGCTTTTCACGGCTGCTGTTCGCCAGGATAACGTCGAGATAGCGGCAAAAGCGCCGCTGGCAGCGGAGATCGAAGGTATCGTGCGCAGTGATGATGCCTGGCTCTCCTTCGCCGTCATTAAAACCCCCGGAGGGGCGAGAAGCTACCGGGAGGGCGAGCCGTTGACCGGTTTTACCGACGCGTTTGTTCAGGAAATTAATAAAGATAATGTGGTGGTTAATTATGAAGGTGCTACGCAGGTACTCGCATTAAATAAGCCGGATTATTTTAAGGGCGGCGTTGACAGCGGCCCGGTGACGAAATCGACGAAGGATGCAGGCGCGGAAAGCGTGCATCTGGATGATTATCTGGTGTTAAAACCTCTGATCGAAAAAGGCCAGCTGGAAGGCTACAACATTAATCCAAGGAACGCCTCCGCCTTCTTCAGTCATTCAGGACTGGAAAAGGGGGATGTGGCGGTAAAAGTAAACTCTGTCGATATGACCGATGAAGCAAAGGCAAAAAATATTATTGCCAACTGGTCGAAAATGAAAGAAGCGGAGGTCGTCGTCAGACGTCACGCTCACCTTGAAAATATTCGGATTAATGTTCTAAACAATTAACAAGTGTACAGCCATGAAGAAATTTCCTTGGGCGTGCGTGGCGCTGACCGCATTGTCGTTATATTCAGGTTCGCTGTTCGCGGCGAACTTTAGCGCGAGCTTTAAAAATACCGATATTCGGGAGTTTATCGATACGGTAGGCCGCAATCTTAATAAAACCATTCTTGTCGATCCGTCCGTTCAGGGCACGGTATCCGTAAGAACCTATAACGTGCTGACGGAAGATGAGTATTACCAGTTCTTCCTGAGCGTGCTGGACCTGTACGGCCTGTCGGTGATCCCGATGGACAACGGCATGGTCAAAGTGGTGCGTTCAAGCGTCGCCCGCACCGCCGGGGCGCCGCTGGCGGACAGCAGCAACCCGGGCAAAGGGGATGAAATCATCACCCGCGTCGTGCGCATGGAAAATGTGCCAGTACGCGAGCTTGCTCCGCTGTTGCGCCAGCTCAACGACGCAACCGGCATCGGTAACGTGGTTCACTTTGAGCCGTCCAACGTACTGCTGTTAACCGGTAAAGCCTCGGTGGTGAACCGCCTGGTGGATCTGGTGCAGCGCGTGGATAAAGACGGTGTTCAGCGCCGTGAAATTGTGCCGCTGCGCTTTGCCTCTGCCAATGAGCTCTCAGACATGTTGAACAACCTCAACAACGAAGAGCAGAAAGGGCAGAACGCACCGCAGCTGGCCACGAAAGTGGTTGCGGATGACGAGACCAACAGCCTGGTGATCAGCGGCTCGGAAGCGGCGCGCACCCGCACCCGCTCTCTGATTCATGAGCTGGATCGCGAGCAGAACAACGAAGGGAATACCCGCGTGTTCTATCTCAAATACGCCAGCGCCACCAAGGTGGTGCCGGTGCTGACCGGGATTGGCGAACAGCTGAAAGACAAAGCGGGCGCGCCAAAGGCGAAAACCGCCGCCGCGTCCAGCGATCTGAATATTACCGCCGACGAGTCAACCAACTCTCTGGTGATCACCGCGCAGCCTAACGTGATGAACTCCCTGGAGAAGGTGATCGACAAGCTCGATATCCGCCGTCCGCAGGTGCTGGTGGAAGCCATCATTGCGGAAGTACAGGACGGTAACGGCATGGATCTGGGCGTGCAGTGGACCAGCAAGCACGGCGGCGTCCAGTTCGGATCCACCGGCCTGCCAATCGGGCAGGTCAAAAATGGCACGATGAAAGGGTTGTCGTATACCGGTCTGGCGACCGGCTTCTTTAACGGTGATTTTGGTGCGCTGATGACTGCGCTCTCCACCGGGTCCAAGAACGACATTCTTTCTACGCCAAGCGTGGTCACGCTGGATAACAAAGAAGCGTCGTTCAACGTCGGTCAGGATGTGCCGGTACTGTCCGGTTCGCAAACGACCAGTGGCGACAACGTCTTTAACTCCGTTGAGCGTAAGACGGTGGGGACCAAGCTGAAAATCGTGCCGCAGATTAACGACGGCGACATGATTCATCTGAAGATTGAACAGGAAGTCTCCAGCGTTGACGCTAATGCGACTGAAGACGCCAGCCTCGGCCCAACCTTCAACACCCGTACCATCAACAACGAAGTGATGGTACACAGCGGCCAGACCGTGGTGTTGGGCGGTCTGATGGAAAACGTCACCAAAGAGACCGTCTCCAAGGTGCCGCTGCTGGGCGATATTCCGCTGGTGGGCCAGCTGTTCCGCTACACCTCTGAGGATACCTCTAAACGTAACCTGATGGTGTTCATCCACACCACGGTGCTGCGCGACGACGACAACTACAGTGCGGCGTCGAAAGAGAAATATGACCAGATCCGTGCTCGCCAGCAGCAGCGCATGGAGGAGAAAAAGCTGGGCATCGTAACAAACAGCAATAACCCGGTGATGCCAGCATATCCGTCCGCGCCTTCTGCCGACGCGGTGCCGGTGAAAACCAGCGCAGCCGCAACGCGCAACCCGTTTAAACAGTAAGGCGGAGGGGCAACGTGGACGAACTGAGTAAAACCCTGTGTAGCAGCAGCTATGCAAAAGATAACGGCGTTTTATTTTACAACAATGACGTCTTTATCCGTGAAGACACCCCGGCATTTGCGCTGCTGGAAGTGCGCCGGGTGCTGGGACGCACGTTCGTCCCGGTGACTCTGACGCCAGAGGCCTTTGACGAGCTGCTGGCGAAAATCTGGCAGCAGAGCAGCGGCGTCTCTCAGCAGCTGGTGGACGATATGGACGCGGATATCGATCTGATGGCGTTAACCGAGGAGATCCCGGATAACGAGGATCTGCTCGACAACGACGAAAACTCGCCGGTGATCCGCCTGATAAACGCCATTCTTGGCGAGGCGGTCAAAGATGGCGCGTCGGATATTCATATCGAAACCTTTGAGCGCACGCTGAGCATTCGTTTTCGCGTCGACGGCGTGCTGCGCCCGGTGCTCCAGCCAGCGCGCAAGCTCGCGCCGCTGCTGGTGTCGCGCATCAAGGTGATGTCAAAACTCGACATCGCCGAGAAGCGTTTGCCGCAGGATGGACGTATCTCCCTGCGCATCGGCCGTAAGGCAATCGACGTGCGTGTATCGACCATTCCTTCGCAGTACGGCGAGCGTGTGGTGATGCGTCTGCTCGATAAAAGCAATCTGAAGCCCGACATCAACAAGCTTGGCCTGATTGATGAAGAGCTGGAAAAGTTGAAAGGGCTGATTGACCGCCCGCACGGCATCATCCTGGTCACCGGGCCGACTGGCTCCGGTAAAAGTACCACCCTGTACGCCATTCTTTCGGCGCTGAACGGTCACGAACGCAACATTCTGACCGTAGAAGACCCGATTGAATACGAACTGGAAGGGGTGGGGCAGACGCAGGTTAACCCGCGCGTGGACATGACCTTTGCCCGCGGACTGCGCGCCATTCTGCGTCAGGATCCGGACGTGGTGATGATCGGGGAAATTCGTGACGGTGAAACCGCGCAAATTGCGGTGCAGGCGTCGCTCACCGGTCACCTGGTCATGTCTACGCTGCACACCAACAGCGCCGCGGGGGCGATCACCCGTCTGCGGGATATGGGGCTGGAATCCTTTTTAATTGGTTCATCGTTGCTCGGTGTCATTGCCCAGCGTCTGGTGCGTCGGCTGTGTACGCACTGCCGGACCACCAGTCCGCTGGACGCCAATGAGAAAGCGCTGTTCAGCTTTATGGACACGCCGCCAAAAGCCATCTACCGCGCGGTGGGCTGTGAACACTGCCGCCAGAGCGGCTACCAGGGGCGCGCCGGTATTCATGAGTTTCTGGTGGTGGACAGCACCATGCGCCGCGCCATTCATGAAGATAAAGACGAAATGTCCATTGAAACGCAGCTCTTTAAGCAGGCCTACAGCCTGCGTGAGAACGGCCTGCTGAAGGTCATTAGCGGCGTGACCTCTCTCGAAGAGGTGATGCGCGTTACCGCCGAGCGTGGAGGAGATGCGTAATGGCCTTCTACGCCTGGACGGCAACGGATGCAGCGGGGAAAACCCAGCGCGGCACGCTGCAGGCTGAGGGGCAAAAGCAGGTTCGCCAGATGTTGCGCGAGCAAAAGCTGATGCCCGTCAGCATCAACGAAACCCGTGAGGCTGCGTCTGCCGGAAAAGCGAAAACCGGCGCAAAGCTCTCTACGCCGGTGCTGTCGATGTTTACCCGCCAGCTTTCCACGCTGGTCAACGCGGCGCTGCCGCTGGAGAGCGCGCTCAAAGCGATTTCCAAACAGACGGAAGACAAAAAGCTGGCGGCGATGGTGGTTGAAATTCGCGAGAAGGTGGTGGAAGGGCACACGCTGTTTGACGCCTTCAGCCAGTTTCCGCGCACCTTCGACAAACTCTACTGCACGCTGGTGATGGCCGGTGAAAAGACCGGTCACCTGGGCGACGTGCTGGAAAAGCTGGCCGAATACAACGAGCAGCGTCAGAAGATGAAAAGCAAGCTGACGCAGGCGATGGTCTACCCGATTACCCTGACGGTAGTGGCCATTGCGGTCATCAGCATTCTGCTGGTCGCGGTGGTGCCGCAGGTGATCGAACAGTTCACCCACATGAAGCAGCAACTGCCGATCACCACCCGCACGCTGATTGCAGTGAGTGATTTCCTGCAGGCTTACGGGATTTATATCGCGGGCGGCATCGGCGGGGGGATTGTCGGTTTCAAAGCCTGGGTCAGAAACGTCAAAAACCGCTTTCGCTGGCACAGCTGGCTGGTGAACGGTTCGCCGATAAAAAAACTGGTGTGCGCCATCAACAGCGCCCGCTATATCCGCACCCTGAGTATTCTGCAGGCCAGTAGCGTACCGCTGCTGGAGGGGATGTATATCGCAATGGACGGTATCGAAAACCTCTACGCCCGGCAGGTGCTGGAGCAGGCGGCGGATACCGTCCGCCAGGGGGCATCGCTGTATGCCGCACTGGAGCAGGCGAGACTCTTCCCGCCGACCATGCTGTATATGATTGCCTCCGGGGAAGAGAGCGGCGAATTAGGCAATTTAATGGACCGCGCGGCGGAAAACCAGGAATCGGGATTACAGCATCGCATTACGTTAACGCTGTCGGTATTTGAACCGGCGCTGGTGGTATCCATGGCAACGATTGTTTTATTCATCGTGCTGTCAATATTACAACCGCTTCTGCAACTTAATAATATGGTAGGTTAAATCATGGCTTTAAAACGTAAAAACCTGGCTCGCCAGGCGGGCTTCACATTGCTCGAATTAATGGTGGTCATTGTTATTCTCGGCGTACTGGCGAGTATGGTGGTGCCCAATTTAATGGGTAATAAAGAAAAAGCGGATGCCCAAAAGGCGACCAGCGATATTGTCGCGCTCGAAGGTTCGCTGGATATGTATAAGCTGGATAACCACCGTTATCCGACAACCGAACAGGGCCTGCAGGCGCTGGTGACCAAGCCGGAAATCGCGCCAATCCCGAACGGCTACCGCGCGGATGGCTATATTCGCCGTCTGCCGCAGGACCCATGGGGTAATGATTATCTCCTCGTAAGCCCGGGTGAGCACGGTGCGGTTGACGTCTTCTCGTCTGGCCCGGACGGTGAAGCCAATACCGCCGATGATATTACGAACTGGTCTCTGGATAAGAAAGAGAAATAATGAAAAATCAACGCGGCTTTACGTTGCTGGAAATTATTCTGGCGCTGGTGATATTTGCCAGCTGCGCCATGATGGTGGTGTCAACAATACCTTCGCGCAGCGGTGCGGATATATTTGGCCAGCAATTAAAAGCCCTCGTTGATTATGGTTCAGACCGTGCGGTGATGGACGGAAATATCGTCGGGCTGGTGATCACCACGGATAACTATCAGCTGGTGACGCTCGAAGATAAAGAGGGCGAGCGTCGCTGGGTACCGTTATCCGCGGGCCGTATCACTACCAAAGGTGATTTCCCGGAGGAGATGCACGTATCGCTCTCGCCGCAGCGCCTGGCCGCGACGCTGACGTCCGATCCGCAGGTGCTTTTTTTGCCGGACGGCGAAATCAGCCGCTTCACGCTGACGCTGCAAAGCTATGACAAAGAGCACCATTTCCGCGTGGTGTCGCAAGGCGCGGCGCCCGTATCGGTAGAAAACGATGGCTAACGGTAAGAAAAAGCAAACGGGGATGACGCTGCTGGAGGTCATGGTGGCGCTGGTCATCTTCTCCACCGCCGCGCTGGCGCTGATGAACTCGGTGTCTCTGAACGTGCGTTTCACCCACGGCCTGGCCGATACGCTGCAGGCCAGCTGGGTGGCGGAAAACCAGCTGGCGGAAGTGCAACTGACTAAAAGCGACTTTCCCGATGCCGAAGAACGGGGAAGCGAAACCATGGGCGGGCGCGGCTGGACGTGGCGTAAACAGCGCATCAAAACGGCGGACAACCGCTGGGCAAACGCCATCAGCGTTTATGCGGAAGGCGACGACAGCCAGCCCGTGATATCGCTGCAGATTGTGCCGCCGGGAGAGATCAAGTGAACAAAGCCCGACGCCAGCGCGGATTTACCCTGCTGGAGATCATGATTGCGCTGACCATTTTTGCGGTGATCAGCACCCTGGCCTGGCAGATTCTGGACGGCGCGATGCGCACCAGTTCAGCAACCGACGCCAGCGCGGCGAAGCTCAATCAGCTTCAGCGCGCCTGGAGCCTGATGGAACGCGATTTTTACCAGCTTCAGGCGCGCGCGCCGCGCAACGAGCCGGACCTGTTCCGTCAGGTCGATGATGCGCTGGAACTGACCACGCTCAACGGCGTGAGCGGTACGGTGCAGCTCGAACGGGTGCGCTGGCGGCTGGAAGAGGGGCGTCTTTACCGCGATGTCTGGCCGGTCATTGACAGCCCGGCGGACGTTAAACCGGACGAAGTGCCGATCGTCAGCGAGGTGAAATCCCTGACGTGGCGTTTTTACCGTCAGGGCTGGCAGAAAAGCTGGAGCGACCCGGCGCATCTGCCGGACGGGGTTGAGCTGACGCTGACGATGGAAAACGGTGATACCTGGCGCTGGGTCTTCACGACCCCGGGCGATCTGCCTTCGGTGGCTGCACCGGCACCTGCCACCGGGTCAGAAGCCGCGCCTGCCGCCGCGCCAGAGGCAGGGACTGCGCCGCAACCCGCGCCACAACCTGCTCCGGAGGCGAAACCATGAGTGCCTTACGCAAACAGAAAGGGGTGGCGCTGCTGGTGGTGTTGATCCTGCTGGTGATGATGTCGGCCCTGGCCGCCAAAATCAGCCAGCAGTTCTGCCGCAACCTGCAGAAAACGCATTATCAGGTCAGCCAGCAGCAGCTGCGCTGGGCGATGCAGGCCCAGGAAAAAGTGGTCAAAGACCGTCTGCAGAGTGACGCCAGCGGCGAGAGCAACGCGCTGTCACCGGAAGGGGACTGGCAGCAGCCGCTGGAAACGCAGGGGGAAGATTACACGGTGGTAAGCCAGGTCGAAGATGCCCAGGACTGCTTCAACGTTAATAACCTGCTGGCAGCAGAAAAGCCTGCCCAGGGGCAAGCGCAGACTACCGTGCCGGAAAAGCCGCGCAACGAGCGAATTGTTGAGCAGATCCTGACGCAGAGCGGGCTAAGCCAGTCCACGGCGGAAGAAGTTTACCTCCAACTGGTGGACTACCTCGATGGCGACACGACGACGGCCAAAGAAGGCGCCGAGAGTGATGCCTGGGCAGGCGTCGTGCCTGCCCGTCAGCCTGCTAACCAGATGATGCGCACCATTGCGGAGATCAAACTGCTGCCTGCGTTCCCGGCGGCGGCATATCCGAAGGTAAGCAAACTGCTGTGCGCGTTACCGGACACCGCCAGCAAGGTGGATGTGAATACCCTGAAACCGGAGCAGGCCGCCTTACTGGCCGCCCTGTTCCCGGAGAAATTAACTGAAGATGACGCCCTTCGCCTGATTGAATCGCGTCCTGAAAGCGGCTGGGAAAACATGGAGACCTTCAGCAAAGCGCTGGAGCAAACCTTCCCGCAGCTGAAAGATGACCTTCCGCAGGTGGCAGAGCTTCTCTCAATAAATAGCCGGTATTTCCGCGTTAACTACACCGGCAATACCGATGAATTAACGCTTCGTGTGGTAAGCCAGCTTCAGGTTAATAACGAAGCCGGTGAGATCGTGACGTGGCAGCGTCGTTACCGAATGATTGAATAAGAAAAGTAGATCGCTATGAAACAGGTACTTTTTGTTCGTCCCGACAGCTTCGAGGGCGGGAAAATAATGTGGTGTGTCTCCGGCACTCAGCAGGTGGAAACCGTGGCTAGCCTGGAGGCACTGGCGGATCATCCGCTGGCGACGCGCGTATGTCTGCTGTTGCCGGCCAGCAGCATGATCTTCCGCCATTTTACGTTGCCGAAAAAGGTCGCTTCTCTGGCGACGGCGTTCTCGTGGATGGCCGAAGAGACGCTGATTGGTGACGTGGACTCGCTTCACTGGACCGTGCTTAGCAAAAAGGGCGCAGAGGTCGACGCGGTGGCGATCGATGCCGACAGTCTTCAGGCGTGGTTAACCCGCTGTCAGGAGGCGGGTCTGACGGTTGTGCAGGCGCTACCGGATGCCTGGCTGCTGCCCGTGACGGCGGGCGGCAGCACGCTGGTTGCCGAAGGTGAAACCTGGTGGCTGCGGTTATCCCCGCACGTCGCGGGTGAAATGGAGGCCAACCTGCTGCCGCTGCTGATGCAGAAAGCCGGAGAGGGTGAGGTCTGCTGCTACGGTGATGCACCTGCCGGTGTGGATGTCGATGTTGTGCTGCCCTGGCAGCATCCGCTGGTGCTGATTCAGCCCCAGTGGCAGGCCTGCCGCGTCACGCTTCTGCACGGGGCGTTCAGCGCCAAAGCCAGCAATGGCAAAGCCGCCAGACGGTTAAACGTGGCGATGGCCGCCGTAGGGCTGTTCTCCCTTAGCCTGCTGCTGGGGCCGCGCATTGCGATGGCCTGGATGCTGGTACAGCAGGAAAATCAGATCCAGCAGGAGATCCAGCAGGTCTACGAACACCATTTCCCGAGCATGCGTCACAAGACCAATATTAAGTACCACTTTGGTCAAAACATGAAGAAGCAGGGTAAAGGGATCTTTCTTCAGTTTGACGATCTGGAGAAAGCCCGACAGGCCGTTCCGGCAATGGAAATCGACCTGCTGGAATACGATGCGCGGCAGAATACGTTGACGCTGAGCGTCAGCGCACAAAACCAGACCGCATTACAGACGTTTGTGAACCAGGCCAGTGAGAAATTTGATTTCACCCTGCAGCCCGTGTCCACGTCAGCACCTTATACCGCCATGATCGCAGGGAAATATAAATGAAACAGCGAATTGCGCAGCTTAAGTCTCGTTACCAGAATTACAGCGCCAGGGAAAAAGTCATTTTAAAAATATGTGCCGCCGCCCTGCTGGGGGCCGCGGTCTATTACGCCGGGGTTATGCCGCTGGATAATATGATTCAAAATAGTGCTTCGACCCTGGCCAGACAAAAAGAAACCCTGAACTGGATGCGCAGTGAAATAGATAAAAACCATTTGCAGGTTCAGGTAACCAAAACAAATAACCCGCGTGCGCTGGTGGAAAATAGCGCCCAGGAGATCCATCTTCCCCTGACGGATGTGCATCAGGATGGACAAACGTTATCGTTCGTGGTCAGCCGCGTGAACGTTTATGAATTAAAGAACTGGCTGCGGGAAATTAACCAGACCTCCGGCGTCAGGCTGCAGAAAATGAACCTTACGCCGGTGGATCATCTCAGCGACGTGAAGGCTGAAGTGCAACTCACGTGGGGTAAAACCGCATGAACAGCGTTGCGCTGATGCGGGACGTCTACCCGGTGGGGTTCGCGAGCGCGAGCGCGGTGTTAGGAGGCATGGTGGGCAGTTTTCTCGGCGTTGTCGCCGAACGCGTGCCGGCCATGGTAAGGGAAGAGGAGGGATGCGGAAATCTGCTCTTTCCGTCCTCGCACTGCCCGGTGTGCCAGCACGCGCTGGCGGCCTGGGAGAATATTCCGCTGGTGAGCTGGCTGCTTCTGCGCGGGCGATGCAGCCAGTGCAAAACCGCTATCCCGCTGCGAATCTTTCTGGTTGAGCTGGTTTCCGCCCTGTTTTTTGGCCTGACGGCGTGGTGTATGCCCGACGTTCAGGCGCTGTTTTCTCTGTGGCTGCTGGCCGGCTTTTTACTCCCGCTGACGATGATTGACTGGCGGCATCAATTGCTTCCGGATTGCCTGACCCAGCCGCTGCTCTGGGCGGGACTGTTGCTTCATGCGTTCGATCACCAGTTGCCGCTACGCGACGCGCTGCTCGGCGCGGTGGCGGGCTATATGTCTCTTTGGTTGCTTTACTGGGCGTTTCGTCTGGCTACCGGGCGGGAAGGTCTGGGATACGGTGATTTCAAGCTGCTGGCGGCATTAGGTGCCTGGTGCGGCTGGCAGGCTCTGCCCACGATTGAACTCGCAGCCGCACTGAGCGGTATCGTTGGGTATTTTGCTTTAAATAATTCAAATAAAAATAACCTCACTATTTCTTTCGGACCTTACCTTTCTTTTGCTGGAATAGTTGTGTTTATTGGGCAGCAGTTTGCTTTCATATTTTAAATATACAGGTCAAGCTTTTTTATAAATTTTTTCAGCGGTGGAAGAGAAGGACGTCTCTTTGCGCTCAGTGTATCGTAAAGGATATAAGCTACACGGAATTTGGGCTTGTATCTTTTTATGGAGGAATACAAAGCAGCAAAACGTTTTTTGTCTCGGTTGTCAGGTTAGTTAAATACGCATTACGCGAAACACGCCATGTTCTCAAGGAAGGCATGGGTATTAACGTTACGAATAAATTTATCAGGAAATAAAAATGAATTTTATGAAGCCTAAATATCTGGCGCTCTTTATTGCGGCGGCAACCAGCTCCGCATTCGCAGCGGCACCAGGCGCACCGTCCATTGGTTCCGGCAATGACAAATTTGCGCTGGTTGAAGTGGATCAGGCCGCTCAGGATTATAACAGTCTGGTTAAAGTCCATAATGACGGCGTAGATGTCAAAGTCGAGTGGAACGTCTGGAGCGGTGATGCGCCAACTTCAGCCAAAGTGCTGTTGGACGGTAAAACCGTGTGGACCGGTGCCGGCGGCGCGGCGGGCTCTGCAACGTTCAAAGTGAAAAAAGGCGGACGTTATCAGGAGCAGGTTGAAGTCTGTAACAACAGCGGCTGTACGAAAAGCGCCAGCAAGCTGATCATCGTTGCGGATACCGACGGTAGCCACCTGCTGCCGCTGAACACGACAATGCATGAGAACAACAAATCCTTCGCGCAGCATACCGATAAAGTGGTTGCGGCCTACTTCCCTGAGTGGGGCGTTTACGACCGTAACTTCCCGGTTGACAAAATTCCTGCTGCGAACCTCAACCACATTCTGTATGGCTTCATTCCAATCTGTGGCGGTGACGGCATCAACGACGGCCTGAAAACCGTAGAAGGCGGCAACAGCTACGGCGTGCTGCAGCGCGACTGCCAGGGACGTCCTGACTTTACCGTGGCGATCCACGATCCGTGGGCTGCCCTGCAAAAACCGCAGGCTGGCGTGTCCAACTGGGACGACCCGTACAAAGGTAACTTTGGTCAGCTGATGGCGCTGAAAAAAGCGCATCCGGACCTGAAAGTACTGCCATCTATCGGTGGCTGGACCCTGTCCGATCCGTTCTTCCACATGGGCGACCCGGCTATCCGCGCACGCTTTGTCTCCTCTGTTAAAGAGTTCCTGCAGACCTGGAAATTCTTCGACGGTGTGGATATCGACTGGGAATTCCCGGGCGGCGGCGGTGTGACCGAGACGAAAGGCAACCCGCAGCAGGATAAAGCGACCTATACGGCGCTGATGCACGATCTGCGCACGATGCTGAACGAGCTGTCTGCCCAGACTGGCCGTACCTATGAGCTGACCAGCGCAATCGGTGCGGGTAAAGATAAGATTGAAGACGTGGACTACACCACTGCTCAGCAGTACCTCGACCACATCTTCCTGATGAGCTACGACTTCTACGGCGGCTGGAGCAATACCGAGCTGGGCCACCAGGCTGCGCTGCATGCGCCAGCATGGCGACCAGACACCAAC
The DNA here is from genome assembly GCF_000534515.1 of Enterobacter sp. MGH 37. Lineage (NCBI taxonomy): Bacteria > Pseudomonadati > Pseudomonadota > Gammaproteobacteria > Enterobacterales > Enterobacteriaceae > Enterobacter > Enterobacter sp. MGH 37. The sequence goes on from NZ_KI973205.1 coordinate 593,870, forward strand.
TACACCACGGAAAACGGGGTTGATGCCCTGCTGCAGCAAGGCGTACAGCCTGGCAAGATCGTGGTCGGTGCGGGCATGTATGGCCGCGGCTGGACGGGTGTACACGGCTACACCGGTAACAATCCGTTCACCGGTACCGCGACCGGTATGGTGAAAGGTACCTGGGAACCGGGCGTGGTTGACTATCGTCAGATCGTTAACGAGTACAAAGGCAAACCAGGCTGGGAATACGGCTACGACGCGGATGCAGAAGCGCCATACGTGTTCAACAAAACGACGGGTGACCTGATCACCTATGAAGACGCGCGTTCTACTGCTGCAAAAGGCAAATACGTGCTTCAGAAAAACCTGGGCGGTCTGTTCGCATGGTCTATTGACTCCGATACCGGCGACATCCTGAACGCCATGAACGAAAGCCTGCTGGGTGGCGGCTCTACGCCGGTTGATCCTGTTGTGACCAACCATGCGCCAATCGCCTCTTCTGCAGACCAGAACGTTTCTGGCCCGGCAACCGTTACGCTCGATGGTTCCGCGTCCAGCGATCCAGACGGCGATGCGATTACCTACAAATGGACTCAGGTTTCTGGCCCATCGGTCACCCTGACCAACAGCACCAAAGCGAAAGCGACCTTCAACGTTGCGGCTGCGACCAGCGATCAGACCATGGTGTTCCGCCTGACGGTTACCGACGCCAAAGGCCTGAGCAACGCGATTGACGTGCAGGTTGTTAACAAGGCGCCGAAGGCTAACCAGGCACCGGTTGTGAACCCAATGGAAGCGGTGACGCTGCAGGCGGGTGAAACCTATGTTGTGCATGCGCAGGCTGCGGATCCAGACGGTGATAACCTGACCTATACCTGGAGCGTTCCGGCAGATATGCACGCGACCGGTACTGACACCGCGAACGTGACCATCACTGCGCCAGAAGTGGCTTCTACCTCTTCCTACACCCTGAGTGTGGTGGTAGGCGATGGTAAAACCAGCGTGCAGTCTAACGTCCAGGTAACGGTTAATCCGAAACCAGCCGACGTGACGCCGCCAGCTGATGACGTGACTCCGCCGTCTGACGAAGTTACACCACCTGCTGATGACGTGACTCCGCCATCTGACGAAGGCACTGCAACCGGCAGCTGCGACGCACCGGTTGACGCCAACGCCGGCAACTACGCCGCGTGGGATTCCAGCAAAATCTACAACACTGGCGATACCGTAAGCTTCGACCATCTGGTGTGGAAAGCGAAGTACTGGACTCAGGGCAACCAGCCTGGCTTCGGCGTGGACGCATGGGAACTTGCGAGCAACGTGAAGATGAACTGGCGTTCTGATCTGGTGTACAACGGCGGCGAAACCACTACTTACCAGGGCAACGTTTACCGTGCCAAATGGTGGACCCGTGGTGACAACCCAGCGAACAGCGATGTATGGGTCAAAGAAGGCCCAGCGACAGATTGCCAATAATCTGAGCTGATAAAGACTCCCCCCGTATAAGGGGGGAGTAAATCAAAAATGATTTTACAGGATGTTGTTAAGGAGAAATAAACGAAACGGTCAGCAGGTAAAAATGAAAAAGTTAATTTTTTTATTATTAATTATCAGCCAAAGCGCGCTGGCAAACTGTTGGGATAAAGCGGCACATTATTATCACGTCGATCCTTATTTACTGTACGCGATTGCCAATGTGGAGTCGGGAATGAACCCGTATGCGGTCGGCAGAAACCATGACGGTACGCGTGACGTGGGGTTGATGCAAATTAACAGCTCACATTTTTCGGCACTGGAGAGCAGGGGGATAGATGAATATCGGCTAATAACCGAACCCTGTACCTCGATTATGGTTGGCGCATCGATTTTATCCAGCATGATTAAAGTGTATGGCTATAACTGGGAGGCGGTCGGCGCCTATAACGCCGGATTAAAGAAAGAAAATTATCCGCAACGCATGATATACGCCCACAAAGTGTGGAAAAAATATCAGGAACTGAAAGCGACAGCAAACGAATGAGTTTTTTATTTTTGAAGAATTCCTGAGGGTGTTCTTCGAAAAGAGAAAACAGCTGTCTGCGGTTTATTTATTAACGGATTAATACATAAGCCTGGATTGTTATTATTTAACTTAAATAAACAGGAATAGTGAAATGAACAAAAGGACGTTACTGAGTGTTCTCGTTGCCGGCGCATGCGTAGCACCGTTTATGGCGCAGGCTGCCTCGCTGCAAGCGACCACCAGTGAACCATACACCATGAACGCCAGCGATCTGGCGAAGAAAGAGAAAGAGCTGACCAGCTTCCCGCTGATGGATGCCGTAAAGGAAACCATTAAGACGCTGGACAACGCCCAGGTTGAACTGATTGAACCTGGTCGTGCGGCGAACCCGGAGAACGTGAAACGCGTGGAAGGGATCGTGAAAGCCAGCGACTGGGAATATCTCTTCCCGCTGCGCGCGCAGGCGTACACCTACAGCAACTTCCTGAAAGCGGTTGGTAAATTCCCGGCGCTGTGTAAGACCTACAATGACGGTCGCGACAGTGACGCTATCTGCCGTAAAGAGCTGGCAACCATGTTTGCCCACTTTGCTCAGGAAACGGGCGGTCACGAAAGCTGGCGTCCGGAAGCCGAATGGCGTCAGGCCCTGGTTCACGTGCGTGAGATGGGCTGGAGCGAAGGCCAGAAGGGCGGCTATAACGGCGAATGTAACCCGGACGTCTGGCAGGGTCAGACCTGGCCGTGCGGTAAAGATAAAGACGGCGACTTCCTGAGCTACTTCGGTCGCGGTGCGAAGCAGTTGTCCTACAACTACAACTACGGCCCGTTCTCTGAAGCGATGTACGGTGACGTACGTACGCTGCTCGACAAACCTGAGCTGGTGGCGGATACCTGGCTGAACCTGGCGAGTGCGATCTTCTTCTTCGCCTATCCACAGCCGCCTAAACCAAGCATGCTGCAGGTTATCGACGGTACATGGCAGCCGAACGATCACGATAAAGCCAACGGCCTGGTCCCTGGCTTCGGCGTGACCACCCAGATCATCAACGGTGGCGTTGAGTGCGGCGGTCCAACTGAAATTGCACAGTCTGAAAACCGTATCAAGTACTACAAAGAGTTCGCGAACTACCTGAAGGTCCCTGTTCCGGCGAACGAAGTGCTGGGCTGCGCGAACATGAAGCAGTTCGACGAAGGCGGTGCTGGCGCGCTGAAGATTTACTGGGAGCAGGACTGGGGATGGAGCGCGGATACGCCAAGCGGTGCAACCTACTCTTGCCAGCTCGTCGGCTACCAGACGCCGTTCAGCGCGTTCAAAGAGGGTGATTACAGCAAGTGCGTGCAGAAGTTCTTTAACGTGAACATCGTTAACGATGACGGTTCCGTTACGCCGGATGAAACCCCGGTAACGCCAACGCCTACGCCGTCAGAAGACGAAACGCCGGCGCCAGCGCCAGTTCCGGATGAAACCCCGGCTGAACCTGCTGTGGTGAACCACGCGCCGGTGGCGCATATCGCGGGTCCAATCGGCGCCGTTGAGGCGGGTGCTCATGTCTCTCTGAGCGCGGAAGGTTCTACCGATGCAGACGGCAACGCGCTGACCTACACCTGGCGTTCCCAGGACGGTCAGACCGTAACCGGTCAGGATAAAGCGGTTGTCACCTTTACTGCTCCAGAGTCTGCAACGGCTCAGCAGATTGAAATCAGCCTGACCGTGAGCGACGGTGAGTTGAGCAGCACCACCTCTTATCTGCTGAACGTGAAAGCCAAAGCAGCACCGTCTCCGGACGAAGGTACGTCTGGCGATTACGCGGCGTGGAGCGCGAACAGCAAGTACAAGGCAGGCGATATCGTGAACAACCACGGTAAACTGTTCCAGTGCAAACCGTTCCCGTACAGCGGCTGGTGTAACAACGCCCCGGCATACTATGAACCAGGCGCTGGCCTGGCATGGTCTGATGCCTGGACCGCTCTGTAATAGCAAACGGCAACCGAAAGGTTGCCGTTTTAGTTTTTGCACCCTCTCCAGCGGTACGGTGCAGTTGTAGACCCGGTAAGGCGAAGCCGCCACCGGGCAACAGGCTAGCGGTGCAGTTTCCCGTGATCCCGTAACCACGCCGCCGTGCGCACAATCCCTTCATCTAGCGTCACCACCGGCCGATACCCCAGTTCGTTCTCTGCCCGCGAAATATCCAGCGTGAAATCAAAATTGAGTTTAGAGACGCCGTAATGCGTCAGCGCAGGTTCTTTGGCCGCTTTACTGCCAAATCGCTCCATGCTGCGGGCAATCATGTCAAGCATGGGGTAGGGGACAGAACGGATGCGGCAGTCGATCTGCAGTTCATCAATCAGCCGCTGCACAATGCTGCGTAGCGTACAGGGTTCGCCGTTGGTGATGTTATAGGCGCGGCCAGAGATCAGCTTATCGCAGTCCGGCTGGCTGGCCAGCCACATGGCGTGGACGGCGTTTTCGTAATAGGTCATATCCACCAGCGCATCGCCACCGCGCGGCAGCAGCACGCTGCCGTAGTGATGCATCATCTGCGCCAGGCGCGGAATAAACACTTTGTCGTGCGGTCCGAACAGGCTCTGCGGACGCAGTACCGTAAAGCGGGTGTGCGGGTTCGACTGCGCCAGCAGGTCGATCACCTCTTCACTGGCCGCCTTGCTGCGCGCAAATTCACAGGCAAAGCGTGCCGGACGGAAATCTTCCTGCACATCGCGATGGTGGTGATAGTCGAAATAGAGCGACGGGGAGGAGATATGAATAAAGTTACGTACCCCCCAGGCAACGGCCCATTCGCCCAGACGGCGGGTGGCCCGCACGTTGGCGAGATCGAAGGCTTCCTGGGTCCCCCACGGAGAGGTAAAACTGGAGCAGTGCCACAGCGTATCGATTCCGGCGAGCATCACCTTCGCCTGCGAGGAGACCAGCTCCGTCAGGTCGGCATGGACGAACTCTGCGCCCATTTTTTGCAGCAGTTTTCCCATCGCCTCGTTGCGACCGGTAGCCCTGACGCTAATGCCCTTGTTGCGCAGAAATTCGACCGCATTTCGGCCTAAGCCGCTGGTCGCCCCGGTAACCAGTACCTTCATATCAATCCACTGTGTTGAAAAAGAATTTCGTGCGCATTCTTTCGTGAATTACGGCGCTATGCAATGGGAAAGGTGAAAGAAAAAGCGTTTTAATGAGTTATTTTCGTTTTTTGTTCTGCCAGTTGCGCAATTCGTTTCGCCATTCCCCGGAAGATAAAAAGATGGGCGGGGATCATGAACAGCCAGTAAAACAGGCCCGGCATCCCGTGCGGGTGCCACCAGGCGCGGACGTCCAGTTCCCGGCGATCGCCTTTATCCTTGAGGGTGAAGCAGAGTCGCCCCAGCCCCGGCGCTTTCATACCGAACAACAACGCCAGCTGCTTTTCCGGCTCGACGATGATCACTTTCCAGCTGTCCACCGCGTCGCCCACCTCAAGATACGGGCGTGCCGGGCGACCTTTCGCCAGCCTGTGCCCCACCAGCAGATCCATTGTCCCACGCGTTTGCCAGAGAAGATTGCCGAAGAAATAACGTTCTTTGCCGCCAATTTGGTTCACCACTTCCCACAGCGCCTCAAGGCTGGCAGAGGTTTTTACCGTGCAGCCCGCCTGTTTCGGGTAATAACCGTACTCCGGCCGCCAGCGGGCAAAGGCCTGCGCGTCATAACCCCAGTCGCTGGAGTTCACCAGCTGCTCTTCTTCTTTCAGCGTATTGCGTACCGCGTCGTCAAACCGGATCAGATCCTGAGGGATTAAGGCGCGCAGCTCGCGATCGTCCGCCAGCAGATCGTGTTTCAGCCCCTGAATCAGCGCTTTGGCGGTGGTCGGCGGCACGGAGGTGATCACATTTAAAAACCAGACTGAGATCCAGCGGGTCGGGAAGGGGATGGGGATCAGCCAGCGGCGGCGTCCGCTGACGCGCATGAAATGTTCGAACTGCTGCTGATAGCTCAGCACTTCAGGGCCTGCTGCTTCAAGCACCCGGTGTTGCTCCGCCGGGTGATCGAGCAATGCCACCAGATAGTGGAGCAAGTTCTCCAGCGCAATCGGCGTGGTGCGCGAGCGGACCCAGCGCGGCGGCGTCAGTACCGGCAGGTTGTAGACCATATCGCGCATCACTTCAAAAGCGGCTGAGCCCGCGCCGACGATGATCCCTGCGCGCAGTTCGGTGACGGGGATATTCGCCCCGCGCAGGGTGTCCGCCGTCAGCTGGCGCGCGCGCAGGTGATCGGACTGCTCGCTCTCAGGCGCCTGGAGCGAACTTAAAAAAATCACCTGCTTCACTGGCGTTTGCAGCAGGGCATCGCGGACGTTCAACGCCACCTGTCGCTCGTGGGCGATAAAATCACCGCCTTCGCCCATGCTGTGGACCAGGTAGTAAAGCGTGTCGACCTCTTCCAGCAGCGCGGGAAGCGCCTTCGGCCAGTTGAGGTCAACGTTGTGGCAGGTGACGCCCGGCAACGCCAGCTTTTGCAGGCGGTCGGTGTTGCGTGCCGCTGCCAGCACCTGATGTCCCCGCTGGCTCAACGCCGTGGTGAGATGCTGACCGATATACCCGCTGGCGCCCAGCACCAGAATGCGTTGCGGCACGTGAGGCTCCTTAGCGCTGTAAAAACGCCTGCCAGTGTTTCACCACCTCTGCCAGCTGTTCGCGGTTCACGTCGAGGTGCATGACCAGACGCACCACCGGAGAGGCGTTGATCAGCACGCCGCGCGCTTTCATAAATTCGCCCAGCGCAGCGGCGTGGTCATCGCCCACGCGAATGAACAGCATGTTGGTGTCGTGGCGCATCACGTCCGCTCCGATCTCGCGCAGCTGTGTGGCCATCCATGCGGCGTTATCGTGATCGTCTTTCAGGCGCGCCACGTTATTTTTGAGAGCATACAGACCCGCCGCCGCCAGAATACCGGCCTGGCGCATGCCGCCGCCGGTCATCTTACGCCAGCGGTTGGCGCGCTTGATGTAATCCGCATTGCCGACCAGCAGGGAACCCACCGGCGTACCCAGCCCTTTGGAGAGGCAAATGGTGAACGAGTCGCAATATTGCGTAATCTCTTTCAGCTCGCAGCCGTACGCCACTACGGCGTTAAAAATGCGCGCACCGTCAACGTGCAGGCCGAGCTTGCGCTCGCGGGTGAAGTCCCATGCCGCTTTCAGGTACTCGCGCGGCAGCACTTTACCGTTGTGGGTATTTTCCAGACTGAGCAGTTTCGTGCGGGCGAAATGAATATCGTCGGCTTTGATTTTTGCCGCGACCTTATCGAGCGGGAGTGTACCGTCCGGCGCGGCGTCAATCGGCTGCGGCTGGATGCTGCCGAGCACCGCCGCACCGCCGGCTTCGTAGAGATAGTTATGCGCGCCCTGGCCGACAATATACTCTTCGCCGCGCTCGCAGTGGCTGAGCAGCGCCACGAGGTTCGCCTGCGTGCCGGTCGACAGGAACAGCGCGGCCTCCTTGCCACTCAGCTCTGCCGCATAGCGCTGTAACGCGTTGACCGTCGGGTCATCGCCGTAGACGTCGTCCCCGACCGGGGCGGCCATCATCTCTTCGAGCATGGCACGGCTCGGGCGGGTAACGGTATCACTACGCAAATCAATCATTTCACATCCCTTTATTTTAAGAGGTCACGTGAAATGTTTTACCTGAGCCAGTTGGTTTTTGCCAGTTCGATCACTTCATCACCTCGGCCGCTGATGATGGCGCGCAGCATATAGAGGCTAAAACCTTTCGCCTGTTCCAGCTTGATTTGCGGTGGAATAGCCAGCTCTTCTTTGGCGACTACCACATCCACCAGCACCGGACCGTCGATAGAAAAGGCGCGCTGCAGGGCTTCATCCACGTCAGACGCTTTTTCCACGCGAATACCGGTGATGCCGCACGCCTCGGCAATGCGCGCGAAGTTGGTGTCATGCAGTTCGGTACCGTCCGTCAGATAACCACCGGCCTTCATCTCCATCGCCACAAAGCCCAGTACGCTGTTGTTGAAGACCACGATTTTGAGCGGCAGCTTCATCTGTACCACGGAGAGAAAATCACCCATGAGCATGCTAAACCCGCCGTCGCCGCACATGGCCACCACCTGACGTTCCGGTGCCGTCGCTTTTGCGCCCAGCGCCTGCGGCATGGCGTTGGCCATCGAGCCGTGGTTGAACGAACCCAGCAGGCGGCGTTTGCCGTTCATCTTCAGGTAGCGTGCTGCCCAGACGGTTGGCGTGCCGACGTCGCAGGTAAAAATGGCGTCGTCGTCAGCGAAATGGCTGATCTGCTGTGCCAGGTACTGCGGGTGGATGGCTTTGTCGCTCGGTTTGGCGAGATCGTCCAGCCCCTTACGGGCATCGCGGTAGTCACTGAGGGCTTTATCAAGAAACGCGCGATCCGTTTTCTCCTCGAGCAGCGGCAGCAGGGCGGCCAGGGTGGATTTGATATCGCCTACCAGCGCCATATCCACCTTGCTGTGCGCGCCGATGCTGGCCGGATTGATATCGATCTGAATGATTTTGGCATCCGTCGGGTAAAACGCGCGGTAAGGGAACTGGGTACCGAGTAAAATCAGCGTGTCGGCGTTCATCATGGTGTGGAACCCGCTGGAGAAACCGATCAGCCCGGTCATTCCCACATCGTAGGGGTTGTCGTACTCGACGTGCTCTTTGCCGCGCAGGGCGTGAACAATGGGGGCTTTTAGCTTACCCGCGAATTCAAGTAGCTCCTTGTGCGCGCCCGCGCAGCCGCTACCGCACATCAGGGCAATATTGCTGGAGTAACGCAGCAGCTGCGCCAGCTTTTTCAGCTCTTCTTCCGCAGGCGTCACCACAGGCTGCGGGGCGTGATACCAGTGGGTGCTGGCCCCTTCTGGTGCGGACTTGAGGGCCACATCACCCGGGATAACGACCACCGACACGCCGCGGTTCAGCACCGCCTTGCGCATGGCGATAGCCAGAACCTGCGGGATCTGCTCCGGGGATGAAACCAGTTCGCAATAGTGGCTGCATTCACGGAACAGCTCCTGCGGATGCGTCTCCTGAAAATAGCCGCTACCGATTTCGGAAGAGGGGATATGGGCGGCAATCGCCAGCACCGGCACGTGGTTACGGTGGCAGTCAAACAGACCGTTGATCAGATGCAGGTTACCTGGCCCGCACGAGCCTGCACACACGGCCAGTTCACCGGTGAGCTGCGCTTCGGCTCCCGCGGCAAATGCGGCGACCTCTTCATGGCGGGTCGGCATCCATTCAATGGTTTTCATTTTGTTAAGGCTGTCGCTCAGTCCGTTCAGGGAATCGCCGGTTACGCCCCAGATACGTTTCACGCCAGCCTGTTCCAGGGTTTTCGCTATATATGCAGCCACGGTTTGTTTCATGGGTGTCCTTCTCCTTTTTGTGATATCGCTTACAAGCTTAGAAGAAAGTCGCTGTATTGCCTGCTCAATACCCCTCAATTAACAGCGTTTCCTTGCGCGATAATTCGGCATAATCTGGTGCTGACTCAGGTGAAAACAGGAATCATTTCAAATGGTTAAATCATTGTTAATTGCTGTTAATGAAAAGCTATCGTGCGACGATCTTGGCAAACTCTTGTTACGACTTGCCGTCGGTGGGTTGATGCTCTTTCACGGTTTGCACAAGTTATTCGGCGGCGTGGGCTTTATCAGCGGCATGCTGGTGGAAAAAGGGTTGCCGGGGTTTATCGCTTATGGCGTGTTGATTGGCGAAGTGGTGGCACCGATGTTGATTATTGTCGGGCTCTTTACGCGCCCGGCCGCGCTGATGCTGGCGTTTACGATGATTGTGGCATGGCTTATGGTAGGAATGGGTGAAACGCTCGCCCTCGATAAGGTTGGGGCATGGGCGATTGAAAGCCTGGTGTACTTCTTTATTGGCTCGCTGGCGGTGGCATTTTTAGGGGCAGGGCGGTTTGCGCTGGGGAAAGCACCGGCGTGGCGTTGAGGTTTGTGCTCTGGTATGAAGGAAGGGGTCTATAGACCCTTTTTTATTGGCTGTTTTTAACTTATTGATTTTATTGTGCTGAAATGTATGTGAAGAAAAAAGGGATCGAGACGATTTTTTAGGTTATTTCTTTATCTGACAACGTGATAGGTGTAGATTGTTCCAGTTCACTGCCGTACAGGCAGCTTAGAAATGTTCCGACACTGCGTTACCCGTCAGCTGCGCCGTTCACTGCCGTACAGGCAGCTTAGAAATGCAAAAATCCGCCACGTAATCAAGACTCGACGTTCACTGCCGTACAGGCAGCTTAGAAAGTTGGCAGTGGGTTCACTCTCACAACGCCTGAGTTCACTGCCGTACAGGCAGCTTAGAAATGATGGTTGGTTATGCACGAGAAAAGGGAACGAGTTCACTGCCGTACAGGCAGCTTAGAAATGCACTAACTGATTGATGCGAGGGTAGTTGTAGTTCACTGCCGTACAGGCAGCTTAGAAAAGTCATTTCAACGGGGCCATATCAAAACGTGAGTTCACTGCCGTACAGGCAGCTTAGAAATGTTGTACTTCAGGCGACAGCGGCAGTTTTTCGTTCACTGCCGTACAGGCAGCTTAGAAAGTGCACGTTCGTGTTCAACCCGCAGATAGCGTCGTTCACTGCCGTACAGGCAGCTTAGAAAAGGAAACCCTTCTGATCCATGAGAACGAATGGGTTCACTGCCGTACAGGCAGCTTAGAAACTACACTTCGGGTTACGATCAGCCATTTCAACTGTTCACTGCCGTACAGGCAGCTTAGAAAGTCGCTATGAGCTGCACCGGCTCAACAAAAACGTTCACTGCCGTACAGGCAGCTTAGAAAAGAATCCCGGAGGACGGGATGGTGTTAAAACTGTGCACTGCCGTACAGGCAGCTTAGAAATCTTCAGGCATGTTGCAAATATGAACGCGATCGTGCACTGCCGTACAGGCAGCTTAGAAAAATCACGATAGTCCGGAGTATCGAAACTCTCAGTTCACTGCCGTACAGGCAGCTTAGAAAGTCGCTATGAGCTGCACCGGCTCAACAAAAACGTTCACTGCCGTACAGGCAGCTTAGAAAAGAATCCCGGAGGACGGGATGGTGTTAAAACTGTGCACTGCCGTACAGGCAGCTTAGAAATCTTCAGGCATGTTGCAAATATGAACGCGATCGTGCACTGCCGTACAGGCAGCTTAGAAAAATCACGATAGTCCGGAGTATCGAAACTCTCAGTTCACTGCCGTACAGGCAGCTTAGAAATCTTTAATCCGAGCCTCAAGGACATCGTTTGTGTTCACTGCCGTACAGGCAGCTTAGAAAGAAAACCTCCTGCACGGAGGCGCGAAAACAGATTTCATTGCCGTACAGGCAGCTTAGAAAAGTCCGACACTGTGTTTCCGTCTGTTCAGTACGTTCACTGCCGTACAGGCAGCTTAGAAAACAATCTGAACTCCTTACCTTGTCACAGATGCGCTTAGTGCAATACAGGCAGCTTATAAAGTCGCGGAATACAACGACGCCATCTATCAATAGTTCACTGCCGTACACGCAGCAACCATATGTAGTTCGGCACAAACACTGTGCCGCCTGATTATAAGCCCGGTGGCGCTAGCGCTTACCGGGCCTACGACGATCCAGCCCCTACAAGGTAGGCCGGGTAAACGCAGTGCCACCCGGCAAAAACGGGGGCACCGCATCAGATTATGCGAGGACCAGATCCCCCTGCGGATGGCATGAGCACGCCAGCACGTAACCTTCGGCAATTTCCGCGTCGGAGAGCGTCATGGTACTGGTGACAGTGTACTCACCTGAAACCACTTTCGTCTTACAGCAACCGCATACGCCCGCACGGCAGGCGGCCACTACCGGTACCTTATTGCTTTCGAGTGCCTCCAGCAAAGTCGTTCCCACGCGGCCAAAGAAGGTCTGCGCAGGCTGTAGCTTAGTAAACTGAATCCCGCTGGTTGCCGCCTCCGCTACCGGCGTGAAGAATTGCTCCTTGAAGAAGCGGGTCACGCCAAGCGCCTTCACTTCTTTCTCGACGGTATCCATGTAAGGCGCCGGGCCGCAGGTCATCACGGTACGGTGCGCAATATCCGGCACGCTTTGCAGCAGCTCGCGGCTCAGACGGCCGGGCACAAAACCGTGGACCGCATTGTGTTCTGCCACCAGTGTTACCGGATAATTACGCCACTCCTCGGCAAAAATGACATCTTCCGGAGAGCGAACGCTAAAGATCACCTGCACGTCGGCCTGCGGACGGTTTTTCGCCAGCCAGCGGCGCATGGACATAATCGGCGTGACGCCACAGCCCGCCGCCAGCAGCAGGAATTTATCTTCCGCCTTGTCGTCACAGGTGAAATCGCCCTGGGCGTCTGACAGCCAGATATAGTCTCCGCGCTTCACGTCACGGGTCAGCCACTGCGAGCCGGCACCGTCATCAATACGGCGAATGGTAAGCGTGATGTATTCGCTCACGCCCGGCGTTGAGGAGATCGTGTAGGCACGCAGGGTGTCCGCCGAATGGCGGACACTGACCAGCGCATACTGACCGGCACGGTACGGATAGTAATCGTGGCAAATCAGTGAGAGCGTCCACACATCCGGCGTCTCCTGGTGGATGTGATGAACCTGCATCCTCCACGGACATTGTGAGGTTGGCATGGTCATGAATAACTCCTTACGCGCTCAGCAGCTGCTTCATATCATCTTCAACGTTGGTGACGGAGCGCAGGCCGAATTTTTCGTTCAGCACGGCCAGCAGGTCCGGCGTCAGGAAGCCTGGCGCGGTCGGGCCGGTCACGATGTTGGTCACGCCCAGAGAGAGCAGGGTCAGCAGGATGACGATCGCTTTCTGCTCAAACCACGAAAGCACCAGCGACAGCGGCAGGTCGTTCACGCCACAGCCCAGTTTCTCCGCCAGGGTAACCGCCAGAATAATGGCCGAGTAAGCATCGTTACACTGGCCCGCATCGATCAGGCGCGGCAGACCTTCGATATTGCCGAAGTCCAGCTTGTTGAAACGGTATTTACCGCACGCCAGGGTCAGGATCAGGCAATCGTCCGGTACGCTGGTGGCGAAATCGGTGAAGTAGTTACGCTCACCGCGCGCGCCGTCGCAGCCGCCGACGAGGAAGATGTGGCGCAGCTTTTCACGGCTGACGAGATCGATCAGCGAATCTGCGGCGCCGAGCAGGGTTTCACGGCCAAAGCCGACGGTGATCAGATGCGGAATTTCGCTGTACGGGAAGCCCGCCATCTGCTGCGCCTGGGCAATAACCGGACCGAAATCGTCGCCTTCGAGGTGGCTCACGCCCGGCCAGCCGACGATGCTGCGGGTCCAGATGCGGTCGTCATACGCGCCCACGGTAGGGTCGATGATGCAGTTAGAGGTCATCACGATAGGGCCAGGGAAGCGGGCGAACTCCACCTGCTGGTTCTGCCAGCCGCTGCCGTAGTTACCGATCAGATGTTTGAATTTACGCAGCTCCGGGTAGCCGTGCGCAGGCAGCATTTCGCCGTGGGTATAAACGTTGACGCCAGTGCCTTCAGTCTGCTTCAGCAGGTTGTAGAGATCTTTCAGGTCATGACCGGAGATCAGGATACATTTACCCTCGGTCGCCTTCACGTTGACCTGCGTTGGCGTCGGGTGGCCGTAGGTACTGGTTTCACCGGCATCCAGAATGCTCATCACGCGGAAGTTCATCTGGCCGATTTCCATTGAGCACTCAAGCAGGGCGTTCATATCGGCAGGCCAGGTACCCAGCCACGCCATGATTTTGTGGTACTGCGCGTAGATATCGTTGTCGTACTGACCGAGAACGTGCGCGTGCTCCATATACGCCGCTGCGCCTTTCAGACCGTACAGGCACAGCAGGCGCAGGCCGAGAATGTTCTCGCCAATCGCCGCTTTGTCTTTATTCGGGGTAAAGTCTGCCGCCTGACGCTGGAGGTCGCCCAGGTCATCACTCGCCAGCTGGAGTTCTGACATCGGGTTGTCCACGCGAGCGTTAGCATCAGCGTTCAGGCACTGCGCTTTCAGCGCTTCACGCAGGGCGATAGCTTCACGGGCATAGCCGACGATACGAGGGGAATCAAAGTTAACGTTGGTCAGCGTAGAAAAGAATGCGCGCGGCGCGAAGCTGTCGACGTAGTGGTCGACGATGCCGTATTCGCGGGCTTTGAATGCCCATGCGGAAAGGCCTTGCAGGGCAGCAATCAGCAGGTCCTGCAGGTCTGATGTTTCTGCGGTTTTGCCGCACATACCCTGCGCGTAAGAGCAGCCATTGCCTGCCGGGGTACGGATGGTTTGTTCACATTGCACACAAAACATAATCACACCTGTTAAAGTTATATTTGATATACATGTTTAAGGTTATGCCTGTGCCAGAACGGTGAAAAGCGCTTTCTGCTACAAAATAGAGGGAGATTGATTTAGCGCAATTTTGGCGGCAGGCACCCTACCGCCAAAGAAGTATCAGGCAGAGAAGAACGCCATCAGAATGGGAACCAGTAAACTCAAAATAAAGCCGTGCACGATGGCCGCGGGCACCATTTCCAGCCCGCCTGAGCGCTGAAGTACCGGCAGGGTAAAGTCCATCGAGGTCGCGCCGCACAGACCCAGTGCGGTAGAGCGACTGCGGCGAACCAGCCCCGGGATCAGCATAATGGCAATCAGCTCACGCGCCAGATCGTTAAAGAAGGCGGCGCTGCCGATCACCGGACCGAATGATTCAGTCAGCAGAATACCGGAAAGGGAGTACCAGCCAAATCCGGAGGCCATTGCCAGGCCGGTTTTCAGCGGCAGATCGAGAATAAAAGCATTAATCACACCCGCCACCATTGAGCTGGCGACAACCATTACGGCAATAATCATTCCCCGACGGTTGAGGACAATCTGTTTCAGGGTCATGCCGTTATTTCGCAGCTGGATACCAATCAGGAACAGCAGGAAGATCAGGGTATATTCACTGGCTTCTGTCGCGTGCCGTAAAAATGCCCATCCGGTGAGACCCAGAAGAAAACCGAGCACCACGACGCCGCAGAGTTTTAATGACTCAAGTGCCATCGCAATACGGGAGGGCAGCTTTTCCTGGAGGTGATGGTTTTTCCAGGGAATGGTGCGTTCCAGCCACAGCAGTGCGGCAATATTGCACAGCAAAATAACCGTAACCGTGACGGCTGAATAATGCAAAATGGAGAGTAAATTCGCGGACAGGTTATCCAGGAAGGCCAGGCTGATCCCCATAAAGAAAAGAATGAGGTAAACAATCCCGCTGAGAAAACGGTTGATAAGCCGTAATGCGGATTCCTGACGCAGCGGAATAAGGTAGCCCGCAATCAGGGGCAGCAGAATAATGAGGAGTCCTGAAAACATGAACAGCCGGTCCTTTTGAGTGTCTGTTGAGCGCCAGAGACACTACCCAATAAAGGCTATTCAGTAAAGCGGCAAAAGAAAGCCGGGTGGCGGCTACGCCTTACCCGGCTTGTATGTGCGGCCTGTTGCCCTCACCCCGGCCCTCTCCCACGGGGAGAGGGAGGGAAAGATTAATCGCGTTTTTCCAGCAGGGTACGATACAGCACGCCGCCCAGAATACCGCCGATAATTGGCATCACCCAGAACAGCCACAGCTGCTCAAGCGCCCAGCCGCCCTGGAAGATGGCGACGGCGGTACTGCGTGCCGGGTTAACGGAGGTGTTGGTGACCGGAATTGAAATCAGGTGGATAAGCGTCAGCGCCAGACCAATAGCAATCGGGGCAAAGCCAGCAGGCGCGTGTTTGTCGGTGGCGCCGTGGATCACCAGCAGGAAGCCCGCGGTCAGCACAATTTCAATCACGATGGCAGACAGCATGGAGTAACCGCCCGGCGAGTGCTCGCCAAAGCCGTTTGAGGCGAAGCCGCTGGCGGCCGCGTCAAAGCCGGCCTTACCGCTGGCAATAACGTACAGAACGCCAGCCGCAATAATACCGCCCACCACCTGCGCCACGATGTAGCCAATGATGTCTTTAGCAGGAAAACGACCGCCCGCCCATAAACCTAACGTCACAGCCGGGTTAAAATGACCACCGGAAATATGCCCCACGGCGAAGGCCATGGTTAATACGGTTAAGCCAAACGCCAGCGCGACGCCGACAAAACCAATGCCTAATTCCGGGAACGCTGCTGCCAGAACGGCGCTACCGCAGCCACCAAATACCAGCCAGAATGTACCAAAACATTCTGCAGCCAATTTTCTAAACATAACCACCTCAAATAATTTCCGCGCGCTTTCCCGCGGGCGGGATATATCGCCATAAAGGGATGACGACTCAAAGAGCCCGTATTTTAGAAACCAACAACATCCCTTCGCCACTTAAATAAATTCGATAAATTTGATTTAAGGCAATGTGATGTCATTCCTTGTTCAAATGAGCGGTAAATAGAGCATAGACCAATTCTTGTCAGGGTGAATGTTATGCTGTCGTGACAAGATTCCTCCCGCTATACTGCTGATAACTTAAAGGAAAAAGTGTTCATTTCGCGGGGGATTTATGCTTCTCGAACGTGTGGAAATTGTCGGGTTTCGCGGTATTAACCGCCTGTCGCTGCAGCTTGAGCAGAACAACGTCCTGATCGGCGAGAACGCGTGGGGTAAGTCCAGCCTGCTCGATGCGCTGACGTTACTGCTATCCCCCGAAGACGATCTGTATCACTTTGTCCACGACGATTTCTGGTTCCCGCCCGGGGACGTGACGGGACGCGAGAAGCACCTGCATATTATCCTGACGTTCCGTGAATCCGAGCCAGGCCGTCACCGCGTGCGTCGCTTCCGCCCGCTGTCACCCTGTTGGGTGCCCTGTGACGATGATTTCCACCGGATTTTCTATCGCCTGGAAGGCGAGATGGCGGAAAACGAAGGGGTCCTGACCCTGCGCGAGTTTCTTGATGAAAAAGCCAACCCGATCCCACTGGACAACATCGACGATTTGGCTCGCCACCTGACCCGCCTGACGCCGGTATTGCGGTTGCGTGATGCGCGCTTTATGCGGCGTATCCGTAACGGCACGGTACCGAATATGCCGGAGGTGGAAGTCACCGCCCGCGAGCTGGATTTTCTGGCGCGTGAGCTGGTGTCGCGTCCGCAAAACCTGACCGATGGTCAGATTCGCCAGGGGTTGTCCGCGATGGTACAACTGCTGGAGCACTATTTTTCCGAGCAGGGGACATCGGAGTCGCGCCACAGGCTGATGCGCCGTCGCTCTCATGATGAACAACGCAGCTGGCGCTATCTCGACATCATCAACCGGATGATCGACCGGCCCGGCGGTCGTACCCATCGGGTGATTCTTCTGGGGCTGTTTTCAACACTTTTGCAGGCTAAAGGCACCGTGCGTCTTGACCGGGATGCCCGCCCGTTGCTGCTGGTGGAAGATCCTGAAACGCGGCTTCACCCCATCATGCTCTCGGTGGCGTGGCATCTGCTGAATTTGCTGCCGCTCCAGCGTATTACGACCACCAATTCTGGTGAGCTATTATCCATGACGCCGGTTGAGCATATCTGCCGTCTGGTGCGCGAGTCTTCGCGGGTCTCCGCGTACCGTCTCGGGCCTGGCGGTTTAAATGCCGAAGACGGGCGGCGCATCGCGTTTCATATTCGTTTTAATCGCGCGTCGTCACTTTTTGCCCGCTGTTGGCTGCTGGTGGAAGGGGAAACGGAGACCTGGGTCATCAACGAACTGGCGCGTCAGTGTGGGCACCATTTTGATGCGGAAGGCATTAAGGTGATCGAATTTGCCCAGTCGGGATTAAAACCGCTGATAAAATTTGCCCGCCGGATGGGTATTGAATGGCATGTGCTGGTGGACGGTGACGAGGCGGGTAAAAAGTATGCCTCGACCGTGCGTAGCCTGCTGAATAATGAACGGGAAGAAGAGCGCGACCATTTAACCATGCTCCCCGCGATGGACATGGAGCACTTTATGTATCGTCAGGGGTTTGACGATGTGTTCCACCGCATTGCGATGGTGCCGGTCGATGTTCCGATGAACATGCGCCGCGTGATCGCCAAAGCGATACACCGTTCGTCAAAACCGGATCTCGCCATTGAAGTGGCGACGGAAGCGGGAAGGCGGGGCGTGGAGGCGGTGCCCACTCTGCTGAGGAAGATGTTCTCCCGCGTGCTGTGGCTGGCACGCGGGAGGGCGGATTAACCTCGGGTCGCCTGATTCACCTGCTGAATCAGGCTGTCCAGCAGTTCGTAGCGACGGCGATATTCGGAACGTTTTTTGCTCGCGATCTCTTCCATCGGTTTACGCGGCATGACAAGCGGCAGCATAAAGTTACCGCTATCCTGCTTTTCACCGCCGAGGGAGAGCCAGAAGCTGTCATAATCAGCCAGCAGTTTTCCCTCTTTTTTCTTGCGGTAGCGCCAGCTGCGATAAATATGGGTGTCGTTACTGACGGCAACAATCTGTTCGACCGGGAAAGCGGCGCCGAGCGTCATGGCGGTTTCAACCAGCAGACGTTTCGGGAACAGCCCATGGCAGGCCTTCGTCGCTTTCTGGATCCGCTCATGGGGAACATGCGCTTTTGCGCCCTGCAAACCGCCAATGAACAGCGTCGATTTTCCGGCAAAAGGGCAGAGCGTGAAGGTTATCTCCGCCAGGACTGTATTTTGATCGTCGCAGAAGACGAGGGTGGCTTCTCCCTCTTTATCCATAAACGCATCAGCACACAGGCGAACGGTAAAGTGCTGTTCATCTTTACCGGTTAAGGTCAGCAGCGTGGCACCCTGCTTCGAAAGATAGCCCTGCAGCAGCGTCGCCGGAAGCTGGCGGCTCATGATCTGATAGTGCCAGTTAAGAGACTCCAGCGCGTGCTGACGTTCCATGTTCACCGTCAGCCACGGGCGGTGCATCCGGCAGGGCAGCCCCGGCTGAGCTTGTAATATCTGCATCAGACGCGGCTGTTTTGCCAGGCGCGTCAACAGGCGAGAGGTGGTGACGGGAGCCGCAAGCGACCGTAACACGAACTTGCGCCGATAAGCCGGATTCTGCCATGCCAGTCCTGGGGTAAGCTTACCCAAAGCCAGGTTTTTGAAAAGCTGCCAGCCGGAGGCAGGCTGCGTCAGGGGGGAATAAGGCGTATCGACGATGGAAGACATGATAAATCCTGAATCTTTTGGAATATCACTATTTCAACAAGAGGAATATCAACATCTCGTCAACAAATTAGGACGATTTCGGAGAACAGGGGTTTCGTTAAGGAGTCGTTTAGATAGAATCAACATTTATTATTGCCAGAACATTTATTTGGAATATTTATGAACCTCAAGGGAAAACGCAGAACGCTATTTCTGCTGCTGGCGGTCGTGATTTTAGTCGGTGGATTCTGGTTATGGCAGGTGCTTAACGCACCGGTGCCGCAGTACCGGACACTGATCGTTCGCCCCGGCGAACTGCAGCAAAACGTCCTGGCGACGGGTAAGCTTGATGCATTGCGCAAGGTTGACGTTGGCGCTCAGGTCAGCGGCCAGCTGAAAACGCTGTCGGTAGAGATCGGTGATAAGGTAAAAAAAGGCCAGTTGCTGGGTGTTATCGATCCTGAACAGGCCGAGAACCAGATCCGCGAGGTGGAAGCCACGCTGATGGAGCTGCGCGCCCAGCGTGCTCAGGCGCTGGCTGAACGTAATCTGGCCCAGGTCACGCTGACCCGTCAGCAGGCGCTGGCAAAAACCCAGGCCATTTCGAAGCAGGATTTAGATACTGCCACGACGGAGCTGGCGGTCAAGCAGGCGCAGATTGGCACCATCGACGCACAAATCAAACGTAATCAGGCCTCGCTGGACACGGCGAAAACCAACCTCGACTACACGCAAATCGTTGCGCCGATGGCCGGTGAAGTCACCCAGATCACCACGCTGCAGGGGCAGACGGTAATTGCCGCCCAGCAGGCGCCTAACATTCTGACGCTGGCGGATATGAGCACTATGCTGGTCAAAGCGCAGGTTTCCGAGGCGGATGTTATCCATCTGAAACCTGGGCAGAATGCCTGGTTTACCGTGCTTGGCGACCCGCAGACGCGCTATGAAGGCGTGCTGAAAGACATTCTGCCGACGCCGGAAAAGGTTAACGACGCTATCTTTTACTACGCCCGTTTTGAAGTGCCAAACCCACAGGGCGTGCTGCGTCTGGATATGACTGCCCAGGTGCATATCCAGCTGACCGGCGTGAAGAACGTGCTCACCATTCCGCTCTCCGCGCTGGGCGAATCCGCCGGGGACAATCGCTATAAAGTGAAAGTGCTGCGCAACGGCGAGACGCGCGATCGCGAAGTGGTGATTGGCGCGCGTAATGATACCGATGTGGTGGTGGTGAAAGGGCTGGAAGAGGGTGAGGAGGTGGTTGTCAGTGAAAGCCTGCCCGGAGCCGCGAAATGACCGCGCTGCTTGAGCTGAAGGATATCCGTCGCAGCTATCCGTCGGGCGACGGTCCGGTGGAGGTGCTGAAAGGTATCTCCCTGCGCGTGGAAGCGGGCGAGATGGTGGCGATTGTCGGCGCGTCAGGCTCCGGTAAATCGACGCTGATGAACATTCTCGGCTGCCTGGATAAACCCACCAGCGGGACCTATCGCGTGGCCGGGACGGATGTCTCCACGCTCGACGGCGACGCGCTGGCGAAGCTGCGCCGGGAACATTTTGGTTTTATCTTCCAGCGTTACCACCTGCTCTCACACCTGAACGCGGCGCAAAACGTCGAGGTGCCAGCCGTCTATGCAGGCGTGGAGCGGAAGAAACGTCTTGAGCGTGCGAAGACGCTGTTAACGCGTCTCGGGCTGGCTGAACGCGTGGAGTACCAGCCGTCGCAGCTGTCCGGTGGCCAGCAGCAGCGCGTGAGTATTGCCCGCGCGCTGATGAATGGCGGGCAGGTGATCCTCGCGGATGAACCCACCGGGGCGCTCGACAGCCATTCCGGTGAAGAGGTGATGGCGATCCTCCACCAGCTTCGCGATCAGGGGCACACGGTGATCATCGTTACCCACGATCCGCAGGTGGCGGCGCAGGCGGAACGCATTATTGAGATCCACGACGGCGAGCTGGTCAGCAACCCGCCGCCGCGTGCGTCCAGAGCGGCAGCCCCGAAAGAAGCTCTGCCGGCCTCAACCGGCTGGGGACAATTTTCCAGCGGCTTTCGTGAAGCGCTGAACATGGCCTGGCTGGCGATGGCGGCCAACAAAATGCGCACCCTGCTGACCATGCTCGGGATTATCATCGGTATTGCTTCGGTGGTCTCGATTGTGGTGGTGGGCGACGCCGCCAAGCAGCTGGTGCTGGCCGATATTCGCGCCATCGGTACCAATACCATTGATGTCTATCCCGGCAAGGACTTTGGCGACGACGAACCGCAGTATCAGCAGGCGCTAAAGTATGACGATCTGGCAGCGATTCAGAAGCAGCCGTGGGTAAACTCCGCCACGCCAGCCGTTTCGCAAAACCTGCGTCTGCGGGTAGGGAATGTTGACGTTGCCGCCAGCGCCAACGGCGTCAGCGGGGACTACTTCAACGTCTACGGCATGACCTTCAGCGAAGGGGCGACCTTTAATGCCGAACAGCTGGCGGGCAGGGCGCAGGTGGTGGTGCTGGATGCGAACTCGCGCAGGCAACTCTTCCCTAATAAAGCCAGTGTGGTCGGTGAAGTGATCCTGGTCGGCAACATGCCTGCCACGGTCATTGGTGTGGCGGAAGAGAAACAGTCGATGTTTGGCAGCAGCAAGATCCTGCGCGTCTGGTTGCCCTACACCACGATTTCCGGGCGGATCATGGGGCAGTCATGGCTCAACTCCATCACCGTGCGTGTGAAGGAGGGCTACGACAGCGCGCTGGCCGAACAGCAGCTTGAGCGGTTGCTTACGTTGCGCCACGGGAAGAAGGATTTCTTCACCTGGAACATGGACGGCCTCTTGAAAACGGCTGAAAAGACCACACGTACTCTTCAGCTGTTCCTCACGCTGGTGGCGGTGATCTCGCTGGTCGTCGGCGGCATCGGGGTGATGAATATCATGCTGGTGTCGGTCACGGAACGTACCCGGGAGATTGGCATCCGCATGGCGGTCGGGGCCAGAGCCAGTGATGTACTGCAACAGTTTCTGATTGAGGCTGTGCTGGTGTGCCTGGTCGGCGGGGCGATGGGGATTGCGCTCTCGATGATGATTGCGTTCGCGCTCCAGCTCTTTTTACCCGGGTGGGAGATTGGTTTCTCGCCGGTCGCCATTATTACCGCATTTTTATGTTCGACCTTTACCGGCATTTTGTTTGGCTGGCTCCCCGCCCGCAACGCGGCGCGGCTGGATCCGGTGGATGCGCTGGCTCGGGAATAACCCGAAAATAAAAATGCCAGCCGATCGGGCTGGCATTTTGACTGCGGGATGTACACAATAAAACAGAGCGCTATGCAACCGTCTCTGCTTCAATGGGTACGATAAGGCTTGCATGATTGCCTTTTGGTCCCTGGTGTACATCGAACCGGACGGACTGCCCGGCTTTGAGCGTTCTGTAACCATCCATCTGAATGGTGGAATAGTGAGCGAAGATATCCTCGCCGCCGCCTTCGGGGCAGATGAAGCCAAACCCTTTGGCGTTGTTGAACCACTTAACAGTACCCATTTCCATGCTTCGACATCCTTCGTAAATCTTATAAGTTAAGATGGAATGAACCGGTGGTGGAGTGGGGGCTGTTCAAAACCTCGCCATCTCACGCTTGTACAATTTAGAGAAACGAAAGACGTCGTCAAGCGTTTGGCGCTGGAGATGGGACAATAATCAACCAAAGTTTGAAGCAGTTAACGCTATTGCAACGGTTTGTGACAGACATCGCGGATGACAGTAATAGATGATTGTTATCTAACATCTGAGGTAGATTCAAAGTGGTTATGCAAAATGGGTAAGACCAACGACTGGCTGGATTTTGACCAGCTGGCGGAAGATAAAGTGCGTGACGCGCTAAAACCGCCATCTATGTATAAAGTTATGTTAATGAACGATGATTACACGCCGATGGAATTTGTTATTGACGTGCTACAAAAGTTCTTTTCTTATGATGTAGAACGTGCAACGCAACTGATGCTTACCGTTCATTATCGAGGCAAAGCCATCTGCGGCATCTTTACGGCAGAAGTGGCGGAAACCAAAGTGGCGATGGTGAACGACTATGCGAGGGAGAACGAGCATCCGTTGCTGTGTACGCTGGAAAAGGCCTGATAAGGCATAAAATTGGGGGAGGTGCCTATGCTCAATCAAGAACTGGAACTCAGTTTAAACATGGCTTTCGCCAGAGCGCGTGAGCACCGACATGAGTTTATGACCGTCGAGCATTTACTGCTCGCACTGCTTAGCAACCCATCTGCCCGCGAAGCGCTGGAAGCCTGCTCCGTGGATCTGGTGGCGCTACGTCAGGAACTCGAAGCCTTCATCGAACAAACCACACCGGTGCTGCCAGCCAGTGAAGAGGAGCGCGACACGC
Organism: Enterobacter sp. MGH 37; assembly: GCF_000534515.1. NCBI lineage: Bacteria > Pseudomonadati > Pseudomonadota > Gammaproteobacteria > Enterobacterales > Enterobacteriaceae > Enterobacter > Enterobacter sp. MGH 37. Next base: position 617,346 of record NZ_KI973205.1, read on the forward strand.
AGCCGACGCTCAGCTTCCAGCGCGTGCTGCAGCGCGCGGTATTCCACGTCCAGTCTTCCGGACGTAGCGAAGTGACTGGCGCAAACGTCCTGGTCGCCATCTTCAGCGAGCAGGAGTCACAGGCGGCCTACCTGCTGCGCAAACACGAAGTCAGCCGACTCGACGTGGTGAACTTTATTTCTCACGGAACGCGCAAAGACGAGCCTAACCAGGCATCGGATTCCAGCAATCAGGTCAATAACAATGAAGAGCAAGCAGGCGGGGAGGATCGTATGGAAAACTTCACCACCAATCTTAACCAGCTTGCTCGCGTTGGCGGTATCGACCCGCTGATTGGCCGCGATAAAGAGCTGCAGCGCGCGATCCAGGTGCTGTGCCGTCGCCGCAAAAACAACCCGCTGCTGGTGGGTGAGTCAGGCGTGGGGAAAACCGCGATTGCGGAAGGTCTGGCCTGGCGCATTGTGCAGGGCGACGTGCCGGAAGTGATTGCCGATTGCACCATCTACTCGCTGGATATTGGCTCGCTGCTGGCGGGCACCAAATACCGCGGCGATTTTGAAAAACGCTTCAAGGCGCTGTTAAAACAGCTGGAGCAGGACACCAACAGCATTCTGTTTATCGATGAGATCCACACCATCATCGGCGCAGGTGCGGCGTCCGGTGGCCAGGTGGATGCCGCTAACCTGATCAAACCGCTGCTCTCCAGCGGCAAGATCCGCGTGATTGGCTCCACTACCTACCAGGAGTTCAGCAACATCTTCGAAAAAGACCGTGCGCTGGCGCGCCGCTTCCAGAAAATTGACGTGACCGAACCGTCCGTTGAGGAAACGGTGCAGATCATCAACGGTCTGAAGCCGAAGTATGAAGCGCACCACGACGTGCGTTACACCGCGAAAGCGGTCCGTGCAGCGGTGGAGCTGGCGGTGAAATACATCAACGATCGTCATCTGCCGGATAAGGCAATTGACGTGATTGATGAGGCAGGGGCGCGAGCGCGCCTGATGCCGGCCAGCAAGCGTAAGAAAACGGTTAACGTGGCGGACATTGAGTCCGTGGTGGCCCGTATCGCACGTATTCCTGAGAAGAGCGTCTCTCAGAGTGACCGCGACACGCTGCGCACCCTCGGCAATCGCCTGAAAATGCTGGTCTTTGGACAGGATAAAGCCATTGAGGCCTTAACCGAAGCGATCAAGATGGCCCGCGCCGGGCTGGGGCATGAGCACAAGCCTGTCGGGTCCTTCCTGTTCGCTGGCCCAACCGGCGTCGGGAAAACCGAGGTGACGGTCCAGCTTTCCAAAGCGCTGGGCATTGAGCTGCTGCGCTTTGATATGTCCGAGTATATGGAGCGCCACACCGTCAGCCGCCTGATTGGTGCGCCTCCGGGATACGTGGGCTTTGACCAGGGCGGCCTGCTCACCGACGCGGTGATCAAGCATCCGCACGCGGTACTGCTGCTCGATGAAATCGAGAAAGCGCACCCGGATGTGTTCAACATCCTGCTGCAGGTGATGGACAACGGGACGCTGACCGACAACAACGGGCGCAAGGCGGACTTCCGCAACGTGGTGCTGGTGATGACCACCAACGCCGGGGTACGTGAAACCGAGCGTAAATCCATCGGCCTGATCCATCAGGACAACAGCACCGATGCGATGGAAGAGATCAAAAAGATCTTCACGCCGGAGTTCCGTAACCGTCTGGACAACATTATCTGGTTCGATCACCTGTCTACCGAGGTGATCCATCAGGTGGTGGATAAGTTCATCGTCGAGTTGCAGGTACAGCTGGACCAGAAAGGCGTATCGCTGGAAGTGAGCCAGGAGGCCCGCAACTGGCTGGCTGAAAAAGGCTACGACCGTGCGATGGGTGCCCGTCCGATGGCGCGTGTGATTCAGGACAACCTGAAAAAACCGCTGGCGAACGAGCTGCTGTTTGGCTCGCTGGTGGACGGCGGTCAGGTGACCGTGGCGCTGGATCAGGCGAAGAACGAGCTGACGTACGACTTCCAGAGTGCGGCGAAGCACAAGCCGGAAGCGGCTCACTGAGTAGTAAGGTAAAAGCAAAACGGCAACTTCGGTTGCCGTTTTTTATTGTTTGCTCCCTCTCCCTGTGGGAGAGGGCCGGGGTGAGGGCATCATGCCGTAGAGGAATTTTGCGAGGCGCTTTCCAGTTTCTTTCGATGTCTGTTGCTGGATGAATCCACAGTAATAAAATGGCGGCGCACCTGCTAAATCAGGTGTCGGGATTGGCGTCCTGAAAGTGTGTGCAGAGACAATCTTGCGTGCATAAAGGATCACATATGACTGATATTAATGGCTTCACCCAACTCTACACCGAACTCTCCCTCAATCCCGATCTCCCAACCCTTGCTGAGCGCTGCAAACTACTCACCGAAATCCTCCTCGACTGCAAATCACTCCCGCAGACGCAGCCCGTGTGCCGTTGCCTTGGTGCATACCTGGAAGAAATGAAAACCGGCCTCACAGAATCAATGCGTGACTTTCAGGTGGTGGAATTTGAGCACGAAGCGGAAGAACCGCGACAAAAAGAGTGGCTGCTGGAAGATACAGAAACGAAATGCGACTACTGCCGGGCATTAAACCATGTGCTGCTGGTATCGCATTTTGACCGCGATATGTTGCCGCACCTGACGGGATTACTGCATGATATGGTTCATTCTATGGCGGTGGATTTAATCACTACTGTACAGCCGTGGATGACAATACATCTTCCGGTACAGCAACACTAGAGCCATAAATAAAAAAGGCCGGGATGATCCCGACCTTTTAAATATTCATCTGCCATTACAGGCGAAAACAATTAGCGACTACGGAAGACAATGCGGCCTTTGCTCAGGTCGTACGGGGTCAGTTCAACAGTCACTTTGTCGCCCGTTAAAATGCGGATATAGTTTTTGCGCATTTTACCGGAGATGTGCGCAGTTACCACGTGACCGTTTTCCAGCTCTACGCGAAACATGGTGTTAGGCAACGTATCAAGTACGGTACCCTGCATTTCAATATTGTCTTCTTTGGCCATCTAATCCTCTGGGGTATCACTACCAAGTTTTGAACCGGCAAGATAATGCCGAAATTCATCAATTAAGTAAAGAATTGCGCGTTTAAAACGCAGCAAAACAGTTTCGGCGCATTGCCCAAGCGTCACGGTACAACCGAACGGAAAGCGCATTCGTAAAGGGGATACAACAGGATAAACGTCAGGACGTTATCTGAAGCGAAGGTCCCAAACGGCGGCGGGGCAACAGGCAGAAGCTACTCTGCGGCATAATTATAACACCCTCACAAAAAATATGCGGAAAACATTTAGGCATTGGGCATAAAGAGCGTTCTCGGTATCCAGAAGTCGCGCGGGAGCTTCTGCTGGCGGCTGGCATCCAGATGTTCGATGTACTGGCGTCGCGGGATCTCAACGGCGCCGAGGGAGGCCGTATGCTCATTGAGGACCTGACAATCGATCAGGTTTCCGCCGCGTTGCGCGAATTCCTGGCAGAAAATGAGCAGCGCGGTTTTCGAGGCGTTCACCGCGCGAGAGAACATCGACTCGCCGCAAAACAGCGTCCCTTGCGCCACGCCGTACATGCCGCCGACGAGTATGCCGTCTTCCCATACTTCGATGGAGTGAGCGTAGCCAAGCTCATGAAGCTGGTGGTAGGCGGTAATAATATCGCGGGTTATCCACGTCCCTTCATGGCGGTCTTGCGCACAGCCTTCAATGACCTGACCAAACGCGTGATTGAGGGTGACGCGGTATGGAGATTTGGCATGGAAACGCTGCATGCTGCGGCTGAGGTGAAACTGCGCTGGCCACAGCACGGCGCGCGGATCGGGCGACCACCATAAAATCGGGTCGCCGGGAGAAAACCACGGGAAGATGCCGCGCTGGTAAGCCATCAAGAGCCGTGCAGGGCTGAGGTCCCCACCCAGGGCCAGCAGCCCATTGGGCTCACGTAGCGCTCCCTCCGGCGACGGGAACGCAATGTTATGACGAGAAAGCTGGACCAGGCGCATGACAGCAAAACTCCAGTACGCGAGTGAGGACGCTACAAATATAGTCTACAGACGCTGTTTAAACTGGTAGTAGCGACCCTGTTTCGTCAACAGCTCTGCGTGACTACCTTGCTCAATAATGTGTCCGTTGTCCATCACAATTATCCGATCAAAACTTGCCAGTCCACGCAGGCGGTGTGTGACCATCAGCACGGTTTTCCCTGCCATCACATTCGCAAGTAAATCAAGGATTTGACTCTCAGTCGTCGCATCCAGTCCTTCAGTCGGTTCGTCGAGCAGCATCAGCGGTGCATCATGCAGCAGCGCACGCGCAATCGCCAGACGGCGCAGTTCTCCACCGGAGAGCTGACGACCACCTTCACCCAGCCAGCTGTTCAGCCCGTCGTCCTCAAGCAGTTTTTGCAGCCCGACCTGTTCCAGCGTGGCGCGAAGCGCGTCGTCCGAAGCCTCCGGCGCGGCCAGTAAAAGGTTATCGCGCAGGGTGGCGCTAAACAGATGCACACGCTGTGGAACGACGCTGACGGTCTTACGTAGCGCCTGCTCGCTGAAATCTGTCAGCAACGTATTATTGAAGCGAATCTGGCCGCGCTGCGGATCCCAGGCGCGGGTCAACAACTGTAGCAGCGTCGATTTGCCGCAGCCGGTGCGGCCAAGGATCGCAATCCGCTGCCCCGCATCAACTGACAGAGTGATACCTTCCAGCGCATTCTGCGCCTGTTTGTCATAGGCGAAGGTCACGTCATCAAGCGTCAGCGTCACCTGCTCAGGCACCGCGGTCTGTGCTGCGCTGAACGTTACCTCAGGCTCCTGCTCAGCAATCTGTGTGATGCGCAGGGCAGAGGCGATCACCTGACCAAGATGCTGGAAAGCGCCCGTTACCGGTGCCAGCGCTTCAAAAGCGGCCAGCGCGCAGAAAACGAAGAGGGCAATAAGCGGACCTGGCTGAGGATTACCGCCAACTCCGCCGGAAGCCAGCCACAGCATGGCAATCACCGCCACGCCGCCGATCAACATCATCAGCGCCTGAGAGAAGGCCGTCAGTTCCGACTGACGGCGCTGGGCTTCGTGCCAGTTCAGCTCCGTACTTTCCATCCGGGCGCGATAGCGCTTGCTGGCGCCAAAAATGGTCAGCTCTGCCTGCCCCTGAAGCCAGGAGGTCAGCTGCTGGCGGTAATCGCCGCGCAGACGCGTCAGGTTTTCCCCCGTGGATTTTCCGGCGCGGTAAAACAGCGGCGGCAGAATAATGAGCGTTAACAGCATGATCCCGCCGAGCGTTAGCGCAACGGGAACATCCAGAACAGCCAGCCCCAGCGTGACCACCACAATCACCACAAACGCGCCCACGATCGGGGAGATCACGCGCAGGTAAAGGTGATCCAGCGTATCGACATCCGCAACGACACGGTTCAGTAATTCACCCTGACGAAAACGCGCCAGCCCGGCAGGGGAGAGGGGCAGCAGTTTGCTGAAGGTGTAGATACGCAGATGCTGCAGGACGCGGAACGTGGCGTCGTGGCTGACTAAACGCTCGAAATAGCGTCCGGCCGTGCGGGTAATGGCTGTACCGCGAACACCTGCCGCCGGAAGCATATAGTTGAAGCTGTATAATCCGGCGAACCCCGCCACGGCCGAGGCCGACAGAAACCAGCCGGAAAGCGTGAGCAGGCCGATACTGGCGAGCAGCGTCACAATGGCCAGCACAATCCCCAGCGTCAGCATCCATTTATGGCGTTTATAGAGTGCAAGATAAGGCAGCAGAGCACGCATCAGATGTCCTCCTGACGGTTTGCCAGCAGGGCGGCAAACGGCCCCTGCGCGGCAACGAGTGAGGCGTAATCGCCTTGTTCAACAATACGTCCGTTTTCCATCACCCAGATCTCGTCCCAGTCAGCAATCCCTTCCAGCTGATGGGTAACCATCAGCGTGGTTTGCTGCAAGGAGGCGGCGTTCAGCGCCGCCATGACGCGCTGCTCACTGTGTGCGTCCAGACTGGCTGCGGGTTCATCCAGCAGCATCAGCTGGCACGGGTTAAGCAGAGCGCGGGCAACGGCCACGCGCTGCGCCTGTCCAACCGACAGCCCGGCAGACTGGTCGCCGACCACGGTATCTATACCTTGCGGGAGCATCGGCAGAAACTCGCTGACCCAGGCGCGGTCGAGAACCGATTGCAGTTCATCTTCACGCGCGTCCGGGCGCGCCAGCAGAACGTTTTCACGCAGCGTAGAGGCAGGCAGTTGCGGGTTTTGTCCCACCCAACTGAGCTGTTGACGCCAGGCGTCAGGATCGAGATGACGCAGTTCGGTTTTGTTGATCCGCAGTGAACCGGTGTAGGCCATAAAACCGGATAACGCATTCAGCAGAGAACTTTTCCCGGAACCGCTGGTGCCAACCAGCACCACGCGCTTTCCGGCCGGCAGGGTGAAGTTCAGCGGGCCTGCCAGCACTTTCCCTTCCGGCGAGAGGATGCAGAAATCGCTCGCGTCGAGGGTTACCGGCTCTTTGCTGTTCAGCGTCACGTCACCCCGATCCGGATGCGCCAGCGGCGTCTCCAGGAATGTTTTCAGGCTATCGGCTGCGCCAACTGCCTGCGCTTTGGCGTGATAGAACGTCCCCAGGTCGCGAAGCGGCTGGAAAAATTCCGGGGCCAGGATCAGCGCCAGGAAACCGGCGGAAAGGGTCACTGCCGTGCCGTAATGACCGAAATCCAGCGCGCCCAGATAGGAGAAGCCAAAGTAGACCGCCACGAGGGCAATAGACAGCGAGGTAAAGAACTCCAGTACGCCGGACGACAGGAATGCCAGGCGTAACACCTCCATGGTGCGCTGACGGAAGTCCTGCGATGCCCGACGAATGTTTTCGGTTTCCGCTTCACCACGACCAAAAATGCGCAATGTTTCCATGCCGCGAAGACGGTCCAGGAAATGGCCGCTTAAGCGCCCCAATGCCAGGAAGTTACGGCGGTTGGCATCCGCAGCACCCATTCCGACCAGCGCCATAAAGAGGGGTATCAGCGGCGCGGTGCCCATCAGGATCAGCGCCGCCATCCAGTTCACCGGGAAGATGGCGATCACAATCAGCAGCGGAACGAAGACGGCAAGCGCCATTTGTGGCAGATAGCGTGCGTAGTAGTCGTGCATATCGTCAATCTGTTCAAGGATCAACGTCGCCCAGCTTCCGGCCGGTTTACCCTGGATCCACGCGGGCCCGGCTTCCTGCAGACGATCGAGCACCTGACGGCGGATCTCGTAGCGGATATGCTGTCCGGCATGGAAACCGACGCGCTCGCGCAGCCACACCACCCATGCGCGCAGGATAAAAATCAGGACCAGGACGATAAAAGGCATCAGGAGCGCTTCGCGCGGAATGTTCTCCATGATCATGTGGTTAAGAATGCGGGCCAGCAGCCATGCCTGGGCAACAATCAACAGACCACTGACAAACCCCAGAACACGGGAGATCGTAAGCCAGCGGCGGGAAATAACGCTTTGCTGTTTCAGCCAGCGTGTTAACTCTTGTTGACGGGTTTTTTCCATTGCGTATTTTGCAGGTGACGTTATAAGAAATTAGACATCTGCATGTTACACGCGAGCAAAAATAAAGGCGACCTGTGGCCGCCTTTATTTACGTTTGTTACTGACTTGTAAAGATTATTTACCTTGTTCAGCCAGTCCATCAAGATAGCGTTCTGCGTCCAGCGCGGCCATACAGCCGGTGCCCGCAGAGGTGATCGCCTGACGGTAAATATGGTCCATCACGTCACCGGCAGCGAACACGCCAGGGACGCTGGTTTGAGTTGCATTACCGTGAATACCAGACTGCACCTTGATGTAGCCGTTTTCCAGTTCCAGCTGACCTTCGAAGATGGCGGTATTCGGGCTGTGACCGATTGCCACAAACAGGCCAGCCACGTCCAGCGTTTCGACGTTATCGGTGTTCTGGGTGTCACGAATGCGTAGTCCGGCAACGCCCATCTGATCGCCCGTTACTTCTTCCAGGGTGCGATTGGTGTGCAGCACGATGTTGCCGCTCGCCACTTTATCCATCAGACGTTTGATCAGGATTTTCTCGGCGCGGAAAGTGTCACGACGGTGGATCAGGTGCACTTCAGAGGCGATGTTTGCCAGGTAGAGCGCTTCTTCCACGGCGGTGTTGCCGCCGCCGATAACCGCGACTTTCTGATTGCGATAGAAGAAACCGTCGCAGGTTGCGCAGGCAGAGACGCCGCGGCCTTTAAACGCTTCTTCAGACGGCAGGCCGAGGTAGCGGGCAGAGGCGCCGGTGGCGATAATCAGCGCGTCACAGGTGTACTCGCCGCTGTCACCCGTCAGGCGGAACGGACGGTTCTGAAGATCGACCTTGTTGATATGGTCGAACAGGATTTCAGTTTCGAATTTCGCGGCATGCTCGTGCATGCGCTCCATCAGCAGCGGCCCGGTCAGGTCGTTCGGGTCGCCCGGCCAGTTTTCCACTTCTGTGGTGGTGGTCAGCTGACCGCCTTTTTCCATACCGGTGATCAGTACCGGTTGCAGGTTAGCGCGTGCAGCATAGACCGCCGCGGTATATCCCGCAGGTCCGGAACCAAGGATTAGCAACTTACTGTGTTTGGTCGTGCCCATGAGATCCCCATTGTTGTTGGCAGGCAATGGGCTGGATTGTAGGGAATTTGTTGCCGTAAAAAAAGAGCACTGGAGTTTTGCTTTCGATATATGCAATAGCTACGCCCGATGGATATGACGCAGTGTTATCACGTCTGCTGCTGAAAATCGCGCGTTTATAAGGCAGTAAAATGAGGATTAATACCCCTCCGTAATGAATATCCGGCATCTTGTACTAAAAATCGATGTTTTGCTTTGACAATCCCCTGCGCTTTTGCGAAAACATTCAAGGAAGAAAAAAAACCGCGTTAACCGTATGCCGCATAGGCATGCACGTAAATGCCATTTTTACCGTGTCAGTGAAATCTACGCATGGCGTGGACAGACGCCATACGTGATGTCGGTGACGGCCTTCGGGCAACGGTCTTCTTACCAATAGAACCCGAATCCGCATCGCGTCAAATACATAACCAGGCGATGTGATGACTAACGGGTACAGGCTCTGAACAGTGATGTGCACAGGGTCCAGGCAGGAGTAGGGAAGGAATACAGAGAGACAATAATAATGGTAGATAGCAAGAAGCGCCCTGGCAAAGATCTCGACCGTATCGATCGTAACATTCTTAATGAATTGCAAAAGGATGGGCGTATTTCCAACGTCGAGCTTTCAAAACGTGTGGGTCTTTCCCCGACGCCGTGCCTTGAGCGTGTGCGCCGACTGGAAAGACAGGGTTTTATTCAGGGCTATACGGCTCTGCTGAACCCGCATTATCTGGATGCCTCACTTCTGGTATTTGTTGAGATTACTCTGAATCGTGGTGCACCGGATGTGTTTGAGCAATTTAACGCCGCTGTACAAAAACTTGAAGAAATTCAAGAGTGTCACCTGGTGTCCGGTGATTTCGACTACCTGTTGAAAACCCGTGTGCCTGATATGTCCGCCTACCGTAAGCTGCTGGGGGAAACCCTGCTGCGTCTGCCAGGCGTGAACGACACCCGTACTTATGTGGTGATGGAAGAGGTCAAACAGAGCAATCGTCTGGTTATTAAGACGCGCTAACACGGAACAGGTGCAAAATCAGCGTAGTTTGATTACACTCCTGTTAATCCATACAGCAACAGTGCCGGGGAGTCCCGGCGCTGTTGTCCGTTTTAGCAAACAGGCAGGATATGCCTGATACCTGGAGAGCCTTTCTTGAGCCAGGAATACACTGAAGACAAAGAAGTCACACTATCGAAGCTAAGCAGCGGACGTCGTCTCCTCGAGGCTTTGCTGATTGTTATTGCTCTTTTTGCCGTCTGGCTGATGGCAGCCTTACTCAGTTTCAACCCTTCCGATCCCAGCTGGTCACAAACCGCATGGCATGAACCTATCCATAATTTAGGTGGTGTACCCGGTGCCTGGCTTGCGGACACGCTCTTTTTCATATTCGGTGTGATGGCCTACACCATTCCCGTCATTATCATCGGCGGATGCTGGTTTGCATGGCGTCATCGTCAGAACGATGATTACATCGACTATTTTGCGGTTTCCCTGCGCCTGATTGGCGCGCTGGCACTGATCCTCACCTCCTGCGGGCTGGCGGCGATTAACGCCGATGACATCTGGTACTTCGCCTCCGGCGGGGTCATTGGTAGCCTGCTCAGTTCTGCGTTACAGCCCATGCTGCACAGCAGCGGTGGCACGCTGGCGCTGCTGTGCATCTGGGCGGCAGGATTGACGTTGTTTACCGGCTGGTCATGGGTGAGCATTGCCGAAAAAATCGGCAGCTTTATTCTCACGATCCTGACGTTCGCCAGCAACCGGACCCGCCGCGACGATACGTGGGTCGATGATGACGACTATGAAGAGGAATACGATGAGGAAGACGAGGCCCCGGTACAGCGTCGTGAATCTCGTCGTGCCCGTATTCTGCGCGGTGCCCTGGCGCGTCGCCAGCGCGTCGCGGAAAAATTTGCCAACCCGCTTGGACGCAAAACGGATGCCGCGCTCTTCTCCGGTAAACGTATGGATGAAGACGAGCAGGTTGAGTACCGTGCCGCGGGTGCCGCTGTCGATCCTGATGATGTGCTGTTCTCCGGCAGCCGTGCTACCCCGGGTGAATTTGACGAATACGATCCGCTGCTGAACGGCCATACGGTCACCGCACCGGTTGCGGCAGCCGCAGCCGCCACGACTGCCGCGCAGGCGTATGCCGCGCCTGTCGAAGCCGTGATGCCCTCCGCGCCGGTTCCACCACCAGAATCCGTTATTCAGCAGCCAAACGTTGCGTGGCAGACCGCGCCCGGTGTTCATACGCCGGAGCCCGTTATCGCGCCTGAACCTGAAAGCTATATTCCTGTGCAGCAGGAACCGTGGCAGCAGCCTTACCAGCCGCCGCAACCTGAGTATGAACCGCAGCACTATGAGCAGCCTGTGGCCCAGCCGTATCAGGAATATGTGCCTGAACCGGTTGAACCTGCGCAGCCATATGCAGAGCCTCAGCCTGAACCTGAGGTGATGGAAGAGGTGAAACCGTCTCGTCCGCCAATGTACTATTTTGAAGAAGTTGAAGAACGCCGCGCCCGTGAACGCGAGCAGCTGGCGGCCTGGTATCAGCCTGTGCCTGAACCCGCGCAGGAGCCCGTTACGAAGGCACCTTCAGTTTCGGTTCCGCCGGTCGACGCGACGCCTGCGGTTGCACCTGTCGCCGAAAGCGTGAAGCAGGCCACCGTGGCCGCTGCTGCTGCCGCACCTGTCTTCAGCCTGGCAACGGGTGGCGCACCGCGTCCTCAGGTGAAAGAGGGGATTGGTCCACAGTTGCCACGCCCTAACCGCGTTCGCGTTCCTACCCGTCGTGAACTTGCCTCTTACGGCATCAAACTGCCATCCCAGCGTATGGCCGAAGAAAAAGCACGTGAGCCGGACTACGAAGATGACGCAGATGACATGCAGCAGGACGAACTGGCTCGCCAGTTCGCGGCACAGCAGAATCAACGCTACGGTGAAGAATACCAGCACGATGAGCCCGCTCTGGACGATGAAGATGAAGCAGCAGAGGCAGAGTTAGCGCGTCAGTTCGCGGCAACGCAACAGCAGCGCTACTCCGGTGAACAGCCAACGGGTGCCAACCCGTTCTCATTGTCTGATTTCGAGTTCTCACCAATGAAAGACCTGGTGGATGATGGTCCGAGTGAGCCTTTATTTACCCCGAGCGTGATGCCTGAAGCTGAACCTGTGCGTCAGCAGCCTGCCCCGCAGGCCTACGCGCAGCCGCAACAACCGGTTCAGCAGCCGTATGCTCAACCGCAGCAGCCACAACACCAGCCACAACACCAGCCGCCGCAGTTCCAGCAGCCAGCGCCACAGCCGCAGGAGAGCCTGATTCACCCGCTGCTGATGCGTAACGGTGACAGCCGTCCGCTGCAGCGTCCAAGCACGCCGCTGCCGTCACTGGATCTGCTGACGCCGCCCCCTGCTGAAGTCGAGCCGGTTGATACTTTTGCTCTGGAGCAGATGGCCCGTCTGGTGGAAGCCCGTCTGGCTGACTTCCGCATTAAGGCGGATGTGGTGAACTACTCTCCGGGTCCGGTCATCACCCGTTTCGAACTGAACCTGGCGCCGGGCGTAAAAGCCGCGCGTATTTCTAACCTGTCTCGTGACCTGGCGCGTTCTCTGTCGACCGTGGCGGTGCGTGTGGTGGAAGTGATTCCGGGTAAACCGTACGTGGGTCTTGAACTGCCGAACAAAAAACGTCAGACCGTCTACCTGCGTGAAGTGCTGGACAACACCAAGTTCCGTGATAACCCATCCCCACTGACCGTCGTGCTGGGTAAAGATATCGCCGGCGATCCGGTGGTGGCAGATCTTGCGAAAATGCCACACCTGCTGGTGGCCGGTACGACCGGTTCCGGTAAGTCCGTCGGGGTGAACGCCATGATCCTCAGCATGCTCTACAAAGCGCAGCCGGAAGATGTGCGTTTCATCATGATCGACCCGAAAATGCTCGAACTGTCCGTCTACGAAGGTATCCCGCATCTGCTGACGGAAGTGGTCACCGACATGAAAGACGCTGCCAACGCCCTGCGCTGGAGCGTCAACGAGATGGAACGCCGCTACAAGTTGATGTCTGCATTGGGCGTGCGTAACCTGGCTGGTTATAACGAGAAAATCGCTCAGGCGATGCGCATGGGACGTCCAATTCCGGATCCTTACTGGAAGCCGGGCGATAGCATGGATGCCCAGCATCCGGTGCTGGAAAAACTGCCTTATATCGTCGTGCTGGTGGATGAGTTCGCTGACCTGATGATGACCGTCGGTAAGAAGGTGGAAGAGTTGATTGCTCGTCTGGCGCAGAAAGCGCGTGCGGCCGGTATTCACCTTGTGCTGGCCACCCAGCGTCCTTCGGTGGACGTTATTACGGGTCTTATCAAAGCGAACATTCCGACGCGTATCGCCTTTACCGTATCAAGTAAAATTGACTCCCGTACCATTCTTGACCAGGGCGGCGCAGAGTCGCTGCTGGGTATGGGGGACATGCTCTATTCCGGCCCGAACTCCACCTCTCCGGTGCGTGTCCACGGTGCGTTCGTCCGCGATGAAGAAGTTCACGCCGTCGTGCAGGACTGGAAAGCACGCGGTCGCCCACAATATGTGGACGGTATTACCAGCGATACGGAAAGCGAAGGCGGCGGCGGTGGCTTTGACGGCGGCGAAGAGCTGGATCCGTTATTCGATCAGGCGGTTAATTTCGTCACCGAAAAACGTAAAGCCTCGATCTCTGGCGTCCAGCGTCAGTTCCGCATTGGCTATAACCGCGCGGCGCGTATCATCGAACAGATGGAAGCCCAGGGCATCGTGAGCGAGCAGGGGCATAACGGTAACCGCGAGGTGCTGGCGCCGCCGCCGTTTGATTAACCTTCAGCGATTGCAAAGAAGGGTAAATCAGCCAAAATTAAGCATTTTCTTCTGTCGCCTGCCTTCGGGCAGGTCCAGAATAGATGACGGAAACCCCATTTCGGGAAGACGTATTTTAAGGAATAACAATGAAAAAAATCGCCATCGCCTGTGCATTACTCACCAGTTTTGTTGCCAGCAGCGTCTGGGCTGATGCGGCCAGCGACCTTAAAAGCCGACTGGATAAAGTGAGCAGCTTCCACGCCAGCTTCACGCAGAAAGTGACTGACGGCAGCGGCAACGCGGTGCAGGAAGGTCAGGGAGATTTGTGGGTAAAACGCCCGAATCTGTTTAACTGGCACATGACTCAGCCGGATGAGAGCATCCTGGTCTCTGACGGTAAAACACTGTGGTTCTTCAACCCGTTCGTTGAGCAGGCCACGGCAACCTGGTTGAAAGATGCCACCAGCAATACGCCCTTTATGCTGATTGCCCGCAACCAGGCCAGCGACTGGCAGCAGTACAATATTAAGCAGAACGGTGATGAGTTTGTCCTGACGCCGAAAGGCAGCAACGGCAACCTGAAGCAGTTCACCATCAACGTCAGCACCAACGGGACCATCAATCAGTTCGGCGCGGTTGAGCAGGACGATCAGCGCAGCAGCTACCAGCTCAAGTCTCAGCAGAACGGCGCCGTGGATGCATCGAAATTCACCTTTACCCCGCCGCAGGGCGTAACGGTGGACGACCAACGCAATAAGTAAGAGGCATGAGTGAGCAATCTGTCGCTCGATTTTTCAGATAATGCGTTTCAACCTCTGGCCGCTCGTATGCGGCCAGAAAATTTAGCGCAGTACATCGGCCAGCAGCACCTGCTGGCTGCGGGGAAACCCTTGCCGCGGGCCATTGAGGCCGGGCATTTGCACTCCATGATCCTCTGGGGACCACCCGGGACCGGCAAAACGACCCTCGCTGAAGTGATTGCCCGCTATGCCAACGCTGACGTCGAACGTATCTCGGCGGTCACGTCCGGCGTAAAGGAGATCCGTGAGGCAATCGAGCGCGCGCGCCAGAACCGTAATGCCGGGCGCCGCACCATCCTCTTTGTCGACGAAGTTCACCGCTTCAACAAGAGCCAGCAGGATGCTTTTCTGCCGCATATCGAAGACGGCACAATTTTCTTCATCGGCGCGACCACCGAAAACCCCTCGTTTGAACTGAATTCGGCGCTGCTCTCTCGCGCCCGCGTTTACCTGCTCAAATCCCTGACCACCGAGGATATCGAAAAGGTTTTGACCCAGGCGATGGATGATAAAGCACGCGGCTACGGCGGGCAGGATATCGTTCTGCCTGACGAAACGCGCAGGGCGATTGCGGAGCTGGTTAATGGCGATGCGCGCCGCGCGCTGAACACCCTGGAAATGATGGCCGATATGGCCGAAGTGGATGATGCCGGAAAGCGGGTGCTGAAGCCGGAACTCCTGACCGAAATTGCCGGTGAGCGCAGCGCGCGTTTTGATAATAAAGGCGATCGTTTCTACGATCTGATCTCGGCGTTGCATAAGTCCGTCCGCGGCAGCGCCCCGGATGCGGCGCTTTACTGGTACGCGCGCATAATCACCGCGGGTGGCGATCCGCTGTACGTAGCGCGCCGCTGTCTGGCCATTGCCTCAGAAGATGTCGGCAATGCTGACCCGCGCGCCATGCAGGTTGCCCTTTCTGCCTGGGACTGCTTTACCCGCGTGGGCCCAGCAGAAGGCGAGCGTGCGATTGCGCAGGCGATTGTCTATCTGGCCTGCGCGCCGAAAAGCAATGCTGTCTATACCGCGTTTAAGGCCGCGATGTCGGACGCACGTGAACGCCCGGATTACGATGTGCCGGTTCATCTGCGCAACGCGCCAACCAAACTGATGAAGGAGATGGGCTACGGGCAGGAGTATCGCTATGCGCATGACGAGCCCAACGCCTATGCCGCCGGGGAGGAGTATTTCCCGCAGGAAATGGCACAAACCCGCTATTATCACCCTACAAACAGAGGTCTTGAGAGCAAGATTGGTGAAAAGCTCACCTGGCTCGCCGGACAGGATCAAAATAGCCCTATAAAACGCTACCGTTAGTTCGATCGTTGCGGTAATGTTGGCATAGTATCCTTGTGACCGCAGGCTGTGGTCACATTTTCCTATTTTAATTCGATAAGCACAGGATAAGCATGCTCGATCCCAATCTGCTGCGTAATGAGCCAGACGCAGTCGCTGAAAAACTGGCACGCCGGGGCTTTAAGCTGGATGTAGATAAGCTGCGCGCTCTTGAAGAGCGTCGTAAAGTTCTGCAGGTACAAACTGAAAATCTGCAGGCAGAGCGTAATTCTCGATCGAAATCCATTGGCCAGGCGAAAGCGCGCGGGGAAGATATTGAGCCATTACGCCTGGAAGTGAACAAACTGGGTGAAGAGCTGGATCAGGCGAAAGCCGAGCTGGACGTTCTTCAGGCCGAAATTCGCGATATTGCGCTGGCGATCCCGAACATTCCTGACGACAGCGTGCCTGTCGGCAAAGACGAGAACGACAACGTTGAAGTGAAACGCTGGGGTACGCCTCGCGAGTTCGACTTCGAGGTGCGCGATCACGTCACGCTGGGCGAAATGCACGCGGGTCTGGACTTTGCGGCCGCGGTTAAGCTGACCGGTTCTCGCTTCGTGGTGATGAAAGGCCAGATTGCCCATCTGCACCGTGCGCTGGCCCAGTTCATGCTGGATCTGCACACCGAGCAGCACGGTTACAGCGAAACCTACGTCCCGTATCTGGTCAACCACGATACGCTGTACGGTACGGGTCAGCTGCCGAAATTTGCCGGCGACCTGTTCCATACCCGTCCGCTGGATGAAGAAGCAGACAGCAGCAACTATGCGCTGATCCCTACCGCAGAAGTGCCGCTGACTAACCTCGTGCGTGATGAGATCATCGACGAAGACGAACTGCCGATCAAACTGACCGCACACTCTCCGTGCTTCCGTTCTGAAGCGGGATCTTATGGCCGCGACACCCGTGGTCTGATCCGTATGCACCAGTTCGATAAAGTCGAGATGGTGCAGATTGTTCGTCCGGAAGACTCCATGGACGCGCTGGAAGAGATGACGGGTCACGCCGAGAAAGTCCTCGAGCTGCTGGGCCTGCCGTATCGTCGTATGGCGCTGTGCACCGGTGATATGGGCTTTGGTGCCTGCAAAACCTTCGACCTGGAAGTGTGGGTACCTGCGCAGAACACCTATCGTGAAATCTCCTCCTGCTCTAACGTCTGGGATTTCCAGGCGCGCCGCATGCAGGCACGCTGCCGCAGTAAATCTGACAAGAAAACCCGTCTGGTGCATACCCTGAACGGCTCTGGTCTGGCTGTGGGTCGTACGCTGGTTGCCGTGCTGGAAAACTATCAGCAGGCAGATGGCCGTATTGAGATCCCTGAAGTGCTGCGCCCATACATGAAAGGTCAGCAGTACATCGGCTAAATATGTGCCTCAAAACAAAAAAAGCGCCTTCGGGCGCTTTTTTTGTGCCTGTGAATTGATACGACGCAATACCCCCTGCCTCTAAAGTAGTAATACTCCTCCGAATGAAAGTCAGCAGAAAAAGCTGATAACGAATAATTTCGTTATATATAAAACTACATAGCGGTTTGTGCCGCCTCTCTTTTCTTTGTGAGCAACCAAAGTGAGTCTCTATGAAAATCAACGCGCCTGAAGAATTGCTGGCTGCCGAGGTCACTCGCCGTGGTTTGATGAAAACCACGGCAATAGGCGGCCTGGCTGTAGCCAGCAGCGCTTTCACGCTCCCTTTTACCCGACTGGCGTCAGCGGCGGATGCACTATCCCCGGCCTCAGTCCCGGAAAAAGTGGTGTGGAGTGCCTGTACGGTAAACTGCGGTAGCCGTTGCCCGCTGCGTATGCACGTAGTGGATGGCGAAATAAAATATGTCGAAACCGACAATACCGGGGACGATAACTACGAAGGGTTACATCAGGTTCGCGCCTGTCTGCGTGGCCGCTCCATGCGTCGTCGCGTCTATAATCCGGATCGTCTTAAGTACCCAATGAAGCGCGTGGGTAAACGTGGGGAAGGGAAGTTCGAGCGCATTAGCTGGGATGAAGCCTACGATATTATCGCCACCAATATGCAGCGGCTGATCAAAGAGTATGGCAACGAATCCATCTACCTGAACTACGGTACCGGAACGCTGGGCGGCACGCTAACCCGCTCCTGGCCACCGGGAAAAACGCTGGTGGCGCGTCTGATGAACTGCTGCGGCGGTTATCTTAACCACTATGGTGACTACTCCTCTGCACAAATCGCCGCAGGACTGAATTACACCTACGGTGGCTGGGCAGACGGCAACAGCCCGTCTGATATCGAAAACAGCAAGCTGGTCGTTCTGTTCGGGAACAATCCGGGTGAAACGCGTATGAGCGGCGGCGGGGTGACCTACTACCTCGAACAGGCGCGTGCTAAATCCAATGCCCGCATGATCATTATCGATCCGCGCTATACCGACACCGGTGCAGGACGCGAAGATGAGTGGATCCCAATCCGCCCAGGTACCGATGCCGCGCTGGTCTCCGCGCTGGCGTGGGTGATGATCACTGAAAATCTCGTCGATCAGCCGTTCCTGGATAAATACTGCGTCGGTTATGACGAGAAAACCCTGCCAGCCAGTGCCCCATCTAATGGCCACTACAAGGCGTATATTCTCGGTCAGGGCAGCGACGGCGTGGCGAAAACGCCGGAGTGGGCGTCTACCATCACCGGTATTCCGGTCGAGCGTATTGTTCAACTGGCGCGTGAAATTGGCTCAGCCAAACCGGCCTATATCAGCCAGGGGTGGGGACCGCAGCGTCATGCGAACGGTGAAATTGCCACCCGCGCAATCTCCATGCTCTCCATTCTGACCGGCAACGTGGGGATTCATGGCGGTAACACTGGTGCGCGTGAAGGCTCATATGAAGTCCCGTTTGAACGTATGCCAACGCTGGACAACCCGGTGCAAACCAGCATTTCCATGTTTATGTGGACCGATGCGATTGAACGTGGCCCGGAAATGACCGCCTTGCGCGACGGCGTGCGCGGTAAGGACAAGCTGGACGTGCCGATCAAGATGATCTGGAACTACGCCGGTAACTGTCTTATCAACCAGCATTCGGAAATCAACCGCACTCATGAAATCCTGCAGGACGACAAGAAGTGCGAGATGATTGTGGTGATCGACTGCCACATGACCTCCTCGGCAAAATACGCCGACATTCTGCTGCCGGACTGCACCGCGTCTGAGCAGATGGACTTCGCGCTGGATGCCTCCTGCGGCAACATGTCTTACGTGATCTTCACCGATCAGGCGATCAAACCGCGCTTCGAGTGCAAAACCATCTATGAGATGACCTCCGAGCTGGCGAAGCGTCTGGGCGTTGAGCAGCAGTTTACCGAGGGACGTACTCAGGAAGGCTGGATGCGCCATCTGCATGAACTCTCCCGCAAAGCCATCCCAGACCTGCCGGATTTCGATACCTTCCGCAAGCAGGGCATGTACAAACAGCGCGATCCTGAAGGGCATCACGTTGCCTACAAAGCGTTCCGCGAAGATCCGCAGGCGAACGCGCTGACTACGCCGTCGGGCAAAATTGAAATCTACTCCGAAGAACTGGCGAAAATTGCGTCTACCTGGGAGCTGCCGGAGGGGGACGTTATCGATCCGCTGCCGATCTACACGCCAGGATTCGAAAACTATAACGATCCGCTCACGGCGAAATTCCCGCTGCAGTTGACCGGTTTCCACTATAAAGCGCGCGTTCACTCCACCTACGGTAACGTCGACGTACTGAAAGCCGCCTGCCGCCAGGAGATGTGGATCAACCCGATGGATGCGAAAGCGCGTGGTATTAACAATGGCGATCGCGTGCGCATCTTCAACGGCCGCGGTGAGGTACACATTGAAGCCAAAGTCACGCCACGCATGATGCCAGGCGTCGTGGCGCTGGGAGAAGGGGCATGGTACAGCCCTGATGCCAACCGCATCGATCAGGCAGGCAGCATTAACGTACTGACCACGCAGCGTCCGTCGCCGCTGGCGAAAGGCAACCCGTCTCACACAAACCTTGTTCAGGTTGAAAAGGTTTAAGGAGTAACCGATGACAACCCAGTATGGATTTTTCATTGATTCCAGCCGTTGCACCGGGTGCAAAACCTGCGAGCTGGCCTGTAAAGATTACAAAGATCTCACCCCAGACGTGAGTTTCCGTCGCATCTACGAATACGCCGGAGGCGACTGGCAGGAAGATAACGGTGTCTGGCATCAGAACGTGTTTGCCTATTACCTGTCGATTGCCTGTAACCACTGCGAAGACCCTGCCTGCACGAAGGTCTGTCCGAGCGGGGCGATGCACAAGCGTGAAGACGGTTTCGTGGTCGTGGATGAAGATGTTTGTATCGGCTGCCGCTACTGCCATATGGCCTGCCCGTACGGCGCACCTCAGTACAATGCCGCCAAAGGGCATATGACCAAGTGCGACGGCTGCCACTCTCGCGTCGCGGATGGCAAAAAACCGATCTGCGTCGAGTCCTGTCCGCTGCGCGCGCTGGACTTTGGCCCTATTGAAGAACTGCGTCAAAAACATGGTCAGCTTGCTGCGGTAGCACCGCTGCCGTCCGCGCACTTCACGAAGCCGAGTATTGTGATTAAACCTAACGCCAACAGCCGTCCTACAGGTGATACCACCGGCTACCTGGCAAACCCGAAGGAGGTGTGAGATGGGAAGTGGATGGCATGAATGGCCGCTGATGATCTTCACGGTCTTTGGTCAGTGCGTGGCGGGTGGCTTCATCGTGCTCGCGCTGGCACTGCTGAAAGGTCAACTCACTGCTGAACAGCAGCAGCGTTTAGTGTTGAGCATGTTTGGCCTGTGGGTGCTGATGGGGATTGGTTTTATCGCCTCTACGCTGCACCTGGGCTCACCGATGCGCGCGTTTAACTCGCTTAACCGCGTGGGGGCATCGTCCCTCAGTAACGAGATTGCCAGCGGGGCGATTTTCTTCGCCATCGGCGGGCTGGGCTGGTTGCTGGCAGCGCTTAAAAAATTGCCTGCAGGTCTGCGTAGCCTCTGGCTGATCGTGACCATGGTGCTGGGCGTGGTGTTTGTATGGATGATGGTGCGTGTCTATAACACCATTGATACCGTCCCTACCTGGTACAGCGTCTGGACGCCAATGAGCTTTTTCCTGACGATGTTTATCGGCGGCCCGCTGCTCGGTTATTTGCTGTTGCGCGTGGCGGGGGTAGACGGCTGGGCCATGCGTTTGCTGCCAGCCGTATCGCTGCTGGCGCTGGTAGTGAGTGCAATCGTTGCTCTGATGCAGGGTGCTGAGCTGGCCACCATTCATAGCTCCATTCAGCAGGCCTTTGCGCTGGTGCCGGATTACGGTTCTCTGATGGCCTGGCGTATCGTGCTGCTGGTAGCGGCGTTGGTATTCTGGATCGCGCCTCAGCTAAAAGGCTACCAGCCTGCTCTGCCGTTGTTATCACTGGCCTTTGTGCTGGTGCTGGCAGGGGAGTTGATTGGTCGTGGCGTCTTTTATGGTCTGCATATGACGGTCGGTATGGCCATCGCCAGCTAATCTTATTTTTTGTTATAAAAAGCCGGGACATAGCGCCCGGCTTTTCTTTTTTCATTCATGAAATTTTTCGACTGACGTTTTGTTTTAATTTCTATCATTAATAAATAAAAACAGAGACATAATTAATATCTATAGCAGGCACTGCATTAGCAGGATAAGTTTTTTAAATCGACAGGGAACATATCGTGCGAGCCGGCTAAATCAGTGGATTGACTTTGTTTTTGCCAGTGGCATGATGCGCACGAAATCTGAACTTCCTCACGGTTTTTAATCCATGACCACCTATACCCGGCCAGTGCTACTGTTGCTCTGTGGCCTGCTTCTGCTGACCCTGGCGATCGCAGTGTTGAATACGCTCGTCCCGCTGTGGCTCGCCCATGAAAACTTACCGACCTGGCAGGTGGGTATGGTTAGCTCGTCCTTTTTCACCGGGAACCTGCTGGGCACATTATTAACCGGTAGCCTGATTAAACGCTTTGGCTTTAATCGCAGCTATTATCTGGCTTCGCTGATTTTCGCCGCCGGGTGTGCCGGGTTGGGCCTGATGGTCGGCTTCTGGAGCTGGATGGCGTGGCGCTTTATCGCCGGTGTCGGTTGCGCGATGATTTGGGTGGTTGTTGAAAGTGCGCTGATGTGCAGCGGCACGTCACGTAACCGCGGGCGCCTGCTGGCAGCCTATATGATGGTTTACTATGTGGGCACCGTGCTGGGACAACTGATGGTCAGCAAACTGCCAACGGACCTGATGAGCGTGCTGCCATGGGTAACCGGTATGGTGCTGGCGGCGATCCTGCCGCTGCTCTTTACGCGTATCGTTAACCAGAAAAGTGAGCATCAGGAAGCGACCCACATCTGGCCTATGCTGAGGCTGCGCCAGGCGCGTCTGGGAGTGAATGGCTGCATTATCTCGGGGATTGTTCTGGGCTCGCTCTATGGTCTTATGCCGCTCTACCTGAACCATCAGGGCGTCAGCGATGCCGGGATTGGTTTCTGGATGGCGGTCATGGTGAGCGCGGGGATTGTCGGACAGTGGCCGATTGGCCGCCTGGCCGATCGCTTCGGTCGCCTGCTGGTGCTGCGCGTTCAGGTCTTTGTGGTGATCATGGGCTGTCTTGCTATGCTCAGCAACGCCGCGATGGCCCCAGCGCTGTTTATCCTTGGGGCAGCGGGGTTCACGCTTTATCCGGTCGCGATGGCGTGGGCCTGTGAGAAAGTTGAACATCACCAGCTGGTGGCGATGAACCAGGCGCTGTTATTAAGCTATACCATCGGCAGCCTGCTGGGACCAACATTTACCGCGATGCTGATGCAGAGTTATTCTGACAATTTGCTGTTTATCATGATCGCCAGCGTGTCGTTTATTTATCTCTTAATGCTGCTGCGCAAAGCAGGCGAGCATCCAACGCCTGTGGCGCACGCCTGATTAAATAAAAGCCTGTCAATGACAGGCTTTTTTGTCCCTGTCATATATAAGACTTTTACGTATTGTTTGTTTTCCCCGCCCTGCGATAATTCAAATGAGTTCTACCACTAAAAGGCAACAATCATGTCTAAACGTCGTTTTTCCACTACCGCACTTGCCGTAGTGTTGTCTTTAACGTTTGCAGCGGCTCCGGTCATGGCTAATCCAGGAAACGGGAATGGCGGTGGTCACGGCAACGGTGGCGGACAAGGTAATGGCGGCAATCATGGTAACGGGAACTCTGGTAACCATGGTAATAAGCAAAATAGCGGTCAGGATAACCCAGGGAAATCTGATAAGAGCTTTAAAAGCAGCAAAGATGTCGGCAATGATGTTGACGCGCGCGTGAGCTTCGATCATGCCCGTCACCTGGCACTGAATTACGGCTTAACGGGCTATGAGTCTCTGCCTCCGGGTATTGCGAAAAACCTGGCCCGCGGTAAACCGCTTCCTCCGGGTATTGCGAAGAAAACCGTGCCAGCCTCTATGCTCGGCCAGCTTCCATCCTACCCTGGTTATGAATGGCGCGTGGTGGGTGACGATCTGGTCTTAATTGCGCTGAGTACGGCGATTGTGACTTCCGTTATTAACGGCGTCTTTAAATAGAATTTAAAAAGGCCCGGTTCTCACCGGGCCTTTTCTTTGTGCCCAGAAAACCCCCAGCTAGGCTGGGGGTTCCGGAAAGCTTTCAGCTTTAAGCCAGTTATTAAAACCCCTTTTGATTTGTTAAAACACCTTGCGGTCTGGCAACTGCAAATGTTCAACAAGAAATCAAAAGGGGGTCCCAATGGGGGACGAAAAGAGCTTAGCGCACACCCGATGGAACTGTAAATATCACATAGTTTTTGCGCCGAAGTACCGCAGAAAGGCGCTCTACGGTGAAAAACGCAGGGCGGTAGGCAGCATATTGAGAAAACTGTGTGAATGGAAAGGCGTGAACATCCTGGAAGCAGAATGCTGTGTAGATCATATCCATATGCTTGTGGAAATCCCGCCCAAAATGAGCGTATCCGGCTTTATGGGATATCTGAAAGGGAAAAGCAGTCTGATGCTTTACGAGCAGTTTGGGGATTTGAAATTCAAATACAGGAACAGGGAGTTCTGGTGCAGAGGGTACTACGTCGATACGGTGGGTAAGAACACGGCGAAGATACAGGACTACATAAAGCACCAGCTTGAAGAGGATAAAATGGGAGAGCAGTTATCGATTCCATATCCGGGCAGCCCGTTTACGGGCCGTAAGTAACGAAGTCTGATGCAAATGTCAGATCGTATGCGCCTGTTAGGGCGCGGCTGGTAAGAGAGCCTTATAGGCGCATCAGAAAAACCTCCGGCTATGCCGGAGGATATTTATTTAATACATGACCTTGTGGCCATACTGCTCAAGAATACCTTTCACGCGCTCCATCGTCTCTTTTTTCGGTGGCTTCACGCCATCAAGTTTGTACTCTTCACCCATCGCCACCCATTTATGTTTGCCGAGTTCGTGATAGGGCAGAAGCTCAATTTTCTCGACGTTGCCCATGTCGCGGGTAAATTCCCCCAGGCGGTGCGCAGAGTCGTCATCATCTGACCAGCCGGGAACAACAACATAGCGGATCCAGGTTTTGATGCCTTTGTCGGCAATATACTTCGCAAATTCCAGCGTACGGTGGTTGGAAACGCCAACCAGATTCTGGTGGATCTCATCATTCATCTGTTTGAGATCGAGCATCACCAGATCGGTCACTTCGAGCAGTTCATCAATAACCGGATCGTAGCGGCGCACGAAGCCGTTGGTATCGAGACAGGTGTGAATGCCTTCCTTGCGGCAGGCGCGGAACCAGTCGCGGACAAATTCAGCCTGAAGAATGGCTTCGCCGCCGGATGCGGTCACGCCGCCGCCGGACGCGTTCATAAAGTGGCGATAGGTCACCACCTCTTTCATCAGATCTTCCACGGTGACTTCTTTCCCACCATGAGTGTCCCACGTGTCGCGGTTGTGGCAGTACAGGCAGCGCATCAGGCAGCCCTGGAAGAAGGTAATAAAGCGGATACCCGGGCCATCGACGGTGCCACAGGATTCAAAGGAGTGAATGCGACCAATAGTTGACATTGCGGTGAGATCTCCGAATTTGGCCCATCCGGGGGCCTATGTAGTTGCACAGCTCAAAGGCTATGTCGAGTCTGTTTTGGCTGTTATCCATTCAGTATAGATAGCGGACAAAAGAGACTGATGAAGCGAGGGTGTTAAAAAGGCCCCACTTGCGTGGAGCCTTTATTGTACGCCTTTTAACGCGTGATTTCAGTCAATTCCACTTACATGGACTGAGTGAAAGTACGGGTGATAACGTCCTGCTGCTGTTCTTTAGTCAGGGAGTTAAAACGTACTGCGTAGCCAGATACACGGATGGTCAGCTGAGGATATTTCTCAGGGTGTTCCATCGCATCGAGCAGCATTTCACGGTTCATTACGTTCACGTTCAGGTGCTGACCACCTTCGATGGACGCTTCGTGGTGGAAGTAACCATCCATCAGACCCGCGAGGTTAGTTTTACGCACTTCGTCGTCTTTACCCAGCGCGTTTGGCACGATGGAGAAGGTATAAGAGATACCATCTTTCGCGTAGGCAAACGGCAGTTTAGCAACGGAGGTCAGAGAGGCTACTGCACCTTTCTGGTCACGACCGTGCATTGGGTTAGCCCCTGGTCCGAATGGCGCGCCAGCACGACGACCGTCTGGGGTGTTACCTGTTTTCTTACCATACACAACGTTAGAAGTGATGGTCAGAACAGACTGAGTCGGGATAGCGTTACGGTAGGTAGTCAGTTTCTGAATTTTCTTCATGAAACGTTCTACCAGGTCAACCGCCATGTCATCAACGCGAGAGTCGTTGTTACCAAACTGCGGATACTCGCCTTCGATTTCGAAGTCTACAGCCAGGCCGTCTTCGTCACGAATTGGTTTAACTTTCGCGTATTTGATTGCAGACAGGGAGTCAGCAGCAACGGACAGACCTGCGATACCACACGCCATGGTGCGGATAACGTCACGGTCGTGCAGCGCCATCAGAGAGGCTTCGTAGCTGTACTTGTCGTGCATGTAGTGGATAACGTTCAGTGCAGTCACGTACTGCTTCGCCAGCCAGTCCATGAAGTGGTCCATGCGCTCCATGACTTCGTCATAGTTCAGCACGTCGCCTTTGATAGGTTCAGACTTAGGACCCACCTGCATTTTCAGTTTTTCATCAACGCCGCCGTTGATGGCGTACAGCATGGTTTTCGCCAGGTTTGCACGCGCACCGAAGAACTGCATTTGCTTACCAACAACCATTGGGCTTACGCAGCAAGCGATAGCGTAATCGTCGTTGTTGAAGTCCGGACGCATCAGGTCATCGTTCTCGTACTGCAGAGAAGAGGTGTCGATGGACACTTTAGCGGCGAATTTCTTGAAGTTCAGAGGCAGTTTTTCAGACCACAGAACGGTGATGTTCGGCTCCGGAGAAGGACCCATGGTGTACAGGGTGTTCAGGAAGCGGAAGCTGTTTTTGGTGACCAGCGTACGGCCGTCAACGCCCATACCACCGATAGATTCGGTTGCCCAGATTGGGTCACCAGAGAACAGTTCATCGTATTCTGGGGTACGCAGGAAGCGAACCATACGCAGTTTCATGACCAGGTGGTCAATCATTTCCTGAGCGTCTTGCTCGGTGATTTTACCTGCTTTCAGGTCACGTTCGATGTACGCATCCAGGAAGGTGGATACGCGGCCGAAGGACATTGCTGCACCATTCTGAGACTTAACAGCGGCCAGGTAGCCGAAGTAGGTCCACTGGATAGCTTCCTGGGCGTTGGTTGCAGGACCAGAGATATCGCAGCCGTATTTAGCCGCCATCTCTTTGATCTGACCCAGCGCACGGTGCTGTTCAGCAATCTCTTCACGCAGACGGATAGTTGCTTCCAGGTTTACGCCGTTTTCCAGGTCAGACTGCAGGGAAACAAACTGCGCGTATTTGTCTTTCATCAGGAAGTCGATACCGTACAGCGCAACGCGACGGTAGTCACCAATGATACGGCCACGGCCATACGCATCTGGCAGACCAGTCAGAACGCCAGATTTACGGCAGTTCAGAATGTCTTTGGTGTAAACATCGAATACACCCTGGTTGTGGGTTTTACGGTATTCGGTGAAGATTTTTTTCAGCATTGGGTCCAGCTCGCGGTTATACGCTTTGCAGGAACCTTCAACCATTTTGATACCACCGAACGGGATGATTGCGCGTTTCAGTGGTGCTTCAGTCTGCAGACCAACGATTTTCTCAAGGGCTTTGTTGATATAGCCAGCATCGTGAGAAGTGATGGTGGAAGCAACGGAGGTGTCAAAATCAACTGGCGCGTGAGTGCGGTTTTCCAGTTTAACGCCTTCCATTACGCTGTCCCACAGCTTGGTGGTCGCGTCAGTTGCGCCAGCCAGGAAGGATTCGTCACCTTCATACGGGGTATAGTTTTTCTGAATGAAGTCACGGACGTTGACTTCATTCTGCCAGTCACCTTTCGCAAAACCTTCCCAGGCTGTGGCTAACTTTTCATTAAGCTCGGACATGTAACACCTACCTTCTTAAGTGGATTTTTTATTTACTGCCTGAGATAACCATCAATGATGGTCGTCGCCACGCAGGTAAATGACCCAGTATGTCAACCCAACTAACAGACCCCCACCGATAATGTTCCCGATAGTGACGGGGATCAGGTTATCAGTAATGAAATTCATAATAGTCAGGTGAGAGAAACTTTCCGGGGATGAACCAATTGCGGTCCAGAACTCCGGGCTTGCAAAGTTGCGGATAACAATCCCCATCGGGATCATGAACATATTCGCAATACTGTGCTCAAAGCCGCTGGCAACAAACATCGCAACCGGCAGAACCATAATCATGGCTTTATCCATCAGGCTACGACCAGAATAGCTCATCCAGACCGCCAGGCAGACCATCAGGTTTGCAAGGATGCCGAGAGCAACGGCTTCGATAAATGTGTGGTGCATTTTGTGGTCGGCGGTTTGCAGGACGTTAAGCCCCCAGCCGCCGTTGGCGGTCATGTACTCGCCAGAAAGCCACATCAACAGAACAAAGAGCAGACAGCCAATCAGGTTGCCAACGTAGACGTTAAGCCAGTTGCGCGCCAGTTGACCCCAGGTAATTCTTCCGCTGGCTTTTGCCACGACAATCAGCACCGTTGAGGTGAAGAGGTCGGCACCGCAGATGACGCAAAGAATCAGACCCAGTGAGAAGCAAATGCCGCCAATCAGTTTGGCTATGCCGAAAGGCATGGCAGCAGTACCGGTAGTGGCAGTGATGTAGAAGACGAAAGCGATTGAGATGAACACACCAGCAGTAATCGCCAGATAGAACGTCTTCATCGGGTGTTTCGTTGCTTTATAGACACCCGCTTCTTCGGCAACTTTTGCCATCGCGGCGGGGAGTAAAAGATCAAAAGGGTTGTCAGCTTTCACACTAACTCTCTCTTTATTAAGTCGGCGACGAGATACTAACAAAGCATTATAGAAGAGAAATTGATATAGATCATATCTCGCCTGGCTTATAGGCCCGCAGTGTGTATGGTTTTACAGCAAATGCGGAGTAAGTAATTGATTATCCGTATAAAAATAAATTTTAAAAGTTATGAAAAGAGTTGAATTATTTCGTTCGGCCCCCTCCGAAACAGTTAATTAATATGGAGTATTTACCATAAAAAGTAACAATAAAGCCCGGGTAAAGATTATTATATTTACCCATGTTTAACTTTATTATTACAATCAGCAATCATTACCGAAAAAAATAAAAAACGGGGCAATGAAATTGCCCCGTAATATAGCCCAGACGATTGAATACGCCTACTGCTGCTAATGTTATATGCGCTTATTTTGACCAGTAAGCGGCTTTTGCTTTCTGCAACTTTTCATAGGCCTTGAGCAGCGACTGATGCGCCGGGAAGGCTTTCAGATCGCTGTCCACGGCCTGCAGACCGTAGAATGGCTCTTCACCGCTCAGCGCCGCGCTGGCGGCTTCAACCGCTTCAGCACCGTACATACGCACGAAAGCGTTCAGGTATTGCAGTGGCTCACGATCCTCTTCCTGCGAAAGCAGTAGCAGGGTTTGCAGGCAACGGTAATAGTTGGTGCGCTCGGCAGAGAAGACCGACTGGTTGAATTCCATCGTCCATTCCGTCCAGGCCAGGGCCTGATCCAGATCGCCGCCAGCCAGCGCCAGCATCGCTTTCAGCTCCCCGATACGCAGGGTATACCAGCCGTTGTCTTTACCCGTCGCCAGGCCCAGCAGTTCACGCACGCGAGTGAAATCATCGTGACCTTCTTCGTCCAGTTGGGCGATCAGGTTCAGATAATCCTCTTTTTCCCACTCGCTGCCTGGCAGAGCAAGCAGGGTTTCGCGCAGGTGCGCGCCCATGCTGTTGTTCGCCAGCCACAGATCTTCAGCAGGGTAGATGTCGGACATGCCCGGCACAATGATGCGGCATGCGTAAACGCCCAGGTGTTCGTAGTCGGCAATGTAGACTTCCTGATCTTCGGCGTTAAAGATGGCCATCAGCGTGGCGAACTCTTCTTCCGTGGTGCCGGCAAAGCTCCAGTCTACGAACGGATAGTCTGCGTCCTGCTTAAACATATCCCAGGAGATCAGGCCGCTGGAATCGATGAAGTGGGTTTCGAGGTTGGTATGCTCCGCCACTTCTTCATCGTCAAAGGTTGGCGGGGTGAAGACGTCGAGATCTTTCAGGCTACGGCCCTGCAGCAGTTCGGTGACGGTACGCTCCAGCGCCACGCCGAAGTCAGGGTGCGCGCCGAAGGAGGCGAAGCAGGTGCCGTTTTCTGGGTTAAACAGCACCACGCAGATCACCGGATATTTTCCGCCCAGTGAGCCATCGTAGGCGAAGATTGGGAAACCTTCCGCTTCGAGTTTGGCGATGGACTCCACCACGCCCGGGTAGCGCGCCAGCACGTCGGCCGAAATTTCAGGCAGGCTGATAGATTCGGCAATAATGCGGTTTTTAATGTGACGCTCGAACACTTCTGACAAGCCCTGAACGCGCGCTTCGTTGCGGGTGTTACCGGCGGACATGCCGTTAGACACATACAGGTTGCCGACGATGTTCATCGGAATATACACGGTCTGCTCGTCAGACTGGCGGGTGAACGGCAGGGCGCAGATACCACGATCTTCGTTACCAGACTGCAGATCGATCAGCATGCTGGCGGTCAGTTCGTTTTCCGGATCGTAGAACGCACGCAGGCGGGCGTCGAGAATACCTTCCGGCAGTTCATCGTCTTCGGTCAGCGGGAACCATTTTTCGTTCGGATAGTGAACGAATGGGCCGTTAGCGATGGTTTCGCCCAACCAGAAGTCAGCGAAGAAATAGTTGGTGGACAGACGCTCAAAATACTCACCCAGCGCGGAGGCCAGTGCCGCTTTTTTAGTCGCGCCTTTCCCGTTGGTAAAGCACAGGGCACACTCTTTGTCGCGAATATGGACGGACCAGACATGGGGCACCGGATTGAGCCAGGAGGCTTCTTCGATGTTAAAACCCAGGTCGGTCAGTTTCTGCTGGAAGCGAGCGATGGAATCTTCCAGAGCGGCGTCTTTGCCGGGGATAAACGTTTGAGTCATGGCGTTCACTTTTATCGTACGTAAAGCGCGCAATGATACGGGTTTTGCGTGACGGGTGCTATCTTCGGCGAAAATAAAAGGCTGGGCTATGCTTAGTGGCAGTAACTGACTGTTAAGGCATAGAAAAATGAAAGCATTTGATCTCCAGCGGATGGCGTTTGATAAAGTTCCCCCCGAGTTTTTAGGCGAAGTGGCTTTACGGAGCCTGTATACCTTCGTTCTTGTCTTTCTGTTTCTCAAGATTACGGGCCGTCGCGGTGTGCGGCAGATGTCGCTCTTTGAAGTGTTAATCATCCTCACGCTGGGGTCAGCGGCGGGGGATGTCGCCTTTTATGACGATGTGCCGATGGTGCCGGTCTTTATCGTCTTTGTCTCGCTGGCGCTGCTGTACCGCCTTGTGATGTGGCTGATGTCGAAGAGCGAAAAGCTGGAAGATCTGCTGGAAGGGAAGCCTGTGGTGATTGTCGAAGACGGACAGTTGGCCTGGGAAAATGTGCAAAGTGCCAATATGACCGAGTTCGAATTTTTTATGGAATTGCGTCTGAACAGCGTCGAACAACTCGGACAGGTGCGTCTGGCCATTATGGAAACGAACGGTCAAATCAGCGTGTATTACTATCATGATGACGAGGTGAAGCCGGGGTTATGCATCCTGCCGGATATGCTCATTGAGCGATACAAAACCGTCCCCGATACGGGCGAGTATGCCTGTATAAAATGCAGCCATGTGGTGGTTATGAAGGCAGGCGATCATCAATTATGCCCTCGCTGTACGAATCCAGAATGGACGAAGGTTAGCCGGGCTAAACGGATCACCTGACAGCCATTTTGTCGGTTTTGTCCTGGCGAGGCGGCAGATTGTTTTGTGTGATGTGAGCCACATTTCACGGGTCATAAGTTTTAGACATTGCGGCGCGTGTCACTGAATGATAAAACCGATATCCACAGTTATAACTTATGGCTTTTAGCGTGGTGAGGGGAAATGGCTCAAGTCTTTAATTTCAGTTCAGGTCCGGCGATGTTACCGGCAGACGTGCTTAAACAGGCTCAACAGGAACTTTGTGACTGGAACGGTCTCGGTACGTCGGTGATGGAAATCAGCCACCGTGGTAAAGAGTTTATTCAGGTGGCGGAAGAGGCAGAAAAGGATTTTCGCGATCTGCTGAATATTCCCTCGAACTACAAAGTATTGTTCTGTCACGGCGGCGGACGCGGCCAGTTTGCTGGCGTACCGCTGAATATCCTTGGCGATAAAACGACGGCTGACTACGTTGATGCGGGCTACTGGGCGGCAAGCGCCGTTAAAGAAGCGCACAAATACTGCACGCCGAACGTTATCGACGCCAAAGTGACCGTTGACGGTCTGCGCGCCGTGAAGCCCATGAGCGAATGGCAGCTTTCTGATAACGCAGCCTATCTCCACTACTGCCCGAACGAAACTATCGACGGGATTGCCATCGACGAGACGCCAAACTTCGCCAGCGATGTTGTGGTTGCCGCCGACTTCTCCTCCACCATTCTTTCTGCCCCGATTGATGTCAGCCGCTACGGCGTTATCTATGCAGGCGCACAGAAAAATATCGGTCCTGCGGGCCTGACAATCGTCATTGTACGTGAAGATCTCCTGGGGAAAGCCCATAAGTCTTGCCCGTCAATACTCGACTACACCGTGCTGAACGATAACGACTCCATGTTCAACACGCCACCGACGTTTGCCTGGTACCTCTCGGGCCTGGTCTTCAAATGGCTGAAGCAAAACGGCGGTGTGGCGCAGATGGACAAGGTCAATCAGCAGAAAGCTGAACTGCTGTACGGCGTGATCGACAAAAGCGATTTCTACCGTAACGATGTGGCGAAAGCTAACCGCTCCCGCATGAACGTGCCGTTCCAGCTGGCGGACAGCAACCTGGACAACGTGTTCCTGAAAGAGTCCTTCGCGGCAGGTCTGCACGCGCTGAAAGGCCACCGTGTGGTGGGGGGGATGCGCGCCTCTATTTATAACGCGATGCCGCTGGAAGGGGTTAAAGCTCTGACCGATTTCATGATCGACTTCGAACGTCGCCACGGTTAATCGCGCTGTTTCCACCCCCGTAGCCCTGCTGCGGGGTTTTTATTATGTTGAGTTGAGAGTTAAGTTTCATGGAATCCCTGACGTTACAACCTATCGCGCGGGTAGATGGCACCATCAATCTGCCTGGTTCAAAAAGTGTCTCGAACCGCGCTCTGCTGCTGGCAGCTCTGGCAAACGGCACCACCGTCCTTACAAACCTGCTGGACAGCGATGACGTACGCCACATGCTCAATGCGCTGAAAGCGTTGGGTGTTCATTACACTCTCTCTGACGATCGTACCCGCTGTGAAGTGACCGGCAACGGCGGCGCGCTGCGTTCGGGTGAAGAGCTCGAGCTGTTTCTGGGCAACGCGGGTACCGCGATGCGTCCATTGGCGGCGGCGCTGTGTCTGGGCAGCAATAACATCGTGCTGACCGGCGAGCCGCGCATGAAAGAGCGTCCGATCGGCCATCTGGTCGATGCCCTGCGTCAGGGTGGCGCGCAGATTGAGTATCTTGAGCAGGAAAATTATCCGCCACTGCGTCTGCGCGGGGGCTTTAGCGGCGGTGACGTCGAGGTGGACGGTAGCGTTTCCAGTCAGTTCCTGACGGCCCTGCTGATGACCGCGCCGCTGGCACCGCAGGATACGGTTATCACGATTAAAGGTGAGCTGGTCTCCAGACCGTACATTGATATCACGTTGCACCTGATGAAAACCTTCGGCGTCGAGGTCGAAAACCAGTCTTATCAGCATTTTGTGGTGCGTGGGGCACAGCAGTATCAGTCTCCGGGTAATTACCTGGTTGAAGGCGATGCGTCATCGGCCTCTTACTTCCTGGCTGCGGGCGCGATCAAAGGCGGCACCGTGAAGGTGACCGGTATTGGCCGCAACAGCGTGCAGGGCGACATCCATTTTGCCGACGTGCTGGAGAAAATGGGCGCCACTGTCACCTGGGGCGCTGATTTCATCTCCTGTACCCGCGGCGAGCTGAATGCCATTGATATGGACATGAACCACATTCCGGATGCGGCGATGACCATTGCCACGGCTGCGCTGTTTGCCAAAGGCACCACCACGCTGCGTAACATCTACAACTGGCGCGTGAAAGAGACTGACCGCCTGTATGCGATGGCGACCGAGCTGCGTAAATTGGGCGCTGAGGTGGAAGAGGGCGAAGACTACATTCGCGTCACCCCTCCGGCAAAACTGCAGTTCGCAGAAATTGGCACCTACAACGATCACCGTATGGCGATGTGCTTCTCGCTGGTGGCGCTGTCCGACACGCCTGTGACCATTCTTGACCCGAAATGTACGGCGAAAACCTTCCCGGATTACTTCGAGCAGCTGGCGCGCATCAGTACGCTGGCCTGATAGCGTTATGCCGCATCCTTCGATGCGGCATTTCCTTACGCTTCCTGACGAACACTTCCGCTCATTTCTTCTACACTCTGCTTCAATCATTCCGTAATTTGCACGCAAAGGTAACAGTTGCGCACGTTGGCGCGTATAATGCGCGGCGTTCATGTTAACGGTATGCCTTATTTAAGGAGAAAAAGATGACGGCAGTTGCCCCGGTAATCACCATTGATGGGCCGAGTGGCGCAGGGAAAGGTACCCTGTGCAAAGCGATGGCGGAAGCATTGCAATGGCATCTTTTAGATTCGGGCGCAATCT
The DNA here is from genome assembly GCF_000534515.1 of Enterobacter sp. MGH 37. Taxonomy (NCBI): domain Bacteria; kingdom Pseudomonadati; phylum Pseudomonadota; class Gammaproteobacteria; order Enterobacterales; family Enterobacteriaceae; genus Enterobacter; species Enterobacter sp. MGH 37. The sequence continues at coordinate 651,342 of NZ_KI973205.1, forward strand.
ATCGCGTGCTGGCGCTGGCTGCGCTGCATCATCATGTCGATGTCGCCTCTGAAGAAGCGCTGGTACCGCTGGCTGCGCACCTGGATGTCCGTTTTGTGTCTACCGATGGCAACCTGGAAGTGATCCTTGAAGGGGAAGACGTGAGCGGTGAAATCCGTACGCAGGAAGTGGCGAATGCGGCCTCCCAGGTTGCGGCCTTCCCGCGTGTGCGCGAGGCGCTGTTACGTCGCCAGCGTGCGTTCCGCGAAGCCCCGGGGTTGATCGCCGACGGACGCGATATGGGCACCGTGGTATTCCCTGATGCGCCTGTAAAAATTTTCCTTGATGCCTCTTCAGAAGAACGTGCTCAACGCCGCATGCTTCAGTTGCAGGAGAAGGGGTTTAGTGTTAACTTTGATCGCCTTTTATCCGAGATAAAAGAGCGCGATGATCGCGATCGTAACCGCGCTGTCGCGCCACTTGTTCCTGCAGAAGATGCATTAGTTCTGGATTCAACCAGTTTAACTATTGAGCAAGTGATTGAAAAAGCGCTACAATATGCGCGCCAAAAACTGGCACTCGCGTAAACGCGACCGATTTAGCAGTACCCCCGCTGCAATGGATTGACGGCGGGTATGTGAAACAACCCCATCCGGCACGGAGCCAGGTGGACGTTAATATTAACCTGAAGATTAAACATGACTGAATCTTTTGCTCAACTGTTTGAAGAATCCTTAAAAGAAATCGAAACCCGTCCGGGTTCCATCGTTCGTGGTGTTGTTGTTGCTATCGACAAAGACGTAGTACTGGTTGACGCCGGTCTGAAATCTGAGTCCGCCATCCCGGCAGAGCAGTTCAAAAACGCCCAGGGCGAGCTGGAAATCCAGGTTGGTGACGAAGTTGACGTTGCGCTGGACGCAGTAGAAGACGGCTTCGGTGAAACCCTGCTTTCTCGTGAGAAAGCTAAACGTCACGAAGCATGGATCACCCTGGAAAAAGCTTACGAAGAAGCTGAAACTGTGGTCGGTGTTATCAACGGCAAAGTTAAAGGTGGCTTCACTGTTGAGCTGAATGGTATTCGTGCGTTCCTGCCAGGTTCTCTGGTAGACGTTCGTCCAGTCCGTGACACCCTGCACCTGGAAGGCAAAGAGCTTGAGTTCAAAGTCATCAAGCTGGACCAGAAGCGTAACAACGTTGTTGTATCCCGTCGTGCCGTTATCGAATCCGAAAACAGCGCAGAACGCGATCAGCTGCTGGAAAACCTGCAGGAAGGCATGGAAGTCAAAGGTATCGTTAAGAACCTCACTGACTACGGCGCATTCGTTGACCTGGGCGGCGTTGATGGCCTGCTGCACATCACCGACATGGCGTGGAAACGCGTTAAGCACCCAAGCGAAATCGTGAACGTGGGCGACGAAATCACTGTTAAAGTGCTGAAGTTCGACCGCGAGCGTACTCGTGTATCCCTCGGCCTGAAACAGCTGGGCGAAGATCCATGGGTAGCTATCGCTAAGCGTTACCCAGAAGGTACTAAACTGACTGGTCGCGTAACCAACCTGACCGACTACGGCTGCTTCGTTGAAATCGAAGAGGGCGTTGAAGGCCTGGTGCACGTTTCCGAAATGGACTGGACCAACAAAAACATCCACCCATCCAAAGTTGTTAACGTTGGTGATGTAGTGGAAGTGATGGTTCTGGATATCGACGAAGAACGTCGTCGTATCTCCCTGGGCCTGAAACAGTGCAAAAACAACCCATGGCAGCAGTTCGCGGAAACCCACAACAAGGGCGACCGTGTTGAAGGTAAAATCAAGTCTATCACTGACTTCGGTATCTTCATCGGCCTGGACGGCGGCATCGATGGCCTGGTTCACCTGTCTGACATCTCCTGGAACGTTGCAGGCGAAGAAGCAGTTCGTGAATACAAAAAAGGCGACGAAATCGCTGCAGTTGTTCTGCAGGTTGACGCAGAGCGTGAGCGTATCTCTCTGGGCGTTAAACAGCTCGCAGAAGATCCGTTCAACAACTGGGTTGCACTGAACAAGAAAGGCGCAATCGTAAACGGTAAAGTAACTGCAGTTGACGCTAAAGGCGCAACCGTAGAGCTGGCTGACGGCGTTGAAGGTTACCTGCGCGCTTCTGAAGCTTCCCGTGACCGCGTTGAAGATGCCACTCTGGTTCTGAACGTAGGCGACGACGTTGAAGCTAAGTTCACCGGTGTTGACCGTAAGAACCGTGCAATCAGCCTGTCTGTTCGTGCTAAAGACGAAGCTGATGAGAAAGATGCAATCGCAACTGTTAACAAACAGGAAGATGCAAACTTCTCTAACAACGCAATGGCTGAAGCTTTCAAAGCAGCTAAAGGCGAGTAATATCAGGTTCTCAGCATCATTTGAGCTGTAACGCATTTACAGCGCGAAGGATGAAGAGCAAACTTGACAGATTACAGGATCCGTCCTGTAATCAATAACAAAGGGCGGCTACGGCCGCCCTTGTTTAATGAGCTGTTCAGCTAATTGGTTTGAAAGGAACCGGAGGAATCATGACCAAGTCAGAATTGATTGAAAGACTTGCCAGTCAGCAACCGCATATCCCTGCCAAGGCAGTGGAAGATGCCGTAAAAGAGATGCTGGAGCATATGGCCTCCACTCTTGCCCAGGGCGAGCGCATTGAAATCCGCGGTTTCGGTAGTTTTTCTCTGCACTATCGTGCTCCACGCACCGGGCGTAACCCGAAAACGGGTGATAAAGTCGAGCTGGAAGGTAAGTACGTTCCACACTTTAAACCGGGTAAAGAACTGCGCGATCGCGCCAATATTTACGGCAACTGAGTTTAGCCAGCCGGTTAAACTGGGTTCGAAAGAAAGCACCTGCGGGTGCTTTTTTTGTTCCTGTCGTTTTCTTCTGGAAGGCACCCCGCATTTCCCACTGCGTTTTCTGCAACCTGTTAAAAACCTTGCTGCGCTTGCTGTAAATCCAATTCTTCACAACTGACGAGCCGCATCACTCACGAGCATACTGCCACCCTGAAACAGGGAGGTAGCAATGGGAATTCCCGCTTTATGTATCTGCGCCATTCTGGCGATAGCCCCGTTACTCTGGTTACCTGAACTGCCATCACGCTATACCGTCTGGATAATGCTGGCGGGCGGGGTGGTGCTGGGCACATGCCAAAACGTGCGCCTGAAGTATGTGGGGACCGCGCTGTTATTTTGCGCGTGGGGACTTCTGGCCGCGCAGGAGAGCGTCTGGCCGATGCAGCATTTAACCACGGGAGCCGTGCAGGCCGAGGTAGAGATCACCGCCACTGATGGTGCAACTCAGCATCAGGGAAAGATTCGTACCGTAAACGGCCGGCGCTGGTGGGCGTCCACTGGCGTAACGCTGTATGGCAATTATTTGCCACAGAGAGCATGTGCTGGCCAGCGTTGGGCGATGATGCTCAGGCTAAGACCTGCACACGGCGAGCTGAACGACGGAGGCTATGATCCCCAACGCAGCGCCATTGCCCGACACCAAACGCTGAGCGGGCGCTTCACCCATGCGGAACTTGTTGATGGACACTGCAGCCTGCGAGCGCAATACCTGATGTCGCTGCAAAACCGACTTTCTGATTATCGCTGGGGAGCGGTTATCCTCGGGCTGGGGATGGGAGAGCGTCTGGATGTCCCCCGAGAAATAAAAGACCTGATGCGTGAAACCGGCACACTGCATCTGATGGCGATTTCGGGCCTGCATATCACGCTGGCGGCATCCCTCGTCTGGTTACTCGCGCGTGCGATCCAGTTTATATTCCCCAGCCACCGGGTCCACTGGCAAATGCCACTCCTGGCCGGGGTGTTCTTCGCCGCTTTCTACGCCTGGCTTACCGGTCTGCAGCCTCCTGCACTACGAACGGTCATCGCACTTGCCGTGCTGGCGGCGCTGCGAATCGGTTCCCGCCAATGGTCGCCGTGGCAGGTATGGTGTTGCTGTGTCGCGGCGATCCTGATAAGCGATCCCTTAGCCATACTTTCTGAAAGTCTGCTCCTGTCCGCATTTGCCGTCGCGGCGCTGATTTTCTGGTTTCAGTGGCTGCCTCTTCCTCGCTGGCAGTGGGCCCGACGCATACGGCCACTACTTAATCTGATCTATCTGCAGGTCGGCATGCTGGTGTTGCTCATGCCGTTACAGGTGCTGATTTTCCACGGCTTCAGTATCTCCTCTCTGGTCGCCAATCTCTTTGCCGTGCCGATAGTGACGTTTGTCAGCGTACCGCTGATTTTACTCGGTATGTTGCTCCATCTGTTACCGCTGGGGGGAATGGAAAGTGCCATCTGGTTTGCAGCCGATAAGTCCCTTGCCGGGTTGTTCTGGCTACTGATGCGCTTGCCAGACGGCTGGCAGAGTGTGGATCAGCGCTGGCAGTACATGACGCTACTGCCCTGGCTTATCATCATCGGCTGGCGTTTGCGAGCCTGGAAAACCGTTCCAGCCGTGTGTCTGGCTGGGAGTCTGTTACTGGCATTTCCCCTCTTGCGAACGGCTAAAAGTGATGCCTGGACGCTACATATGCTGGATGTGGGGCAGGGGCTGGCCATGGTCATCGAACGGCAGGGAAAAGCGATTCTCTATGATACCGGGCTCGCCTGGCCAGGGGGAGATAGCGCACAGCGGTTAATTATCCCCTGGCTGCGCTGGCAACATCTGCGGCCAGATGGCGTGATTCTCAGCCATGAACATCTTGACCATGCAGGAGGCCTCGCATCGCTGCAAAAAGCATGGCCGGAGATGTGGGTAAGAAGTCCATTACGTCTGGCGGGGCATCGGCCCTGCTTTCGTGGGCAGAGCTGGAGATGGCAGGGATTAACCTTCACCGTTCACTGGCCCCTGGAAAATGACCCGGCTCGGGGAAACAACCGCTCCTGCGTGGTGAAAGTGGACGATGGTGAGCAGAGTATACTGCTGACGGGAGACATTGAAGCGCCAGCAGAACAGGCTATGCTTAGCCATTACTGGCAACATCTGACGTCGACGTTAATCCAGGTTCCCCATCATGGGAGCAATACCTCATCGTCATTGGCGCTGGTACAACGGGTGGAGGGAAACATTGCGCTGGATTCAGCAGCTCGCTATAACGCCTGGCGGTTTCCGTCGGCGAATGTGGTCCGACGTTATCGAAAAGAGGGGTATATCTGGCAAGATACCCCCCATTCCGGGCAAATATCGGTGACATTCTCGCAACATCGCTGGCAAATCCGGCGCTTGCGGGATCAATTTTTACCACGTTGGTATCATCAGTGGTTTGGCGCGCCCGTAGATAACGGGTAGAATATGCGGCTATTTCAACAAATGCTGGTTTTTTGAATGCATAACGACAAAGATCTCTCCACGTGGCAAACCTTCCGCCGACTCTGGCCGATGATTGCACCTTTTAAAGCAGGCTTGATCGTGGCGGGTGTAGCGTTAATCCTCAACGCAGCCAGCGATACTTTTATGTTATCGCTCCTTAAACCGTTACTGGACGACGGTTTTGGTAAAACGGATCGCTCAGTGTTGCTATGGATGCCGCTGGTGGTTATCGGGCTGATGATCTTACGTGGTATCACCAGCTATATCTCCAGCTACTGCATCTCCTGGGTATCCGGGAAAGTGGTTATGACCATGCGCCGTCGTCTGTTCAGCCACATGATGGGCATGCCGGTCTCATTCTTTGACAAGCAATCTACGGGGACACTGCTGTCCCGTATTACCTACGATTCAGAGCAGGTTGCTTCCTCCTCCTCAAGCGCGTTGATTACCGTCGTGCGTGAAGGGGCGTCGATCATCGGCCTGTTTATCATGATGTTCTATTACAGCTGGCAGCTGTCGCTCATCCTGATCGTTTTGGCTCCGGTTGTCTCCATTGCCATCCGCGTTGTGTCCAAGCGTTTCCGCAATATCAGTAAAAATATGCAGAATACGATGGGGCAGGTAACAACCAGCGCCGAACAGATGCTGAAAGGACACAAAGAGGTGTTAATTTTCGGTGGCCAGGACGTCGAAACCAAACGCTTTGACAAAGTCAGCAACAAAATGCGTCTGCAGGGGATGAAAATGGTCTCGGCCTCTTCCATCTCTGACCCGATCATTCAGCTGATTGCCTCGCTGGCGCTGGCGTTTGTCCTTTATGCGGCAAGCTTCCCAAGCGTGATGGAGACGCTGACGGCGGGTACCATCACCGTGGTCTTCTCCTCGATGATCGCCCTGATGCGTCCCCTGAAATCTCTGACTAACGTGAATGCCCAGTTCCAGCGTGGGATGGCGGCTTGTCAGACATTGTTCAGCATTCTGGATTCCGAGCAGGAAAAAGACGAAGGTACACGCGAGATTGAGCGCGCCCGTGGCGATGTTGAATTCCACAATGTGACCTTCACCTATCCGGGCCGCGATACGCCCGCTCTGCGCAATATCAACCTGACGATTCCGGCGGGTAAAACGGTGGCGCTGGTAGGCCGTTCTGGCTCCGGTAAATCCACCATTGCCAGCCTCATCACCCGTTTCTACGACATCAACGAAGGTGAAATTCTCCTGGACGGTCACGACCTGCGGGAGTACACCCTGCAGTCGCTGCGTAACCAGGTTGCGCTGGTTTCTCAGAACGTGCATCTGTTTAACGATACGGTCGCCAACAACATCGCTTATGCGCGCACTGACGAGTACAGCCGCGAGCAGATCGAGAATGCCGCACGCATGGCCTATGCGATGGACTTTATCAACAAGATGGATAACGGTCTGGATACCATCATTGGTGAAAATGGCGTGCTCCTGTCCGGTGGTCAGCGTCAGCGTATTGCGATTGCGCGCGCGCTGCTGCGTGACAGCCCAATCCTGATTCTGGATGAAGCGACGTCCGCACTGGATACCGAATCTGAACGCGCTATTCAGTCGGCGCTGGACGAACTGCAAAAGAACCGTACCTCACTGGTGATTGCACACCGTCTGTCGACTATCGAGCAGGCGGATGAGATCGTGGTGGTTGAGGATGGCGTCATTGTTGAACGCGGAAGCCACGCAGCTTTGCTGGAACACCGCGGCGTATACGCCCAGCTTCATAAGATGCAGTTCGGCGAATGATTGCACGCATCTGGTCCGGTGAATCCCCGCTGTGGCTGCTGCTTTTGCCGCTCTCCTGGCTTTACGGCCTGGTGAGCGGCATCATTCGTCTGCTTTACCGTCTGGGGATCAAGCGGGCCTGGCGTGCGCCAGTGCCGGTTGTGGTTGTGGGCAATCTTACGGCGGGCGGCAACGGTAAAACACCGGTGGTGATCTGGCTCGTGGAACAGCTGCAAAAACGCGGTATCCGCCCGGGTGTGGTCTCGCGTGGGTATGGCGGTAAAGCGGCGCAGTACCCACTGCTGCTGGCAGAGAAAACCACCACTGCCGAAGCGGGTGATGAACCGGTATTGATTTTCCAGCGTACTGGCGCGCCGGTGGCAGTCTCCCCGGTTCGCAGCGACGCCGTGCAGGCGCTGCTTGCCGAACACGCGGTACAAATTATCATCACTGACGATGGTCTGCAGCATTACGCGCTGGCGCGTGATAAAGAGATTGTGGTCATCGACGGGGTTCGCCGTTTCGGTAACGGATGGTGGCTGCCAGCCGGCCCTATGCGTGAACGCGCTTCACGTCTGAAGTCCGTTGATGCGGTGATTGTAAACGGTGGTGAGGCAAAAGCGGGTGAAATTCCTATGCACCTGTTGCCGGGACTGGCGATAAACCTGGTGACGGGTGAACGCCGGGCGGTTGCTGAGCTGCCTTCGCTGGTGGCAATGGCAGGGATTGGTCATCCTCCGCGCTTCTTCGCAACGCTTGAGCAGTGTGGTGCCAGGCTTGAAAAACGCATTCCACTGGCTGACCATCAGGCGCTGGTGGCAGAGCAGGTTGATGCGCTCACGGCGTCGGGACAAACGCTCATTATGACCGAAAAAGATGCGGTGAAATGCCGTGCCTTTGCGAAAGAAAACTGGTGGTATCTGCCGGTTGACGCTGAACTCAGCGGCGAGCAGCCGGAACACTTGCTCAAGGAACTGATTGCGTTAGTGCAGTGAGGGCTTACGCGGTTCTGGTGGCGCTTTGACTGACAGGAAAACGCATGTCTTTACCGCAACTCTCGCTTACAGCTGCACGTCATTTACACCTCGCCGCGCAGGGGCTGCTCAAAAAGCCCCGTCGCCGCGCACAGCCTGCCGATATCCTCTCTGCCATCCAGCGCATGTCGCTGCTGCAAATCGACACCATTAATATTGTTGCCCGTAGCCCTTACCTGGTGCTGTTCAGCCGCCTGGGCCACTATCCCTCTCACTGGCTTGATGAGGCGCTCAGCAAAGGGGAGCTCATGGAGTACTGGGCGCACGAAGCCTGTTTCCTGCCCCGCAGCGATTTTGCCCTGGTGCGTCACCGCATGCTTGCCCCAGAAAAGATGGGCTGGAAATACCGACAGGCGTGGATGCAGGAGCACGCGGCCGAAATAGAGCAACTGATCAGCCATATTCAGGAAAAGGGGCCAGTGCGTTCCGCTGATTTTGAACATCCGCGAAAAGGCACTAGCGGCTGGTGGGAGTGGAAACCGCACAAACGTCATCTTGAAGGGTTATTCACCTCCGGCCAGGTCATGGTGATTGAACGGCGAAATTTTCAGCGCGTCTATGACCTGACCCAGCGCGTGATGCCGCACTGGGACGACGAGCGTGACCTGCTTACCCAGGAGGCTGCCGAGGCCATCATGCTGGAAAACAGCGCCCGCAGTCTGGGCATTTTCCGGCCGCAATGGCTGGCAGATTATTACCGCCTGCGCCAGCCCGCGCTGAAGCCGCTGCTGGAGATGTGGCAACGCGAACAGCGCGTCATTCCCGTCACGGTAGAAACCCTGGGAGAGATGTGGCTGCATGCGGATCTCCTTCCTTTGCTGCCCAAGGCGCTGGACGGAAATCTCCAGGCAACCCACAGCGCAGTGTTGTCGCCTTTCGACCCGGTGGTCTGGGACCGAAAACGCGCCGAACAGTTGTTCGATTTCAGCTACCGGCTGGAGTGTTATACCCCGGCACCAAAGCGTCAGTACGGCTATTTTGTTTTACCCCTGCTGCATAAGGGGCGGCTGGTCGGGCGCATGGATGCCAAAATGCACCGCAAAACCGGCACGCTTGAAGTCATTGCGCTCTATCTGGAAGAGGGGGTCAGGGTGACGGCGAGTCTGGAGAAGGGCTTAACGTCCGCCATTAGCGAGTTCGCCCTCTGGCAGGGGGCTCGCGACGTCACGCTGGGATGCGTTCCCGAAGGGTTATTTATATCCTGTCGAAGTGGCTGGGAAACAGACACGCCCTGAAAAAGGAATGTGTTAAGCTTTAGCGATTACCCATACGGAGGAACTATGGATCACCGTTTACTTGAAATTATTGCCTGCCCGGTGTGCAACGGCAAACTCTACTACAGCCAGGACAAACAGGAGCTGATTTGCAAGCTGGACAGTCTGGCTTTCCCGCTGCGTGACGGCATTCCGGTGTTGCTGGAAAACGAAGCCCGTTCCCTGGTGGCAGAAGAGAGCAAACCATGAGTTTTGTTGTCATTATTCCTGCTCGTTATGCCTCAACGCGTCTGCCGGGTAAACCGCTGGTGGATATCAACGGCAAGCCAATGATTGTGCACGTCCTTGAACGCGCCCGTGAATCCGGTGCCGATCGCGTGATTGTTGCCACCGATCATCCGGACGTCGCCCGTGCGGTTGAAGCCGCAGGCGGTGAAGTGTGCATGACCCGCGTCGATCACCAGTCCGGCACCGAGCGTCTCGCCGAAGTCGTTGAGAAATGTGGTTTCAGCGATGATACCGTCATTGTGAACGTGCAGGGCGACGAGCCGATGATCCCGGCCGTTATTATCCGTCAGGTGGCAGAAAACCTGGCGCAGCGTCAGGTGGGTATGGCGACGCTAGCGGTGCCTGTTCACCACGCTGAAGAGGCATTTAACCCGAATGCGGTGAAAGTGGTGATGGATGCCGAAGGCTATGCGCTCTATTTCTCCCGCGCCACCATTCCATGGGATCGCGACCGCTTTGCGCTCTCGAAAGAGACCATCGGGGATTCCTTCCTGCGCCATCTGGGGATTTACGGCTATCGCGCCGGTTTCATTCGCCGCTATGTCACCTGGGACCCCAGCCCGCTGGAGCATATCGAAATGCTGGAGCAGCTTCGTGTGCTCTGGTATGGCGAGAAAATTCACGTTGCTGTTGCCAAAGAAGTACCAGGAACGGGCGTTGATACGCCGGAAGATCTTGAGCGCGTTCGCGCCGAATTACGTTAATACCGTCTGCATCCCTCCTTTCGGAGGGATGTCCTCTCGCCACAATTTTCGCTTTTCTTTTCCCTGATTGATCTCTACCGGGTGACATCTTCATTCTGCGCGCTCATTATAAAAGCAGTAGCATTAATGGGGGTAATCTCATATGGAACAGCTGCGTGCCGAACTTAGCCATCTGCTGGGTGAGAAATTAAGCCGGGTCGAGTGTGTGAGTGAAAAGGCCGATACCGCGCTCTGGTCGTTGTATGACAGTCAGGGAAACCCAATGCCGCTGATGGCGCGAAGTTTCACGTCGCCGGGTGTTGCCAGGCAGCTCGCCTGGAAAATGTCGATGCTGGCGCGGGAGGGTACCGTCCGAATGCCGACCGTGTACGGCGTCATGACGCACGAGGAACACCCCGGCCCCGATGTCCTGTTGATAGAGCGTTTACGCGGCGTGCCTGTTGAAGCACCCGCGCGCACGCCGGAACGCTGGGAGCAGCTGAAAGACCAGATTGTCGAGGCGCTGCTGGCCTGGCATCGCCAGGATAGCCGTGGGCTCGTGGGGCCGGTCGACAGCACCCAGGAGAACCTGTGGCCGCTGTGGTATCGCCAGCGGGTGGAAGTGCTGTGGGGAACGCTCAACCAGTTCAATAACACCGGTTTGACCATGCAGGACAAACGTATTCTTTTTCGCACTCGTGAATGCTTGCCAGCGCTGTTCGACGGTTTTAATGATAACTGCGTGCTGATCCACGGCAATTTTACCCTGCGAAGTATGCTGAAAGACTCCCGCAGCGATCAGCTGCTGGCGATGTTGGGGCCTGGAATAATGCTGTGGGCCCCACGTGAATATGAGTTGTTCAGGCTCAGCGACAGCGGGGCGGCAGAAGGGTTACTGTGGCACTACCTTCAGCGTGCGCCCGTTGCCGAAGCGTTTATCTGGCGGCGCTGGTTGTACCTGCTCTGGGATGAAGTCGCGCAACTGGTCAATACCGGGCGTTTCAATCGCGCAAACTTCGATCTCGCGGCTAAGTCACTCTTGCCCTGGCTCGTCTGAGGAACCTTTCAGCCACTGCCAGAGACGGCCGAGCGTCTCGTAGCCGACGCGATCGCTATGCATCAGCCACATCGGGGAGGGGATCACGCGTTCCCATGGGTTAAGTGGCGCATTGATGGCCATCTGGTTTGCCGGTGCGGGAAGCGGGTGCAGGCCCTGCTTTTCAAAGAAAATCATCGCCCGTGGCAGGTGTGAGGCGGAGGTGACCAGCAAGAATGGAACATCGCCAATCGCCTGCTTCACCGCAGCGGCTTCTTCTTCGGTATCTTTTGGACTGTCCAGGGTAATGATAGCGGAACGCGGTACGCCGAGGGATTCCGCAACTCTGGCACCCGCTTCAGCCGTACTCACCGGGTTCGTTTTTGCTGCGGCGCCGGTGAAGATCATTTTTGATCCCGGATTCGCCAGCCACAGGCGAATCCCTTCGTTTAGCCGTGGCAGGCTGTTGTTGATCAGATTCGAGCTGGGGGCCCAGTCAGGATCCCAGGTATACCCACCGCCCAGCACCACGATGTATTCCACTTTCTGATTTCCCTGCCATGTCGGGTACTTATCTTCAATGGGGCGTAACAGGCCATCCGCGACCGGTTGCAGGCTCAGCAGCAGTAAGACAAGCCAGCCGAACGTGATGAGCGTTTTGCCACTTTTCTGAAAGCGGCTGAACCACACCAGCGCCAGCCCCAGCGCGATGATGATGAGCAGCAGCGGAAGGGGAAGCATCATCCCTCCAATGTATTTCTTAAGGGTAAAAAGCATCCTTTTTGGTTCCTTTTTTGACCATACAGCAGGTGATTACCGGTGATATTACACCAGAGAGGTTCATTCTCCGCGCGGGTGTGACAAAATAGCGGTTTTGCAGTTAGCGAGTGGAACTCTCCCAATGCGGGATCGCAATTTTGATGACATCGCGGAAAAGTTTTCGCGCAACATTTATGGCACCACAAAGGGGCAGCTCCGTCAGACGATCCTCTGGCAGGATCTGGACACCATTCTGGCCACTTTTGGCGACCAGACGTTGCGCGTGCTGGACGCCGGTGGTGGCGAAGGACAGACGGCGATAAAAATGGCCGAGCGCGGTCATCACGTCACGCTTTGCGATCTTTCGGCTGAAATGGTCGCCCGTGCGACGCGTGCTGCAGATGAGAAAGGTGTGAGCGACAACATGCATTTTATACAATGCGCCGCTCAGGACATCGCACAGCATTTGGAAACCCAGGTTGATCTGATATTGTTTCATGCGGTGCTGGAGTGGGTGGCCGATCCGCAAAGCGTGTTACAAACCCTGTGGTCGATGTTGCGCCCGGGCGGCACGCTGTCGCTGATGTTCTACAATGCTAACGGCTTCCTGATGCACAACATGGTTGCAGGTAACTTTGACTATGTGCAGGTCGGGATGCCTAAAAAGAAAAAGCGCACGCTTTCCCCGGACTATCCGCGCGATCCGCAGCAGGTTTACGGCTGGCTGGAAGAGATTGGCTGGCAGATTGTCGGGAAAACGGGCGTCAGGGTGTTTCATGATTATCTGCGTGAAAAACACAAACAGCGTGACTGTTTTGACACCTTAACAGAATTAGAAACGCGGTATTGCCGTCAGGAGCCATTTGTCAGCCTTGGCCGCTATATTCACGTCACCGCGCACAAGCCGCAGATGCAAGGATAACCTATGAGTGAATTTTCCCAGACAGTCCCCGAACTGGTTGCCTGGGCCAGGAAAAACGATTTCTCCATCTCGCTGCCGGTAGACAGACTCTCTTTCCTGCTGGCGGTTGCCACGCTGAACGGCGAACGGCTGGATGGCGAAATGAGCGAGGGTGAACTGGTGGATGCGTTCCGCCATGTCAGTGATGCGTTTGAGCAAACCAGCGAAACCATTAGCGTGCGTGCCAACAACGCAATCAACGATATGGTGCGTCAACGTCTGCTGAACCGCTTTACCAGCGAGCAGGCGGAAGGAAACGCCATCTATCGCCTGACGCCGTTGGGTATCGGCATCACCGATTACTACATTCGCCAGCGCGAATTTTCCACGCTGCGTCTTTCCATGCAGCTCTCGATCGTGGCGGGTGAGCTTAAGCGTGCCGCCGATGCTGCAGATGAAAACGGTGATGAATTCCACTGGCACCGTAACGTTTACGCGCCGCTGAAATATTCGGTGGCCGAGATTTTCGACAGCATCGATCTAACCCAGCGTTTGATGGACGAACAGCAGCAGCAGGTCAAAGACGACATCGCGCAGCTGCTGAATAAAGACTGGCGTGCGGCTATCTCCAGCTGCGAACTTTTACTGTCAGAAACCTCCGGTACGCTGCGAGAATTGCAGGATACGCTGGAGGCGGCAGGGGATAAGCTGCAGGCTAACCTGCTGCGCATCCAGGACGCGACGCTGGCGCATGACGATCTGCATTTTATCGACCGTCTGGTTTTCGATCTGCAGAGCAAGCTCGACCGCATCATTAGCTGGGGACAGCAGTCGATCGACCTGTGGATCGGCTACGACCGACACGTGCATAAGTTTATCCGCACCGCGATTGATATGGATAAAAACCGCGTCTTTGCTCAGCGTCTGCGCCAGTCGGTTCAGACCTACTTCGATGCGCCATGGGCGCTGACCTACGCCAATGCCGATCGTCTGCTGGATATGCGCGACGAAGAGATGGCCCTGCGCGATGAAGAGGTGACCGGTGAACTGCCGCCGGATCTGGAGTTCGAAGAATTCAACGAAATTCGTGAGCAACTTGCGGCGATGATCGAAGAACAGCTCGCTGTCTACAAAACCAGACAAGCTCCGCTGGATCTTGGACTCGTGGTGCGCGACTATCTGGCGCAATATCCGCGCGCGCGCCACTTCGACGTTGCCCGCATTGTGGTAGACCAGGCGGTGCGCCTGGGTATCGCACAAGCAGATTTCACCGGACTGCCGCCGAAGTGGCAGCCAATTAACGATTACGGAGCCAAGGTACAGGCGCATGTCATTGACAAATATTGAACAAGTGATGCCGGTTAAGCTGGCACAGGCGCTGGCGAATCCGTTATTTCCGGCGCTGGACAGCCAGCTGCGTGCCGGTCGTCACATTGGCTTAGACGAGCTGGATAATCACGCCTTTTTGATGGACTTCCAGGAGTACCTGGAAGAGTTTTACGCCCGCTACAACGTGGAGCTGATTCGCGCGCCGGAAGGTTTTTTCTACCTGCGCCCGCGCTCCACGACGCTGATCCCGCGCTCCGTGCTCTCCGAGCTGGATATGATGGTCGGCAAAATTCTTTGCTATCTCTATCTCAGCCCGGAACGTCTGGCGAATGAAGGCATCTTCACCCAGCAGGAACTCTACGATGAGCTACTGACGCTGGCGGATGAGAGCAAGCTGCTCAAGCTGGTGAACAACCGTTCGACCGGATCGGATCTTGACCGTCAGAAATTACAGGAAAAGGTGCGCTCTTCCCTGAACCGTTTGCGTCGTCTGGGGATGGTCTGGTTTATGGGCCACGACAGCAGCAAATTCCGCATTACGGAATCAGTCTTCCGCTTCGGCGCCGATGTGCGTGCGGGGGATGACGCGCGTGAAGCGCAGCTTCGCATGATCCGTGACGGTGAAGCGATGCCGGTGGAAAACCATTTGCAGCTCAATGACGAGCATGAAGAGAATCTGCCGGATAGCGGGGAGGAAGAGTAATGATTGAACGCGGTAAATTTCGCTCACTAACGCTGATTAACTGGAACGGCTTCTTTGCCCGAACCTTCGATCTGGACGAGCTGGTCACGACGCTCTCCGGCGGTAACGGGGCGGGGAAATCCACCACCATGGCGGCGTTTGTGACGGCGCTGATCCCCGACCTGACGTTGCTTCACTTCCGTAACACCACTGAAGCAGGCGCGACAAGCGGCTCCCGCGATAAAGGTCTGCACGGTAAGCTGAAAGCGGGCGTCTGTTATTCCGTTCTGGACGTCATTAACTCTCGTCACCAGCGCGTGGTGGTGGGGGTTCGTTTGCAGCAGGTTGCCGGTCGCGACCGTAAAGTGGATATCAAACCGTTTGCTATCCAGGGGCTGCCAACCTCCGTGCAGCCGACCGCGCTGCTGACGGAAACCCTGAATGAACGCCAGGCGCGCGTGCTGACGTTACAGGAACTGAAAGACAAGCTCGAAGCCATTGAGGGCGTGCAGTTCAAGCAGTTCAACTCCATCACCGACTACCACTCCCTGATGTTCGATCTGGGCGTGGTGGCGCGTCGTCTGCGTACCGCTTCAGACCGTAGCAAATACTACCGTCTGATCGAAGCGTCCCTGTATGGCGGTATCTCCAGCGCCATTACCCGCTCCCTGCGCGACTACCTGTTGCCGGAAAACAGCGGCGTGCGTAAGG
The DNA here is from genome assembly GCF_000534515.1 of Enterobacter sp. MGH 37. Lineage (NCBI taxonomy): Bacteria > Pseudomonadati > Pseudomonadota > Gammaproteobacteria > Enterobacterales > Enterobacteriaceae > Enterobacter > Enterobacter sp. MGH 37. Next base: position 667,031 of record NZ_KI973205.1, read on the forward strand.
CGTTCCAGGATATGGAAGCGGCGCTGCGTGAAAACCGCATGACGCTGGAAGCGATTCGCGTGACCCAGTCAGACCGTGACCTGTTTAAACACCTGATCAGCGAAGCCACCAACTACGTGGCGGCGGACTACATGCGTCACGCCAATGAGCGCCGCGTCCATCTCGATCAGGCATTAGAATACCGCCGCGAACTGTTTACCTCCCGTAAACAGCTGGTGGCAGAGCAGTATAAGCACGTCGAAATGGCGCGCGAGCTGGGCGAGCACAACGGTGCTGAAGGTGATCTGGAAGCCGACTACCAGGCCGCCAGCGATCACCTGAACCTGGTGCAGACCGCGCTGCGCCAGCAGGAGAAAATCGAGCGCTACGAAGCGGATCTCGATGAGCTGCAAATTCGTCTCGAAGAGCAAAATGAAGTGGTGGCCGAAGCCGCCGAGATGCAGGAAGAGAACGAAGCCCGCGCCGAAGCCGCCGAGCTGGAAGTGGATGAGCTGAAAAGCCAGCTTGCTGATTACCAGCAGGCATTGGACGTGCAGCAGACGCGTGCGATTCAGTACACCCAGGCACTGCAGGCGTTACAGCGCGCGAAAGAGCTGTGCCATCTGCCTGACCTGACGCCGGAAAGCGCCGACGAGTGGCTGGATACCTTCCAGGCTAAAGAGCAGGAAGCCACCGAGAAACTGCTCTCTCTTGAACAGAAAATGAGCGTCGCGCAAACGGCGCACAGCCAGTTTGAACAAGCGTATCAGCTGGTGGTCGCCATTAACGGCCCGCTGGCGCGTAACGAAGCCTGGAACGTTGCCCGTGAACTGCTGCGCGACGGCGTCAACCAGCGCCATCTGGCCGAGCAGGTGCAGCCGCTGCGTATGCGCCTGAACGAACTGGAACAGCGCCTGCGTGAGCAGCAGGAAGCCGAGCGTTTGCTGGCTGAGTTCTGTAAGCGTCAGGGTAAACATTACGATTTCGACGAGCTTGAGGCGCTGCATCAGGAGCTGGAAGCGCGTATCGCTGCACTTTCCGATACGGTCTCCAGCGCCAGTGAGCAGCGCATGACCCTGCGCCAGGAGCTGGAACAGCTTCAGTCCCGTTCTAAAAGGCTCCTGGAGCGCGCGCCGGTCTGGCTGGCGGCGCAAAGCAGCCTTAACCAGCTCAGCGAACAGTGCGGCGAACAGTTCGAATCCAGCCAGCAGGTGACCGAATACCTGCAACAGCTGCTGGAGCGTGAGCGCGAAGCCATTGTTGAGCGTGATGAAGTCGGCGCACGTAAGCGTGACGTCGATGAAGAAATTGAGCGCTTAAGCCAGCCGGGCGGGTCAGAAGATCCGCGCCTCAATGCCTTAGCCGAGCGTTTTGGTGGCGTACTGCTGTCTGAGATTTACGACGATGTCGGCCTGGACGATGCGCCATACTTCTCCGCATTGTACGGTCCATCCCGTAACGCGATTGTGGTGCCGGATCTGTCGCTGATTTCTGACCAGCTCGCCGGGCTGGAAGATTGCCCGGAAGATCTCTATCTGATCGAAGGGGATCCGCAGTCGTTCGATGACAGCGTGTTTAGCGTTGACGAGCTGGAAAAAGCGGTGGTGGTGAAAATCGCTGACCGCCAGTGGCGTTACTCCCGCTTCCCGGAACTGCCGCTGTTTGGCCGTGCCGCGCGTGAAAGCCGTATTGAGAGCCTCCATGCCGAGCGTGAAACGCTGTCGGAACGTTTTGCGACCCTGTCGTTTGATGTACAGAAAACCCAGCGCCTGCATCAGGCATTCAGCCGCTTTATCGGTAGCCATCTGGGCGTGGCGTTTGAAGCCGACCCGGAAGCGGAAATCCGCAAACTCAACACCCGCCGCGGCGAGCTGGAACGCGCCATTGCCAGTCATGAAAGTGACAACCAGCAGAGTCGTGTCCAGTTTGAACAGGCGAAAGAGGGCGTCGCGGCCCTTAACCGCATCCTGCCGCGCCTCAACCTGCTGGCAGATGACACGCTGGCCGATCGCGTGGATGAGATCCAGGAACGTCTGGATGAAGCCCAGGAAGCCGCGCGTTTCGTGCAGCAGCACGGCAATCAGCTGGCGAAGCTGGAGCCCGTGGTGTCTGTCCTGCAGAGCGACCCGGAACAGTTCGAGCAGTTAAAAGAAGATTATGCCTGGTCGCAGCAGGTGCAGCGCGAAGCGCGTCAGCAGGCGTTTGCCCTGACGGAAGTCGTGCAGCGTCGCGCGCACTTCGGCTATTCCGATTCGGCTGAAATGCTGAGCGGTAACAGCGACCTGAATGAAAAGCTGCGTCAACGTCTTGAGCAGGCAGAAGCGGAACGTACCCGAGCACGCGAAGCGATGCGCAGCCACTCCGCTCAGCTTAATCAGTACAACCAGGTGCTGGCCTCGCTGAAAAGCTCCTTCGACACCAAGAAAGAGCTGTTAAACGACCTGCAGAAAGAGTTGCAGGACATTGGCGTGCGTGCCGACAGCGGGGCGGAAGAGCGCGCCCGTCTTCGTCGTGATGAACTGCATAGCCAGCTCAGCAACAACCGTGCGCGTCGTAATCAGCTGGAAAAAGCGCTGACCTTCTGCGAAGCCGAAATGGATAACCTGACCCGTCGCCTGCGCAAGCTGGAACGCGACTATCACGAGATGCGCGAGCAGGTGGTGACGGCGAAAGCGGGCTGGTGTGCGGTCATGCGGATGGTGAAAGACAACAACGTGGAACGTCGCCTGCACCGTCGCGAACTGGCGTACCTCTCAGCCGATGAGCTGCGTTCAATGTCGGATAAGGCGTTGGGTGCGCTGCGCCTGGCGGTGGCGGATAATGAGCACCTGCGCGATGTGCTGCGCATGTCAGAAGATCCGAAACGTCCGGAGCGTAAAATTCAGTTCTTCGTGGCGGTTTATCAGCATCTGCGCGAGCGTATTCGTCAGGATATCATCCGTACCGACGATCCGGTCGAAGCCATCGAACAGATGGAAATTGAGCTGGGGCGTCTGACGGAAGAGCTGACTTCCCGCGAGCAGAAGCTGGCTATCAGCTCCCGCAGCGTGGCGAATATTATTCGCAAAACCATTCAGCGTGAGCAGAACCGTATCCGCCAGCTGAACCAGGGTCTGCAGAGCGTGTCGTTTGGTCAGGTGAACAGCGTGCGTCTCAACGTCAACGTGCGTGAAGCCCACGCGACGCTGCTGGACGTGCTCTCTGAGCAGCACGAGCAGCATCAGGATCTGTTCAACAGCAACCGTCTGACCTTCTCTGAAGCGCTGGCGAAGCTGTACCAGCGTCTGAACCCGCAGATTGATATGGGTCAGCGCACGCCGCAAACCATCGGTGAAGAACTGCTGGATTACCGTAACTACCTGGAAATGGAAGTTGAGGTTAACCGTGGTTCAGACGGCTGGCTGCGTGCGGAATCCGGGGCGCTCTCTACCGGTGAAGCGATCGGTACCGGGATGTCCATTCTGGTGATGGTTGTACAGAGCTGGGAAGATGAAGCACGCCGTCTGCGCGGTAAAGACATCTCTCCATGCCGCCTGCTGTTCCTGGATGAAGCGGCGCGTCTTGATGCCCGCTCTATTGCCACGCTGTTTGAGCTTTGCGAGCGTCTTGATATGCAGCTCATCATTGCGGCACCGGAAAACATCAGCCCTGAAAAAGGGACCACCTATAAACTGGTGCGTAAAGTGTTCCAGAACAGCGAACACGTTCATGTTGTCGGGTTGCGTGGTTTTGCGCCGCAGCCTCCGGAGTCATTGCCGGAAACCACGGCAGACGCTTCCTGAGGCGTTTTGTTACAAAGAGCGGCGCAAAAGCGCCGCTTTTTTTATTCACTTAACTTGTGCTTAGGGCTGCGTTATCTTTAAACTTCTTTACATAAGGTAAGGCAACAGGTTTGCCGTCTACCTATAATAAAAGAAAGCCCCACCGTGATGGGCATGTCGTAAAAACAGGGGGCAAGGGATGTTGCTAAAGAAAGAATGTGGTCGTCAGCTGTCTGCGCTGAGTTTATGCCTGGCAGTGATGTTTGCTCCACTGTTAACCGCCCAGGCCGACGAGCCTGAAATTGTGCCGACGGACAGCTCCGCAGCGACAGGCGCGCAGCCGACGTCATTGTCTCAGCCGCTGGAACAGTCTCCGGCGACCGCCGTCATGGCCGGCATTAAGCCGTTGCCGGAAGGCATCGATATCGAATCGCTTAGCCAGCAGCTCCTCTCAGGGTTGCCGTCAGGCTACACGCCCGCCTATATCAATCAGCTCACGCTGCTTTATGCAGCCCGGGACATGAAACCCATGTGGGAAGATCGTGATGCCGTGCGCGCGTTCCAGCAGCAGCTGGCAGAAGTGGCGATTGCGGGTTTTCAGCCGCAGTTTACGAAGTGGGTTGAGCTGTTAACCGATCCAGCCGTCACTGGCCAGGCGCGGGACGTGGTGCTTTCCGATGCCATGATGGGCTATCTGCAGTTTGTGGCGGGTATTGCGGTCAACGGCAACCGCTGGTTATATAGCGATAAGCCCTACAAGCTGGCGACGCCAGCGCTGTCGGTGATCAACCAGTGGCAGCTGGCGCTGGATAATAGCGATCTGCCGCGCTTTATTGCCAGTCTCGCCCCGGCGCACCCGCAGTATGCCACCCTGCATGAGTCGCTCCTCGCGCTGGTAGGCGACTCGCGTCCCTGGCCGCAAATGCGGGGTACCGCGACGCTACGTCCAGGCCAGTGGAGCAGCGATGTTCCTGCTCTGCGCGAAATCCTGAAACGCTCCGGTATTCTTGAGGGCGGGCCGAAGATTGCCCTGCCGGGCGACGATCCGCAAAGCGCGGTTGTGAGCCCGTCAGCGCCGGTGAAAGAGAAGAAGGCCGCTCTCCTGAGCGATAAACCTGCGGCATACGATCGCGAACTGGTTGCTGCGGTTAAGCAATTCCAGGCTGCGCAGGGGCTGGGTGCCGACGGGGTAATAGGTCCGTCAACGCGCGACTGGCTTAACGTCTCTCCTGCGCAGCGGGCAGGGGTGCTGGCACTAAATATTCAGCGTTTGCGCCTGCTGCCGGGCACCTTGTCCACAGGCATTATGGTGAATATTCCGGCCTATTCCCTGGTCTATTATCAGGATGGCAGCGAAAAACTGGCCTCGCGCGTTATTGTCGGGCGTCCGGATCGTAAAACACCGATGATGAGCAGCGCGTTAAATAACGTGGTGGTTAACCCACCGTGGAACGTGCCGCCGACGCTGGCACGTAAAGACATTCTGCCAAAGGTCTGGAACGATCCGGGTTATCTGGAACGTCATGGCTATACGGTGATGCGCGGCTGGAACAGTAAAGAGGCGATTGATCCTTACATGGTCGACTGGTCGACGATTACGGCTTCCAACCTGCCGTTCCGCTTCCAGCAGGCTCCCGGGGCGCATAACTCCCTGGGGCGTTACAAATTCAATATGCCGAGTTCAGATGCTATCTATCTGCACGATACGCCGAACCACAACTTGTTCCAGAAAGATACCCGCGCCCTCAGTTCAGGCTGCGTGCGCGTAAACAAAGCCTCGGAGCTGGCCAATATGCTGTTGCAGGATGCGGGCTGGAACGATACGCGTATTTCTGATGCCCTGAAACAGGGGGATACGCGCTACGTGAATATTCGACACAACATTCCGGTCAATCTTTACTATCTGACGGCATTTGTGGGTGAAGACGGGCGCACTCAGTATCGTACAGATATTTACAATTATGATCTCACTGCGCGATCCGGCGCACAAATTTTGCCAAAAGCGGAACAATTAATCAGGTAAATGAAGTAGTTCGGGAAAAATGATTGTCGTAAGTTATGGTGAATAGGGGGCGATATCGCTGTAAGCCGCGTATTCACTGGGGTTGGGCGCCTTGACGTACCCCGTTTTGCCAGTTAAGGTGCCCTTCGTGCGCTAAGCATACTTACAATTTCATTGACCTGTAGACCTGATTATCATGGACAAATTTGACGCTAATCGCCGCAAACTGCTGGCGTTAGGTGGTGTTGCGCTTGGCGCAGCGGCCATCTTGCCGACGCCAGCATTTGCCACCCTCTCGACACCTCGTCCGCGAGTTTTAACGCTCAACAATCTTCATACCGGTGAGTCGCTAAAAGCGGAGTTTTTCGATGGCAGAGGCTATATTCAGGATGAATTAGCAAGACTCAACCATTTTTTCCGTGATTTCCGCGCGAATAAAGTAAAAGCCATCGACCCAGGATTGTTTGATCAGTTGTTCCGCCTTCAGGGCCTGCTGGGCACCAGGAAGCCCGTGCAGCTCATTTCTGGTTATCGCTCACTGGATACCAATAATGAACTACGCGCCCATAGCCGTGGGGTAGCGAAAAAAAGCTATCACACGAAGGGACAGGCAATGGATTTCCATATTGAAGGCGTTTCGTTAGCCAATATTCGCAAAGCTGCGTTATCTATGCGCGCAGGTGGTGTAGGATATTACCCCAGCAGCAACTTTGTGCATATTGATACCGGTCCGGTCCGGCACTGGTAATAACGAAACACAGGAGCAGTATGAACTATCGTATTATTCCGGTTACCGCGTTCTCCCAGAACTGTTCATTGATCTGGTGCGAGCAAACCAAACTGGCCGCGCTTGTTGATCCCGGCGGCGACGCCGAGAAAATCAAGCAGGAAGTCGCCGACAGCGGTGTGACGCTGATGCAGATTTTACTGACGCATGGTCATCTCGATCATGTTGGCGCAGCGGCAGAGCTGGCACAGCATTTTGGTGTGCCGATCATCGGTCCGGAAAAAGAAGATGAGTTCTGGCTGCAGGGGTTACCTGCCCAAAGCCGCATGTTTGGCCTTGATGAGTGTCAGCCTCTGACGCCCGATTGCTGGCTGAACGAAGGAGAGCGCGTTAACGTAGGGAATGTGACTTTACAGGTGTTGCATTGTCCTGGGCATACGCCAGGCCATATCGTCTTCTTTGATGACCAGTCTCGTCTGCTGATTTCGGGCGACGTGATTTTCAAAGGCGGCGTAGGACGCAGCGATTTTCCGCGCGGCGATCACGGGCAGCTGATTCAGTCGATCAAACAGAAGTTATTGCCGCTGGGCGATGACGTGACGTTTATCCCTGGACACGGTCCGATGTCGACGCTGGGCTATGAACGGCTCCATAATCCGTTCCTTCAGGATGAAATGCCTGTCTGGTAAACCTGGTTAAATAAAAAAGCCTGCTGAACGCAGGCTTTTTTGTGGGCGTAAATTACAGTACGGCGACAATCGCTTCGCACAGAGGCGCCATGTTGTCAGGCGTCATCCCTGCCACGTTCACGCGACCGGAAGCCACGGCGTATACGCCAAACTCTTCACGCAGACGCAGAACCTGCTCTTTGGTCAGGCCGCTGAAAGAGAACATGCCGTTCTGTTTGATGATGAAGCTGAAGTCACGGTCTGCGCCTTTCTCGGCCAGAGTATTAACAAACAGCAGACGCATACGCTGGATACGCTGGCGCATATCGTTCAGCTCTTGTTCCCAGATCGCGCGCAGCGCATCGTTGCTGAGAATGGTTGCAACAACGGACGCACCGTGTGCCGGTGGGTTAGAGTAGTTCGCGCGGATAACCGATTTCATCTGGCTGAAGGCACGATCGACGGTTTCGTCGTTAGCCGCAACCAGCGTACAGGCACCTACGCGCTCATTGTACAGACCGAAGTTCTTGGAGTAGGAGCTGGCAACGATCAATTCCTGGTGTACGGCTGCAAAAGCGCGCAGGCCTTCTGCATCTTCTTCCAGTCCACGGGCGAAACCCTGATAGGCGAAGTCAAACAGCGGCAGCCAGCCTTTCTCTACGGAGAGTTTAGCCAGCTGTTCCCACTGCTCAAGCGTCGGGTCGATACCGGTTGGGTTATGGCAGCAGCCGTGGAACAGCACCACATCACCCGCCTGCGCTTCGTTCAGGCTTGCCAGCAGGCCATCAAAGTCGAGAGCATGGTTTGCCGCGTCGTAGTATGCATATTCGCGCACTTCCAGACCTGCAGAGTTAAAGACGCTCTTGTGGTTCGGCCAGCTTGGGTTGCTCACCCAGACACGCTTAACAGAGGTGTTTTTCGCAAGGAAATCCGCCGCCACACGCAGTGCGCCGGTACCGCCTGGTGTCTGTGCTGTACGCGCACGTTTGTCACTCACAATTGCGCTACCTTTACCGAACAGCAGCTCCTGCGTGCAGCGACCAAATTCAGGAATACCATCAATACCGAGGTAGTTTTTGGTGGTTTCATTTTCCAGCAGATACTGCTCAGCTTTCTTAACGCTGGTCAGTACCGGGGTTTTGCCGGTTTCATCTTTATATACACCAATACCCAGGTTGATTTTGCCAGGGCGGTCGTCGGCACGAAACAGATCGGCCAGGCCCAGAATTGGGTCGGCAGGAGCGGCGGTAATGTTCTCAAACATGACGAAGTTCCATTGTGATTACAGAAGTGAAATCCGCTATCAGGTTAACGGTAGATTTACAAAATGCCAACCGTTTGCGACGAAAAGCGTGCGGCTTTTCAAAAGTCGCCATTATTTTCTGTCAGGCATAAAAAAACAGGGCCGAAGCCCTGTTCATTAAGCATATAACAAAGTGGTGTTCTGATTAGAACTGGTAGGTTACACCCACAGCAGCCATATCGTCGTTGCCGTTCAGACCGCCAACCGCTTTCGCGTAGTCGGTGTCTTTGTCCAGCAGGTTGATGTAGTAGTCAGCCCACACGTTGAAGTTTTTGTTGAAGTAGTAAGTGGTACCCACCTGGATGAATTTAGCCAGGTCTGCATCGCCACCGCTGAAGCCGCCGACGGCAGCCAGGTCTTTACCTTTGGTCTGCACGTAGGAGATGGCTGGACGCAGGCCGAAGTCGAACTGGTACTGAGCAACCACTTCGAAGTTCTGCGTTTTGTTAGCAAAACCAGCATCACCGCTAGAACCGGTACGGGTGGTGTTACGGGTTTCTGCATAGGTGGTTGCCAGGTACAGGTTGTTAGCGTCATATTTCAGACCAACACCCCATGCTTCAGCTTTGTCACCCTGACCATCAGCTTTCTGGTTCAGAGTACGGTTAGCGTTGCTGTAAGATGCGATTGCACCGAAGCCTTCGCCGAAGTCGTAACCCAGGGAGTAACCTACGCCGTCACCGTTAGAGGTTTTAACGTCAGCACGGTCGTTTTTACCCTGGTACTGTACGCCCAGGCTCAGACCGTCAACCAGACCGAAGAAATCGCTGTTACGGTAGGTCAGCAGGCCGGTGCTACGGCTGGTCATAAAGTTATCAACGTAGTTACCGCCCCAGGTCATACCTGAGAAGGACGGCGCCATATCGGTGTATGACTCTACGTCATAAACGATACCGTAGTTACGGCCGTAGTCGATGCTGCCAGCGTCGCCCGCTTTCAGACCGGCAAAGGCCAGACGGTTTTTGTTTTTCTGTGCAGTGTTTTCCGCATCATTGGCCATGAAGCGGTATTCCCACTGGCCGTAACCGGTCAGCTGGTCGTTGATCTGAGTTTCGCCTTTGAAACCGATCTGCGCGTAGGTTGCGTCGTTGTTGTTGGTGTTATCACCAGAGGTCACGAAATCGTGCTCGGCGTTAACTTTCCCGTAGAAGTCCAGTTTGTTGCCGTTCTTGTTATAGATTTCTGCAGCGTTAGCTGCACCGGCTACCAGCAGGGCAGGGATTACCACTGCCAGAATATTGCGCTTCATCATTATTTATTACCCTCATTGGTTTTTTTATGACACTCGCCACTGCCGTCAATAAATTCTGTCAATAAATATTTCCGGAACTATTGATGAGAGTTAGGTGTCTTTATGTATCTGACAGGCATCTTTCCATTCACTGAAGCGTTTCGCTAGCCTGAAAGTGCTACAATTCTCAAGATTGAGTTACAAAAAGAAAATATGTGTAACTAAATGTGTATTTTTCGGAACTTTGTGAACCATCTCAAATTTCAGAACGCCCTGGCGAATTAAACAGCAGATTGTTTCCTATATATATGAATTCCTTATGATTAATTTGGATAAAGGCAATTCCTATAAACAGATGTTAAACGACTCGTTTTTTCTTATGACCGAAAAAAGACTTCTGGATGGCTGAAAAAGTGGTTGAAAATTGTGCTATTGCTTGAGGGTGTAATAATCGCAATAAGAATAGGGTTTATTTTTTGTGGCTAGATGTTTCTCGGAAACAAAACGTAACAGGTAGTGGTTGTGACGGGGTGGTGCTTTAAAAACACTGACTTTGCGCTGACGAAAACTGACAGTGCAGAATAAAATAATGGCCAGCAAATGCTGGCCATGGTCTGTTTTTTGCTCTTAGAAGCTGGCGTTACGTGGCGTACGCGGGAACGGAATCACATCACGCACGTTCTGAACACCGGTAACGTAGGCGATCAGACGCTCGAAGCCCAGGCCGAAACCTGAATGCGGAACGGTGCCGTAACGACGAAGATCGCGATACCAGCTATAGTCCGCAGGATTGAGACCCATCTCTTCCATGCGCGCGTCCAGCACATCCAGACGTTCTTCACGCTGAGAACCACCGATGATTTCACCGATGCCAGGCGCCAGGACGTCCATCGCTGCGACGGTTTTACCGTCTTCGTTAAGGCGCATATAGAAGGCCTTGATGTCTTTCGGGTAGTTTTTAACGACAACCGGCGCTTTGAAATGTTTCTCGGCCAGATAGCGTTCGTGCTCAGACGCCAGGTCAACGCCCCAGTAGACCGGGTTCTCGAACTTCTCACCGCATTTCTCGAGGATCGCAACCGCGTCGGTATAGTCCACCTGCGCAAAGTCGGCAGAGACAAAACGTTCCAGACGGCCGACCGCATCGCTGTCTACGCGCTCAGCGAAGAACTTCATATCGTCCGGACGCTCTTCCAGCACCGCTTTGAAGACGTACTTCAGCATCGCTTCTGCCAGACCGGCGACATCGTCGAGGTTAGCAAACGCCACTTCCGGCTCCAGCATCCAGAATTCCGCCAGGTGGCGGCTGGTGTTAGAGTTTTCAGCACGGAAGGTTGGGCCGAAGGTATAAATCTTAGACAGTGCACAGGCGTAGGTTTCGCCGTTGAGCTGACCGGATACCGTCAGGAAGGCCTCTTTACCAAAGAAGTCTTTGTCATAGTCCACTTTACCTTCTGGCGTGCGCGGCAGGTTTTCCATGTCCAGCGTCGAGACGCGGAACATTTCACCCGCACCTTCCGTATCGGAAGCGGTGATCAGTGGGGTAGACACCCAGAAGTAACCCTGCTCATCGAAGAAGCGATGCAGCGCCTGAGCCAGCGTATGGCGCACGCGTGCCACCGCGCCGATCAGGTTGGTACGTGGACGCAGGTGCGCCACTTCACGCAGGTACTCGATGCTGTGACGTTTTGCCGCCATCGGGTAGGTGTCCGGATCTTCAACCCAACCGGTCACTTCAATCGCAGAGGCCTGAATTTCGAAACTCTGGCCCTGACCCGGAGACGCCACAACCACGCCGGTCACAATGACGGAACAGCCGGTTGTCAGGTGCAGAACGTCATCATTGTAATTGGGCAGAGAATTATTAATGACGGCCTGTACAGGATCAAAGCAGGAACCGTCATAGACGGCGAGGAAGGAGATGCCAGCTTTAGAATCTCGGCGGGTACGCACCCATCCGCGCACGGTGACTTCCTGGTCAACGGCAACACGGCCCTGGAGTACGTCGGCTACAGGCACAACGCTCATAATATTCTCTCTGTTAATAGTCGGAAAAAATAAACACTTGTCCACCCTTATGGGGGGATATCTATGTTACCTGCCATCCGCTATCAGACAAGTAAATTTCGCAGTCAAAAGAGAAGAATTGAGAAATAAATAAGGGAAGGGAGCCCTTCAGGCTCCCGTAAGCGCTTAACTGGCTTTTTTGATCTGCGGGAGATCGAAGGCTTTGCGCAATGCGCGGACAAACGCTTTGTCATGGCAGATGGTTTTACCCGGGCTGTCGGAGAGTTTCGCCACCGGCTTGCCGTTACATTCCACCAGCTTTATAACAATATTCAGAGGTTTTACCTGAGGAATGTCGCAGGTCAAACGGGTACCAATCCCGAAGCTCAGGTTCACTCGGGTGTTGAAATGGCGATAAAGTTCAACCGCTTTTGCCAGGTCAAGATTATCGGAGAAAACCAGCACCTTGCTCATCGGGTCAATGCCGAGTTTTTGGTAATGGGCTATCGCCTTCTCGCCCCATTCAACCGGGTCCCCGGAATCGTGGCGTAACCCCTGATAACGCTCAGCAAATTCGGGACCGAAGTCACGCAGGAAGGCATCCATCGTAATGCAGTCGGTGAGGGCGATCCCGAGTTGATTCGGGTACTCCTCAAGCCATGCGGCGAGGGCCGCGCGCTGGCTGTTAGCCAGATCCGGGCTGATTTGCTGATGCGCCTGGAACCACTCGTGCGCCTGGGTGCCCATCGGCGTCAGGTTGAGTCGACGCGCCAGGTCGTAGTTACTGGTGCCCACGAACCACGGCTCCTGCTGCAGACGTTTAACGATGGCCTGCTGAACCTCGCGAGAGAAACGGCGACGGGTGCCGAAATCCATCAGGCGGAAGCGGGACATATCCAGCCCTTCGGTCAGCGTGGTGAAGGCTGCAAGTTTATTTTCCAGCGAGGCGACCGCCTGGGCGACGCCCATTTCCGGCGAACGGTAGCGGTGAGCCAACTCGCTGATCACTGCCAGCAGCGGCACTTCCCACATGATCACTTCCCGCCACGGACCTTCAAGGCGAATATCCAGCTTGCCGTTCTCGTTGGTCACGGTGACCTGCTCCGGCTTATAGCGGAAATCACGCAGCCAGTTCAGGTAATCGGTTTTAAAGAAAGGCAGGCCAGAAAGCCACTGGTATTCATCGTCCTGCAGCGTCAGATGCTGCATCGCATCGACCTGTTCACGAATGGAGTCTGCGTAGATACCGAGCAAATCGTCACCACGGCAGCGGAATTCCGCCGCGACGTGAACGTCATAGTAATGGTGGAAAACGGCTTGCTGCATATGCAGTTTATACGCGTCGGTATCCAGCAACGTATGCAGAACCGGAGAAGCGAATTGAGTCATAGGTGCGCTGTAGCATCCTCTCACGGGAGCGTTTAGTACAATAAACAACTCCGGAGTATACCTTGTTTAGTGATTTATTGAACCCCGATCACAACATAAGCACACTTTATGGTCGAGGGCATTTTGTGCCCCGTGTTATACAAATGTAGCAACAGGGCTGCTAACCACTTGAATTTAAGGTTTTCTACTGCGCTGCTATCATGCTTTGGGGCAGCGATGGGGCAATGTGTGAAAGCGCCTTGTTGAGTAGAGTAACCTGTTCGCCGCTCTTCTCTGACATCCACTTTCCATACACCTTGTAAACCATCTGTGCATCGGTATGCCCCATCTGAGTTGCTATAAAATTTGGGTTCGCCCCGGCTGACAATGACCAGCACGCATAGGTATGCCTTGACTGATACGCGTTGCGGTACCGTATACCGGCGCGCTTGATTATCGGGCCCCAAATTTTATTAATCGAATTAACCGCGTAATGATATCCTCTTCGTGACCCACGCTTGACGCATTGAGGGCTGAAAACGAAAGTGCATGGATGTATGACTGACTGGCCATATTCACGCAAATTCACTTCAACCTCATGCTGCCGGCCAAGGCGCGTCAGTTGGGCCTGATTCCTGAGGGCATCAATAGCTGGTTGTATGAGATAAATCACCCTGTCAGTGCCTGCCTCGGTTTTTGGCAGGGTGAACTCATACGTTTGGGTAAGGTTACGCTTAACCGTAATGGTTCCCGCGGTGAGATCGATGTCTTCCCATGCAAGACCACATAATTCCCCATGCCTCATTCCAGTATAAACGGCGACGGTCCAGAGATTTCGCATCTGCTGGTGGCCGCATGCCTGAATGAACCTGATGAACTCGTCTGTCGTTAGTGGATCTGGTTCGTCTTTTGCCTTCCTGAGACGGTTAATTCCGCTAAACGGGTTTTCCTTTGCGTAGCCGTTATCTGCTCCAAACTGGAAGATCTCGGCCATCAGCATCATGTAATTATTCACCGTGGAAGACTTCCGGCCTTTTACCTGTGTCCGGTGATCCTTCTTCATTACATGGAAGCCCGTCAGCAACTCCTTCCTGACATACAGCAAATCTTCAGTGGTAACCGCAGAAACCATTTTATTTTCGCCGATGCGCGGAAGCATGTTTTTTATGATGGATTCGTACCTACTCATGGTGTTAGAGCTGATCTCCATTCTCTTCAGCTCTGACCATCTTTCGGTAAGCTCCAGCACAGTAATTTCCTTTCTATCCTGACCGAACCGGGCAAGGTTCGGTGAGTTTGGGAATTTTTCTGCATAGTTAAAATTTCCCATCCTTATCGCAAAACAAACCGAAGAACGCAGCTCACCAGCTATCTTGCGATTTTTTGCAGTGTCAGGGACACCGAGGTTTTCCCTGACACGTTTACCTTTATAAAGAAACCAGATGCGGAGCGAACCGCCGTGGTTTTCGACGCCTGTAGGGTATGATGCATTAGCCATTGATCCCTCCTGACGTCCAGGAGCGTGGACGAGTGTACTGCTTTTCATGCTGTCTTCGCACCTGGTTGATTTTTTTTCTGTGCCTCGATCCACTGATCAACGGCTTTCCTGTTGTACATGCATTCGCTCGAAGGCTTGGGATTACCATCTGGTGAAATGTGCAGGTACTCGCGGCCCAGCATCCAGGATTCTTTTCTGGCGCGGGTGATGGTTCCGGGCTTGAGCCCGGTAACCGCAATCAGAACCTTTTCGCTAACCCAGTCATTCGGCACCAGAAGAACGATTTCAGCACTGGTTTGCATGGATCTCCTCCATTTTCTCTTTAGCCAGACGCACGCAACGCGCAAAAGAGGAGGGCGTTACAATTTCGCGCAGAGCCTGAACCAGGAAGTCGTTGTGCTGCTGGTGCAGCTCCAGGTTGCGTTCTTTTTCCTCATGACGCAGGACTGCCAGACGGGCTGTGATGATTCGACGCTTCCCTTTGATCAGCCGCAGTGCGTTCTCTGCCTTTTTGCGCCATGTACTCCAGTCACTACTGCTGTTCGATCTCGCCAGTTGCTCTTCAATACTGAGCTGCGCTTCTTCTGCGTTAACAAGCTGCTGCAGGCAATCGCTGATAGTGTTCAGGTTGTCTGTCTCCACGAAGAATTTGTGCATTCTTAACCCTCCCACCCAATCGCCTGGAACAGGCCCATTTTAGGGTGATACCAGCGGGTGCCGCGCGGTTCAGCTTCTGACATCATCTGGCGAAATGCGGCCATAAACGGCTCCAGTTCGACAATAGCCCTACGTGACAACAGCCCGTCTGGAGTCATAAATTCGTGCGTGTCTGTCGGGATGCGGTAGGCATTGACCAAATTTCGGCACTTGGCGTCACTCATTCCGCTTTTGGCTACCACCTGGCGGTAACCGACATATCCGGCGCGCATGGTCCCGCGTTTGATGTTCTCCACAGCTTCTGTGACCGTTTCGATCTGCTCTTCAACATGATTAAGGCGCTTCTGCTGGCGAACGGCGTCGGCGGCCATTGCAGCGATCATCTCGATTTCCGTCAGCGGCGCGCGAGTGCGGAAATAGTTGTTAACCAGTTCGCGCTGAACCTGCCAGGCAAGATCATCGTTAAATGGCTTCGTCAACATCAGATAGCCTGATTCGAAAAGCACAATCCCTGACGGTGCAAATTTAGAGAATGTCCCTTCAGGGAGGTCCGTACGTATTACGTCCGCACCTAATTCGGCATAATCCACACCGTTGATGAAATGCTCACGGTTTCGGTTGAATGCTGCACGAGCGGTTCCTTCCGGTCGCTGGTGGACTTCATCAATCATCGCCAGCGTCACAACGCGCTGACCGCGATATTCGACTGCCGGCAGATGTTTGTTATTGATCGTTACAGTGTTCATTTTCGTCCTCCTCAGTGCATAACCGGCATGTCAGGCATACCTTCTTTCTGAATCTGTTCAATGAAGCTGTCATGAAGGAGATTTAAACCCTCCCGCCCCATTTTTGAGAGTCGAAGCCCGTTCTCAGCGTCCGTATCTAGCATGTCCCGGTACATGCGCAGCGCCATCTGCTGACCGAGTTCCTGGCCATATTTCTCAATGGCTAGCCCTTCCACATGGCTTGCGAGTGCGAACCGCTCTGGCGCAGGATAAACACTGATTGAACCGTGCTGTCCGGAGTAGATAACTGCGGTGTCAAACCCTCCAGAATCGTTGGCAACCTCAACTGTGCCGTTCTTTGCCTGCTCCTCGGTAATGAAGACGGCAACAAGCATCCAGCGCCAAATGATGATTTCGCTCTCGATGCCCGGGGTAAACCAGCCGCTTTCAATCGCTTCCATGATGCAAGCCAGCAGATCTAATCCATCCGGAATTCGTTTGTCATAGTTGCCATTGTCGAGCTGGCGAACCGCGACGGAATAACCAATGACGCGGTTACCAAAACGGATGCCTGTTGATGTCGGCTCCGGAGTAAAGGCTGAATTAACCATCACTGAACTCCTTTCGGCTTGATGGCCTGCAGTGCATCAACCTCTTTAACGAATCGGTCATGCATCGCGTCCCATTTCTCACACCATTTCTCCATTTCTCGCTTGCGCGCCAAGATGCTACGCAGACGGCGAACACAACGCTGGTGTGCCATGAAATACTCGGTGGTTACGCCGCCACGCTGCCAACAATTCAGCTCTGGATTGAGTGGGTGGACTGCCTGCACATCCGGGTGCCGCTGCTCGAAGCCGGAGCGATAAAATGCTTCTGAAGTCATAAAGAACGCCAGATAGCGGATCGCCGTATCTCGCGTGAAGCATTTTTTTATACGTCCGTGGCGTACTGCTACGAACAGTGGGCCAACAGGCGTATCGTGTTTCTGTAATGCCAGGTCAATCATGCTCACGGTGCGTTTATCGTTCATTTCCGATCCTTAACTTTGCTATAGCGTTCGTGTGACATCACTTCCCAGTTCTTGCCGCCATCGCGGGAGAGTAGCCGCCAGCGATGATTAACCTTGAGGCTCAAATTCCCGGAGCCGTGCATACGGCAGGGATGGATGCGCCTTGCCCTGAACTGGCTTAAAACGTGTGCCGCTTTGAGGTGAACCCACTCAGGAATTCGTATCGCTGTCAGCGCCATCAGATCCGAGCCTCCACTTTTTGTTTTTTGACGAACTCAACCAGCTCAGAAATGAGCTCGTCGATTAATTCCTTCCCGCTATCCGTAAGGAATTCACCGCTGCCATTTACATCAACAGCACTGCTGTAAATTCCTTTAATAGCTTTTACTCCTTCTACATTCCCGTATTCACTGATCGCAAGCCTTTCGAATTTCCGCAATAATCCATCGAGAAGAATCTCTGTTAACTCGACCGTGTTAATACCGCCTTTATTTAGCTTAATAACTAGGCAGTTACTGCCTGTTTTACGCTGGTGTCGTAATAATGCTGCTTTTAAAACTCGTCGACGATATGTCTCGATTAATTTATCCATTGCGCTGTTCCTCCTCCAAACTCATAACTATTTCCTCTTCTTTTTCGGTCCACCCATGAATCTCAGCGGCGAGGTCATAAACCAGAGCGCATATTGTTTTGAGTTGAAATCTGTCTAACTTGTCGTGATATTCAAATAATGTTTGCGACAAGCCTGACAACTTCTCCGCTTTGATATTCACTTCCTGAATATCCTGTCTTTTTAAAACGCCCATAATTAACGACCATATGCTTTTTTAAGATAAAGACGAGCGATTACCTCGTAACCGCTGGCCGCATAAAGGCATGCTGTTCTATATGCTGATTTATCAATGATGAAAGTCATACGAAGCGCCTCACAGCCAAAGAAGCGACCACACGACCGTGAATTTTGATTTCTTTCTGTTCATCGGTATTAAGGGTGAAAGTTTCGTAATGATGGTTATCAGAGATGATTTTTAATGAGCCATCAGCTAATGGCTCAATTCGCTTAATGAAAAGGCATGGGCGACCAAAAGCATCCATTGTGTAAACATAAATGCCAGAGGTAAGCGCACGTCCACCGCAATCAACGAAAGCCACAATCTCACATGGTTCTATGGTCGGCTGCATTGAATCACCTTCCATCCGGCAGCTTTGAACGCGGTTGCCAAAGTCATTAATATTGTCTGAACCGATCAGCATTTGAGTAGTTTTTATTGGCTGATTAATCGCGATAGCATTTTGCATTTTCATTTCCTCAGGGTGAGTTTCCCCCCACCCTAAAAGGTGTTAATTATGATTAATTGAGTTAATTAGTTAGTTAAATAGCAGAGAACATTTTCTTAATGTCAGGATAGTCATCAATGATTTTTTTAGCATCATCACATGCTTCTTCATATGACTTGAAGAAATCAACCAGAACAAAATAATTACCTACACGTTCGTAGATAGCGAATTCCAAACCGTCAATAAAAGTGGTGTTAAATTCGTAATCAAAATCATTCTGATGAGGTTGCGCAGCTCGTAAATAACACCAGTGCGAATTTGCTGCCTTGAGCTTGGCGTGGATATCAAATTCCTTACTCGCTGGGTTTGGTTGGGAGGTTATGTTCATCTCATTGGCTCCGTTGTTTGCCGATGAAATGAGAATACTTAAGTATTAATTGAAGGTCAATGGTATTAATACAAAAAGAATAATAGTTTTCTTATGTATTTGTTATTGAAGATTATTTTAGTAATAAAAAAAGCCGACGCTATGGTCGGCTTGGTGGTTTTTTGGGAGCGGATCAGAAGATTGTTGATACCCAAAACAGTCTTCCTAAAACCTCAAGGCTATCCATGTCTACTTCTTCATCAGGGTATTCATCAGAGTTATAGCTTCTGATTGTCACCTTATCTGGCCCAGATCTGTAGAGGATTTTTAACCTTTTCCATCCACCTTGGTTGATGCCGTAAATTTTACCATCAACGATACGCTTGTCATGGCAGTTTATGGCAACAGTAGAGCCATCAGCGATCACTGGCTCCATGCTATTTCCGTGTGCAGCAAAGCATAGAACGCCATCACCATCACTATTAGCTCCCACCTTTCGCAATGTTGCTTTGGAAAACCTAAGTTTTTTGCCATTGTAATCATCATTAAGAGCGCTGCCATCTCCACATGCGAACTCGATATCCTTCAAGTAAGGCACCTCTACCTCATCATCCTCAAGCGGCGTTTGCTTATCCCATGGATCTATACCAAACATCCTTTGTTCTGGAGTTTTTGCGGGCCCCATGGTGCCTTCACCAGTGCTTAACCATATTGGATCTACATCCAACGCTTTGGCTATATCCACGATTTTTCCGCTGGACTGAGCTTTTCCTGAGGTTAGTTTTTGTATGGCCCCCTGGCTTACCCCAACCCTATGCGCTAATTGACTTTGAGTAGCCCCGGCATGAGCCATCGCCAGCCTTAGTCTTTCTGCAAGTGTGTTCATCTAAGTATCTCCGATTTCTGTGCATATTTAATACCACAGGATTAACCATGGCAAGCGGATAATACTTGATTAATTATTCCTTTGGTATTATTTTATATCTTTAATATTAATACTAAGGGCTTTGTTATGACTGATGAGGTTTTTGAATCCCCAATGGCGAAAGCCGTGTACGTTGCTGGTGGGCAAAGTTCGCTTGCTAAAAAGGTTGGCGTTACGCAAGGAGCTGTCTGGAAGTGGGTCAGGGGGATAAAGAAAGTTTCTCCGGTCCATGCAGTGGCAGTCTCAAACGCAGTTAATGGAGTTGTTAAGCCTCATGAACTGCGTCCTGATTTGCCGACTCTTTTCCCGCACCCGGGTAATGAGGTGTGACATGTCACGGCATTATTGCGTCAGCGAACCTTTACTGGTGGCTGAATTCAGTAACGAAAATGAGTTGGCGGGTGTCGCATGAGCATGGAACTTATGGTTAAAGCAATGAAGGTCAAGGTGGGAAATCCACTGCGTAAGCTCGTGCTACTTAAGCTTGCAGATAACGCTAGTGACCATGGTGAGTGCTGGCCGAGCTATCAACACATCGCTGATCAGTGCGAAATTAGTAAGCGATCTGTGATGAATCACATTGATGCTTTGTGTGAATGCGGACTGGTAAAAAAAGAACTTCGCCCGGGGCCAAAAGGTAACTCAAGTAATGTCTATCGACTTGATTTTAGTAGTGCAGGAGATTCACTAGGGGGTAGTGCAAGTCGTTCACTACCTAGTGCAGGAGATTCACCACATGGTGCAGGAGATTCACTAGGGGGTAGTGCAGGAGCTGCACCCAGAATCAGTCACTCTTTTGAACCAGTCAATGAATCAGTCATAGAACCTAAATATAACGGTTCATCTGACAACGGTTCTGAAAAAAATCGCTCTTCCAAAGAGAACTATTCCAACGAGTTCGAGCAGGCATGGCAGGCATATCCAAAACGTGCTGGTGGTAACTCCAAGGCCGCTGCCTGGAAAGCCTGGAAATCTCGAATCAAAGACGGTGTTACCACTGAGGCAATGCTGGCAGGCGTAAGCCGTTATGCCGGGTATGTTCGCGCCACTGGTAGCGAGGGAACTCAGTTCGTCAAACAAGCAGCAACGTTCTTCGGTCCTGATCGGCACTTCGAAGATGTATGGCAGCCTCCCGCAGGCAAAACCAACGTACGAACCGGAATGCTCCCTGTATCAGGGTTCAGTGAACAAGATTACGGCCAGTCAGACTGCAACTGGTAAGCAGGAGAAATCACAATGCTGAGTATTAAACAACGCGAAGAAAGGGAAGCCCTGGTGGCAAAGCGCGAAGGGCTTCGTGAAGAACTGGCGTTCGCTGTAGAGCATAAAAAACCATGGCAGTGGAGGAGTTGGGAATCTGGCGAGGTACACGCTGCCACCTGTGAAATGCATGGTGACTATCAACGTATTTCCCTCACTGGAAAAGCCTATCGTGGCGTTGAAAACGTCAAGCATTCCCAATGCCCGGAGTGTGTGAAAGCGGAACTGGCGGACATCGAATCCAGCCTGCGTGCATTACGTGTGGCCGACCTGATGGACAACGCAGGGATCGCACGACGTTTCGAAGCATGTGAATTCGATAACTACCAGGCTATCAATCAGGATGCGGCCAAAAATCTCGCGTCCTGTCAGCGTTACACCCACAGCTGGCCTGAGCGTCTGAAAGCCGGAACCGGTTTAGTCATGACCGGAAACTGCGGTACTGGTAAAAATCACCTGGCAGTTTCTATTGCGAAAAGCATCATTCGCGATCACCTCGCTAAAGTGGAAATAACCGACGTCATGCGCCTCACCCGGGCTGTGAAAAGCACGTGGCGCCACAATGCCGAAATGACCGAGGAAGACGTGATAGAGCGTTTTGCATCACTGGATCTGCTGATTATCGACGAAGTGGGCGTGCAGTTTGGCAGTCCGACCGAAATGACCATCCTGCAGGAAATCATCAATGCCCGGTACGAAAGCATTCTGCCGACAATCCTGATCAGCAATCTCACATTCGACCAGTTGAAAGAGACGATTGGTGAGCGAATCGTGGACCGGGTTACCGATGGTGGACGCAACCGCCTGGCATTTGGCTGGGGAAGTTTCCGCGCTATCGTGTCAGGAGTTGTAGCATGACCCCTGTCTGGAAAAATGAAGATCTGGAAGGTGCGGTAATCGGCGCTATTTTTCTTCGTGGTGCCGACCCTGAGGTACTGGATATTCTCTCCAGAGTTCCGTCCAGCGCCTTCTCGGTACCACAGTATCGGGAAATCTACACTGGGATCTGCCGTCAGGCGCGAGGGGCCGGTGTTATCGACCCTGTATTGCTCTGCGAAAGCATGCCAAAGCACAGCGCAATCATTCTGGACTCAAGCCGTATCGCATGGGCGAAGTCGGCGCTTGTTTCCTACGTTTCGACGATGGAGCGTAATGCAGCTGTTCGCGATGCCGAAGCTGTAATTGAAAGGGCGCTGGCAGATCTGCGGAGTGCTCACAATGGTGATGCAGCTTTATCGGCATTCAGGGCCGCACAGAACAGCATTGCCGCAATTTCTCTCGAAGAAAAGACCGTTCAGCCAGTTCACATCGACGACATTCTTCCTGCAGTAGTGGATCGGGTAGATGCACGCAACCGCGGGCTCGAAGAAGCCAGAAGCCTCATGACGGGTATTGAAGAGCTTGATGCAAAGACTGGCGGCATTGAACCAACAGACCTGGTGTTTATCGCTGCGCGTCCGTCGATGGGTAAAACTGAATTGGCGCTGGATATCATCGACAAAGTTTCTGAACAGGGCCGTGGTGTCCTGTTCTTCAGCATGGAAATGCCAAATATCCAGATCGGTGAGCGGATGGTATCCGCTGCCGGTGGCATGTCGGTTTCACGCCTGAAAAAGGCCGCTGATTTTGACGATGAAG
The DNA here is from genome assembly GCF_000534515.1 of Enterobacter sp. MGH 37. Lineage (NCBI taxonomy): Bacteria > Pseudomonadati > Pseudomonadota > Gammaproteobacteria > Enterobacterales > Enterobacteriaceae > Enterobacter > Enterobacter sp. MGH 37. Next base: position 689,437 of record NZ_KI973205.1, read on the forward strand.
ACTGGGCCAGGCTGACCAATGGTGTAGAGCGCCTGACTGGTCGTAGCATCTGGATGGTTGATTCCACCGATCTGACAGTTGATCAGATTCAACAGATAGCTACCCGCCTGCAGCTGGCACATCCTGAAATAGCGCTGGTGGTCGTGGATTATCTGGCACTTATCAAAATTGAAAGCACTGCACGATATGACCTTGCCGTCGGTGAGGTGTCAAAAGGGCTTAAGCGCCTGGCTAAATCCAACAAAACGCCAGTTCTTGCTCTGAGTCAGCTTTCTCGTGGTGTCGAAACTCGGCCAAATAAACGTCCAATGAACTCCGATCTTAAAAACTCAGGTGAGATTGAGGCAGATGCTGATCTCATCATGATGCTTTATCGCGATGAAGTTTATAACCCTGAGTCGCCAGCAAAGGGGATAGCGGAAATTAACGTGACCAAACAGCGCAACGGTGAGCTGGGCACGATCTACCGTCGATTCTATAACGGGCACTTCCTCCCAATTGACCAGGAGTTAGCAAAGCAACGTTCAGCTCCACAGCAGAAAGCCCAGACCAGACGTTACTCAAAAGAAAGGCATTCCAGCAATGCAGACTATTAAAACCATCAAGGCAGCGGGGGCAACCGTATGAAACTGGAAGCATCACTCAAACATTTCAGCCCTCAGGGCATGCACATCAGCGACGACGTGAAAGGAACCTCTCCGGATCGCCTTACAGGAACAGATGTAATGGCGGCGATTGGCACCACCAGCAGCCGTGCGCGCTTCGGCCTGGCGGCGTTCTTCGGTAAAGCGGGAATCAGTAAAACGGATGAACAGCTCGCAGTTCAGGCGCTGGCGCGATATGCGATGGATGTCGCACCGAAGAATGTTCGCAAAGCAGCTGGTGGGCAGTTCGGATGGTGCATGCAGATGCTGGCACAATTTGCCTTTGCTGATTACTCCCGTTCTGCGGCTACCAGCGTGACATGTCACAGCTGCAGTGGTACCGGGTTTATCTCCGGGAATGAGGATGTGGTTAAACATCCTGGTATTTTCGACGCCGACGGTGCCGAAGTGGTGGCGCCGAAGATTAAAAATGAGCTGGTGAATAGGGTTTGCGGAACATGCGGAGGAAAGAAAGTGATCCTTGCCCGGTGCAGGTGTGGCGGTAAAGGCGAAGTGTTGGACCGTAAAGCCACAAAAGACCGCGGCGCGCCGGTTTTCAAGACGTGTGAACGTTGCTCTGGTAATGGCTTCTCTGCTATCTCCTCGGCGACGGTACACCGTGCCATTCTTAAGCGTCTCCCGGACCTCCATCAATCCTCATGGTCACGCAACTGGAAACCCTTCTATGAAATGCTGGTGGACACTCTGCGCCAGGGGGAGCGTCATGCAGCAGTAGAATTTGAGAAGGCGACAACTTATTAATATGATCGGAGCAAATAGCGACACTTTTTTGCACGTTGGTGTTGACTTTGCATAAAACTGCCCTGTATGCTTCTGATTATGGAGTATAACGCCTGTAGATAATTAACCTCGAAAAGCCCGCCACGTTGCGGGTTTTTTTATACCTGCAATTCTTCGCACCACGCTCGGTGCAATTCAACCTTTGACAGAGTGACAATAACGCCGCATAGCGGCCTTCTTTCCCCTCGTATTGAGAGGATTCACAGCAATAAGAGGGGGCTAAATGTCCGATCCATTAACCGGTACTGGTGCAGTTCTCGGCGGCGGTCTGCTGGGCTCCGTGCTTTACGGGGTCTTCACCCATACCGATTTCGGCGTGGTATTTGGCGCTTTCGGTGGTGCGGTGTTTTACGTTGCGACAGCAACAAACCTTACGCGCGGTCGCCTGACAGGGTATTTCCTGACATCGTTCATTGTTGGTGTGCTTGGGGCTGGTTTTATTGGTTCATGGCTAAACGCCTTTACGCGCTATGAAAAACCTCTTGATGCACTTGGTGCAGTGATTCTGTCTGCGCTGTGTATAAAAATCCTAACTTTTCTTAATAACCAGGATCTGAACAGCCTGTTCGGCTTTTTCTCGCGGTTACGCGGAGGAGGGGGGAATGGTAATTGAACCTGCTGCACTGGCTAACGCAATTATCTCTGCTGTTATCGTTATTGCACTGATGTTTTATCAGCGTGGCAGTGCGAGACATCGCCCACTGATATCGCTGATGGCTTATTTCACTGTGCTGGTATACGCCAGCGTTCCTTTCCGTTATCTGTTCGGCCTGTACCATGAATCGCACTGGTTTGTGGTGCTGGTGAACGTCCTGATATGTGCTGCCGTTCTCTGGGCTCGGGGAAACGTGGCGCGCCTTGTTGATGCACTGAGGCACTAATGAACCAATCACAATTTCAAAAGGCGGCTGGTATTAGCGCCGGGCTCGCTTCGCGCTGGTTTTCGCGCATCGATGCTGCAATGAAGGAATTCGGCATCACAGCACCGCTCGATCAGGCCATGTTCATCGCACAGATGGGGCATGAGTCCGGCGGGTATACCCGGCTGGTGGAAAGCCTGAACTATGCGGCGGAAAACCTGGTCCCCAACTTCGGCAGCCACCGGATTACCAACCAGCAGGCCGCCGCACTCGGCAGAACGGCAACGCAACCGGCAAATCAGAAAGCGATAGCCAATCTGGTTTACGGCGGTGAGTGGGGCAAAAAGAACCTGGGCAACCAGATTGCTGGCGATGGCTGGAAATATCGCGGTCGCGGCCTGAAGCAAATCACCGGCCTGAGCAATTACCGCAGCTGTGGGCTGGCTCTGAAGCTGGACCTTGTCACCCAGCCTGAGTTGCTGGAACAAGATGAATACGCTGCACGCTCCGCCGCGTGGTTCTATGTCTCTCATGGCTGCCTTCTTCATTCCGGCGATATTGAGCGCGTGACACTGCTTATCAATGGCGGTCGTAACGGGCTGGATAAACGCCGTGCACTGTTTAACCTGGCAAGATCAGTGCTGGTGTGAGGTGAGCATGGGTATTGAAATGATTGTCGGCCTGGCTGTTGCTGTTCTTGGGGCCATTGCAGCTGCTTTCGGTTTTGGTCATGCCTCTGGAACGACTAAAACGGAAGCAAAATTCCAGAAACAAAACACCGAAGAGAAAGCCGCTGCCACTGAAGCAGTTGCAGAACGCCGGGTAGACGTTACGAAAGAGGCCAGCAATGTACAGCAGACTGTTAACCATATGCCTGATGACGATGTTGATCGCGAGCTGCGTGACACGTGGAAGCGTCCCGGTGGTGGTTGATACCGCCTGTGACTGGGTAAAGCCAATCTACCTCACTGATCACGATATCGATGTTATGGACCGTCAGACGAAGAAAGACATCCTGACCCATAACAAAGCGTGGCAGGCGAACTGCCAGAAACCAATAGAAGTGAGGTCCAAATGATCGCAGCCATCGGCACAATTCTGGTCTGGTTGATAATTGGCATTGCTGGTATTGGTGCTATTTTCTGTGCCTTCATTGGCTTGCTGTTTCTCATCAACTGGCCTAAATAAATTCCCCGCCTTAAACCGAGTGGCAACCGGCGCAGGCCCAGCGAACAGGGTAACCAATAGCCTCGCAATAGCGGGGCTTTTTCACATCTGAGGATTACCAATGACCGTACGTGCTAAATTTTTCTGCCAATCAATTCAGAAGGCAGAAGATGATTCATATCGAACCATCCACATGAGCCCAATTACTGCTGACACCGAAGAAAACAAGGCGTGGTCAAAGTACACGCCTGACGGCCAGTTGACGATGCATGTGTCCAACCCGGCAGCATTCGACCAGTTCGAGCAGGGGAAGGAATACTACATCGACATTCAACCAGCTCAGTAAGCATTACAAAGCTCATCCGCTGGTGGGCTTGATAATGGGAAAACAGTGATGCCTATAAATTTTGGTAATTAGAAAAAACCTCAGATAAGTGCTAAAAATTTTCCCAGTAAACAACGATGAGATGAAGAATGAAAATCCTGGGATTTGATGAGCACAGAACAAAACGTGGGAGTGGTGCATTAAAGTTCTTTGAGCTGGAGCGTGTACCAAGCAGTGACTGGGTAAAGATATTCGAAAGCCTGTTCACAGAAAGTGGTGATGAGGCGTGGGTTGAGGGGTATTGCATAGTGACGAACTGCCCAAGCAGTGACATAGCTGAAAGGCTGGTGCAGTTACAATCAAAATGAATCGCCACGCGTTTAACAGACACCTCAGAGTCATTTAAGATGACTTAAAGAGAGGTGCCCATGAGCGGTAAGCGTTATCCTGAAGAGTTTAAAACTGAAGCAGTCAAACAGGTTGTTGATCGCGGTTATTCTGTTGCCAGCGTTGCAACACGTCTCGATATCACCACCCACAGCCTTTATGCCTGGATAAAGAAGTACGGTCCGGATTCTTCCACTAATAAAGAACAGTCAGATGCTCAGGCCGAGATCCGCCGTCTCCAGAAAGAGCTGAAACGGGTTACCGACGAACGGGACATATTAAAAAAAGCCGCGGCGTACTTCGCAAAGCTGTCCGACTGAGGTACGCCTTTATCCGTGACAACTCCTGTTGCTGGCCTGTTCGCCTGCTCTGTCGGGTGCTGGATGTTCATCCCAGTGGTTTTTACGCCTGGCTTCAGCAGCCGCATTCACAACGCCATCAGGCAGACCTGAGACTGACAGGACAGATTAAACAGTTCTGGCTGGAATCGGGATGCGTCTATGGTTATCGCAAAATCCATCTGGATCTGCGTGACAGCGGGCAACAGTGCGGAGTAAACAGAGTCTGGAGACTGATGAAACGTGTCGGAATAAAGGCTCAGGTCGGATACCGAAGCCCGCGGGCACGTAAAGGCGAGGCCAGTATCGTGTCACCCAACAGGCTCCAGCGACAGTTCAATCCGGATGCTCCTGATGAGCGTTGGGTAACGGACATAACCTACATCAGGACCCACGAAGGCTGGCTGTATCTTGCCGTTGTTGTTGATCTGTTCTCACGCAAAATTATCGGCTGGTCCATGCAATCCCGGATGACAAAGGACATTGTCCTGAACGCACTGCTGATGGCTGTATGGCGGCGTAATCCCGAAAAACAGGTGCTGGTTCATTCGGATCAGGGCAGTCAGTACACAAGCCATGAGTGGCAGTCGTTCCTGAAATCACACGGCCTGGAGGGTAGCATGAGCCGTCGCGGTAACTGCCATGATAATGCGGTTGCAGAAAGTTTTTTCCAGTTGTTGAAACGTGAACGGATAAAGAAAAAGATCTACGGAACGCGGGAAGAAGCCCGCAGTGATATTTTTGATTACATCGAAATGTTTTATAACAGTAAGCGTCGGCATGGTTCTAGCGAACAGATGTCACCGACAGAATATGAAAACCAGTATTATCAACGGCTCGGAAGTGTCTAGATTATCCGTGGCGATTCAAAATGCGAAGAAGCAGAAACCATATTCAGAACTCAGTGCCCAACCCTCTGAACACTAATCGCCGCCTTCGGGCGGTTTTTTATTGTCACAAACAACGCATATCCACTCCAAGGGATGAAGAACTAATTATCTCTTTGAGAGGGTAAAAGCAACAGCCAGCACCCGCTGGAGGGATTGATAATGATGGCTTCGTGATCCCTATGGTTTTTAGGGTATGGAAATAGGCATAAATAGGCTCCCTGGGTAAATAAACGTAGCGAAAGTCACAGACATTAGATTTTTTTCATGTGATTGAATTATTTAAAGGCTAACATCATCCACATAAAATGAATCACTTGAGGAAGGAAATGTTGTGGCTCCGATACTTGTTTTTGCCAATAACGAACATGTGAGAGTATTGAGAATTCGTGATTACAGAAGCAAAATCAGATACCTGCATTCAAACCAAGAAGTAAGATCTCTGGATGTCATAATGGTTTTTTCAACCTTCCTCAACGGGAAAAGCGGTGCTGTCCTGGTGGCAGCAGACAGATATGTAAGCAGGAAAGAAATTCTCGAGGCTTATGATGCGCTGCTCAGTTAAAATCCAGACTGAAGACTCACTAAGAAGTGGATCAGACAGCCTGCTGAACCACAAAGTTAGATATTCACAGTAATAATCTGGTGCGCGGGGTAGCAGGTTAAACTGTTCCGGACGAAGCGTGACGCTGCTACAAGCTGGAGGATGGTGCAGACGACCTATATCTTCTGGCTCAATGGTTCGAATCCATTCCTGATTACCTCATTTAAGCCATCTACTTCCGCTAGTGGGTATGAAAATGGTTTTAACCTCAAGCGTTGAACCAATCAGCTGATTATCTTGCGCAATTGGATTTCTTCCTGCTCGTTGAGCTTGGCGTACTCGCTGATTTGTTTAATAAGTGACTCTTTGTTATTAGACATCATGGATGAAACGTAGCAATCAGTTCTCCATTCGAAAAAACTCACTAAAAACAAGAGGGTTGTTTTTGAGTACTGATAATGTATTGAGAGGTCATTGCAAATTCTTTTCTTTTCCATGGGGTAAGTTTCTACTTAATGCAAATTATCGGCATTTATAATGCTTCATTGGGTTGAGATACATGAATACTTCACTTTGAGTAAAGTGATACTTCATTACCGCTAAAATTAGTAGGATTAATCTTAGGTTATTGTTGTTTTTGGCACAATATGAATAATAAATTCGACTAAACACAACGATAACAAACGATGAAAATTCAATCTATTGCAATCGCTTTGCTGGTGGCGATATCGTCACCTTCATACTCAGCATTTCAGGAAAGGGAATACAATACCTGGTATCAGAAAGATGCAGTGCTTTACGACATTACGCAGACCTCAGAGGGATTGCCCGTCATGATAAGCATCTCGCAACCAGAGCGGGGATCAGCCAATATGCTCGTATCCTATATGTCCGAGGGTAGTTGTGGGGATAAGAAGGATTTTCTTAATGTGAACGGGAAGGATGTTCCTGCAACTTACAGCTGTGCATCAGTCGGGGTAAACAGGATTGATCACTTTGCAATTAATGATGCCGAAAAGGTCAATGAGATGGTTAACCACCTCAAGTCTGATTTCACTTTGTTGCTTCAGAACGATATTAAGGTCTGGGCTGCAAACATAAAGACGCCGAAGTACGGCATAGCGCCAAGATTTTAAATCGCCAGATATAACCGCCTCAGGGCGGTTTTTTTATGCCTTAAATTTGTCCATCAGAGGATAACTATGCAGGTCACTATTGATGGTGTCCCATACGTTCCCGCCAGCGTCGTTTCATCACGGATCGGCATTGCCATTTCGACGCATCAGCGCGCAGACGTTTTAAAGCGAGCACTCGAACAGCACATGAAGCATCTTCCCGCCGGTGCGCTGGTGGTGGTAGTCGATGATGGTTCTAAACCTGCAGCGGTAGTTCCCCACGGCGTGCAGCTGCTTCGCCATGAAACATCACTCGGCATTGTTGCTTCGAAGAACGCCAGCCTGTCAGCCCTGATGGATGCCGGATGCGAGCATCTTTTTCTGTGGGATGATGACGCCTGGCCTATCGCCGATAACTGGCATCTTCCCTACATCGAATCACCTGAGCCGCACCTGGCTTACCAGTTTCTGGATCTGGCCGGGCGCAATAAGCTGCACGACATGGCGGAGCTGTACCGTGATGATAAGCATGTTGCTTACACCGGGCAGCGCGGCGTGATGCTTTCCTACCACCGCAGCGCCATCGAGAAGGTGGGCGGATTCGATCCGGTTTATGGTCGCGGCATGTACGAACACAGTGACCTCGCCCTGCGGATTCATAACGCTGGCCTCACGACGTGGGCATACGCTGATGTCGTCGGTTCAGAAAAGCTTATCCATTCTCTCGATGAGCATGAGGCCGTAGAGCGTTCAGTGCCGAGGCCAGACCGACAGGCGCTGGTGGAACGTAACGTGAAGATACACAACGAACGGCGTGATACCGGGTATACCGGTTATGTTGAATACAGGCAGCAGCGCGACGTGGTAATCACAACGCTGCTCACAAGTCAGCCTGACCCGCAGCGCGGTACCAAACTGACGGCCTCGCCTGACATGCTGAGCAGGTGGTCGGCATCGCTTCGGAATTGTGGCCGTATTGCGCTGGTGGATGAATTACTGACGGCCCCGGCAGATGTTGAGCTGTATCTCGTACCTGACGTGAAGATGAATGTCTACTTTCGTCGCTGGCTGCACATCTGGCAGCACCTGCGAGATCACCCGGAATACCGGTTCGTCTGGTGTACTGATGGTACCGATGTCGAAATGCTTCGCGCGCCGTGGGAAGAAATGGAGCCCGGGAAGGTGTATGTCGGTTCAGAACCGAAGACATACGCCGACGCCTGGGCAAAGCAGAATCATCCTGAGCGAATCTATCAGGAATTCATCAAAGCGCACCGCAACGATGTGATGCTTAATGCTGGTCTGCTTGGTGGTACCCGCGCTGATGTAATGGCGTTTGCTCAGGGCATCATCCGTCTTTACTACCGGATTGAGAGTTATCGTTTCTGGAAGAAAGAACAGGCTGGCGCCGCGGTGGGTGACATGATGGCCTTTGGCATCGTAGCTAAGTCGTTTGGCGATCGCATCGTTACTGGGCCGCGCATTCACACAGTGTTTAAGTCTGAAGGTATCGGTAAGGAGTACGCCTGGTTTAAACATAAATAAGGAGAAGTTTGCATGTCTAACGAAGAAAACGTGGTTAAGCTGGTAAAGAAAAGCGCCCCCGACAAAAATGAGACGCTTATGTTAGACCGATTAAAAGAATCTATTCTTGACTGGGCGGCTGGTCTAAAGAGCGCTTCACCGTTGCCAGAGCGTCCATGGCGGCATTGAGAAATCTCTCATCATGAGAGGCTGCGGAGTTAGGAAGCTCTTTTACGAGATTTTCCATTTCAGCGATCAGATAAGTGGAAACGCCATTATTCACACTCAATTTATCCATGGCTCTGATCATTTTAGGGATGAGAAATCCAACCTGTAACTCGAGAGTGAAAATTCTGTCAAAAAGCTCTTTGCTATCCATACATTTCCTTATACAGAGGTCAACAGCCATCCCTCTGTGCTGAGTGCGCCAGTGTCCCACCACTGACGGGCTGAATGCTTACCTTAACCAGGGTTAATGAGAAGCAACACCCTGATATTCAGACAGTAGCCGCCATCGTGCGGCTTTTTTATTGGAGATTCGCTGGTGGCTGAAGAGTTTAAGTTATGCGTTGTAGGCCATCACGCCCGACGGAAACAGGCTGAGGCGTTGGCTTTAAGCATCAGTGCCCATCTTCTAATTGATGAGGGCGACGGTGGAGCTAATGCTAACCATCGCCGAGCACTTGAATGGGCTGCTGAGCAACCTTGCCGGGTGGTCGTGCTGGAAGACGATGCGATGCCCGTTCCTTGGTTTGCAGAGCTGGTGGTCGACTGGCTGACCCGCTTCCCTGACGACATGCTGAGCCTTTATCTCGGTACTGGCCGCCCGCCGCAGTACCAGATGCAGATAGCCGAACGGCTGATTATTGCTGATAAGACTCAGGCTGACTACATCACACTGCCGCGGCTGATACACGGCGTTTGTTATAGCGTACCTCCTCAGCATATTGAACGAGTCCTTTCTCGATGGGACAGCAGCAAGCCTGCCGATTATGCCGTTGGTGATGCTTATGGCGGCGCTGTGGTCTATCCGTGTTACTCGCTGGTGGACCATGCAGACTTTGAATCAGTCGAGTGTCACCCTGACTCAGCACCACGAACAGAACGCCGCCGGGCATGGAGATTAGCCTGATGCCTGCGTTAATACCGAGAGCATGCCGCAAGCGTGGCTGTCCTGGCACAACCACAGACCGCTCAGGCTATTGTCCAAAGCATCTTAACGAAGGCTGGCAGCAGCATCAGCGAGGACAGAGCAGGCACCAGCGCGGTTATGGCAGTAAGTGGGACAGGCTGCGCCCAATCGTTCTCGACAGGGATAAACACCTCTGTCAGGAATGCCTGCGAAATGGAAGGTATACACCCGCTGAGACGGTGGACCATATCACCGCCAAAGCAAATGGGGGAACCGATGACCTTTCCAACCTCGAAAGCCTCTGCAAGCCCTGCCACAGGGCGAAAACAGCGGTCGAAAGACTCAAATGACATCAATTCTCATTTGAATAGACCGAAGGGGAGGGCGGGTTGAAAGTTCAGGAACGACGCGCCAAAGGACCGCCGCCTGACCTCTTTTCACATCGCCGCAGGTTAGAAATCTTTTTTATGGGGTCCCCCATTCGATGATTAATAGGAGTTTTCGATTATGTCTGGACCACCGAAAACCCCGACCCATCTACGTTTGGTGAGGGGTAACCCATCAAAACGCCCGATCAACGAAAACGAACCAAAGCCCGCTGCTGGGGTACCCCCAACGCCGAAGCATTTCGACAAGCAGGGTAAATACTGGTTCAGGCGAATGGCTGAAGAGCTCGATGCGCTTGGCGTCATGTCGCAGCTTGACGCGAGAGCGCTTGAGCTTATGGTTGAGGTTTACACCGAGTACCGACATCACTGCGATACGCTGGAGAGAGAAGGCTACACCTACGCCGTTTATAGCGACGAAGAGCCAGACGAAGGCAAAGAGCGAGAGATTCGCATGATCAAGGCTCACCCGGCCGCCATCATGAAAGCTGATGCCTGGAAACGTCTGCGCGCCATGCTCGGTGAGTTCGGCATGACGCCAGCCAGCCGCTCTAAAGTGAATGCAAAAGGTCCTGATGCGGTTGACCCGCTGGCCGAGTTTATGAAAGCGAGGGATTAATGGCTAAGGTTGCAGAAGGCATCCGCTACGCCGAGAGAGTGGTGGCGGGGGAAATTATTGCCTGTGAGTATGTGCGCCTTGCCTGTCAGCGTTTTCTTGACGATCTGGCCCACGGCGAAGAGCGCGGTATTTTCTTCAGTGAGCCGCGCGCGCAGCACATTCTGAATTTCTATAATTTTGTCCCTCACGTCAAAGGCGCGCTGGCAGGCCAGCCTATTGAGCTGATGGACTGGCATGTTTTCATCCTGATTAATATCTTTGGTTTTGTAATCCCGCTGCTTAACGAAGAGACGGGGGAAACCGTCCTGCGTAACGACGGCAGCGGTCGGCCGGTGATGGTTCGGCGTTTCCGTACAGCAGATGTTGAGGTGGCCCGTAAAAATGCCAAATCAACACTTTGCTCCGGCGTGGGTCTCTATATGGCTGGCGCAGACGGCGAGGGCGGGGCGGAGGTTTATTCCGCTGCAACCACCCGTGACCAGGCGCGCATTGTTTTTGAAGACGCGAAAAATATGGTCAAGAAGGCGAAAGCCACTCTTGGGCGGATCTTCGAATTCAACAAGCTCGCTATCTACCAGGAGCAGACGGCCTCCAAATTCGAGCCATTATCATCAGATGCGAATAACCTCGACGGCCTGAACATCCATTGCGCCATTGTCGACGAGCTGCATGCACATAAAACCCGTGACGTCTGGGACGTTCTGGAGACGGCAACCGGCGCACGCCTGCAGTCTTTGCTTTTCGGCATCACCACAGCGGGATTTAACAAAGAGGGTATCTGCTACGAACTGCGTGATTACGCCATAAAGGTGCTGCGTGGCCTGGTAAAAGACGATACGTTTTTTGCAATCATCTACACCTTAGATGAAGGCGACGATCCCTTTGATGAAAAAGTCTGGCAGAAGGCCAATCCGGGACTGGGTATCTGTAAGCGCTGGGATGATCTGAGACGCCTGGCTAAAAAGGCAAAAGAGCAGGTTTCGGCCAGGATTAACTTTTTCACCAAGCACATGAATATCTGGGTTACCGCTGAGTCAGCCTGGATGGACATGATGAAATGGGAGAGATGCGAGTTTATCGCCCCGCAGCACGAACTTAAAACCTATCCCTCCTGGGTGGGCGTTGACCTGTCAAACAAAATTGATATCTGTGCGGCCGCTAAAGTCTGGCGCGCGCCAGGTGGACACGTTCATGCGGATTTTAAATTCTGGCTGCCGGAGGGACGCCTTGAGAAGTGTTCACGCCAGATGGCAGAGCTCTATCGTAAGTGGGCCGGGATGGACAAGCTGATCCTTACCGACGGGGATGTAATCGACCATGCTCAGATTAAGGAAGAGCTGCAGCTGTGGGTAGCTGGCGAGAGCCTGAAAGAAATTGGCTTCGACCCGTGGAGTGCGACGCAGTTCAGCCTTGCGCTGGCAGAAGAAGGGTTGCCGCTGGTGGAAGTTCCGCAGACGGTTCGTAATTTCTCTGAGGCGATGAAAGAGGTCGAAGCGCTGGTATACGGTGGCCGCTTCCATCACAGCGATCACCCGGTGATGAACTGGATGATGTCCAACGTAACCGTCAAACCTGACCGGAACGAGAACATTTTCCCGAATAAGTCCACACCAGAGGCAAAAATTGATGGCCCTGCGGCCTTGTTCACAGCAATGAGCCGCGTTCTGGTTAACGGTGGCAATGACCAGCAGGATCTCTCCGGATTCTTCAATAATCCCATCATGGTAGGTTTCTGATGAAAAAAAACAAACGGCCAGGCAGGGTTAAAAGTGCTCTGCTTAACTGGCTTGGTGTGCCTATCAGCCTGACTACCGGCACGTTCTGGGAGGAATGGTTTGGTACCAGCAGCAGCGGAAAGGTGGTAACGGCCGATAAGGCCATCCAGCTATCGGCTGTATGGGCATGCGTAAGGCTGTTAAGCGAGTCTATTTCAACACTTCCGCTGAAAATATACGTTCGACAGCCTGACGGTTCGCGTAAAGCGGCAACCGATCATCCGGCCTACTCGATACTGTGCCGCCGACCCAATTCAGAAATGACACCATCACGATTTATGTTGATGGTGGTCGCCAGTATTTGCCTGCGCGGGAACGCCTTCATTGAGAAGAAATTCATCGCAAACCGCCTGGTTTCGCTGGTGCCTTTGCTGCCGCAGAACATGGTGGTTAAACGTCTCACGACCGGGGCGCTGGAATACAAATACACTGAAAACGGTAACGAGCGAGTCATTCCCGTCAAAAACATCATGCACATTCGCGGGTTCGGTCTTGACGGCGTTTGCGGCATGATGCCGATGAAAACAGGCCGGGATGTGATCGGTTCTGCAATGGCGGTTGAGGAGTCTGCTGCGAAGATATTTGAACAGGGGCTTCAGAGTTCAGGTTTTCTCTCCGCTGAGAATGCGCTGACTGAAGAACAACGTGAAAGACTTCGCAGCTACATGGCTGCATTTACCGGTTCAAAAAACGCCGGGAAAATCATGGTGCTTGAAGGCGGATTGAAGTACCAGGGCGTCACCATGAATCCCGAAGACGCCCAGATGCTGGAAAGCCGCGCCTTTAGCATTGAGGAGATCTGCCGCTGGTTTCGCGTTCCGCCTTTCATGGTCGGTCACACCACGAAGCAAAGCAGCTGGGCATCCAGTCTGGAGGGCATGAACCTCCAGTTCCTGACACATACCCTGCGCCCCCTGCTGGTGAACATAGAGCAGGAAATAGGGCGGTGCCTGCTGGACAGCGATGATGAGGTGTTCGCGGAGTTCTCTGTAGAAGGACTGCTGCGCGCCGACAGCGCGGGCCGTGCTGCGTACTATACCAGCGCGCTCCAGAATGGGTGGATGTCCCGCAATGACGTGCGCCGTCTTGAGAATATGCCACCGATTGAAGGGGGTGACATTTACACCGTTCAGCTCAACCTGACGCAACTGAAAAATCTCGAAAGCAGCAATCCTGTTGTTCAGGCTCTGGCCCTGAGAGAACTGCATAACCACATATTCCCTGATATTTCCTTTGAACAATCTCCGCTGAAACAGGCCGCTTAGGAGCACTTTCCTGATGAGCAAAAAACAACTTCCGGCAGCACCGGCGGGTCGCCCCTGCGCGCGAGGCACCTGTGAAACTTTACCCTCCGCCCTGGATCGCTGGGATGGCGGGATCAAAGCCGCGTCCACCGACGACAACAGTATTTCTGTTTTTGATGTGATCGGGCAGGACTACTGGGGTGAAGGCGTAACAGCCAAACGTATCGCCGGTGCGCTACGGGCGATGAATGGCGCCGACGTCACGGTCAATATCAACTCCCCTGGCGGTGACATGTTCGAAGGCCTGGCAATCTACAACCTTCTACGTGAATACGAAGGCCGTGTGACGGTGAAGGTGCTCGGTATCGCCGCCAGCGCTGCCTCAGTCATTGCGATGGCCGGGGATGATATTCAGATCGGTCGTGGTGCCTTCCTGATGATCCACAACTGCTGGGTCTACGCGATGGGTAACCGCCATGACTTCGCGGAACTGGCACAGTCTCTGGAGCCCTTCGATAACGCTATGGCAGACATCTACGCGGCGCGTTCCGGCCTTGATATGGCAGCTGTTCAGAAACTGATGGATGCCGAGAGTTACATCGGTGGCAGTGACGCTGTGGCGAAGGGACTGGCAGACAGCCTGCTTTCTGCTGATGCGGTCAGTGATGGCGATGAATCACCCGCGGCCGCGCTTCGCAAACTTGATGCGCTGCTGGCTAAAACCAACACCCCGCGCTCTGAGCGCAGAAAACTCATTAAAGCCTTATCCGGTGGCATGCCTGGCGCTGTCACCACCAACGACGGTACGCCGGGCGCTGCCGAAGATATCAAACCTGAAACCCTCAATTCACTTGAAAGCGCTCTTGCGGCGTTAGTCAAATAAGGACCCTTTATGTCTGAAGTAAACGAAATTCTGAAAAAAGTCACTGCCAGCATTGAAGAGGCAACCGGCAAATTCAACGCGAAAGCAGAAGACGCACTCAAAGAGGCACAGAAGTCAGGCAGGCTGTCAGAAGAAACAAAAGCAGCCGTTGATAAAATGGCTTCTGAGTTCAATGCGCTGCGTGAAGCTGAAAAAACCCTGAAGGCCTCAATGGGCGAACTGGAGCAACATGTTGCCCAGATGCCGCTGGCAAACGCGAAACAGGTTGTCGAGTCCGTTGGCCACCAGGTGATCTCCGCTGAAGCCCTGAAAACCTTTGCTTCCAGCGTGGAAGGCGGTAAGCGCATCAGCATCCCGGTTAAGGCCGCCCTGACTTCGGTGGATGTGCCTGATGGTGTTGTAGAGCCACAGCGCCTGCCGGGTATCGATACGGCACCGAAACAGCGTCTGTTCATCCGCGATCTGATTGCTCCAGGTCGTACGTCCTCCTCAGCTATTTTCTGGGTGCAGCAGACAGGCTTTACCAATAACGCGAAAGTGGTTCCTGAAAATACGCAGAAACCCTACAGCGACATTGAGTTTACGCCGAAAATCACTGGCGTCAGCACCATCGCGCACCTGTTCAAAGCCTCAAAGCAGATCCTGGATGACTTCGCACAGTTGCAGTCCACCGTTGATGCCGAAATGCGCTACGGACTGAAGTATGCAGAAGAGCAGGAAATTCTCTTCGGTGATGGTACCGGCGTTCATCTGCACGGCATCGTTCCTCAGGCGTCAGCGTTCAATCCGGCGTTCACTGTCGAACAGCAGAGCGGGATTGACGATCTGCGTCTGGCAATGTTGCAGGCACAGCTGGCACGCTTCCCGGCGTCTGGTCATGTTCTTCACTTCATTGACTGGGCGCGGATCGAGCTGACCAAAGACAGCCTGGGTCGTTACATTCTGGCGAACCCTGCGGCGCTGACTGGTCCGACTCTGTGGGGCCTGCCGGTTGTTGCAACGGAAGCGGCAGCCTTCCAGGGTAAATTCCTGACCGGTGCATTTAACGCTGGTGCGCAAATCTTCGACCGCGAAGATGCGAACGTGGTTATCTCCACGGAGAACGCCGACGACTTCGAGAAAAACATGATCACCATCCGTTGCGAAGAACGTCTGGCGCTGGCTGTGAAACGCCCTGAGGCGTTCGTGTACGGTTCATTCAGCACCGGCGCGGGTAGCTGATAACTATTGCGGCCTTCGGGCCGCTTTTTTCGGGGCAAACAAATGCTTGATCAGAATGTGGTGAAACAGCATTGCCGCATTGATACCGACTTTACGGGTGATGATGCTCTGCTGGAGATTTACACAGGTGCGGCGGCCCGGTACGTCCAGACATGGACACGGAGAACGCTCTATGAAAATCAAAGTTCCCCTGGCTACGTAGACGACCCGGACCCGATTCTTCTTAATGATGATGTGACGGCGGCCATGCTACTGCTGATTGGTCACTGGTATGCAAACCGAGAGGCTGTGAACATCGGAAATATTACATCTGCGGTGCCTTTCGCCGTAGAGGCTCTTCTGCAGCCATACCGAATTTACGGGATATAGGAGGACTTTATGCAGGCTGGAAGACTGAGAGACAGGGTGGTGGTTCAGAACATCACAACATCGAGAGATCCTTCTGGCCAGCCTGTTGAAACTTGGCATGACGGCGCAGAAATCTGGGCAGAAGTTAAGGGTATCAGTGGGCGTGAACCGGTAGCCGCAGGCGCTGAAACTGCCGTCGCCACTATCAGAGTATGGACACGATTTCGTAGCGATATAACTGCTGCGTCCAGACTCAGGGTGATTATTGGCCCGTTCAAGGGGGCAATTTTGAATATTATTGGTCCGCCAATACCTGATTCTCGTGGCATTCAGCTCGAAATTCTCTGCAAACAGGGTACCGAAAAATGATTGAGACAAGCCTCGATTTTTCCGGACTGAATGACATCGCAAAGGATCTGGAGGCGCTTAGCCGCGCTGAAAACAACAAGATTCTGCGTGATGCCACGCGCGCTGGCGCCGAAGTGCTTAAGGAAGAAGTGATCGCCCGCGCGCCGGTGCGCACCGGGAAACTGAAAAAAAACGTGGTGGTGGTGACCCAAAAAAGCCGCCGCCGCGGGGAAATTTCTTCCGGCGTCCATATTCGTGGCGTTAACCCGCGCACCGGCAACAGCGATAACACGATGAAGGCGAAGAACCCGAGAAACGCCTTTTACTGGCGATTCGTTGAAATGGGAACCGTTAACATGCCACCGCACCCTTTCATTCGTCCCGCGTTCGATGTTCGCCAGGAGCAGGCGACAGAGGTTGCGATCAGGCGCATGAACCAGGCCATTGACGAGGCATTAAGCAAATGACGGAAGAAGATCTCTATCCTCTGCTGGCGCCGCTGGCCGGAGGGCAGGTTTATCCCTACGTTGCGCCGCTCGGCAGTGACGGGAAGCCTTCAGTCTCGCCGCCCTGGGTAACTTTCTCGATTATTACCGACGTGGCCGCAGACGTTCTTTGCGGTCAGGCTGAATCTGCCGTTTCTGTGCAGGTTGATGTCTATTCCAGCACCATCGCTGAAGCGAGCACGATCAGGAATATGGCGCTTGATGCACTGCAGGTGCTGAAGCCGGAAAGCATTGTGAAAACGCCGGGCTATGAGCCTGATCTGCGCTATCACCGGGCAACGCTCGAATTTCAGGTAACCGTTTAACTTTACCCACCATAACAGACAGCTCCGGCGGTCTTTTTTTTAACTGGAGAAACCATGACCAGTAAGTATGAAGTCACAAAGGGGATGACCTTTGCCGTCTCCGACGCACCCGTAACCGCCGAGGATTTTAACGCCTCAGGTTTCCCGGGGGCTGGCATTACCTGGCTGGAAGCGGCCTGTGCAACAAAGGAGATCACCTTCACCGGCGGGCAGAAAGGGGATATCGACGTAACCACGCTTTGCTCAACTGAACAGGAGCAAACCAACGGCCTCGCCGCGCCTGCTGAAATGAGCATTACCCGTAACTGGGTTGGCGATGAAGCAGCACAGGAGGCACTGCAGACTGCTTACGAAAATGACGAACTGCGCGCGCTGCGTGTGGTGTTCCCGTCTGGTAACGGTTTCTATGTGCTGGTGGAGGTACGCCAG
Source organism: Enterobacter sp. MGH 37 (assembly GCF_000534515.1). Classification (NCBI taxonomy): domain Bacteria; kingdom Pseudomonadati; phylum Pseudomonadota; class Gammaproteobacteria; order Enterobacterales; family Enterobacteriaceae; genus Enterobacter; species Enterobacter sp. MGH 37. Next base: position 707,225 of record NZ_KI973205.1, read on the forward strand.
AGCTCATGGTCTGCTGCAACCTCTTCCGTTGTTGGCGCTACCTATTCTCTGCGTGTACGCGGCAAACCTAAACGCATCTACGCGTCTGGTTCCTGAGCGGCTTCGGCCGCTTTTTTTATCCCTTCGATCATGTAACAAGAGAAAAATGAAATGCCGCAAAAAAAATCACAGAATTCATTACGCAACGTGGCGCTTACAGCATCGAAAGCCTATCGCACCAAAGAAGGTATCACGGTCCCTGAATGGGATGGCGCAAAGGTAACGCTGCGTGAACCCTCTGGCGATGCCTGGGTGAAATTCCGGGAGATCGTTAATCCCCAGCTCGCCGAGGGCGAAGAGGCACCGACGCTGACGGAGGCGGAAAAGTTTCTGCGTAACAAAGAGGCTGATGTGGTTCTGTTTATTGACGTTCTGCTGGATGAAAACGGCGAGCGCGTATTCAGCGATGAGGATCAGGAGCAGGTATCTAAAATCTATGGTCCTGTGCACTCCCGCCTGCTGGCTCAGGCCCTCAACCTCGGCATGAGCCAGGAAGAAGCGGGAAAGCCGTAAAGCAGCCGCTGACCTTCTTCCTGATGTCGCTGGCGCTCCGGTTGGGGCGCACTCTCCACGAACTGCGCCAGACCATGACCGCCAGCGAGCTCAAAATGTGGATCGAGTTCGACCGCATCAGTCCGATTGGTGACTGGCGCGCCGATGCTCAGGCGGCGCAGATCTCCGTTGCAATGCTGAACTCTCAGGGCGGGAAATTCACCATTCCTGACGTGATGCTGAAATGGGGTGAGCAGGAAGAAGGCGCTGAAGTCTCTGAACTTGAAGAATGGATGTCCAGTCTTTGATGCCCGCGGCTGCGGGCTTTTTTATGGGTGAAATATGGCAACGCTGCGCGAGCTAATCATCAAAATTTCGGCGAACTCCTCTTCTTTCCAGTCAGAGATCGCCAGAGCGTCCCGCATGGGAACCGATTACTACCGCACTATGGAACAGGGCGGGAAAAAAGCTGCAGCGGCCACGCGTGAAACTCAGCGGTCTTTGGCTGACCTGAATTCTCAACTTGCAACCGTGCGCTCCTCTGCTGCCGGGCTTGCCGGTGCGTGGGCTGGTGCATTTGCCACGCATCAGCTGATTCAGTTTGCCGACACGTGGAACCAGTTGAATGGGCGTCTTCGCCTTGCGTCCTCTTCCAGTGAGGATTACGTGCAATCCCAGCGCGTGCTGATGGAGATTAGCCAGCGCACCGGAACATCCCTAGAGGCAAACAGCAACCTGTACAGCAGAATTGCGCAGTCCCTGCGAGATGCCGGTTACGCTTCTGCTGACGTCGCAAAAGTTACGGAAACCGTAGCAACCTCACTGAAGCTGTCTGGCGCCAGTACCGAAGAGGCGAGTTCTGTTATCACCCAGCTTAGCCAGGCACTTGGCTCAGGCGTTTTGCGAGGTGAAGAATTTAACTCCATCATGGAGAACGGCGGCCGCCTGGCGAAACTGCTGGCTGATGGGCTGGGTACCACTGTTGGTGGCCTGCGAAATATGGCCAACAATGGCGAGCTGACGACCAACAAGATCGTCCCGCTGCTGACCAACGTTGAGATCCTCCGTAAAGAATTCGACAACCTTCCTGCATCCATCAGCGGATCTGCACAGAAAGTGCAAAACGCTTTTCTCGCATGGGTTGGCGGGGCGAATGATGCTGTCGGCGCATCATCCACGCTTTCTGGCGTGCTGGATGGTCTGGCGAATAACATCGATGATGTGGCAAATACAGCCGGTCTTCTGGTTGGTGTTGGCCTCGCTCGTTATTTTGGCAACATGGTCGGCAGCGTTGCTCAGTCAACCCGGGCAGTCCTCGCTAATACGGCCGCCGAGGTCGCGCTGGCGCAGGCTCAGGTCCGTGGAGCTCAGGTTAGCGTTGCTGCTGGTCGCCAGGCTGTTTACCGCGCTCAACAGGCGCGTGCAGCGGCGACGAGTATTGAGGCTCAGATTGTCGCTGAGCGTAATCTTGCTGCTGCTCAGGCATCACTGAATACGGCGCTTGCTGGCAGGACTTCGGCCGTTAATAACCTCACCAATACAGCCTCGGTGATGTCCCGCCTGGGTAGTGGCGTTCTTGGTATTCTCGGTGGCTGGCCTGGAGTGATTATCGGTGCCGGCGCTGCGATGTATGGCCTGTATCAGCATACCCAGCAGGTGCACCGTGAGGCGGTAGGTTTTGCCAACAACCTCGACGAGATCAACACCAAGCTCCAGCAGATGTCGGTGCTTGGCCTGCGTTCGACCGCGGCTGATGCCCGTACATCTTTACAGGCGCAAAAACAGGACCTGGCCGACCTCGACTCTCAGATCGCGAAGGTGAAAGACAGCCTTAAGGCGGTTGACCAAATCCAGCAGGACTATAACCGCCATCCGACGCTGACCCTGATCAACACTTTCATGGACCAGGCCGACATCACGGCCAAAAATATCGAGCTGACCGATAAGCTGAACCAGCTGGAGTACCAGCGCGAACAGGCAGCCTCAAAAGTCGAGCAAACGCAGAAGCTGGTAAACCAGGCCAGCGATCTGGCCACGCAAAAGGCTATCGAACAGGCTGGCGCCGTCTCTATCCTGAAAGGTGCGTATGACCTGCTTAACCGCTCAATGTCAGCGACCGCTGGCGCCAAGCCGCCGCAATATGCCGGACCCGTCGTTTCACTGGCGAACGCAACACCGCAACAGCAAACCGCACTGGAGCGCTCGCGCCGCGATAACGAGCTGGCCAGCCTCAGCGGCTTAGAAAAACTCCATCAGCAGCATGTCTATGAAGCTGAAGATTTGAAGCTGACAGGGGCGCTTTATACCCAGTACATCTACAACAAAGATCAGGCAGCCAAAAAGGATGCGGCAGCGGCTGAGGCTAAAAAGACCTCCACAGCTGCTTCGAATGCACAGAGTAAAGCCGAGCGTGAAGCGGCCAGTACCGCTGAACAGTATTCCCGTAAGATGGCCGATCTGAGCGTGGCTATTGATGTGCAGCGTGTGCGAGCAACGGAGGGAGAAAAAGCCTCCGATCTTTATGCAGCGTCACATCAGGCAGGCACTAAATGGACAGACGAGCAGCGCAGGGCAATTCAGGCATCTTCAGCAGAGCTGGCGAAATGGACGCAAAAGGCCGATGAAAACGTGCGTAAGCAGCGCGAACAGGCTGATGCCCTGAAGGACTTAACTGAAGCGGCCCGAAAGTTCAGGGATGAGGCGACGCTGGCAACCGAAACCGCAGGCATGAGTGATCGCCAGCGCAGCCGGTTCGACGAGACGCAACAGATCGACCGTGTTTTTGCTAAAACGGACGGCGGCGCCGAGGCCATAGCACAGCGCGCAGCGGCCCTCGATGCTCTGGATAAGAAATACAAGGCTATAGCCGCTGCTGAAGCGGATTGGATGTCCGGAGTATCACGCGGCTATGCCAACTGGTTTGATGAAATCAGTGACGTATCCGGCACGGTCTCTGACGGGGTGAAAACCACACTCGACAGTGCGTTTGGTAACGTCACCTCAATGCTTGAAGGCAATAAAGTTAGCTGGAAATCGTGGGGGATTTCTGTCCTGCAGATCATCGAAAAAGTGGCGCTACAGATGGCGGTGGTCAGTGCGATGGGTGGGGCATCTTCTGGTTCTGGCATCTTTGGCTCACTCATCGGCAGTGTAGGCAGCTTCTTCGGGGGCGGTGCGGGAGCATCAGCCAGCACCGGTACGGCGGTTTCCAGTTACGGATCGAACTTCCAGTTTAACGCCAAAGGCGGAGTTTATGACTCTCCATCTCTTAGCGCTTTCAGTAATGGGATCGTCAGAAACCCCACCATGTTCGCTTTCTCAAAAGGCGGGGCCGGAATCATGGGCGAGGCTGGGCCGGAGGCGATTATGCCGCTGACGCGTGCGCCGGATGGTTCTCTCGGCGTTCGTGCGGTCGGAGGCGGTGGCGGTCAGTCCGTATCGTCTGCGCCACAGGTTTATATCACCATCGATGGCAACGGCAACACCTCAACGCAAACCTCACCAGGCCTTGAGCAATTTGGTGCCGAGGTCGGGAAATTTGTCGATCAGCGATATAAGCAGAATGTGATGCGTGATATTCGTCCCGGCGGCGACATCTGGAACGCAATGAAAGGAACCCGATAATTATGGCCATCGAAACTTTCACATGGTGCCCACGGATTAACGCTGAAGCTGATACAAATTTCCGCGTCAGGAAAGCACAGTTTGGTGATGGATATGAGCAGGTTTCAGGGGATGGATTGAACACCAGAACTCAGCAGTGGACGCTTAACTTCACTGGCAACGAAACCTACATTTCTGCCATTAAGTCTTTCCTCGACAGGCATGAAGGAACGAAAGCCTTCCAGTGGAAGCCGCCGCTCGAACCTTTGGGTTTGTATCGTTGCGAAACGTATAAACCCACCGGGCTGGGCGCGGGGAAATTCAACCTTGAAGCAACATTCATCCAGGCATTTAAACCATGAGCTTAAACGCAGATTATCAGAAGCTGGAATCCGGAAACGATGTTCGTCTGATTGAGGTGGACGGTTCTTCATTTGGGCTAACGGATGTTCTCCGTTTTCACAATTACAACATACCCCACACAGAGGCGGAAATCATCGCCGCTGGTGGGGATGAGTCCAGGCTTCCGGCAAAACCAATCTGGTGGCAGGGAAATGAATACGCCGCCTGGCCGTATCAGCTGGAAGGTCTGGAGAAATCAACCAGTGGGAGCAACGCAACGCCATCACTGACGGTCGGGAACATCGAAAGCTCCATTTCTGCTCTGTGTCTTGCGTATGATGATCTGCTGCAAGCGAAAGTCACTATTCACGACACAAAAGAGAAATATCTCGATGCCAGGAATTTCGCAGGCGGTAACCCTACAGCAGACCCGACTCAGGAAAAGTTGCAGGTCTGGTATATCGACGGGAAAACGGGCGAGCTTGCCGGTGAAACCGTTGAATTTGTTCTGTCCAGCCCGATGGACCTGCAGGGGCAAATGATCCCGACGCGACAGCTTCATTCCCTGTGTACCTGGTGCATCCGGAATAAATATCGCACCGGCGACGGCTGCGACTATGCCGGAACCCGCTATTTCGACAAAAACAATAACCCGGTAAGCGATCCGTCACTGGATGAATGCAACGGCACGCTGACGGCCTGCAAACTTCGGTTCGGTGAAAATAACGAACTCTCGTTTGGTGGCTTCCCGGGCACGTCTTTGATCAGGAGCTGATATGCGTCAGAAAACCATTGATGCCATTATGTCGCATGCTGCTGCTGAATACCCTCGCGAGTGTTGCGGTGTGGTGGCGCAGAAAAGCCGAGTTGAACGTTATTTCCCGTGCCGGAATCTTGCCGCGATGCCGGAGGACAATTTTGTCCTTTGCCCCGAAGACTATGCAGCTGCTGAGGACTGGGGGACTGTGATCGCCATCGCTCACAGTCATCCTGACGCCACAACGCAACCGAGCGAACTGGATAAGGCGCAATGCGATGCAACGCTTTTACCCTGGCACATTGTGAGCTGGCCGGAGGGGGATTTGCGCACCATCCAGCCGCGCGGGGAACTTCCGCTGCTGGAGCGTCCGTTTGTGCTTGGCCACTTCGACTGCTGGGGGCTGGTAATGAGCTATTTTCGGCAAACGCATGGTATAGAGCTCCACGATTACCGGGTGGATTATCCCTGGTGGGAAAACGACTATCCGGACAACTTCTATCAGGATTGCTGGTATGAGTGCGGATTCCGTGAATTCGACGGGCCACCGAAACCCGGCGATATGGTGATCATGCAGGTCCAGGCTGATAAGTGGAACCACGCGGGAATTTTGCTGGAGGGAAATATGCTGCTGCACCACCTGTACGGACATCTGAGCCAGCGCGTGCCGTATGGTGGCTACTGGCGGGAAAGGACGATGAAGATTTTACGTTACAAAGCTCTGTGCTAACCTTTTGTAAAACCAAAGGGGATAGGGATATGAAAAAAACATTATTGGCGTTTTCATTGGTAATTATGGCTGGTTGTTCGACAGAGCCAGTTCTCCCGCAGTATGCAAAAGAAGTGTCAGCACCAAAAGAATTTCAACAGAAAACACACACAACTGCCGTGACTATCATTCGCGATAAAGGTTTCGTTGCTGGTGGATGCGCTATAACAACCTATATCAATGGTAAGTATTTGGCTGAACTTGATACTGGTGAGAAAGTCACTGCTTTCTTAAATCCTGGAGATGTATTGATTGGAGCAGGGTTTGCTGGGAAAGGTCTATGTAATGGCGCACCTAAAAAAGAGCGGGAGTTTTCAATAAAAGAAAATGCCCCTCGTGTTTTAAGGATATTTATCGACCAAAGTGGGAATGTGGACATCCTTCCGATGTCGATAAATTAGAGTTTATTTTTAATACTTAAAGGCCACCTTCGGGTGGCTTTTTCATTGGGGTGATTTATGTCAGATGTAATGACACGCATTGAACTTGGCGGTGTTCTCGGAAAGACTTTTGGCAAAACACATCATCGCTCGATAAGCACAACCCAAGAAGCCTGCAAAGCCTTATCTGCTACGATTAATGGTTTCGAAAAATTCATGAATACGAGTAAGCAAAGAGGACTTTCTTATGCGGTTTTTCGCGGGAAGAAAAATATAGGCATAGATGAATTGGGTTTTCCTGTTAAGGGCGAGGTTATAAGAATAGTACCAGTGCCGATAGGAAGTAAAAAAGCAGGTGTATTACAAACTATTTTAGGAGCGGTGTTGGTAGCTGTAGGGGTGGTATTAAATTTCACACCCTTTGCAGGAGCATCGCCATTTTTGTATCAAGCTGGTGGTGCTTTGATCATTGGTGGTGTTGTCCAAATGCTCTCACCTCAGCCAACCGGATTAGCCAGCAAACAAAGCGCAGATAACCGCGCATCCTACGCATTCGGTGGTGTAACAAACACCGCGGCGCAAGGCTACCCGGTACCGCTCCTTTATGGTAAGCGTAGAATCGGCGGAGCGATTATTTCTGCCGGAATTTATGTCGAAGATCAGCAGTAGATAACTAACCTTTTTTTCTGGCCACCTTCAGGTGGCTTTTTTTATGGGCGCAATATGGCTACAGATAAAGTGTTAAAGGGCCGCAAGGGCGGCAGTTCCAGTTCACGAACCCCTACCGAACAGCCTGATGATCTGCAATCTGTAGCGAAGGCAAAAATCCTCGTTGCGCTTGGCGAAGGGGAGTTTGCAGGGCAGCTAACCGGCAAAGATATCTACCTGGACGGAACGGCGCTGGAGAATTCCGACGGTTCCCAAAACTTCAGCGGCGTGACGTGGGAGTTTCGCACTGGAACGCAGGCGCAAAAATATATTCAGGGTATTCCCGGTACCGAAAACGAAATCAGCGTGGGAACTGAGGTATCAAGCGCCACAGCCTGGACGCGCACGTTTACCAATACGCAGCTTTCAGCAGTTCGCCTGCGTCTGAAATGGCCCTCGCTTTTCAAACAGGAGGACGACGGCGATCTGGTCGGTTACTCGGTTAATTACGCGATTGACCTGCAGACGGACGGCGGCGCATGGCAGACGGTACTTAATACCAGCGTGACCGGCAAAACAACGTCTGGCTATGAGCGCAGCCACCGTATCGATTTACCGCAGGCTGGCAGCACCTGGACAATACGCCTGCGTAAGATTACCTCTGACGCCAACAGCGCGAAGATCGGCGACACAATGACGCTGCAGAGCTTCACCGAGGTGATTGACGCCAAACTGCGCTACCCGAACACCGCGCTGCTCTACATTGAATTCGACTCAAGCCAGTTCAACGGCTCTATTCCCCAAATTTCATGCGAACCGCGCGGCCGTGTTATCCGCGTTCCAGATACCTACGACCCTGAAACCCGATCTTATAGCGGTACATGGACCGGTGCGTTTAAGTGGGCATGGACGGATAACCCTGCGTGGATTTTTTACGATTTGGTTATTTCTGACCGGTTCGGCCTCGGGCACCGTTTGACCGCTGCGAATATTGATAAATGGACGCTTTATCAGGTTGCCCAGTATTGTGATCAGATGGTACCAGACGGCAAAGGTGGCAACGGTACCGAACCTCGTTATACCTGCAACGTGTACATTCAGGACCGAAACGACGCCTACACAGTCCTGCGTGATTTTGCCGCTATTTTCCGTGGCATGACCTACTGGGGCGGGGATCAGATTGTTGCCCTGGCTGACATGCCGCGCGATGTGGATTACAGCTACACACTCGCCAATATTGTTGGCAAACCCCGTTATTCGAGCAGCACCACAAAAACCCGCTACACCACAGCACTGGTGTCATGGTCAGATCCTGGCAACGCCTATGCTGACGCGATGGAGCAGGTATTTGAGCAGGCGCTGGTAGCTCGGTACGGCTTCAATCAGCTGGAAATGACAGCCATCGGCTGCACCAGACAATCAGAAGCGAACCGAAAGGGACGCTGGGGTATTCTCACCAACAACAAGGATCGCGTTATTTCGTTTGATGTCGGGCTGGACGGAAACATTCCGCAGCCGGGCTACATCATCGCCGTGGCAGACGAGTTGCTTTCCGGAAAGGTGATGGGCGGACGCATCAGCGACGTTAACGGTCGCGTTATCAAACTTGACCGCGTGGCAGATGCAGCAGCAGGTGATCGCCTTATTCTCAACCTACCATCCGGAGCGTCGCAGAGCAGGACTATTCAGGCTGTAAACGGGGAATCTGTCACAGTCACCACGGCATACAGTGAGACGCCAGAGGCCGAAGCTGTTTGGGTGGTTCAATCGGACGAGCTCTATGCGCAGCAGTATCGAGTTGTCAGCGTTTCCGATAACGATGATGGCACTTTCTCGATTACCGGCGCATGGCATGACCCGGATAAATATGCCCGTATTGATACCGGAGCCATCATTGACCAGCGGCCGGTGAGTGTGATCCCGCCAGGTAACCAGTCTCCGCCTGAGAACATCGTAATCAGCTCGTTTTCAGTGGTTCAGCAAAATATCAGCGTCGAAACAATGCGCGTGAGCTGGGACCAGGCGCAGAACGCTATCGCCTATGAAGCGCAATGGCGCCGCAACGACGGGAACTGGGTTAACGTGCCGCGCAGCTCCACAACGTCGTTCGATGTCCCGGGAATTTATGCCGGGCGCTACCTGGTGCGCGTGCGCGCCATCAATGCCGCAGAAATATCATCCGGATGGGGCTATTCAGAAGAGAAAACGCTGACGGGTAAAGTGGGCAATCCACCGAAGCCGGTTGGCTTCATCGCTTCTGAAAACGTTGTATTCGGTATCGAGCTGAACTGGGGATTCCCTGCGAATACCGACGACACGCTGAAGACCGAAATCCAGTACAGCCTGACCGGTACCGAAGACGATGCGATGCTGCTGGCCGATGTGCCTTACCCACAGCGCAAATATCAGCAGATGGGCCTTAAGGCTGGACAGATTTTCTGGTACCGCGCGCAGCTGGTGGACCGCAGCGGCAATGAATCAGGATACACCGACTGGGTGCGCGGACAGGCGAGCATCGATGTTTCCGATATCACCGATGTGATCCTGGAGGAGATTAAAGATTCTGAGGTATTTAAGGATCTGATTGAGAGTGCTGTAGACAGTAGCGAGAAACTGGCCGAACTTTCTGATGCGATTAAGGAGAACGCAGATGGTCTGGCTGCAGCAGTAGGTTCGAATAAGCAGACAGCAGAAGCAATAATTGGCAACGCCCTGGCTATTGCTGATGTTGTTGTGCGCCAGACTGCGCAGCAGGGGGCTAATTCTGCGACATTCGAAGAGCTACGGGAGGTGATCGCCACTGAGACGGAAGCACGCGTCACGGATGTTACTCGTCTTGAGGCACAAACTGCGCAGAATGAAGCGGGTATTACTGAAGTTCGCCAGGCGTTAGCAACGGAAACTGAAGCTCGCGCTTCCGCGGTAAGCCAGTTGACGGCTGCCACTCAGGCCGCATCTGACAAAGCTGATTCAGCAGCGGCTGTAGGTGCTCAGAATACAGCATCAATCACTGAACTTAGCCAGGTAGTCACGGACCTTGATTCCTCAATGGCATCACGTCTTGAAGAACTGGGAGCACAAACTGATAAGGCCAGTGGAAGTATTCAGAACAATGCTATTGCGCTGATCACGAGTACGCTCGCTCAGGTTAACCAGCGTAACCTTCTGAGCGTGCAATATGGTGATAACAAAGCCGGTATTGAGCGAGTCGACAATGTCATGGCAGATGCAAGTAAAGCTGTCGCTGAGTCGCTGCGCACACTGGATTCCAGTACTGGTGGAAACACTGCGAATGTCACTGACTTGTCAAAGACGCTCGCTGACTTCACTCAGGCGTCTGCTACGCAAATCAACTCGCTGAAGGTCACGGTTAACGGTCAGTCTGCGGCTATTATCCAGAACAGCCAGGTATCAGCGGACATCAATAACAACCTGAATGCGATGTACAGCATCAAGGTCGCTGTTGATTCTAATGGTAATCAGTATGCAGCAGGGATGGGGATTGGTGTTCAGAATACGCCATCTGGAATGCAGACGCAGGTTCTCTTCCTCGCTGATCGCTTCGCGGTTATGACCCAGGCAGGCGGCGCCGTGACTCTGCCGTTTGTTATCCAGAACGGACAAGCCATCATCCGGGACACAGTAATTGGTGACGGGACGATCGGTAACGCCAAAATCGGCAGCTATATTCAGTCTTCAACCTGGGACGGCACAGGGAACGTTGGCTGGCATATAAACAAGTCGGGATATGCCACATTCAACAACGTGACGGTTCGTGGCTCCATTTATGCAACCAACGGTAATTTTTCATTTAACGGATCCGGTAATACCACAGTCATTAATGGCAACGGCGTCACCATCAATATTCCGGGTGGTGGCCGGATCGTACTTGGGACATGGTGATAATATGCCGACAGGGTTATTGATAGAGCTGAACGACGGCGGGAAACGTATGGCGATAACGGCGGGGCTGAGATGCCCGTCATTTGGAGCAAGTTTTGACAGTGGATATCAGAAAGCCAAGTACGCGGATATTTCCGGTTATGTATCCGGTTCGCAGGTGCTGTTTATTCCACATGCGGCGGCTTATCTTGATTCAGGGCTTCTTCATAAAATGAACTCGGTCACCATATCGGGAGCGCGAGTCACGCAGAACTCAACGATGAAAGACAACAGTATCAGCGAACGAGAAAGCACGTACACGTTTCCCGGAAGCCTCTGGCAGATATTTCCGACGGGCCAGCGTAGTGGTGTGGGCTTGCTCATAAGCGACAGCACAGATTTCACATCTATAACTAACGCTACTCAGTCAGGCCAGTGTATCTGGAAAGGTACTGTGAATGTTCCAACCGGGGGCTGGGCGGTTCCGACGATATCAGGTTATGACAAGTCGAAATATATCGTTTTCGGACGCTGTAATAGCGGTAATACGATTGACTTCGACGGCAACACAGTAAGATTCTTCAGTCCTCCGTCAACTAATGATGACGCTCCCACAACAGGCACGATAGACATCGTTATCTTCGCCAGTGGCGTAGCGCCGCAGCCTGGTACTGGCCTCAATATTTTCAACGCTGAAGGGGCCTGTACGTTTTCAACTACAAAGCGACCTTTCGTATACCTCAATCAACTATGGTCACCTTCCACAAGTGCCGTGAGCATCGGCAGCGGCTATGTACCGCTGGGCAGATTTGGTCTGATGATTCATATGGTTAATGGCATGTACGTGTATCGGATGTTCGGAATAAAGATACAGAACGGCAGCGCTTCAGTTCAGGGCGGGAAATACCTTGGACGCGAGCAGTATGCCATATTCGGTAATAACACCATTACTCCGCTCAGCCTTCCTGTATTGCCTGATATGTACGTCTGAATTCAGTGTCTATTCAAATCAACCTCGCTCCGGCGGGGTTTTTTATTGTCTGGAGAAAATATGATTTATAACACCGGCACAATCGCCATAAACGGAAATAGCCTTACAGGTACGGGAACAAACTTCACCGCTGCTGGCTCACTCATTCGTAACGGCTGCACTGTTATCGCCTTGACAAGCCCAGCGCAGGTTTTCCAGATCACCGCGATCGGAAGCGCAACTTCTCTTACCGTGACACCTGCGGCAAGCCCAGCAATTCCTGCTGGAACGAAGTATTCGATTTTGCTGAGCGATAGCCTGAGTGTGGATGGCCTGGCGCAGGACATTGCTGAAACCTTCACGATGTACCAGCGCTACATGAGCGGCTTTGCTGATGTGATGAACGGTACGACAGACGTCACCATAACGATTAACGGCACACCAGTCACCGTACCGGGGCAGAAATCACTGGCGAAGAAAGGGGTAAACAGCGACATCACCAGTCTTTCCGGGCTGACTACCGCGCTAAGCATTTCCCAGGGTGGAACTGGTGATAAGACAGCAGCAGGTGCTCGTACAAACCTTGGTTTAGGAAGTGCCGCCACCAAGGATGTAGGCCCCAATACTGGGAATGTTTTAGGTGTGGGCTATTTCGGTTTCGGAACTCCAACTATTAACGTCTTAGGAAATACCGAATCAGGATTTTATGGCATTGACGGTTCAGGTACTGCCTGGGCCCCGCAAGCTGGCTCAGGTATTGTATGCGGGTATGACCCAACGCGCCGACAGCAAATATTTACAGGAGCATCCGGGAATCTTTTCGTCCGGAACCTTGGCGCATCTGCTATGAATACATCTTCGTCCACCATTCCATGGACACAGATGCAGTCTGTTGGAACATCAGATATTAATTTTAAGCACGTCAACGGCGATCTCGATGTTGCTGATTCTCTTGAAAACATCTGTCAAATGGAGTTTAAGCGATTCTACTACCTTGATGATGATGAGCAGACAGAGCGCCGTGGCGTAATTGCTCAGCAGATCGAACAAATCGACAAGGAATATGTTCACTCTGCTGAGGGCGTAGGGAAAATGACGCTTGACCTTAACCCACTGATGATGGATGCCCTGGCAGCCATAAAGGCACTTAACGCAAAGGTAGCAGAGCTTAGTAAACAGGTTGATGAGCTAAAACAGGGTGGAGCTTGATATACCTGAAGACCGCATATTGAAACGGCTTCGCTAAGAAAACCGCCGCCCGTCTTAAGAAAGAACTGGCGGCGGCTGGTTGCTCAGTGTTCATGCCCGAGCAAACGTGGGGAATATTAACCGAGTAAAATTTAAAGGCCAACCTGGCGAACGGTCGGAAACTCAGAAACCAGCCACATATCGGAATCTTCAAACATTTCCTCCAGCATGCGATTGAGCTTTTCCCGATCACTTTTGCTGGCGTCGCTGTTTAAAGCGTTCGCCTGCATCGGCTTCACCTTCACTTCTGCATCAGGAAAAATCTGGTGCACTCGCTTTGTTAGCTCAGCCAGGATGATCTCTCTGGCCCCTTGGAGCCCTTCAACATTTCGCTTGTCATAAACCAGTTCAACAAACATACCGATCCTCTTATAAGTGAAAAATTGCCTGTGCTTGATCTGTTTTTATAAAAATACTACTGTATATGCATACAGTCAATAAGTGAGTGAGGGTGTGTTCATGCCTCGTCAACCGGATATTCGTGCTGCTTTTATTGCGGCCATACAGCAAAACCCGAAGGGCTATCTCTGCCTGCATACAGACAAATTCATCGCTGAACTGCAGGAGAGGCACTGGCATTTCAGCCAGGAGGATGCAAATTCATGGATCGAGCGATACCAGCCGGACTTCGCCGATAAGACGACAAACGGAAGTGAGAACCGATACTGGATCCTGCGTAACATGGGGAGGGTTTTCTAATGGGGTTAGTTTCGCCAACTACTGACTATGTTGAACATCGGATAGTCTTTTTGGTTTGATGACGACTACCGAGTGAAGAAAATGTCGTGCATCTAGGTATGTACGATTCAGGATAAACAATTTATAAAACAGTAGGATATTGTTTTTTTGTTTTTTTTCTAAAGGATCTGCAATGGTTGCCGATAGTAAATTTAGCGGCGCAAGAGCCTAGTGGTGGAAGCCGTAAACTTAAATTACGACCAGTCAAACAGGAATTACTATCATGGCACAAGTCATTAATACCAACAGCCTCTCGCTGATAACTCAGAATAACATCAATAAGAATCAATCCTCAATGGCCACTGCTATTGAGCGCCTGTCTTCCGGTCTGCGTATCAACAGCGCAAAAGATGATGCAGCTGGTCAGGCGATCGCTAACCGCTTCACCTCTAACATCAAAGGTCTGACCCAGGCTGCACGTAACGCTAACGATGGTATCTCCGTTGCACAGACAACTGAAGGTGCACTGTCTGAAATCAACAACAACTTACAGCGTATCCGTGAGCTGACCGTTCAGTCCTCTACTGGTACTAACTCACAGTCTGACCTGGACTCCATCCAGGACGAAATCAAATCCCGTCTGGATGAAATTGACCGTGTATCCGGTCAGACCCAGTTCAACGGTGTGAATGTGCTGGCAAAAGACGGTTCCATGAAAATTCAGGTTGGTGCTAACGATGGCCAGACCATTACCATAGACCTGAAACAAATCGACTCTAATACCCTGAAACTTACGAGCTTTAACGTAAATGGTAAAGGTGCAGTTGATAATGCTAAATTGACCGAAGCAGATCTGACTGGTTTCACGAAAACCCCAGGGGCAAACGGTAACAGCACTTGGACTAAAGACGATGTTACTACTTATAAGTCAGCGACTACAGCTGATTTGCTGAATAGCGTTGCAAACGGCAGCAAAATCAGCCAGACAGCACCGACCATCGTGAACGGTTTAGGTGTTAATGCTGACGCTGATTATACTTTTGATTCCACCAGCAAGTCCTACAAATTTGATGCTACAGATGTAACATCAGCGAATGCTCTGAGTTATCTTACTAAGGGTGGTTCCGCTACTGCTACAGTCAAAATTGGAACAACAACCCAAGATGTAATCATTGATAGCGCAGGAAACATCACGGCGGCTGATGATAACTCACAACTGTATCTTGATACTACTGGTAACTTGACCAAGAACAGTGCAGGCAGTCCTCCAGCAGCTTCGCTTGCCGGATTGATGGCTAACACAAACGATGCCGGTACTACTGGTGTTATGACCACAATTACAACGGCTGATAAAGGTACGTTGGTTACTACTGGTGCAGGTGCAGCAGGATTTAAAATTACGGGTGCATCAATCTCTGCTAGCGATATGGCTACAGCATTATCTGGCAAAGATTACACTGTTACTAACGGTGCTGCGTCTTACGACGTTGATGCTGCTGGTGCGGTAACTGCTGGTGGTACGGCCGTGAATCTGGATTTAGATGGCAAACTGACTACTGATACAGAAAAAACTGTAACTACGACTTATCAAGAATTTGCCAACGGCAGCTTTATTGATGATAAAGGAGCTGCTCTCTATAAAGCAGCTGATGGTTCTATCACCACAGAAGCTCAGGGAGCGTCTGCGGCTACTCCTGACCCGTTGAAAGCGCTGGACGATGCTATTGCCTCTATCGATAAGTTCCGTTCTTCTCTGGGTGCAGTACAGAACCGTCTGAGCTCTGCTGTGACCAACCTTAACAACACTACCACTAACTTGTCTGAAGCGCAGTCCCGTATTCAGGATGCAGACTATGCGACCGAAGTGTCAAATATGTCTAAAGCGCAGATCATTCAGCAGGCTGGCAACTCCGTGTTGTCTAAAGCCAACCAGGTTCCTCAGCAGGTTCTTTCTCTGCTGCAAGGCTAATTCAACTCCAATACACGAAGCCCTGCAAATGCAGGGCTTTTTATTGAATAAATAAAGATGTATTTTGTGGCTAAATCCACTGATAGAAAATATCAATTTTAGCTTAGGATACTTACAGTGGTTTTGTTGTTCTTATAGGATTTATTGTGATCAAAAAAAAGGCATTTAAATTTCTGCTTGAACCAAGTAAAAGTCAGATTTCTGACGTTTTGGTTTTTGCTGGTGCCTGCCGTTTTGTATATAATAAAGGCCTTGCTCTCCTAAGCGAAAACTATAATAATGGCAAGCCGTTCCTGAACTACAATAAACTCGCACCTTTATTAGTTGAGTGGAAAAGTGATCATAAATTTGAGTGGCTTAAACTTTGTCCATCTCAATGCCTACAGCAATCTTTACGTGATCTCGATAGGGCTTTTCAGAATTTCTTCTCAGGAAGAGCACTGTATCCTCGATTTAAAAAGAAAGGCCGCAGTGATTCTTTTAGAGTCCCATGTCAAAGAGTCAGATTAAACCAAGAAAAAGGTTTAGTATCTTTGCCTAAATTAGGATGGGTTAAGTACCGTAAAAGTCGCGAAGTCACGGGGAATTTGAAAAATGTTACTATTTCAAAAAAACTTGATAAGTGGTACATAAGTTTTAATACTGAGGAATTTGTTTCTGAGCCGGTTCATCCATCAATCAATAAGACAAAAGTTTTACTCAATGATGGATATGTTACCCTGTGTGCTGGGAATGAGGTTTCAGTCGAAAGCTTTACTGGCATTGTTGATGAAAAAAAAATAAAACGTCTTAATAAAGAGTTAAGTAGGAAAGTAAAACACAGTAATAATTGGCTAAAAAGTAAAAAGAAAATTGACAGAATAAGAACAAGGTCAGGTAATTTCAGACTGGATGCCTTACATAAGATAACTACGGCAATATGCAAAAAACACGCAGTTGTAGAAGTAGTTGACGTAAAGAATTTTGTATCGGATAAAAACAATATTGCAAAAAATATGAGGTACGAGTTTGTTAGGCAATTATTGTATAAACAAGAGTGGTTAGGTGGAAAAATTGTTCAGCTGGATGCTTAGTTTTTATTAAATATC
Organism: Enterobacter sp. MGH 37; assembly: GCF_000534515.1. Lineage (NCBI taxonomy): Bacteria > Pseudomonadati > Pseudomonadota > Gammaproteobacteria > Enterobacterales > Enterobacteriaceae > Enterobacter > Enterobacter sp. MGH 37. Next base: position 724,090 of record NZ_KI973205.1, read on the forward strand.
CTTTGAGATATTTTTCACCCGTTTTTTAATATAAATCAAAGTGATTATTGGCGGCAGGGCATGTCGTTTCAGTTTGTTGAGGAAGGTTTTTTTAACTTCTGTTGAAGCAAAAATCTCGAATGTTATTGAGAATGTCAACGTCTGGTCCAATACCAATTGGTGATTTTTCTATATATTTTATAAAGTAAAAATTTGTCGGTTGTTGATGTTAGAGCAACCGACGCAGATTCTAAGGAATTGCAATCATCGTGTAAACCAGTTATCTGCGCTTTCCAACGCTTCTTGTGGCACTTCCTGTACATATGTCTTTTTGTCTTCTTTTTCTAAGCCGCAGAATGGAAAAGCCATCTTTGCTTGCTGTCTTGACGATCACCTCTACGTCTTCATTATACGTACTCAGGCGCTTTGTCAGCTCCTGAGTCAGTGCGTCAATTGAGTCCTTCGGCCTAGCCATCGTTTTATTTTTGGCAATACTAATCTCGACACGCATGATAGTCACCGCTAATGCCTGGTTAAATATACAGTACCTGTAACCCAGAACTAAAGACTGTCAAGTCAATTGGCGAATTAGCAGTTCAGCTTTGAATGTTTTTTGATGTTTGGAATGGTCTACAAGCCTTATGGTGTCTGCTCTCGGGTAAAATTAGTCGTGGGGCATGGGTGGGGCAAAAGTGCCTTGTGAAGTTCGTTAAAGTTCGCAAATCTCGCTTTGAATCGATCTCTCTCATCCCTTGTTTAATGCGCTCCTGGACGATCTTTATCGATTTTAAAAATTATGCGTTCATATTATACAAATGTAGCGAAAAAGGTGTTTCTGCCTGAAAAGATGAACATTCTGCATAGCGCGTTTTGCGCAACAGGAATATATTGAAACGTTACTCGACAAACGATGCATAAGGTTTTCTATGACACAACAGCCACAAGCCAAATACCGCCACGACTACCGTGCGCCGGAATACCTGATTAGCGATATCGACCTGACGTTTGACCTGGATGCCACAAAAACCGTCGTGACGGCGGTGAGTCAGGTGACGCGCCACAGTGCGACTGCCGTGCCGCTGCGTCTCGATGGCGAAGACCTGACGCTGGTCTCCCTGCATATTAATGATGAACCCTGGTCAGACTATAAAGAAGAAGGCAACCAGCTGGTCATTGACAACCTGCCGGAACGCTTTACGCTGCGCATCGTGAATGAAATCAGCCCTTCAGCCAACACGGCGCTGGAAGGGCTTTACCAGTCAGGCGTGGCTCTGTGTACCCAGTGTGAAGCCGAAGGTTTCCGCCATATCACCTGGTACCTGGACCGCCCGGACGTCCTGGCGCGCTTCACGACGAAAATCATCGCCGATAAAACGCTTTATCCGTTCCTGCTCTCCAACGGTAACCGCGTCGGTGAGGGCGAACTGGAAAATGGTCGTCACTGGGTGCAGTGGCAGGATCCGTTCCCGAAACCGTGCTACCTCTTTGCGCTGGTGGCGGGTGATTTTGATGTGCTGCGCGATACGTTCAAAACTCGCTCCGGGCGTGAAGTGGCGCTGGAGCTGTTTGTTGACCGTGGCAACCTTGACCGCGCACCGTGGGCGATGACCTCGCTCATCAACTCCATGAAGTGGGACGAAGAACGTTTCGGCCTCGAATACGACCTCGACATCTATATGATCGTCGCCGTCGATTTCTTCAACATGGGCGCGATGGAGAATAAAGGTCTCAACATCTTTAACTCCAAATACGTACTGGCACGTACCGACACCGCTACCGATAAAGACTACCTTGATATCGAACGCGTCATCGGCCACGAGTATTTCCATAACTGGACCGGTAACCGCGTCACCTGCCGTGACTGGTTCCAGCTGAGCCTGAAAGAGGGACTGACCGTCTTCCGCGATCAGGAGTTCAGCTCCGATCTGGGCTCTCGTGCGGTAAACCGTATCAACAACGTCCGCACTATGCGCGGCCTGCAGTTTGCGGAAGATGCCAGCCCAATGGCGCACCCTATCCGTCCGGATAAAGTCATTGAGATGAACAACTTCTACACCCTGACGGTATATGAGAAGGGCGCTGAAATTATCCGTATGATCCACACCCTGCTGGGCGAAGAGAACTTCCAGAAAGGGATGCAACTCTATTTTGAGCGTCATGACGGCAGCGCGGCGACCTGTGACGATTTTGTGCAGGCGATGGAAGATGCCTCTAACGTGGATCTCTCGCACTTCCGCCGCTGGTACAGCCAGGCCGGGACGCCGATTGTCACCGTTAAAGACGACTACAACCCGGAAACCGAGCAATACACCCTGACCATCAGCCAGCGCACGCCGCCAACCGCCGAGCAGGAAGAAAAACATCCGCTGCACATCCCGTTCAGCATTGAGCTGTATGACAACGAAGGCAAAGTGATCCCGCTGCAGAAGGGCGGTCATCCGGTACACCACGTACTGAACGTAACCCAGGCAGAGCAGACCTTTATCTTCGATAACGTCTATTTCCAGCCGGTGCCAGCGCTGCTGTGCGAATTCTCAGCCCCGGTGAAGCTGGAGTACAAGTGGAGCGATCAGCAGCTGACGTTCCTGATGCGTCACGCCCGCAACGATTTCTCCCGCTGGGATGCCGCGCAGAGTCTGCTGGCGACCTACATCAAGCTGAACGTGAACCGTTACCAGCAGGGCCAGCCGCTGACGCTGCCGGTGCATGTAGCAGACGCGTTCCGTGCGATCCTGCTGGATGAATCTATTGATCCGGCGCTGGCGGCTGAAATTCTGACCCTGCCGTCGGCAACTGAAATTGCCGAGCTGTTTGACATCATTGACCCGATTGCCATCGTGGCCGTGCGTGAAGCGCTGACCCGCACGCTGGCTGCTGAACTGGCGGACGAATTCCTCGCCATCTATAACGCCAATAAGCTTGATGCTTATCGCGTTGAGCACGCGGACATTGGTAAACGTTCTCTGCGTAACACCTGCCTGCGTTATCTGGCGTTTGGTGAAACCGAGCTGGCGAACACGCTGGTGAGCATGCAGTATCATAAAGCGGACAATATGACCGACGCGCTGGCCGCGCTGGCGGCGAGCGTTGCCGCTGAACTGCCGTGCCGCGATGCGCTGATGCAGGAGTACGACGACAAGTGGCACCAGGATGGTCTGGTGATGGACAAATGGTTCATTCTGCAGGCGACCAGCCCGGCGGCCGATGCGCTCAGCAAAGTCCGCAGCCTGCTGAAGCACCGTTCGTTCACCATGAGTAACCCGAACCGCGTGCGTTCCCTGATTGGTGCGTTTGCCAGCAGCAACCCGGCCGCGTTCCACGCGGAGGACGGTAGCGGTTATCAGTTCATGGTAGAAATGCTGACCGAACTGAACAGCCGTAACCCGCAGGTGGCGTCGCGTCTGATTGAGCCGCTGATCCGTCTGAAACGCTACGATGCGAAGCGTCAGGCGAAAATGCGCGCCGCGCTTGAACAGCTGAAAGGGCTGGAAAACCTGTCCGGCGATTTGTACGAGAAGATCGCGAAAGCCTTAGCGTGATGTAAAAAAGCCCGGTGGGCAGGTAAAAGCAAAACGGCAACCCAGGTTGCCGTTTTTTGTGTTTTCTCCCTCTCCCTGTGGGAGAGGGCCGGGGTGAGGGCATCAGGCATTAGCCTTAACTCGCTGTAACTCCGTTCCCCCGCGCTTCATCACCCGATCCAGCACTTCTGCCTCCAGCTCCGCCAGTCTTGCCGAACCGACACGACGAGGCCGTGGAAGATCCACCGTCAGATCCAGACCAATTTTTCCGTCTTCTATTAACAGCACCCGGTCGGCCATCGCCACGGCTTCGCTGACGTCATGCGTGACCAGCAGAACCGTGAATCCATGCGTCTGCCACAGGGATTCAATCAGATCCTGCATTTCGATCCGCGTTAAGGCGTCGAGCGCGCCGAGCGGCTCATCAAGCAACAGCAGGCCAGGACGATGAATCAACGCCCGGGCCAGTGCCACGCGCTGCTTCTGCCCACCCGACAGCGCAGCAGGCCATTCACCGGCGCGGTTTTCCAGTCCGACGGCGGCCAGCGCCTGACGGGCTTCATCCCGCCAGTGTCCTTTGAGCCCCAGCCCGACGTTATCAATCACCGTCTTCCAGGGCAGCAGTCGCGCATCCTGAAACATCATGCGGGTATCGTCCTGAATAGTGGCCAGCGGCGTTGTTCCTGCCAGAATGTCGCCGCCGTTGGGGGATTCCAGTCCGGCCAGAAGGCGCAGCAGCGTACTCTTGCCGCCGCCGCTGCGCCCGACAATGGCCACAAACTGCCCGGCGGGAATATGCAGATCCAGCGCGTTAAGAATGGTGTTTTCGCCGTAGCGTTTGGTCACGCCGTTTAACAGTAACGGTGTCCCCTGATTCAGTCGTGCCGTATTCATGCTTTCGCCTCCTGAAGGGTATACGCCGGGTTCCAGCGTAGCCAGCTGCGTTCCAGCCACTGGGCGCTGACGTCGGCCAGTTTGCCGAGCAGGGCATAAAGGATAATGGCAACCACCACGACGTCCGTTTGCAGGAACTCGCGGGCGTTCATCGCCAGGTAGCCGATGCCAGAGTTAGCCGAAATGGTTTCCGCGACAATCAGCGTCAGCCACATCAGGCCGAGGGCAAAACGCACCCCGACCATGATGGAGGGCAGGGCGCCCGGCAGGATCACGTGTAGAAAGAGCGAAAAACCCGACAAGCCATAGCTTCGCGCCATCTCCACCAGGCCGCGATCGATATTGCGGATGCCGTGCCAGGTATTAATGTAAATCGGGAACAGCGTGCCCAGCGCCACGAGGAAGATCTTCGCGCTCTCATCAATCCCAAACCACAGAATGACCAGCGGGATCAGCGCCAGATGCGGCACGTTACGCAACATCTGAATGGAGGTATCCAGCAGCCGCTCGCCCCAGCGGGAAAGACCGCTGATCAACCCCAGCACCAGCCCGATGCTGCCGCCAATAGAGAACCCAATCACCGCGCGCCAGGAACTGATCGCCAGATGCTGCCACAGCTCACCGCTGACGCTCAGCGACCAGAACGCTTCTACAACGCCCTCAGGAGAGGGCAGAATACGGCTCGACAGCCAGCCGGTGGATGATGCGAGCTGCCAGAGAGCCACAATGCCGACGGGTAAAAACCACGGCGCGGCGCGCAGCAGCCATTTTTGTGAGGTGGCAGACATGGTCACTCCTTAGCTTTGCGCGGCTTTACGAGGGATAAATTCGTTTGCCACCGCTTCTCCCTGCAGCTGAAGCTGCTGTGGCTGCGGTATTTCCGGGATGGCCACATCCAGATGCGGGAATAACAGCTCGCCCACTTTGTAGGCCTCCTCCAGGTGCGGATAACCGGAGAGAATAAAGCTGTCGATACCGAGGTCGGCGTATTCATTAATCCGCGCTGCCACGGTCGGGCCGTCCCCGACCAGCGCCGTGCCCGCACCGCCGCGCACCAGGCCAACGCCTGCCCACAGGTTCGGGCTGATCTCCAGCTTCTCGCGCTTGCCGTTGTGCAGGGATGCCATTCGGTGCTGTCCGACGGAGTCGGTTTTGGCAAACGCGGCCTGCGCCTTTGCGATGGTCTCATCGTCCAGATGGGATATCAGACGGTCTGCCGCCCGCCAGGCCTCTTCAGTGGTTTCGCGAACAATCACGTGCAGACGAATACCGAAGCGCACCTTGCGGCCATGGGCGTCCGCTTTTGCGCGCACCTGGGCAATTTTCTCTTTTACCAGCTCAGGCGGTTCGCCCCAGGTCAGATACAGATCGACCTGCTCGGCAGCCAGATCCTGGGCTACATCCGACGACCCGCCGAAATAGAGCGGCGGGCGTGGGCGTTGTACCGGCGGGAAGTAGAGTTTCGCGTCACGAACGTGGATATGCTTGCCTTCGAAGGTGACGGTTTCACCTTCAAGCAGGCGTCGCCAGACGCGGGTGAACTCGGCAGAAGCCTCATAGCGCTCGGTGTGGTCGAGGAACACGCCATCGCCTGCCAGTTCCTGCGGATCGCTGCCCGTCACCAGGTTAAACAGGGCACGACCGTTGGAGAGTCTGTCCAGCGTTGCCGCCTGACGCGCTGCCACGGTGGGGGAAACCACGCCTGGACGTAACGCAACCAGGAACTTCAGACGCTGGGTGACCGGGATCATCGACGCGGCGACCAGCCAGGCATCTTCACATGAGCGCCCGGTTGGGATCAGCACGCCGGTGAAACCGATGCGGTCCGCCGCCTGTGCAATCTGCTGCAGGTAGCCATGGTCAACCGGGCGGGAACCCTCTTCAGTGCCAAGATAGTGGCCATCTCCGTGGGTGGGTAAAAACCAGAAAAGATTCAGACTCATGATTTAGCTCCTTCTTTGCCTGCGGGTTGCCAGATGCGTTCGCGAATATCGACCTGTTTTGGCACCAGGCGGTTTTGATAGAAGAGGTCAGCGGTTTGTTGCTGTAGCGCGGCGACGTGCGCATCCACGGGTGAAATGGTGGTCGGCGGACGGTGGCTGAGGTAGCTCGCAATCACCGGTTCAGGTAAGCCCATGGTTTTCGCCAGCAGCGCAAAACTTTCCTGACGCTGGCTTTGGGTCAGCGTGTCGGCCTGCGTAAAGGTATCCAGTACGCTCTGAATAAATGCGCCATTCTTTTCCGCGTAAGGACGCGCGGCAAGGTAGAACGAGCCGGTCTGTTTTAGCGTGGTGCCATCTTTCAGCACACGTACCCCTCCTTGCAGTAATGCTGCGGAGTAGTACGGATCCCAGATGGCCCAGGCATCAACGTTCTTCTGCTGAAACGCGGCGCGCGCGTCGGCAGGCGTCAGGTAAACGGGCTGAATGTCCGTGAACTTGAGCCCGGCTTCCTGCAAGGCGCGCAGCAGCAGATTGTGTGAACTGGAGCCCTTCTGGAAGGCAACTTTATGTCCTTTAAGGTCGGCAACGCTTTTAATCTCGCTGTTTTCAGGCACCAGAATCACTTCGGCCTTCGGTTTGGGCGGTTCAACGCCGACATAAACGAGGTCCGCTCCCGCCGCCTGGGCGAATATCGGCGGAATATCGCCGGTACTGCCAAGATCGATACTGCCTACGTTCAGGGCTTCCAGCATCTGAGGGCCCGCAGGAAACTCGATCCAGGAGAATTTGGTGTCCGGGAAGCGTTTTTCCAGAAGCTGGTGACTTTTTGCCAGCACCATACTGACGCTGCCTTTCTGATAGCCAATGCGTAAACTGTCCGGCGCTGTTTCTGCGGCCTGAGCCAGCCCGGTCAAGGCCATCAGGCCAGCCAGCCCGAGGCGGGTTAAGGTTTTAAACATGTGCGACTCCTTGAGGCTGGCCAAACGCAGGTGCCTGGATATCCCGGCGATGCAGCGCGTGCCAGAAGGTTTCCAGCGCAGCATCGAGGCGCGTTTGCAGATTCGGCGTAAAGTGCGGCTTGTGTTGATAATCAATGACCTGCGAATCGTCCGCGAAAACCCCATGAAGAATCTCTTGTGCTTTCAGGGCATTCAGGACCGGTTTCAGGGCATAATCCACCGCCAGTAGATGGGCAACCGTTCCGCCCGTTGCCAGCGGCAGCACCACTTTGCCGTCCAGTGCGCGCTCCGGCAGTAGATCGAGCAGGGTTTTCAGTGCGCCAGAAAAAGAGGCTTTATAGATCGGTGTCGCCACGATTAAACCGTCTGCCTCTTTCAGTTGCTCTGTGAGGGTTTTCAGCGCAGGGCTGTCGAAACGGGCGTACAGCAAATCTTCGGGTTCGAAGTTATGCAGATTCCAGTGGCACACTTCCACATCCAGCGCATTGAGCTTTTCACGGGCATATTCCAGCAGGGCGCTGGAACGCGAAGGGAATCGTGGACTTCCGGCCAGGGTAATGACGCGCATACTTCCTCCTTATAACCAATTGTTTGCTTTTATCTAACATTCATAACAATTTTCAGGAGTGTGACACCGCGCGGTTATTCCACTAAATGATTTATCTGCAATTAAAATGCGAAAAAGTGCATAAGAAAGAGACCGGGAGGTAAACGTTTGCGTTTTACGCTGATTTTTTTGCAGCAGGTCAATTCCTTTTCGCAGCGGGATCGCCCATAATCCCCTCCCGGTTTGCACACCGGGAATCCAGGAGAGTTCATGTACTACCCCTTCGTTCGTAAAGCCCTTTTCCAGCTCGACCCTGAGCGCGCTCATGAATTGACATTCCAGCAATTACGTCGCATTACCGGAACGCCTCTGGCGGCTCTGGTGCGCCAGAATGTGCCGGAAAAACCTGTGCAGTGCATGGGTCTGACCTTTAAAAACCCGCTAGGTCTGGCGGCCGGTCTGGACAAAAACGGCGAGTGCATTGATGCCCTGGGCGCAATGGGCTTTGGCTCCATTGAAATCGGTACCGTTACCCCGCGTCCACAGCCGGGAAATGATAAGCCGCGTTTGTTCCGCCTGGTGGAAGCCGAAGGGCTAATCAACCGCATGGGCTTTAATAATCTCGGCGTTGATCACCTGGTCGAGAACGTGAAAAAAGCCCATTTCGATGGGGTGCTGGGCATTAATATCGGTAAAAATAAAGACACGCCGGTTGAGCAAGGTAAAGATGACTATCTGATTTGTATGGAAAAAGTCTACGCCTATGCCGGTTACATCGCGGTGAATATTTCATCGCCGAATACCCCGGGCCTGCGTTCTTTACAATATGGCGAAGCGCTGGACGATCTTCTCAGCGCCATTAAAAATAAACAAAATGAACTGCAGGCGATCCACCATAAATATGTTCCGGTCGCGGTGAAGATCGCACCGGATCTTTCGCCTGAAGAATTGATCCAGGTTGCCGACAGTTTAGTTCGCCATAATATTGATGGTGTTATTGCGACCAATACGACGCTCGATCGCTCCCTCGTTCAGGGAATGAAAAACTGTGACGAAGCGGGTGGGTTAAGTGGCCGTCCGGTACAATTAAAAAGCACCGAAATTATTCGTGCTCTGTCTGCAGAATTAAAAGGGCGCTTGCCGATTATTGGTGTCGGCGGTATCGACTCGGTGATTGCTGCGCGCGAGAAGATGGCGGCAGGGGCATCGCTGGTGCAAATCTATTCCGGCTTTATTTTTAAAGGACCACCGCTGATTAAAGAAATCGTTACCCATATCTAATCTTTTCTCTTAATCAGACAACCAGGGCTTTATTTCCAGCCCTGGTTGTTTTATATTCCGTCACTGTTGCTTATTTAGACATTCTGGTCTTTTATTAATGGTGTTATAAACGAAGCGACAATCAGGACATTTTTAGTACAGGACGTTTGGGGACGGGAGAGAAACATGCGAATTAAACCTGACGATAACTGGCGCTGGTATTTTTGCGACGAGCACGATCGTATGATGCTCGATTTAGCCAATGGCATGTTGTTTCGTTCTCGTTTTGCCCGCCGAATGTTAACCCCGGACGCGTTTTCACCCTCGGGCTTTTGCGTTGACGATGCTGCACTTTATTTCTCCTTTGAAGAAAAATGTCGCGATCTGGTGCTCTCTAAAGAGCAGCGTGCCGAGCTGGTATTAAATGCGCTGGTGGCGATTCGTTTCCTGAAACCGCAAATGCCGAAAAGCTGGCATTTCCTGCCGCACGACATGAACTGGACGCCAGCAACGGGTGATGCGGCCAGCGTCAATCTGAGCGATACCGCCGAAGAGGTGAGTTTGTTAGTGGTGGAGCCGGGCGAAAATGCTGCGCTTTGTCTGCTGGCGCAACCCGGCGTGACGATTGCCGGGCGCGTAATGCAGTTAGGGGATGCGATCAAAGTTATGAATGACAGGCTGAAGCCACAGGTGCGTGTCGATTCCTTCAGCCTCGAACAGGCGGTTTAAGCTTCCAGCTGTACGGATGTTTTCGGTACGCAGCTACAGCACAGAATTGTGCCGTCGTTTCCCACTGCCGATTTCTTCAGCGCAGTCACTTCTCCCTCTACCAGCTTGATGCGACAGCATCCGCAGATTCCCGCACGACAAGAATACGGTACGCGAATACCGGCCTGTTCCAGTTGCTCCAGCAGCACCTGCTGATTGTTGCCACGAATAATTTTGCCCTGCCAGTGAATATCCACGGCAGAGGCGACGTTCGTCTCAACTTCAACGCTTTCTTCTTCCTGACCGGCGCCGTACACTCTCGCAGGTCCGCGGGCGAGGATTTCGACCTCATCGCCCACGCGGATCACACCGCTGGAGCGGGGGATCAGGTTCTGGCCGAAATCGACATCGCCGTTATCCTGGGCGGTGCGGAACGATTGCAGCGTTTTCAGCGGTTCGCCAGAGGGGTGCTTTTGCCCTTTTTCCGGACTCACGGTGGTAAAGATACAGCGGCTGCACGGCTTGACGACATCAAAGATGACGCTACCAATGCGGATCGTTTTCCAGGTGTCTTCTTCCCACGCATCGGCACCGGTTACCACCAGGTTCGGACGGAACTGCTCCATCTGCACGCTGGCTTTACAGCGGTTTTGTAAATCACGCAGCGACGCCTCGTTGGTCAGCAGGAACGGGAAGCCGTCGGCGAAGGAGAGCGGAACGGCATCGTGGCGCTTCACGCGGCGCGTCAGTTCAGGCCCCAGCCAGCGCAGCTGCACGTCACGGGAAAAGAAGCCGCTTAGCCAGCGGTTAATCTCTTCCGGGGCGATGCGCGCGGTAAAATGGTTACCCCAGACTTCCGTTGGCGCGTCGACGGGCGCAAAATCAGCAAAGCGAATCACCGTGCTGGAACCGTCCGGCGCGGTCAAATGCAATCCGTCATGAAGCGGGGAAGGGGTAAAGCGAACCATCTGCGGGAACTGGCGCGCGGTGATGAACGTACCGTCAGGCTCGGTGACCATAAAAATACGATCGAAGGCAAATCCGCTCATGTCTGCCAGTGCGTGAGAAACGCCAATGCCGCGCATGGATTTCACCGGATGAATAAAAAGCCTGGATAACGTCGCCACTGCATACTCCCGCAAATGAAAATAAGCCTTCAACTTTATGACATACACGCCATATTAGCTATAATGCGCGACAATTTTCTAAGAGTAAAAGTGACGATATGAATTCTCTGTTTGCCAGTACGGCCCGTGGGCTGGAAGAGCTGTTAAAAACTGAACTGGAAGCCCTGGGTGCGCAAGAGTGCCAGGTAGTTCAGGGTGGTGTCCATTTTGAGGGCGACACGCGGCTTATTTACCAGAGCCTGATGTGGAGCCGTCTGGCGTCGCGCATCATGCTGCCGATGAAGGAGTGCAAGGTCTATAGCGACCTTGACCTCTATACCGGCGTACAGATGATCGACTGGACAGAGATCTTCACCCCAAATGCCACCTTTGCGGTGCATTTCAACGGCGTGAACGATGAGATCCGCAACAGTCAGTACGGTGCGCTGCGCGTGAAAGACGCCATTGTGGACTGCTTCACCCGTAAGAATAAGGAACGCCCTAATGTCGATCGCGAAAATCCGGACCTGCGTATCAACGTCTGGCTGAACGGCGACACGGCGAGCATTTCTCTCGATCTGAGCGGCGCGGGTCTGCATTTACGTGGCTATCGCGATCGCACCGGGATGGCGCCGATCAAAGAAACCCTTGCCGCAGCCATTGTGATGCGCTCCGGCTGGCAGCCGGGCACCCCCCTGCTCGATCCGATGTGTGGTTCCGGTACGCTGCTGATTGAAGCCGCAATGCTGGCTACCGACCGTGCGCCAGGGCTGCACCGCGGTCACTGGGGCTTTAAAGGCTGGGCGCAGCATGATGAAGCCCTCTGGAAAGAGGTCAAAGATGACGCGCAGAGCCGTGCGCGTAAAGGCCTGGCAGAGTACACCTCGCATTTCTATGGTTCGGACAGCGACCCGCGCGTGATTGAACGTGCGCGAAGCAACGCCCGTCGAGCGGGTATCGGTGAGCTGGTCACCTTCGACGTGAAAGATGTCGCGAACCTGACCAACCCGCTGCCGAAAGGCCCGTACGGTACCGTCATCAGTAACCCGCCATACGGTGAGCGTCTGGACAGCGAACCGGCGCTGATCGCCTTGCACAGCCTGCTGGGCCGCAATATGAAAGACTATTTTGGCGGCTGGAATCTGTCTCTGTTCAGCGCGTCGCCGGAGCTGTTGAGCTGTCTGCAACTGCGCGCCGATCGCCAGTTTAAAGCGAAAAACGGTCCGCTGGACTGTGTGCAGAAAAACTACCATCTGGCAGAAAAAGCGGCGGACAGTAAGCCAACCGGCGTGGCGGAAGATTACGCCAACCGTCTGCGCAAGAATCTGAAGAAATTCGAGAAGTGGGCGAAGCAGGAAGGGATTGAATGTTACCGCCTGTACGATGCCGACCTGCCGGAGTACAACGTGGCGGTTGATCGCTACGCCGACTGGGTCGTCATTCAGGAATATGCTCCGCCAAAAACCATTGATGCACAAAAAGCGCGTCAGCGTATGCTGGACGTGATTGCGGCCACCATCGCCGTGCTGGGCATTGCGCCGAACAAGCTGGTGCTGAAAACCCGCGAGCGTCAGAAGGGCAAAAACCAGTACCAGAAGATGGGCGAGAAGGGTGACTACATTGAAGTGGGCGAATATAACGCCCGCCTGTGGGTTAACCTGACCGACTATCTCGATACCGGTCTGTTCCTTGACCACCGTATCGCCCGCCGTATGCTCGGCCAGATGAGCAAGGGGAAAGATTTCCTCAACCTGTTCTCTTATACCGGCAGCGCGAGTGTGCATGCCGGCCTCGGCGGCGCGCGCAGCACCACTACCGTGGATATGTCGCGTACCTACTTGGAGTGGGCCGAGCGTAACCTGCGTCTGAACGGTTTAACCGGGCGCCAGCATCGCCTGATGCAGGCCGACGTGCTGGGCTGGCTGCGTGATACCGATGAACAGTTCGACCTGATCTTTATCGATCCGCCGACCTTCTCCAACTCTAAGCGCATGGAGGATAGCTTTGACGTTCAACGCGACCACCTGCGCCTGATGACCGACCTGAAGCGTCTGTTGCGTAAAGGCGGCACCATTATGTTCTCGAACAACAAACGCGGCTTCCGTATGGATCACGACGGTTTAGCAGCCCTGGGACTGAAAGCACAAGAAATTAGCCAAAAAACGCTGTCTCAGGACTTCGCCCGTAACCGTCAAATCCATAACTGCTGGTTGATTACCGCGGTCTGAAAGGAAAAGTAAATGTCTTTAATTAGTATGCACGGCGCGTGGCTCTCTTTCAGCGACTCACCGCTTCTCGATAATGCAGAGCTGCATATCGAAGATAACGAACGCGTCTGTCTGGTGGGCCGTAACGGCGCGGGTAAATCCACGCTGATGAAAATCCTCAACCGCGAGCAGGGGCTGGATGACGGCCGCATCGTGTACGAGCAGGATCTGATTGTCTCCCGCCTCCAGCAGGACCCGCCGCGCCATGTCACCGGCAGCGTGTACGACTTCGTGGCGGAGGGGATCTCTGAGCAGGCGGAATACCTGAAGCGCTATCACGAGATTTCGCATCTGGTCATGACCGACCCGAGCGACAAGAATCTCAATGAGCTCGCAAAAGTGCAGGAGATGCTCGATCACCACGGCCTGTGGCAGCTTGAAAACCGCATTAATGAAGTGCTGGCACAGCTTGGTCTGGAAGCGGATATGGAGCTGTCTGCGCTCTCCGGCGGCTGGCTGCGTAAAGCGGCCCTGGGCCGCGCGCTGGTCAGCGGGCCGAAAGTGCTGCTGCTGGACGAACCGACGAACCACCTGGATATCGAAGCCATTGACTGGCTGGAAGGGTTCCTGAAAACCTTCAGCGGCACCATCATCTTTATCTCGCACGACCGTTCGTTTATTCGCAATATGGCGACCCGTATTGTCGATCTCGACCGCGGTAAGCTGGTCACTTATCCTGGCGATTACGATACCTATCTGCTGGAGAAAGAAGAAAACCTGCGCGTGGAAGAGCTGCAGAATGCTGAGTTTGACCGCAAACTGGCGCAGGAAGAGGTCTGGATCCGCCAGGGCATCAAAGCCCGCCGTACCCGTAACGAAGGCCGTGTGCGTGCCCTGAAAGCGATGCGCCGCGAGCGCAGCGAACGCCGCGAAGTGATGGGCAGCGCCAAAATGCAGGTTGAAGAGGCATCCCGCTCCGGCAAGATTGTCTTCGAAATGGAAAACGTTAACTATCAGGTTGACGGCAAAGTGCTGGTAAAAGATTTCTCTGCTCAGGTCCAGCGCGGCGACAAAATTGCGCTGATTGGCCCCAACGGCTGCGGCAAAACCACATTACTGAAGTTGATGCTGAGCCAGTTGCAGGCTGACAGCGGCCGTATTCACTGCGGCACCAAACTTGAAGTCGCCTACTTCGACCAGCACCGCGCGGAGCTGGATCCGGACCGCACGGTAATGGATAACCTCGCTGAAGGTAAGCAGGAGGTCATGGTAAACGGTAAGCCGCGCCATGTGCTGGGCTACCTGCAGGACTTCCTGTTCCATCCGAAACGTGCGATGACGCCGGTTCGCGCCCTGTCCGGCGGGGAACGTAACCGCCTGTTGCTGGCACGTCTGTTCCTGAAGCCAAGCAACCTGCTGATCCTCGATGAACCGACGAACGATCTGGATGTCGAAACGCTGGAATTGCTGGAAGAGCTGATCGACGGGTACCAGGGAACCGTGATGCTGGTCAGCCACGATCGTCAGTTCGTTGATAATACCGTGACCGAGTGCTGGATCTTCGAAGGGGAAGGGCGAATTGGACAGTATGTGGGCGGGTACCACGATGCAAAAGGGCAGCAGTCACAGTCTCTGGCGCAAAAACAGTCAAAGTCCAAAACAAGTGCTGAACCTGCTGTAACAAAAGCAGAAACAGTCAAGAAAAGCTCGGCTAAACTAAGCTATAACCTGCAGCGCGAACTGGAGGGGCTTCCTCAGCGTCTGGAAGAGCTGGAGGCGGCGCTTGAAGATCTTCAGGCACAGGTTGCTGATGCCTCATTCTTTACCCAGTCGCATGACTATACTCAGAAAGTATTGGCTGAACTGTCCGCGGCTGAAAAAGCCCTGGAAGAAGCATTTGAGCGCTGGGAGTACCTTGAGTCTCTGAAGAACGGCGCATAAACAGGGATAACATATGTGTGACCAGCACCATGCCGACAGGCATATATTATGCTCGCAATGCGATATGCTCGTGGCGTTGCCAGAGCTGGGTCACGGACATAAAGCCCTGTGTCCACGTTGCGGCGCAACGCTGACGACCGAGTGGGACGCGCCAAGGCAGCGTCCCACTGCTTACGCACTGGCGGCATTATTTATGCTGCTGCTCTCCAATCTCTTCCCCTTCATCTATATGAAGGTGGGGGGGATGACAAGCCAGGTGGATCTGCTTGAAATCCCGGGCGTGATGTTCTCGGAAGATTACGCCAGCCTCGGCACCTTTTTTCTGCTGTTTGTCCAGATAGTCCCGGCGTTTTGCCTGGTGGTCATTCTTCTGCTGGTCAACCGCGTCAGGATGCCGACATCACTGAAAATCCGGCTCGCGCGTGTCCTTTTCCAGCTCAAAAGCTGGGGGATGGCTGAGATCTTTCTGGCCGGGATACTGGTCAGTTTCGTGAAGCTGATGGCGTATGGCGATGTCGGGATTGGCAGTAGCTTTGTGCCCTGGTGCCTGTATTGCGTCCTGCAGCTGCGCGCCTTCCAGTGCGTGGACAGGCGCTGGGCGTGGGACGATATCGCCCCGGCACCGACGCTTGCACAGACGGTGAAGGTCGGTGTGCCGGGTATCCGCCAGGGGCTGCGTTCCTGTCCGTGCTGTACCGCCGTGCTGCCCGCCGATCTCGACGTGTGTCCGCGCTGCGAAACGAAAGGCCACGTCCGTCGCAAGAACAGCCTGCAGTGGACAATGGCGCTGCTGGTGACATCCGTCATGCTGTATCTGCCCGCCAATATTCTGCCGATTATGATCACCGACCTGCTCGGCGACAAAATGCCCTCGACGATCCTCGCGGGGGTGATCTTGCTCTGGGGCGAAGGATCCTATCCGGTCGCCGGCGTGATTTTCATCGCCAGTATTATGGTACCCACCTTAAAAATGATCGCCATTGCCTGGCTCTGTTGGGATGCAAAAGGTCACGGAAAGCGCGACAGCGAACGCATGCATCTGATTTATGAGGTGGTCGAGTTTGTTGGTCGCTGGTCAATGATCGACGTGTTTGTGATTGCCGTTCTTTCTGCGCTGGTGCGGATGGGCGGTTTGATGAGTATTTATCCCGCGATGGGGGCTTTAATGTTTGCGCTGGTCGTGATTATGACCATGTTTGCGGCCATGACCTTCGACCCTCGTTTATCGTGGGATCGTGAGCCTGAATCAAGCCATGAGGAAGAGTAAGAGCATGGAAAATAAGAGTGGAGAGGCGAAAGTGCAGAAGGTCAAAAACTGGTCACCGGTGTGGATTTTCCCCATCGTGACGGCGCTGATCGGTGCCTGGATCCTGTTTTATCATTACAGCCATCAGGGACCGGAAGTGACGCTGATTACCACCAATGCCGAGGGGATTGAGGGCGGTAAGACGACCATCAAAAGCCGCAGCGTGGATGTGGGCGTGGTGGAAAGCGCAACCCTGACCGACGATTTAACCCATGTGGAGATCAAGGCGCGCCTGAATGCCGGCATGGAAAAACTACTGCATGGCGATTCTGTTTTCTGGGTGGTTAAACCGCAGGTGGGGCGCGAAGGGATCAGCGGCTTAGGAACGCTGCTTTCAGGTGCCTATATTGAACTCCAGCCGGGTACAAAAGGTAACCAGCCGGGGCAATATCAGCTTCTGGATTCACCGCCGCTAGCTCCGCCGGATGCAAAAGGTATCCGCGTGATTTTAGACAGTAAAAAAGCGGGTCAGCTCACGGCGGGCGATCCGGTGCTGTTCCGCGGTTATCGTGTGGGTTCGGTTGAGAAAAGCACGTTTGACCCACAGAAAAGGTCCATCAGCTATCAGCTGTTCATCAATGCACCTAACGATCGTCTGGTCACAAGCAATGTCCGTTTCTGGAAAGACAGCGGCATCGCGGTCGATCTGACCTCGGCAGGCATGCGTGTTGAAATGGGCTCCCTGACAACGCTGTTTGGCGGTGGCGTAAGTTTTGACGTGCCGGAAGGTCTGGATCTGGGGCAGCCGGTTGCGGAGAACACCGCTTTCCGCCTGTTTGACGATCAAAAAAGCATTCAGGATGCGCTCTACACCGATCACGTTGACTTCCTGATGTTCTTTAAAGACTCCGTTCGTGGCCTGCAGCCGGGAGCGCCGGTTGAGTTCCGCGGCATTCGTCTCGGTACGGTTGGGCAAGTACCGTTCTTTGTGCCTGGTCTGCAGCAGGTTCTGGATGATGATTACCGCATTCCGGTGCTGATTCGTATCGAACCAGAACGTCTGATCAACCAGATTGGCGAGAACCAGGATATTGCCACGCATATCTCTCAACTGATGGAACGTGGTCTGCGCGGGTCGTTGAAGACCGGCAACCTGGTGACCGGCGCGCTGTATGTGGATATGGATTTCTATCAGAAAGCACCGCCGATTACCGGCATTCGTGAATTCGGTGGCTATAAAATCATCCCAACCGTGAGCAGCGGACTGGCTCAGATCCAGCAGCGTCTGATGGA
Organism: Enterobacter sp. MGH 37; assembly: GCF_000534515.1. NCBI lineage: Bacteria > Pseudomonadati > Pseudomonadota > Gammaproteobacteria > Enterobacterales > Enterobacteriaceae > Enterobacter > Enterobacter sp. MGH 37. The sequence goes on from NZ_KI973205.1 coordinate 741,691, forward strand.
AACGCTGGATAAGATTAACAATCTGCCGCTGAACCCAATGATTGAAGCAGCGACAGGTTCGTTACATCAGAGCCAGGCGACGATGCAACGCCTGCAAACCACGCTGGATAACATCAATAAGCTCACTGCAAGCCAGAGCATGCAGCAGTTGCCGCAGGATATGCAGAAAACGCTGCGCGAGCTGAACCGCAGTATGCAGGGCTTCCAGCCAGGCTCGGCGGCGTACAACAAGATGGTGGCAGATATGCAGCGTCTTGATCAGGTCTTGCGCGAACTGCAGCCGGTTCTGAAAACGCTCAACGAGAAGAGCAACGCGCTGGTGTTTGAAGCGAAAGATAAAAAGGATCCTGAGCCGAAGAGGGCGAAACAATGAAAAAATGGCTAGCGATTGTAGGAGCAATGGTACTCACGGCCTGTAGCTCAGGCAGTGAAACGAAAAGCTACTATCAGCTACCGCTGATGGCGCAGGCAGGTACCCAGAGTACCGCTTCGCAAGGCAACCGTCTGCTATGGGTTGAGCAAGTTGCCGTGCCGGACTACCTGGCCGGCAACGGGGTGGTCTACCAGACCAGCGATGTACAGTACACCATCGCCAGCAATAACCTGTGGGCCAGCCCGCTGGATCAGCAATTGCGCAATACGCTGGTGGCAAATCTGAGCAGCCAGCTTCCGGGCTGGGTTGTCGCTTCCCAGCCACTGGGTAGCGATCAGGATACGCTGAACGTCACGGTAACGGGCTTCCATGGTCGGTATGACGGTGCCGTTATCATCAGCGGAGAGTGGCTGCTGAATCATCAGGGACAGCTGATTAAACGTCCTTTCCATCTGGAACTGAAGCAGCAGAAAGATGGCTATGATGAAATGGTGAAAGTCCTGGCTCAGGGTTGGGCGCAGGAGTCAGCCAGTATCGCCAGGGAGATTTCCCGGCTGCCATAAGTAAAATTCATCATCAAAAACCGCAGTTAGCCTGTCGCTGATTGCGGTTTTTTTTTCGTTTTGGCTTCAGGTTGTTACTTGTGCCGGGTCACACTTTTTGTACAAATGATCTTCTGGCTAGCTCACAAATATGACACCCGTATGAATTTTGAACATTGACGCTGCAATGAATTCGGGGTATTCGTTATCTGTGCCTGTACATTTAGTGCAGACACTGTTTTCTTTCCACCAGACAAAAGAATGAGGGAAACGAGGCATGAAGAGACAGAAACGAGATCGCCTGGAACGGGCTCATCAACGTGGTTATCAGGCCGGCATCGCTGGACGTTCTAAAGAAATGTGTCCTTATCAGACGATAAATCAAAGGTCACAATGGCTTGGAGGCTGGCGAGAAGCCATCGGCGACAGGGCACTCATTGCCTGATAACGTCTCTTTAAAGAAAGAAACCTCCGCACTGCGGAGGTTTCGCCTTTCAGGGAGGGCTTAACGCAAAATCAGAATGCGGAAGTGTCCTGGAACAGGCCAACTTTCAGGTCGTTCGCGGTATAGATCAGACGACCATCTACCAGCACTTCGCCATCCGCCAGGCCCATAATCAGGCGACGGTTAACAATGCGCTTGAAGTGAATACGATAAGTCACTTTCTTCGCTGTAGGCAGAACCTGGCCGGTGAATTTCACTTCGCCCACGCCCAGTGCGCGGCCTTTGCCTTCACCACCCAGCCAGCCCAGATAGAAGCCAACCAGCTGCCACATGGCATCCAGGCCCAGGCAGCCAGGCATTACCGGATCGCCAATGAAGTGGCAACCGAAGAACCACAGGTCCGGGTTGATATCGAGTTCTGCTTCTACGTAACCCTTATCGAAGTTGCCGCCGGTTTCGGTCATTTTCACGACACGGTCCATCATCAGCATGTTCGGGGCCGGTAACTGTGGGCCTTTCGCGCCAAACAGTTCACCGCGACCAGAGGCAAGAAGATCTTCTTTTGTATAGGATTCGCGTTTATCTACCATGTTCTCAGTAAGCCTTATTTTAGTGAAGGACGCAGGATAGCTAACACGTGTACGCTGAACAAGTCCGATCAGTTTGAATTAAACCAGCCCAGCCAGCGTAACGGCCATGGATAACGGTGGCGAGCATCTTGCTGTGTCGCCTGAGCAATTCGCTCCTGGATGGTCTGCATCAGGGTCGTCTGCCCCTCGCCATCCCATACCAGGTTTGTCAGTAAGGGTAGTGCATCCTCAATCCCTTCGATGGCCCAGATGGCGAATTGTTCCTGCTCAACCGCGTCCAGAATAGCCTGGCTAAGGCTTAAATGGCGTACATTGGGTGCTGGAATAATCACACCCTGTTTGCCGTTTAAACCACGCTGCTGACAGATAGAGAAGAAGCCTTCAATTTTTTCGTTCAGACCGCCAACAGGCTGAGCACGACCGAACTGATCGACCGAACCGGTGATCGCGAGGTTCTGGTTGATCGGCACGTCTGCCAGGGCGCTGATCAAGGCGCAGAGCTCCGCCATAGAGGCGCTATCGCCATCCACTTCGCTATAGGATTGTTCAAACGTCAGCGAGGCGGAGAAGGGGATTTGCTGCTCAAGCTGCAGCTCAGACATCAAAAATGCCTGCATGATCATCATGCCTTTGGCGTGAATGTTGCCACCCAGCTCGGCTTTGCGTTCAATATCGGTGAACTCGCCATCGCCAACATGCACAACACAACTGATGCGTGAGGGTTCCCCGAACGCGCGCGGGTGGCCAGGGAATTCAATCACGGACAGGGCGTTAATCTGGCCGACGCGTTCACCTTCGGTCTCGACCAGAATTTGTTCCAGCAGAATTTCATCCTGCATACGGTCAGCAAGATAGCCTTCGCGCCACTCACGCTGCGCCAGCATCTGCGTGAGCTGTTCGCCAGTAAACGCACCTCTACCGCTGATCACACCCACTTCACGCAGCTGCTTGCCTATCCAGAGTGGACTGAGCGGCAGGGTTTCCTGGTCACCGGTATAACGAACCGCTTCGCGGATCAAACCCGGCCACGCGTCAGCGGCAGGCATTGGCAATGCAAAGCGTTCCGCAACGGCCAGCACCCACTGACACCACTGCGCCATGTCATCAGCATCGGCTACCTGGATGTTGTCTTCGTATTCGCTGTAAACCGCCAGCTCAGCCAGTTCCGGCTCCATTTCCTGGAAGTCAGCCAGCGATTCACGATCGCCCGTCAGCACGACGGTCAGCGACAGCGGCATTGACGGCACGGAGACCGGCAGAGGGCGAGACTCATCGTAACCGACCCAGTCAAAGCGTTGCTGGGTCACAATCGTTTTCAGGCGCATCCACAGCAGCGGCTGCGAGAGCAGGGTGCGCAGAGAGATGATCAGCACGCCGCCGTTTGCGCGATGTACCAGACCCGGTTGCAGTGAAAGCTCACCGTTGAACTGACGCAGACAGCCAAAGAGTTGTTCAGCCTCGACCCAGTTAGCGGTAATGACTTCACCTTTCGCTGCAAAACGGTCATCGGCCTGGTCCGCCGGTTCGAAGGCGATCTTATCTCCCGCGATACGATACTGGCCGCCAAAGACCGCGTTCGCTTCCGGGCGCAACTGGCGCATAGCGTCCCCGAGAAGCGTCAGATATTCCGCCTCTTCGGGGGCTTTCAGCAGCATGAAGGGCGATGTCGCCCATGGGCTTAACGCCTGCTCCAGCGCATAATGCAAACGGGGTTGCGTATCGCTAAGGATGAATGGATGTTCTGTTGCGAGTTCGGGCTGTGAAAACAGGTCCTGATAGCTCTCGGTATCCGGAACAAGGTCACGCCATGCAAGTTTCGTAATCGTCAAAGTTGATGTTTTTTAGTCAGATGTAAAAGCGTGGAGTATACCGTAAGCGGGGGGATCTACCCAAGCAGGATTGGGTATTTCGACAGCGGGAATGGCTGCATTGACTCACAGGATATGATTTCTTTTCAGCAGATTGCCAAAAAACTGATATTCTGAACAGAGTTACGTGGTAACACTGAGATCGCAATGAAATATCAACAACTGGAAAATCTCGAAAGCGGCTGGAAATGGAAGTACCTGGTCAAAAAGCACCGTGAAGGGGAGCTGATCACCTGCTACATCGAAGCCAGCGCTGCACAAGAAGCCGTGGATATTTTGCTGACCCTCGAGAATGAACCGGTACAGGTTAACGGCTGGATTGAGAAACACATCAATCCCGCGTTGTTAAACCGGATGAAGCAAACGATCCGCGCGCGACGCAAACGGCATTTTAATGCTGAGCATCAGCACACGCGTAAAAAATCAATCGATCTGGAGTTCGTGGTCTGGCAGCGTCTGGCTGGGCTGGCGCAACGGCGTGGTAAAACGCTGTCGGAAACCATCGTGCAGTTGATTGAGGATGCCGAACATAAAGAGAAGTATGCTAACCAAATGTCGTCGCTAAAAAACGACCTTCAGGCGTTGCTGGGCAAAAAGTAGATTTGTGTTTTTCTTCAGACAATAAAAAACCCCGCATTGCGGGGTTTTTTTATAAGACGATAACTTATGCCGCTGGCTGAGTTACAACGTCTTTAACGCCTTTAACTTCGATCTCTACGCGACGATCTGGAGCCAAGCAGTCGATCAGTGCAGCGCGAGCTTTCACGTTGTCACAGGTGTTGCCAGTAACTGGGTTAGATTCGCCCATACCACGTGGGGAGATCTTGTTAGCTGGGATACCTTTAGAGATCAGGTAATCAACAACAGACTGAGCACGTTTCTCAGACAGTTTCTGGTTGTAAGCGTCAGAACCGATACGGTCGGTGAAGCCCAGAACCACTACGGAACCGTCTTTAGGATCCAGGTTGCTCAGCTGGGTGTACAGTTGATCCAGTGCCTGCTGTCCTTCTGGTTTCAGAGTCGCTTTGTTGAAGTTGAACAGAACGTCAGACTTCAGAGTGAAGTGCTTGGTCTGTACTTCTGGAGCTGGAGCCGGCGCTGGAGCAACAACTGGTGCTGCATCTTCCTGCTGGCCGAAACGGTAGGAAACACCTACGCTCAGCATGCCGTTGTCTGGACGAACGCCAACGGTAGCACCGTCGCCGATGTTGTTAACCCACTGGTATTCCAGACGGGTAGCGATGTCACGGGTCATAGCCCACTCAACGCCACCAGCGAATACTGGGGAAACACCGGTGTCATGGTCGTCGCCAGCGATGCTGTTGCTGGAGTCAGCGCGCCATACCATACCACCCAGACGGGTGTACACGTCCAGATCGTCAGTTACTGGGTAACCCAGTTTAGCGGTCAGCTGTACGCCTTGAGCTTTAAAAGCGCCATTAACGTTGTCGCCTTTGTATGGCATACGACCTAACCAGTCGTAACCCATTTCAAAACCAACATACGGGTTAACCTGATAGCCACCGAACGCACCTGCACCAAGCTGGCTCTCGTGAGTAGGGCCATCATTGTTCAGGCTGCTGTTGTACCAGCCGGTGTCGTGGAACTGAGACCAGCCCAGTTTACCACCTGCATACCAGGTATTATCTTTCGGAGCGGCCTGCGCTACGGTAGCGAAGCCAGCCAGTGCCACTGCAATCGCGATAGCTGTCTTTTTCATTTTTTGCGCCTCGTTATCATCCAAAATTCGCCATGAATGTCTCAAGTAGAGAATCACGGTTAAATCCTTCACCGGGGGGCGTGGTCAAATATAAATCTACCGATATCTTCGGCTTAGGCCGAGCACCCCTGGCGATGTAAAGTCTACAACGTAGCTGAAAACTTACAAGTGTGAAGTCTGTCAGGCATATGAAAAAAAAAGTTCCGTATACCTATTATTTAACATTTTTAGAACGAATTTTGTGCAGTAAAATTAAGGAGAACCGCTCCAGACGCGCCTTGCCGCAATTTTGACGCCGGGAACTAAATCCGTATCTTGCGGTCAAAAAAAATTCCAGGAAAAATCTTAATTTCGCTCAATGATACAAATTTGAGTGAATTTTTAGCCCAGAAAGTTGTCCTCTGCGATAAGAATCTGGACGAACCGGGCGCATGATGAACCCGATCGCATTCCCTTCTTCAGCCGCTTCAGTCAGACGAAAATGTTCCTCTTCCGTCAGTTCTTCGGGTAACCAGCCGATCACCACGCTGTAATTTCCAGTGCGCAACGCGCGAACCATAGACTCAACGGTATCGCAGGGAGAGAGTTGGTTAATCTGCATCACCTTAGCCAGCGGCAGGCCTGCGGACTGAACCCATTCACGGCTCAATTTTTGCTGTGGCGTCAGCCAGAGCTGCCAGCGCGATTGCTGACCAAGCTGCTGTAATAAAGGCAGTAGCAGGAGTTGGGTCAACAGAGGCTGGTCTTCACGATAAACCACTTCACTAATAAGCCCCGTCGAAACACCCCCAACGGTGTTGTGCGCGACAGTGCCCGCGGTAGAGGAGAGAGAAGTTGAGCGATTTGCATAGCCTGAAGTGTACATATTCATTCCAGCCCTGTAGTTACTGTATGGATATACAGTAACCCCTGTATGCATAAAGATCAACCTCATTTTCGGAAAGCGACTCGCAAAATTCGTTCAATGTTGATGCCCCTCGAAAAATCATCTTGCTCAACGGCGCTAAGTTGCCTATTTTCCTGCTAACGGATCCGCTAGTAAGAAATTTCGCTGTTACCTTATGATTTAGAAGGGAAATATCATGAAAAAGATATCTTATGAACGGATTTATCAATCCCAGGAATACCTCTCACCGCTAGGAGAAATTCATCATCGCGCACTGTTCGGTGGCTATACCCTGGCGATAGATAACGCGGTTTTTGCCATGGTGTCAGATGGCGAGCTGTACCTTCGCGCCTGTGAAGAAAGCGCGAAATACTGTGTAAAAAATGCCGCCTCTTTTTTGACGCTGATGAAACGAGGCCGCCCGGTACTTCTCAACTATTACCGTGTCGATGATGGACTGTGGCAAGACAGGGAACGGCTGCTTCAGCTCTCCTCTTTCGCGCTCAATGCGGCGAGGAAAGAGCGCTGTCAGCGCCATCAACGAAACCGGCTTAAAGATCTGCCAAACCTGACCTTTCAGCTTGAGGTATTACTTTTTGAAGCTGGCATTACTAACGAAGAGACGCTGCGGGCACTGGGTGCCAGGGAGTGCTGGTTAAAGATGCGGGCTAAAAATAGGGCACTCGGTATTAAAGTGCTCTTCGCCCTTGAGGGGGCTATTGAGGGTTTGCATGAGGCGGCACTCCCGGCAGGCACTCGCCGGGAGTTGACGGAGTGGTTTAATGCGCTGCCTGAGCCACAGAAGAATCACTCCTCCAGGTAGCGATTTGCTGTTGTAACCGGCAAATTTCTGGCAGCAGAGCGATAAGCAGGCCAATCTGCTGTAGCACCAGCGGCGCTTTGCTGTCGTTTCCTGGCTCAAGACGCGCGATACGTTGAGTCAGTTCATCCAGCGACTGTCTCACTTTCGGTTCATCGGCTGGCCGGTGATGCAGTGCATCATCGACGTAGCAGACCGCGTCATCCAGCAGGTTGAGTATGCCCGGGTTGACCAGTTTCTCGCGGTGTGCACCCAGGGTGGAAATATAGCTGGTGAAGGTATGGTTGAGGCAGAGCAACCGGAAAGCCGTCTCACGCATCTCGGCCGTGGCACGAGGCTCCGTTGACATGTTAGAGACAACCGAAGCCAGTTCAGCATCACTGTTGTGCGCATCGCGGCGGGCTATCCGATAAGCCAGACGGTTATCGCGTCCCTGGTGGTACTGCTCAAGGATGGCATCCAGGTATCGGCAGTTGGCGTTCAATGCCCTGTCTAACACCCGCGGTAAATTACGGAAACGCCAGTCCGGCCAGATAAAGCTCACCGCTGCCCAGGCAATCGCACAGCCGATCAGGGTATCGAGCACGCGAGGCAGGGCGACCTCGAACCCTTCACCCAGCAGGTTAAAGCAGAGCAGCACCAGCAGCGTGATGAACATGGTGGCATGAGCGTACTGCACGTTGCGAAACGCGAAAAACAACACGCCGGTAATCACAATCAGCACCAGCTGCCCTTCAACAGAAGGCACGAAGTACAGCACGGGAAGTCCAATCGCGACACCGACCAGCGTACCGATAATACGCAGCGCAAGGCGGTGCCGGGTGGCGTTATAGTTTGGCTGGCAGACAAACAGGCTGGTCAGCAGGATCCAGTAGCCATGCTGCAAACCGGTTATCTGGATAAAGGCATAACCGACGCATAGCACCAGAGACATTCTCACCGCGTGGCGAAAGAGCGCCGACTCCGGCGTAAAGTTGCGGCTCAGCCGTAGCCACATATCGCTAAAGCTATGCACGCTGTCATCAGCCAGCTGATTTTCCACATCATTACCCGGTTGCGCCATCGCCTGTTCGGATTCGATGGTCGCCAGCTGAGCATCTATAGCCCGCAGGTTGTTGAGCAGAAAACCCAGCGCTTTGATATGTTCCGGTGATGTTCCGCTGGCCTGAACGCGATCGAGCGCCGCATCAAGATGGCTAAACACGCGTTCGAAACGGGGGTCATGCTGATAGGGCGTGCGCAGCAGAATGGATCGCGAGAGCTGCTGGCAGGCCAGGGACTGCATGGACAGCAGGCGCTGGAAGCGGAACATCACGTCGCTGTAGCGAAACTTTTCACGCAGGGCGGCATACTGAACATGCGAGGAACTGGCGCGTTCATGAATGTCCTGGGCGGCAAAATAGTAGTGTAAGGTTCTTCGCGTTCCACGCTGACCGCGATCGCCGCGCAGACGGGTAAGCAGTGAGGCTTTCGTCTGGTTAAGGGTGGTGACCAGCTGACCGTTTGCCAGCGCCAGATCGTAAAGCGGCGCCTGGCTTTCTTCTTCAATATCCGGGTCAAACAGCCGGGATTTCAGTTCCAGATAATGGGCCAACTGCTCAAAGCTACGGGCAAGGTTATCCTGGAGCGGGCGAACCGGGAAGATAAGATGGCCGGTTAACGTCAGCAGGTTATACCAGATGGCGCCCAGCAACAGCAGTAGAGGTTGCTGGTACCACTGGTCGTAAAGTGATACGCCCAGCATGGTATAGATGGCGATCAGTAAGGCGCCGAAGGCGATGGTGGCGTAGCGCTGCCCCAGTCCACCCAGCAAAATAAACCCGCTGGTCGAAAGCGTCAGGCCCAGCGCAAACAGCCACGGCCAGGGGAAGAGCAACTCAACGGACGCTGACGCAATAAAAAAGCAGACGAGCGTAATCACCAGATTACGCAAACGACCGGCCAGGCGATCGTCCAGATCCGCAAGCGCCCCGGCCACCACCCCCAGCGTGAGCGGGATGGTGAGTTTGACGTCATTCAACCACCACGGCAGGGCTACCGTGCCGCAAAGCGCGATAAAAATCCTGACGTTGTAAAGCCAGGAACTGTTCCAGGTATAACGGCGAAGCAGTGGGCTTAGCATAAACGCGGCCAGTCCTTATTTACTGAAAACGACGGCGTGCGTTCGCTTCACGCGCCGCCTGGGCCACTTCAACCGGAACAACTCTGCGCCCGACGGGCCAAAGGGCGATGGCGGCGATCTTAAAGTTCGCGAGCCCTACCGGAATCCCAATAATTGAGATGCACTGTGCAATACCGGCAAAAATATGCATGATGCATAGCCACCAGCCAAAGAAAATCAGCCACAGAATGTTCAGCAGGGTTCCCCCCGTGTTCATCAGGGCGTTCTTACTTTCCGGATTCAGTTCGTCAACGTGGATGGCTTCGTTACCGTAGGGGATCAACGAGAGTTTGGTGATTTCCCAGCAGGAGCGGGTCAGGGGGAGTGTGAAAATCAGGACGATGCTCACCAGTGTGGCAATAAGCCAGGAAAGGGTGGTGGCAAAACCGCCCAGCACAAAATTCAACACATTCAGAACGGTACGCATAAACCCTCACTTCCTTTCGATAAAATTAACGCCCAATGATTGTAACGTTTTTTTAGGCTGGAGCACCTTAAAACTGGCAGTTAAACTGTCAGGTAAATTATCTCTTCGTGGATTTGGCGGGACATGGAACTGAAAGCAACTTCATTAGGCAAACGCCTGGCGCAACACCCCTATGACAGCGTTGTTTTGCTCAACGCCGGGGTGAAAGTCTCCGGAGAACGCCACGAATACCTTATTCCGTTTAATCAGCTTCTGGCCATCCACTGTAAGCGTGGGCTGGTATGGGGTGAGCTGGAGTTTGTTCTGCCAGACGATAAAGTCGTGCGTCTTCACGGCACCGAGTGGGCGGAAACCCAGCGTTTTCATCACCACCTGAACGCCCGCTGGCAGCAGTGGAGTCACGACATGAGCGTGATTGCCGCCCAGGTTCTGCACCAGGTGCTGGACGAGATCGCCCAGAGCAACGCGCAACAAACGTGGTTGACCCGCCAGCAGACTGCCGGGCTGCAGCAAAAGATTCGCCAGGCTCTCTCGGCCCTGCCGATTGCCGTAACGCGTCTTGATGAGTTCGACAACTGTCGCGACGCCTGGCGTCAGTGTCAGGCCTGGCTGAACGATAGGGATAAGAGTCGGCTGGCGCATAACCAGGCCTGGACAGATGCCATGCTGACCCAGTACGCCGACTTTTTCAGTACGGTGGAATCTTCGCCGCTCAACCCTGCGCAGGCTCGCGCGGTAGTCAATGGCGAGCAGTCGCTGCTGGTGCTCGCAGGGGCAGGAAGCGGCAAAACGTCGGTACTGGTGGCGCGTGCAGGCTGGCTTCTGACGACCGGCGAAGCGGTTGCCGATCAGATTCTGCTGCTGGCTTTTGGCCGTAAGGCTGCCGAGGAGATGGACGAACGCATTCAGCAACGTCTGCATACCCGGGATATTACTGCCAGAACCTTCCATGCCCTTGCGCTGCATATCATTCAGCAGGGCAGTAAAAAAGTCCCTTCCGTCAGTAAACTGGAAAACGACACGCAGGCGCGCCAGGCGCTGTTTATCAAAACGTGGCGTCAGCAGTGCAGTGAGAAAAAGGCGCAGGCGAAAGGGTGGCGTCAGTGGCTGGAAGAGGAGCTCAACTGGGCAGTGCCGGAAGGCAGTTTCTGGCAGGATGATAAACTGGCGCGTCGGCTGGGATCGCGTCTTGACCGTTGGGTCAGCCTGATGCGGATGCACGGTGGCTCACAGGCTGAAATGATTGAAGGTGCGCCAGAGGGGATCCGCGATCTATTTTCGAAGCGGGTCAAACTGATGGCACCGCTCTTAAAAGCCTGGAAAGCCGCGTTGAAGGCGGAAAATGCCGTCGATTTTTCCGGTTTGATCCATCAGGCGATCGTCATTCTTGAGAAAGGACGTTTTGTCAGTCCGTGGAAACATATTCTGGTGGATGAGTTTCAGGATATCTCACCCCAGCGCGCAGCACTGCTCTGTGCGCTACGGGCGCAAAATAAACATACCTCGCTGTTTGCGGTGGGGGATGACTGGCAGGCCATCTATCGCTTCAGCGGCGCACAGCTTTCACTCACGACCGCGTTCCACCACTATTTTGGTGAAGGTGATCGCAGCGATCTGGACACCACGTATCGCTTCAACTCCCGGATTGGTGAAATCGCCAACCGTTTTATCCAGCAAAACCCGCATCAGCTGACCAAGCCGCTTAACAGCCTGCGGCCTGGGGATAAAAAAGCCGTCACCCTGCTGGCGGATGACCAGCTGGAACCGCTGCTGGACAAGCTCAGCGGCTATGCGAAGCCCGATGAGCGTATCCTGGTGCTGGCGCGTTATCATCACCTTAAACCTGCAGCGCTGGAAAAAGCAGCTACCCGCTGGCCGAAACTGCAGCTTGAATTTATGACTATTCACGCCAGCAAAGGGCAGCAGGCCGATTATGTGATTGTGATGGGGCTGAAAGAGGGCAGCGACGGTTTCCCGGCTCCGACCCGTGAATCGGTGATGGAACAGGCCCTACTGCCGGTGCCGGAAGATTTCCCGGATGCCGAAGAGCGACGTTTGCTTTATGTGGCAATGACGCGCGCACGTCACCGCGTCTGGCTGCTGTTCAATAAAGCGGAGCCATCCGTGTTTGTCGATATTCTGAAGAGTATTGATGTGCCGGTAGCGAGAAAGCCGTAGCGACGACGGGCAAGGATGGGTAGGCCGGGTAAGGCGAAGCCGCCACCCGGCAAAAAAGCTACTTCAGTCTCTCAGAAAGATAACGCTGATAGTCCGGAATCAGGATATCAACCGGCGAATTGAACTGCGGTGATTCGATGATGAAATCCGCCGTCGAGAGGTTTGTCGCCACCGGAATATTCCACACCGTCGCCAGACGCAGCAGGGCTTTAACATCGGGATCGTGCGGAACCGCGTTCAGCGGATCCCAGAAGAAGATCAGCACGTCAATCTTCCCTTCGGAAATCTGCGCGCCGACCTGCTGATCGCCGCCCATCGGGCCGCTCAGCATCGCATTGACCTCCAGACCCGTTTCGCGCTGGATCAGGTTTCCGGTGGTGCCGGTCGCTGAAAGGGCATGCTTTTCCAGCAAAGACTGATGGCGGCGCACCCAGTTAAGCAGCATTTGTTTACAGTGATCGTGCGCCACCAGTGCAATGTGTTTGCGTTCAGGCAGCGTGCGTGTTGTCAGTTCCATAATCATATCCATCAGGTTAACTGACTACACGATGACGGGAAGCGCCTGACGCTGCAAGCCTCAGGCGAAAAAAATGTGGCTTAGGATGAAGGTTGTTGCTTTGCCCACTGTAAAAATCGGGCCCGCGTGTCGGGATCGGCCTGCTGGAACCAGAATTTCAGGCGCTGTTCCGTCAGCGTCTGGGACTGAGGCGGGATAACATCCAGTTCTGATACGCCGGAAAGCAGCGTACTGTCGTCGGCCATCAGGGTGGCAAACTGCGGAAGGGAGGCGCGTTTACCGGCTTTGTTATAAACCTGCGTAGCCGCCTCGTAATCCGGGCCTTTGGGGGACGTGGTTAATGCCAGAATATCCAGCTTCACCGGGATTGGCATCGCATCACCGTCCAGCAGTTCAATGCGCGGCGAGGCGTCAAAGGCCGCCGATTCCTTTTCTGTTTCAAGGCGAGGCAGGGTAATGTTCACCTGACTGATTTGCCGGGTATTAAAGCTGATAATCAGCGGCGGCGAGATGTACAGTCGTTGCTCATGGTTAGCCAGGCCGATCGATTTTTCTACTCGAAAGACCAGTTGATGGGGGCCGTTATCTAATTCGATGCTGTCAGCACCGCGTAATAATGAGCTGGACACTTTTTTTCCGTCCAGTACCAGAAGATCAATGTCGCCAGAGAGCCGAAGCGTGGTAGCAAATACGCAAACCGGCATCACTAACGCAATCAGAGCCGTGGCAATACCGGTTTTCATAGGAGGCTCCCGTCAGACATACTGTCGCCGCATTAATGTATCTAAATTTTTCGATAATCACGTTTACTAACATATAGACATATTTTGCCGTTTTGCCCTCATGCATCTGTATGGGATGGATGGTTGAGATGTGCGCTTTGGCGTACACTTTTAAAAAAGCCAGGAGAAAAACCATGAAAGAGAATGATGTTGCTGAGATTTTGACATCCACGCGGACCATTGCGCTGGTGGGCGCGAGTGATAAACCCGATCGTCCCAGCTATCGGGTGATGAAATACCTTCTCGATCAGGGTTATCACGTCATCCCGGTCTCGCCAAAAGTGGCGGGGAAAACGTTGCTGGGCCAGCAAGGGTATGCCACGCTCGCTGACGTACCCGAAAAAATTGATATGGTCGATGTCTTCCGTAATTCCGAGGCCGCATGGGGCGTAGCGCAGGATGCTATTGCCGTCGGGGCGAAAACCCTGTGGATGCAGTTGGGTGTGATTAACGAGCAGGCGGCCGTGCTGGCGCGTGAAGCGGGTCTGAAAGTGGTCATGGACCGATGCCCGGCGATTGAGATCCCCCGTCTGGGGCTGGCGAAATAATAAAAAAAGCCCGTTATCGGGCTTTTTTTGCACGCTTAGTTCCGCAGGCGCGGAGCCTGTAGCTGTTTACGGATGGTCTGAGCAAGTTCATCCATCGTAGGTTGCTCCGGATGCTCTTCCTGCAACTCACTACTCAGCTGCGCTTCGGCAAGGTAGGTATGAACGGGTTGTCCGTCGTCACCTTCCATCACCACATGGTACCAGGGTGCAGCGCGAAGCTCGGCGTTAACCGCCAGCTCGTCTGCTGACGGTTCATCAAGGGAATACTCCGGGTCGATATCGACGACCACACCCAAATACCCTAGCAAAGTGTGGCGGACCTGCTGGCCGATACCGAATTTGCTGGCAATCATAGTCACCTCCCGGGAAATACGACTTACACGTTATGTGTGGTCAATATTTCTCTTTTCAAGTTACATGACGCGACAGGCAAACCCTTTCAGATACAGCCCTTCCGGGTAGGTAGCAATCACGGGATGATCGGCTGCCTGACGGAACTGCTCTATAAATTGTACATCACGACCAGCATCTATTGCGGCATCGGCGATGATTTTCTGAAATAAATCTGTGGTCATCAGACCGGAGCAGGAGAACGTCAGCAGAACGCCACCCGGGTTCAGCAGCTGGATGGCCAGCATGTTGATATCTTTGTACCCGCGGCAGGCGCCCATCAGCTGGCTTTTATTCTCCACAAACTTAGGGGGATCCATCACGATAACGTCGAACTTCTCGCCCTGATCGCGATATTTACGCAGCAGCTTGAAAACGTCGTCGCGTACAAACTCCGCTTTGCTCAAATCCAGCTTGTTTAGCTCGACGTTTTGTTTTGCCACGTCAAGCGCTTCCTGTGACGTATCCACGCTGACGACCTGCGCACAGCCACCCATCAGCGCCGAAACGGCAAAACCGCCGGTATAGGAGAAGCAGTTAAGTACGCGCTTGTCGGCGACGTACTGGCGTGTCGCCAGACGGCTGTCGCGCTGGTCAAGGTAATAGCCCGTTTTGTGACCGCCCTGAATATCCACCAGCAGCTTCATGCCATGTTCTTCAATGGGCAGCAGGGCTGGCGGCAGTTCGCCCGTTACTGGCCCCTGAGTCAGCTCCATGCCCTCTTTTTTGCGCACTGCCACATCGCTGCGGTCGTAAATGGCACACTGCGGGAACAGCGTTTGCAGCGCGCTAATCAGCGCGGCACGCTGGTATTCCGCTCCGGCGCTCAGGAGTTGCAGCACCAGGAAGTTGCCGAAGCGATCGATGGTCACACCCGGCAGGCCGTCGGACTCACCGGCGATCAGACGATAGCTGTCCAGACCGTCACGCTTTGCCAGCCATTCACGCCACTGCTGCGCCTGCTGCAGGCGGCGAACGAAGAAGTCGATATCAATGGTTTCATCTTTGTCGAAGGTCCAGACGCGAGCGCGGATCTGGGACGCAGGCGAGTATGCGCCTCGCGCTAACCATTTCCCCTGATGGTCAACGATATCAATGGTTTCACCGAGGCTGGCTTTGCCTTCCATGCGGGCAACTGCGCCAGAAAAAACCCAGGGATGACGGCGCAGTAAGGATTTCTCGCGCCCTTTGGCTAACACTAAACGTACACTCATAATTTGCTGTTCTGTCGATTTCAGGGAAATGGCGCGTAGATTATCACATTCAGCAAGTCGCAATCATCTGTGGATGCCTTTGAGCGTTTCGGCACAAAATCAAATCGCTTAAGCACATTACGGTATGGCCGCGTGCCTTACATTGGGGCTTCCCGTTCAGCAAAGGACCCCCCTATGAAAAAGCGCAGTGTAATAGCAACAACCGTTCTGGCGGCGATAAGTTTTCAGGTTTTAGCGGCAACGCCTTTCAGTATCACCAGTCAGGATATCTCCGGGGAGCACCGTTTAGCGCAACAGCAGGTGTTCAACGGTTTTGGCTGCCACGGTGATAATCAGTCTCCGCAGCTTGCATGGAAACATCCTCCAGCCGGTACGAAAAGTTTTGCCATCACGGTATATGACCCCGATGCCCCCACCGGCAGTGGCTGGTGGCACTGGACAGTCGCCAATATTCCTGCGAAAACAATGGCACTGCCTGCGGGCGCGGGTAACCCAAAGAGTGAGAAATTACCCGCTGGCGCGGTGCAGGGGCGTAATGACTTCGGTTATTCTGGATTTGGCGGCGCATGTCCACCTGAGGGAGACAAACCGCACCGTTACCAGATTACCGTCTGGGCGCTGAACGTGGACACACTGCCCCTTGATAACAATGCCAGCGGCGCGCTGGTCGGTTATATGATAAACAGTCACGTTCTCGGAAAAACGCAGTTAACCGCAACGTACAGCAGATAAGGATGACCCGGTGCAGGAGTTTTACCTTCAACATAAACAGCTGACGGCGGGCGAAGTCAGTGCCAGCAAAATGCATCGCCTGCACCAGGTTAAACTTTTTTTCCGGCCATTTGTCACATTACTCACGGCAGTAAGGTCATTGTTCAGGATGATAATCGCCTGGTGGCAACGAGGGATGCGCTGATTATTATCCCGGCCAACACGTCAATGGAGATTATTAATCAGCCTGCGAACGGCATGTTTCGATCGGACTTGCTGATGTTGTCGCCAGAAATCCTGGCCGAGTTTAAAGCGCATTACCTGAAATCCTGGCCGGGCACGACGTTACATTCCCTTTGTGTCCCGTTGAGCGAGGGGCTGACGTTTATGTGGGATAACCTGCTGCACGCCGTGCGTCAGGATTTACCGGAGGCGTTACAAAAACATCAGGCTTTCGGTCTTTTGCTGGCATTGCTGCATGAAGGCGTGGCAGGTCCGCTGCTTATTGAGCGAAGCAGTAACCTGACTGAGCAGGTGCGACAGTTCATCATGCTATCGCCGGCCAGATCCTGGACTGCGCAGGATATCGCAAGCCGTCTGGCCTTAAGCGTGCCGACGCTGCGCAGAAAGTTGCGTGAAGAGTCGCAGAGTTTTCGCCAGATCGTGGAAGAGGTGAGAATGGCCGTTGCGCTGTCACAGCTGCAATCGACCCGATTACCCATTGGCGAAATCGCATTACAATGTGGGTATCTTTCCAGTTCTCGTTTCACCGCCCGCTTTCGGCAACACTACGGCTGTTTGCCGAAAACGCTACGTTAAGGAGAAGAAAAATGTCAAAAGTTTGCACTATTGCCTGGGTTCACGGCATCGTTCAGGGCGTCGGGTTCCGCTACAGCACCCAGCGTGAGGCTCTTCAGCTCGGGATCACGGGCTATGCGCGAAACATGGATGACGGCAGCGTTGAGGTGGTCGCCTGTGGAGACGCGAAGCAGGTAGAAAAACTGATGGTGTGGCTGAAAGCGGGTGGCCCGCGCAGCGCGCGGGTTGACAGGGTGCTAACGGAACCGCATCAACCCGGCCGGGAATACGAGAACTTCAGTATTCGTTATTAAATGCACTTCACCGGCTTTGGCAGGCCAGCAACTTTGGTGGCCTGTTTTGCCGGGCCTTTCGGAAACAGACGATACAGATAGCGGCTGTTGCCTTTCTCTTCGCCAAACTTATTGGCCATCGCTTTCACCAGCATGCGGATCGCCGGAGAGGTATTAAATTCGAGATAAAATTCGCGCACAAAACGCACGACTTCCCAGTGTTCGGGGGAGAGGGTGATACCTTCGTTTTCGGCGATTTTTTCCGCCAGTGGCTCGCTCCACAGCGTGGTATCTTTCAGATAGCCTTCGCTATCGGTCTCAATTTCCTGGCCTGCAAAAATGAACATAGTGCTCTGTCGATAAAGTAAAAACCGCCCCTAGTCTAGCAAAGAAGGGGCGGCATGAGAAACTTCGGTCTATAGAAGAAGCTGTAGCAGATTGTTGGCATTCAGCTTTTTTAACGCGTTGCATTTGTACGTCGAGACCTGTTTTTCGCTCATCTGCGTCATTGTCGCAACATGTCTTACCGATTGCCCGTTAACCAGCCTGTCGAGAACATTGAACTCCATGCCCGTCAGGCAACAATTCAGGCTGCGGACCCGACGGGGCTCTTTTGCAAGCAGATACGCTGCATCCGCGACGGCAATTCTGTCATCAATAATATATGAGGTCAGCGTGGCAAAACGCTTTCGCAGATGCGTGGCCAGCGCCCAGCCTTTTTCATTGCACACCAGATAAAGCGTTCCTTCCCAGCGGCTGGCCTCTAGCTGAAGCAGAATCTCAACCAGCGCCTGATGCGTCCCGGCGACGGAAAAGCGGCAGCGCACAACGAGGGTGTCGCAGGCCAATAACGAATGGCGCCACGTTACCGCGCCGCTTTCAACCAGCATTTGAGCGTTACGGCGCAGAAGGGCGTAGCGTAAACCTTCGGCATAAAAGCGATTATTATCAAGAATAACGTAATTCACGGCGGCCTCCTTATAACGTACTGGGTGTGTAGATAATGCGTAGCGTGCCGGTGTAATCCCCGGCATTTTTGCTGCTGGCAGTAAATGAAGGGGTTTTCAGGATAATAGGAGCTGGCACGCACAGTACGCTCTCGCGTCCGCCGGGAAGGACGACCTGACGCAGATACTGCGGATCGTTAGTCCCTTGCCAGACCACGGTTTTACCGTTAGCGACGATGTCTGTTGCGCCTGTGATGGGATGGGTGACAAAGACCTGATAGTCGAGACGGTCTCGCGCATCGGTCTGGCTTCCTCCGCGTCGCCTGATTGAAAACGCACCTTCAGTACGGCCCGCTGAGGCGAGTCCGTCGTCCTCAAACCGAAGGTAGGTGCGGGTGCTGGTGCTGTTTTTACCATCGTACAGGCACATATCCAGCGTATTTTCTCCCTGGATCTCACTGCCACCCGGCCGCCCCGGGAAGTTAGTCAGGTTGAGGTTAACGATGGGCGTGGAGTGCGGAAATGCCGGCAGATAAATCTGCTGATTACCCGGATCGACCACCTCAATGCGA
This sequence comes from Enterobacter sp. MGH 37, assembly GCF_000534515.1. NCBI lineage: Bacteria > Pseudomonadati > Pseudomonadota > Gammaproteobacteria > Enterobacterales > Enterobacteriaceae > Enterobacter > Enterobacter sp. MGH 37. The sequence goes on from NZ_KI973205.1 coordinate 760,473, forward strand.
ATGTTTGCCTGCCACCTGGCGATAGTGAGATAGCCAGGACAGCCGACATTCACGTCATTCCAGTTTCCTCCGCAGTCGGCGCTATCCCATTGACGCAGGTTCTGCTTCAGCGTTGCTGTCCAGATCCCCGGTAGGGCGAGCTTATCCAGTTCGCTTTTCACAATATAGAAATCAAAATACGGTTCTCTGTTCCAGTCAGCGATTGTGTCCGATCCCCTTGCTACGTAGCTGGCATAGGTAAACACTTTGTTTCGGATAAATATGTAATGATCGCCATTTACCTTGATATCCACCGTCTTGCTGGAGAGGGCATGCGTAAAACGTAAATTGATGGCATAGGGTGCGGCCGAGTTACTCGTCCACCAGACCGGAGAGGTCACGCAGGCCCCGTACGCGGTATCAGTCCGGGACTCACAGGTCAGGGTGTTACGCCCCCATTTTTGCGGGTCGGCGGTGTCAAAGCCGCCCGATTCATGCAACCAGATATCGAAACGCGCAGGCGGTGCCGTGCGATCGAAGCTGATACCAACGCTGGTGTTTCGTCCCGCAGGGGCGCCCGCCAGCGTCTGGCCTGTCCACAGGCTTAACAACAGTAAAATAAAGAGGTACTTCATCACATCATTTCCCTTTAGTGAGGTTGTCGGCGTTCATGGCAGTTGGCCCGGCAGGTACCGATCGTCCGGCGAGCATCAGCTGCGCCTGCTGCTGGACGGCATCCGGCAGGGCCGAGAAGGTTAATTCCCGACAAGGAATTGAGCCGACATAGCGCACCACGTCGCGCATACTTTTCACGTTGAGTTCGCACTGATAAAACTGCTGCTGACGCACCAGGTAGAGGTTATGCAGCAGGGCATCGCTCTGGGCGCTGAATCCGCCGTTGCCGAGATCGCTCCAGCCGTTAACGTTCAGCGGCACACCACCGATAAACGGCGAATGACGCTCGTCGGTTAACTGGCCGAGCCAGGTGTAGCTTGCGGTGGTTTGCACATCCCGACGCAGCAGTTTGCCTGGCACCATAAACAGCGTTCTGCTGCCTGAACCTTGCGTGATCTCACTGCTGGCTCCCCGGGATACATCCAGCGATTCGTTAATCGTCAACGTGGTCTGCTGGTAGCCCGGTACGGCGAAGAGAGCGCGGCTATTACCCGGAATGTCTGCGCTCCCGCTGTTATCCAGCGACACGGCAACGCTCGGAGCCAGGGTATCAGTCGGTGTGGCAACGTTAACCGCGACGGCGGAAGCAGGGCGTCCGTCGCTCCAGCGGCCCAGCCACAGGCCAGAACGCGACAGCGCAAGTGTCGAGCTGTAGTTGCCGCTGGTGCTCAGCGTATGGCGTCTGTCCTGACGATCCCAGGCGTCGCTGACGGTCAGACTGCCGTTGCCATATCGCCCGCCCTGGCGCGTATAGGCTGAGGTATTCAGCGAGTCGCTGTTAATGCCTGATGCGCTAAGGCCGTACTCGTTTTCACCGCGTGCATCGCTGTACCAGTTATGCGCCACGTTGTAGCTCAGCTGATTTTTTTCACGCTGCTGGTGCTGCCAGGTCGCCCCCAGAGAGGTATAGCTAGACGCATCACCCTGACGGTTATGCGCCATGGACAGGCTCACGCTCAGGTAGCCGCCTTTGTCCCTGCCGTCGCGGGCATCATCGTTGCGCATGAAGAGGTTAACGCTACTGTTAATGTTCAGACCATGGGTGCTAAAGGCATTGCTCAGGCCTCCCTGCCAGGCCCGCGAGCGCGAGCGGGTCATATAGACCGATTCCCACGGCAAACCCGCATCGTGGCGATCGTCGCTATCCGGCAGCTCCCGGCGTGAAACGTACCGTCCTTCGTTGCGGTTATCCGAATAGCCGAGGCTCGCATACCAGGCGCCGACAGGGACGGAAAACATCACCGAGAGGGTGCGATAACAGCCGTTCACGGCGTCAAACCCGGCGCTTCGGGTGTTGCAGTTTTCCGCTGATAGCGCGTTGCGATAGAGGCTCAGTGAAAAACCGTCGTTGTAGCTGATTTGCTGAATATTGCCGCGCTGGCCTTCGCTGCCGTAAAGGTAGCTAAACCGGGTACTCAGCACGCCGTCGATCGGGCCCGCGTTGAAGCCCCGGCTCCAGTCGAGCGCATTTTCCAGGAAGCGCTGGTTTTGCTTTATCGTTGCTCCGCTGGTAAGCGCTAAGGTCTCGGTGACGGGCAGGCGTACGCCCGCCTGCGCAACCGCGCTGGGTTCTTCGTTTTGATCGCTATTGTCGGTTTCACCCGCCTGCAGGAACCACTCGACGCGGTCGAATGGCGTAATGCCGGTTCGGGTAAACGGCACCTGCTCGGTACGCGTTAGCCGGTTATTTTCATAGACCGACAGCGTGACGGTGTAGCTCCCGTCCGGAAACGATCGCGTGTCGAGAGTTTGCGCCCCGGCATTCAGGTAAAAGCTGGCCAGCAGCTGACTGCCACGGCGGGCATCAATACGCGCGTCATGGGAAAGCAGCACGGTGATAGGGGTTCCCTTTGACTGCTGAACCGGATTTATCCACGCCCGTGTTGAGCCTGCGCGCACGCCGCGAATTTTCCCCAGCGGCAGCTGGCTGAGGTTGATATTTCCACCAGCATTACTGAACAGATCGCGGGTATCCATTTCGCCCAGCTGGACATAGTACTGGCGCAAGATATCCTGGCGGAACCAGGCATTGTTAACGGTGATTTCCTGTTGCTGCTGGTGCCTTGAACGCTGTCCCAGCCAGGTCCAGTCGAGGTTAACATAGCCGTCCTGCGTGAGCGCCAGCGCGCCATTGCCCTGCACGGTGGCTGACTGATAATCCCTGTCGGCAACAAAATTAACATTCTGCTGATGGATAAGCGCATTTTCGGTGTCCTGCGTGGGCTGATACCACTGATTTTCCGCGGTGGCTTTAGGCAGGAATTTCTTGTCTAAAAACAGGCTAATACGGGCGTTATTCTCGTCATAGATAATGGCCGCGCGGTCGGTATCAATGTAATCGCAGCCCGCTGCGGAGCTGTTGCTGCTGCAGGCCAGGTTGCCGTTACGGGCAAGCGGAACGGCCAGCGTGGCAGACACGGTGGCAACGAGAGCAGGGTCGTCGTTAAACCGTCGTTTGATGGCTGCTACAACGGTTTCAGGTGCGACAAAACTGACCGTTTCAAGCGTGATATCCGTTTCAAACAGGCCAAGCGACTCGCCATAGAGGTTTACCTCTGTCCACAGGCGCTGGGTTTTCGCCAGATCTTCAAAACCTGCCGGGACGGTCATCCCGGCACAGGCGAGTTGGATAGAAGCGGGTAACAAAGCAACAAAGAGGAGAGTATTTCTGTGAAACGCCATGAACGAGCCTCGACATCATCCTGACGTCAGAGGGTGGGCACCCTCTGACGTTATTCCTTAGGTGCTGTGGTGTTACGCACCGCCTTCCGTGGTCGTCGCTTGCGTCAGCATCAGGCTGACAACGCCGCTGTACTGACCTGTTTTCAGAATGCCTTTGGTGGTCTGAGAAATGGTCAGCGGCAGTACCGCTGAACCGTTTTCAATGCTCCCCGGGAACAGTTCGGTACCGGTATATTCAACATCGGCGGTAGAGAGGGTTTTATCGCCCAGCTTCACCGTCATTGGGATGGACTCAGCACCGTCGGCATTTGCCAGCTTCGCGGCACTCACCAGACGGACTTTCACGTTGCTGGTGGCGGAGTTAGACCATACCTTGGTATTCAGGCGGTAGCTTTCCAGACCGCGGCCTGGCAGGTACTGCATATCGATGCTTGCCGGCAGCGGCGTATTATCGGCCTGGGTCATATCCAGCTGTGAATCAACGCTGGCGTTGACGGTAATATCTTTTTGGATCGCCAGCGCGCTAACGGACGTGGTCATCGCGGCAACAATCATCAGGGGTTTAAAATACTTACGCATTGATATCTCCATATTTACAAATGAGCACCCTGGCTCTTTAAACAAACCCTTTGGGGTCTTTACGGTAACGTCGTGTTATTGCACGACGGGTAAATCAGCTTCTTCAGCGGTTTTATTCACCCAGTTGAAGTAGCGGAATTTATATTTATGGCCTTGTGTCTTTGTGAGCGTTTTTAATTTCCGTTCGGTGTCTGGATAAATCGTCGCGTCTTCTTTAATCCATTTACACGACGAATTTGCGTCACAAATACCGATCTCTCTCAGCGGCACGCGCAGCGTACCGTTGTTTTTTAATGTCCCCCTGCGAGGGTCTATCGAGAGTGAAACCACACTTTTTTCCGGGGCGAGGTGGATCAGGGCGCCCCAGATGACATTGACGCCCAATGTCGCCTTCGCCGCAGCGCTTTCTGCCTGACCTGGAATAATGCTGTCAGGTTGCTTTACCCCTTCAAAATAGACGCGCCAGGTGGTCTCTTTTTCCGGTGGCGTGAGCGATACCAGACGAACGACGCGCATTGCGCCAGCCGCCAGGGCAAATTTTTCTGGCGTCACAACAACGCCACCTTCTTTCCACGAGGCGACATCAATCTCTTTTTCGTCGGCAGTGCCGGGATTAAGAATTTTCTTTTGCCTCACCCGAATGAACTGAATATCATCCGTTTTTGAAGCCACTTTTATTTGCGCCGCCCCGGACTTATCCACGTTAAGTTCCATCGGGTACACGCTCATATTGGCCATTGCCATTTCTGAGAAAAATGGTAATGACAGCGCGGCGACATAAAAGGCGGTTGTCATGTTCACTCTTTTTTTCTGTTTCACATTCTGCCTGCCTGCTCTGAGTTCATCGGTGGCGCGTTAACACCAGGACACCGTCTGCTTTCGTATCGCTTCAGGGCAGGGAAACTTTAACCAGAACAGCGGTTTGTGAAAATTTGTATTAATTAACTCGTTAAATACAGTTTTTTATCCTGCTTTTCTGTCTTTAAGGTTGTATAGTTAAGCGAAAATACCGCGACCAGGGATGGGAAGAAAATTCCTTCTGATTACAAAATAAGCAGATCAGGAGGTGGTTTTCATGTCGATGTACCAGGGATTAAAAAGCATGCGGTAACAGCCGAGAATAAAAGATGTTTTTTATATGCAATAATTCGTTGTTATTCGATCCTGAAGCACATGCAATAAGTCTTGTTGGACAACCCGAGTCTGTATTAACGCTTTCGGCACCGGCCGTTCGTCTTTTACAGGAGTTTATTAAGCACAGAGGTCGTGACCTTAGCCGGGATGAATTGATCGCGCGCGTGTGGGAAGCGTTCGGCTTTACGCCATCAGGAAATAATCTCAATAAAGCGGTAAGCGAATTACGTAAAAGCTTCCAGTCGCTGGGAGAGGGGCATGAATTTATCGTGACCGTACCCCGCTATGGATTTCGTTTTGAGGCCGATGTGATTTTTCAGCCTCGGGAGAATATTCAACCCGTTGATTCTCAGTCTCCGGTTGAACAGCAAGACGTAAAGCCGCGGCGCACGTTCCTGAAAAGGGGGGCGATTACGGCGGTCGCGATCGTCGCTGCACTAGGGGGCTGCCTGTACTTTAGCCGCCCGCAGGGGATAACCGTTCCGGCGAAACTCACGCCAGTTAAGGAAAAAATTGCGCGTTGCAGTATCTGGATAATTAACGATCATGGACGGCCGTTAGTGTTATCGAAATTAGCGAAACAGCTGGAGGCGAATAACGTGGCATGCGAGCGAGAAGAGTATAATATTTATTATTTCAGCGCCCGTTTTGCTATTTCCGCCGCGGATGAGGTTTTCATTGGTGCCTGCCCGGGAAGTAAAACCAGACTGTGCAAAACCATTCGTTATAAAAGCGGGGCTGAAAAATGAAAATAAAACTTATTTTTGGGCTGAGCGGTGTACTGGTTGGTGGTGCAATAGCGCTTTTTACTGTTCTGGCGGCCTGGGTAAAAAGGATGTGCTTGCCTGCAGTACAGAATTTAATTTCACGCGCAATGAGGGAAAAGCAAGTGAGGTGAAGGTCAATACCTTTGCTCAGTTCTATTTTCATCAGGATGGAACCGGGTTGACGACTTACAAAGGCGCGGCAAGGGCTGGCGGGCAATGTTTGATCGTTGACAGGGATGTCGACTTTACCTGGGAGCAACGGAAAGATGATAACGTCATTGTATTGAGCTACACCAAAACCCGGCGTCGACACAATGACAATACCCCGGATGCTCAATGGGGAAGCTTCGCCTATCCGACCGCACGTTACTACCTGACGATCTCTGAACTATCGCCCGCCGTGTGGCTGATTCAGGACCGGCGTTATCCTACCTATATCTGCCGGGGAGAATAAGACAAAAAAAAGAGAATGCCATGGGCATTCTCTTTTTTCGTATCAGTGATGCAGATTAATCCCGGCTGGCGAAGCCCAGAATGCTCAGCAGGCTGACGAAGATGTTGTACAGCGATACATACAGGCTCACGGTGGCGCGAATGTAGTTCGTCTCACCGCCGTGAATGATGTTGCTGGTTTCATACAGGATCGCGCCAGATGACAGCAGGATAAACACCGCGCTAATCGCCAGATGCAGGGCAGGCAGCTGCAGGAAGATGTTAGCCACCATACCAATCAGCACCACCACGATACCCGCCATCAGCATACCGCCGAGGAAGGACATGTCCTTACGGGTGGTCAGCACGTAGGCCGAGCAGCAGAAGAACACCAGCGCGGTACCGCCCAGCGCCATGCCAATCACGTCGCCCATACCGGCAGACAGATACGCGTTCAGAATTGGCCCCAGGATATAGCCCAGGAAGCCGGTGAAGGCGAACGCGGACAGAATACCGACCGGTTTATCCGCGGTTTTGTAGGTCAGGAACATCAGCCCATACATCCCCACCAGCGTCAGGATCAGCCCCGGAGACGGCAGCATCAGCACGGTGCTGGCGGTGGCAGTGATCGCCGAAAACGCCAGCGTCAGGCTGAGCATGAAATAGGTATTGCGCAGCACCTTGTGGGTACTGAGTAGCGATGTGCGGTCGCGTGAAGAAGTAATAATACGATCCATGAGTCACTCTCTTATGACAGATGTAATTAGCGGAAAGAATAGGAAACGGCGAGCCAGTCTCAAAGTGGTTTTACCCATCTTTACTCAGCACGTTAGCGAAGGAGATGGTTATTTCTTCTGCAGAAATGCATTTCACCAGAATGAACAGCGGTTTGAGAAAATTTACCAGATCAACCTCTTATAGGTTACTGAAAAATATTGCGTTATTACCCTTAGGGCGCTAAGAGTTATCTCCGGATCGTCATAAAACAGACAATAAGGCGAAGGACATGAAACCACAAACACGCACGCGCTTTACACTCTCTTTACTTACCGCCGGGATCCTGTGCGCCAGTACGGCATCCTGGGCGGCCAACGTCCCGGCAGGAACCGCGCTGGCAGAGAAACAGGAACTGGTCAGAAATAATGGCAGTGAACCGGCTTCGCTCGATCCGCATAAAGTCGAAAGCGATGTCGAATTCAATATTATCAGCGATTTATTCGAAGGTCTGGTGAGCGTCTCCCCGACGGGTGAAATTCAGCCCCGGCTGGCGGAAAAGTGGGAGAACAAAGACAATACCGTCTGGACGTTCCATTTGCGGCCGGGCATCACCTGGAGCGACGGGACAGCGATTATCGCAGAAGATGTGGTCTGGAGCTGGCAGCGCCTGATCGATCCTAAAACCGCGTCACCGTATGCCAGCTATCCGGGCAACATGCATATTGCCAACGCGGCCGATATCGCCCAGGGGAAAAAAGCCCCCGATACGCTGGGGGTAAAAGCGATTAACGATACCACCCTGGAAGTGACGCTCACGCAGCCAAACGCGGCTTTCCTTGCGATGCTGGCGCACCCGTCGCTGGTACCGGTGGACAAAGTGCTGATTGGGCGTTTCGGCGATAAGTGGACCAAGCCGGAGCATTTCGTCAGCAGCGGGGCGTATAAACTTTCTCAGTGGGTGGTCAACGAACGCATTGTGGCGGAGCGTAACGCGCGCTACTGGGATAATGCGCATACTGTTATCAACAAAGTGACGTATTTGCCCATCACCTCTGAAGCTTCAGATGTGAACCGCTATAAAGCGGGTGAAATTGATATTGTCTACACGGTCCCCATTAACCAGTTTGCCCAGCTGAAGAAAACCCTTGGCAGCGAGCTGGACGTTTCACCGCAGCTCGCGACCTATTACTACGAGTTCAACACCACGCGCCCGCCGTTCAACGACGCGCGCGTGCGTAAGGCGCTGAATATGGCGCTGGATAAAGACATCATTGCCGGGAAAGTGTTAGGGCAGGGGCAGCGTCCGGCGTGGCTGATTAGCCAGCCGGACATCGGTGGGGTCAAGCTGCAGAACCCGGATTACGCCAGCTGGCCGCTGGACAAGCGCATCGCGGAGGCGAAAAAACTGCTCAGCGAAGCGGGGTATAACGAAAGCCATCCTCTGCGCTTCAACCTGCTCTATAACACCTCTGAATCGCACCAGCGCATCGCGATTGCCGCCAGCTCCATGTGGAAGAAAAACCTCGGCGTGGACGCGAAGCTGCAAAATCAGGAGTGGAAAACCATGCTGGATACCATGCACACCCACAACTTTGACGCGGTGCGTTACGCATGGATTGCGGACTACGACGATGCAGCAACCTTCCTGAACAACTTCCGTACCGGCGACAGCGAAAATACCAGCCAGTACAGCAATCCGGAGTACGACCAGGCCCTGATCAACGCCGCGAAAGCGAAAACAGCCGGGGAACGGGGTAAGTTCTACCAGCAGGCGGAGGATCTGCTTGGCCGTGATGTGCCAGCCATTCCGGTTTATCACTACGTTCGTACCCACCTGGTCAAACCGTGGGTAGGGGGATTCACACCGGATAAGCTCGGGTACTATTTCACAAAAGATATGTACATCAAAAAGCACTAAGAGGGCGGGCTGAATGTTATGCTGTTAAAATCGCCGATATGTCGTCAGTTCAACCGATTAAACGCGTTTTGGCTATTTTTACAGCGAACGATTGCAGCCACTCTTTACAGCACGCGGTGAGGTGTTTATAGTTCGCCTCACTTAGGAAGTGTGGCCGAGCGGTTGAAGGCACCGGTCTTGAAAACCGGCGACCCGAAAGGGTTCCAGAGTTCGAATCTCTGCGCTTCCGCCAGATATAAACCCCAGCTTACTCGTTAAGCTGGGGTTTTTCTTTTGGCGTGAATTTAAAACCTGACGTTTATGAACGGATAAACGCCAGAATGTCCGCGTTGATGGTCTCCGCATGCGTGGTGTGCATCCCGTGCGGGAAGCCTGGATAAATTTTCAGCACGCTGTTCGCCAGCAGCTTGTCCTGCAGAAGGGCGGCATTCTTATACGGTACGACCTGATCGTCATCGCCCTGCATTACCAGAACGGGAACCGTGATGGCTTTTAAGTCCTCCGTCTGGTCAGTCTCTGAAAACGCCTTAATCCCCTCATAGTGCGCTTTGGCACTGCCAATCATTCCCTGACGCCACCAGTTCTGAATCGTACCCTGTGAAACCTCCGCGCCATCCCGGTTAAAACCGTAAAAAGGGCCGCTGGCTACGTCGAGGTAAAACTGCGCGCGATTGGCTGCCAGCGCACTACGGAAGCCGTCAAACACCTCGATGGGTGTCCCGCCGGGGTTATCCTCTGTTTTGACCATCAGCGGGGGAACGGCGCTGACGAGCACCGCTTTGGCGACGCGCCCCTGCGGCTGGCCGTATTTCGCTACATAGCGGGCGACCTGGCCGCCGCCGGTAGAGTGACCGACATGCACGGCATTGTGCAGATCCAGGCTTTCAACCACGGCCGACGCGTCGGCCGCATAATGATCCATATCGTGACCTTCACTGACCTGATCCGAACGTCCATGACCACGACGATCGATAGCGATAACGCGATAGCCCTCTGCAAGGAAGAAGAGCATCTGGTTATCCCAGTCATCGGCACTCAATGGCCAGCCGTGATGGAAAACAATGGGTTGAGCTTCTTTCGGACCCCAGTCTTTGTAGTAAATGTTGACGCCGTCTTTCGTTGTTACGAATGCCATACCGCAGACTCCTCTGTTAAAAACAACACGACCCCTAAAGTGTAGGAGAAATCATATCAGCGGTGGGTTTCATTCCCGTGAAAGGTATTCATTTTGGATTCAGGGCTCTGGCGCGGTGCGCCAGAGCCCCCAGGGCGGGGTCATACAGAGGGGCTTAGCGGTTCTCTTCAATATAGCGGGCGAGATCTGCCGGGGTCTTCAACACCGTCGCTACGTCAGTTGGCGGGATCATACAGCCGTAAACGTCCTGCACTTCCAGCACCATATCGACTGCCAGAATAGAGTCGAGAATATCAGATTCAATCAGTTCATCGTGAAAGCCCACTTTACGGGATAATACTTTTTCGAACAGAGCGAGAATTTCGTTTTCCATTATGTTTCCTGGATAATTAATGAGTGCGGGCGTAAGCGTCCAGCAATTTGCGGTCAATTTTGCCGTTAGGGTTCAGCGGCAACGCGTCTTTTACGATAATTTGTGAAGGCACCATATAGTGGGGAACCACTTTCGACAGCGAGGTTTTGATCGTATCCGGTGCCATTTCCGTCACGCAGAACGCGGCAATACGCAGCACGCTGCCGCAGGGTTTCATCAGCGGCATCACTACCGCTTCATTAATGCCGGACATGGCCAGCAGACGGTTTTCGATCTCGTTGATTTCAATACGGTAGCCATTCAGTTTGACCTGACTATCGTTGCGACCCTGGCAATAGATCATCCCCGCTTCATAACCCAGATCGCCGGTCCGGTAGCCGCGACACGCGTCATCATCCCGATGCAGTAATTTTGCCGCGTTCTCCTGCGGCAGGCCGAGGTAGCCGCGCATGACGTTTTTACCCCAGATAATCAGCTCGCCCTCGGCGGAAATGTCCATTCTGCTCTCCGGCATCATGACCCCCACCGGCAGCACGGCGCTGTCCTGGATGAGGATCTCATCCGTAATTTCAACCACCGTCGTCGCGATGGTCGCTTCCGTTGGGCCATAGGAGTTGATGATTTTGGCCTGCGGGAAACGGCGGCGCAGCTGTTTAACCAGCGCTTTATTGAGCACTTCACCAATGAAGATAAAGACGCCGAGTTCAGGCAAATACTCGCTGTTAAACTGCGGGGACAGCAGCTGCTGGTAGGCAAAAGAGGGCGTGGACACCCAGGCGGAGACCGCGTTGCTTTTGAGTCGCGCCAGCCAGTTCTCTTTCTGAATAGCCTCTTTGGCGTTGAGCACGATGTGTCCGCCCATCGCCAGGTTCGCCAGCAAAGGGATCAGGGAGAGGTCAAAGCTGAACACCGCGTGGTTCATCAGCACCGGTTTTGCCGGCAGGGAAAAGTCCCGGCTGACCCATTTCATGAAGTGCCAGACGCTCTCGCGTCCAATCTGCACGCCTTTCGGTTTGCCGGTGCTGCCTGAGGTAAACATGATATAGGCGAGATCCTGCTCTTCCAGGACCTTGCCCGCTTCACCGGTGGCAATAAACTGCCGGGTTGCCACGTCGTAATAGTAAGGGACACTGGCCAGGCTACAAATCTCCCGGAGCCGCTCCTGCGGGTAGATGCAATCCACCGGGATGTACGGAATGTTGTGCAACAGGCAGCTATAAATCGCCACGGCGAACTCGGCCTGCTGATGACCATATAATACGACCGGTGTGCCTTCGATAGGCTTGCAGCGTTGATAGCGTTCCGCCCAGTCCATCACGGCGGCGGAAAGCTGTAGCCAGCTGAGGGTTTCGTCGCTACCCGTGATGGCCAGCTGCTGCGGGGAGGCGGGATCGCGCAATGCCGCACGTAAGAAATCCTGCAGTTCCTGCAGATCGGTGTGATTTTTCATAGAGGAGACATTCCACTAAAGATGTAAAGGGATCCTGCGGCGCTGCCCAGCGTCAGAATTCGCCCCAAAAACGCCACTGCCGGATACTGCAAACCGCGGTGTAATGCCGGGCTGCGTTTGGCTGACCACAGCAGCATGTTGTGTGCGACAGAAATGGCGCCAAACAGCGCGCCGCTGATGACATAATGGCGTTCCAGGCCATTCCATGCCCCCATGCAGAACAGGGTGCAAAAAATACCGATATTTTGCGCCAGCGTTTTGTTCTGACGGAAAAAGTTGAACTTCATCAGGTTCATATAGACGGGCATAAACACCACATCGCGCAGCCATTCAGACAGGCTGATGTGGAAGCGCCGCCAGAAGTCCTGAGGGTTCTTTGCAAGCAGCGGCATATTGAAGTTTGCCGGAATATTCAGCCCGAATAAGCGCCCGGCACCGATGGCCATATTGCTGTAACCTGCAAAATCAAAGTACAGATAGGCGCTGTAAGCAATCGACATCACCACGCCGACGGTCAGCGAAAACGGCTTATGGCTCCAGGGCTGCACCACAAGCGAATCGATCAGCATGGCAAACAGGAACTTCTGGATGATACCGGTGACGATCTGCTCTAACGCTGTTAAACATTGTTCACGGTTAAGGGTGAATGCGGGTTTATTCACATCGCTCATCCATGTCCGCCAGCGGTACATCGGCCCGGCCAGAATAATAAAGGGCATAAAGAGGTAGCAGAAATAGTGCAGAATATTCTGGCCCTCTTTTTTACTGCGATACAACAGCACATCCACCGCGCGAAAGGTCATAAAAGAGAGACCGATCATGCCGAGATGGTGATTAAAATGTAATTTCACCAAAAACAGGGGCAGCAGCGTTAACACGATCGCCTGCCAGGTTTTTAACCATCCTTTTTCTTTTAACGTGGCGAAAAGATAAAAACAGCCAAAAACGATCGCCGGAATACGATAATCGCCCTGAAAAATATAGCCCCAGCCCAATGCTGTCAGGACGGCCAAGGACGATAACCAGGTCAGGCGATGGCGCAGCAGGCGATTAATCAGCGCAAATACCAGTGCCGATGAAAATAAACAGACAAAAAACAGTCCTGAGCTGTACATCATTCGGCCTCAGAATTTCTGATATTCAAAATGCAGTTGCATACTCATGCTGTCATCGACAGCGGTCCACGCGACGATGGTGATCCCAAGCAGGAGATAAAGGAAAAACAGACGGATCGCGATTTTCATTATTTAAAACTCTGTGCAATAAAGCGAAGCATAGGCACCCAGGCCAGTTCAGTCGGGTGCAGTCGGTCCCAGTTCCAGCCATTCTGATAAGGCATAGCGTACATATCTAAATAAGGGATCTGGTTCTCTTTCAGAATGGATTGAATTTGCTTATCGTACGGGCGGAAAGTATCGGTATGGTAAAGCGCCCACGGGTTAACCGGGTCGACGATAGCAATGACCTGCACGTGATGTGCCTTCAGCAGCTGGACGGTTTTCCTGAACGCAGCGAATTGGCCGGGCACCACCGGCGTGTCATCCCACTGCTGCGGCTTACCGTCCTCTTCGTAAATCGTTTTGTCCATCCACAGGGTCGCCGCGCTTTGCTGGCGAACTTTATTTAATTCACGGGCATTCGCCAGCTCTTTATTCCAGTCCGGAGTCATGTGGGTGGTTGGCTGTTGCGGCCAGGGTTGCGCCGTCTCAGGCCTGATATTGAGCAGCGACAGCCAGTCGTTTTTTATCAGGGTACAAAAATTAGCGAACTGGAAACCGATCTCATCCCAAATCAGATCGGGGTGCCAGCCGAAGACACGCATTTGCCCAAAGGTTAAATGGCTTATCTCTTTAGCATCAATATGTTTTAAATAATTCACGAGGATCGGACGTGCCTGCGGATCCTTCATCAGGGGATCAAAAACAGAGCCCGGAAAATTATCCGCATAGATAGCGGGTGGCAGACCTTTTGAGTAAAAGCTGTCAGGTGCCAACAATAAAACCACTTTACTGTTTGCGTTAAGGCTATTTTTAAAACGTGAAAACAGTAAAAATTGTGTTTCATCATCGACAAACGCATCGCCATACGCCACGACGGGTTGGTGTAATTGCTGATTAAAATAATGATAGACCGCGTAATGTTCATCTTCGGAGGTGGCAACTTCAGAGGCACCAATGAAGAAAATGGCATTCCCCTCCAGGGCATGGGAAATGGTGGCAATTTTTTCCGCTTGTTCTTTCGTTGTGCCCGCCATGGATTTGATCAGCGGCTGGAATTTAAGCGGCGGATCAAAGCTGGTCACCAGCGGGTGAATGCTGAGGAATAAAATGGCCAGGGCTGCCATCAGGATATGTAAGCAAAACGTATTTTTGATTTTCATCATTAACCAGTAAGACTACATGGCGGCAATTTTCTAAAATCCGTTAATAACCGGCTTTATAACAATTACACAACAAATGGCCGTCTATTTTGGGGCATTCTATACCAGAGCGATTTAGAAGGATGAGCGTTGCCGTGTAACGGTATGTACAAGTGGGAGAGAGCGACGCGGGGATCGGGGAATGAGCGATTTTTTGTGCAGTTAAACGCCAGGGCGTAGAAATAGAAAAATTCCTGCTTTACAAGGCGCTAATAGATGTTTATAGTGCGCCTCACTTTGGAAGCGTGGCCGAGCGGTTGAAGGCACCGGTCTTGAAAACCGGCGACCCGAAAGGGTTCTAGAGTTCGAATCTCTACGCTTCCGCCAAATTCGAAACCCAGGTCGTTATGCGACCTGGGTTTTTTGTTTGTTAAAACCGCCTTAACCGGGAATTCTGGTGCCGGAGTTACTCCGTCGATACTGCAGCGGCGTCTGACGCATCATCTTTTTAAAGCAGGTAATGAAATAGGTCACCTCGCTAAACCCCACTGCCAGTGCAATGGCGTCAACAGGCTCACCGCTGTACCGTAAGAGATCGCAGCTGCTTTTAATCCGCCGGGTCAGCAAATATTCGTGGATGCTACCGCCGGTCTGCTGGCGGAAAATGCGTGAGGTATAGCTTCGCGAGAGCCCCAGGTCGTGCGCTAACCGATCGAGCGAAAACTTGCTGGCATAGTGGGCTTCGACCCAGCTCATTATCCGCGAGGCGACGGTCTGCTGGCGCGGCGGGTAGGGCTGCGGCTGCTCGGGCAGACATGTCATCAACTGCATCACCAGAAATGCCACCTCGCAGGCCTCGGTCTGCGCGTTGTCCTCCAGGCGCTGAAACTGTTCAAGTATTCTCTCAATAAACGGCGCGTGCGTGCTGAGATCGTAAATTTGTGCCGGGAGATTGCTGGCGGCCAGCGCGGCGAACCGGGCCTGATGGCGCGGAAAGGTGCTGAGCGCACTTTCGACGACCGATTGCGCAATGTGCATGGTGGTGCGGTGGTAGGGGTTCTTATCGCTATGATCGACCTGCACTTTGTGCAAACGGAAGGGCGGGAAGACAAATAAACGCCCTGGACGGGCGGTGTAGTGCTGATTGTCCACCACCACGATGCCATAACCGCTGGAAATATAGAGCAATTCAACGCACTGATGCCAGTGGTAGTAAACCGCGCTGGTGGTGTACATGCGGTTAAATGAAATGGCCTGCCGATCGAGCGTAATGCGTTCCAGCAGTTGCGTTTCACCCATTTTCCCTCCAGGACAACAGATTTAAATTTTTAGACCATCATTTGTAATTTATCCCTCTCTCGATCGACAAAATCCAGCAAAAATGAAATGCCGGTTTAATTTTGTGAGTCTGCTCACTCAGCACCGGGAATAAAAGCGGTTACTCTTCATTCAGACGTCGCACTCGTGGCTTTAAAAAGCCAAATAACAATAACTTATCTCTACCCTCGTGTTATGCGGGAGGACCCTGTGCAACCTGAAAATATTCATCTGGATAACCCACTGACGAGCCGTGATGAGGTACTGCGGCTGGTTAACGATATGCTGAACGCGGTGACGCCTTATTTTAAAAAAGACGCCAGCCGCATTGATTTAGCGAACTTTACCGCTCACTACGGCCAGCAGGTCGCGAGCATGGAAACCTTTTCCCGTCTGCTGTGGGGCATCACGCCATTGTTGGCTGGCGGCAGCGAGCCGCAACACTTCTCTTTCTATTTACAGGCGATAAAAAACGGCACCAATCCGCAGCATGCTGATTACTGGGGCGATGTCGGTCCTTTCGATCAGCGAATCGTCGAAATGGCGGCTTACGGGTTACTGCTGGCGCTGGCGGGCGAAACCGTACTGGCACATTTCACTGAGACGGAGAAAGAGAATCTATGGCGCTGGCTAAAGCAGTGCGAGACCCAGGATATCCCCGATAACAACTGGCACTTCTTTCCGATTCTAGTGCAGGTTGGCTTCCATTATTGTGGCATGCCGACCCATCCGCAGGCGCTGGAAAAGCATTTCGCTGCCATGGAGCACTACTATCTTGGAGATGGCTGGTACTCCGATGGACCGGGCCGGCCGCGCGACTATTACATCTCGATGGGCTTCCATTTCTATGGCCTGATTTACGCGAAGCTAATGGCCGATGTTGATCCAACGCGGTGTGCAACCCTGCGCGATCGCGCCGCGCGTTTCTCCTCTGACTTCATTCATTTCTTTGCCGAAGACGGCTCGGCGATCCCCTTTGGCCGTAGCCTGACCTACCGCTTTGCCGAGGCGGCGTTCTGGAGTGCGGCGGCTTTCGCCGGGCTGGAGGTCTTTTCGCCGGGCGTAATTAAGGGCATCGTGCTGCGCCATCTGCGCTGGTGGCTGAAGCAGCCGATATTCGACCGCGACGGCATACTGAGCGTCGGCTACAGCTACCCGAATCTGGCGATGGCGGAAGACTACAACGCGCCGGGTTCACCGTACTGGGGCCTGAAGACCCTGCTGGTACTGGCATTAGATGAGGGCGACGCCTTCTGGCAGGCGGCCGAGCTGCCGCTGCCGCCATTGCCCGCTCAGCACACGATAGCCCACGCGGATCAGGTGGTGGTGCATCAGGCCGATCACCTGTGGATGCTGATGTCCGGCCAGCTGGAGCTGAACAACTTCGTGAATACCGAAGCGAAATACTGCAAATTTGCCTATTCCACCCGCTTTGGCTTCACCCTCGAACGCGGGCGCTATGGCCTGAACCATGCCGCACCCGATTCGATGCTGCTGCTGGCCGAAAAAGATAACTACTGGCGTGGTCGCCGTGAATGCCAGCACGTGGTCACCGCTGACGGCACCATTTACAGCCGCTGGCTGCCGTGGCGCGACGTGGTGATTGAGAGCTGGCTGCTGGCGCTGGGCGACTGGCAACTGCGCGTCCATCGTATCAATACTCAACGCGCGCTGGATTGCGCGGAAGGGGGCTTTAGCCTCGCGAACCGCCCACAGCCGCAGGCGCAGGAGATTGAAAGCGCCTGCTGGTTACGCAATGCCCAGGATGCCTCAGCCATTTTCTGTTTACATCCGCACGCCCGCCGCGGCGAAACGGTGGTGACGCCGCCAAACAGTAATCTGTTGTTTGCCGAGCGCGCGGCAGTGCCGCTGCTGCGCGGTGAACTCGACCCCGGCACGCATTTGCTGATAAGCGCGGTGTGGGCGGGAAATGCCGCAGGCTTCGATCCGCAACACTGCCCGCAGGCCTTCATTAGCGATGACGCGGTACGCTTCGTGATGGCACGACAAGAAACGACGCTCGTTCTGGCCCCGGAGACATCGCTATGAGCACATCATCGTCCGTACGCGCCGCACAGTACAAAATGAGTACCTTTATTTTTCTCTACTTCTTCACCTGGTCATCCAGCTTTGGCCTGTACGCCTTGTGGCTGAGCCAGAAAGTGGGCCTCGATAGCATCACTATCGGCAGCGTGTTCGCCATCAATGGCGTCTTCGCGGTTGTCCTGAAGCCGGTGTATGGCTACATCATGGACAAAATCGGCATGAGCAAGTGGCTGCTCTATTTTGTCTGCGCCATTTCTGCGCTGATGGCACCGTTTTTTGCGCTGGTGTACCAGCCGCTGCTGGAAAGCCATGCGATGGCCGGGATTATCATCGGCGCGCTGTATCTGAGCCTGGGCTGGTACGCTGGCGTGGCGGCGTCTGAATCTTACGCTGACCGCTTTAGCCGCCTGTACGGGCTGGAGTTTGGCCGCATCAGAATGTGGGGTTCGCTGGGCTGGGCGATGGCGGCTTCGGTCTCCGGGCTGTTGTTTAACGTCACGCCGCTGGCCAACTTTCTGCTCAGCAGCGGTACCTCGGTACTGATGCTGCTGGTGCTGATTAGCCTCAAAATCGGCGATGAGCAGCTGCGTAATAACAGCGTTATTTCCGCCAATAAGATCGTCTTTGCCGATGTGCTGATGCTCCTGCAAAACCGCAAATTCTGGATGTTCAGCCTCTACGTCGCCGGGGTGGCGTGGATGATGTTTATCGCCGAACAGCAATTCCCGCGCTACTTCGTATCATTCTTCGCCACCAAAGAGCAGGGAAATGCCTGGTACGGCTACCTGAGCACCGTCCAGTCGGGTATGGAATTCCTGATGATGATGTGTATCCCGTGGCTGGTGAATCACTACGGCGCCAAGCGCGGCCTGGTGTTCTGCGGCTGCGTGGTCGGGGCTCGGCTGATCGCCTCCGGACTCACCAGTGACCCGATAGTGATCTCTATCATCAAACCGTTTTATGGCGTCGAGATCGCGCTGCTGCTGATCTCGGTCTTCAAATACATCGCCGAACATTTCCATCGTCGGGTTAACGCCACGATGTACCTGCTGGGCTACCAGGCGATGATTTACGTGGGGTCGATTGTGGTCGCCCCACCTGCTGGCTATCTGTACGACAGGATAGGCTTTGAGCATACCTATCTGCTGATGGGCTGCTGCGCCCTGATATTTACGCTGATTTCCGCCTTTACGCTGTCGCGCTGCCAGTCGAAGTGCGATGTCTCACGCCCCTTTGCTCCGGCATTAGATTCCGCCCCGGTTGAACCGGCCAAACATTAATTCAGGAGTTGTTATGACCAAATCTGTTATCACCGAAGCGCTGCGGCCGATCGAACTGCATCAGGTCGATCGCCTGGCCCTGAGCCAGAAGCTGGAAGCGGCGTTAACCCGCGTAACGCGCAAGCTCGACAAAAATATTGTTGCCTTCGGCGATAAATTCCCCGGCGAAGCCTGTGAGAAGGGCGTCTGGCCGCGCACCGATAACGTGGAATGGACCACCAGTTTTTGGCCAGGCCAGCTGTGGCTGGCGTGGGAGATGACGGGCAAAGCGCATTATCGCGACGCCGCCGAGCGCTATTTACCGTCGTTCGCCCGGCGTATTGAGCAGCGTATCGACACGGCAACGCACGATCTTGGTTTTCTCTATTCGCTCTCCTGCATCAGCGCCTGGCGCCTCACCGGCAACGAAGCCGCTCGCCGGTCGGCGCTGCTGGCAGCCGAGCGCCTGATGGAGCGTTTTAACCCAACGGCCAGGATTATCCAGGCATGGGGTGATTTAAACGACCCGGAGCAGCAGGGGCGAATGATCATCGACTGCAATATGAACCTGCCGCTGCTGTACTGGGCCAGCGAACAGACCGGAGATCCGCGCTATGCGCAAGCGGCGACGGCTCACGCCGGACAGGCCGCGAACTATATCGTGCGGGAAGATGCCTCGACGTATCACACATACTATATGGATGTCCAGACGGGTGAGCCGCGCTTTGGTAATACCCATCAGGGCTACAGCGACACCTCGTGCTGGTCGCGCGGGCAGGCATGGGGCATTTACGGCTTCCTGCTCAGCTATCAGCACACCGGCGATAAGCAGATGGTTGAGCTGTCACGCAGCCTGGCACATTACTTCCTCAACCGTTTGCCGGAAGATGATGTGTGCCACTGGGATCTGGCGCTGCTCGGTACTGACGCCGTGCGCGACAGTTCAGCGGCGGCGATTGCCGCTTGCGGTCTGCTGGAGCTGGTCAAGGCGCTGCCGACGCTCGACGCAAACCGTGCGTATTACGAAGAGATGGCGCTGCGTATTGCGCTGTCGCTGACCGATAACTACCTTGCCCACGACGACGATCCGACCGAAGGGCTGCTGCAACACTCGGTTTATCATATGGGCAGCGGCAAGGGGGTCGATCAGTGCTGTAGCTGGGGAGACTATTTCTATCTTGAGCTGCTGGCGCGGCTGCGACAGATTTGGCACCCGTACTGGTAACCCTGAAGCCATGGAGAGCAAAATGAA
Source organism: Enterobacter sp. MGH 37 (assembly GCF_000534515.1). Lineage (NCBI taxonomy): Bacteria > Pseudomonadati > Pseudomonadota > Gammaproteobacteria > Enterobacterales > Enterobacteriaceae > Enterobacter > Enterobacter sp. MGH 37. Next base: position 780,547 of record NZ_KI973205.1, read on the forward strand.
AAGCGTAGCCGTGCTATTGGCCCCCGGTTTTGAAGAGGGGGAAGCGATCGTCACCATTGATATCCTGCGTCGCCTGAATATTACGGTGCAGACGATTGCCTGCGGCGAGAGCCGCGAAGTAGTGAGCTATCACGCCATCTCAATGGTGGCGGACAGCACCCTGAAGGCCAGTTTCGATTGCACCTTTGACGCCGTGGTGTTACCGGGCGGCCCGGAGGGCAGCGTTAACCTGGCGAAAAGCGCGGAGGTCATCGCCTTCGTCCGCCGCCACGATGAAATGGGCAAATATATCTGCCCGATTTGTTCCGCCGCCGCCCGTGTGCTGGGCGGTAACGGGCTGCTGAAGGGGCGCCGCTACGTCTGTTCCGGCGATCTGTGGAAAACAGTCAGCGAGGGCAGGTACGTCGATGCCGAGGTGGTGGAAGACGGCAATCTGCTGAGCGGTCGCGGCCTGGGTAACGTATTTGATTTCGCCTTTACCCTGGCAGCGCGATTACAGGGCGATGATGCCCTGGCGCGCGAGCAGGCCAGCCATATTGAGTACGCGTGGCAGGGTAACGGCGATGTGTGAGTTTCGCCCGGCGGCGCTACGCTTGCACGGGCCTACAATGAATAGTGCAATATATTGATATTGTTACGGATTGTAGGCCGGGTAAGCACAGCGCCACCCGGCAAGAAGGGCCGCTAAAATGTTGATGTCGTTTTACAGCCCAATCACCAGCTCCCCCGAATGGCTCCGCGAGCAGCACAGCGCCACCTGCTGGTTTGTTGCGCCTTTTTCCGCCTCCGACTGCACGCTGTCCCGGTGATCCACCACGCCGTCAATCACCGGCGTCAGGCAGGCGCCGCAGATCCCCATTTCACAGGACAGCGGTACGTCTACGCCGTTTGCCTGTAAGACCTGGGCAATGGTCTTATCCGCAGGCACCGGCCAGCGCTCCCCGGTGGAGGCCAGTTTAACGGTAAAGATCTCGCCGGTTTCATGACCAGCGGCAGGCGCAGCAGGCTGAAACGCCTCGCTGTGAATGTGGGCGTTATCCCATCCCTTCGTCGTTGCCACATTGCGGACTTTCTCCATAAAACCCGCAGGTCCGCACACCCAGGCATGCAGTCCCGCTTCCGGTATGGGGAGATGTTCTGCCAGCGCTGAGCGGGGGCTGAGGGTATGAATGATGCACTCACCGTACTTTGAGAGTTCCCGAACAAACGCCGCGCTTTCGCGATTTTTAACGTAATAATGCAGCGTAAACGGCGTTCCGGCCGCCTTCAGCTGCAGGGCCATCGCAAACAGCGGCGTAATGCCAATGCCCGCAGCCAGGAGTAAAACCCGCTCTGCCTGAACGAGCGGGAACAGATTGCGTGGGGCGGAGATCGTGAGTTTCTGTCCAGGCCGCAGCGTCTCGTGAACGTAGCGCGACCCGCCGCGCGAGGCGGTTTCGCGCCCCACGCAGATAAGATACCCCTCGTCCTCACAGGCTCCGGTCAGGGAATACTGGCGCACCAGGCCGCAGGGCAGGTGCACATCAATATGCGCGCCGGGCTGCCACGCCGGTAGCGCGGCGCCGTTTTCCGCCACCAGCCTGACGGCGAGGCTTTTATCCCCCTCACGCCACAGCCCATCAACGATAACGCTCAACATATTGGCCTCCGTCATACCAGGAAAAATTCGCCGAATCCCATCTTTTTCAGTCCCCGACGGTAGGCAATCGAGCTTTTATCCGCCGGGATATGGGCTTCGAGCGTCAGATCCAGCGGCAGGCTTTCCGGGCGCTGGGTTTCGACCATCAGACGGTCTTCTTCAAAAATACGCAGATTGAAGGCATGCACATCTTCCACCGGAATATGCAGATCGAAGTTGCGCGCGATAGGGGCGAACATCCGGGTCACCCGCGATGATACCGGCGACGCGGCGTTCATAATCACCAGTCGGGATTCCCCCGGGAAATGGATCGTCAGCGTGGCGGTAAACGGCAGATGCATTTCAAAATGACGCAGCCACTGGAAGCCCTCCGGAGCCTGGACGTCTGAACTGGCGGGATAGTTGCTCACGGAACTCCAGTAATCGGCCACGAAACCGAACGGCGTCTCCTGCGGCTGATAGGTGGGAACCAGCTGATTATTGGGATCGGCAAAGGTATCGGTGTGGATCCAGGCAAAGTGCGCCACGTCCAGAAATCCTTCCACCTGGCGACCGGCGAAGCCATTCACCTCGAACGCCGGGCAGTTAATCTGCTGGAATCCGTCGTCATCCCAGTGCGGCATGGCGGGCAGCGGTACCGGATTGTCCGGGTCAAAGGCCAGACAGGTCCAGATCAGGCCAAAGCGCTCCTCCACGGCGTAGTTAATCAGGTTCAGCTTCGCCGGAACGGGCTGGTCGGGGCTGGACGGGATACGGTTGCAGCGCCCGTCCTCTCCGAAGCGTAAGCCGTGGTACGGACAAATAATGCCGTGCTCATCGTGAAAGCCCAGCGTCAGCGGCACGCCACGGTGCGGACAGACATCCCGGGCGACCACGACCTGGTCGTTAATCCGGTAAATGACCAGCTGTTCATCCAGCAGGGTTGCTTTAACCGGTGCCGGGCCGATGTCGCAGGCGCGTGCAACCGGATGCCAGCATTTCGCCAGGCGCAGCCAGTCCTCTGGCTCAAAGGTGCAGTGGGCGGGTGGAGTCGGTTCTCTTTTCATCGTTGTCCCTCTTGTTCAGCCTAACGGGCCGCCCTGAATGGTCTCGCACAGACCGTTAATGATGCGCTCCCCGGTCTCCTCTTTCAGCTCCTGATACCAGGCCTGCGTCAACGTCATGTCTTTGCCGTGGGTGACGTCGCAGCGTTTGCGCGCCTTCAGCACCAGGTCACGCACCCGGTCGCAGCGCAGCGCTTCGTACTGTCGCAGCGCGAGCGTAATGTGATGGTTCTCTCGCAGGCATTCGCCCAGCACCACGGCATCTTCCATCGCCGCACAGCCGCCCTGGCCGATATCCGGCGTGGTGCTGTGCCCGGCATCACCAAGCAGCGCGACGTTGCCGCGCACCAGGGTATCGAACGGTTCGATGTCGTGGATTTCAATCCGGTTAGTGGTGTCAGGATCGAGCGCGGCGATAAGCTTTTGCACCGGCGGCGCCCAGCCGCGGAAGTAGCCCGTAAGATCGGCACGCAGGGTGGTGCGATCTTCTGCCAGACCCGCAGGGAGCGGCACGTCAAAGAAGAAGTAGAAGCGTCCGCCGGAGACGGGCATCAGCGATACGCGTTTGCCCTCACCAACGAAGGTGGTCCACTGGTGCGCCGGGGCAATCTCTTCATCAATCTTCACCAGCCCGTTCCAGTTCACGTAACCGGCGTAGCGGCGCTCCGGCGTATACCCCAGCACATACGGACGAACCGCCGAGTGGCTGCCGTCGGCGGCAATCAGAAAATCCCCGGTTGCCGCGGTGCCATCGGTGAAGGTGACGCTCACGCCCGCGTCATCTTCCCGCACACGTTCGACGCGCTTGCCAAACTGCACGTTATCGCGCCCCCAGAAGTCCAGCATTTCGCGCTGAAGTTCCGCACGCGAGACGGGGCAGGGACGCCCGCCGGTGCGCTCGACCAGCGGCGCGAGGCTAAAGCGGGTCAGGGTATCGCCGCGCCGGTAATCTTTGTAGGCCATAAAACGCATCGGCCCGCCGTACGTCTCGATGATGTCGCCCATGCCGAGGTGCTGCATGCATTTCACGCCGTTAGGCCAGATGGAGATGGCCGCCCCGACGGGCTTGATCGCTTTGACGGCTTCAAACACGGTACAGTCGATGCCCGCTTTCTTCAGCGCAACAGCGGCGCTCAGGCCGCCAATTCCCGCACCAATAACGATTGCTTTCATGCTTCTCTCCTTTTGCAGGGTGTAAAGCCATTCAGCAATTTGCGTACCAGGCTGCAACGGGGTGAAAACGGCGTTGTGAAGGGCAGGTTTGCACTGCTAAGGTGCGCAGACGCGGTGAGCTTGCCTTTTTTTGAATCAAAAATTTCCAGTTGAGCTATACGGAATCAACTGTTTCACGCTCAGGCAAGGAGTGGCGTGGTTTGTGCAATGACCTGAAAGAGAATAATCAAGGAGATACTATGATAGCACTGCACGACTTTAATCGGCTTCCTGAGAAAGAGTCTCTCGCGTTACTCCACCCCTGTGTGGCGATCCCCGGCTGGGCTGAAGCCCTGGTGCGCGGACGGCCCTATTCCCGCCGGGAAGACGTGTTCAGTACGGCACTGGCGCTGACGCAACGCTGGGATGAGACGGCGTTAACGCAAGCCCTGAGCGCCCATCCGCGTATCGGGGAAAAGCCAGCGGGTTCCCAGGCGGAGGCAGCACTGTCGCGCCAGGAACAGGGCGCGGTGAATGACCGCGATGCTGCCCTGACGCAGGCGTTACGGGAGGGAAACGCCCGCTATGAAGCCCGTTTCGGACGGGTCTTTCTTATCCGCGCGAAGGGCCGCAGCGGAGAAGAGATCTTACAGGCGCTGAACGCGCGGCTGGAAAACAACGATACGCAGGAAGTATTGACCGCGCTGGAACAGCTGCGGGAAATTACGCTGCTGCGGCTGGAAGGAGTCATTAGCGAATGAGCACACTCAGCACCCATATTCTCGATATTTCAACGGGGAAACCCGCCGAGGGCGTGACGGTTCATCTTGAGCGGGACGGGGAGATCATGGCGACTGGCGTCACGAACGCCAGTGGGCGCATCACAGAATTCGTCCCGAACCTGGCAAAAGGCCGCTACCGGCTGGTGGCCGAAATCGGTAAGTGGTTTAGCGACACAGGCCGCGAGACGATCTATCCCTGCGCGCAGATTGAGTTTGTGACGGGAGAATCGGCAGACGAGCATTTCCATCTGCCGTTTGTGATTGCGCCCGGCGGCTGGTCAACCTACCGGGGCAGCTGACCACACCTGCACGCCGTTGACCCAGGTTTCGCTGATGTTGCGCTCATCGCCCAGGGTCATCAGCACAAAGAGCTGCTCGTAAATGTCCTGGCAGCGGCGATTGCGCAGGCGCTGCAGCGGCGTTACGTCCGGGTCGATGACGACGAAATCCGCCTCTTTGCCGGGCGTGAAGTTGCCAATCTTCTCGTCAAGCCGGAGGGCGTGCGCGCCGCCCAGCGTGGCGTGGTAAAACGCCTCGCTGGCGCGGAGACGGTAGCTCTGGAGCTGACCCACCTTGTACGCTTCCCCCAGGGTACGCAGCATGCTAAAGGTGGTGCCCGCGCCCACGTCAGTGCCGATGCCCATCCGCACTCTGTGCTGCCAGCAGGCGGGCAGGCGAAACAGCCCGCTACCGAGAAACAGGTTCGAGGTGGGGCAAAACGCCACCGCCGAACCGGTGTCATGCAGGCATTGCCACTCGCTGTGGTGCAGGTGGATGGCGTGGGCAAACACGCTGCGCTCGCCGGTCAGGCCGTAGTGGTGATACACGTCCAGATAGCGTTCATGCTCCGGCCAGAGGTCGTTCACCCAGGCCACTTCGTTTGGGTTTTCGCTCAGATGGGTTTGCAGCCAGGTATCCGGAAACTCCTCTCTCAGCAGGCTGACCGCGGCGAGCAACTCGGGGGATGACGTCGGGGCAAAGCGTGGCGTAATGGCATAGCCCAGCCGCCCCCGATGATGCCAGCGCTGGATCAGCTCACGCGTCTGCCGGTAGCTCTGTTTCGCGTCCTCGCTCAGGTAGTCAGGCGCGTGTCTGTCCATCATCACCTTCCCGGCGATAAGGCGCATGTTGAGGCGCAGCGCCTCAGTAAACAGCGCCTCGACCGATTCCGGATGCAGCGTGCAGAACACCAGCGCGGTGGTGGTGCCATTGCTCACCAGCTGGTTAATGAAAAATTCGGCGATCTCTTTCGCGTAGGCTTCATCGGCAAACTGGCTCTCCACCGGGAAGGTATAGGTGGTCAGCCACTCCAGCAGCTGCTCGCCAAAGGCGCCGATCATCTCCGTTTGCGGATAATGCACATGGGTATCGATAAAACCGGGCAGCAGCAGCTTACCGCGCAGGTCGGTGTAGCCCTTGTGGGGGTCAAGATACTGCTCGCCCTCCTGCCAGGGCATGTGCGCCAGAATGTGACCATTCTGAATAAACAGCAGCCCGTCCTCAAGGTAGCGCGCGTGTTCGGCAATGGTGTCTGCGCTGTCGCAGACCTGGGCAATGTCAAAAAATGTACCGCGTATCGCAGTCTGGTATTCCATCATGGTTCCTGCCTTCGTGTTTGCGTAGCGGGGTGAGAAAGCGCAGCAAGAACAGTGCCAGAATGAACGGGCCGCAGTTACGCTGCGGCCAGAGGAGGAGGGAAGGGTTACTCTTTTTGCGTTGCCACGCGGGAGCTGAACGTCGTCGCGCCTGCTGTCTCGCGATCTTCCCGCGCCAGCCAGCGGTAGGTCACGCCGCCGAGGAAGACGCCGATGAACCAGCTGAAGTTCGCCACCTCATGCAGGGCCGGGATAAAGCTAATCACCAGGCCCACGGCAACGGACGGGATCAGCGCGCCGATGGCTTTCGGGTTAAAGCCGTTGCGATACCAGTATTTGCCCTTTGGCGTGTCATCGAACAGGTCGTCAACCGACACCTTGCCGCGTTTAATCAGGTAGAAATCGGCAATCAGTATGCCGAACAGCGGGCCGATAAACGCCCCGAGCACGTCCAGGGTGTAGTGGATTAACTCCGGTGAGTTGAACAGGTTCCACGGGGTGAGCAGGATCGAGCCGACGGCAGCAATCATTCCCCCGGTGCGGAAGCTGATCTTCTGCGGCGAGCAGTTAGAGAAATCAAAGGCTGGCGAGACAAAGTTCGCCACAATGTTAATCCCGATGGTGGCGGTGATCATCGTCAGCAGGCCAATCGCCACGGCCAGATCGTTACCCACACGGCTGACGGTTTCAATCGGGTCGGTGATCATGCGGCCAAACAGCGACTGGGTACCGGAGACAATCACCACGGTGACGATGGAGAACAGCAGGAAGTTAAACGGCAGACCCCAGCGGTTACCGCGGCGGATCTCCCCCATGCTTTTCCCGTAGCGGGAGAAGTCACCAAAGTTGAGCAGCGGGCCGGAGAAGTAGGAGACCACCAGCGCGGTCGCGGTGATCATCTGCCAGGTTTGCTCGCCCGCGGTCAGGGATTTGCTGGCGAGGGTAAAGGAGATCCCGTCAAAACCGGTCTTGTATACAATCCAGCCCGCAAGGGCCAGCATCACTACGTATACCGCCGGACCGGCGATATCAATGAAGCGCTTGATGGCGCTCATCCCGTGCCAGAAAACCATCGCCTGCAATACCCACATGATGGCGAAGCAGATCCAGCCCAGATGTGACAGGCCGAGGAACGCGCCGGTGGTGAGTGAAGAGAGCGACGGCCAGAACTTCAGTGCCACCAGCATCAGGGCGTTGGCGGCCAGGTAGGTCTGGATGCCATACCACGCAAAGGCGATAAGCCCGCGGATCACCGCCGGAATATTCGCCCCAAAGACGCCGAACGCCTGACGGCTGATCACGGCATAGGGCACGCCCGCCATCTGGCTCGGTTTTGCGACCAGGTTGGCACACAGTTGCACAATACAAATCCCCACCAGCAGGCAGAGTAACACCTGCCAGCTTGCCAGCCCGAGCGTAAAGAAGCTCGCGGCGACCACATATCCCCCCATGCTGTGAACGTCCGACATCCAGAATGAAAAGATGTTGTACCAACTCCAGTTCTGGTCACGCGTGGGTGCCAGATCCTCATTGCAAAGACGTGGGCTGTAAACCGCACCGGAATCAGCGGCCGTACCCTGCTGCGCGTTTTGACTGTTTGGCATGAAACCTGCTCCTGTGAATGAAAACCCGTTGAGTGGGAGTGCAAACGGTGTTGCAGGATCCAGGCCAAAATAATAAATCTTGTATGCAATATTTTATTTTTATGTATACGATTCGATAACGAAAGGTAAAGCACGGAGTGGTGAATGAACAACGTAAATGGCCTGCAGACCGCGCCAGACCTGCATGACAAAGACGAATCCATCTTTCAGGCGCTGATGACCGCAATTGTCGAACATCAGTTGCTGCCGGGGAGCAAATTGCCGGAAGAGGCGCTGGCCGAGGTGTTTGGCGTGAGCCGTACCGGCATCCGAAAGGTGCTGCAACGACTCGCCGCTGTGCAAATGGTCACCTTAACGCCCAAACGTGGTGCACACGTCGCCAGCCCGACGGTAGAAGAGGCGCGGCACATCTTCCGCACCCGCGCGCTGCTGGAGGTCGCTAATCTGCCGGACGTGCTGGCCCACTGCCAGCCGCCGCATCTGGCAGCACTGGAGGCCATTATTCGTCAGGAGCAGCAGGCGCATGAGGCCTATGACGGCCCGGCGGCGATCCGCCACTCCGCCAATTTTCACATTCAGCTACAGGCCATCTCCGGCAACCAGGTGCTGACGGAGATGGTGACCGGCCTGAGCCAGCGTTCATCGCTGGTGATTGCCACCTGGGGTGCGCCGTGGCGGCAGGGCTGTCGCTGCAACGATCACGAACAGCTGGTGGATCTGCTGCGCCAGAAGGCGCTCCAGCCGCTTAGCGAGGCCTTAATGCACCATTTTGAACATATCGTCGCCAGCCTCTGCTTCGAGCGGGCGGGCGAGTGTCTGCCTGATTTTGCCCGGCTGTTTGCCGGCCACAAGGAGTCGTAATGTCGTCTGTCTGTATACAAGTGATCAACCCCAACACCAGCCTCGCCATGACGGAAACCATCGGTGCGGCAGCCCGTGCGGTGGCTGCACCGGGAACGGAAATCCTCGCGGTCTGCCCGACCGCAGGCGTGCCGTCCATCGAAGGCCACTTTGACGAGGCCATTGCTGCCGTGGGCGTTCTCGAACAGGTCAAACTCGGCAGACAGCAGGGCGTGGATGGTCACGTTATTGCCTGCTTTGGCGACCCGGGTCTGCTGGCGGCGCGCGAGCTGGCCCAGGGGCCGGTGGTAGGGATTGCTGAAGCCGCCATGCATATGGCGACGCTGGTGGCGACGCGCTTTTCGGTGGTCACCACGCTGCCGCGCACGTTGATTATCGCCCGCCATCTGCTGCATCAGTATGGCTTTCAGGACCACTGCGCGGCGCTGCATGCCATCGATCTCCCGGTGCTGGCGCTGGAAGACGGCAGCGGCCTGGCGCAGGAAAAGGTGCGCGCGCGCTGTATACAGGCGCTGAAAGAGGATGGCTGCGGGGCCATCGTGCTGGGCTGCGGCGGCATGGCGACGCTGGCGCAGGAGCTGACGCGCGAACTGCGCGTGCCGGTTATCGACGGCGTCAGCGCGGCGGTGAAGATGGTGGAGTCGCTGGTGGTGCTGGGGCTGTCGACCAGCAAGCACGGGGATCTGGCCTTCCCGGAAAATAAAGCGTTAAGCGGACAATTTCAGGCACTGAATCCATTTTAATTTTTGGGGGTGGCAATGGGGACTTTTGAACAGGATTACCCGCGCGATCTGCGCGGTTACGCAGGCAACCCACCGCACGCGCGGTGGCCGAATCAGGCGCGCATCGCCGTGCAGTTTGTACTCAATTACGAGGAAGGAGCGGAAAACCACGTTCTGCACGGCGATGCCGGATCCGAGCAGTTCCTGTCGGACATCATCGGTGCCGCAAGCTATCCGGACAGGCACATGTCGATGGACTCGCTCTACGAATACGGCAGCCGCGCCGGGTTCTGGCGCATCCACACTGAATTTCAAAAACGCGGTCTGCCGCTGACGGTCTTTGGCGTAGCGATGGCGCTGGCGCGTCATCCGGAAATCGTCGAAGCGATTAAGGCGGCGGATTATGACGTGGTCAGCCACGGCTGGCGCTGGATCCACTATCAGCATATGGACATCGCCCAGGAGCGCGAGCATCTGCATAAAGCGGTGCACGTGCTGACCGATCTGTTTGGCAAACCGCCCACAGGCTGGTACACCGGGCGCGATAGCCCCAACACGCGCCAGCTGGTCGTGGAGCATGGCGGCTTCGACTACGACAGCGACTACTATGGCGATGACTTACCCTTCTGGACGGAAGTGGCCTGTAGCGACGGGACCCGTAAACCGCACCTGATTGTGCCCTATACGCTGGATGCTAACGATATGCGCTTTGCCACCGCGCAGGGGTTTAACACCGCCGAGCAGTTTTATACGTATCTGAAGGACAGTTTTGACGTGCTGTACGAGGAGGGGGAGCGCGCGCCGAAAATGATGTCTATCGGCATGCACTGCCGCCTGCTGGGGCGGCCGGGGCGTTTTCGCGCGCTACAGCGGTTCCTGGATTACGTGCAGCAGCATGAGCAGGTGTGGGTCTGTTCCCGCCAGCAGATTGCCGACCACTGGCGGGAGGTGCATCCGTTTCTGAAATAATTGTGCGATGTTTTGCCGGGTGGCGGCTGCGCCTTACCCGGCTCACAGGACGTCGCCTGCCCGGTCGCGTTACGCCATCAAACTCACCTGCGCCGCCACGATCCGCCACCCACAGGCAAACCGCACCCATGTTTGCTGCTGGCGGCCGATGCGTTCGCTACCTTCACGGGTAAACTCGGTGCTGCACACGGCATAATTCTCCCCGAAGGTGGTGATGACGGTGTGACGCAACGTTCGCGCCAGCCCGGCTGACGCGCGCGCCGCACGAAAGGCGCGGATTTCATCAATGCCGTACAGGTTTTCACCTGCCCCCAGACGCACCGTATTTTTGTCGTGCCAGAACAGTTCATCCAGCACGGCAATGTTGTTGCTCACCAGCGCATCTTCATAGCGGTAAAACGCCGCCGTCACTTCGGCAACCACCCACGGCAGGTTAATGTCATCGTGATTGATCATGCTGCCACCTCCGCCGGGCGGGCATCGGTGATGCCACTCTCTTCAAGCACGCGCGCGACGCGCAGGCAGGCCTGCTCGTTAAACGGTGCGGCAATCAGCTGCAGGCCAATCGGCATACCCCGGGCGGTGCGTAGCGGAACGGTAGTCACCGGCAAACCCAGGAACGAAATCGGTTGAGTGAGCATGCCCATGCTGGCGCGAATGGGCAGCGGCTGACCGTTAATCTCCATGGTTTGCTCACCTATCCGCGTGGCGCTACGCGGCGTTGCGGGGGCGATCAGGACATCGGCTTGTTCAAACAAGGCGTTGAACGCCTGACGCGCCTGAGCGCGAAACCGCTGGGCCTGAATATACCAGGCGGAAGGGATCATCGCGCCTGCCAGAAGCCGTTCGCGTGAATGGGGTTCAAAACGCTCAGGCTCGCGGCGAAGCGCGGGCAGGTACTGGTTACCCCCTTCCGAGGCGCTGGTGATAAACGCCGCGGAGCGCGCCAGCCCGGCGTCGGGGAACTGCAGCTCCTCCTGCACGTCGAGGGCCTTCGCCACCCGCGCCACGGCGTCCCGGGCCTCCGTGTCGCACCAGGTGGTGAAGTAGCCGCCAAGCACCGCACAGCGCAGGCCGTCAAGACCGCGTTCGAGCAGGGGACGCGTCTCCTCGCGCGAGCGTTCTGCCTGAAAACCGTCGCGGGTATCGCGCCCCTGCAGCGCGTCGTACACCGACGCCAGATCGCACACGCGGCGCGCAAAGGGCCCGATATGATCCAGACTCGCGACAAATGGATGGCTACCGGATCGCGACAGGCGGCCAAAGGTGGGTTTCAGGCCATAAATCCCGCACAGGGATGCCGGAACGCGAATGGAGCCGTTGGTGTCGGTGCCGAGCGAAAAATGCACCAGCCCGGCGGCCACGGCGGCGGCTGAACCGCCGGACGAACCGCCCGCGATGCGCGTCAGGTCGTGCGGGTTATGCGTCGCGCCGTAGTGGCTGTTTTCGGTGGTAAAGCCGTAGGCGTAGGCATCCATATTCACCATCCCGGTCAGTAACCCGCCCGCGCTACGTAGCTGACGTACGGCAAAACTGTCAGTGGCCGCGGCAGGGCGCTGGCTGAACAGCTCGGCCCCGGCGAGGGTAGTATGCCCGGCAACGTCAAACAGGTTTTTCACCGCATAGGGCACGCCCGCCAGCGGTGGCAGGGGGCGCTTTTCGCGGCGCAGGGTGTCGATATTCGCGGCCTCGGCGAGCATGCGCGCTTCCGTCACGGCGGTCCAGGCGTTGATCTGCGGGTTCACGCGCGCTATCGCCTCCAGCGTCTGACGGGCAATCTCATGGGCGCTCAGCTCGCCCGCACTCAGCGCCTGCTGGATTGCGCTGATACTCATCTCGTGTAGCGTCATGCTTTATACACTCCTGCGATCTCCAGACGGTCATCGAGCGGCAGCGCCATCAATGGAGCGGCCATGCTGGCAATGCGGCTGAACTGTACCTGTAGCTCGGCGCGGCGGGCATCATCCAGCGTCACGCCAAGAACGGTCTCCATTTGCGCGAGATAGGCATGCCAGTCGGGTTGTTGTGTCGTCATTATTCTCTCCTCAAAATCCGGCGGCCGCGCCGTTGCTGCGCGGATCAAACGCCCCTTCAAACAGCCCGTTGGGGTGGCGCACAATCGCCCCCGCGTGGCCCATGGCTTCACTGAAGTCCGGGAAGATCTCCACGTCGTGTCCACGCGCCCTGAGCTGTGACACGGTCTCACCCGAAAAGCGTCCTTCCAGTTTTAACGTGTCCGACGTTTGTCCCCAGGTACGCCCCAGCAGCCAGCGCGGGCGAGCGATGCTCTCCTGCAGGGGCGCACCCTGGACCACATAGCGGGTAAACAGCGTGGCCTGCGTTTGCGGCTGTCCATCGCCGCCCATCGAGCCATAGACCATCACGCGCCCGTCCTTGAGGCGCGCCGCCGCCGGGTTCAAGGTGTGGAAAGGCTGTTTGCCCGGCGCGAGGGCCAGAAGATGACTGGGGTCGAGACTGAACGATGCGCCCCGGTTCTGCCAGACGATGCCGGTATCGGGCAGTACCACGCCGCTGCCAAATTCGTGATAAATACTCTGGATAAACGACACGGCAAGCCCGCTGTTATCCATCACGCCCATCCACACCGTATCGCCGGGACCTTTGCCGGTGCCCCACGGCGCGGCACGGCTGTCGTCAACCCTGTCGGCAAGCGCCTGAAGGGCGGTGGGTGCCAGCAGTGCCTGAATATCCGTTTTCAGCTCGCGCGGATCGGTAATGTGCGCATCGCGCAGGCCAAAGGCCAGCTTGGTGGCTTCAACAATACGGTGAATCGTTCCCGCATCGTCAGCCTCCGCCATATTCAGGCGGTCTGTGATGCCGAGTATCGCCAGCGACACCAGCCCCTGCGTCGGCGGGGCGTGGTTATAAATTTCTCCCTGCTGATGCTGCAACTTCAGCGGCGTGGTGCGCCGGGCGACGTGGGCGTGTAGATCGGCCAGCGTGACCGGCAGGCCCAGCGTCTCCATACCCTGCGCCAGCACCTCCGCCAGCGGGCCGCGATAAAAACTGTCCAGACCGTCTTCCACCAGGCGCGAAAGGGTCGTGGCCATGGCGGGCTGGTAAAAACGGCTCCCGACCGGCGGTGGCTTGCCGTCCACCAGCCAGGTTTCGGCAAAGCCGGGAACGTCCTTTAGCTCGTCAAATTTACTGGCGGTGGCATGCGCCTGTGACGCCGTGACCGGGGTACCGTTTTGCGCATACTCAATGGCGTCGGCCAGCAGGCGGGACAGCGGCAGCGCCTTGCCCGTCATCTCGCGCGAGACCTTCAGCGCCTCGTCCCAGCCGCTCACCGTGCCGGCAACGGTCAACGCCGCCTGAGGGCCGCGATGGGGGATATGCGGGAGCCCGTCGTAGGCCGCGAGCGTCGCGCGCGATCCCGCCGCACCGCTGGCATCAATGGCGATCGGATCCCCTTCCGGCGGCACGATAAGCCAGAAGCCATCGCCACCCAGCCCGTTCATGTGCGGGTAAACTACGGCAATGGTGGCCGCCGCCGCGACCATGGCTTCTATCGCGCTGCCGCCTTCGCGCAGGACGGCCAGCGCACTCTGGCTGGCAAGGTGGTGGGGGGCAACAGCCATCCCGTGTGTGGAGACATTACTTTGCATGAAGCGTCCTCATAACCCTGAAAGTCACAAGGTGCTGCAAAAGCTGTTCCAGTTCTGAATAAAAAGTTTCATGCCAGTTGCCGCAGAAGCTGGCATGCTTAATGAATAGTGAGTATGAGATGAAACAAACGTTACAGAGGCGTTATGGAACAGCTTGATGAACGACTGAAAGCGCAATACCCGTCACTGTCGCCGCAGGAGCAGCGGGTGGCGGATTTTATTTTCGATCATTTTGACGACCTTATTAGCTATAACAGTGCCGAGCTGGCGCAGCTGAGCGGGGTATCGAAAGCCACGGTGAGCCGTCTGTTCAAGCGTCTGGGCTATGAGAAGTATAAAGAGATGCGTGACGAGCTGCGCACCCTGCGTCAGAGCGGGATGCCGCTTACCGATAACCGCGACGCGGTGCAGGGCAACACGCTACTGGCGCGCCATTATAAGCAGGAGATGGCGAACCTGACCCAGTGGGTCAATGCTCTCGATGCTCAGCAGTTTGCCGACGCCATGGCCTGCATGGTGAAGGCGCGGCGCATTGTCATTATTGGCATGCGTAACGCCTATCCCGCGGCGCTCCACCTGCGCCAGCAGCTGCTGCAGGCGCGCGGTCAGGTGCTGGTGCTCCCTCAGCCAGGCCAGAGCCTGAGCGAAGAACTGGTGGATTTAACCCCTGACGATCTGGTGGTGATGATGGCCTTTCGCCGCCGTCCGCGCATTATCCGCCCGCTGATGCAGCAGCTTCAGAGTAGCGGTATTCCGGTGCTGCTAATGTGCGAGCCGCAGGCGCACAGCCTGTTTCCGCTGGCGAGCTGGCAGCTCTGCGCCCCGCTGGACAGCGTTTCGGCCTATGACAGCTATTCCTCGGTCAACAGCCTGATCAACCTGCTGGCGAATGCCTTCCTGCATGACAGTCTCGATAAAGGCCGTCCGCGCATTCACGAGATTGCTTCCCTTTATCAGCAGCTGGACGAACTCGAACAACGATAATGGGGCGTCAGACTGGTGCTTTGCATTGAAATGGTGCAACTTGGCGGGGCGTGAACATCCTCAATTTTTCGCTCCGTCCGCGTTTTATCAGGCTTTATAAGAATATCCCCCGTTTCGCCTCACCTGGCACATTAGTTGCAAAATCACATTCAAAGAATCTTTTGTTTCATGTTAACGTTACGGGGAAGCACCATGAAAAAACTGTTGATTGCACTGGCCGGGGCCGCATGCCTCTTCACACAACTGCCTGCAAAGGCTGACCAGCTTCAGGATATCGAGAAGCGCGGCACCCTCCGCATTGCCGTGCCGCAGGACTTCCCGCCGTTTGGCTCGGTGGGGACCGACCTGCAGCCGCAGGGCTACGACATTGACATGGCACGCTATCTGGCGAAACAGATGAAGCTCAAGCTGCAGCTCGTGCCGGTGACCAGCGCCAACCGTGTGCCGTATCTGCAAACCGATAAGGTGGATCTGGTCATCTCCAGCCTCGGGAAAAACCCGGAGCGCGAGAAGGTGATTGATTTTAGCCGCGCCTACGCGCCGTTCTTCCTTGGCGTGTTTGGCCCGAAAGGGGCCGAGCTGAAAGATGCCGCCGGGCTGAGCGGAAAAACTATCGGCGTGACGCGCGGGGCGGTGGAGGACATGGTACTCACCAGCCTGGCGCCGAAAGATGCCAACGTGAAACGTTACGAAGACAATAACACCACGCTCTCTGCATACCTTTCCGGACAGGTGCAGTACGTGGCGACCGGCAACCTCGTGGTGGCGGCGATTTCCCGCCAGAATGCTGATAAGGCCCCGGTGCCGAGCTTTATGCTGAAAGATTCACCGTGCTTTATCGGCCTGAAGAAAAACGAACCGGCCCTGAAGGCAAAAGTGGATGCGCTGATTGAGCAGGGCATTAAGGACGGCACGCTGAATGGTCTGTCTGAGCAATGGCTGAAGGCCCCGCTGCCGGCAAACCTTGGCGCCTGAGCCGATGACTGAGCAACTTCATTTCTCTGAACTGTGGCCGCACTGGCCGGCGCTGCTGGCGGGATTGTGGGTCACCATCCAGCTGACGGTGATGGCGACCGTCGGCGGGCTGGCGATAGGGATTTTCGGGGCGGCGATCCGCAGCGGACGCCCAACTTGGTACAGCCGGATCTGGGGCGGTTACGTGGAGATTATCCGCAACACGCCGTTTGTGGTGCAGCTATTTTTCATCGTCTTCGGCCTGCCGAATCTGGGCCTGAAGATGACGGCGGGGGAAGCGGCGCTGCTGGCGATGGTGGTGAACCTTGGCGCCTACAGCACTGAGATTATCCGCGCGGGCATTCAGGTAACGCCGAGAGGGCAGTGGGAGGCCGGACGCGTGCTGGGGCTGACCCGCCTGCAGACCTTTATTCGCGTGGTGCTGCCGCCCGCGCTGCAACGTATTTATCCGGCACTGGTGAGCCAGTGCATCATCGTGATGCTCGGCTCGTCGGTGGTGTCGCAGGTCTCGTATGAAGAGCTGACCTTCGCCGCCAACCTGATCCAGTCCAGAACGTTTTTGAGCTTTGAGGTCTATCTGGTGACAACCGGTATCTACTTAGCGCTGTCGATTACCCTGCGCCAGCTGATGATGGCGGCTGGACGGAAATGGCTGGGGGTGCAGGCATGATGACCACCTTTACCGACTGGGACATTATTCGCAACCTGCTGCTGGCCGGACGCTGGACGGTACTGCTGTCGCTGGTGGCGTTTGTCGGCGGGGCGGTGGTAACGCTGCCGCTCCTGCTGCTGCGCCTGACGGGCGGGCGCACGGTGAAGCGCATTATCCGCGGCTATATCGAGCTGTTTCAGGGCACCCCGCTGCTGATGCAGCTGTTCCTGGCCTTCTTTGGTGTGGCGCTGTTCGGCATCGACGTCTCGCCGTGGACCGCCGCCTCGCTGGCGTTAACCTTTTACACCAGCGCATTTCTGCTCGATATCTGGTACGGCAGCATTCGCGCCCTGCCGAAGGGGCAGTGGGAAGCCTCGCGCTGTCTGGGACTGACCTTCGGCCAGACCCTGTTTCGCGTGGTCGCCCCGCAGGCATTGCGCATCGGCATCGCCCCGACGGTCGGCTTTGCCGTGCAGGTGATCAAAGGTACCGCGCTGGCGTCGATTATCGGCTTTATCGAGCTGACCAAGGCCGGGACCATGCTGACCAACGTGACCTATCAGCCGTTCAAAGTCTTTGCGCTGGTGGCGCTGGGCTACTTCATTCTGTGTTATCCGCTGTCGCGCTACAGCCGCTATCTGGAGACGAAATTCAATGCCTCTCATCACCATTAATCAGGTGCAGAAGTACTACGGTGATAACCACGTGCTCAAGGGTGTCGATCTGGATATCGACATGGGCCAGGTGATCTCCATTATCGGGCGCAGCGGATCGGGAAAAAGCACGCTGCTGCGCTGTATCAACGGCCTGGAGGGCTATCAGGACGGCAGCATTAAGCTGGGCGGCATGACCATTACCGACCGGGATTCCCAGGCGCGTGAAATCAGCCGCTCGGTGGGGATGGTGTTCCAGAGCTTCAACCTGTTCCCGCACATGACGGCGCTGGAAAACGTCATGCTCGCCCCGCGTCGGGTGCTGAAGAAAAGTGCTGCCGAATGCCGGGAGCTGGCGCAGCGCATGCTGGAGAAAGTGGGCTTAGGCGATCGTCTGGATTACTACCCGTCGAGCCTCTCCGGCGGCCAGCAGCAGCGCGTGGCGATTGCCCGCGCGCTGGCGATGTCGCCTAAAGTTTTACTCTGTGACGAGATCACCTCCGCGCTTGACCCGGAGCTGGTGGGCGAAGTGCTCAAGGTACTGGAGCAGCTGGCCGCCGAGGGGATGACCCTGATTCTCGTGACGCACGAAATGAATTTTGCCCGCGAAGTGGGCGACCGCGTGGTGTTTATGCACCAGGGGAAAGTCTGGGAGCAGGGCGACAGCAAAACGCTGTTCGCCAACCCGCAGACCACGGAACTGAAGCAGTTCATCTCCTCCGTGCGCGGCCTCAACTGATAAGGACTGACTCATGGATATTGCACATTTTCCACAAATTAACCCGCCGCAGCGTCTGCTGATGGGGCCGGGGCCGATCAACGCCGACCCGCGCGTGCTGCGCGCTATGTCGAGCCAGCTGATTGGTCAGTACGATCCGGCCATGACCCACTACATGAACGAGGTGATGGCGCTCTATCGCGGCGTATTCCGCACTGAAAATCGCTGGACGATGCTGGTCGACGGTACCTCCCGGGCGGGGATTGAAGCGATACTGGTTTCCGCCATTCGCCCGGGGGATAAAGTGCTGGTTCCGGTCTTTGGCCGCTTTGGTCACCTGCTGTGCGAAATTGCCCGCCGCTGTCGGGCGGAGGTGCATACCATCGAGGTGCCGTGGGGCGAGGTGTTCACCCCGGACCAGGTGGAGGATGCAATTAAGCGTATTCGTCCTCGCCTGCTGCTCACCGTACAGGGCGACACCTCCACCACCATGCTGCAGCCGCTCGCGGAGCTTGGCGCTATCTGCCGCCGCTACGACGTGCTGTTTTACACCGACGCCACCGCGTCGCTCGGCGGCAACGCGCTGGAGACCGACGCCTGGGGGCTGGATGCCGTCTCGGCCGGGATGCAGAAGTGTCTCGGCGGGCCATCGGGTACTTCGCCAGTCACCCTGAGTACGCGGATGGAGGAGGCGATCCGCCGCCGCAAGTGCGTTGAGGCGGGCATTCGCACCGACGCCCACCGCGACGGCGACGAGGAGATGATCTACTCCAACTACTTCGATCTTGGCATGGTGATGGACTACTGGGGGCCGGAACGGCTGAATCACCATACCGAAGCTACCACCGCGCTGTTTGGCGCCCGCGAATGCGCGCGGCTGATCCTGCAGGAAGGGCTGGAGAACGGCATTGCCCGCCACAAGCTGCACGGCGATGCGCTCCTGAAGGGCATTCAGGCGATGGGGCTGGAGACCTTCGGCGACCTGAAGCACAAGATGTATAACGTGCTGGGCGTGGTGATTCCACAGTGCGTCAACGGCGACGAGGTGCGTAAGCTGATGCTGGAGGATTTCGGGATTGAAATCGGCACCTCGTTTGGCCCGCTGCACGGTAAAGTGTGGCGCATTGGCACCATGGGTTATAACGCGCGTAAGGATTGCGTGATGACCACCCTGAGCGCGCTGGAGTCGGTGCTGAACTACCTGAAATTCACCACCACGCAGGGGGCCGCCATGCAGGCCGCGTGGGATCACTATCGCCGCGAGACGCCGCAATGAGCCCGGCGGCAGAACGGGTGATGGCGCGCGCCGATGCGCTGGCCGCCATCAGCGAAACGCCGGATGCGCTGACCCGGGTCTACCTCTCGGCGCAGCATCTGCAGGCCAACCAGCTGGTCGGACAGTGGATGAGCCAGGCGGGGATGACCGTCTGGCAGGACAGCGTGGGCAATATCTGTGGACGCTATGAAGGTGCTCAGGAAGGGGCGCAGGCGGTGCTGCTCGGTTCGCATCTGGATACCGTGCGCAATGCGGGGCGCTACGACGGTATGCTCGGGGTGCTCACCGCGATTGAAGTGGTGGACAGCCTGCACCAGAAGGGTCTGCACCTGGCGCAGGCCATTGAGATTGTCGGTTTTTGCGATGAAGAGGGCACCCGTTTCGGCATTACGCTGTTAGGCAGCCGGGGGCTGTCGGGCACCTGGCCGCAGGACTGGCTGGAAAAAACCGACGCCAGCGGCATCAGCGTGGCGCAGGCAATGGTGCAGGTGGGGCTCGATCCCGGCCGCGTGTCGCATGCCGCACGCCGTCCCGAGGATTTCAGCGCCTACCTGGAGCTGCACATTGAACAGGGGCCGTGCCTTGAGCAGGACGGTCTCGCGCTCGGCGTGGTGGAAGCCATCAACGGCGCGCGTCGCCTGAATTGCCGTTTCACCGGCGAGGCCGGGCACGCGGGAACCGTGCCGATGAACCATCGTAAGGACGCGCTGGCCGCCGCTGCCGAATGGATGGTTCTCATCGAAAATACCACCCGGCAGCAGGGCGGCAATCGGGTGGCGACGGTCGGGGAGCTGCGCTGCCTGCCCGGTGCGGTAAACGTGATCCCCGGCGAGGTTCAGCTCTCGCTGGATATCCGCGGTCCGCAGGATGCGCCGCTGGATCGGTTGCTGGCCGAATTGCTGGAAAATGCGCAGGCAATCGCGTCGCGACGCGGACTGCAGTTCAGCGCCGAGGAGTTTTACCGCATCGCCGCCACGCCGTGCGATATCCACCTGCAAAACGTGTTAGGGGAGGCCGTCGAATCGGTGCAGGGGCGTTCACTGTCGCTGCCCAGCGGCGCGGGCCATGATGCGATAGCCATCGCGGAACGCTGGCCGGTAGGGATGCTGTTTGTGCGCTGCAAGGGGGGCGTCAGCCACCACCCGGCAGAGTCGGTGATGGCTGAGGATGTCGCGCTGGCGATTGAGGCGTTTTCGCGAGCGGTGATCCAGCTGGCGGACCGCGTTACTCCAGCCCCAGCGTATATTGCGCGATCTTGAAGTAGATAATCAGCCCGGTGCCGTCGATAAGCGTCGCGATAAACGGCGCGGAGACGACCGCCGGGTCAATGCCGCAGCGTTTGAGCACCATCGGAATCACGGACGACACAATCGCGCTCCACAGCGTTATGCACACCAGCGTCAGGCTGACGATAAGCGTGATTTCCAGCCCAATCCCCATCATCCACGCGCGGATACACCCGGCAATCCCGAGCGTCACGGCAATCATCAGCGAGGTGGTCATCTCTTTTCGCAGCACGCGCCCGACGTCGCGAAGATGCACCTCTCCCAGCGCCATGGCGCGCACCAGCGTGGAGGTGATCTGCGTTCCGCTGTTGCCGCCCGTGCCGATCAGCAGCGGAATAAAGAACGCCAGCGCAATGGCGGACTCCAGCGCCTCTTCGAAGTGCTGGATCACCGAACTGGTATAGGCTTCTGCGACAAACAGCAGCAGCAGCCAGACGGAGCGTTTCTTCCACAGGCTGAAGGCGCTGGTTTCCAGATAGGGCTTCTCCAGCGGCAGCGTCGCCCCCTGAAGCTGAGCGTCTTCGGTGACGTCATCTTCCAGCAGATGGGCGATTTCGCGCTCGGTCAGGCAGCCGACGAGCTTGCCGTGGGTGACCACCGGCACAACGTCCGCGCCGCCGTGCGCCAGCTGGCCGGCAACATCGGCACGTTCATCCTCCGGTTTGACCTGTAAAAACTGCGAGATCATCAGCGATTTCACCGGCTGTAGCGTATCGGCGGTTTGCAGCAATTTACGCACCGCAATCATGCCCGCCAGGCGGCCATTGTCTTCAATAAAAATATGCGATGGAATATCGTCGTCTTTTAATTTTGCGAAGAATTGCTCGCGCGCCAGCGCCACGCATAATGCAATATCAAGGACGATAAAATCGGTATTCATATATTGCGCGATGGCGCTGTCATTGAATGCCGGGTTTTGATTGTGAATAGCGTAAGACATAGTGAATTCCCTTTGAATAATAACATCTCTCAGGGGCGAGCAAGACAGGGCATGTCGAAGAGGAGATCCCCACGTCCTGGGTTCAGCACTGTACACCGTATCCCGCAAGGGAAGTTATACTGACAAAGCCTTGATTCGACAGTGCCTGTTTTACCCTGTGTTGGTTCTCTCGAACCCACCAGAGCGATAACGTGTATTTGTACAGGAGCCTCGCCATAACGAGATCGTTGTAAAACGTGAGGGATAATACGCATATTTAATTTTACCGCTCAGGATTTTAAATAATGTTTAAGAACGGTTTAGAAGAATTTTATTAATACGATGTTGAGGGTTTATTTAAGGTTATTCATTTTAAATAAAAGATTAAATCATCACGAGGATGGGGTAAATGGCGTGGTTTGATCATCTGCTTACTCATTTTGCGCTCTATCCGGCACATCTGTTTGCGTTGTTATTCGTGATGGCGCTGGGTAAATCGACGGTACTGATCTCCTCCGTGCTGCCACCCGCCTCGGTGATGCTGCTGGCGGGCATCGGCGTCAGCCAGGGGAGCATGCATCCTGGGCTCGCATGGCTTGCCGTGGTAATGGGGGCAACGGTGGGATCGGTGCTAAATTACCATGTTGGCCAGCTGATGGGACACACCCGCCTGGTCACGCGTTTCACGTCTAAGCATGCCGACAGGTTTTTGAGAGTGCAGCATCAGCTGCAAAAGAACGGTGAAATTGCGCTGTTTACGTCGCGCTTTCTGGCGGTATTGCGTTATATCGTGCCGCTGGCAGCGGGGATGCTCAGGCTAAGCGCCGTGAAGGTCTACGCCGTCAGCCTGCTTTCTGCCTGCGCGTGGGCGGCGCTGTATGTTGGTATCGTCGCTGGTATCAGCGTCTAAATCGGCGAGTAAGGTATTCATCAGATTGAGAAATGCTTCCCGGAAAATTGTCACGAATCTGTCACACTGAATGCGACATTTTAAAACGAGTGAGGAATTAGGGATGAGAAAAGCACTACTCGCGCTGGCAGTCGCCGGTTCCATTTCAGCAACGTTTGGCGTGCAGGCACAAGAGACGCCGGAAGGGTATCAGCTGGAGCAAGTTTTAATCATGAGTCGCCATAACCTGCGCGCACCGCTCGCCAACAACGGCAGCGTGCTGGAGCAGTCCACGCCGAAACAGTGGCCAGAGTGGGAGGTACCGGGTGGTCAGCTCACCACCAAAGGCGGCGTGCTGGAGGTCTATATGGGTCATTACATGCGCGAGTGGCTGGCGCAGCAGGGGATGATAAAGACTGGAGAGTGCCCGCCAGCGGAGACCGTTTATGCATATGCCAATAGCCTGCAGCGTACCGTTGCGACTGCGCAATTCTTCATTACCGGCGCGTTCCCGGGGTGCGATGTGCCTGTGCATCATCAGGAAAAAATGGGCACGATGGATCCCACCTTTAATCCGGTCATTACCGATAACTCGCCTGAGTTCCGCGAAAAAGCGCTGAAGGCGATGGAGACCGAGCGGCAGAAAATGCAGCTTTCAGAAAGCTATAAGCTGCTGGAGCAGATGACGAACTACGCCGATTCGCCGTCCTGCAAAGAGAAAAAAGTCTGCTCGCTGGCGGACGCGAAAGATACGTTCAGTGCCGACTATGAAAAAGAGCCAGGCGTGTCCGGTCCGCTGAAAGTGGGTAACTCGCTGGTGGATGCGTTCACGCTGCAATATTACGAAGGTTTCCCGGCTGACCAGGTGGCCTGGGGTGAGATCAAGACTGACCAGCAGTGGCGTGTGCTGTCGAAGCTGAAAAACGGCTATCAGGACTCGCTGTTTACCTCCACCGAGGTGGCGCAAAACGTCGCCAAACCGCTGGTGAAATATATTGATAACGCGCTGGTCACCGATCAGGCGAAAGCGCCTAAAATCACCCTGCTGGTGGGGCATGATTCGAACATTGCGTCGCTGCTGACCGCGCTGGATTTCAAACCGTATCAACTCCACGATCAGCACGAGCGCACGCCAATTGGCGGCAAAATAGTCTTCCAGCGCTGGCATGACAAAAACGCTAACCAGGAACTGATGAAAATTGAGTATGTCTACCAGAGCTCAGAGCAGCTGCGAAACGCCAGCGTGCTGTCGCTGGAATCCCCCGCGCAGCGTGTGACGCTGGAGCTGAAAGGCTGCCCGGTGGATGCTAACGGCTTCTGCCCGGTTGATAAGTTTAATGCGGTGATGAACAGCGCGGCAAAATAGAGGATAACCCCCCGCAAAGGCGGGGGGAAACGTTCAGACGTTTTTACGTTCGATGGTCTGTTCGCCCCAGAAGAGCGAGTCTTTGTCCGTCTTTTCGAAGGCGCGAACCAGCACTTCGTCGCTACCTTCTTCCCAAATCTGCTCTGCCAGTTTCTCGTCATATTTCGCGACTTCAAAAATGGCTTCGGCAATCTCCGGAGAGGTATTGCGTAAACTTGCCCATTCACCCACGCGGTGGGCTTTTGATTCCTGAGTTGGCATGCTTGTCCTCCTGTTGAGTTAGCCGTTCAGTTTTTTGGCGAGGCCCGCGACATGCTCACCCTGATAACGGGCGATGGCGAGCTCTTCGTCGCTCGGCTGTCGGGAACCATCGCCGCCGGCAATGGTGGTTGCACCGTAGGGAGTACCGCCACGTACCTGAGAAACATCAAAGAGTTCCTGCGCGCCGTAGCCAATCGGCACAATCACCATCCCATGATGAGCAAGGGTAGTCCAGGTTGAGGTAATCGTCTGCTCCTGACCGCCACCGGTGCCGGTAGAGCTGAAGACGCTGGCGAGTTTGCCGTATAAAGCGCCTGAGGCCCATAGCCCGCCCGTCTGATCGAGGAAGGTGCGCATCTGGCCGGACATATTGCCGAAACGGGTTGGCGTCCCGAAAATAATCGCATCGTAATCTGCCAGCTCCTGAGGCGTGGCGACCGGGGCATTCTGTGTTTTTCCCCCGGCTTTGGCGAAGGCTTCCGCCTGCATGGTTTCCGGTACGCGCTTCACCACAACCTCAACGCCGTCCACCCTGTTTGCACCTTCTGCGACTGCGTGAGCCATGGTTTCAATGTGTCCATACATGGAATAATAGAGCACCAGAACTTTTGCCATTTTGCATCACTCCTCGTTTGTGTTTTCTGACAGCGGATCGCTGCGTTCATTTAAAGATATGCCATCACGGCCAGACTGCAAAAATGAACATCATTTCTTTGATTTATAACAATATGATTGGGGAAGCGTGCTGTAGCAAAATGAAACAACTTTCTCGCCTCCGTTTTTTGAAATGATAAGAAAGAGTTATGAATTTCCGTCGCGTTATCTCACCCGAAAGACTGAGATCCTGTTGCAGGATATTACCAGCGGCTTGCCGGACAGCCTTAGTCCACTAAGCTTAGTTTCACGCGGCACAGATAAAGGCACTGTCCTCATGCCGCGAGGTGAAAGAATCCTCTTTTACTGAATGCAATATGATGTCTAATGTTTCACACTCTGGAGGTTAGAGATGGCAAACCATCGTGGTGGTTCAGGTAATTTCGCTGAAGACCGTGAAAGAGCATCAGAAGCAGGTCGTAAAGGTGGCCAGCATAGCGGGGGCAACTTCAAAAATGACCCTCAGCGCGCATCAGAGGCTGGCAAGAAAGGGGGTAAAAACAGCCACGGCAGCAATAAGTAACGCGCCAGGCTGAACCCTGCCGCCGGGCGTTCCCGGCGGTTTTTTTATTTCTGCAACATTGAACTGTAACCAAAGGCGACGCACACTACAGAATTGTTCTCATTTGCTGGTGTCGCATGTCTGTCTCACGCTTTAAATTCTCCGTAAAACCGCAGGAAGCCATCCTTATTCTCATCACCATGTTCTGGGGCGGGACGTTTCTGGCCGTACAGTACGCGGTAACGCTGAGCGATCCGTTCTTTTTTGTTGGTCTGCGCTTTGCGACGGCGGCGATAGCCGTGGCGATCGTATCGCTAAAATCCCTGCGCGGACTAACCCTCAAAGAGCTGAAGGCCGGGGTGGCGATCGGGGTGGCGATTGCAATGGGCTACAGCCTGCAGACATGGGGATTACAGACTATCTCCAGCAGCAAATCGGCATTTATCACCGCCATGTATGTGCCGCTGGTACCGCTCCTGCAGTGGCTTTGCCTGGGGCGGCTGCCGGGGATGATGTCCTGCATCGGTATCGTGCTGGCGTTTATCGGCCTGATTTTGCTGGCCGGGCCGGAAAATAACCTGCTGGCACTTGGACCGGGCGAGATCATTACCCTCGTCGGGGCGATTGCCATTGCGGCGGAAATTATTCTGATTAGCGCCTGGGCGGGCAAGGTGGACGTCAAGCGCGTGACGGTGGTCCAGCTCGCCACGGCCTCGCTGGTGGCGTTTGCGACGATGGTACCGGCCGGAGAGTCTGTGCCGCCGATGTCTACCGGTCTGATCGTGGTCGCGTTGGGGTTGGGCATCTTCAGCGCCATTATTCAGGTCACCATGAACTGGGCGCAGCGCAGCGTCTCCCCGACGCGGGCAACGGTGATCTACACCGGTGAACCGGTATGGGCGGGGATTTTTGGTCGCCTCGCCGGAGAGCGTTTGCCGCTGCTGGCCCTGGCCGGTGCGGCATTTATTGTCGCCGGGGTGCTGGTGAGCGAGCTGAAGCTCAGAAAACGCCAGATTGAGGTGAGCGATCTGACGACTGAAAAAGGTTGTGATTGAAAAACGGAGCGGATTAGTCCAGGATATGTACGGATAAATACCGTACACGGTGATGTAAACCATGCCAGCACTTAAAAAACAGCGTATCGATCTTCGCTTAACGGACGAAGACAAAACAATGATTGAAGAAGCGGCGGCGATGACGAACCAGACAATCACCCAGTTTATGGTGAACAGTGCGTCAGAACGCGCTGCTGAAGTCATCGAACAACATCGGCGTCTCGTATTAAACGAGTCATCATGGAATGCGGTGATGGACGCCATCGACAATCCGCCAGAGCCAAATGAACGCCTGAAGCGAGCGGCAAAACGTCTTCGAAACATGGAGTGAAGCATCGTGGCAAATCTCACGATCGAAATGTTTTCAGAGGGAAGTGATTACGATTTCAGGGGCTTCGATTGTGGTGAACCCTCGCTCAATGCCTTCCTGACGGAACATCTGGTGCGTCAGCACAAGGGACGGATATTGCGAGGCTACCTGCTTAAAGATCGTGACCATCCGCGTGTGCTGGGCTATTACACGTTGTCCGGAAGTTGCTTTGAAAAAGCGATGCTTCCTTCTAAGACCCAGCAGCGTCGGATCCCCTATGTCAACGTACCCAGTGTGACGCTGGGGCGTCTGGCTGTGCATAAAGATCTACAGGGAAAGGAGTGGGGAACAACGCTCGTCGCACATGCTATGCGCGTTGTGTATCTGGCATCGCAGGCGGTAGGGGTACACGGAATCTTTGTTGATGCTCTCAATGAACAGGCAAAACGATTCTATCTGAAGCAGGGTTTTATTCCGCTGACAGGTGAAAACAGCCATTCTCTTTTCTTCCCCACAAAATCTATCGAACAACTCTTTGAGCAGGCGTGATCGTTGTACTGCCTTTTGATAGTACGCAAGATTATGGTCGGGTAAGGTGTGACTATTACCCGACGTCAAGATTTTACGAATCCTGATGCACCACCTCACCCTGCGGTGCTGCGCCCATCCGGCGGCTCAGCAGGGCGTTAAGCAGAATTGCCCCGAACGTTGCCGTGCCGATCCCACCAATCGTAAATCCGCCCAGCGTTAGCGCGAAATCGCCCGCGCCCAGCACCAGCGTGACCGCCACCATAATCAGGTTGCTGTTCTGGCTCAGATCGACCCGATGCTGCACCCAGATTCGCGCGCCAGCCACGGCGATCAGCCCAAATACCACAATCGATGCTCCGCCGATGACCGGCGACGGAATGGTGTGGATCAGCGCGCCGAACTTCGGAGAGAAACCAAGCAGTATCGCCATCGCCGCTGCCGCGACGAAGACCAGCGTCGAGTAGACTTTGGTCACCGCCATCACGCCGATATTTTCGGCATAGGTGGTGACGCCGCTGCCGCCCACGGAGCCTGAGATCATGGTAGCCAGACCGTCACCGACAAATGCCCGGCCCATGTACGGGTCCATACTGCGGCCGGTCATTCCCGCGACCGCCTTCAGGTGACCTAAGTTCTCCGCCACCAGGATCACCGCCACCGGTGCGATAAGCATCATTGCCTGGGTGTTAAAGGTGGGGGAAGTGACCTGCGGCAGGCCAAACCAGGCAGCCTGATGGAGCAGGGTAAAATCGACCGGCTTGCCGAGACCGAAAACGTTCGCCAGCAGAGCGTAAACCAGACAGGCGACAATCAGCCCGACCAGAATCAGCAGACGCTGGATCATCCCGCGCGTAAACACCGCCACCAGGCCGATACACAGCACGGTGATCACCGCCATCCAGCTTTCAAACGGCGAGCCGGAGACGCTTTTCACTGCGATCGGCGCCAGGTTCAGGCCAATCGCCATGACGACGGCACCGGTCACCACGGGAGGCATCATGCGTTCGATCCAGCGCGTGCCGATCTTCATCACCACCAGACCAATCAGGGTATAGACCAGGCCGCAGGCGATGATGCCGCCGAGCGCCACGCTCAGGTTAGGGTTGATCCCCTGGCCGTTAAATCCGGTTGTGGCGATAACCACCCCGACAAACGCGGCGCTGGAGCCCAGATAGCTGGGCACGCGCCCACCGGTGACAAAAAAGAACAGCAGGGTGCCGATACCCGACATCAGAATCGACAGGTTGGGATCAAGCCCCATCAGCATCGGCATGAGTACGGTCGCACCAAACATCGCGACTGCATGCTGGACGCCCATCACCATCGTTTGTCCGAGCGGGAGTCGTTCATCCGGCGCGACCACGCCTGCTTCTGTGGAGGTCGATTTCAACTGCCAGTGGGGAAATCCGAACATGGTCTGTCTCCTTAAAGCGCCTTAGCAGGCGGGTCGCATAAGCGCGTGGTAGCCGCGGTCAAACCACACCAGCCCTTGCGGCGCGGGGTGGCGAACAATCGAAACAATGTCGCAAAACAGAATGTCGTGGGTACCGACGCTCACCACCTGGCTGATGCGGCAGTCAAACGAGGCCAGCGCATCCTCCAGACGCGGACACCCCGTATCGCCCGTTTGCCAGCGGGCGGCGGCAAAGCGCGTCTCCATTGGCGTTTTGCCGCCAAACAGGTTGGATAGCGGCTCTTGTCCGGCGCTCAGGGTGTTCACGCACAGCGTGCGGTTTTCGCTAAACGTCGGCCAGACGGACGCGCCGCGGTTCAGGCATACCAGCAGGGTGGGAGGCGAATCCGTGACGCTGCACACCGCGCTGGCAGTGAATCCCGCCATTCCCGCCGGGCCGTCGGTGGTGATGATGTTGACTGCCGCGCCGACGCAGGCCATGGCGTCGCGAAAGGTTTGTTTATCCGGTGTCGTCATGATTGCTCCTTACGCCAGCCCGCAGGCATCTTCGAACGCCAGACGCGGCAGGCGTCCGTAAAGTTTGTTCGTATCACCATAGCCAATGTTGATCAGCAGATTGCTTTTAAGCAGCGTGCCGGTGAAAAAGGCCTCGTCGACCTTTTGTCGGTCAAAGCCTGACATCGGGCCGGTGTCCAGCCCGAGGGCGCGACAGGCGAAAATCAGGTAAGCAGCCTGCATGGAGCTGTTGCGAAATGCCGTCTCTTCGGCGAGCGCCGGGCTGGTGGTAAACCAGCTTCTGGCATCGCCGTGCGGGAACAGTTCCGGCAGGCGCTCATAAAACTCGCTGTCCCAGGCAACAATCGCCGTGACCGGCGCGGTGAGCGTTTTTTCCAGATTGCCGCTGGAGAGCGCCGGGCGCAGCTTCTCTTTTCCCTCTGCGCTGCGCACAAACACGATTCGCGCCGGGGAGCAGTTGGCGGAGGTTGGGCCCCATTTCATCAGGTCGTAGATTTCGCGCAGCGTCTCGTCGCTGACGGGCAGATTCTGCCAGCCGTTGTGGGTACGGGCGCCGGTGAATAGCGTTTCGCGCGCCGCAGGATTAATGGCTTCGCTCATTAAAGCTCCTTATAAAGCGGGTTCATGACTGTGCAGCAGGCTGGCAAGCCCGTTCAGCAGCAGGGTGTTAAAGGTGTTCGGTTCGGTGACGTTGCAGGCATGCCCGCCCTGGCGCATGACCACGCTGTGGCTGCGTGGGAGAGCCGCCTGTAGCTCAGTCGAGCAGACACAGGGCACCAGCATGTCGTCGGCGGAACAGATGAGGTGTACCGGACAATGAATACGCGCGGCGTGGCGGCTGAAATCCGCTTTCTTCAGGGCGCTGAGCCTGTGCAGCAGGTTGCTTTTGCCCTGGAAATGGGCCAGCGCCAGCGCTTCTTCGGCCTCCAGGCGGGGCGCACGAGCAGCCATCCAGTCTGCCGGGTAGAGAAACAGCGGCTGCGCCTCTACCCACGCCTGCGCGCCGCCGGAATGCAGCAAACGCTCGCGGATCTGAAAACAGCGTCGGGTATGGGCGTTGAGGGTTAGCCAGCCGTTGACGCACACCAGCGCGGTGAGCGCATCAGGTCTGTCGAGGGCCAGCTGTAGCCCGATCAGCGCGCCCAGCGCATGCCCTACCACGCAGTAGCGGGCAATTCCGGCTTCAGCCAGCGCTATGGCCAGTTCGTCCGCCATTTGCGCCAGGCTATAGCCTTCCGGCAGGGTATCGCGGTTATTACCCGTCCCCCGCTGGTCATAGCACACCACCTGATACTCCGGCTCCAGCGCGGCCAGCTGGGGCAGCCAGTAGCTGCCGCTGCCGCCGAGACCGGCAATGAGGACTACCACGGGTGCCCCCTCATACGGGGGCGGTGAGACGGAGAGTTTCATGGCTGCCTCACTTCGCAATGTGCGCAACGGTGGCAATTTCAACCAGCGCGTCAGGCTTCACCAGCCCGCACTGTATACAGAACCGGGCCGGCTTATCGCCGGGGAAGAACTCGGAGTAGATCTCGTTAATCGCGGCGTAGTTTTTCCAGTCGGTGATAAAGATGCTGTTGAAGGTCACATCCTCCATCGTGCCACCCGCCGTTTCGATCACGCTTTTGATCGTCTCCAGCACGTGGCGGGTTTGTGCCTTTGGGTCGTTGATAAACACCACGTTGTTGTCTTTATCAAACGGCAGCGTACCGGAGACATACACCACGCCGTCGGCGAGCGTTCCGGGGACAAACGGGGCAATCGGTGTGCTGGTGCCCGGCGGAATAATCACGGATTTCGGCATCGTCGTTCTCCTCAGGCGATACGGGCGAGCGGCGGATTCAGGGCATCGCAGAACGCTGCGACGTTACTCACCCAGCCAAAAAAGGTTTCGATATTGAACAGGGCCGCTTTCTGCGCGAATTCCGGCCCGGCCTGATGGGTCGCGTCTTCCAGCACCACGCCAAAATACTCAAGGAAAAAGCCGTCGCGCAGGGTCGACTCCACACAAACGTTGGTGGCGATGCCGGTAAAGACCAGGTGACGAATGCCCCGGCTGCGCAGCAGGCTGTCGAGCGGGGTGTTGAAAAAGCCGCTGTAGCGCGGTTTGGGCAAGACAATATCACCTGCCTGCGGGACCAGCTCGTCCACCAGCTGATAATCCCAGCCGCCTTTTGCCAGCAGCTTGCCCTGCAGTTCAGGGTTTTTGCGCATCGTTTTCAGGGCGTTGGACTTGTGGAAGTTGGGCGAGCCGGGGCCACCGGCCTCCACGTACTGGTCGTCCCAGCCGTTCTGGAACCAGACGATGAGCATGCCGGCTTCCCGTGCGGCGCTGACGGCGGTGTTGATGTTCGCAATGACCGGCTGCGTGGCGGAGACGTCGAACCCCGCCAGATCCAGATAACCCCCTTTACTGGCGTAGGCGTTTTGCATGTCCACCACGATCAGCGCGCTCTGCTGCGGCGCAAAGGTGATGGCTTCCGGGCGAGCGTTTAAGGTCGTCATTACGCAACCTCCTTCGTGACGGCAGGAATGTGGGCGCGGCATTGCATCAGCGGCTGGATGCGCTCGCCGAAGGTTTCCACACCGGTGAGGAAATCATCGAAGGTCAGCAGAACGCCCTCTGCGCCGGGTACGGCGGCGACTTCGTCGAGCATTCTGGCAACGCTGGCATAGGATCCAACCAGCGTGCCCATATTGATATTGACGGCGGAGGTGGGGTCAGCCATCTGGCGGACGTTGGTGTCTGCGCCGGAACGGGTATCTTTCTGGCTCTGCTCGGTAAGCCAGCTCAGGGCCTCCTCGTCAGCACCGTCCTTGTAACACTCCCATTTCGCGCGTGCGGCCTCGTCGGTTTCGTCGGCAATCACCATAAACAGCACGTAGGAGCCCACGTCGCGCCCGGTTTTGTCGGCAGCCTCTTTCATGCGCGCCGCGGTGGGGGCGAAAGCGGCAGGGGTGTTAACGCCTTTCCCGAAGCAGAAGTTAAAGTCGGCGTATTTGGCGGAGAATTCCATCCCCGCGTCGCTCTGCCCGGCGCAGATCACCTTCATCGGCACCGACGGTTGCGGGCTGACGCGGCAGTCGTTCATGGTGAAGAAGTCACCTTTGAAATCGCTTTTGCCGGTGCCCCAGAGATCGCGCAGGACCTGCACGTATTCGGTCAGGTAGTCGTAGCGACGCGAGAAGTAATCGTCACCCGGCCAGAGCCCCATCTGCTCGTACTCCGGCTTTTGCCAGCCGGTCACCAGGTTCACGCCAAAGCGTCCTCCGGAGATCGAGTCGATGGTTGAGGCCATGCGCGCGACGATCGCCGGTGGCAGGGTGAGCGTGGCGGCGGTAGCGTAGATCTGAATCCGCGAGGTGACCGCGGCCAGTCCTGCCATCAGGGTGAAGGACTCCAGGTTGTGATCCCAGAATTCGGTTTTGCCGCCAAAGCCGCGCAGCTTGATCATCGAAAGTGCAAAGTCGAAATGGTAGTGCTCCGCTTTTTGTACGATGGCTTTATTCAGCTCAAAGGTCGGCATGTATTGCGGGGCAGTGGTCGAGATAAGCCAGCCGTTGTTGCCGATAGGTACAAATACGCCAATTTTCATCACGAACCTCTCTTCACTACGTTGCAGGTACTGGCGTTTTTTGCAAAGGGAGTGCCAGTTTTGAAAATGACTTTGTTATTAATGTGTTAATCGAAGGTTGGCGTATTGATGCGGTTAAAAGTGGACTAACTGGTCAAAAACATTGCACAGAAAACAGGCATTCATGCGCGATGGGAGTGCAGAATGTCGTGGCGAGACGGGGGTTTTGCTATGCTGAGGGCAACGCAGAATAAGGAGAGCGGGAATGACACAAGGCGCAGTGAAAACACCAGGTAAACGGTCACAGGCAGTCAGCGCCAAGAAGCAGGCTATTCTCAGCGCGGCGCTGGAGACGTTTTCACAGTTTGGCATTCACGGCACGCGACTGGAGCAGGTAGCGGAGCAGTCCGGGGTTTCCAAAACCAATCTGCTCTACTACTACCCGTCGAAAGAGGCGCTCTATGTGGCGGTGATGCAGCAGATCCTCGATATCTGGCTGGCGCCCCTGAAAGCGTTCCGCGCAGAGCTGGCCCCGCTGGTGGCGATCAAAGAGTACATCCGCCTGAAGCTGGAGGTGTCACGCGATTACCCGCAGGCGTCGCGCCTGTTTTGTCTTGAGATGCTGCAGGGCGCGCCGCTGTTGCAGGCTGAGCTGACGGGGGATTTAAAGCAGCTGGTGGACGATAAGTCGGCGATTATTGCCGGGTGGGTCGCCAGCGGAAAGCTGGCGCCGGTCGATCCGCAGCATTTGATCTTTATGATTTGGGCCGCCACCCAGCATTACGCTGACTTTGCGGCCCAGGTCGAGGCGGTGACCGGGAAAACGCTCCAGGATGAAGCGTTTTTCCACAGCACCCTGGAAAACGTACAGCGGATGATTATCGAAGGGATCCGCGTGCGTTAGTTTCCCGGAGGGAGAGGGCAGCTTAAATCGCCCTCTTCACATTGCATCAGCGAGGCCAGAAACGCTTCTCGCTCCGCGGTTTTCTCTGCCAGGCACTGATTGACAATCATTGGCTGAATGCTTCCACCTTCCGTACCCGAACCGATAAACGTGCAGTCTGCATCCCGCAGGGTAATCCACGCCTGCTGCGCTTTTTTTAGCAGGTCACGCTGGGGGGCTGCCGCACGTTTGATAGCGGCCTGATATGTCGCGTTGAGCTTCTTATCCGCCGCCTGGTACTGTTGCGCGCTACAGGTGTTCAGTTCAAGCTGGGTGGTGGCGTTGTCGCACTCGTTGGCCAGCGCGCTGGTGCTCAACAGCAGTGCGGCACCTGCGAGAAATACTCTTTTCATCATCCCCTCCGTGTAAAAAAAAGCCGGATGCGCTATGCATATCCGGCCTACGATTCTTTGTAGCCCCGGTAAGCGTAGCGCCACCGGGGAGAGTTTACACGATTAACCGATGGTCATCAGGCTGGCGTTACCGCCCGCCGCCGCGGTGTTGACGCTGAGCGAACGCTCCACGTACAGACGCTCCAGCAGCAGGTTGGTTTCCCCACGCGCAAAGCCCTGTACCGAAACAATCGCCCCGCTGCGGGCCGCCACCTGTTCGCACAGTTCGCGCAGCTGGTCGGAATCACCGTGATAAATCACGGCGTCAAACGGCTGCGTCAGCAGCGCATCGGCCTTCGCGAAGCGAATGCGGGCTGAAACGGCTTTTGGCAGCTGTTTTGCCAGGTCGCGATGCAGCGCATCTTCCGGCCACAGCACTTCACATCCGGTTGCCATCGCGGCAGCCAGCTGTACCAGCGCATCCTGCTCGTTATCCGCTACGCAGAGTACGTGCTCGCGCGGCATCAGCGTCCAGGTGTTGCGCTCGCCGGTTGGCCCCGGAAGCAGACGCTGCGTGCCAGCCTGCGCCAGCTCGCCGTACTGCTGCGCAATGGCACGCAGTTCAGGACGTTTTTCCGCCCAGGCGATCAGCGCTTCAAGCGGCTGCGTCAGCACGGTTTTCAACTGCGCGTCGACCGGATAGTCTGCGTCCTGACGTGCCAGCGTCACGCCCAGCGCGTTCTCTGGACGGTTCGCCAGCAGACGGTACAGGTAAAGCGGACCGCCCGCTTTCGGACCGGTGCCGGACAAACCTTCACCGCCGAACGGCTGTACGCCCACGACCGCGCCGACCATGTTGCGGTTAACGTACAGGTTGCCCACTTTGGCACTGCCGGTCACCTGCGCGATGGTTTCGTCGATACGGGTGTGTACGCCAAGCGTCAGGCCATAGCCCGAGGCGTTGATCTGATCGATCAGTTCATTAAGGTTGTTACGGTTGTAACGCACCACGTGCAGCACCGGACCGAAGACCTCTTTTTTCAGCTCGTCGAAGCTTGCCAGCTCAATCAGCGTTGGCGGCACGAAGGTGCCGGTCTGCCACTCGCGGGCATCTTCGCTGTTCTCACGCACCGCCTGGAACACCGGACGGCCTTTGGCGCGCATGGTCTGGATGTGGTTTTCGATATTGGCTTTGGCTTCCGCGTCAATCACCGGGCCGATGTCGGTGGTGAGACGCCCCGGGTTGCCCATACGGCATTCGGCCATCGCGCCGCGCAGCATCTTCAGCGTGTGGTCGGCCACGTCATCCTGCAGGCACAGTACGCGCAGGGCGGAGCAGCGTTGACCGGCGCTGTCGAACGCCGAGGCCAGCACGTCAACCACCACCTGTTCGGTGAGGGCAGAGGAGTCAACGATCATGGCGTTCATGCCGCCGGTTTCCGCGATGAGCGGGGTAGGACGACCCTGCGCATCCAGACGGGTAGCAATATTGCGCTGCAGCAGAGAGGCAACTTCGGTCGAGCCGGTAAACATCACGCCGCGTACGCGGTTATCGGAGGTCAGTTTAGCGCCGACCGTTTCGCCGCGGCCTGGCAGCAGCTGGACCACGCCCGCAGGTACGCCGGCTTCCAGAAGAATGTTGATGCCCTGCGCGGCAATCAGCGGGGTCTGCTCTGCCGGTTTGGCCAGCACGCTGTTACCTGCGGCAAGGGCGGCGGCAATCTGACCGGTAAAAATAGCCAGCGGGAAGTTCCACGGGCTGATACACACGACCGGTCCGAGCGGACGGTGGGTTTCGTTATCGAAATCATCGCGCACCTGACCCGCGTAGTAGTGCAGGAAGTCCACGGCCTCACGCACTTCGGCGATAGCGTTGCTGAAGGTTTTACCCGCTTCACGCACCAGAATGCCGATAAGCGACTGCATCTGATCTTCCATCAGCACGGCAGCACGCTCCAGAATGGCGGCACGCTCCTGCGGCGGGGTGGCAAACCAGATTGGCGCGTTGTTGACCGCACTGTCCAGCGCCTGATCCACTTCCGCTTCGGTGGCTTCGCGTACATAGCCGACGATATCTTTTGGCTCTGCCGGGTTGATAACCGGCTGCATTTCACCGTCCTCGACGGACTGCTCAAGGATCGGTTTCGCCTGCCATTTCTGCAGCGCGCTGTTGAGCAGGGCAGAGGAGAGGGACGCCAGACGATGTTCGTTCGCCAGGTCCAGACCCGCAGAGTTGACGCGGCCTGCGCCATACAGCTCGCGCGGCAGGGCAATCTTCGGATGCGGCAGACCAATCTGACCTTCCTGGGCCGCCATCTTCTCAACGGCCTGCACCGGATCGGCCACCAGCTCGTCGAGCGGCAGCGTGGTGTCGGCGATGCGGTTTACGAAGGAGGTATTCGCGCCGTTTTCCAGCAGACGACGCACCAGGTACGCCAGCAGCGTTTCGTGCGTACCTACCGGCGCATAAATGCGGCATGGGCGGTTCAGCTTGCCATCCGCTACCTTACCGGTCACCTGCTCGTAAAGCGGTTCACCCATGCCGTGCAGGCACTGGAACTCGTACTGGCCAGGATAATAGTTTTGACCCGCCAGGCTGTAGATTGCCGCCAGGGTGTGGGCGTTATGGGTAGCGAACTGCGGGTAGATCAGGTTCGGCACGCCGAGCAGTTTTTTCGCACAGGCGAGGTAAGAGACGTCGGTGTAGACCTTACGGGTATAGACCGGATAGCCTTCCAGACCTTCCATCTGGGCGCGTTTGATTTCGCTGTCCCAGTAGGCGCCTTTCACGAGGCGGATCATCAGGCGGCGACGGCTGCGGCTTGCCAGGTCAATCAGATAATCAATGACGAACGGGCAGCGCTTCTGGTACGCCTGGATAACGAAGCCAATGCCGTTCCAGCCCGCCAGCTCTGGCTCGAAGCACAGTTTTTCCAGCAGATCGAGGGAGATCTCCAGACGGTCGGCCTCTTCGGCGTCGATATTGATGCCGATGTCATACTGGCGCGCCAGCAGGGTCAGGGATTTCAGGCGCGGGTAAAGTTCCTCCATCACGCGGTCGTACTGCGCGCGGCTGTAGCGCGGGTGCAGGGCGGACAGTTTGATAGAGATACCCGGACCTTCATAAATACCGCGGCCGTTAGAGGCTTTACCGATGGCGTGGATCGCCTGCTGATAAGAGACCATGTAGGCCTGCGCGTCGGCGGCAGTCAGGGCCGCTTCACCGAGCATGTCATACGAGTAGCGGAAACCTTTGTCTTCCAGCTTGCGGGCGTTCGCCAGCGCTTCGGCAATGGTTTCGCCGGTCACGAACTGCTCGCCCATCAGGCGCATCGCCATGTCCACGCCTTTGCGGATCAGCGGCTCGCCGCTCTTACCGATGATGCGGTTCAAAGAGCGTGACAGGTTGGCTTCGTTATGGGTTGAGACCAGTTTGCCGGTAAACAGCAGGCCCCAGGTGGCGGCGTTAACGAACAGGGACGGGCTGCGGCCAATGTGCGAATGCCAGTTGCCGTTGCTGATCTTGTCGCGGATCAACGCGTCGCGGGTGGCTTTATCCGGAATACGCAGCAGCGCTTCCGCCAGACACATCAGCGCCACGCCTTCCTGTGAAGAGAGGGAAAACTCCTGCAGCAGACCCTGCACCATCCCGGCGCGGCCGGTGGCGGTTTTTTGGTTGCGCAGCTTGTCGGCCAGCTGATACGCCAGGCTGTGCGCCTGGGCGGCAATGGCTTCCGGCAGGCGGGCCTGCTCCAGCAGCATCGGCACGGCGTCGGTTTCGGCACGACGGTAAGCGCCGGTAATGGCGGCACGGCTGACGGACTGCGGCAGGATCTGCTCGGCGAATTCGAGGAACGGCTGGTGGCTTTCGTCACCAGCGGCGGGCGCATCCTCGCTTTCATTGGCGGCACCCGCCAGCAGGGCAGGCAGTTCTGGCAGGCCTTCGTCGCTCTCCAGTCTTTCGAGATAGTTAAAAATCGCCTGCTTGATTAACCAGTGCGGTGTGCGGTCAATGCGGGTCGCTGCGGTTTTAATCCGTTCGCGGGTAGCGTCATCCAGCTTAACCCCCATGGTGGTCATCCCCATGCCAAAACTCCTGTTGTTCTGTAATCGCGTTTTGTAGATGGCATGAAATATCCACCATGTTGCAACTTTGTGCAACCGTGTTAAATGTGACCTGGTTTGCAACCCAGAAAATGAATGGATTGTTAATGATTGGTTAGCTGGAAAAAAGCGCTGGCTTCTGCATGAGAAGCCTGTTTTTATGCGGTACTTAACACTTTTAAAAGGTGCAACCCGTATAAGTGTGAGCGAGTGCAACCTATAGGAAACTCGTATCAAACCGGGGATGAATTTGATGTAAATGCAGTGTTAAATCGTTTGTCAGCGGGATGCGCATACGGCAGGATAGCGCGCCCAATGGAAACACATACACACATCACTACGTTCCGGTGATGACATAACAAGGCAACCCGGACGGTTGTCGCTCGACATTTTGGAGAATTTGAATGGCTATTAGCACACCGATGCTGGTGACATTTCTCGTTTATATTTTTGGCATGATCCTGATAGGGTTTTTGGCATGGCGTTCAACAAAGAACTTTGACGACTACATTCTCGGCGGCCGCAGTTTAGGCCCGATGGTGACCGCGCTGTCTGCGGGCGCATCCGATATGAGCGGCTGGCTGCTGATGGGGTTACCGGGCGCGATTTTCATCTCCGGTATCTCTGAAAGCTGGATTGCCATCGGCCTGACCCTTGGGGCGTGGATCAACTGGAAGCTGGTAGCAGGCCGTCTGCGCGTGCATACCGAAGCGAACAACAATGCCCTGACGCTGCCGGATTACTTCACCGGACGTTTTGAAGATAACAGCCGCATTCTGCGCATTATCTCCGCGGTGGTGATTCTGCTGTTCTTCACCATCTACTGTGCTTCCGGCATCGTGGCGGGCGCGCGTCTGTTTGAGAGCACCTTCGGCATGAGCTATGAAACCGCGCTGTGGGCAGGTGCCGCGGCGACCATTCTCTATACCTTCGTGGGCGGATTCCTGGCGGTAAGCTGGACCGACACCGTGCAGGCGAGCCTGATGATCTTCGCCCTGATCCTGACCCCGGTGATTGTGATTTTCACCGTTGGCGGCTTCGGTGAATCGCTGGAAGTGATCAAGCAGAAGAGCATTGAAAACGTCGACATGCTGAAAGGGCTGAACTTCGTGGCCATCGTCTCTCTGATGGGCTGGGGTCTGGGCTACTTTGGTCAGCCGCACATTCTGGCGCGCTTTATGGCCGCTGACTCTCACCACACGATTGTTCATGCCCGTCGTATCAGTATGACGTGGATGATCCTCTGTCTGGCGGGTGCCTGTGCGGTTGGCTTCTTCGGCATCGCTTACTTCAACAATAACCCGGCGCAGGCAGGTGCAGTAAACCAGAATGCCGAGCGTGTGTTCATCGAACTGGCGGGCATTCTGTTCAACCCGTGGATTGCCGGTATTCTGCTCTCCGCAATTCTGGCGGCGGTGATGTCGACTCTGAGCTGCCAGCTGCTGGTCTGCTCCAGTGCGATTACCGAAGATCTCTACAAAGCTTTCCTGCGTAAAGGTGCGAGCCAGAAAGAGCTGGTATGGGTCGGGCGCTTTATGGTGCTGTTAGTGGCGCTGATTGCCATCGCGCTGGCGGCCAATCCTGATAACCGCGTTCTGGGTCTTGTGAGCTATGCGTGGGCGGGCTTTGGTGCGGCGTTTGGTCCGGTGGTTCTGTTCTCCGTTCTGTGGTCACGCATGACCCGCAACGGCGCGCTGGCGGGGATGATCATCGGAGCGGTGACCGTTATCGTCTGGAAGCAGTTCGCGTGGCTGGGTCTGTACGAAATCATCCCGGGCTTCATCTTCGGCAGCATCGGTATTGTGGTGTTCAGCCTGCTGGGTAAAGCACCGTCTGCCTCCATGCAGAAACGCTTTGCGGAAGCGGACGCGCACTACCACACTGCACCACCGACGAAGCTTCAGGCTGAGTAAAAAAACCTATTCCCTCCTGTAAGCCGGGTAAGCGCTAGCGCGACCCGGCTTTTTTCTTGCCAAAATGCGTAAATTACGTTGATATCGCTGCACTTATAACAATGAGGATAGCGAACAATGACCATCAAAACAGGGCTTATGGCGGCGGCATTATTGATGCTCGCAGGCTGCAACGCACCCGCGCAACACGCGGCAATGGAGACCTGCAAAGCAGATAACCAGATGCAGCAAACCACGCTTTATTTCGGACTGAATCGTCCGGCCGGAGCGCAGATCACCGGCAACGAGTGGCAGCAGTTTGTTGACCAGGACGTGACGCCGCGCTTTCGGGACGGCTTAACGGTGTTTGATGCACGTGGCCAGTGGCTGGGGAATGACGGGAAAGTGGCGCGCGAGCCGAGCAAAGCGTTGATGCTGATCCACGGTAAAGACGCGCAGAGCGAGAAGAATATCGAAGCGTTGCGCGGGATTTATAAATCTCGCTTCGCGCAGGAGTCGGTGATGCGGGTCGATCAGCCGGTGTGCGTGCAGTTTTAAGCAAAATGGCGGGATAGTTTTGTAGGCCCGGTAAGGCGTAGCCGCCACCGGGCACAAACCGCACAAAACTTACAACACTAATCCCGCAAAGCTCGCCGACAGCAGGCTCACCAGCGTCGCGCCGTACACCAGGCGCAGACCAAACCGCGAAACCACGTTCCCCTGCCGCTCGTTCAGGCCCTTGATGGCGCCTGCGACGATACCAATAGACGCGAAGTTAGCGAACGACACCAGGAAGACGGATAAAATGCCCAGCCCGCGCGGTGACATCTGATGGGCAATTTTTTGCAGCTCAATCATCGCCACAAATTCATTCGCCACCAGCTTGGTTGCCATAATACTGCCGGCGTTGAGCGCATCACTGAGCGGAATACCGATGAGCCACGCCAGCGGATAAAACACATAACCCAAAATCTGCTGGAAGCTCATGCCGAATACGCTGGAGAAGAGGGCGTTAACGGCGCTAATAAGCGCGATAAAGCCAATCA
This sequence comes from Enterobacter sp. MGH 37, assembly GCF_000534515.1. Classification (NCBI taxonomy): domain Bacteria; kingdom Pseudomonadati; phylum Pseudomonadota; class Gammaproteobacteria; order Enterobacterales; family Enterobacteriaceae; genus Enterobacter; species Enterobacter sp. MGH 37. The sequence goes on from NZ_KI973205.1 coordinate 821,396, forward strand.
GCATCGCCAGAATAATCATCGCTACCTTAAAACCGGCCAGAATATACTCCCCGAGCATTTCGAAGAAGCTCTGGGATTCATGCAGTTTTTCCAGCTTGATATCCGGCTCCGCTTCCGGACGCACCGGATTGATGACGGAGAGAATAATGAAGGTGCTGAACATGTTCAGGATCAGCGCCGCAACGACAAATTTGGCGTCGAGCATGGTCATATAAGCGCCGACAATCGACAGGGAAACGGTCGACATGGCGGTCGCAGCCATGGTGAACAGACGGCGCGAGGAGAGATCCCCCAGCACGCCTTTGTAGGCAATGAAGTTTTCCGACTGGCCGAGGATCAGCGAGCTCACCGCGTTAAACGATTCCAGCTTGCCCATACCGTTCAGTTTTGACAGCAGCGTCCCGATAACCCGAATAAAAATCGGCAGGATCCGCCAGTGCTGGAGAATACCAATCAATGCGGAAATAAAAATAATCGGGCAAAGCACGCCAAGGAAAATGAACGCCAGCCCTTTTTCACCCATTCCGCCAAAGACAAAATTGGTACCTTCGCCAGCAAATTTCAGCAGGGATTCAAAGAAGCCGGAAACGTATTTAATCAGGAATAACCCGCTTTCGGCGTGCAGGAAAAAGAACGCCAGGGCAATTTCAATAACAATCAGCTGTAAAACATAACGAATGCGAATTTTTCGGCGGTCGAAACTCACCAGCCAGGCGAGCGCAAGAATAATCACCAGCGCCAGCAGGAAATGGATAATCTTAAACATGGTTTATTTTCACTTGGTTTTCGAGGCAGATATTTAGCCACAGCGCTGATTAACCGTAAACGGGCATTTTCGTTATAACTTATAAACGTAATGATTACGTTGACAACTATTATCAGGCTTCGCGTTTACAACTCGTCATCAAAACATCCCACATTTCGCTTGTTTTTCTTCTCGGCGTAATGATAATCACTATCACAAGAATTTACCTTTCTTTGCATCAGTTGACCGCGATAAACATTTAAGGTGTAGGCATGTTTGTTCCATTTCTCATTATGTTACGTGAAGGGCTCGAAGCGGCTCTGATTGTCAGCCTTATCGCCAGTTATCTGAAGCGAACCCAGCGCGGACGCTGGATTGGCGTCATGTGGATTGGCGTGTTCCTCGCCGCGGCGCTCTGCCTGGGCCTGGGTATCCTGATCAACGAAACCACCGGCGAGTTCCCGCAGAAAGAGCAAGAGCTGTTTGAGGGGATCGTCGCCGTCATTGCGGTGGTGATCCTGACCTGGATGGTGTTCTGGATGCGTAAGGTCTCCCGCAATGTGAAAGTCCAGCTGGAGCAGGCGGTGGATAACGCCCTGCAAAAAGGCAACCATCACGGCTGGGCGCTGATCATGATGGTCTTTTTTGCGGTGGCGCGTGAAGGGCTGGAGTCGGTCTTCTTCCTGCTGGCCGCCTTCCAGCAGGATGTAGGCATCTGGCCGCCGCTGGGGGCGGTGCTGGGGCTGGCAACGGCCGTCGTGCTGGGTTTCCTGCTCTACTGGGGCGGTATTCGCCTTAACCTGGGGGCGTTCTTCAAATGGACCAGCCTGTTTATTCTGCTGGTCGCCGCGGGGCTGGCGGCTGGGGCGATCCGCGCCTTTCATGAAGCGGGCCTGTGGAACCACTTCCAGGACGTGGCGTTTGATCTCAGCAATGTCCTCTCCACACACTCTCTGACCGGCACTCTGCTCGAAGGTATCTTCGGTTACCAGGAGACACCGAGCGTCAGCGAAGTGGCGATGTACTTTATTTATCTGGTGCCGGCGCTGGTGTTGTTTGCGATGCCGCCGCGTACCGGCACACAGGCGACGCGCGTCGCGCCGTAATAATTGATTTAGTTACAACATACTTTAAAAGGGAAGAGTCATGGCAATTCAGTTCCGTCGTAGTGCGTTATGCGCAGGCATTGCCGCGCTGTTCGCTTCCGCATTTTCCGCCTGGGGGGCCGATGTTCCTCAGGTCAAAGTGACCGTCAATGACAAGCAGTGCGAGCCGATGACCCTCACGGTGAACAGCGGTAAAACCCAGTTCATTATTCAGAACCACAGCCAGAAGGCGCTGGAGTGGGAGATCCTGAAAGGGGTACTGGTCGTCGAAGAGCGTGAAAATATCGCCCCTGGCTTCAGCCAGAAGATGACTGCCAACCTGCAGCCGGGCGAGTATGAAATGACCTGCGGTCTGCTGACCAATCCTAAGGGTAAGCTGATCGTTAAAGGTGAAGCGACGGCGGATGCGGCGAAAGGCGCTGCGGTGCTGAGCCTGGGTGACGCGATTACCGCTTATAAAGCATACGTTACCAAAGAGACGGCAGATCTGGTGGCGGGCACGAAAGCCTTTACCGATGCGGTGAAAGCCGGTGATATCGAAAAAGCCAAATCCCTTTATGCACCAACCCGTCAGCACTACGAGCGCATCGAGCCGATTGCCGAGCTGTTCTCAGATCTGGATGGCAGCATTGATGCCCGCGAAGATGATTTCGAGCAAAAGGCCGCCGATCCGAAATTCACCGGTTTCCACCGTCTTGAAAAAGCCCTGTTTGGCGATAACACCACCAAAGGGATGGAAAAATACGCCGCACAGCTGAACGGTGACGTGCTGGAACTGCAAAAGCGCATCAGCGAGCTGGCCTTCCCGCCTTCAAAAGTGGTGGGCGGCGCGGCGGGTCTGATTGAAGAAGTGGCCGCAAGCAAAATCAGCGGTGAAGAAGATCGCTACAGCCACACCGACCTCTGGGACTTCCAGGCCAACGTCGACGGTGCGCAGAAAATTGTCGATCTGCTGCGTCCTCAGCTGCAGAAAGAGAACAGCGAACTGCTGGCAAAAGTGGATGCCAACTTCAAAAAAGTCGACACCATTCTGGCGAAATACCGTACCAAAGACGGATTTGAAACATACGATAAGCTGACCGACGCCGACCGTAATGCGCTGAAAGGCCCGATTACCGCCCTGGCGGAAGATCTCTCTCTGCTGCGCGGCGTACTGGGTCTGGACTAAGCACGATGAACAAGAATGGTAAGTTCGACGAGGTAGAACCTTCCCGTCGTCGGTTGTTAAAAGGGGTAGGGGCGCTGGGCGGCGCGCTTGCCCTTGCAGGCGGCTGCCCGGTGGCGCATGCGGCGAAACCGCAAAGCGCACCCGGCACGCTGTCCCCCAATGCCCGCATGGAGACGCAGCCTTTTTACGGCGATCATCAGTCGGGCATTCTGACGCCGCAGCAGGCCTCCATGATGCTGGTAGCCTTTGATTCGCTGGCCAGCGATAAAGCCGATCTGGAACGTCTGTTCCGCCTGCTGACGGCACGCATTGCGTTTCTGACCGCAGGTGGACCGGCGCCGGACACGCCGAATCCGCGCCTGCCGCCAATGGACTCCGGTATTCTCGGGGCGTTTATCGCGCCCGATAACCTGACCATTACCGTGTCGGTCGGAGAGTCGCTGTTTGATGGCCGCTACGGCCTCACAAAGCAGAAGCCGAAAGCGCTGCAAAAAATGACGCGTTTTCCAAACGATTCCCTCGACGCGGGGTTGTGTCATGGCGACCTGCTCCTGCAGATTTGCGCCAATACCCAGGACACGGTGATCCACGCCCTGCGCGATATCATCAAGCACACCCCGGATCTGCTCAGCGTGCGCTGGAAGCGGGAAGGGTTTATCTCTGACCACGCTGCGCGCAGTAAAGGGAAAGAGACGCCGGTTAACCTGCTGGGCTTTAAGGACGGCACGGCCAACCCGGACAGCAGCAATGCTGCGCTAATGAAAGAGGTGGTGTGGGTGACGGCGGATCAGGGCGAACCGGCGTGGGCCGTCGGCGGCAGCTACCAGGCGGTGCGCATTATCCAGTTCCATGTGGAGTTCTGGGACCGCACGCCGCTGAAAGAGCAGCAGACCATTTTCGGCCGCGACAAGCAGAGCGGGGCGCCGCTCGGTATGACGCATGAGCATGATGTGCCCGACTATGCCCGCGATCCCAATGGCGAAGTGATTGCGCTGGACAGCCATATTCGCCTCGCCAATCCGCGCACCAAAGAGACGCAGTCCAGCCTGATGATGCGTCGTGGCTACAGCTACTCGCTCGGCGTGACCAACGCAGGCCAGCTCGATATGGGCCTGCTTTTCGTCTGCTATCAGCATGACCTTGAAAAGGGCTTTCTAACCGTGCAGAAGCGCTTAAACGGCGAAGCGCTGGAAGAGTATGTAAAACCCATCGGCGGCGGCTACTTCTTTGCCCTGCCTGGCGTGCGCGACCGGAACGCGTATCTCGCGCAAGATCTGATTGAAGCCTGATAGTTGTCCCTGCGAGAGTTCGCGGGGACATTATTTTTTCCTATGACAAACATATTGTTATATTTCTGTAATATTTCTATATAAGACTGAATCCGCTGCAGGAGCAGTCTGAAAAGTTGCAATCAGGTAAAATAAATGTTGCATTTATGATAACTCCTGATGTACTTAAGATAAGACAGCGGTAGTTCCCGGCAGTGATGCTGAATCACTATGGAGATCGCGAATGGTTGCGTCCTGTACTGGACAAGGTAAACATAACAACCGCAGCACCCGGCGCGGAGGCTCAGACTCCGGCAGCGATTTCCTCACCACTAAATTCTCCCCCTCTCCTCAAGAATCTGATTCGACCGACGTGCAGACTGGTGCGCGTAGCCGTTCTGTATCGTCATCTGATAAAGCAAGCAATGGCTTACAAGGAAGCCAACCCTCTGATGTTCGTGCGCATAATCGTGCCGACGCTGGCACGTGTGATGAATACCAACAACTCAAGGTGCTATCCATGGGAAGACAAAAAGCAGTGATCAAAGCTCGTCGCGAGGCAAAACGTGTGCTGAGACGGGACTCACGTAGCCATAAACAGCGTGAAGAAGAATCGGTCACCTCGCTTGTGCAGATGAGTGGCGTAGAAGCAATTGGCATGGCCCGAGACAGCCGTGATCATTCTCCAATTGTGGCGCGCAATGAGGCTCAGGCGCACTACCTGAATGCTATCGAGAGTAAACAGCTCATCTTTGCAACCGGTGAAGCCGGATGCGGGAAAACCTGGATCAGTGCAGCCAAAGCGGCGGAAGCGCTGATCCATAAGGACGTGGAGCGTATTATTGTTACCCGTCCGGTACTGCAAGCGGATGAAGATCTCGGCTTCCTGCCCGGCGATATTTCGGAGAAGTTTGCCCCGTACTTCAGACCCGTCTATGACGTACTGGTGAAGCGTTTGGGGGCATCCTTTATGCAGTACTGCCTGCGACCAGAGATTGGCAAGGTGGAAATCGCGCCGTTCGCCTATATGCGCGGACGTACATTTGAAAATGCGGTCGTCATTCTTGACGAGGCTCAGAACGTGACCGCTGCGCAAATGAAGATGTTCTTAACGCGCCTCGGGGAGAACGTGACGGTCATCGTTAACGGCGACATTACCCAGTGTGACCTGCCATCCGGCGTGAAATCCGGGCTGAGCGACGCGATGTCACGTTTTGAGGAAGATGAGATGATTGGGGTGGTACGCTTCACGAAAGAGGATTGCGTGCGTTCGGCACTGTGTCAGCGGACGTTGCAAGTCTATTCCGACTGAAGGTAAAACATTACCGTTTTATCCTTCTTCAGTAATCCCTTCCCGGCATCATGCCGGGAAGCTTCTTTTATTCCTGTGCTCTACTCGCGCCTGGTTATCTTTTAATAGATCGCCTGTCGTACGGAATTCATCATTTCGGTATTCATTTCAGCGGTGGGTTTTTATCACACCTGGCGAAATGTGATGCGTATTTATAATATCCACAAAATACCCATGAATATCATGATCGCGCTAATTGTTCGTTCAAATTTAAACGTGAATGTTGTCACATAATGTTACTAAGTTGTAAAAATTAAGTTGGTGTATTGAGGGTAATTATCTATGTTTCGTACTGATTCAAACAACATTCTAACAAGAAAATCCCATGGGGAACCGTTTCCCTGGAACATCACGTTGAGGGTCATACATGAACGAACTGGTTGGTGCAATTAACGGTGTTATCTGGAGCCCGGCGTTAATATTCTTATGTCTGGGTGTCGGTCTCTATTTCTCATTACGTAGTCGTTTTTTGCAGTTACGTCATATAAAACATATGATTACCTTGATGTTCCAGGGGCGTCCTACCGATGCAGGGGTATCGTCTTTCCAGGCACTGACGATGACGCTGGCAGGGCGAGTAGGGACCGGAAACATTGCTGGTGTCGCCACCGCAATCACCTTCGGTGGACCGGGCGCACTTTTCTGGATGTGGATGGTGGCATTTTTGGGTGCCAGCTCAGCGTTTGTGGAATCTACGTTGGGCCAGGTTTATAAAGAAAAAATCAACGGTGAATATCGTGGCGGTCCTGCCTTTTATATCGAAAAAGGATTAGGGGTCAAATGGTATGCATGGTTATTTGCAGTCGTCACCATTTTCTCCTGCGGTTTATTAATGCCAGGGGTTCAAGCAAACTCGATTGGCGCCAGCCTGGAGATAGCTTTTGGGCTTGATCCCAATGTCACGGCGGCATTACTTGCCGTACTGTTAAGCTTTATTATTTTCGGTGGTGTGAAAAGGATCGCCAGTTTTAGCAGTATGGTCGTTCCGTTTATGGCACTCGGCTATATTATTGTGGCTTGCGTTATTATCGCGATTAATATTACCGAGCTTCCTGGTGTTATTCTGCTGATCTGGAAAAGTGCTTTTGGCTTTGAAGCGGGCTTTGGCGCGATTCTGGGTCAGGCGATTATGTGGGGCGTTAAGCGCGGCGTCTATTCCAACGAAGCGGCACAGGGGACCGGACCGCATGCTTCATCTGCGGCAGCGGTGAGCCATCCGGTGAAACAGGGGCTGGTGCAGGCCTTCTCAGTTTATATCGATACGCTGTTTGTCTGCTCCGCGACCGGGTTTATGCTGCTGATCACCGGGCTGTATAATGTTCAGGGCGTCGACGGCGCTGCACTCTATACGGGGATTGCAGGCGTGGCCGCAGGTCCTGGCTATGTTCAGACGGCGATGGAAAGTATGATGCCGGGCTTTGGTAATTACTTTGTTGCCATTGCGCTGTTCTTCTTCGCCTTTACCACCATTATTGCGTACTACTATATCGCCGAAACCAATATCGCATACATCAACCGTAAAATTCACCGTCCCTGGCTGACATTCCTGCTCAAATTATGTCTGATGGCTTCCACCGTGTACGGGACCGTCCGCACCGCGGATCTGGCGTGGGGACTGGGGGATATCGGGGTTGGGATGATGGCATGGCTTAACATTATTGCCATTGTACTTTTACATAAAAAAGCCTTTGTCAGCCTTAAGGATTATGAAACCCAGAATGCACAGGGGCTGGATCCACAGTTTGATCCGGTTCGACTGGGAATTAAAAATGCCGATTACTGGCTGGGAGAGCGTAAGGATGAACCGGCTGCGAATCCGGGGCAGACGACTTCTGTCGTGAGAGAGCAAAGCGCAGGGAAACTGAACAATTAATCGTGACAGCCCGTATTGCAATACGGGCTCAGACTGCTGACAACGTTTCGCCCGGCGGCGCTACGCTTGCACGGGCCTACGGGTTTTGTAGGCCGGGTAAGCGTTAGCGCCACCCGGCCAGTAAGGTGACGACGTTGCTCATCCCCCTTCAGGCGTGCAACATGCGAAAAAAAAGCCCGCATTTTCATGCGAGCTCTTCTTTAAATATGGCGGTGAGGGGGGGATTCGAACCCCCGATACGTTGCCGTATACACACTTTCCAGGCGTGCTCCTTCAGCCACTCGGACACCTCACCATATTGTTTTGCTGCCTGACCGCGTGGGGGGCAACGGGGCGCTACTATAGGGAGTTGCGCTTACACGGTCAAGCAGATTTTCTGTATTCGTGCTTGTTCGGTTAAGCCTTAATCAGCACATGCCGCTGAGGGCTGAATTAACGCTGTGAATCGAGCACTTCGCTGTTTTTAACCACTTCCTGAGCTTTGCTATAGCTTTCGATCAGCAGCTGGTACGCCGGGAAGATATGGGTGTACACCTCAGCCCACTCCGCAGCATCTTCGCGGTTCCATGTTCGCTGGATCTCAGACGCCACCGCCGCGGTGTCCATCGGTACCACACCGGCCTGCATCACACGCGCGAGGGTGATCTCCTGCGCCATTTTGCTGTAGGTGCCGGAGGCATCAATCACCGCAAAGACTTTATAGCCATCCGCAACCGCGCTGATCGACGGGAAGGCCATGCAGACGCTGGTGATCGTACCCGCAATGATCAACGTGTTGCGCCCGGTGGCTTTTACTGCCGCCACAAACTCCGGGTTATCCCAGGTGTTGATCTCACCTTTGCGGGCCACGTACTGAGCATGCGGCGCATTGGCGTGGATCTCCGGGATAAGCGGGCCGTTCGGTCCCTGCGGGACGGAAGCGGTGGTGATCACCGGGATCTTCGCCAGGGTGGCGATTTTTGCCAGCGCCGCCGCACGGGCGCGCAGTTCTGGCATCGGCATATCGCCGACGGTCTGGAACAGCCCGCTCTGGTGGTCGATAAGCAGCATGACTGCATCGTTTACGTCAATGACGGGACGTGTACCGTTGAAGTTTGCAGGGGTAGACATTTTGCGCTCCTTATTACGTTTAGATCTGGCCGAAGCGGCCGGAGTTGAAATCACGAATGGCTTCCGCAATTTCGGTTTTACTGTTCATCACAAATGGGCCATAGCCCACAATCGGTTCATTCAGCGGCTCGCCGGCCATCAGCAGTACTTTTGCGTCGCCGTTTGCTTCCAGATGAAGCTTGTCGCCTTGCTGACTGAATACGATCAGCTGTGCCTCACCCGCTGGCGTGGTGCCGTTCACCGTTACGCTGCCCTCAAGTACCACCAGCGCCGTGCTCCAGCCTTCAGGCTGATTGAGCGTCAGGTGGCTGCCCTGGCGTAGTGTCAGATCCCACACATTCAGCGGTGAGAAGGTATGAGCCGGGCCAGTCACCTCGTCAAAGCGGCCGGCGATGACGCGCAACGTTCCGCTGCTATCCGGCAGCGTGACGACAGGGATATCCGCCTTCGTGATGCTCTGGTAACCGGGCGCTGCCATCTTGTCTTTGGCGGGCAGGTTGACCCACAGCTGCATCATTTTCAGTTCGCCGCCTTTCTGCGAGAACGCGCTGGAGTGGAACTCCTCGTGCAAAATGCCTGCGCCCGCCGTCATCCACTGCACGTCGCCCGGTCTGATGACTCCGCCTTTGCCGCTGGAGTCACGATGTTCCACTTCGCCGGAGTAGACGATGGTGACCGTTTCAAAGCCACGGTGAGGGTGCTCGCCCACGCCACGCTTCGCGCCATCCGCCGGGAAGGTGTAGGGACCGGCATAGTCCAGCAGCAGGAACGGACTGAGTGATTCACCATGCGTCTGATAGGAAAACATCGAACGAACCGGGAAACCGTCTCCGACCCAATGGGGACGAGGTGCGGTATAGACGCCTGTTACGTTTTTCATGATTAACTCCTGATGTGCTGTCGATGTAATTAGCTTATATTCAGAGCTAATATCCCGGTAGAGAGTGAAAATGACATTCACTGTTCTTAAAATGGAACAATGGGGGCATATGCAGGATCTCAATGATTTCGTGTGGTTTGTGAAAGTGGTGGACCACGGTGGGTTTGCAGCGGCAGGTCGGGCGCTCGATCAGCCTAAATCGAAACTGAGCCGCCGGATTGCGCAACTGGAAGAGCGACTGGGTGTGCGGTTGATACAGCGTACCACGCGGCAGTTTACGGTGACGGAGGTGGGGCAAACGTTCTATCAGCACTGTAAAGCCATGCTGGTCGAGGCTGAAGCGGCGGAGGAGGCGGTGGCTGCCTTACAGGCTGAACCGCGCGGTGTTGTCAGGATAACGTGTCCTGTCACGTTGCTGCACGTTCATGTGGGGCCCATGCTGGCGCGGTTTATGTCGCGTTACCCGGGGATCAATCTTCAGCTGGAGGCCACCAACCGGCGGGTTGACCTGGTAGGTGAAGGCATTGACGTGGCGATCCGCGTTCGTCCGCGTCCCTTTGATGACAGCGATCTGGTGTTAAGGGTGCTGGCTGACAGAGGACACTGCCTGGTGGCGAGCCCGGCGTTGATTGAGCGGATGGGCAACCCGGTGATGCCTGCTGAACTCAGTGACTGGCCGGGTTTAAGTATGGGGGCGGGCAAGCAACTGCATAAATGGGATCTGAGCGGTCCGGAGGGAGCGAAAGCCGAAATCCACTACACGCCGCGCTTTATAACTACCGATATGCTGGCGCTGCGGGAAGCGGCGATGGCGGGCGTAGGCGTGGTGCAGTTGCCGATTTTAATGGTTAAAGATCAGTTGGCGAAAGGGGAATTGGTGCGGGTTCTGGATGCCTGGGAGCCCAGACGGGAAGTGATCCACGCGGTGTATCCTTCGCGGCGCGGTCTACTGCCATCGGTCAGGGCGCTGGTCGATTTTCTAACCGAAGAGTATGCACGGATGGTGGAGGAGTAAATTCTTTGTAGGTCGGGTAAGCGAAGCGCCACCCGACACCATCACCGCAGAGGAAGCAAAGTTCGAATCCCCCCCGCTGGAGAATATAAAAGAAAAAAGCCCGTACTTTCGTACGAGCTCTCATCTTGAATATGGCGGTGAGGGGGGGATTCGAACCCCCGATACGTTGCCGTATACACACTTTCCAGGCGTGCTCCTTCAGCCACTCGGACACCTCACCATATTGTCATCCCGTTGTTGCCGGGACGGGCGCTAATGTAAGGAAAAGCCGAACTGCCGTCAACTCACTTTTTCAGTAATTTAGCGTGTTTAGACAAACTTCAGGCAACCTGATTCCGAAATGTGCGAAAAGCGTCTTTTTTATCAGCAATAACATAGCGCCATAAATTTGTTATGCTGACAATCCATTTGAAAATGAAAACAAAACAGCGCGAAAAAAGGCAGGAATGACTATGGATATACTCTTCTATCACCCCACTTTTGATACGGCTTATTGGATTAAAGCACTGTCGGCAGCACTGCCGGGCGCGCGCGTTCGTGAGTGGAAGCGGGGCGATAACGAACATGCTGACTATGCGCTGGTCTGGCATCCACCCGTTGAGATGCTTCAGGGCCGTAAACTGAAGGCCGTGTTTGCGCTTGGCGCTGGCGTGGATTCCATTCTGAGCAAACTGAAGGCACACCCGGAGATGCTGCCGGAAGATATCCCCCTGTTCCGCCTGGAAGATACCGGTATGGGCCAGCAAATGCAGGAATATGCCGTCAGCCAGGTCCTGCACTGGTTCCGTCGCTTTGATGATTATCAGGCCTTTAAGCAGCAATCCCACTGGGAGCCGCTGCCGGAATATCAACGTGAAGACTTTACCATCGGTATCCTCGGGGCGGGCGTGCTGGGCTCAAAGGTGGCTGAAGCCCTTGCCCCGTGGGGCTTCCCGTTACGCTGCTGGAGCCGTAGCCGTAAAGCGTATCCGGGCGTTGAGAGTTTTGCCGGAACGGATGAACTCCCGGCATTTCTGAAAGGCACACGCGTGCTGATCAACCTGCTGCCGAATACGGCGGAAACGGTGGGGATTATCAACGAAGCCTTGCTCAATCAGCTGGCCGATCGGAGCTACCTGATGAACCTTGCGCGCGGGGTGCATCTGGTGGAGCCGGATCTGCTGAAGGCGCTGGATAGCGGAAAGCTTAAAGGTGCCATGCTGGATGTTTACAGCCGTGAGCCGCTGCCTGAAGAAAGCCCTCTATGGCGACACCCTCGCGTGGCAATGACCCCGCATGTCGCCGCCGTGACGCGACCGGCTGAGGCGGTGGCTTATATCTCGCATACTATCGGTGAAATAGAGAAGGGGAACGCGGTTACCGGTCAGGTCGACCGACAGCGCGGCTACTGAGAGAAACCCGGCGTTGGCCGGGTTTTTGCTAATATTCGCCGCTGATAACTGCTATCCTTTGGAAAAACCGCAGAGGAGAGAAAGATGTATCCCGTTGACCTGCATATGCACACCGTCGCCAGCACCCACGCGTATAGCAACCTCCATGATTATATCGCCCAAGCAAAGCTAAAAGGTATTAAGCTGTTTGCGATAACCGATCACGGCCCGGATATGGCGGATGCGCCGCACTACTGGCATTTTGTGAATATGCGGATCTGGCCACGTCTGGTGGATGGCATTGGGATACTGCGCGGCATTGAGGCGAACATCAAAAACACCGACGGTGAAATCGACTGCACCGGCCCGATGCTGACCTCCTTAGATCTGATCCTTGCCGGTTTCCATGAGCCGGTTTTCCCGCCGCAGGATAAAGAGACCAATACCGCGGCGATGATTGCCACCATTGCCAGCGGCAACGTGCATATCATCAGCCATCCGGGTAATCCTAAATATCCTATTGATATTCAGGCCGTGGCGCAGGCCGCCGCGAAACACCGTGTGGCGCTGGAGATTAACAACTCCTCGTTCGTGCACTCGCGTAAAGGCAGTGAAGCCAACTGTCGCGAAGTAGCAGCCGCCGTGCGTGATGCCGGAGGGATGGTGGCGCTGGGCTCTGATTCGCACACGGCCTTCACGCTGGGGGATTTTGGCGAGTGCATGAAAGTGCTGCAGGACGTCAATTTCCCGGAAGCACAGATCCTGAACGTCACGCCGCGCCGTATGCTCGACTTCCTGGAGTCGCGCGGCATGACGCCCGTTGATGAATTTGCCGACCTTTAATTGAATAACGGAATAACACAATGAATGAATTCTCCATCCTTTGCCGCGTGCTGGGCTCCCTGTATTATCGCCAGCCGCAGGACCCGCTGTTGGTTCCGCTGTTTACGCTCATTCGCGAGGGTAAGCTGGCGCAGAACTGGCCGCTGGAACAGGATGAGTTACTGGAACGTCTGCAGAAAAGCTGTGATATGCAGCAGATCTCAACGGACTACAACGCATTGTTCGTGGGGGAAGAGTGCCGCGTTTCGCCTTACCGTTCTGCCTGGCAGGAAGGGGCGACCGAAGCGGAAGTGCGGGCATTCCTCTCTGAGCGCGGTATGCCGCTGAGCGATACGCCAGCCGATCATATTGGTACTCTGCTGCTGGCGGCCTCCTGGATCGAAGACAACGCGGGTGATGATGAAAATGAAGCCATCGAAATCCTCTTCGAGACGTATCTGCTGCCGTGGGTTGGAACCTTCCTGGGGAAAGTTGAAGCCCACGCCACCTCTCCGTTCTGGAGAACGCTGGCTCCGCTGACGCGCGACGCCATCGCAGCAATGTGGGATGAGCTGGAAGAAGAGAGTGAAGAGTGATTTACATCACAGAAATTCTGCAACGATACATTTCGACTTGCACGTAATGTGCTTCTGATCTCATTTCCATGGTGCGCATCTGCTAAGATGCGCACCATGAACATATTACTTAGTATTGCAATCACGACGGGCATTCTCTCCGGTATCTGGGGATGGGTGGCGGTGTCTCTTGGTTTATTAAGCTGGGCTGGCTTCCTTGGCTGCACGGCCTATTTCGCCTGCCCGCAGGGAGGGCTGAAAGGGCTCTTTATCTCTGGTTGCACGCTGATGAGCGGCGTTATATGGGCGCTGGTTATCATCAAAGGCAGCGCGCTGGCGCCGCATCTGGAGATCCTGGGCTACGTCATGACGGGGGTCGTTGCCTTCCTGATGTGTATTCAGGCGAAGCATCTGCTGCTGTCGTTTGTACCGGGCACCTTTATGGGGGCGTGCGCGACCTTTGCCGGACAGGGGGAGTGGAAGCTGGTCGTCCCTTCACTGGCGCTGGGGTTGCTGTTTGGCTATGCCATGAAGAACAGCGGTCTCTGGCTGGCGGCGCGACGGGAAAAAACGCAAAACATCACCGCGGTGAGTGAATAAAAAAAGGCGAGATAATCATCTCGCCTTTTTTATGCGCTTCCTGTCAGGATTCCGGAGGCACGGACATATCACGGTATTTCACCAGGATCGGGTTCTGCACGTCTGATTTGTTTTGCAGATCCCACAGCCCGCGATCGATACCATCGTTAATCAGGAAGATCACGCCGGTTTCAATGGCTGACATCAGACACATCATGACCGGTTCATTCGAGGTATAACCAATTTCACCTTCCAGTAAACGCTGGTAGTCGATGAAGCGGAATACCCCCGCCTGGACTTCATAAGACAATATCGTTTTGCTGGTGTTTACCGAGGAGAGCACTTCACCGGTACTGACGTTGACGACACGCAGGTTAACGGCAATTTGGTCGAGCTGATACTGGGTATCCGCGCCAATCCCAAAGTAACGTGCTCCCACACCACCCGATTTAACGTTGCTCTCATAACCGATAATCGAGCCTTCGATCATGACGTTTGCTGCAGCCAGAGACTGCAGAGGCATTCGGTTATTGTCCGCGACGGTGCCATTCTCCTGTGCAGCACGAATAATTTTTCGTTCATTTAACAGGTTCTGTAGCCCCTGGCGTTCCAGCGGTATAAACCAGTGCGAATCCTTGAGTGCGGTTACCAGCATGGCGGTGGCGCTTTGCGGCACTGCCGTGGAGAAGTTACTGGCCGGGTAGGGCTTAAATTGCCCTGTTTCATCCTGAATGTTGTATACCGAGACAAATATTTTGCCCGTTGGAGAAGGCAAATGGGTTAAATCACGATAACTCTGAGCCCGAGGCATTAATGTTGGTTTTGCAGCTTCTTTAGGCGGAGCAGTTAAACAACCGCTCAATAAGCACACTGCAACAAATATCAGGAAGCGCTGCATGATCGTTGTCCTTATTTAGCTATTGTTTAAAAATCAGTTGAATTGCTTTGTAGGCCAGAAACCTCAATGGTGGAGGTTTTTCCGGTTTTACGATCGGTTACGTTCAACTGAAGTTGTCCGTCTCTGTTGGCGATATCGACAATAAAATCGTTGGTCACCATTCGGCCGGGCTTGCCGGTGTTAATGTTTGTCAGCAATCCCCCTAAAATTTGCGACTGGATAGCCTGGGTGAAGTTATCCAGTGCGGAAGGGGTATCAACGGTAAAGTCCTTATAACTGGGATCTTTATAGGAGTTTTGCGCCTGAGCTTCATTCAGCAGGAACGCACCGTTGTTAGGGTTACCGCCAAAGTTAGGGTTACGGAACTGGAACGTCATATTTCCGCCCCAGCAAAGAGGGGTAATAAGCATTATCGAAACAACTGCATATGCAATACGCATGACAGCCTCCGCATATCGGTTCGCTAGAACTCATCTTTTGCTAAATCGCTGGTGCTTAATAGCGCTTTGTCTATTTGCAGGCGATTAATAGCGTCTTCAGTTTGAGCCAGTGCTAAGGCCACGTTTTTATCGAAGTCTGTTTTCGAGGGGAATAAAAACGTTTGATAAATAACGTCCTGATTAGCCGTGATGGTTATCCAGCTTCCCCAACGTGCACTGGGCCGCTCGTTGATTGTTAAATTACCCGTGTAGGTACTGTCCCATTTATCACTGAAGGCCCGGTAAAAACTGTGCCCGATCGATGAGACTGTGTGGTCAGTTAACAATCCGGGAACTTCGACCTCGACGGCCTGCAGATTCCCTGCAGCGAGCAAGAAACTCGCTGCGGCGATCCAACTCAACGTGCGCTTCATGTGATTAACGCCTGAGGTTATCGTTTGCCCATGAAACAGCCTGAGTTCGATTTTTAACAGCTATCTTCTTGAAAAGATTATAAAGGTGCGTCTTTACCGTATTTTCGCTGATAAATAACGAACGGGCGATTTCAATATTTGAAGCACCAATGCGTAGTTTGTTCAGGATCTCTTTTTCACGGTGCGTGAGCAGCGCGGATTCCGAACTGTTATAGCGGTAGTTACCGGAGTGCGTGATGAGGTAGCTGGCCAGCTTTTGCGAGAAATAACACTCTCCGCGCAATATGCCCTGCAGACCCTCTACCACCCGGCCTTCTTCTTCAGTGACGTAGAACACGCCATTGATATGCGGCCAGCTTTCAATATCTCTGAAAGGGTATTCATCAGGAGTGTTCAATAATAACACGCGGATATTATTGTTTTTCCTGCTTAAGTTATCTTGCCAGTAATGGATAAGCTTCTTATCAGCTTCCATCATATCAAACAGAATGATGCTGCCAGGCGCAATATC
The DNA here is from genome assembly GCF_000534515.1 of Enterobacter sp. MGH 37. Lineage (NCBI taxonomy): Bacteria > Pseudomonadati > Pseudomonadota > Gammaproteobacteria > Enterobacterales > Enterobacteriaceae > Enterobacter > Enterobacter sp. MGH 37. The sequence goes on from NZ_KI973205.1 coordinate 837,520, forward strand.
ATCAAAAGAACGTTGAATATTATGCAATTTCCCGTTCAATGATAAAGATTGCTTTAAATGTTGTAATAAAGCTGTCGCTTGCAGAGAAGGTTTTGTGATCAACAGTAATGTATGACCATGTAAACTATGGACTTCATTATACATGATGAAACCCCACTTATTTTTGGCACCTGACAGCTGCCCTCCTGAAAAGAGGAAGGCACCAGAAGTACTGACAGATGTTGCACTGCTGTGTGTAGAATCAGAACATAACCTCCACAGGGAGGTAAATATAAAACCAATTTCGTACAGCTAATTTCAATCTAGCTTTTACGAAGTTTAAAGCAAGTGTTAATCATGTAACAAGATGTAAAAATCAATATTAATTTGTGAATATTGGCTGTTTTGAATGTTGTTATTTGATATGAAAGTTGTACATATAAATAGTCGTGCACAGATTTTAAAAATCATACAAATTTTATTAACTGATTGATTTTATGTCTTAATTTTTATTTTGGGGACGTTAAGCATTGGTATGAGTAACTGATACTTTCTAAGCCATTATGTTCTCCTCTCTCTGGCTTAAGAAAACACGTCCTGTGTCACGTGATGAACAAAATGCCATCCTGCCGTTACGCTTAAACAACGCGGAGGGAAGCGTGGGCAGGCTTGTCGTCGTTGTACGACACAACGCGCATAAATATTCTATAAAAAATTAAACCAGCCTGTGTAATGTGTATTTTTTCTGCAAATTACGACTTTGTGGTGACCTGATAAATAAAAATAAGCCACGCGGGTGAGATATTTAAAATGTTTCAGCGGACATACTCTTCACCGTAACGACGCGTTAACAAAAAAACGAGTCGTTTAACACGAAATACGAACAGGGTGTTTTCAGGTAGCCGGGTCCAGGGTGACAACATGAAAAACACATCGTTATTTTTGATGTTTACATTACTGGGTGTGCCTGGATTTGTAACCGCGGCTAATACTGATTTGGCGAATGCTGAATATAATTTTGCGGTTAATGAATTAAGTCGTTCATCATTAAATCAGGCAGCCATTATTGGTCAACAGGGCGTATTTAATGACGCTCAGATTCGCCAGGAAGGGGCGAAACTCTTGTCAGTCGTTTCCCAGGATGGTGCAGGCAACAGAGCGAGAGTTGATCAATCAGGGACTTACAATATTGCCTGGATCGATCAGAGCGGTAACGGGAACGATGCAGGTATTACGCAAGATGGATATGGTAATAGTGCAAAAATTATCCAGAAAGGGTCGGGTAATAGAGCAAATATTACGCAGTACGGTACGCAGAAAACCGCAGTTGTAGTGCAGAAACAGTCGCAGATGGCAATTCGCGTTATTCAACGCTAGTTATTTCGCGACGACTTTAATCAATCCGATGGGGGTTTACCATGAAATTTATCAAAGTGGCAGCACTTGCAGCAATCGTAGTTTCTGGTAGTGCTATGGCTGGTATGATTAACCAGGGCGGATGGGGTCATGGACATGGTCATGGCGGATACGGTGGCCCAAATTCAACCCTGAATATTTACCAGAATGGTGGCGGTAACTCCGCGCTGGCCCTGCAGACTGATGCCAGAAATTCAGTTCTGAATATTAGCCAGACCGGTGGCGGTAACGGCGCTGACGTTGGTCAGGGGTCTGACGACAGTAGCATTAACCTGACCCAGAACGGATTTGGCAACAGTGCGACACTTGATCAGTGGAACAGTAAAGATTCCGTGATGAATGTCAGCCAGTACGGTGGCCTTAACGGCGCACTGGTAGACCAGACGGCGTCTAACTCCACCGTCAACGTTACCCAGATTGGCTTTGGTAACCACGCGACAGCTCATCAGTACTGATACTGACATCTGTGCTACAAAAAACAGGGCTGATGCCCTGTTTTTTTTCGGGAGTTAATTATGAATACCTTAATTCTCCTCGCCGCGCTGTCGAGCCAGATAACCTTTCAAACCTCACAGCAGGGCAATATGACCACCATTATTCCGCAGGTCACGTTGACGGAATCGTGTGATTGTCAGGTCCAGATTGTCTCTTTGCGCGAAGGGCAGAGTGGACAAAGTTCATTCCGCCAGCAAAACACACTTTTTATCCCCGCTAATCAGGCGATTGATTTAATGCGCTTGAGTTTAAATATCTCAGCGGGAGACACGGTAACGATCGTGGTAACCGTCACTGATGGAAAAGCACTTCATTTATCACAACAGTGGTCGCCTGGAGGGCGCGCGCTCTAATCATTCATAATATCAATATGTTGCGAAGGTGGCGGGTCTGTGCCGTTGAGCTATGCTGTTATCAGGAACTATGTCGTAATGTTCCGTAACGTGACACTTCGTTAACATAATGAAGCGCGTTTGCCCCTCATGGACGATTTTCATTGAGGAGTACCTATCGTGACCCACAATTTTGCACATCTTATTTCAGGTTTGGGCCTGCTCGTTTCTGCCTTTATCGTTCCTGCGCATTCGGCCACTTTTGCGGAAGGGGGCGTCATTCACTTTCGCGGTGCAATCGTTGCTGACCCGTGTGAAGTTACGCAGCAACATCGGCAGCTGGCGGTATCGTGCCCGGATAAAAACCGTATGCAAACCCGTATGGTCAGTTACGACGATGCGCTGAACGGCATGACGACACCTTCCAGCCTGGCGACAGTGGATATGAAATACCTTAATCCTGAAAAAACGCTCGCAGTGGTTCAGATCCAGTACCGCTAATTCGTGTTTTACCGCCGATCGTTTTTCTCAATAACCCCTCTGCGATACACTTAAGAAAAAGGCGGGTAGCAGAGGGCTTTTATGAAACCGCAAATTGAAGTGATTCATGGCGATATTACGACCCAGCATGTCGATGTCATCGTCAATGCGGCCAATCCTTCCCTGATGGGGGGAGGCGGGGTTGACGGTGCTATTCACCGCGCTGCCGGACCGCAGCTGCTGGAAGCCTGTAAAATCGTGCGTCAGCAACAGGGCGAATGCCCGCCGGGCCATGCGGTGATTACGCTTGCGGGCAACCTTCCGGCCAAAGCGGTGATTCACGCCGTTGGCCCAGTATGGCAGGGCGGCGACCACCATGAAGCGAGTCTGCTGGAAGAGGCATACCGAAACTGTCTACGGCTTGCCGCCGACAACGGCTACAAAACGATGGCGTTTCCGGCAATTAGCACCGGCGTGTATGGTTATCCTAAGGCGGCAGCGGCGACCATCGCGGTAGAAACCGTCTACCGCTACCTGTCGCTAAAACCGCTGCCAGAGAAGGTGACCTTTGTCTGTTTTGATGAAGACACCCTGCATCTGTATCAGCGGTTGTTGGCGCAGCGCAGACAAGCGCTGGAGAGTTGAAACAAACGTGGCGCACCGTCAGTGCGCCACGCTGCTCAGGCAGTTTTCGTCTGGGGTTTGCCTGAAAACAGGAAACGCAGGAGAGGGATCCGCAGATGGATCTCGTAGAGCACGATCGCCACGCCCACCACAAACACCAGTCCGGTAAAGAAGCCCAGCGTGTTAGAGGCGATATGCGGCGTGATGTAAGCCCCGAAGAACAGCGTCAACGGGTGATGCACCAGATAGATAAACAGTGAAGCATTGACGAAGTAGGTCACGCGGCTGGACTTAAAGTTCAGCAAGCGGTGGCCGAGTGCGAACACCACATTCACCATCCACAAGCCCAGCAGCATAGTGATCACGCTTTCCGTTTCATACATCCAGGCGTCGCCGCTACCGTAGCGCTGGTTCAGCAGATAGGCCGCAAACGCGAAGGCGGCACCCACTGCGCACCACGGTGACGGTGTGGTAAACAAGGCTTTAAGCTTCGGATAAATAAACGCCAGTGCGCCAATTAAAAAGAACGGAATGTAGAACAGCGACTGCATCACCACAAAATTAAACAACCCGTCGCTCAGTATCGGTGGGTAGACGATAAACAGAGTGCGTCTCACGGCGGCATAAGCAACGCCAAGCAGCAAAAAGAGCACCGACAGTTTGCCCAGCGTGACGTTGGCGAAGAAGGCGTCAGTGGTCGTGCTTAAATGACGGCGCAGACGGCTAAAGATCACCAGGCTGACCGTGGTCAGTACCACCAGTACCAGCAGGAACCAGAGGTGAGACACCAGTTCCCAGACCAGCGTATTGTACTTTTCATACAGCGTAAGATTCGGCCAGTTCTCTGCTTTGCCTTTAACATACTGCAGCATAATGAACTGCGGCAGCGTCAGCAGCGGGATGGCGGTCAACATAGGAATACCCACGCGCTCTACGCGGACTTTCCACCAGCGCTTCAGCGGATAGCGTAAAAAAAGCATGTAGGAGAAATAGCCTGAAATGACAAAAAACACCTGCATACGGAAGGCGTGAATAAAGTCATTAAACAGCGTGAGCCACCAGGACGGCATCTGGCTATTAACATGCCACGTGTGGCTGGAGTAAATCAGTGAAATGTGAAAGGGGATCCCCAATAGCATCAGCCATGCCCGGATCGAGTCGAGGAAATATTCACGTTCTGTTGGTGATGTGCTCATATAACTTTGTGCATTCTCAGACTTTTCGTCTTATCCCTAAGACTCATAATGGTTACATTCGACGCCAACCCTACACCAAGACCGACACACTGTCTCCAGGATAAGCACGCAAAGTGAATCGCGGGTTCTTTCATTTGCTTAATCCATGAGCCAGTAGCTGAACAAAGCAGTGATTATGTTGTCGGATTGCCTGAGTTTCCATTAAAATGGATCGGATCGATATAAGCACACAAAGGGGGAAGTGCTTACTTATTATGAAACATAAACCACAGATGATGAAAATGCGTTGGGTGGGTGCTGCAGTCGTGTTATCACTGTATACCTCATCGGCACTGGCCTTTAACATCGACGATGTCGCAAAACAGGCAAAATCGATGGCAGGCAAGAGCTACGAAGCGCCGAAAAGTAACTTGCCCTCCGTTTTCCGCGACATGAAGTATGCGGACTATCAGCAGATCCAGTTCAATCACGATAAAGCGTACTGGAACAACATTAAAACCCCGTTCAAGCTTGAATTTTATCATCAGGGTATGTACTTCGACACGCCTGTTGCCATCAATGAAGTGACGGCGACCGCGGTACGTAAGATCAAGTACAGCCCGGATTACTTCAATTTTGGCAATGTGCAACACGACAAAGATACGGTGAAAGACCTGGGCTTCGCAGGCTTCAAGGTGCTTTACCCGATTAACAGCAAAGATAAAAACGACGAAATCGTCAGCATGCTTGGCGCCAGCTACTTCCGCGTTATTGGCGCGGGGCAGGTGTACGGGCTTTCTGCGCGTGGTCTGGCCATTGATACCGCGCTGCCATCAGGTGAAGAGTTTCCGCGTTTCCGCGAGTTCTGGATTGAACGTCCAAAACCAACGGACAAACGTCTGACTATTTATGCGCTGCTGGACTCTCCGCGCGCAACCGGTGCCTATCGCTTTGTGATTATGCCGGGTCGTGACACGGTCGTTGACGTGCAGTCTAAAGTCTATCTGCGTGACAAAGTGGGCAAACTGGGCGTTGCGCCGCTGACCAGTATGTTCCTGTTTGGGCCAAACCAGCCGTCGCCGGCAACCAACTTCCGCCCGGAACTGCATGACTCCAATGGTCTGTCTATTCATGCCGGTAACGGTGAGTGGATCTGGCGTCCGCTGAATAATCCGAAACATCTGGCAGTAAGCAGCTTTGCGATGGAAAACCCGCAGGGCTTTGGCCTGCTGCAGCGTGGCCGTCAGTTCTCTCGCTTTGAAGATTTGGACGATCGTTATGACCTGCGTCCAAGCGCCTGGGTTACGCCGAAAGGCGACTGGGGTAAAGGCAAGGTAGAGCTGGTTGAAATTCCAACCAACGACGAAACCAACGATAACATCGTCGCTTACTGGACGCCGGATCAACTGCCGGAAGCCGGTAAAGAGATGAACTTCAAGTACACCATTACCTTCAGCCGCGACGAAGATAAGCTTCATGCGCCGGATAACGCGTATGTGATGCAGACTCGCCGCTCAACAGGTGATGTGAAGCAGTCTAACCTTATCCGTCAGCCTGACGGTACCGTGGCGTTTGTCGTGGACTTCACAGGCCAGGATATGAAGAAACTGTCTCCGGATACGGCGGTGTCGGCTCAGGCCAGCATTGGTGATAACGGTGAAATCGTTGAAAACACGGTGCGTTACAATCCGGTAACCAAAGGCTGGCGTCTGACCCTGCGAGTGAAAGTGAAAGATCCGAAACAGACCACTGAAATGCGTGCTGCGCTGGTCAGTGACGATCAGCCGCTGAGTGAAACCTGGAGCTATCAGCTACCTGCCAATGAATAATACATCTGAATATATTGATGCCATGCCGCTGACGGATATCGAAAAAGCGGCGCTGCCTAAGAGCGACATCCGCGCGGTTCACACCGCGCTGGATGGGGAACATCGTCAGTTTTCCCGTGATGATGATACGCCGCTGGGGTCAGTAAAAGCGCGTCTGGAGCAGGCATGGCCAGACTCGCTGGCAGAAGGGCAGTTGATTAAAGACGACGAAGGACGCGATCAGCTTCAGGCGATGCCGAAGGCGACGCGTTCCTCTATGTTCCCCGATCCATGGCGCACCAACCCGGTTGGCCGCTTCTGGGATCGCCTGCGTGGGCGTGATGTGACGCCGCGCTATCTGTCACGCCTGACGAAAGAAGAGCAGGCCTCTGAGCAGAAATGGCGTACCGTGGGGACTATTCGCCGTTACATCCTGCTGCTTCTGACGCTGGCACAAACGGTTGTCGCGACCTGGTACATGAAAACCATTCTGCCTTACCAGGGCTGGGCGTTTATTAACCCAACGGACATGATGGGCCAGGATCTCTGGGTCTCCTTCATGCAGCTACTGCCTTATATCCTGCAAAGCGGCATCCTCCTGCTGTTTGCGGTTCTGTTCTGCTGGGTTTCGGCCGGTTTCTGGACCGCGCTAATGGGCTTCCTGCAATTGCTGATGGGGCGGGACAAATACAGCATTTCAGCGTCAACGGTCGGGGATGAACCCCTCAATCCTGAGCACCGTACCGCGCTGATCATGCCTATTTGTAACGAAGACGTTGACCGCGTATTTGCGGGCCTGCGTGCGACCTGGGAGTCCGTCAAGGCGACCGGCAACGCGGCGCATTTCGACGTCTATATCCTGAGCGACAGTTACAACCCGGATATCTGCGTTGCAGAACAAAAAGCGTGGATGGAGCTGATTGCAGAAGTACAGGGCGAAGGTCAGATCTTCTACCGTCGTCGTCGCCGTCGTGTGAAGCGTAAAAGCGGTAACATCGATGACTTCTGCCGTCGCTGGGGTAAACAGTACAGCTACATGGTGGTGCTGGATGCGGACTCCGTCATGAGCGGTGACTGCCTGAGCGGTCTGGTGCGTCTGATGGAAGCCAATCCGAACGCGGGGATCATTCAGTCTTCGCCAAAAGCGTCCGGTATGGACACGCTTTATGCGCGCTGCCAGCAGTTCGCCACCCGTGTTTACGGGCCGCTGTTTACTGCCGGTCTGCACTTCTGGCAGTTGGGTGAATCGCACTACTGGGGTCACAACGCCATTATTCGCGTGAAGCCGTTCATTGAACACTGTGCGCTGGCGCCGCTGCCAGGTGAGGGTTCGTTTGCCGGTTCTATTCTGTCGCATGACTTCGTGGAAGCTGCGCTGATGCGTCGTGCGGGCTGGGGCGTCTGGATTGCCTACGACCTCCCGGGATCGTACGAAGAGCTGCCGCCGAACCTGCTGGATGAGCTCAAGCGTGACCGCCGCTGGTGTCACGGCAACCTGATGAACTTCCGCCTGTTCCTTGTCAAAGGGATGCACCCGGTTCACCGCGCGGTGTTCCTGACGGGCGTGATGTCTTATCTCTCCGCACCGCTGTGGTTCATGTTCCTTGCGCTCTCTACTGCATTGCAGGTCGTCCATGCTTTGACGGAGCCGCAATACTTCCTGCAACCGCGCCAGCTGTTCCCGGTGTGGCCGCAGTGGCGTCCGGAGCTGGCAATTGCGCTGTTTGCGTCTACCATGGTGCTGCTGTTCCTGCCTAAGCTGCTCAGTATCATCCTGATCTGGTGCAAAGGTTCGAAAGAGTATGGCGGTTTCTTCCGCGTGACCCTTTCACTGCTGCTGGAAGTGCTGTTCTCTGTGCTGCTGGCACCGGTGCGTATGCTGTTCCACACCGTGTTTGTGGTCAGTGCGTTCCTGGGCTGGGAAGTGGTCTGGAACTCACCGCAGCGTGATGACGACTCCACGCCGTGGGGCGAAGCCTTCATGCGTCACGGTTCTCAGCTGCTGCTGGGGCTGGTGTGGGCGGCGGGCATGGCCTGGCTGGATCTGCGCTTCCTGTTCTGGCTGGCGCCGATTGTCTTCTCGCTGATCCTGTCGCCGTTCGTCTCTGTGATCTCCAGCCGTTCAACGGTGGGACTGCGGACTAAACGCTGGAAACTGTTCCTGATCCCGGAAGAGTACTCCCCGCCGAAGGTGCTGGTGGATACCGATACCTATCTGGAGCAGAACCGCAATCGCACGCTGGATGATGGCTTTATGCACGCCGTGTTTAACCCGTCATTTAACGCCCTGGCAACAGCCATGGCGACGGCGCGTCACCGTGCAAGTCATGTGCTGGAGATTGCCCGCGATCGTCACGTTGAGCAGGCGCTTAACGAGACGCCGGAAAAACTCAACCGCGACCGTCGTCTGGTGCTGCTGAGCGATCCGGTCACGATGGCAAGGCTTCACTATCGCGTATGGTCCGCTCCGGAAAAGTATTCTTCGTGGGTGAACTACTACAAAGACGTGAAGCTGAATCCGCTTGCACTGAAGGCGAAGTAAGTTGTTAACCAGGGCGGGTAAGCGTAGCGCCACCCGCCAGATAAAAATACCGGCTTAATCGCCGGTATTTTTTTAGAGGTAACTTATGAGAATAATCATTGTCGTCCTGATGGCATGCCTGCTTAGCGGCTGCGGCAGCATCATCAGCCGCACTATTCCAGGGCAGGGCCATGGGAATCAGTATTACCCGGGTGTGAAATGGGATGTCCGTGATTCCGCGTGGCGCTACCTGACCGTGCTCGATCTGCCGTTTTCGCTGATTTTCGACACGCTGTTGCTGCCCATCGATGCCAGCCACGGCCCGTACGAGTAGCGTAAATCAACGCTCGTCCCACTCATCGGCTGCGGTTTGACCTTCTTCCGTATCCAGCGGGGGTTCGAGCTGAAATTCGCCCTCATCCCACTCGTGCAGGGTGTTCTCTTCCAGCCACTCCTGCCGTAACTCGATTTCGTCATAATCACCATCAAAGACGGCCTGCGCGCCTTCACCGCTCAGGACCGGCAAACATTCCCCTTCTTCACCTTCATCAGCAAAGAATTCGGCCTGCCACATAATATCCCCGTCCTGCAGAACGTATTTTTGGATATTAAGTTGTTGCACGTCAGCATCTTCTTCCTCAACACCGGGATTGTCGGCGAGGAACTCTTCGCGAGCGGCATCAATAGCTTCTTCCAGCGTGGCGTACATGGTCATTGGTGTCTCCCTGTTTTCCAGAAGGTTTCAGGGAAAGAATAGCTGAAGATCGGATTCTGCAAGTATGAATGCGAAAATAAGCCGTCAGGCTTTCGCCTTATTCTGTCGTGGGGCGTAACGCGCGGGATAAACTCAACCACGAATACATCGCGTTGAACAACACCACGCCCGCCGTCACGATAAAGACGGCGCGGAAACCAAAGCTGGCGGATATACCTGCACCGAGAAGCGGTCCGGTCACATTACCAATATCGCGAAATGACTGGTTATAGCTAAAAATACGCCCCGCAATCTGGTTCGTGGAGTTGTAAACCAGCAGGGTCTGTACGGCGGGCAGTAACGCCCCGTCGGCGGCGCCCAGTAAAAAGCGCAGAACCCCCAGTTGCCACGGAGAGTGCACCATCGACATGGGGACAAGCAGCAGGACGGAGATCACCAGTGCGCAGATCAGAATTTTTTCCGGGCCCACCCGATCCCCCAGCTTGCCCAGCCTCGGGGCGCTAAGCAGCGCCGCCACGCCGGGCACGGAGGCAATCAGCCCGCTGATAAAGGCGATGTTACTGACATCACCCGCCAGGTCACGCACGTAGAGCGTCAGAATTGGCGCAATCGAGCCGGTAGCGACCTGAATAATCATTGTCGTGACGAACAGGCTCAGCACCAGTCTGGGATTCTTAAGCGAGGTCAGCACGTCTCTGGCATGGAGCATCTCTTTTTTGGCGACAGGCGTGAAGTTCTCATGGATACAGAGCAGAGTGACGATAAAGCACAGGAACAGCACGCTGGCGGTGATGAAAAAGACCGGGCGCAGGCCGTAATTATCCGCCAGCAGTCCTCCGGCCAGTGGCCCCAGCAAGGCGCCACTTACGCCACCGGTGGAGAGCGTCCCAAGCGCCCAGCCGCTCTTATGGCGCGGAATTTGCGTGGCAATCAGGGCATTCGCATTGGGAATAAATCCGCCCAGTAAACCCAGCAATGCCCGCAATACCAGGAACTGCCAGACGTTTTGCGCGACCCCCATCAGCGCCATGATGATGGCCATCCCCAGCGCAGAACGTAACAGCATAATTTTTCGGCCCTTGCGATCGGCAAGTCCACCCCAGAAGGGTGAGGCAATCGCGGAGAAGAGAAACGTAATGCTGAAGACCAGTCCAGACCACATATTGAGCGCGCTGTGGCCCGTCACGCCCAGTTGTTCGACGTAGAGCGGCAGGAAAGGCATAACCAGGCTGAACGCCGCACCGGTAAGAAAACAGCCAAGCCACGCAACCGTGAGGTTACGTTTCCAGTTTATGGGGGCATCTGAGGGTGACATAACATTCCGCATAATGAGGTGCTGAGCACCTGAGGCATAAAGTAATAAGCCTGCTAATTATGCGCCTGGGTTATGATTGCCGCAATGCGGAAGCGCTTTTAAAGCTAAAACAGGAGGCGGCCCGAATGGGGCCGCATGAGGATCAATAGCGGGACGGTGTGCCCTGTGGTCGCGTTTTAAAGCGGCGATGCAGCCACATATACTGCTCAGGGGCCAGCATGATGCACTTCTCTACAACGCTGTTCATCCAGCGCGCGGTGGTTTCTGCATCGTCTAACGGCGGCGCGAGCTCCGGTTCGAGCATCATCAGCTCGTAGCCTGAGCCATCCGGCATACGGCGGGGCACAAAGGGGACGATGGCGGCTTTGGACATCCGTGCCAGCATCCAGGTGCCGGTGGTGGTGGCCGCCTCTTCAACGGCGAAGAACGGCACAAATACGCTCGACTGCGGACCGTAGTCGTGGTCGGGAGCATACCAGACCACTTCACCGGATTTAAGGGCGCGGATCATGCCCTTCAGATCCTTACGGTCGATCATGCTTTTATTGGAGCGCATACGGCCGTTGGTCTGGATGAGATCGATAACCGGGTTGTCGTTTGGACGATAAACACCGATGCCGGGCGCCTGCATGCCAAACATCCGCGCCCCGATCTCCAGCGTCAGAAAATGAACCCCGATCAGCAGAACGCCGGTCTGGTTAGCCTGAAGCGTATGCACGGGCTCCATGCCGGTTCCCGTCACTTTGCTCCAGCGCGCCATGCGCTTATCTGACCAGAACCACGCCATACCGGTTTCCATGAGCCCCATACCGACGGATTCGAAATTCTTCGTGACCATATCGTGGCGCTCTGCCTCGCTCATCTGCGGGAAGCACAGCTCAAGATTTCGGTACGCGATGCGCGCCCGACGCTTCATGAACGTTAGCGCGATTCGGCCTAACGATTTACCTAACCGGAAGATAACAGGGTAGGGAAGCTGTACCAGTAGCCATAAAAAGCCAATGCCAAGCCAGGTCATCCAATAGCGAGGGTGCAAAAGGGCGACGGTAAATTTGGGTAACTGGGTCATGTCTTTCCTGTGTTCAAACGTCCTGTTTCGCTATTGTCGCATTTTTTGAGACGTTGCCAAAATATCTGCCAACGAAACCTGTACGACGAGAGCAATTGTTAAACCTGATTAATCAGGGTGTGTGAAATGTAGCGTAAATTGTGTGGATGTAAATTGGTTTTGTTTGCTATATGATGCCGACCGATTTTTCATTCTCTCTAACGATTCCAGGACTGTACACCATGCCAGTGTTACACAACCGCGTGTCGAATGAGATGTTAAGAGCGCGTATGTTGGCTGAAACCGAACCGCGCACAACCATCTCTTTCTATAAATACTTCACGATCGACGATCCGCAGGCGACCCGCGATGCGCTTTATCAGGCTTTCACAGCCCTGAACGTTTTCGGGCGCGTCTACCTTGCCCGCGAAGGCATCAACGCGCAGATTAGCGTACCGGAAAGCAAAGTCAGCGCTTTCCGCGAGTGTCTTTATCGCTTCGACCCCGCTCTCGACGGCTTACGCCTGAACATTGCCCTGGACGATGACGGGAAATCCTTCTGGGTGCTGCGCATGAAGGTGCGTGAACGCATTGTGGCGGACGGTATTGACGATCCTGAATTTAACCCGGCGAACGTCGGTGAATATCTGAAGGCCGCGGAAGTGAATGCGATGCTGGACGATCCGGATGCCGTGTTCATTGATATGCGTAACCACTATGAATACGAAGTGGGGCATTTCGAGAACGCGATGGAAATCCCGGCCGACACCTTCCGCGAGCAACTGCCCAAGGCGGTTGAGATGATGCAGGAGCATAAAGATAAAAAAATCGTTATGTACTGCACCGGCGGTATCCGCTGTGAGAAAGCCAGCGCGTGGATGAAGCACAACGGCTTTAATAAGGTCTGGCATATTGAAGGCGGCATTATCGAGTACGCCCGCCGCGCCCGCGAGCAGGGTTTACCGGTACGCTTTATCGGGAAAAACTTTGTCTTTGACGAGCGTATGGGTGAGCGTATCTCGGAAGACGTTATTGCCCAGTGCCACCAGTGCGGTGCGCCGTGCGATACCCATACCAACTGTAAAAACGACGGTTGCCATCTACTGTTCATCCAGTGCCCTGCCTGTGCCGAGAAGTTTAACGGTTGCTGCAGTGAACTGTGCAGTGAAGAGAGTATTCTGCCGGAAGAAGAGCAGCGTCGGCGTCGTGCGGGACGAGAAAACGGCAATAAGATTTTTAATAAATCACGCGGCCGTCTGAATACCAAACTGGGTATTCCCGACCCGGAATGATAATAACGCCCGGCAGGCGAGATCCTGCCGGGCGAAGCTATTATGACTTCTGCTGCACACCTTCAACAGAAATAACCAGCTCAACATCCTGAGACGCCGGACCCAAATCCGTTGTGATATTAAAATCTTTCAGGTGAATTTTTCCTGCCGCTTCAAAACCTGCGCGTTTACCCCCCCCACGGATCGTCACCCTGGCCGATCAATTTTGCATCCAGAGTCACGGGTTTCGTAACGCCATTCAGGGTAAGATTACCGGTAATATTCAACTTATCACCGTCTTTTTTCACGTCCGTAGAGGTGAAAGTCGCTTTCGGGAATTTAGTGACGTTCAGGAACTCTGCGCTGCGCAGGTGTTTATCGCGCTCAGCATGATTGGTGTCAACGCTGTTCGTATTAATGGTCACATTGACTTTATCCGCCGCAGGATTTTTCTCGTCAAAGGTGAATGTGCCGTCAAAATCTTTAAAGGTACCGTACAGCCAGCTGTATCCCAGATGCTGAATACGGAAATTGACGAACGCGTGCTGGCCCTCTTTATCAATTTTATAATCCGCCGCCACGGCGGAACCGGTGGTGAATAACAGAGAGCCCAGTGCGATACCCAGCAGGTGTTTTTTCATTTTATACTCCAGAGTCAATTGACGAGCGGCCAAGCATGCGCTTGAGCGTATCGTCTTTATCAATAAAGTGGTGTTTAAGGGCGGCAAGCCCGTGCAGCACGGACAGGATCACCACGCTCTAGGCAAGCCAGAGGTGGACCACCCCCGCCGTGTCGGCCTGAACCCCAGCATCACTGAGCGTTGCTGGCACCTCGAACAGACCAAAAACGCTGATCGGCTTGCCGTCTGCCGTCGAAATGAGATAGCCGCTGATCAGAATGGCGAAGAGCAGCGCATAAAGCGCAATATGCGCGGCGACAGCACTGAAACGGGTCAATTTACTGTGGGTCTTCGGTGCTGCAGGGGGCGGAGAGATATGTCGCCATATCACGCGGAAAATCAGCCCCAGCATCAGCAAAACGCCGATGCTTTTATGCAACTCCGGCGCCTGGTGATACCAGCCGTCGTAATAGCTGAGCGTGACCATCCAGAGTCCAAGTCCGAACATGCCATAGACGGCAATGGCAAATATCCAGTGCAAACTTATGGATATTATTCCGTAGCGCCGGGAGGAGTTACGCAATTGCATCAGAATGTCCATTTTCAAATTAACCGAAACGTAAAAATGAACGGGAAGGCAAGATATTGCAACTGAAATAAGAGTATATGGATTTTTATTTTATTTATTTCAGCAATTTTGAAAAGGAACCGCAAAGGTAATTCAAAGGCTTCGTGCAAGGCGCAATAAGCAGGGGGAAAGAGATTAAATAAACATAAAGTAACGTCAATAAATGTCAGTCAACGCTTTCAATAAAATACAATGTAAATAAAATCAACGATCGCAAGTAGTGCCCACAGTAAGATATAGAGCATAAAATGTTCGCGAATATTATTGACGAGAAAACTCACAATCCTGCGCATAATGCCCCATGATTCACCGTAAAGAAAACGGGCCCCGAACTGTCCGGAGCCCATAGCGATTATCCGTTAAAACGCGCGAGTGAGAAGGGCGTCAGATCAAACTGAGGCGTGATACCCTGAGCAAATTGCGCGGCGATTTCACCCAGCACGGAAGCGAACTTAAATCCGTGTCCGCTCAGCCCGGTAATGAGCAGGGTGTTGTCATGTCCTGGCAGCGTATCAATGATAAAGTCTTCATCCGGCGTGTTGTCGTAGGTGCAGGCCGCGCCGTAGAGCAGGCCACCCACGCCCGGGAGAATATTGCGCAGGAACGAGAAGGCTTCTGAACCATCCTGCGGACAAGCACCAAACGGTTTACGCTCGTCAGGTGAGGAGATAACTTGCCCCCCGTTGTGTTTTCCAATCTTGAGCGCGTCTTTTTCGGAAGGGAAACCGTAGAACTGATCGCCATTGGGCAACTCGCCGGTGAACGCCGGGAATTTATTCTGGGCACTGTAGCGACCATCCGACTGGAACCACGAAAAGACCTTACGCACGGGCTGGATCGGCAGGTCTGGCAGCAGGCGGGTGACCCAGGTTCCAGCGCTGATAAGCAAACGAGACGCCGAATATTCACCGTCCAGAGTCGTTACCGTCACGCCATCTGCGTTATGCGTGATGGCCTCCACCGGACAGTTAAACAATTGCGCACAGCCCGCTTTGGCGGCAAGGTCGATCCAGGTTTTGATGGCGGTTTCACAGTGCAACACCCCGGAGTTGGCTTCAAAGAGGCCAATATAATCGTCCGGGACGGTAATTTCTGGCCAGCGCGCGGTGATAGCCGGCGCGTCCAGCTTCTCAACCTCCAGATTAAAGGCCTTTGCGCTGCGTTCCACATTAGCCAGAAATTCCGAACGGGCCGGGCCAAGATTGATGACGCCCGTACGTTCGAAAATGCGCTCTTCAGTCTCTTTAGCCAGCGCGTCCCACAGCATCTGGGCTCGAAGCACCAGCGGAACATAGCGTTCCCCCTCGCCATAGGCATGGCGAATGAGACGCGTGTCGCCGTGGTGGCTACCTTCGCTATGGGGCGGCAGGTGAGAGTCAATCATCAGGACATTGAGTCCTGCCTGTGTCGCGTAATACCCGGCGGCCGATCCTACGGAGCCACTGCCAATAATGATTAGGTCATATCTCATATGCATCTCGTCACGTACGTTTTTTTTAGCAGAGTAATTAACAAAGCGGGTGCAAACAAGCGGGAAATAAATAAGGCACCGCGTGGGTGCCTGTTGAAAGAAAAGTGAGCATTCGGTTAGTGCCGTTTATACTCATTTTCCTGATAGTCGCCAGATTCTATTTTTGCAATTCCTGCCTCTAAAATAGAAATAAACTGACGGGCGACGTCTGTCGTAAGCCACAGCGTCTGTCCAACTTCCGCTTCTTCACGGTTCAGCTGATTTGGGGTCTGGTAGTGCAAACGCAGCATCAGTGCATCGTAGCTGTCTACGGTACTGATATCCCAGCCAACGAGTGGGTGGGTCTGGATGACTTCGCTATTCTTTTCCATTATAACCCCCATAATGCGTGTTAGAAGACAACGACTTCGAGGTTCAATGCATGTTTTTCTGAAAGCAACTTCAGTATACAAGTAATAAGGGTTCCTAAGGGAAAAATAAACAGCTAGCAACACATTTTTCTGCTTTTTAGGATTGTTCGAGCAATAAAACACCATCTTGTTCACGATTTTTAAAGAAGTTGCCGAATTATTTTGAACTTTCTGGAATTTCAGGCAAAAAAAAGCCGGGGCGACCCGGCAAAAAACACAATGAGGGAGCAGTGTTAATCTGTGATGAACCAGTCGTCAGCGCTCTCCCACGTTTCCTGCAGGATTTCGCTGATGCGATCTTTATCTTCTTTTGCACCGCCAATGACGGAAAGGTTGTTCGCCGCGGCGTAACGAACAGTGACGGCGCCTGCATTGTCGGGGAAGGTGTTATGAATACGACGGGATAATTCGCCTGCCAGTGCGTCAAGCGCGCCAGCAGGCAGAACGGTAGTTTTGGCTATGGTGACTTCAATACGCATAAATGCCCCCTGTGTAATACACTGTTTATTTATACAGGTATATTGTTCGTTTGACAACAAGGGGCGTTGATTATTTAGCGTTTTACCGTCCAGTTGACGGTTTCGCCTGCCAGGAAGGGGATCAGCGTATCATCCGTCAGGGCAATGGATGCCTCCACCTGGCTCGCTTTGCGCTCCAGTTCAATGAACGTGTCATTGACCGGCAGGCCGTAAAAGCGCGGGCCGTTGAGGGAGCAGAACGCTTCGAAATGTTCCAGCGCGTCCATCTCTTCAAATACCGTTGCATAGCTGGCAAGGGCCGTAGGGGCGTTGAAACAGCCTGCGCAGCCGCAGCTCGCCTCTTTACGATGGCGGGCGTGAGGCGCGGAGTCTGTGCCGAGGAAAGCGCGTGAAAAACCGCTGGCAACCAGTTCGCGCAGCGCCTGCTGGTGAACGTTGCGCTTAAGGATCGGCAGGCAGTACAGGTGAGGGCGTACCCCGCCTACCAGCATGTGGTTACGGTTAAACATCAGATGCTGTGGGGTGATGGTGGCGGCAATCAACTCGTTGCCGTCACGCACATATTCTGCGGCGTCTTTGGTGGTGATATGTTCAAAGACCACTTTAAGCGCAGGCAGGCGCTGACGCAGCGGTTCCATCACGGTCTCGATAAAGCGGGCTTCACGGTCGAAGATATCAATCTCGGCATGCGTGACTTCGCCGTGTACCAGCAACGGCATGCCCAGTTTCTGCATACGTTCCAGCACCGGCATGATGGCATCAATGCTGGTGACGCCGTGGCTGGAGTTGGTGGTGGCGTTTGCAGGATAGAGTTTCGCCGCCGTAAAAACGCCTTCGTTAAACCCGCGCTCAACTTCGTCCGGATCGAGAGAATCGGTCAGATAGCAGGTCATCAGCGGGGTGAAATCATGTCCAGCCGGGACGGCATCCAGAATGCGCTGGCGGTAGGCAATCGCGGCATCGACGGTGGTGACTGGCGGAACCAGGTTTGGCATGACAATCGCGCGGCCATAAATTTCACTGGTATAAGGCACGACGGTTTTCAGCATATCGCCATCGCGCAGATGGATATGCCAGTCGTCAGGGCGGCGGATTTTAAGAACCTGGGGTTGTGCAGTCATGGAAGCTCCGGCTTGTCAGGAATCAGTCATAAGGATGGCTGTTTTTGCCGGACACAAATCATAAGCGGAAACGTTTTCGTTTGCACACTTTTCCGTAAAAAAAAGGGCGCCGCAGCGCCCTTCAGGTTAATCGGTGAAAGGAATGATGATTTCTCCCGGTTTCACCTCTATACCTTTTGCGTATTTTTTCGCAAGGGCTTCACCCTTACTTTTGTCTTCGCTTAAGACATACGCCGGTTGCTGATTGAAATAGTTACGCAGCGACTGGTTCAGATAGGGCATCAGGGTTTGCAGAACCGGTGCCATCTTGTCCGGTGAAACCTGCGCATCGACTACTTCCATCTCCTGCAGGAAAATCGCGCCCTTCTCTTTGTTGAAAACCGGAAGTGCCTTCAGCTTGAGCTTGATGTTGGCTTTCTGGTTGCCAAAAAGGGAGGTCATATCAAGGCTGGCATCCCCGGCGAGGGTGACTTTGTTGGGCTCTTCACGACCAATCTGGCTGGTGAGATTGGTGAGAATGATATGCGCATCGGCAAGGCCTGGCACACCAATGTCTTTAGAGAAATTGTTATGTTTTTCCAGCGCCTGATTAATTTCCTGTTCACTGACGGTGTATTGCGTAAGCTGATTGCAGCCCGCCAGCAGGCCGCTAACGATAAATGCGGCGGCAATGACAATTTTCTTCATGGTGTTCCTCAACGAAAAATCGGCGCTTCTGTCCTGTAGCGTCAGTATGTCAGTGTGAAATGGCAGAAACCAGCAGAAAATACTGAGAAGTGAGGCGGGAGAGTTCTCCCGCCAACGAGAAGGATTATGCGCCCGGCTCGAGCATACCGCTCGCGCTGCGCTTCTGGCTGAACTGCCACCAGAGGGCCAGTAACGTCATAAAGCCCACTGCGCCGAGCATCATCCACGGCAGTTCCGGTTGATTCAGCGCTTTACCGGCATCGAACAGCCAGCCGCCGCCGGTGTAGCCTAACGCGCCACCAAAGGCCAGACCGAGTCGGCTGAATCCCATATAGCTGCCGCGGGCACGCGCGTCCGCAAGCGAGGCGCTCAGCGTTTCCCGGGCGGGCTCGGCGATGATGGAGCCGATATAGAAGGTGCAAATCAGCGTAAACAGCTGCTGGAGCGAGCTCACCAGACCGATCGGCATCATGCTCAGCGTCATCAGAAACAGCCCGGCCATCAGGCGATGTTCCAGGCGAAAATGCCGTTCGCTCCAGCGGGCGATGGGGTAGAGCAACGTCAGTGACAGGCAGGCTTCAATGGCGTACATCCATTTAACGGCAGCAGGTGTGCCCGCAATATCGTTTACCATGATCGGCAGCATCAGCATCACCTGCACGGCCAGCATGTAATACCCGGTCAGGGTCAATACGTAGGTGACAAAACGCTTGTCGCGAAGAACGCGACCTAGCCCCTCGCGCACCGGCGCTTTTACCGTCGACAGTTTCCAGGCGGGAAGATAGAGACCGTTAAACAGCGCGCACAAAATAAAGAGTACCGCCCCGGCCGCACAGACCAGACGGAAATCGTACTGCAGCAGCCAGCTTCCCAGCAATGCGCCAACCACCGCGCCGGCACTGTCCTGCATCATCAGAATGGAGAAGAAACGCCCCCGGTGCTGCGGGCGAATCAGCTTCACCACCAGCGCGGTACGGGGCGGGTCAAACAGCGTGCCGCCGATACCGGAGAGGAAGCAGGAAAACCAGAGCAGCCAGGGCTCGTGGGCAACGGCCATCGTGGCAAAGCCTGCCGCGCGGAGCAGCATACCGGTCACGATCATTGGTTTAGCGCCAAAGCGGTCAGCGATCGCGCCGCCAAAGACGCCCAGACCCTGCTGGACAAACTGACGCAGTCCCAGGGCAATACCGACCATTACCGCCGCCCAGCCCATTTGATCGACAAAGCGGATCGAGATGAGAGGGAATACGACAAAAAAGCCGAGCACGACCAGCATGTTATCGACTAACAGGAAATATTTACCCAGGCTCCTCGCCTGTGATACGCGGGACATTTTCCCTCCAGGGAAAATAAGAAGGTGAGCACGCTAACATTCTGCGGTGTCGCCACTTTTTTTCCCACCCCTGGACGCGACAATATTTTTTTATCAAAAGGGTGCTTTGATAGAGAGTTTTCATTGAAAAAGGTGAAAAGAGGTGAAAATGGTATGTCACTGTTTTCACAGACGGCACGGGCGCAGGTATAGTAAAGCTAATGGGCAAGCTGAAGTGACGGGAAGGAGTGGTATTGATGTTTGGCTATCGCAGTAATGTGCCAAAAGTGCGTCTGACAACGGACCGGCTGGTCGTTCGTCTGGTGCATGAGCGTGATGCCTGGCGTCTGGCGGATTATTACGCCGAGAATCGCCAGTTTTTGAAACCCTGGGAACCCGTTCGGGATGAGAGCCATTGTTACCCCTCCGGCTGGCAGGCGCGCCTCAGCATGATTGCGGAATTTCATAAGCAGGGTAGCGCGTTTTATTTTGCGTTGCTGGATCCAGAAGAGAAAGAAATTATCGGGATCGCCAATTTCTCGAATGTGGTGCGCGGGTCGTTTCACGCCTGTTACCTTGGCTACTCCATCGGTCAGAAATGGCAGGGGCAGGGGCTGATGTACGAGGCCTTAACGGCGGCAATCCGCTATATGCAACGTACGCAACACATTCATCGCATTATGGCGAACTATATGCCGCATAATCAGCGCAGCGGAAATTTACTGGCGCGCTTAGGGTTCGAGAAAGAAGGTTACGCCAAAGACTATTTGTTGATAGACGGCGAGTGGCGTGACCACGTGCTGACGGCGTTAACCACCCGTGACTGGACTGCAGGTCGTTAAGGAGAAAAGATGAAGTATCAGCTAAACGGTACAGAAGCGCGCGTGATTGGGTGCTTACTCGAAAAACAGGTCACCACGCCGGAACAGTATCCGCTTTCTGTTAACGCCGTGACCATGGCCTGTAACCAAAAAACGAACCGTGAGCCGGTGATGAACCTCAGCGAGCATGACGTTCAGGACGTGCTGGATGCGCTGGTAAAACGCCACTATCTGCGCACCGTCAGCGGCTTCGGTAACCGCGTGACCAAATACGAACAGCGTTTCTGTAACTCCGAATTTGGCGACCTGAAGCTGAGCAGCGCCGAAGTGGCGGTCGTTACTACGCTGCTGTTGCGCGGGGCGCAGACGCCGGGGGAGCTGCGCACGCGTGCTTCCCGTATGCATGAGTTTAGCGACATGCAGGAAGTTGAGCAGACGCTGGAGGGGCTGGCCGCACGTGAAGATGGCCCGTACGTTGTCCGTCTGGCCCGCGAGCCGGGTAAACGTGAAAGCCGCTATATGCATCTCTTCTGCGGTGACGTTGATATTTCAGTTAAGTCTCCTGTAACCGATATAACAACTGGCGATGACGATTTGGTTGCCCGTGTGGAGGCTCTGGAAGGTGAGGTTGCCGGGTTGAAACAACGTCTGGATGCATTACTGGCACATTTGGGAGACTGACGGTGAAAAAATTACGCATTGGCGTCGTGGGGCTGGGCGGAATAGCGCAAAAAGCCTGGCTACCGGTTTTAGGGGCTGCGACCGACTGGACGCTGCAAGGCGCATGGTCTCCTGGCCGTGAAAAAGCAGAGCGTATCTGCGCAACCTGGCGCATTCCGTATGCCGCCTCGCTGCAGGATCTGGCCCGCGAGTGTGACGCCGTCTTTGTGCATACCTCCACGGCCACCCACTATCAGGTGGTCAGCGAGCTGCTCAATGCGGGCGTCCACGTCTGCGTGGATAAACCGCTGGCGGAAAACGTACAGGACGCCGAACGCCTGATTGATCTGGCGGCGCGTAAAAACCTGACCCTGATGGTGGGGTTTAACCGCCGCTTTGCGCCGCTTTACCAGCAGCTGAAAGCGCAGTCCGGCAATATGGCTTCGCTGCGTATGGATAAGCATCGTACCGACAGCGTAGGGCCGAACGATCTGCGTTTTACCCTTCTTGATGATTATCTTCACGTGGTGGATACCGCGCTGTGGCTGAGCAACGGTAATGCACAGCTGAAAAGCGGCACCCTGGTCACTAACGAACGAGGGGAGATGGTGTACGCGGAACACCATTTTGCCGTTGAGCATCTTCAGATTACCACCAGTATGCACCGTCGCGCGGGCAGCCAGCGTGAGTTCGTTCAGGCCGTCACCGACGGTGCGCTGTATGACATTACCGATATGCGCGAGTGGCGCGAAGAGAAGGGCAATGGCGTTGTTACGCCTCCTGCACCCGGGTGGCAAAGTACGCTTGAGCAGCGTGGTTTCGCAGGATGTGCCCGTCACTTCATCACCTGTGTGCAAAATCAGACGGTTCCTGAAACGTCCGGCGAGCAGGCCATTCTGGCGCAGCGCATTGTGGAAAGACTCTGGCGCGATGCCATGAGTGAATAATTCGCTGTAACATCTGCCGATAGTAATTCGATGAAATCCGGTTAGACTAAGCGCCGCTTGTTGGCTTTGCCGGGTGGCGCTTACGCTAACCCGGCCTACAAATCCGTATGGTTCTGGAAATTCACGTTAATGAACTTATTAAAATCGCTGGCGGCAGTCAGCTCGATGACCATGTTTTCTCGCGTGCTGGGCTTTGCACGTGACGCGATTGTGGCAAGGGTTTTTGGTGCAGGAATGGCGACGGACGCCTTTTTCGTCGCGTTCAAATTGCCAAATCTGTTGCGTCGTATTTTTGCGGAAGGGGCATTTTCGCAGGCATTTGTGCCTATTCTCGCGGAATATAAAAGCAAGCAGGGCGAGGATGCGACCCGCGTTTTTGTCTCTTACGTCTCTGGGCTACTGACCCTGGCGCTGGCCGTGGTGACCATTATCGGGATGCTGGCCGCGCCGTGGGTGATTCTGGTGACCGCCCCCGGTTTTGCCGATACGGCTGATAAATTTGCACTGACCTCGCAGCTGCTGCGCATTACCTTCCCCTATATTCTGCTGATCTCGCTGGCCTCGCTGGTGGGGGCAATACTGAACACCTGGAACCGTTTCTCCGTTCCGGCGTTTGCGCCGACGTTCCTTAACGTCAGCATGATCGGTTTTGCCCTGTTCGCCGCGCCGTATTTCAACCCACCGGTACTGGCGCTGGCCTGGGCGGTAACCGTGGGCGGCGTGCTGCAGCTGGCGTATCAGCTGCCGCACCTGAAGAAAATCGGTATGCTGGTGCTGCCGCGCATTAATCTCAAAGATGCCGGCGCGATGCGCGTGATTAAGCAGATGGGGCCCGCCATTCTTGGCGTCTCCGTCAGCCAGATCTCGCTTATCATCAACACCATCTTTGCCTCTTTCCTCGTGTCGGGCTCTGTGTCGTGGATGTACTACGCGGACCGTCTGATGGAGTTTCCATCCGGTGTGCTGGGCGTGGCGCTGGGGACCATCCTGCTGCCGTCGCTGTCAAAAAGCTTTGCCAGCGGCAACCATGATGAATACTGCCGCCTGATGGACTGGGGGTTACGTCTCTGCTTCCTGCTGGCATTGCCAAGTGCGGTGGCGCTGGGGATTCTGGCCAAGCCGCTGACGGTGTCCCTGTTCCAGTACGGTAAATTCACTGCCTTTGACGCCGCGATGACCCAGCGGGCGCTGATTGCCTACTCCGTCGGCTTGATGGGGCTGATTGTCGTCAAGGTGCTGGCTCCGGGGTTCTACTCGCGTCAGGACATTAAAACGCCGGTGAAAATTGCCATTGTGACGCTGATTATGACGCAGCTGATGAACCTGGCGTTTATCGGCCCGCTGAAGCATGCCGGTCTGTCGCTGTCTATTGGTCTGGCGGCCTGTCTGAATGCCGGGCTGTTGTACTGGCAACTGCGCAAGCAGGATATCTTTACGCCGCAGCCGGGCTGGGCGAGCTTCCTTGTGCGGTTGATTATTGCAGTACTGGTGATGTCTGCGGCATTACTCGGGATGATGCATGTTATGCCAGAGTGGTCCCAGGGCACGATGCCTTATCGTCTGATGCGGCTGATGGCCGTGGTGGGCGTCGGGGTGGTAGCTTACTTTGCCACGCTCGCCGTACTGGGCTTCAAAGTGAAAGAGTTTGCCCGCCGTACGGCATAAACGCCAAAAGGGGAGTTCACCTTAGGGTGCTCCCCACTGCATGATTTGCCGCATATGCGTCAAATCGAAATCTTTTTCACACCCGCAATGCGCGCCGTCGCTGTCTGACCATCCGCACCGTACAGTCCGGTTTCTTTATGCGGCTTCAACACCTCAAGCGCCTGCTGATTACGCTCTATCTGGCCTTCAAGCAGCCAGCCGTTATGCTGGTTGAGGTCGCGCAGGTGCTGGGTTTTTTCCGTTATGGTCTGCCAGCGCTCAACAATATCGTCATTGGCGCTGCGCTTAGGATCCTGCTCAGCGCGTCGTTGCTGCTCCAGATAATCCAGCGTCGCCAGAAGCGAACTCTTATCCTCAGTAATCCGCTGCAACGCACTGCCGTTGATGTTACCGGAAGAGAGGTGCTGCTGTTCAGCGTCCATTACCGTTTTCAGGTCGTTCAGGACAACCGTCATGTGATCCAGTATTTCTGACAGTCGACTCATACGGTTAGTTACTCTGTAAGAAACTCTGTGCTTCCTGAATCAGGGCGTCAGCGATTTTGCTGGTGTCCATTTTCAGCTCGCCGTTACGAATTGCGGTTTTCAGCGCTTCCACACGTTCCATATTGATATCGTTGCTGCCGGGCTGCATCAGTTTTGCCTGGGCATCGCTCAGCGTCACGCTGGTGCTGTTAGACGTTGACGGTTTTTCCAGACGCGTTTTCTGAGGGGCAGCGTCATTCGTTTCGCGAGGCTGTACAGCGCTTACCGGCTTCAGGGCTGATGTACGATCAATGCTCATAGTGTTGTCCTCATCGAGGGTTCGCGGCGTTTGCGCCTGACATCATCATTAGTTGAATATTTATCGGCACGCGCCGCGAAATCTTTAAAAAGATTATAGGTTAATCAGAATATTCCCATCAGAATCGACGGTTCCGCTCACCACCTGGCCTGAGGACATTCTGACGCGGGCGTTTTGCGCGACCGCGGCATTGTTTAACGCTTTCCCTTCACTGTTGATGCTAAAGCCGTCTCCGTTGGCCACAACCATCACCTGCTGTCCCGCTTTGACACGCCATGCCTGGCGCAGCATTGAAAGCTGAATCGGCTGGCCTGGCGCAACATCGCGCAGGCTGACGGCATCCTGTGCCTGGTTCATTTCCAGCATTGTCCGTGGCGGGAGCTGATCCAGGCGCCCGCGCTTCAACGTCACGCTGTTTGCCTGCAGCAGGCTGCCACGCGCAATAGGCACGGCGGCAACAACATAATTGCCCGTCGCCTGAACGGCAACCTGTAAATAGCGTTTTTCGTTGGCGCAGCGAGCCAGCACGTTCACATTGCCCCACAGCTTCGTGGTTCCCGTGACGCTGAATGACGGTTGCTCACAGGTGGGGTACAGATTCGGGGGCGTACGTACGGTAACGGTAACGTCATCGCTAAAGCCTGCCAGCTTTTCAGCAAAGAAAGCCGTTAACTGATCCTGTAAACCTTCAGCCTGCACCAGAGGGCTAAACAGCAAGAAAGCCGCCACCAGACCACGTTTTAACGTTTGCATCGCAAGTTCCACCGTTTCCAGAGTTGACTGAATTCTACCTGCAGTGGTTTTGCATCAACGGAATAAATAGCGACGCATTTTGCGCTTATTCCGTCGATAGGGGGGACCGGGTGAGATTTAAGCTGTGAACTGAAATTTTGCCATCAGCGGAGGAGACATGCTCGATAAACTCGACGCCGCGTTACGTTTTCAGCAGGAAGCGCTCAATTTACGCGCCCAGCGGCAGGAGATTTTAGCCGCCAACATCGCTAACGCCGATACGCCCGGGTATCAGGCGCGCGATATTGATTTTTCCAGTGAACTCAAAAAGGTGATGGAGCGTGGACGTGCCGAAGGAACGGGTGTTGCACTTGCCATGACATCCTCTCGCCATATTCCTGCTCAGGCGATGACCGCGCCAGCGACCGATTTACTTTATCGCATCCCCGACCAGCCATCACTCGACGGTAACACCGTGGATATGGACCGGGAGCGTACGCAGTTCGCCGATAACAGCCTGAAATACCAGACGGGCCTGACCCTACTCGGCGGACAAATCAAAGGCATGATGAACGTCCTGCAGGGGGGCAACTGATAAATGGCCTTGCTGAACATTTTTGATATCGCCGGTTCGGCGTTAACCGCTCAGTCCAAACGTCTGAACGTGGCGGCCAGTAACCTGGCGAACGCCGACAGCGTGACCGGACCTGACGGACAGCCTTACCGTGCCAAACAGGTCGTCTTTCAGGTCGATGCGGCGCCCGGTGCGGCCACGGGCGGCGTGAAGGTGTCTGACGTGGTAGAGAGCCAGGCGCCGGACAAGCTGGTGTATGAGCCCGGTAACCCGCTTGCGGACGCTAACGGATACGTGAAGATGCCAAACGTGGATGTGGTAGGTGAGATGGTGAACTCCATGTCGGCCTCTCGTAGCTACCAGGCGAACGTCGAAGTGCTTAATACCGTGAAGAGCATGATGCTCAAAACACTCACTCTCGGCCAGTAAAGGAGACACACATGTCCATCGCCGTCAATGTGAATGATCCCACGAACACGGGTGTTAATAACACCCAAAGTTCGACAAGCTCCAGCTCCCTGACGGGAAGTAACGCCTCCGATTTGCAGAGCAGCTTTCTGACGCTGCTGGTGGCTCAGCTGAAGAACCAGGATCCCACGAACCCAATGCAGAACAACGAACTGACGACGCAGCTTGCGCAGATCAGTACCGTGAGCGGCATTGAGAAACTTAACACGACCCTGGGTTCCGTCTCCGGCCAGATTAACAGCAGCCAGTCTCTGCAGGCGGCCAGCCTGATTGGTCACGGGGTAATGATCCCGGGCACCACTATTCTTGCCGGCACCAGCACCACAGACGGTACCTCGACCACCACGACGACCCCGTTTGGCGTTGAATTGCAGCAGGCCGCTGACAAAGTGACTGCGACGATCACCGACTCGACCGGCGCGGTGGTTCGCACCATCGACATTGGTGAGCTGAAGGCGGGCGTTCATACCTTTACCTGGGATGGCAGCCTGGCGGACGGCACCAAAGCACCAAATGGCTCCTACAAAGTCGCGATTAGCGCCAGCAACGGGACAACCCAGCTGGTGGCGCAGCCGCTGCAGTTCGCGCTGGTTCAGGGCGTGATTAGAGGGGGCGACGGCAACAAACTGGATTTGGGTACCTCAGGTACCACCACACTCGACGAAGTTCGGCAGATTATCTAAGCCTTAACACTTATCAGGAGTAAGTCATGGCCTTTTCTCAAGCGGTCAGCGGCCTGAATGCTGCGGCCACCAACCTGGATGTCATTGGCAACAACATCGCCAACTCCGCGACCTATGGTTTTAAATCCGGTTCTGCTTCCTTTGCAGACATGTTTGCCGGTTCCAAAGTGGGTCTGGGCGTCAAAGTTGCGGGCATCACTCAGGACTTTACTGACGGCACCACCACCAATACCGGGCGCGGCCTGGACGTTGCCATCAGCCAGAACGGTTTCTTCCGTATGGTCGATGCAAACGGCTCGGTGTTCTACAGCCGTAACGGTCAGTTTAAGCTGGACGAGAACCGTAACCTGGTGAACATGCAGGGGATGCAATTAACCGGTTATCCGGTTGCCGGCACGCCATCAACGGTTCAGACCGGTGCGAATCCACAGGCGATTAATATCCCGACCACGCTGATGGCCGCGAAGTCCACCACCACGGCTTCCCAGCAGATTAACCTCAATTCCACCGACACCGCACCGACCACCGCCTTTGATCCGGCTAACCCGGATACTTACAACAAAAAAGGCACGGTAACCGTCTTTGATAGCCAGGGTAATGCGCACAACATGAACCTGTTTTACGTCAAAGATGCGACTCCGGCCAACTCCTGGAAAGTGTATGCCCAGGACGGTAGCGTGACCGGCAGCACGGCGGCACTGGCCACCACGCTGACCTTCGATAATAACGGGACGCTGACCGGTGGTGGAAACGTCACCCTGATGACAGAGATCATCCCGGGTGCGACCCGTGCGACCTTCGCCATGAGTTTTGCTAACTCTATGCAGCAGAACACCGGCGCAAACAATATCGTGGCGACCAGCCAGAACGGCTTCAAGCCGGGCGATCTGGTGAGCTATCAGATCAACGATGACGGTACCGTGGTGGGGAACTATTCCAACGAACAGACTCAGGTGCTGGGTCAGATCGTGCTGGCAAACTTCGCCAACAACGAAGGCCTGAAGTCTGAAGGCGATAACGTCTGGTCGGCTACCCAGTCCTCCGGCGTGGCGCTGCTGGGTACGGCGGGAAGCGGTAACTTCGGTACGCTGACCAACGGTGCGCTGGAAGCCTCAAACGTCGATCTGAGTAAAGAGCTGGTGAACATGATTGTCGCGCAACGTAACTATCAGTCGAACGCGCAGACCATCAAGACCCAGGATCAGATCCTCAACACGCTGGTTAACCTGCGTTAAGCGGCTAACAGGAAAGCGCAATGGATCACGCAATATATACCGCGATGGGCGCGGCAAGTCAGACGCTCAATCAGCAGGCCGTTACTGCCAGCAACCTGGCAAACGCCTCGACGCCGGGCTTTCGCGCGCAGCTGAATGCGTTGCGCGCGGTGCCGGTAGAAGGTCTTTCCCTGCCGACCCGTACGCTGGTCGCCGCCTCTACCCCTGGCGCAGATATGACGCCAGGGCAGATGGATTACACCTCACGCCCGCTGGACGTTGCGCTGCAGCAGGACGGCTGGCTGGCGGTGCAGACCGCTGATGGCAGCGAAGGCTATACCCGTAACGGGAATATCCAGGTTAGTGCAACCGGCCAGTTGACGATTCAGGGTCATCCGGTGATGGGGGAAGCGGGTCCGCTGACGGTGCCTGAAGGCTCTGAGTTGACCATCGCGGCTGACGGTACCATCTCCGCGTTGAACCCGGGCGATCCGGCCAATACCGTTGCCCCTGTCGGACGACTGAAACTGGTAAAAGCGGAAGGCAAAGAGGTGCAGCGTGGTGACGACGGGATGTTCCGTCTGACCCAGGCTGCTCAGGCTACCCGTGGTGCTACGTTACAGGCCGATCCGAGCATCCGCGTGATGTCCGGCGTTCTGGAAGGCAGTAACGTCAAGCCGGTAGCCGCCATGAGCGACATGATCGCCAGCGCCCGTCGTTTCGAAATGCAGATGAAAATTATCAGCAGCGTGGATGAAAACGCGGGCAAGGCTAACCAACTTCTGTCTATGAGTTAACAGGACTCTTTATGATCAGTTCTTTATGGATCGCGAAAACTGGCCTGGACGCGCAGCAAACCAACATGGATGTGATTGCCAACAACCTGGCAAACGTCAGCACCAATGGTTTCAAGCGTCAGCGCGCCGTTTTCGAAGATTTGCTTTATCAAACCATCCGTCAGCCGGGCGCGCAGTCTTCTGAACAGACGACGTTGCCGTCAGGTCTGCAGATCGGTACCGGTGTTCGCCCGGTGGCCACCGAGCGTCTGCACAGCCAGGGCAACCTGTCTCAGACCAACAACAGTAAAGACGTGGCAATCAAAGGTCAGGGCTTCTTCCAGGTGCAGTTGCCTGACGGTACTTCTGCCTATACCCGTGACGGCTCGTTCCAGGTCGATCAGAACGGCCAGCTGGTGACGGCGGGCGGTTTCCAGGTTCAACCTGCGATCACCATTCCGGCGAACGCCCTGAGCATTACTATCGGCCGCGACGGTGTGGTCAGCGTGACCCAGCAGGGCCAGGCTGCGCCGGTCCAGGTTGGACAGCTCAACCTGACCACCTTCATGAACGATACCGGTCTGGAAAGCATTGGTGAGAACCTCTACACCGAAACGCAATCCTCCGGTACGCCAAATGAAAGCACGCCTGGCCTGAACGGTGCGGGTTTGCTGTATCAGGGGTATGTAGAAACCTCCAACGTGAACGTGGCGGAAGAGCTGGTGAATATGATCCAGGTTCAGCGCGCGTATGAAATTAACAGTAAAGCAGTCTCGACGACCGATCAGATGCTGCAAAAACTGACGCAACTCTAAGGTGTTGCCCGGTGCGGTAAACGCCGCACCGGCTCCCTGTTTTCGAAGATGAAGGCAATGCAAAAAAACGCGGCGTTTCGTTATCCGATACTGACTGTCCTGGCCGTCACCCTCAGCGGGTGTGCCTGGATCCCGTCTAAACCATTAGTCCAGGGTGCGACGACTGCCCAACCCGTTCCTGGCCCTGCGCCAGTGGTAAACGGCTCTATTTTCCAGACCGCGCAGCCGATTAATTACGGTTATCAGCCGCTGTTTGAAGATCGCCGCCCGCGTAACGTCGGCGATACATTGACCATTGTTCTGCAGGAAAACGTCAGCGCGAGCAAGAGTTCGTCGGCGAATGCCAGCCGCGATGGCAAAACCAATTTTGGCTTTGACACCGTACCGCGTTATCTGCAAGGACTCTTCGGCAATGCGCGAGCGGACGTTGAGGCTTCCGGCGGCAATACCTTTAACGGTAAAGGTGGCGCGAACGCCAGCAATACCTTTAGCGGCACGCTGACGGTCACGGTTGACCAGGTGCTGGTTAACGGCAACTTACACGTTGTGGGTGAAAAACAGATCGCCATTAACCAGGGCACTGAATTCATTCGCTTCTCGGGCGTGGTGAATCCACGCACCATCAGCGGCACCAACACCGTTCCGTCCACTCAGGTGGCGGATGCGCGCATTGAGTACGTCGGTAACGGCTACATTAATGAAGCGCAAAATATGGGTTGGCTGCAGCGCTTCTTCCTTAATTTATCGCCGATGTAAGCGAGGTGACCCATGTTTAAATCGATCTTCGCCGTGGCGCTGGTTCTGGTGGCTACCTTTGCCCAGGCTGACCGTATTCGCGATCTCACCAGCGTTCAGGGCGTACGCGAGAACTCGCTGATTGGCTATGGCCTGGTGGTGGGGCTGGACGGTACGGGTGACCAGACAACCCAGACGCCATTCACGACGCAGAGCCTGAACAACATGCTTTCCCAGCTCGGTATTACCGTTCCGGCGGGAACCAACATGCAGCTGAAAAACGTGGCTGCGGTCATGGTCACGGCCTCTTACCCGGCGTTTGCACGCCAGGGGCAGACCATTGATGTGGTGGTCTCCTCTATGGGGAACGCCAAAAGCCTGCGCGGCGGTACGCTGCTGATGACGCCGCTGAAAGGCGTCGACAGCCAGGTCTATGCCCTGGCGCAGGGTAACATTCTGGTCGGCGGTGCGGGGGCCTCTGCTGGCGGTAGCAGCGTGCAGGTGAACCAGCTGAACGGCGGACGCATTACCAACGGCGCGATCATTGAGCGTGAACTGCCGACCCAGTTCGGCGCCGGGAATACCATCAACCTGCAGCTGAACAACGAAGATTTCACCATGGCGCAGCAGATCGCCGACACCATCAACCGCAGCCGCGGCTATGGCAGTGCGACGGCGCTGGATGCCCGTACCGTGCAGATCCGTACCTCCACGGGCAGCAGCAACCAGGTGCGCATGCTGGCCGATATCCAGAATATGGAAGTGAACGTCCCTGTTCAGGATGCCAAAGTGATCATCAACTCCCGTACGGGCTCCGTGGTGATGAACCGGGAAGTCTCGCTGGATAGCTGCGCCGTGGCGCAGGGTAACCTCTCCGTGACGGTTAACCGTTCTGCCAACGTCAGCCAGCCGGATACCCCATTTGGTGGCGGCCAGACGGTGGTGACGCCACAAACGCAGATTGATTTACGTCAGAGCGGTGGTTCTCTGCAGAGCGTACGCTCCAGCGCCAACCTGAACAGCGTCGTGCGTGCGCTGAATGCGCTGGGTGCCACGCCGATGGATCTGATGTCCATTCTGCAGTCCATGCAAAGTGCAGGCTGTCTGCGCGCCAAACTGGAAATCATCTGATGCTGACCGATAGCAAACTGTTGACCAGTGCCGCCTGGGATGCCCAGTCGCTCAACGAACTGAAAACCAAAGCAGGTAAAGACCCGGCGGCGAATATCCGCCCGGTCGCCCGCCAGGTGGAAGGGATGTTTGTACAGATGATGCTGAAAAGCATGCGTGAAACCCTGCCGAAAGACGGGATGTTCAGCAGCGATTCAACGCGTCTTTACACCAGCATGTATGACCAGCAGATTGCGCAGCAGATGACCGCCGGTAAAGGCCTCGGTCTGGCTGACATGATAGTCAAACAGACCGAAGCCGCGCAGGGGATCCAGCCGAAAGATGAGCCGCAGCAGGTACCGATGAAGTTTGACCTGCAAACGGTGACCAGCTATCAGAACCAGGCCCTGACGCAAATGGTGCGTAAAGCGATACCGAAGGCGACGGTGAGCAGCGACGAGCCGCTCTCCGGTGACAGCAAAGACTTTCTGGCGCAGCTTTCGCTGCCGGCCCGCCTTGCCAGTGAGCAGAGCGGTGTGCCACACCATCTGATTCTGGCTCAGGCCGCGCTGGAATCCGGGTGGGGCCAGCGCCAGATCCGTAAGGAAAACGGCGACCCGAGCTTTAACATCTTCGGCGTGAAGGCCACCTCCAGCTGGAAGGGACCGACAACGGAGATCACCACCACCGAATACGAGAACGGTGCGGCGGTGAAGGTGAAAGCGAAATTCCGTGTTTACAGCTCCTATCTGGAAGCATTGTCCGACTATGTCGGTCTGCTGAGCCGAAATCCACGTTATACGGCCGTTACGCAGGCGGCGACGGCGGAGCAGGGCGCTCAGGCCCTGCAAAACGCAGGCTACGCGACCGACCCGAACTACGCTCGTAAGCTTACCAGCATGATCCAGCAGCTGAAATCCATGGGCGAGAAGGTCAGTAAAGCCTATAGCACAGATATTGAAAATCTGTTCTGAAAGTTCTCAAGTCCCGGTGGAGGTTGCCGATAACCTTCATCAGGACTCGTGTCTGAACGTATAAAAGGAACCCCCATGTCCAGTTTGATTAACAGCGCCATGAGTGGCCTCAGTGCCGCGCAGTCGGCACTCAATACCGTCAGTAATAATATTTCAAGCTATAACGTGGCAGGTTACACCCGCCAGACCACGGTACTGGGTGCCTCTAACAGCACGCTGACCGGCGGTGGCTGGGTGGGTAACGGGGTGTATGTCTCCGGTGTCCAGCGTGAGTATGACGCTTTCATCACCAACCAGCTGCGCGCCGCGCAGACCCAGAGCAGCGGCCTGACGACGCGCTATCAGCAGATGTCAAAAATTGACGATGTGCTCTCCGATACCACGAACTCGCTTTCCACCACCCTGCAGGATTTCTTCAAGAGTCTGCAAACGCTGGTGAGCAACGCCGAAGACCCGGCTGCACGTCAAACGGTGCTGGGTAAAGCGGACGGTCTGGTGAATCAGTTCAAAACGAACGATCAGTATCTCCGTGACCAGGATTCACAGGTTAATACGGCGATTTCTACCAGCGTCGATCAGATCAATAACTATGCGAAGCAGATTGCCAATCTGAACGATCAGATTTCCCGTCTCACCGGTGTTGGCGCGGGTGCATCGCCTAACGAACTGCTCGATCAGCGCGATCAGCTGGTGAGTGAACTGAATAAGATTGTCGGTGTTGACGTCACCATACAGGACAGTGGCACCTACAACATCTCTATCGCCAACGGCTACAGCCTGGTACAGGGCAGCAACGCAAGCCAGCTGGCGGCGGTGAAATCCAGCGCGGATCCTGCGCGTACAACCATTGCTTATGTGGATGCCGTAGCGGGTAGCGTGGAGATCAAGGAAAAACAGATCACCACGGGGTCGCTTGGGGGGCTGTTAACGTTTCGTTCTCAGGATCTGGATCAGGCGCGAAATACGCTTAACCAGATGGCGCTGGCGTTTGCTGATGCCATGAATACCCAGCATCAGGCTGGCTTTGATGCAAACGGGGACCCAGGCGGTAAACTGTTCGACTTTGGATCTCCGGCGGTGCTGAGTAATGGCAAAAATACCGGAAGTGCGTCTGTTACGGCCACGATGACGGACAGTACTAAGGTCCAGGCGACAAACTATAAAGTTGAGTACAACGGTACTGACTGGACAATCACGCGTCTTTCAGACAACACCAGCTTCACGGCCCAGCCTGATACCAGTGGTAATCTGTCGTTTGATGGTCTCAACGTCAATATTAGTGGCTCAGCCAATACTAAAGACAGTTTCATCGTCAAACCGGTGAATGACGTTATCATCAATATGGACGTTACGATCAGCGACGAGTCCAAACTGGCGATGGCTTCAGCGAATGGAAGCGGAGCAAGCGACAATACCAATGGCCAAAAGCTCCTGGATTTGCAGAGCGCCAGGCTGGTGGGTGGGAATAAAACCTTTAACGATGCTTATGCCTCACTGGTCAGTACGGTGGGTAGCACCACGGCGTCGCTGAAAACCAGCAGTGAAACCAAAGTTAACGTGGTGACGCAGCTTACCAAACAACAGCAGTCAATCTCCGGGGTTAACCTGGATGAAGAGTATGGCAACCTCCAGCGCTATCAGCAGTACTATCTGGCGAATGCGCAGGTGCTTCAAACGGCGAGTACGCTGTTTGATGCATTGATCAATATCCGCTAAGGCTGAGGCATAAAAAATGCGTATTAGTACTCAAATGATGTATGAGCAAAGCATGCGCGGCGTGACGAACTCCCAAAGCCTCTGGCTAAGCTACGGCGAGCAGATGTCTACGGGTAAGCGCGTCAACCGTCCTTCTGACGACCCGATTGCCGCCTCGCAGGCCGTTGTGCTCTCTCAGGCTCAAACACAAAACAGCCAGTATGCGCTGGCGCGCTCCTTCGCTACGACAAAAGTTTCGCTGGAAGAGAACGTGTTATCGCAAGTGACAACCGCTATCCAGGCTGCTCAGGAAAAGATTGTCAATGCGGGCAACGGCACGTTAAGTGATGATGACCGCGCTTCGCTGGCAACGAACCTGCAAGGTATTCGCGATCAGCTAATGAACCTGGCTAACAGCACGGACGGTAACGGTCGCTATATCTTTTCAGGATACAAAACCGAAGCGGCGGCTTTTGACCAGACTACCGGTGACTATAAGGGCGGCGGGACGCCAATCAGCCAGCAGGTTGACTCCGCGCGCACGATGCAAATAAGCCATACGGGCGCAGAAGTTTTCGACAGCTTCACCAGCAATGCGAAACCAGAGCCGGCGGGGAGTACGCAGGAAACGAATTTGTTCAAGATCCTCGACACCGCTATCGGGGCGCTGAATACGCCGATTGGTGATGACGAAACGAAAGCCGAGGCGTTTACTGCGGCTATTGATAAAGCCAACCGTGGCCTGAGCAACTCTCTCAACAACGTTCTGACCGTGCGCGCCGATCTCGGCATTAAGCTGGATGAGCTAGGGAAGCTGGATTCTCTGGGTGAAGACCGTGCTCTGGGCCAGACCCAACAGATGAGTGACCTGGTTGACGTGGACTGGAACTCGGTAATTTCATCCTACACCATGCAGCAGGCGGCCTTGCAGGCCTCGTATAAAGCGTTTAGCGATATGCAGGGCATGTCTCTGTTCCAGCTGAACAAATAACATCTTGACCTCTTAGAACATGTCTTGAAACTGGCATGTTTTGCTGCCCAATCCGTCTGGATTGGGCATTTTTTTTATGCCATTTCCGCCGGCGCTGAGGCGAGGCGGGCGCTTTCAACCAGACGGATTGCCAGCGCAATGATGCCGCATACCGTTGCCAGAGCGACCACGCCCGTCCAGCCCGCCAGCGTATAAATATTGCTGCCTAATGCGGAGCCCAATGCCA
The DNA here is from genome assembly GCF_000534515.1 of Enterobacter sp. MGH 37. NCBI lineage: Bacteria > Pseudomonadati > Pseudomonadota > Gammaproteobacteria > Enterobacterales > Enterobacteriaceae > Enterobacter > Enterobacter sp. MGH 37. Next base: position 873,296 of record NZ_KI973205.1, read on the forward strand.
TGCCGATAAAGATCACGGTAAAGAGCAGGGCGTTAAGACGACCGCGCGCCTGCGGTTCAAGGCTATAGACCAGATTCTGGTGTGCAACCAGGCTGGACTGCAGACCCAGATCGAACCCGACGGCAGAGAGGGCAATCAGAACCAGCTGTCCGTGCACCCCCAGCGCGGGCATCAGGAACATCAGGGCAAACGAGATGGTCACGAGGATAGCACCGAGCTGCGTGACTTTCCCGGCACCCAATTTGTCTGCCAGACCACCCGCCAGCGGCGCGGCTAACGCACCGGCCGCACCGGCGATACCAAAACCACCCGCGACTGCACTCCCGAGGTGATAGCGTTCCAGCAGCATGACCGCCAGCGTAGACCAGAAGGCACTAAAGGCAATCGACAGAAAACCCTGAGCCAGCGCCGCACGGCGCAGAGCGGGGTAACGACGCCACAAATGTGCCATTGAGTGCATAAGCGCGGGATAGCTCAGTGTGGAGTGAATGGCAAAACGAGGAAGTACCGCCCACATCACCACGCCGATAAATGCAATGCTTGCCGCAGCCAGCTGATACATCACGCGCCAGCCGAACGCTTCGCCCACGACACCGCTGACGGTTCGGGAGAGCAAAATCCCCAGCAGCAGACCGGTCATCACCGTACCCACGGTTTTCCCCTGTTTACCTTCCGGCGCAAGAATAGCCGCTGCCGGGACAATATCCTGCGCCATGGTGGCGGCCATGCCGATGAGCAGACTCGTCAGCAGCAGGGAGTGGATCTGTCCGGTCAGACTACAGCCCAGAAGAAACAGCGCCAGCGCAGCACTTTTTATCAGTATTAACGTCCTGCGGTCGTGGCGGTCGCCGAGCGGTAACAGGAACAGGATCCCTAAGGCATAACCGGCCTGGGTGAGCGTCGGGACCATGCCCATTCCTTCGATACTCAGGTGAAGGTCTACGCCCATCAGGGGCAGCAGAGGCTGGGCATAATAGATAGATGCCACGCTAAAGCCAGCCCCGAGTGCCAGCATTAAAATGACCCAGCGGCTTACGGCATGGGCGGCAGTGGTTGTGTTCATAAGACATTCCTCATTCATGGTGTACGGCTATTTTTTACCAGGACGCCTTGCGACGGTAGCGGGCCCGGTGGTAAAACGCTTATACGTTGAACGTATAAGTGGAAAGATAATGAAAAGAGTTGAGCGTATAGACAGGGTGGAGTTAATGCGAACGTTTGTCCGTATTGTTGAGGCTGGTTCACTCTCTGCTGCGGCACGCCAGCTGGCAACAACCCAGGCCACGGTGAGTCGACGGCTGCAATCGCTTGAGACGATGCTGGGCGTACGCCTGATGTTGCGCACCACCCATACGACACGGCTGACGGATGACGGTGAACGCTGCTATCAGCACGCTCGTCGGGTGATTGACAGCTGGCTGGCACTGGAAGATGAGGTGGGGCAGACGGAAGATGAACCGGTAGGTGTGCTGAGGGTGCGGGCACCGCACGCGTTTGGTCAGGATCAACTCCTGCAACCGTTAACCGAGTTTTTGCAGCGTTATCCGCAGCTTTCCATTGAATGGTTGCTCAACGATCGGTCGGCTGATTTTCTCGGTGACAACCTTGATTGTGCTATTCGGGTGGGGGCAGAAGTCGATCCGGCGACCGTATCCGTGCTGCTGGCGGAAGTGCCGCGCTCGGTGGTGGCATCTCCGGCATTACTGGCCCGTTTCCCGGCGGTTAACACGCCTGAGGATTTGCAACCGTTTCCGTGGATTGCCATTAACTCTTTCTACCAGCGTCATGTAGAGCTTTTTCATGATGCGTCGTCAGCCACCGCGCGAATTGACATTACTCCGCGCCTCAGCACCGACAGCCTGTATGTTGCACGTAAAACGGCACTCACCGGGCTGGGTGTGGCGGTAGTGTCAAGCTGGACGGTACATGACGATATTCGGGAAGGGCGGCTGGTGCATGTGCTGCCAGAGTGGCAACCGGCGGCATTACCGGTGCATCTGGTTTATCCCTGGTCTCGTTATTATCCTGCGCGTTTGCGGCGTTTTCTGGAGTTGATGCGGCAGGTCATGCCGGAGGTAACGGGAATGAGAAAGCCCGTGCAGCAGCCATAAAAAAGCCGACCCGAAGGTCGGCTTTCAGCGCCAGCGTCCGTTATTCAACAGACTGCGGACGGGTGGCTGGTGCAGTAGCCTTGTGCGTAGCACTGTGACCACCGGCTGCACCTTTACCTTCGAAGTTGAATTCCGGGCGAACCCAGTCGCTGTGACGCGGTGCTTCAGGCACATAATCCGGTGCCGGAGCACGTGTCATCGGCGCTGTTGCAACGTGAACTGGCGCAGGCGCGGCGACAATCTTAACCGGCTCTGGCTCCACTTCAGGCGCTTTCACGTCTTCGACAACCGGTTCAACCTGAATCTCAACGTCCTGAACAACGTCTTCAGCGGTGGTTTCGACGATGGCTTCAGCGGTCTCTTCCACTGCGGCTACAGGTTCAGCCTCTTCAGCGACGTCCTTAGCGACCACGACATCTTCTTCAGCAATCAGCTGTGGAGCGGCTTCAACCGGCGCGGCAATCACTTCAGGGTGCGTGGTTTCGACTTCTACAGCCTGAGGTTCTGCTGTTTCAACAGCCTGAGGCTCAACCACGGTTGCGGCTTCAGTCACGACCTCTTCAACCGCGGCGACAGGTGCAATCACCTCTTCGGTCACAGCCTGTTCTTCAACAGCCTGCTCCGGGCGAGCAACCGGGTAACGGATCCAGACTTTGCCGGATGCCATTTCAGGTGACGCGCACGCGACGGTCAACGGCATTGGAGACTGAGTCGGGTAACGCTCGTCACGGTAACGACGACGACGCTGGCCGCTGACGCGCAGATGACGCGGAGAACGACGTGAACGGCGCGGCATGCCTGCGTTGTCACGGTTTTCCCCATTCTCATCCTGCTCAACGTGATTTTCCACAACGGCTGGCAGATCAACTTTTGCAATCTGCGTACCCGTTGCGGCTTCCGGTACTTCAGCCACTACAGCTGCGGTTTCTTCTGCCTGAGGAGCACCAATGCGCACTTTCTGCGTCAGCTGGCGCTGCTTACGACGTGGCATAACCTGAGTACGTTCTTCCTGCTCGCTGTCCTGCTGCTCTACAGGCTCTTCGCGGTTCAGATTTTTGACTTCCTGCTGCGCCTGACGTTTCTCGTCGTTACGACGACGGCTACGTTCGCGACGTGGCTGCTGGTCGTCACGCTGTTTGCCTTTCTCAGACTCATCGCCCGCCTGCTGGCGAATTTCACGATCTTCAACGTTCTGCTGTTGTTTCTCGCGACGGTTGCGACGGTTGTCTTCGCGTTGCTCACGGCCTTCGCTGTTGTCTGAACGGTTGTCACGACGGTCGTTACGATCGTTACGGTCGTTGCGGTCATTACGATCGCGGCGGTTGTTCTGACGTTTACGACGATCCTGCTGACGCTCAGGTTTAGCCGCTTTTGGTTCTTCTTTCGGCTGCTCTGGCTGGACTTCTTCACCCGCAAACATCTTTTTCAGCGCGCCGAAGAAGCGGCTCAGCAGACCCGGTTGCGCCGGCTGGGCTTTCGGTGCAGCGGCTTCTGGTTTCTGCACGACAGGTTTAGTGACCGGTTTTTCCAGGGCCGCTTCTGGCGGTGCTTCTGGCATGATGAAAGTGGCTAACGCAGGCTGCTCTGGCAGTTTGCGCTCGGCGGGTTCCTCATCGGAAGGCAGCGCCATCTCTTCTTCATGCAGCTTCGGCAGCAGGTAGCTGAGAGTGGTCGTCTCTTCGCCCTTACGCACGCGCAGCACGTGATAGTGTGGGGTCTGCATCTGGTCGTTTGGCACGATGATACAGCGAACGCCGCCCTGACGTGCTTCGATAGCACTTACCGCTGCACGTTTTTCGTTCAGCAGGTAAGAGGCAACGGGCACCGGCACAATGGCGTGAACCTCTTTGGTGTTCTCTTTCAGCGCTTCTTCTTCAATCAGACGCAGAATGGAGAGGGACAGAGATTCGTTATCACGCACGGTACCGGTGCCGGAGCAGCGCGGACAAACGTGATGGCTGGACTCGCCGAGAGACGGGCTCAGACGCTGACGAGACATCTCCAGCAGGCCAAAGCGTGAGATATGGCTAATCTGGATACGCGCCCTGTCCTGACGCACCGCTTCGCGCAGACGGTTTTCAACCGCACGCTGGTGGCGTACAGGGGTCATGTCGATGAAGTCGATAACAATCAGACCACCCAGATCGCGCAGGCGGAGCTGGCGGGCGATTTCATCAGCGGCTTCGAGGTTAGTGTTGTAGGCGGTCTCTTCGATGTCACCGCCGCGTGTAGCACGCGCGGAGTTGATGTCGATAGCGGTCAGCGCTTCAGTGGTATCGATAACGATAGAACCGCCGGAAGGCAGACGCACTTCACGCTGGAAGGCTGACTCAATCTGGGATTCAATCTGATAGTGGCTGAACAGCGGGATTTCACCGGTGTACAGTTTGATTTTGCTGGTGAAATCCGGACGACCCAGTGCGGCGATGTGCTGGCGAGCCAGTTCAAGCACTTTTGGGTTGTCGATCAGGATTTCACCGATGTCCTGACGCAGGTAGTCACGGAAGGCACGCACGATAACGTTGCTTTCCTGGTGGATCAGGAACGGAGCAGGGCGGCTTTCTGCAGCTTTCTGGATAGCTTCCCAGTGCTTCAGGCGGAAGCTTAAGTCCCACTGCAGCGCTTCGGCAGATTTGCCCACGCCTGCGGTACGCACGATAAGCCCCATGCCATCCGGCAGCTCAAGGCTTGCCAGCGCTTCTTTCAGCTCGGTACGGTCATCACCTTCGATACGGCGAGAGATGCCACCCGCACGCGGGTTGTTTGGCATCAGCACCAGATAGCTCCCTGCCAGGCTAATAAAGGTAGTCAGTGCGGCACCTTTGTTGCCACGCTCTTCTTTATCAATCTGGACGATAACTTCCTGACCTTCACGCAGAACATCTTTGATGTTTGGGCGGCCATGGGCGTTGTAGTTGGCAGGGAAATATTCGCGGGCGATTTCTTTCAGAGGGAGGAAACCATGACGCTCAGCACCGTAATCAACAAATGCAGCTTCAAGGCTGGGTTCAATGCGGGTGATTTTACCTTTGTAAATGTTCGCTTTTTTCTGTTCGTGTCCAGGACTTTCGATATCCAGATCGTACAGGCGCTGCCCATCCACAAGGGCGACACGCAACTCTTCTTGCTGAGTTGCGTTGATTAACATTCTTTTCATCGTAACTTACTCGTTATTCTTACATTGACGACAAAGCTGCGGGCAAGGTGACGCTTTCCGGGGTATGAACCGATGGCCTCGTGTCTGTTCACGTCGCCAACCTCACGGTTGTCGCTCGCTTAAGAGGCGCAGAGTGTCGGTTGCCTGTATTTCATACGGAAACACAGCGCAATTATCAGGGGAATTGCCTGGGTAGAACTCTCCAGAGAACAATCCTTATACCGGGAAGTACTGCAACCCGCAGCCCGCTAACTGCCTGAAAGATCAATACGTCTTACGCCATTGCTGCGTGGATGATCGGTCAGGCAAAATTGGTCATTCCGTCAACATCCTTACGTAACCAGGATTTAACACGGAAAACGGCTTCATTATTCCACTGCTCGCCGGGTTATAGCAAGATGACTTTTACCAATTATCACCCGGTTACTCACAGTTTCTTCACTTCAAAACGGTGATTGGTTTAATAACCACCAAATCGATTGCGTGAAACGGGGTGCAGGCCGGACAAAAGTAAATATAAGCATAGAAAAATGAGTGGCGCTAATGGCTGACGATATTTAGAATCGCCAACCATGAAAACAGAGACTCCAGCCGTAAAAATGGTTGCTATCGCGGATGATGACGCGGGGCAACGTATCGACAACTTTTTGCGTACCCAACTGAAAGGGGTGCCAAAGAGCATGATTTACCGCATCCTGCGTAAGGGCGAGGTGCGGGTTAACAAAAAACGCGTGAAGCCCGAGTACAAACTCGAGGCGGGTGATGAAGTGCGCATTCCGCCGGTGCGCGTTGCCGAGCGTGAAGAAGAGACCGTTTCACCTAAATTACAGAAAGTGGCGGCTCTGAGTGATGTGATCCTGTATGAAGACGACCACATTCTGGTGCTGAACAAGCCGTCAGGGACCGCAGTCCACGGCGGTAGCGGCCTGAGCTTCGGCGTGATTGAAGGGTTACGCGCTCTGCGTCCGGAAGCCCGTTTCCTCGAGCTGGTTCACCGTCTTGACCGCGATACCTCCGGCGTGCTGCTGGTGGCGAAAAAGCGTTCCGCGCTGCGTTCCCTGCATGAGCAACTGCGTGAGAAAGGCATGCAGAAGGATTATCTCGCGCTGGTGCGCGGTCAGTGGCAGTCCCATGTGAAAGTGGTGCAGGCGCCGTTGCTGAAGAACATTCTGCAAAGCGGTGAGCGCATCGTCCGCGTAAACCAGGAAGGGAAACCGTCTGAGACGCGCTTTAAAGTTGAAGAGCGCTATGAGTTTGCCACGCTGGTACGCTGCAGCCCGGTGACGGGGCGTACCCATCAGATTCGCGTGCATACCCAGTTTGCGGGCCATCCGATTGCGTTTGATGACCGCTATGGCGATCGCGAATTTGATAAGCAGCTGGCGGGAACCGGCTTGTCTCGTCTGTTCCTGCATGCGGCTGCGCTGAAGTTTACCCATCCGAATACCGGGGAAGTCATTCGTATTGAAGCGCCGCTGGATGAGCAGTTGAAACGCTGCCTGAAGGTTTTGCGCGGCTGATTATGTGCCGGGTGGCGCTGCGCTTACCCGGCCTACGAAACCTGTAGGCCCATGCAAGCGAAGCGCCGCTGGGCAAACGTCACAGGGTCAGCGGATTACACGCTTCTCTGCGCAACATCTGGCACAGTGCAATCAGCGGTAATCCCACCAGCGTATTCGGATCGCGACCGTCCAGCTTGTCGAATAGCGCAATCCCCAATCCTTCACTTTTAAAACTTCCCGCACAGTTCAGCGGACGCTCCCGGCGTACATAATCCATGATCTCCTGCTCGCTGAGATGGCGGAAGTGCACGTCAAAAGGCTCACACTCCGTTTGCAGATGACCAGAGGCGGAGTTATAGAGCGCCAGACCCGTATAAAAGGTCACAATGTTGCCACGCGCCTGCATAAGCTGTTTGAACGCGTTCTCTTCAGTGTGCGGTTTACCTGTTATTTCTCCGTCCAGCACACAAACCTGATCGGAGCCTATAATCAAGTGTGAAGGATAGCGCGCTGCGAGCGACTGCGCCTTCTCCTTAGCGAGACGGCTCACCAGATGTCGTGGTGATTCACCTGGCTGTGGCGTTTCATCAACATCCGGTGCGGCGCATTCAAACGGGATCCCTAGCTTTTCCAGCAACATTCGGCGGTAAGGAGAAGTGGAGGCAAGGACGAGATTTGGCATATTTTTATCACCAGATATAGCGTATCGATGCCAGCCATTTTAAACTACAGGCCGCAATGTGTGCGAATAATTGGCAAAAGGCAGCTCTGGTTGCCTTTTTCTTTGACTCTATGACGTTACAAAGTTAATATGCGCGCCCTATGCAAAAGGTAAAATTACCCCTGACTCTTGATCCGGTTCGTACGGCTCAAAAACGCCTCGATTACGAAGGTATTTATACTTCCGATCAGGCTGAGCGTATTGCCGAATCCGTAGTCAGTGTGGACAGTGATGTAGAATGCTCCATGTCGTTCGCTATCGACAACCAGCGTCTCGCCGTTTTAACCGGTGATGCAAAGGTGACGGTAACCCTCGAGTGTCAGCGTTGCGGGAAACCGTTTGTACAGCATGTTCACACAACGTATTGTTTTAGTCCGGTTCGTTCTGACGAACAGGCTGAAGCACTCCCGGAAGCGTATGAGCCGATTGAGGTAAACGAATTCGGTGAAATCGATCTTCTGGCTCTGGTTGAAGATGAAATCATCCTCACCTTGCCAGTGGTTCCGGTGCATGATTCTGAACACTGTGAAGTGTCCGAGGCGGACATGGTCTTTGGGGAATTGCCTGATGAAGCGCAAAAACCAAACCCATTTGCCGTATTAGCCAGCTTAAAGCGTAAGTAATTGAGGAGTAAGGTCCATGGCCGTACAACAGAATAAACCAACCCGTTCCAAACGTGGCATGCGTCGTTCCCATGACGCGCTGACTGCAGTTACCAGCCTGTCTGTAGACAAGACTTCTGGTGAGAAACACCTGCGTCACCACATCACCGCTGACGGTTTCTACCGCGGCCGCAAGGTTATCACTAAGTAATCACGCGTCAGCGTGATTAGGCTTAGTGAGGATTTCCCCGTGCAAACGGGGAAGTTACCGAACCAGGCTGCGACGATACCTTGACACGTCTAACCCTGGCGTTAGATGTCATGGGGGGAGATTTTGGCCCTTCCGTGACAGTGCCTGCAGCATTGCAGGCACTGAATTCTAATTCGCAACTCACACTTCTTTTAGTCGGCAATCCCGACACAATCACGCCATTACTTGCAAAAGCTGACTTTGAACAACGTTCACGTCTGCAGATTATTCCTGCGCAGTCAGTTATTGCCAGTGATGCCCGGCCTTCGCAGGCGATTCGCAACAGCCGTGGGAGCTCAATGCGGATCGCGCTGGAGCTGGTGAAAGAAGGGCGAGCGCAGGCTTGCGTCAGTGCGGGAAATACCGGCGCGCTGATGGGGCTGTCGAAATTATTGCTCAAGCCGATTGAGGGTATTGAGCGCCCGGCGCTGGTGACGGTATTACCGCATCAACAAAAGGGCAAAACGGTGGTGCTGGATCTCGGTGCTAACGTGGATTGTGATAGTACCATGCTGGCTCAGTTCGCCGTGATGGGATCGGTGCTGGCAGAAGACGTGGTCGGGATTAAGAATCCCCGCGTGGCGTTATTAAATATTGGTGAAGAAGAGACCAAAGGCCTGGACAGCATTCGCGAAGCTGCTGAAATGCTCAAACAGGTTCCCTCCATCAACTATATTGGTTATCTCGAAGCCAATGAGTTGCTGACGGGGAAAACGGACGTTCTGGTGTGCGATGGCTTCACCGGGAACGTCACGTTGAAGACCATGGAAGGGGTCGTTCGCATGTTCCTTTCTCTGCTGAAATCTCAGGGAGAGGGCAAAAAAAGTGCCTGGTGGCTGATTTTATTGAAGCGTTGGTTACAAAAAAGCCTGACGCGGCGATTCAGTCACCTCAACCCCGACCAGTATAATGGCGCCTGTCTGTTAGGATTGCGCGGCATTGTGATTAAGAGTCACGGAGCCGCCAATCAGCGAGCATTTTCTGTCGCCATTGAACAGGCAGTGCAGGCGGTGCAGCGACAAGTCCCTCAGCGGATTGCCGCTCGCCTGGAATCTGTATTAGCTAAAAGTGACTGAGCGTACATGTATACGAAGATTTTAGGTACCGGCAGCTACCTGCCAAAACAAGTGCGTACCAACGCCGATCTGGAAAAAATGGTAGATACGTCTGACGAGTGGATTGTCACGCGCACAGGTATCCGTGAACGTCGTATCGCCGCGCCAGACGAAACCGTGTCCACCATGGGTTACGAAGCCGCACAGCGTGCTATCGAAATGGCGGGCATTGATAAAGAACAGATTGGCTTGATCGTGGTCGCTACGACGTCTGCCACGCATGCTTTCCCTAGCGCAGCGTGCCAGGTGCAAAACATGCTCGGTATTAAAGGCTGCCCGGCATTTGACGTTGCCGCCGCGTGTGCAGGCTTTACCTATGCGCTGAGCATTGCCGACCAGTATGTTAAATCGGGTTCCGTCAAATATGCGCTGGTGATCGGTGCTGACGTACTGGCGCGTACCTGCGATCCAACCGATCGCGGGACGATCATTATTTTTGGTGATGGTGCAGGCGCGGTGCTGCTGGGGCAGTCCGAAGAGCCGGGTATCATCTCTACGCATTTGCATGCCGATGGTCGCTACGGTGAACTGTTAACGCTGCCTAACGCCGATCGCGTTAATCCGGATAACGCTATTTACCTGACCATGGCGGGTAATGAGGTGTTCAAGGTGGCGGTGACTGAGCTTGCGCACATTGTCGATGAGACGCTGGAAGCGAACAACCTTGAACGTACCGCACTCGACTGGCTGGTACCGCATCAGGCGAACCTGCGTATCATCAGCGCGACAGCTAAAAAGCTGGGCATGTCGATGGATAACGTTGTGGTGACGCTGGACCGTCACGGCAACACCTCTGCGGCGTCAGTACCGTGCGCATTTGATGAAGCGGTACGCGACGGACGAATCAAACGGGGCCAGTTGGTCTTGCTTGAAGCCTTCGGTGGCGGGTTCACCTGGGGTTCTGCGCTGGTTCGTTTCTAGGATAAGGAATAAAAAAATGACGCAATTTGCTTTTGTGTTCCCGGGCCAGGGTTCTCAAACCGTTGGGATGTTGTCTGAAATGGCAGCAAACTACCCGGTCATTGAAGAGACTTTTCGTGAAGCTTCTGACGCGCTGGGTTATGATCTGTGGGCGCTGACTCAACAGGGTCCGGCCGAAGAGCTGAACAAAACCTGGCAGACCCAGCCAGCATTGCTGACCGCCTCCGTTGCACTGTGGCGCGTCTGGCAGCAGCAGGGTGGTAAAGCCCCCGCGCTGCTCGCGGGTCATAGCCTGGGAGAATATTCTGCGCTGGTCTGCGCCGGTGTGATCGCGTTTGCTGACGCGGTGCGTCTGGTGGAACTGCGCGGTAAATTCATGCAGGAAGCGGTGCCGGAAGGCACGGGTGGCATGTCTGCCATTATCGGCCTGGATGATGCCGCGATTGCAAAAGCGTGTGAAGAGTCTGCTGAAGGTCAGGTGGTTTCTCCGGTTAACTTCAACTCGCCAGGCCAGGTTGTTATCGCCGGTCATAAAGAAGCGGTTGAACGTGCCGGTGCTGCCTGTAAAGCTGCAGGCGCGAAACGTGCGCTGCCGCTGCCGGTGAGCGTGCCGTCTCACTGTGCATTGATGAAGCCCGCTGCCGAGAAACTGGCGGTTGAGCTGGAAAAAATCACCTTTAACGCACCGACGATTTCCGTCGTGAACAACGTCGATGTGAAATGCGAAACCGCGCCGGAAGCCATCCGCGACGCGCTGGTTCGCCAGCTCTACAGCCCGGTACAGTGGACCAAAACCGTTGAGTTTATGGCCGCTCAGGGCGTTGAGCAACTGTATGAAGTCGGCCCAGGTAAGGTCCTCACCGGTCTGACAAAACGTATTGTTGACACCCTGACAGCGTCCGCGATTAACGAGCCGGAAGCGATGTCAGCGGCACTCTCGCAATAAAAGAGGAATACCATGAGTTTTGAAGGAAAAATTGCCCTGGTCACTGGCGCAAGCCGTGGTATCGGGCGCGCAATTGCTGAAACACTGGTTGCGCGCGGCGCGAAAGTGATTGGTACAGCAACCAGCGAGAATGGCGCTCAGGCCATCAGCGAATATCTGGGTGCAAACGGTAAAGGTCTGGTACTGAATGTGACCGAACCTGCATCTATCGAATCTGTTCTGGAAAATATTCGTGCAGAGTTTGGCGAAGTGGATATTCTGGTAAACAATGCCGGGATCACTCGCGACAACCTTCTGATGCGAATGAAAGATGATGAGTGGAACGATATTATCGAAACCAACCTGTCATCTGTATTCCGTCTGTCAAAAGCGGTAATGCGCGCTATGATGAAAAAGCGTCATGGTCGTATTATCACTGTTGGTTCTGTGGTTGGTACCATGGGAAATGCTGGTCAGGCTAACTACGCTGCGGCGAAAGCGGGTCTGATTGGTTTCAGTAAGTCGCTGGCGCGTGAAGTCGCGTCCCGCGGGATTACTGTAAACGTTGTTGCTCCGGGCTTTATTGAAACGGACATGACGCGTGCGCTGACCGATGAGCAGCGTGCGGGTACACTGGCGGCAGTTCCGGCGGGTCGTCTTGGCGACCCTAAAGAAATCGCCAGTGCGGTTGCATTTTTAGCCTCTGACGAAGCGGGTTACATCACTGGTGAAACCCTCCACGTCAACGGCGGGATGTACATGGTTTAATCACGATCGAAAATATTTGCGTTATTAGGGCAAATGGCCTCAAAATAACGTAAAATCGTGGTAAGACCTGCCGGGATTTAGTTGCAAATTTTTCAACATTTTATACACTACGAAAACCATCGCGAAAGCGAGTTTTGATAGGAAATTTAAGAGTATGAGCACTATCGAAGAACGCGTTAAGAAAATTATCGGCGAACAGCTGGGCGTTAAGCAGGAAGAAGTTGTGAACTCCGCTTCCTTCGTTGAAGACCTGGGCGCAGATTCTCTTGACACCGTTGAGCTGGTAATGGCTCTGGAAGAAGAGTTTGATACTGAGATTCCGGACGAAGAAGCTGAGAAGATCACCACCGTTCAGGCTGCCATTGATTACATCAACGGCCACCAGGCGTAAGTGAACATCTCCAGGCGGTCATTCGACCGCCTGAGTTTTATCTTTTTTAGTCCCACGAATCTCTTTTTTTATCCCTCCCTGGAGGACAAACGTGTCTAAGCGTCGTGTAGTTGTGACCGGACTTGGCATGTTGTCTCCTGTCGGCAATACCGTAGAGTCCACCTGGAAAGCTCTCCTTGCCGGTCAGAGCGGCATCAGCCTAATCGACCATTTCGATACTAGCGCCTATGCAACGAAATTTGCTGGCTTAGTAAAGGATTTTAACTGTGAAGAGATCATCTCGCGCAAAGAACAGCGCAAGATGGATGCCTTCATTCAATATGGAATTGTCGCTGGCGTTCAGGCCATGCAGGATTCTGGCCTTGAAATTACGGAAGAGAACGCAACCCGTATCGGTGCCGCTATCGGCTCCGGGATTGGCGGTCTTGGCCTGATCGAGGAAAACCATACATCCCTGATGAATGGCGGCCCGCGTAAAATCAGCCCGTTCTTCGTTCCGTCCACGATTGTTAATATGGTGGCGGGTCACCTGACCATCATGTTTGGCCTGCGTGGTCCAAGCATTTCAATCGCGACTGCTTGTACGTCTGGCGTACATAACATCGGCCAGGCCGCGCGCATGATTGCGTACGGCGATGCAGATGCTATGGTTGCGGGTGGTGCAGAAAAAGCCAGTACCCCTCTGGGTGTCGGTGGTTTTGGTGCAGCGCGTGCGCTCTCTACCCGTAACGATAATCCTCAGGCGGCAAGCCGTCCGTGGGATAAAGACCGTGACGGTTTCGTACTGGGTGACGGTGCGGGCATGCTCGTGCTGGAAGAGTACGAACACGCGAAAAAACGCGGCGCGAAAATGTATGCTGAAGTCGTTGGCTTTGGTATGAGTAGCGATGCTTATCACATGACGTCTCCTCCGGAGAATGGCGCAGGTGCTGCGCTGGCAATGGAAAACGCGATCCGTGATGCGGGCATTACGCCAGCTCAGATTGGCTACGTTAATGCGCACGGTACCTCTACACCTGCAGGCGACAAAGCGGAAGCTCAGGCTGTTAAGTCTATCTTCGGCGAGTCTGCCAGCCGCGTACTGGTCAGCTCCACAAAATCCATGACCGGTCACCTGTTGGGTGCGGCGGGTGCAGTAGAGTCAATCTACTCTATCCTTGCGCTGCGCGATCAGGCGGTTCCACCAACCATCAACCTGGATAACCCGGATGAAGGTTGCGATCTGGACTTCGTGCCTCACGAAGCGCGTCAGGTTAGCGGTATGGAGTACACCCTGTGTAACTCCTTCGGCTTCGGCGGTACCAATGGCTCGCTGATTTTCAAACGCGTGTAATGGTTTCTTGCCCATAAAAAACGGAGCGCATAGCGCTCCGTTTTTTTTAGTTCACATTTTCGTTACTGATAGGTGAAAGTGAACTGGACGGTGGTGTTAAATTCGCCTGCCGTGACGGTTCCCGTAGGGGTATAGAGGCGGGCCGTGAGAGGAAACTGCGCATTGTGCGTTGTTCTGTCTACATCGACGGTAATCGAGCCCGCGGGTGAGATCTCGGTGAGATGATCGCGGGTCATGATCTGCATCGCCATGCCTGTTGCATCCCCGCTGCTATTAGCAAATTTTGTCTGATCGTCACTGTCTGAATCGCCGGTCAAGGTAGCCTTAACACGTGTCGTTGAGCTGGGGCAGGATGAAAGCGTGAGTGAAAAATCCTGCCATTCTCCGGTTGCCCCAACGCGACTAAAGTTTACCGCTCGTGCTTGATCGAACCTTACTGTCTGATTTTTGGATCCCGCATCCACGGTACAGGCAGACGCCACGACCGTGCCGCTCAGATCGATAGTGGTTGCCTGCGCGGAGCTACAAAGTGCAAACACCAGGCATGCGAGAGTAGATTTTACCCGTTCTATCATCATCCCCATCCTGCATTACTGATAGGTAAAGGTGGCCTGTGCCTGGCCGATAATGGTGCCTGGCATCACGTTGCCGTTGGAAACGGCTCGGGCGCGCATTTTCAAATCATAGGCGTGCGTACTGCTGCTGATGGCGACATTTTGCAACGTGGCGCCACTCTTGTAAGCCGTGTTAGTCGTTTCGTCGGTCAACTCCAGCTTCAGGTTAGTGGCCGTTCCGGTATTTTTATAATAGTTAGTATCGGTATCCGCTGTACCGCCAAAAGTAACGCTAAAGCTGGACGTTGAAGCAGGGCAGTTTGTTAATGCAAGCGTAAAGTTAGTCCAGTTTGTTGCACTTCCGGCAGTGGCCAGACTATCAGCCTGTATATTGTCACCTAATTTTACCGCCAGCGAGGGGCTATCTCCATTGACCACACAGGGTGAGGCAACAACCGTGCCTGTAATGTCAATATTGACCGAGTTGGCTGAACACGCGCCAGAAAACAGACCTCCGCAGAGCGTTGCCAGAATCGCTATTTTTTTTCCATTCGCGATATTCATTTTCATTCCTTATGTATTAGTTGTAGGTTACTTTAAGTTCAATGGCCGATTTCACATTGCCAGCAGTAACGGTTGCAGCGTCATCAATATAATAAGCGACCTTAAAATCGGGCAGGGTGTAGTCGCCTGAGCCGTCATAAAGGCCCAGATTGATCTCACTGTTGATCTTATGTGCAGAACCATCGGCGTTCTGTACCTGAATATAGACATTGCTGGCGTAACCATCGCCAGTGACCGTATTTAATACCCCATTATTGGCATTGTGTGCGCCGTATACCGCGAATAAGTTATAGGTGATCCCATTAATCGCGCCAGGGCAGTTTTTCAACTCAACTTTTGGAACGTCGGTAATGTTTGATGCGCCACTTGCCAGGCTTGCGCCATACAGTGGGGATAATTTTATTTCCTTTGGTGCGTTAATAGTACAGGCAGTTACAATTGGCTGACTAACTACGCCGGACAGAATCAGGCCCGAATCTAACGCAACCCCATCACCATCAGGGTTATGTACATTCATGGTTACGTCGGGGACAGAAATAATAGTACCTGCTGGTATTTTTTCACTTAATCTAACCAGGCGATACCATACATGGTAGTAACCGTCACGCGCGCTACCATCGACAATTGGCAGATTGATGCGGTAATTGGGAGCTGTGGGATTATCTTGCGGTGAATATCCCGGTACAGATGAAACATGGACCTGATATTGAATACCAATACCTGGATTGCTTGTTGCCCAGGTCACATTGTCGGCAAGTAATTGTCCGTTAACAGACAAATCAATATAGGAGTTTTTTCCTTCGCCGGGGATAGTCTCGGTATAAATGGAATCATTATCATACCAGTCTGTCGTGCCGCCCACGACATTCGGTATAGATAATGTAGAAAATCCATGGTGCATGACATGGAAAGATTGAACTTCAATATAATTTGCGTAGGCGCAATTTATGCCTGACAGACCACATGGAATAAAAATAACAGGGGTTAGCCATTTTTTAAGCATTTTATTTAACGACATGATGCGTTGACCTCTACAATTGCGCTTGATGATGTGCTCTCTGGTAATTGCCAGCGGGTATGACACTGCTTATTTGCACCCCATTTAACGGTTGCACTTCCCTGAAGTGACATACCAGCCAGATAAACCTGTCCACCATCACCGACAATCGAGGTGGTTTTTGCGTTCTTGTCGTCAGTCACGATTGCACCAAACGGAACAGGGCGCCCGTCACGACGGGTTAACGTCATCAAAACGCGTTTACCCACACGTGTGTCAAAATGTGCCCGGACAATAGCCCCTCGGGTTGGCGTGACCGTTTTAGCAGAAAGCTCAACGTCGGCATCATCCGGCAGTTGTTCGGTATTCAGCGACAGCGTGTTTTCACGGTATGGGCTGATAAACGGCACAACGGTATAGCCGCGGAAATCGGTGCTGACGCCCGTCTGGTTAGTGATATCAACACCGCTTGCTCCCGGCGCTTCAACCAGAGCGACGGTCTCACCTAATTCCTGACTCAGCGTTATGCCATTTGCATGCGCAACCACACCGCCGCTGATACCATAATTTACCCGGCGCTGATCGTGGTCGTAACTGTAGGCGCTGTTCATTCTGGCATAGGTACCCTGGTAGTCCAGGCTGGCGCTACCACCGTTACCCCCATCGTGGTTCGTCTCGCTTTCCTGCACGCTCCAGTTGAGGTTCTGATCTTGCAGCGCGGTGCCATTCAGCCCGACCGTATGGCTGGTGCTGCCATGTTTACTGGTATTGAGGTTGTAGGTGGCGCGACTGCTGCTGAGCCAGCGATCCAGCGGCACGCTGATACTCATTGAGAACACCTGGTCCTCGCTGTAAACGGTGTTGCTGTCGCGGGCATCAGTGGTGTTACGGTTAAAGCTGTAGTTCAGGCTCCAGGTGATGCCGTTCCAGCTGTTGCTGTAACCCGCGCCGATTGAGCGCATTGTTCGGTCGCTGTTCCAGTAATCCTCGCTGATGGCGTTTAACGAGATGGACCCCGCGCCTTCCCAGAGATTCTGGTTAAGCAATATCTCGGCACGATTACGCCGGCGTTCGGTATTGTCCTGCCAGTTACTGTCCCGCCAGGTGTCGAGTACTTCCTGCAGGGTGTAATAGCCTGAAGTTGAGTAGCGATAACCCGAAATGGCGATATTGGTCCCCGTTTCGAGAATGTTTTTACTGTAACGAACACGCATTGACTGGCCGATCGCTTTTTCCTGATCCTGTTGGGTTGACCAGGCCTGCGTGCCATCGACGGATACGGCTCCCAGCCCACCAAAGTTTTTACCGAGCCCCACAAGTAGCGACTGATAATGTTGCGATAGCTGTCCGCCGCCGTAGGCGGTAAATCCTGCCGGCAGGCCGTAGATGGCCGAGCCCTGAGTAAAGAATGTTTTATCGACGGCGCTGTCGTAAGGACGGTACTGACCGCTGGTCAGGCTGTACTTTAAACGACCTTCACGCTGTAGAACCGGCAGTGAGGCGAAGGGGACCAACTGGTGCTGTTCGCTGCCGTCAGCTTCTTTAATCGTCACGTCCAGATCGCCGCTACTGCCCGTGGGATACATATCAGTGATCTCAAATGCCCCCGGCGACACATAGCTTTGGTAAATGGTGTAGCCGTTTTGTTTAATGATGACCTGGGCGTTGGTCCGGGCAATTCCGCGAACCACCGGTGCGTAGCCGCGCAGGCTGTCAGGCAGCATGTCGTCATCGGAGGCCAGTTGCGCACCCCGGAAAGGCACGCTGTCAAACAGATCGGAAGGGGAGTTGCTTTCGCCAAGCGTCAGCTGACTTTTGAGCGCGATAATATTTCGCTGAGCGTAGGTATATGCCGAATCCCAGTTATTCTGGGTATTGTCGCCGCTGGTATTGCGTGACCAGGTGCTGTAGTTACGTACGCGCCATGGGCCGATATTTAGCCCTGGGCGCAGGTTCAGGTAATAGCTGTCTGAATCGGTCATATCAGACTGACGTGCCTGGGTGTTGCCGCCTGTAAAGCTGTAATTAAGCAGCAGCGCATTGATGCCTTCATCCAGGCGTTCTGGAGCAACATATCCACGCGCCTGGTTATTCATCGCCGCCTGAGGGATGCTCAACAAAAGTTGCTGTTTATTGAAGACGAACTGAGTAGCAGCGCTGGGAATAGCGGCCAGGTTTGCGCAATGATTCTCTCCGGTCAGTTGCGGAAATTGCTCGGTTCGGACGCCAAAGTCACGCAGCATCTCCACGCTCAGGCACGGTTGCAATGATGTCTGGCCGTGACTGTCCTTTTGCATGCTAAATTCAATATCATGCGTGCCAGTCAATGTCTGATTGACCAGCACGTCAACGCGATAAGTACCCGGCATTTGGCCAACACCTTCTTCAAAGGCACTCAGGTCAGAAATGTCTTTACCTGGACCGTCAATACCCAGTAGCGCGGGGTTAAAATATTCCCGGGCACAGGCAGGGTGCGACAACGAGAACGTACACTGCAATGCGATGAAGCAGGCCAGCCTGGTTGGCGAGATCTTATTTTTTTTAGCTCTGATCATTCCGTGATCCTTTCGGAGTCCGAGTATCTAATGAGTGATTACTGCGTCTGGTGTTCCGCGCCAGCTGCGCCGAAGTCACTGATAATTTTCCAGCGAATATTGCCTTTGGTATTTGCCGGAAGACTGAAGGTCGCGCTGGACATGGGCGCAACGTATGTCGCATCCGTAACCGTACTGGCACCGACTTTGACTTCGCTGAAGTTCATGTAATAGGGGGTTGGGTTACTGACCGTAAGCTGTTGATCGCTGCGTTTCCAGCTAAGCTTGCTGGCAAACTTTTCCGGCATCTCAGTAAGCGATGCGGGGCGATAAATGAGTTTGATACGTGTCTTAATCGCAATCTGTAGGGTATTTACGTTGTCTAACTTTTCTGTTGCCGGAATGGTTTTAATGTTCATCCAGAACAGTGACTCACGATCCTGTGGCAGATTCCCGCCCGTATTAATAATACGCAGTTTGTTTTCTTCATTGCCAGCTAAGCGGAACAGGGGCGGCGTGACGATAAACGGTGTTTTACTGGTGTCGTTTTCATCTTTATCAACCCATGACTGAATTAAATAGGAGTATGGGTCTGGGTTTTTGACGTCCAGGGAAGATTCTTTTTTGTCTGCATGATATATAATGCGAGTGCCTCCAATAATAACACCCGCTTGCGCTGTTGCCATTGAAAAAACAAATGCAGCGGCGATTAATGAATTCACTAATTTCATCTGGTTAACCTCAAAATAGCAATGCCGGGAAGCCCCGGCATTGCTTATAGCCAAAGGCGGAAATTTATCGCGCGATGATTAATTGTATGCCAGCGTAAAGTTAGCGGTACCGTTAGCGGAACCCGCCTCAACGGTAGCGGCAGTTGCGATATACTGTGCGCTGAAATTCATGGTAGCGGTGCCAGCAGTCGCATCGATGGTCGCTGCTTTAGATGCGGTTGCCAGCGGTAACGCGGTGCCGTCGCCGTTCAGCAACTGAATAGCAACGCCTTTGGCAACGCCAGTGGTGCCTGCGCCGGTGACTTCCAGATAGTCATTATTAGTGGCGTCTGGTTTGCCGGTGTATTTCACAACAACAGCTTTGCCTTTCAGGTCTGCCGGGCACTCAGACAGTTTCAGAGTAAAGCGAGTATTCGCGGCAACGGAACCAGCCTCTGGCAGAGCAGTTTTAGCGATATCACCTAACTTGACGGTCTGCGGTGCGGTCATGGTGGTGTCAATTTTACAACCTTGCTCGATGATATTACCGGTGAAATTTACCTGTCCATCATCGGCCTGCGCGGCAGAAACCATTCCGAGTGTAGTGATTAAGGCAACAGCCGCTACTTTTCCTTTCATTGATAATGTCCTTGAAGAGTGTGATTGATATAAAACACAGGTGAGTACTCATGGCACACGATGTGATGATGCTCGATAGTTTTCAGCAAGAAACATTGTCTTGTGTTTTTAAAACCATCTTGCGCACTTGGGTATTCACATGGGGGATTATATCTATGTGCTAAAATATGAACTATAAACTATATCTAATGAGTGTTTTTAATTTAACTTTAATAATCCTTTCCGTGAATAATATTTCATTTATTCATTAATAGATGAATAGCATTTCTCTCATGTATACAGGCGTAGGCGCGCCCAACCTTCCTGTGCTTTTTTACATTTATTCGAAGATAACAGACTTGCGATATCCTCTTTCACCTGCCACCCTAGTCAGGTATTTATATGGAGGGTGAATGTATCTAATTAATGGTGAGTTACAAAAAAAGTTAGATGTGAACGATCGTAGCGTTCAGTTTGGGGATGGTTGTTTTACCACTGCTCGAATTAGCGGCGGCGTTGTTTCACTTTTCAGCCACCATCTGACACGTTTGCAGACGGCCTGCACAAGGTTGGCTATCCCGTTTGATGCATGGGAAACCCTTGCTGCGGAAATGCGGGATATGGCGCAAAAAAAGGGTGACGGCGTGTTAAAGGTCGTTATCACGCGTGGAGCTGGCGGTCGCGGCTATAGCCCCGCAGGCTGTCAGCAACCGGTGCGCATCCTGAGCGTTTCTGAATATCCTACGCATTACGCACGCTGGAAAGAAACCGGCGTAACGCTTGCTCTCAGCCCGATCCCCTTGGGTCGCAACCCTTATCTTGCAGGAATGAAGCACCTCAACCGCCTTGAGCAGGTGCTGATTCGTTCTCATCTTGAGCAGACGGATGCCGATGAAGCCCTTGTCCTTGACAGCGATGGGTGGCTTACGGAATGCTGTGCCGCAAATCTGTTCTGGCGCTGTGGGCAGGATGTCTTTACCCCACGCCTCGATCAGGCGGGCGTAAACGGCATTATGCGGCAGTTTATTATCGCCCAACTGGCACTGACCGCGTATCGCGTTGTCGAAGTGAATGCGCCGCTAACGGCGCTCGCGCAGGCTGATGAAGTGCTTATCTGTAACGCGCTAATGCCGGTTGTCCCCGTACAGCGCTACGCAGAGCGAGAGTGGCCCGCGCGCGAACTTTACCACTATTTAGCCCCAATTTGTGAGTCGTCCGATTAGCATGATGAAACTGTTACGCCTTGTTCTGTTACTGTTGGTTGTCCTCGGCGCTGCCGCCGGCGTCGGTGTATGGAAAGTTTTCCAGCTGGCGGACAGTAAGATCCTCATTAAAGACGAGACGATTTTTACCCTTAAAGCCGGTACCGGGCGGATGGCGCTGGGCGAACAGCTTTACAGCGATAAAATCATCAACCGCCCGCGCGTGTTCCAGTGGTTACTGCGTATCGAGCCGGAACTGTCTCACTTCAAGGCCGGTACCTATCGTTTTACGCCCGGCATGACCGTCAGGGAGATGCTGCAGCTGCTGGAAAGTGGCAAAGAAGCGCAGTTCCCGCTGCGTTTTGTCGAAGGAATGCGACTGAGCGATTACCTGAAACAGCTGCGTGATGCGCCCTATATCAAGCACACTCTGAAAGATGATCGTTACGAGACGGTCGCCGGGGTGCTGAAATTTGAGCATCCTGAGTGGGTGGAAGGCTGGTTCTGGCCGGACACCTGGATGTACACCGCGGGCACGACGGATGTCGCAATTCTTAAACGGGCGCACAAAAAGATGGTCGCGGCAGTCGATTCCGCCTGGGAAGGGCGTATGGAAGGGCTGCCCTATAAAGATCAAAACCAGTTCGTGACCATGGCTTCGATCATCGAGAAAGAGACTGCCGTTGCTGCCGAGCGCGATCGGGTCGCGTCGGTATTTATCAACCGTCTTCGCATTGGCATGCGTCTGCAAACCGACCCTACCGTTATTTACGGCATGGGCGAGCGCTACAGCGGAAAGATTTCGAGGAAAGATCTCGAGACGCCAACGGCGTATAATACCTACGTCATTAACGGCCTGCCGCCGGGCCCGATTGCAACGCCGAGCGAGGCGTCGCTTAAAGCCGCCGCGCATCCGGCCAAAACACCGTATCTCTATTTTGTGGCTGACGGAAAAGGGGGGCACACCTTTAACACCAACCTTGTCAGTCATAATCGCTCTGTTCAGGACTATCTGAAGGCACTTAAGGAAAAAAATGCGCAGTAAATACATTGTCATTGAGGGACTCGAAGGCGCGGGGAAAACCACCGCTCGCGACGTAGTGGTGGAAACGCTGAACGCGCTTGGCGTCACTGACATGGTCTTCACCCGAGAGCCAGGCGGCACTCAGCTGGCTGAGAAACTGCGCAGCCTGGTGCTGGATATCAAATCTGTTGGTGACGAAGTTATCACTGACAAAGCCGAAGTGCTGATGTTCTATGCGGCCCGCGTCCAGCTGGTTGAGACGGTGATTAAACCCGCTCTGGCCGATGGCAAGTGGGTGATCGGCGACCGTCACGATCTGTCCACTCAGGCGTATCAGGGCGGGGGACGCGGTATTGACCAGACAATGCTGGCAACGCTGCGTAATGCCGTACTGGGTGATTTTCGCCCGGACCTGACGCTCTATCTGGATGTCACTCCGGAAGTGGGCCTCAAACGCGCCCGCGCGCGCGGCGAGCTGGATCGCATTGAACAAGAGTCCTTTGATTTCTTTAACCGCACCCGCGCACGCTATCTTGAGCTGGCCGCGCAGGACAGCTCAATTCGTACCATCGATGCGACGCAATCGCTGGAAGACGTCACGCAAGACATCCAGCAGACCGTTACGCAGTGGCTACAGGAGCAGCAGGCATGAAATGGTATCCATGGTTGCGCCCGCACTTTGAACAGCTGATCAACAGCTATCAGGCCGGTCGGGGGCATCATGCGTTACTGATTCAGGCATTGCCGGGGATGGGGGATGATGCGCTAATTTACGCCATTACCCGTTTCCTGATGTGCCAGCAGCCTGAAGGGCACAAAAGCTGCGGGAAATGCCGTGGCTGCCAGCTGATGCAGGCAGGCACGCATCCTGACTATTACACGCTGGCGCCTGAGAAGGGCAAAAGCGCGCTCGGTATTGATGCCGTGCGTGAAGTCAGTGAAAAACTGTACGAACATGCGCGACTGGGCGGGGCGAAAGTCGTCTGGCTCAACGACGCTGCATTACTGACCGAGGCGGCGGCTAACGCGCTGCTCAAAACGCTGGAAGAGCCGCCGGAGAAAACATGGTTCTTCCTCTCATGCCGCGATCCGGGCCGATTGCTGGCAACGTTGCGCAGCCGCTGTCGTCTTCATCACCTTGCGGTGCCCCAGGAATCATGGTCATTGAGCTGGCTAGAACGCGAGGTGACAACGTCACAGGAAAGTGCGCTCTCTGCGCTTCGCCTGAGCAGCGGCGCGCCCGCAGCGGCGCTGGCATTACTGCAACCCGACGTCTGGTCGCAGCGAGAAACGCTCTGTAAGGCCGTCGAGGCTTCGCTCAACAGCCAGGACTGGTTGAGCTTGCTGCCTGCACTGAATAGCGATCGGGCCGTTGAGCGTTTGCACTGGCTGGCGTCCTTACTTTTGGATGCGCTAAAGCTCCAGCAGCGGGCAACGCTACTGACAAACCCGGACGCGTGGCCACTGGTGAACCTGCTGGCGAGCCGCCTTTCAGGAACGTCCTTGCACGCTATCCTTCATGATATCTGCGAAAGCCGGGAACAGCTTTTAACCGTAACGGGTCTTAATCGCGAGCTGTTACTGACCGACCAGTTACTGCGTATTGAACATTACCTGCAACCAGGCGTTACGCCGCCTGTTTCCCATCTCTGAGAGAGACATTATGTTTTTAGTCGACTCACACTGCCATCTTGATGGCCTGGATTATCAATCCCTTCACAATGACGTGGATGACGTGCTGGCAAAAGCCGCTGCCCGCGATGTGAAATTTTGTCTTGCCGTGGCGACGACGTTGCCGGGGTACCGCGCCATGCGTGAGCTGGTGGGCGTTCGCGATAACGTGGTGTTCTCCTGCGGCGTGCATCCGCTGAACCAGGATGAAGCGTACGATGTTGATGAGTTACGCCGACTGGCTGCGGAAGAGGGCGTCGTGGCGATGGGTGAAACCGGGCTGGACTATTTTTACACGCCGGAAACGAAACCGCGCCAGCAGGAATCCTTCCGCAACCATATCCGCATTGGCCGCGAGCTGAACAAACCGGTCATCGTGCATACCCGTGATGCACGCGCCGATACGCTGGCGATCCTCCAGGAAGAAAAGGTGACGGATTGCGGTGGCGTACTACACTGTTTCACAGAAGACAGAGAAACGGCGGGTAAACTGCTTGATCTAGGGTTTTATATTTCGTTTTCCGGGATCGTGACGTTCCGTAATGCAGAGCAGCTGCGTGATGCTGCGCGTTATGTTCCGCTCGACCGCATTCTGGTAGAAACAGACTCTCCGTATCTGGCACCGGTACCGCATCGCGGGAAAGAGAACCAGCCAGCCATGACGCGAGACGTTGCGGAATACATGGCCGTGCTTAAAGGCGTCAGCATCGAAGAGCTGGCCCGCGTCACGACGGAAAACTTCTCTGCGCTGTTCCATATCGACCCCGCCCGCCTGCAATCTGTCTGATACACCTGTTTTTTTTAGGCTCGTAATTAATAAACAAAACGAGTAAAGTTCACCGCCTCATTTGGGGCGGTGAGGATGTATTTAGACACATCCAGACATGCTTTTTGTAAATAACTGCAAGTTTTTCGTCCGTCTTAAGCTGAAACGTGATAGCCGTCAAACAATCCCAGAGGGAATTATTTTACTCTGTGTAATAAATAAAGGGCGCTTAGATGTCCTGTCCACGGCACGGTACTCCCCCCGGGCCAATGCGTGAAAGCGTAAAAAAAGCACAAATACTCAGGAGCACTCTCAATTATGTTTAAGAATGCATTTGCTAACCTGCAAAAGGTCGGTAAATCGCTGATGCTGCCAGTATCCGTACTGCCTATCGCAGGTATCCTGCTGGGTGTCGGTTCTGCAAACTTCAGCTGGCTGCCAGCCGTAGTTTCCCATGTGATGGCCGAAGCAGGCGGTTCCGTCTTTGCTAACATGCCTCTGATCTTCGCGATCGGTGTGGCGCTGGGCTTCACCAATAACGACGGCGTTTCTGCGCTGGCTGCAGTGGTTGCCTACGGCATCATGGTGAAAACCATGGCTGTGGTTGCGCCTCTGGTTCTGCATTTACCGGCAGAAGAGATTGCCGCGAAACACCTGGCAGACACCGGTGTTCTGGGCGGTATCATCTCCGGTGCGATTGCAGCGTATATGTTTAACCGCTTCTATCGCATCAAGCTGCCTGAGTATCTGGGCTTCTTCGCGGGCAAGCGTTTCGTTCCGATCATCTCTGGTCTGGCAGCGATTTTCACTGGCGTGATCCTGTCCTTCATCTGGCCACCAATCGGTTCCGCGATCCAGACCTTCTCTCAGTGGGCTGCTTACCAGAACCCGGTTGTGGCGTTTGGTATCTACGGCTTCATCGAGCGTTGCCTGGTGCCATTCGGTCTGCACCACATCTGGAACGTTCCATTCCAGATGCAGATTGGTGAATTCACCAACGCAGCTGGCCAGGTATTCCACGGTGATATCCCACGTTACATGGCAGGTGATCCAACTGCAGGCAAACTGTCTGGTGGCTTCCTGTTCAAAATGTACGGCCTGCCGGCTGCTGCGATTGCAATCTGGCACTCTGCTAAACCAGAGAACCGTGCAAAAGTGGGCGGTATCATGATCTCCGCAGCGCTGACCTCGTTCCTGACCGGTATCACCGAGCCGATCGAGTTCTCCTTCATGTTCGTTGCGCCGATCCTGTACGTTATCCACGCGATTCTGGCGGGTCTGGCGTTCCCAATCTGTATCCTGCTGGGTATGCGTGACGGTACGTCCTTCTCTCACGGTCTGATCGACTTTATCGTTCTGTCCGGTAACAGCAGCAAACTGTGGCTGTTCCCAATCGTGGGTGCGTGCTATGCCGTTGTCTACTACACCATCTTCCGCGTGCTGATCAAAGCACTGGACCTGAAAACCCCAGGCCGTGAAGATGCAACTGAAGACAGCAAAGCAGGTGTGACCAGCGAAATGGCTCCGGCCCTGGTTGCAGCGTTCGGTGGCAAAGAGAACATCACTAACCTGGACGCGTGTATCACTCGTCTGCGTGTGAGCGTTGCCGATGTTGCGAAAGTAGACCAGCCGGGTCTGAAAAAACTGGGCGCAGCGGGCGTGGTTGTTGCAGGTTCTGGTGTTCAGGCAATCTTCGGTACTAAATCCGATAACCTGAAAACCGAAATGGATGAGTACATCCGCAACAGCTAAGCTGTGAGCAGGGGAGACTAAGGCAGCCGAATGGCTGCCTTTTTTATTGCTGCGGTTTGTTGTGCCGGGTAAGGCGCAGCCGCCACCCGGCTAAACACTCAGAAGTCGTAGCTCGCGCTCACCGAGACGTTCAACGGTGCGCCATAAACCACATAAGAGCCGACGTAATCGTAATACTCTTTGTCAAACAGGTTGTTGACGTTAGCCTGGACGGCAAACTCTTTGGTGACCTGATAACGGCTGAACAGGTTAACCAGCACGTAACTGCCTTGCTCTGCACGTGATTGTCCCGCCGGGCCGCCGTCCACATCCGTCCACACCTTATTCTGCCAGTTTACGCCACCGCCCACGGTCAGTTCTGGCAGCATTGGCAGTTGATAACGGGTAAACAGCTTCATGGTTGTGCGCGGCTGATCGGAGCTGACTGCGTTGCCGTTTTTATCTTCAGCAATGTAGCGGGTTGCGCCGAACGTTAGCTGCCAGTTATCCGTCAGCGCGCCGTTAAGCTCGAACTCAATCCCTTTACTCACCACACCGTCCAGCGATTCATAAATGGATTCACCGCTCGGCATGTAGGTATAAGTGTTGCTCGCCACGTTATCCTGTTCAATGCGGAAAATTGCCAGCGAGGTGGTCAGGCGGGTATTGAACCAGTCCGCTTTCACACCGGCTTCATAGCTTTTACCCGTGGTTGGGTCGAGGTAACGACCACTGGCATTACGCTTGTCCTGAGGCTGGAAGATTGAGGTATAGCTGACGTAAGTCGACCAGTCTTCATTAATGTCGTAGACCAGGCCCGCGTAAGGCGTGACGTCATCTTTGGTACTTTCCAGACGGGTGTCCGGAGAGCCCGCCGGGTTATAGCGAATGTTATAGTTGGTATAGCGCGCCCCGAGGATCAGGTGCAGCGGATCGGCAAGCGAGAAGCGGGCGGAAGTATAGGCCGATGACTGACGGATGTCGTCCTGGCTGTAGAGCTTCCATGGCGTCCACTGAGGATCGGCAATATCCCCGTTCCAGTTTTTGAAATTACCCACGTCGATCATGCCGTATAACGCATCCGGCATCCTATTGTCATAATGGTTGCGCTGGCGGCTGAAGCTGCCGCCAAACATCATTTCGTGCTGACGGCCAAAGAGATCGAATCCGCCGCGCAGGAAGGCATCAACCGCATCCTGTTTGCGCTCGCCTTTGTTCCAGCCACCATAGCCCACCATGCCTGCACTGGTCGCTTGATCGGGATAGCCGGACATATACATCAGTTTGCTGTCGAAATTCGTATCAGCATGCATGCCGTTGATGTGGGCTTCCCAGCCGTTGTCAAAGCGCTGAGTCAGGTTGGCGAAAATGCGGGTGTTGTCTTTATCCGAATATGCCCACTTTGGCGCTACGGTCTGGCTACGATCATAATGGGTTTTACTCCCGTCGCTGTTCCAGGTTGGCAATCCGCCCCAGGTCGGATCCTCGGTGTTGCTTTCCTGGTATTCATAGCCGACAGAAAGGGTCGTGCTGTCGGTCACATCCGCATCCACCACGCCGTAGAGGAATTTTTTACGGTAGTGGTAGTTATCAACAAAGCTGTCGTTATCCTGATAGCCCGTAATCAGGCGGCCGCGTATCTTGCCGGACTCCACCAGCGGCGCCTGCAGATCCAGCACGTAGCGCTGTTTATCCCAGCTGCCGTAGCTGGCATTGACATTACCTTTGAATTCATTGCTGTCTGCATGTTTGCGCACCATATTGACATAGGCCGCCGGGTTTCCCGTCCCGGACATCAGGCCGGTTGCGCCGCGTACCACTTCGATACGGTCATAAATCGCGGTATCGGCGGCAGTATCGCCGAAGTTCCACACTTCGCTGATGGAGGTCGGCAGGTCATCGTACGCATAGTTACTCACGAAGAATCCGCGTGAGTAAAATACGGTACGGTCGCTGTCCTGAACCTGCGCCGTCACGCCAGTGGTATTGGTTAACACCTGACCGATAGACTGCAGGTTTTGATCCGCCATGCGCTGCTGGCTGATGACGCTGACGGACTGCGGAATATCGCGAGGCACGAGGAGCAGTTTGGTCCCGGTGGTGGTGGTCTTGACGCTGTAGTCCCGATCCTGCCCGTCGGACGGGGCTGGCGCGTTATCGAAACCGCCATCAACCACAACGGTATCTTCGTCTGTGGAGGCGGCAAAACTCACGGCTGGCATCAATGCCATAGCAATGCAGGCTGCCAGCAACGAAGGCGTTGCGACAGGCTGACGTTGCCCATCCCTGGTATGATGATTGAAAGACATGATCAAACCCTTAAGAACGGTGAAGGTTGGTAGCATCAGTCCCGCGATCGCGGTCTGACGTCGTTTTCTATGTTAAAAATGCGCATGAAAATGCAAATGCGAAATATACGCATTGCCATTAATGCTGTAAACAGATGTGTCGAGCGGAACTGAAATAATGTTTCAGCCAGTGAATACGCCTGAGCGGTCACTCTTCATTCAGCTGATGAAGATTCAGGAAAGAATTCGGGGGAGAAGGTTGAAAGGACAGGAGAAACTCGCTCATACTCTTGGATTGTGTCACACAGTCTTCCCGAGAGTGTGTTATCAGCGGACGCACCACGCCAGATTTAACAAAAAAGGAAAAGGTCATGGCTGAAGAAACGATTTTCAGTAAAATTATCCGTCGCGAAATCCCCTCGGATATCGTCTATCAGGATGAACTGGTGACGGCTTTCCGGGACATTTCCCCCCAGGCACCGACACACGTCCTTATCATTCCCAATATTCTGATTCCGACCGTAAATGACGTAAAAACCGAGCACGAAGTGGCGTTAGGTCGTATGCTGACGGTGGCGGCGAAAATTGCCGAGCAGGAAGGCATAGCGGAAGACGGTTACCGTCTGATCATGAACTGTAATCGTCATGGCGGCCAGGAAGTTTATCATATTCACATGCATCTGCTGGGTGGACGTCCTCTGGGGCCGATGCTGGCACACAAAGGTCTTTGACATGTTTAAAGGGCGTATTGCAGCGCTGGTAATGACGATGATGATTGTGGGATGCAGCACGCGCCCGGCGATCCCCGTGAGCGATGAACAGACGCTGGTGATGGAGTCCTCCGTGCTGGCGGCGGGTATTACGGCGCAACAGCCCGCGTTAACCGTCAGTGAAATTAAGTCTTCAGCCTCCTCTGCGCTCTTTAACGAACGAAATGAACCCGTGACGGTCCACTACCGTTTTTTCTGGTATGACGTAAGAGGTCTTGAAATGCATCCGCTGGAGGCGCCGCGCAGCGTCACCCTTCCGGCGAGGTCGTCGGTAACGATCTATGACAGCGCCAGCTATTTGGGTGCACATAAGGTAAGACTTTATCTTTATCTGTAAGGGGTGAACTTTGATTAAAAATTTGAGCCGTTATGCGCTCGTGACCGCTTTCGCTCTGTTTCTGGCAGGGTGTGTGACCCGTACTGAACAGCCTGCACCTGTAGAAGAGGCTAAACCGGGTACTGAGCAGCCGACAACGCCAACGGAGCCACAGCCAACCGTGCCGTCTGTACCGTCTATTCCGTCCCAGCCCGGTCCAATTGAGCACCCGGACCAGACGTCACAGCCTACGCCGCGCGTGCGCCATTATGACTGGAACGGTGCAATGCAACCGATGGTCGGTAAAATGCTGCAGGCACAGGGCGTGACGGCAGGCGGCGTGCTGCTGGTCGACAGCGTTAACAACCGTACTAACGGTTCGCTGAACGCGGGCGAAGCGACGGAAACCCTGCGCAATGCCCTGGCGAACAACGGCAAGTTTACGCTGGTCTCTGCTCAGCAGCTCGCGGTGGCCAAACAGCAACTCGGCCTGTCGCCGCAGGATAGCCTCGGCACCCGCAGCAAGGCGATTGGGATTGCCCGCAACGTTGGCGCCCAGTATGTGCTGTACTCTAATGCGACCGGCAACGTGAATACCCCAGCCCTGCAGATGCAGCTGATGCTGGTTCAGACAGGCGAAATTATCTGGTCAGGTAAAGGTGCGGTTACGCAACAATGACAGCACGCGTGATGCGATCCTGACGCGCTATTTTCCGCAGTACCGCCTTATCGCGCCGCAGGCCCACTCCGGGCTTGGCGGCGCGAGTTGTATTCTGGAGCAGGGCGCGCACCGTCTGGTCTTACGACATAATCACGATCCCTTCGCGCCCGCTTTCCATTTTCGTCGTCAGTTTCGTGCCCTCAGACGTCTTCCGTCGGATCTCGTGCCGGAACCCCGTTTTTTCCGACAGGGCTGGATGGCCGTCGACTATCTTGAGGGCGAGGTGAAAAGCGCGCTGCCGGACACCCCGGAGCTCGCGGCGATGCTGTATCATCTGCACCAGCAACAGCGTCTGGGGTGGCGAATCGCGTTACTTCCGCTGCTTGAGCACTACTGGCAGCAAGCCTCCCCGAAAAGACGTACCCCAGTCTGGCTTGCGCATCTCAAACGGCTGCGTAAAGCGGGCGAGCCGCAACCGATTCGGCTCTCACCGTTACATATGGATGTGCACGCCGGGAACATTGTGCATACGTCAGGAGGAGCCAGACTTATTGACTGGGAATATGCCGGAGACGGCGATGTGGCGCTGGAGCTGGCCGCGGTCTGGACGGAAAGTGACGCCGCGCGGCTGACGCTCATCAGAGAGTATGCCAGAGTAGCGCATATTGACGCCGACGCGCTGGCTCGTCAGGTGAGACGCTGGCGACCCTGGGTCATTATGCTGATGGCGGGCTGGTTTGAAATGCGCCTTCAGCAGTCCAGAGATAAACAATTTATTGCGCTGGCAAACGATGCCTGGCGTCAGTTACAAACGAAAGGATAAGAGAGGTGAGTGTGGGTCCAGTCATGTTGAATGTTGAAGGGTTTGAGCTGGATGCGGAGGAGCGTGACATTCTGGCGCATCCGCTGGTGGGCGGCCTGATCCTGTTTACCCGCAACTATCACGATCCGGCGCAGCTGCGCGAGCTGGTGCGTCAGATCCGCGCGGCATCGCGCAATCATCTGGTGGTGGCCGTCGATCAGGAAGGCGGGCGCGTGCAGCGTTTTCGCGACGGTTTCACCCATCTGCCGGCTGCCCAGTCTTTCGCCGCGCTGCTCGGGACGGAAGAGGGGGGAAAACTGGCGCAGGAAGCGGGCTGGCTGATGGCCAGTGAAATGATTGCTATGGATATCGACATCAGCTTCGCCCCGGTGCTGGACGTGGGCCATATCAGCGCCGCGATTGGTGAGCGCTCATACCATGAAGATCCGCGTATTGCGCTGGCAATGGCGACCCGATTTATCGACGGGATGCACGATGCAGGTATGAAAACCACCGGCAAACACTTCCCGGGCCACGGGGCCGTGACGGCGGATTCCCATAAAGAGACCCCGCGCGATCCGCGCCCGGAAGCGGAAATTCGTGCCAAAGATATGTCGGTGTTCCGTTCACTTATTACCGATAACAAACTTGACGCTATCATGCCTGCCCACGTGATTTACAGCGACGTCGACCCGCGGCCGGCCAGTGGCTCTCCGCACTGGCTGAAAACCGTATTGCGCCAGGAGCTGGGTTTCAATGGCGTGATTTTCTCCGACGATTTGTCGATGGAAGGGGCAGCAATTATGGGTAGCTATGCAGAACGCGGTCAGGCGTCGCTGGACGCAGGTTGCGATATGATCCTGGTCTGCAATAATCGTAAAGGGGCTGTTAGCGTGCTGGATAACCTGTCGCCGATCAATGCAGAGCGTGTTACACAATTGTATCATAAAGGTTCATTTAGCCGTCAGGAGCTGATGGATTCGGCGCGCTGGAAGACGGTCAACGCCCGGCTTGAAGACCTGAATGAGCGCTGGCAGGCGCACAAAGCCAGCCTGTAATCCCTCCCGGAAGGCGTAGCATGGTGAGAAGACAATGATCATCTATTTACACGGTTTTGACTCAAACAGTCCAGGTAATCATGAGAAGGTGTTGCAGCTGCAGTTTATCGATCCCGATGTCCGGTTGATCAGCTACAGCACGCGCCATCCGAAGCATGATATGCAGCATCTGCTCAAAGAAGTGGACAAGATGCTGCAGCTTAATATCGACGATCGCCCGCTGATTTGCGGCGTGGGCCTGGGTGGCTACTGGGCAGAGCGGATTGGTTTTCTGTGCGACATACGCCAGGTGGTATTTAATCCTAACCTTTTCCCGAATGAGAACATGGAAGGCAAAATTGACCGCCCGGAAGAGTACGTCGATATTGCCACCAAGTGCGTCAGTAATTTTCGCGATAAAAACCGCGACCGGTGTCTGGTGATCCTTTCGCGTAATGATGAGGCGCTCAACAGCCACCGGGCTGCGGAGCTTCTGCATCATTACTATGAGATTGTCTGGGATGAAGAACAGACCCATAAGTTCAAGAACATCTCCCCACATCTGCAGCGCATAAAAGCCTTTAAAACGCTGGGCTAAGCCACAGTCAGTCACCTCCGGAACCCGGTCGCTAATGCGTACCGGGTTTCTTTTTGTCCAGAATTGTCTACTTTTAAGCCATCAAAACTTGATGCATATCAATTTTGGTATGACCAATGCGCCTGACGTGGTATTCTCAATTCACCTGAATGGTTTCAGTGCTGTAACCTGTTGTTAATTAAGGGTTATTTTTATAACTTTTAATTAACAATTGGTTAATAATTTGAGGGGGTCACGTTGACTACGCCATTGAAAAAGATAGTGATTGTAGGCGGTGGTGCTGGCGGGCTGGAGCTGGCCACACAGTTGGGTAAGAAGCTGGGTCGCGGTAAAAAAGCCAAAATCACGCTGGTGGATCGTAACCACAGTCACCTGTGGAAACCGTTGCTGCACGAAGTGGCGACCGGATCGCTGGATGAGGGCGTGGATGCGCTGAGCTATCTGGCGCACGCACGCAATCACCATTTCCAGTTCCAGCTGGGTTCCGTGGTGGATATCAACCGTGAAAGCAAAACCATCGCCCTGGCAGAGCTGCGTGATGAAAAAGGCGAGCTGCTGGTTCCTGAACGCAAACTGGCGTATGACACGCTGGTAATGGCGCTGGGCAGTACCTCTAACGATTTCAACACGCCGGGCGTGAAAGAGCACTGTATCTTCCTTGATAACCCACACCAGGCACGTCGTTTCCATCAGGAGATGCTGAACCTGTTCCTGAAGTACACCAATAATATGGGTGCGAATGGCAAGGTTAACATTGCGATTGTCGGCGGCGGGGCAACGGGGGTAGAGCTCTCTGCTGAGCTGCACAATGCGGTGAAACAGCTGCACAGCTACGGGTATAAAGGGTTAACAAACGACGCGCTGAACGTCACGCTGGTCGAAGCCGGTGAACGCATCCTCCCGGCGCTGCCTCCGCGTATCTCCGGTGCGGCGCACAATGAACTCACCAAACTGGGTGTGCGGGTGCTGACACAGACGATGGTGACCAGCGCCGACGAAGGCGGTCTGCACACCAAAGACGGCGAGTACATCAAAGCGGATCTGATGGTCTGGGCGGCAGGTATCAAAGCGCCTGATTTTATGAAAGATATCGGTGGTCTGGAAACGAACCGCATTAACCAGCTGGTGACGGAGCCAA
This sequence comes from Enterobacter sp. MGH 37, assembly GCF_000534515.1. Taxonomy (NCBI): domain Bacteria; kingdom Pseudomonadati; phylum Pseudomonadota; class Gammaproteobacteria; order Enterobacterales; family Enterobacteriaceae; genus Enterobacter; species Enterobacter sp. MGH 37. Next base: position 907,073 of record NZ_KI973205.1, read on the forward strand.
CGCTGCAAACCACGCGCGACCCGGAAATCTTTGCGATTGGCGACTGTGCTTCCTGCGCGCGCCCTGAAGGTGGCTTTGTGCCGCCGCGTGCTCAGGCTGCGCACCAGATGGCAAGCCTGGTGCTGCATAATATTCTGGCGCAGTACAAAGGCAAACCGATGAAGGCGTATGTCTATAAAGACCACGGCTCTCTGGTATCGCTGTCCAACTTCTCTACTGTCGGTAGCCTGATGGGTAACCTGATGCGTGGCTCGATGATGGTAGAAGGGCGCATAGCACGCTTTGTCTATATTTCACTGTACCGTATGCACCAGATCGCACTGCACGGCTACTTCAAAACGGGTCTGATGATGCTGGTGGGCAGAATCAACCGCGTCATCCGTCCGCGTCTTAAACTCCACTAATCTTTCACTCCCTCCGGGCCCTCCGGAGGGAGTTTTTAGCATATCATGCTGCCCGTCATGGATTAGGTGCTTAAGAGTTCTCCTAAACATGATATATCCCTCTCCAGCGTCCACTTTTTGATCCTTTGTCTTATTGGCGAAGCCGTGGCTTCATTGCAAAATTGTTACCAATAGCAACAAAGGAGGAAGTCCCGTGAATAAATCTATGTTGGCGGGTATAGGGATTGGTGTCGCAGCGGCGTTAGGTGTGGCTGCTGTTGCCAGTCTCAACGTATTAGATCGCGGCCCGCAGTATGCGCAGGTGGTTTCTGCTACTCCCATTAAAGAAACCGTAAAAACCCCTCGTCAGGAGTGCCGTAACGTCTCCGTGACCCACCGTCGTCCGGTACAGGATGAAAACCGTATTGCCGGCTCTGTTTTGGGTGCGGTAGCGGGTGGGGTAATTGGTCACCAGTTTGGCGGTGGCCGAGGTAAAGATGTCGCGACCGTCGTTGGTGCGCTGGGTGGCGGCTATGCCGGCAACCAGGTGCAGGGTGCGATGCAGGATAACGATACTTACACCACAACTCAGCAGCGTTGTAAAACCGTCTATGACAAGTCGGAAAAAATGCTGGGTTATGACGTCACCTACAAAATTGGCGATCAGCAGGGCAAAATCCGTATGGATAAAGACCCAGGAACGCAAATCCCACTGGATGGAAATGGCCAGCTGGTACTGAATAACAAAGTGTAAAAAAGATGTTCTCTGAACTTAGCTCCTCAAGCGCTCAGGCTGAGGAGCTTTTTTTTACCTCAAATTTTGAGGAGTTCAGGCCACAAGCGTAGTGTGGTTTCGGTTATATTCTGCAGTTTTTCCAGCGTCGCGCCTTCACGCGCGCTGATCGACATACCCTGCAAAATACAGCTCAGATACTGCGCCAGCATCTGCGGCTGACAATGCGCGGGAATTTCACCGCGCTGCTGGCGTTGAGCCAGAAATGCGCTGAGCGTCTCTTCCTGCATGGCATGACGCGATTTCACCGTATTGGCGATCTCTTTCGACGCTGCTGCCAGGGTGGCGGAGGTGTTAATCATAAAGCAGCCCGCGGGCGTATCTTTACTGGTGAAGCAGGTGGCAACGGCGGTGAAGTAATCCCGTAGCGCCTGTTCAACGCTTTTCTCTTCACAAAACAGCTGGGCTTCGTGTTTCGCTGCAAAGCGCGAAATGTATCTGTCCAGCACTGCCCTGAACAGCCCCTCTTTGTTGGTAAATTCAGCATAGAGCGTCGGTGCTTTGGCGCCGGTGGCTTCTACCAGATCGGAAAGCGAGGTCGCTTCATACCCATGTTGCCAGAAGAGAGTCATGGCCTTATCAAGCGCTGCATCCCTGTCAAACACTTTTGGTCGGCCACGGCTTTTCTTCGCACAACTCGTGACGTCGGTTGTCATTTGCCGTTGGTCCTCTGTTGATTTGTTGAATAACCATTATAAAAATAAACGCAACCCACCACCAGTGCAGAATGCTTAAAAATAAATTAATCATATATGCATGAAAATTAACGACTTTAAAAATTAATTAATGCTCATTATAAAATTATGTTGACGCGTGAGCTGGATCACATTTATGATTTACCTATCGATCGTTAACTAAATCGCTAACGACCTCTAAATTCATCTGCCAAAGGTAAACATCATGAAAAACGTAAAAACCCTCATCGCTGCAGCCGTACTGAGTTCACTTTCTTTCGCAAGCTTTGCTGCTGTACAAGTTCAGTCAACGCCAGCCGATCAGCATAAAGTCGGGACGATCTCTGCGTCTGCCGGGACTAACCTGGGTTCACTGGAAGATCAGCTGGCACAAAAAGCGGAAGCAATGGGTGCAAAATCCTACCGCATCACCTCTGTGACCGGTCCTAACACGCTGCACGGCACGGCTGTCATCTACAAATAAGCCGGGCATAAACCCTCATTTATGCCACTGCAATAAAAAACGCCCTGCTAAGCAGGGCGTTTTACGTTCTGTTTTACATCGACTGCTGAACGATATCGTGATGCCGGGTGACATCGGTCGGCATACCTGACCGGGCCTCCATCGCACGTTCCATCACCTGGCTCTCGGTATTCGCATTCGTTTTAAAGCTCACCATCGCAGCATTCAGGTTAATGGGTAACGTCTGCGGATCGTCGTCGATATTTTTTGAGAGCGGCTGGTGAATTTCGACCAGCCGTACGCCGCCCGGCTCCTCAGAGACTTTAATCGGCGTGTTGATAATATTCACTTTAGTCCCCGGCGTAACGACGTTGAACAGCGTTTTGATATCGTCATCGCGCAGACGAATACAGCCGGAGCTGACGCGCATGCCGATGCCAAAGTCGGCATTCGTTCCGTGCAGCAGGTAAACCCCACCGTATGCCGCCAGGCGGATCGCGTGGTGCCCCATAGGGTTATCCGGGCCAGCCGGAACAACCGCGGGAAGATCGATGCCCTGGGCTTTATAACGGGCGCGAATGTTGGCCGTTGGCGTCCAGGTTGGATTCGCCCGTTTATCCGAGACGGTCGTCACCATCGTCGGTGTCAGGGTGTCGCCGCCCAGTTGACCGATACCGATAGGGTAGACGGTCACTTCATTTTTACCCGGCGGATAATAATAAAGACGTAACTCAGCCAGGTTTATGACGATCCCCTCGCGCGGGGCATCCGGCAGGAGAGTTTGTAACGGGATCGTCAGTACGCTGCCCGCTCGCGGGACATACGGATCGACGCCGGGGTTCGCCTGCAGCAGAGCCAGAAAACCGACGTTATATTTTTTGGCAATCGCTTCCAGTGAACCGCCATTATTTTCAACCACATGAAAGCGGTTTTCCCCGACCAGCTTGCTGCCAGGCGGTGGAAGAGGCCAGGTGTTTGCGCGAGCGGGAAGTGCAACCGCGACGGCGGCAGCCAGCGTAAACAGGGTTATCCAGCGGGTAAAACGCGAAGAGGTCATCATCACCATAATCCATATAAATGATAAGGTTATTGTTTTATAAGGTGTTAATGATAATTATGGCGAAAGGGTGTGTCGGGAAGATCGGGTGAAGTGCAAAGAGTTTGTAAATTGTCCCCCCGGCAGCACTGGCTAACGGGGGGAGGTCAGATTACGCGACCGCGTTCTCTTCGAGCTGCCGCATAAAGTTACGCACCCAGTCCATACGGGTTTTGCGATCCGCCAGCTCCTGGGTAAATTTCAGACGGGTTGGCCCATCCAGGCGGAAATACTGCGGCTGTTTTTGCAGCAGGCCAATCAGCCACATCGGGTTGACGTGGTTCTTCTCGGCGAATTCAATGACGCCGCCTTTTTCATTACCTTCAAGTTTGCGGATCCCCAGCTTCTGCGCCTGCTGGCGCAGCCGCGCGATATCCAGCAGATTTCTCGCCGCATCGGGCAGCAGGCCAAAGCGGTCAATCAGTTCCACTTTGATCTCTTCCAGCTCATTTTCATTCTTCGCGCTGGCAATGCGTTTGTAGAATGACAGGCGGGTATTCACATCAGGAATGAAATCATCCGGCAGCAGGGACGGCATACGCAACTCGACCTCGGTCTGCTGGCTGGTGAGATCTTCCAGCGACGGCTCGCGTCCGGCCTTCAGGGCATCAACCGCGTTTTCCAGCAGCTCCATATAGAGCGAGAAGCCGATGGTTTCCATGGAGCCGCTCTGATCCTCGCCCAGCAGTTCGCCGGCACCACGGATCTCAAGATCGTGCGTGGCCAGCGCAAAGCCTGCACCGAGGTCTTCCAGCGAGGCGATGGCTTCCAGACGCTTTTGCGCGTCGGTGGTCATCGCTTTCGGATGCGGGGTCAACAGCCAGGCGTAAGCCTGATGATGCGAACGGCCGACGCGACCGCGCAGCTGATGAAGCTGCGCCAGACCAAAGTGATCCGCACGCTCAATAATGATGGTATTCGCCGTCGGGATATCAATGCCGGTCTCAATGATGGTGGTACACACCAGTACGTTAAAGCGCTGGTGGTGGAAGTCGTTCATCACCCGCTCCAGCTCCCGCTCGCGCATCTGCCCGTGGCCGATGGCAATACGCGCTTCCGGTACCAGTTCGGCCAGCCTGTCCGCGGCTTTCTGGATATTTTCAACGTCGTTATAAAGATAATAAACCTGGCCCCCGCGCAGTACCTCACGCAGGATCGCCTCGCGTACCACCAGATTATCGTACTCGCGGACAAAGGTTTTCACCGCCAGACGACGCGCCGGTGGTGTGGCGATAATCGACAGATCGCGCATGCCGCTCATCGCCATGTTCAGCGTACGCGGAATTGGCGTTGCGGTCAGGGTCAGAATATCGACGTCGGCGCGCATCGCTTTGATCCGCTCTTTGTGACGCACCCCGAAGCGGTGCTCTTCGTCGACGATCAGCAGCCCCAGATCTTTCCACTTCACGTCGCTTTGCAGCAGCTTGTGCGTACCGATCAGAATATCGATTTTGCCTTCGCTTGCCTGTTCGAGGATCTGCGTCTGCTCTTTGGCACTGCGAAAACGTGACAGCATCTCAATGCGCACCGGCCAGTTGGCGAAACGGTCGCGGAAGTTGTCGAAGTGCTGCTGGGCGAGCAGGGTGGTCGGCACCAGCACCGCCACCTGCTTGTTGTTTTCAACCGCCAGGAAGGCGGCGCGCATCGCCACTTCGGTCTTGCCGAAGCCGACGTCGCCGCAGACTAAGCGGTCCATCGCCAGCGGCTGGCACATGTCGCTCAGTACGGCGTTGATGGCCTGGGCCTGGTCCGGCGTGGTTTCAAACGGGAAGCTGTCGCAGAACAGCTGGTACTGCTCTTTATCATGCTTAAAGGCGAAGCCCTCTTTGGCCGCGCGCTGGGCGTAGATATCCAGCAGCTCGGCCGCCACGTCGCGTACTTTCTCCGCCGCTTTCTGGCGCGCGCGAGCCCAGGCATCGCCGCCCAGCTTGTGCAGCGGGGCGTTATCCTCCGCGCCACCCGCGTATCGGCTGATCAGATGCAGGGATGAGACCGGAACATACAGTTTGGCGTCGTTGGCGTAGGTCAGCATCAGGTATTCACCTTTGATGCCGCCGGCTTCCAGCGTGGTCATTCCCTGATAGCGCCCAACGCCATGTTCCAGGTGAACAATGGGCTGGCCCGGATGCAGTTCGGCCAGGTTACGGATCAGCGTGTCCGGGTTAATGGTTCGACGGCTGTCCTGACGGCGCCGCGCGACGCGCTCACCCAGCAGATCGCTTTCGCAAATCAGCGCCAGGTTGTTGAGCGTATCAATAAACCCGTGTTCGGCGGCACCAATCATCAGATAACGGCCGTTTCCGGCCGCGTCGCTCAGGCGCTGAATGCGTTTCGGCGCAACTTTTATTCGCCCCAGCAGCTCGCCGAGTGCTTCGCGGCGGCCTTCACTCTCAACGGAGAACACCACCGGGCCGGTAAAGGACTCCAGGAACTTGCGCAGATTATCCAGCGGCGATTTCTGCTGCGCCTGAACGGCCAGGTCCGGCAGCGTCCGGAAGGCGAGGTTGGTGTTGGCGGCCTTATCGGCAAGCGAATCGGTTTTGAGCTGGATCCTCGGCCAGTGCTTCAGCTCCGCATTGAGTTCGTCGGTACGCAGCCACAGCGCTTCCGGCGGCAGCAGCGGACGCATCGGGTCAACGCCCCGGTTTTCGAAGCGGGCGCGGGTTTCGCTTTCGAAACGGCTGGCGCTGGCGTCGATATCGCCGGTGTTCACAATCAGCGTATTTGTCGGGAAGTAGCTGAACAGGGCAGGCAGCGGCTCGTTAAAGAACAACGGCTGCCAGTATTCGATCCCGGCCGGGAGCGTGCCTTTGCTGACCTGCTGATAGATATGCTCGGCATCACGCTTCACGTCGAACTTATCGCGCCACTGGCTGCGGAACAGTTCGATGGCAGTTTTGTCCGTCGGGAATTCATGCGCGGGCAGTAAGTTAATGGACTCTACTTCCTCCAGCGTGCGCTGGGTGTCGGCGTCGAACACGCGCAGGCTGTCAATTTCATCATCGAAGAAATCGAGACGATACGGCTGGTCGCTGCCCATAGGATACAGGTCAAGCAGTGCGCCACGGGTTGCGTATTCCCCGTGCTCCATCACCTGATCGACATGGCGATAGCCGGCACCGTCAAGCTGCTCGCGCAGGGCATCACGGGACAGGCGCTGGCCTTTTTTCATCACCAGCGCATGACCATGCAGATAGCTGTGCGGGCAGACGCGCTGCATCAGGGTATTCACCGGCACAATCAGCACACCGCGCTGCATGGTCGGCAGTTGGTAGAGCGTCGACAGGCGCGAGGAGATGATCTCCTGATGCGGAGAGAAGCTGTCATACGGCAGCGTTTCCCAGTCGGCCAGGCTGAACACCAGGCTATCGGTGAACTGGCGGATTTCGTCGTGCAGGCGCAGGGCATTTTGCATATCCGGGGCAACAAGCACCACCGGGCCGGGGTGTCGCTCAGCAATTTCTGCCACCAGCGTGGCGCACGCCGCGCCCGTAAGTTCACCCAACTGGCGCTGGTCGCCCGCTTTGACAGGCAAGGAATAACGATAGTGTTCAGGCATGGCTATGTCAGAGTCTCTTATGGATATACCAACAGTATTGGGGCATATCACTGATACGCAATGTCTTTATTATCCTCGATCGTTTTACATAAGCAAATTGTAACCGCACGGGGTGACTTTCCGCCCCCAAAACGGGGGCGGAGAGGGCATTAGCGGGTGGACGGCGACAGGGAGAGCGTTGACGGAGGAGAGAAGAAAAGATCGCCAAACAGCGCGGTGGAGAGTTTGCGCACCCCGAGCCCGGCAAGGGTGCAGATAAGCAGGCTGGCAAACGGATAGACCAGAATTAAGCACAGCTCTGCCCAGACCGGCCAGTATGCGGCATTCATCTCGCCAATCAGGAACAGGCTGAAGGCCTCAATGAGGATGCGGTGGGTGGTATAGATCGCAATGGTGTTGGAGCCAATCACGTTCAGCAGATTGTTGGGATGCACGGCGTAACGCAGCTCAATACTGTAGAAAAGCTTCATGATCAACACAATCGACAGCAGGGAAAGCAGGAGAGGAACGTTAGCAAACCACAGCACCACGGAGACGGCGGAGAACGCGCCTGTCGCCAGCCACGTGCGGCGCAGGTTAAAACTTTTCATCCACGCCATCAGCTCTGCGCCATACCACGCTCCGAGGCTGTAGTAGATCATGTTGCGTACTACGCTGTTCATTCCCCACCACGGCAACGGCAGGAAGTTGATCGCGACGCTCGCCAGTGCCAGCAGCCCGAGCACCGGTAGCTTCCAGCGGCTCAGCAGTTTACACAGCGTGAAGTAGACGACCAGAGCATACAGATACCACAGGCTGGTGCTGGCGGTGAGCATACCGCGTACAAATCCTGAGAGGGAATCGGCGTAGGCCGCGTTCGAGGAGGTGGCAAGCTCACGGTCGGGCGCCAGCCAGGCATTCAGGTGGGTCAATGCCTGCCATTGCAGAATCCCCCACAGGACCAGAACCCAGACAATGCTCCAGATCCGTTTGTCGAGACTGGTTCGCCAGTTCACCTCATCGATATAACGACGGATCAGATAGCCGGAGATAAAGAAGAATACCGGCATGCGGAATGGGGCGAGGTAGAGATTAAAATAGACCCAACATTTCGCGAGAAGGCCGGATAGCGGGTGTTGCAGCCCGCTCAGGTGCGGATAAAAGGTGATGACCGAATGATAGATAACCACCAGGCAGATACACAGCCCTTTTATCTGGTTAATCCATAATGCTTTTTGCTTCATTGTTCGCGACTACCTTAAATTGCCATAAACGAACGAGCAATTGTTCTGAAATGAAACCGGGATGTAACGGGTAACAGTCTGTATCAGGAGGTTTTTCGGAAAAGGTGGAGGTTGCGAGGCGACAATTCAGACAATAGCACGCTGATTTATCTGAATTTTTCAGAAAAATGATTACCAAAGCTTACGGTTTCAGTCATTTACGCTTAACGGATTCGCTTATATACTCGTGGGTCTGCTATCAGCAAACAGACGGATTTCATGTATCAACCTGTCGCACTCTTCATAGGCTTACGTTACATGCGTGGGCGCGCCGCGGACCGCTTCGGTCGCTTTGTCTCCTGGCTTTCGACTATTGGCATTACGCTCGGCGTGATGGCACTGGTGACGGTCCTTTCCGTCATGAATGGCTTCGAGCGCGAGCTGCAAAACAACATCCTGGGGCTGATGCCGCAGGCCGTTCTCTCCTCCACCAACGGTTCGCTGAACCCGCAACAGCTGCCGGAAAGTGCGGCGAAGTTACAGGGGGTCACGCGCGTTGCGCCGTTAACAACCGGCGACGTGGTGCTGCAAAGCGCCCGCAGCGTGGCGGTCGGCGTCATGCTGGGTATTGACCCTGCACAAACCGATCCGCTGACGCCGTACCTGGTTAACGTGAAGCAGACCGATCTGGCCGCCGGAAAATACAACGTTATTCTGGGTGAGCAGCTTGCCGGCCAGCTTGGCGTCAACCGTGGCGACCAGCTGCGTGTGATGGTGCCCTCTGCCAGTCAGTTTACGCCGATGGGGCGCCTGCCAAGCCAGCGCCTGTTTAACGTAATTGGTACTTTTGCCGCCAACAGCGAAGTCGATGGTTATCAGATGCTGGTTAACATTCAGGATGCTTCACGCCTGATGCGTTACCCGGCAGGGAACATCACGGGCTGGCGCCTGTGGCTCGACGCGCCGCTGAAGGTTGATACCCTCAGCCAGCAAAAACTGCCGGACGGCACCAAATGGCAGGACTGGCGCGAACGTAAAGGCGAACTGTTCCAGGCCGTGCGTATGGAAAAAAACATGATGGGGCTGCTGTTGAGCCTGATTGTGGCCGTGGCCGCTTTTAACATCATCACCTCGCTGGGTCTGATGGTGATGGAAAAGCAAGGCGAGGTCGCCATCCTGCAAACCCAGGGGCTCACGCCGCGCCAGATCATGGCGGTCTTTATGGTGCAGGGTGCCAGCGCCGGCATTATCGGCGCGCTGCTGGGGGCGGGGCTCGGCGCTCTGCTTGCCAGCCAGCTTAATAATTTAATGCCGATCATCGGCGCGCTGCTTGATGGCGCGGCGCTGCCGGTGGCTATCGAGCCGCTGCAGGTTATCGGTATTGCGCTGGCCGCGATGGCCATTGCGCTGCTTTCGACGCTTTATCCTTCCTGGCGCGCTGCCGCCACTCAACCCGCTGAGGCTTTACGTTATGAATAAGATCCTGTTGCAATGCGACAACCTGTCCAAACGCTATCAGGAAGGCGCTGTGCAGACCGACGTGCTGCACAATGTGAGCTTCAGCGTGGGCGAAGGCGAGATGATGGCGATTGTCGGCAGCTCCGGCTCGGGCAAAAGTACGCTGCTGCACCTGCTGGGCGGGCTGGATACCCCAACCAGCGGCGACGTGATTTTTTCCGGCCAGCCGATGAGCAAAATGTCCTCAGCGGCGAAGGCCGAGCTGCGTAATCGCGAGCTGGGCTTTATCTACCAGTTCCACCACCTGCTGCCGGATTTCACGGCGCTGGAAAACGTGGCGATGCCGTTGCTGATTGGCAAAAAGAAACCGGCAGAAATTAACGCCCGCGCCAGCGACATGCTGAACGCAGTAGGGCTGGGTCACCGTGGCAATCACCGTCCGTCGGAGCTTTCCGGCGGCGAACGTCAGCGCGTGGCCATTGCCCGTGCGTTGGTCAACAACCCGCGTCTGGTGCTGGCGGATGAACCGACCGGTAACCTGGATGCGCGTAATGCGGACAGTATTTTCCAGCTTTTGGGTGAACTTAACGCCTCGCAGGGCACCGCGTTTCTGGTGGTCACCCACGATCTGCAGCTGGCAAAACGCATGGGGCGCCAGCTTGAAATGCGTGACGGTCATCTGAATGCAGAACTGACCCTGATGGGAGCGGAGTAATGGCTTCACCGTTATCGTTACTCATCGGGTTACGCTTTAGCCGCGGTCGCCGTCGCGGCGGCATGGTGTCGCTCATCTCCGTCATCTCGACCATCGGAATTGCGCTGGGCGTGGCGGTGTTGATTGTCGGCCTGAGCGCCATGAACGGCTTCGAGCGCGAACTGAATAACCGCATTCTGGCGGTGGTACCGCACGGGGAAATCGAGCCGGTTAACCAGCCCTGGACCCACTGGAGCGATGCGCTCAACAAAGTAGAGAAAGTCCCGGGCATCGCTGCTGCCGCGCCCTATATCAACTTTACCGGGCTGGTGGAGAGCGGGGTAAACCTGCGTGCCATCCAGGTGAAAGGGGTGAACCCCGCCCAGGAAGAACGCCTGAGCGCGTTGCCGAAATATGTGCAGAACGGCGCGTGGGCAAACTTTAAGGCCGGCGAGCAGCAGATCATCATGGGCAAAGGCGTTGCAGATGCCCTGAAGGTGAAGCAGGGCGACTGGGTGTCGATCATGATCCCGAACGCCAGCGCCGATCACAAATTGCAGCAGCCGAAACGCGTGCGCCTGCACGTCACCGGTATTCTTCAGCTGAGCGGTCAGCTTGACCATAGCTTTGCGATGGTGCCGATGGAAGATGCGCGGCAGTATCTCGACATGGGCGACAGTGTGACGGGCATTGCCATTAAGGTGAACGACGTCTTTAATGCCAACAAACTGGTACGCGACGCGGGCAGCGTGACCAATAACTATGTTTACATCAAAAGCTGGATCGGCACTTACGGGTATATGTACCGTGATATCCAGATGATCCGCGCGATTATGTATCTGGCGATGGTGCTGGTGATTGGCGTCGCGTGCTTTAATATCGTCTCGACGCTGGTGATGGCAGTCAAGGACAAGAGCGGTGACATTGCCGTGCTGAGAACGCTTGGGGCGAAAGACGGTCTTATTCGCGCCATCTTCGTCTGGTACGGTTTGCTGGCAGGATTGTTCGGCAGCCTGTGTGGCGTGGTGATTGGCGTGGTGGTTTCCCTGCAGTTGACGCCAATTATCAACGGCATTGAAAAGCTTATTGGTCACCAGTTCCTGTCGGGTGATATCTATTTTATTGACTTCCTGCCGTCTGAATTGCACTGGCTGGACGTTTTTTATGTGCTGGTTACAGCACTTTTACTGAGTCTGCTGGCAAGCTGGTATCCGGCGCGTCGCGCAAGCCGAATTGATCCGGCGAGGGTATTAAGTGGCCAGTAATTACGTCATGATCTAGCGGCTTTTGGGCCGCCAGGTCAAAAAGAGGAATGCACTATGTATTATGGATTTGATATTGGCGGCACTAAGATTGCGCTCGGCGTATTTGATAAAGACCTCAGGCTGCAGTGGGAAACGCGCGTTCCCACGCCGCGCGAGAGCTACGACGAATTTTTAACCGCCATTGCCGCGCTGGTGGCGCAAGCAGATGAACGCTTTGGCGTCAAAGGCAGCGTCGGCATTGGTATTCCGGGCATGCCCGAAACCGACGACGGCACGCTGTATGCCGCCAACGTACCTGCTGCCAGCGGCAAAGCGCTGCGCGCCGATCTCTCTGCCCGCCTTGAACGCGACGTGCGTTTAGATAACGATGCCAACTGTTTTGCGCTCTCTGAAGCCTGGGATGATGAATTCCGTCAGTATCCATTGGTCATGGGACTGATCCTCGGCACGGGCGTCGGCGGAGGGATAGTGATCAACGGTAAGCCCATCACCGGGCGTAGCTATATCACCGGTGAGTTCGGCCATATCCGCTTGCCGGTGGATGCCCTGGACGTTGTCGGGCGTGAGTTTCCGCTGACCCGCTGCGGCTGCGGCCAGCACGGCTGTATTGAGAACTACCTCTCCGGCCGCGGGTTTGCATGGCTTTACGAACACTTCTATCATCAGAAACTTGAGGCCCCTCAAATCATTACCTTGTGGGAGCAAGGGGATGCGCAGGCGCGAGAGCACGTTGAGCGCTATCTGGATCTGCTGGCGGTATGTCTGGGAAATATTCTCACTATCGTCGACCCGGATCTGCTGGTGATTGGGGGAGGGTTGTCAAACTTCACTGCGATTACGGAACAGTTGTCCGGGCGTTTGCCCCGACATTTATTGCCGGTTGCACGCGTGCCGCGTATTGAACGTGCGCGACACGGGGACGCAGGAGGCATGCGCGGAGCCGCATTCCTTCATCTCACCGATTAGTTTACGAGGTTTCTATGCTGTCGCGTCGCCAGGGTCGACTCAGCCGTTTTCGCAAAAACAAACGCCGCTTACGTGAGCGCTTGCGTCAGCGGATCTTTTTCAGAGACAGAATGATGCCAGAAGCGATGGATAAACCCAGAGTGGTGGTGCTGACCGGGGCGGGGATCTCCGCTGAGTCAGGAATTCGAACCTTCCGCGCGGCGGACGGACTGTGGGAAGAACACCGCGTGGAGGATGTCGCCACGCCGGAAGGTTTTGCCCGCGATCCGGATCTCGTGCAGGCGTTTTACAACGCCCGCCGTCGCCAGCTGCAGCAGCCTGAGATTGCGCCCAATCCGGCGCATCTGGCGCTGGCGAAGCTGGAAGAGGCGCTGGGGGATCGTTTCCTGCTGGTGACGCAGAATATCGACAACCTGCATGAGCGAGCCGGTAACAAAAACATCATCCACATGCACGGTGAGTTGCTCAAAGTTCGCTGTGCCTGGAGCGGCCAGGTGCTGGACTGGAAAGAGGACGTGCTGCCAGAAGACAAATGTCACTGCTGTCAGTTCCCCGCACGCCTGCGCCCGCACGTGGTGTGGTTCGGCGAGATGCCCCTGGGGATGGATGATATCTACAGCGCGCTGGCGATGGCGGACGTGTTTATCGCCATTGGTACATCCGGCCATGTTTACCCGGCGGCGGGGTTTGTTCACGAAGCGCGACTGCACGGCGCCCATACGGTTGAGCTCAATCTGGAGCCAAGCCAGGTGGGCAGCGAGTTTGAAGAGAAACACTACGGTCTGGCAAGCGCGGTCGTCCCGGAATTTGTCGACAAGCTGCTGAAAGGGCTGTAGCGGCAATGGTGTAAAAAGGCACCCGTCCTGCGGGTGCCTGACGATTTACGAATGAAAGAACGCCAGCGTCTTCTCCAGCGATTTAGCCTGCTCGTCCAGTGAGAGCGCCGCGGCTGAGATCTGCTGCACCAGAGAGGCGTTCTGCTGGGTTGTGCTGTCCATCTGATTCACGGCGGTGCTTACCTGGCTAATCCCCCGATTTTGCTCGTCCAGCGCCTGAACGATATCGTTGATCACCAGATGCACATGCGACACTGCCTCGATAACCTGTTTCATCATCACGCCGGTTTCATTGACCAGCTCAACGCCTTTGTTGACGCGGCCAGACGATTCGGCAATGAGCTGAGAAATCTCTTTTGCTGCGTTAGCGCTCCGCTGGGCCAGGTTACGGACTTCACCGGCCACCACCGCAAAACCGCGTCCCTGCTCACCCGCCCGTGCGGCTTCTACGGCAGCGTTTAGCGCCAGGATATTGGTCTGGAAGGCAATGCCATCGACAATGCTGTTGATCTCACCGATCTTACGCGCGCTGTCATCAATCTCGCCGATCACCGTGACAACGTCGTTCACCAGCGTTTCGCCATGTCCGGCGAGGCTGGCGGCGCGGTCGGTCAGCGTGGTCGCTTTGTGCGCATTGTCGGCATTATTCTTCACCGTGGCCGAAATCTCTTCCATGCTGGCCGCGGTTTCCACAATCGCTGCTGCCTGCTCCTCGGTTCGCGAGGCAAGGTCAAGGTTACCTGCCGAAATCTCGCTGGTGCCACCCCGCACGGAATGGCTGGCATCGCTGATGTTGTCGACGATGCGTTTGAGCTGCATCTGCATGGTGTGCAGGGCGTAAAAAATACTGCGAGTATCTCCCGCGCGCACCGGAATTGTATTGTTCAGCTCCCCGCGGGCGACGGCCAGGGCAATTCCGGCGGCGTCAGAAGGTTCGCCACCCACCGGTCGGTCAACTTTACGCGTAAAGATTTGCGCCATGACCAGGCTCACCACTACGATACTGAGCACCATAAGGACAATGGCTTTCAGCAAAAATGCACGCGCCTCGGCCATCACCTCACTGACCGGAGTGACGATGGCCAGCTTCCACGGCGTCTGGCTGTTACCAATTGCAATATCCTGCCAGATAATAAATGCCTCCTCCTTCAGCAGTGGATCGTTTTCCCGGATGACATCATGGCCCGTTATCTTTCCCGCGTAAGGTTTTCCGGTGGCCAGTTTGTCCGGGCTGAATACCACTTTATTTTCCGCTGAGAGGAGCAGGGCATAGCCAGTCCCGTTCCACGGCTTTATTGCCCCAGTCATGGCTTGCAGCGTGGCGAGTGAAAAGTCAGAGGTGACCGATCCCAGAAACTTGCCGTCAGCCATAATGGGGGCGGCAATGGAGGTAAGCATGACGTCTACGCCATTGTAGGGGTAGATATAGGGTTCGATGATCACCTCTTTTTGCCGTTGCTTCGGCAGCAGGTAATAATCGCCGCTGCCGGGTGTTTCCAGGTCCGTCAGCAGGTGCAGTGCGGGTTTGCCAGAGGCATCGCGGTCGACATAGCGGGCATAGCGTCCGGCAGGATCCTCTCCGCTCTGTCCGGCAAAGGCGGCATCCTGATGGTCAAACGCGTTGGGCTCAAAAGCCATCGACATGGAGAGAAACTGCGGGTGGGCCGCAAGATAATGGATCAGCAGTTGGTTGAGACTTTGGCGATCGGAGATGCCCGCATCCCGCAGCGCCAGGGCACTGTTGCCCATATCCCTGGCGGCAGCCAGCGCGGAATCCATCTCCTTACTGACCTGCAAAGACTGCACCTCAGCAATCTGGCGGATATGTTTTTTGGCCAGACTGTCCTGCTGCGCCATCCACTGCCACATCATAAAACCAATCGTGGCGGTAAAGCCCACCGTCACGGTGAGAAAAATGGACAATAGCATTAACGTTTTGACGCTCATTTTTGATCTTCGGACCTTGGCGTTTTGCATTCTTATCTCCCGTAATCGTGTGCGTGTCGGTCAGGCACATATTACTTATCGGATATATCACTCTCTTTCTGTAGAGTACCGGGAGTATTTAATTTAAATTCTGAGAATATAAACCCTGTTAATTAGTGTGGATGCTTTTATTTTGTGCATTCAATCAAAATAGTGCTCGATAATGCTCGTTATCGTCGTGTAGAAAGAGGATGCTAATAAATATTAAGTGGTAGAGGAGGATGGGATATGTACGGATTTATCGCCAGACAACCCATTTTTAACCCGGAGATGAAGACGGTCGCCTATGAACTGCTCTTCAGAGAGGGAATGACAAACCGTTTTCCGGATGTCTCGGCGGAATATGCGACATCCAGAATGATATCAGATCAGTTTTTATGTGTACCCGCGCAACGGATCGCCGGGGACCACACGTCGTTTATTAATTTTCCCTCCCGGATGGTCATCGACCGGAGCGGAGAAGCGCTCGATAAAGAGAGCGTGGTCATTGAGATACTGGAAGATGCGGTTCCGGGGGCTGAGCTGTTGCAGGCCGTCAGAGAGATGAATGCGCACGGCTACCACTTCGCGCTCGATGATTTCACCCTCGCTCCGGAATGGGATGCGTTTTTACCTTATATTTCGGTTCTGAAATTCGATGTCAGAAATTATACCTTAGCGCAAATTAAACAGTATCTGGCATCGCGTAAGAACGAGACCGCACATATAAAATATCTCGCTGAAAAAATTGAGACTAAAGAGGAATTTATTCGATTCAGAGATGAAGGATTTTCTCTGTTTCAGGGTTATTTTTTCTGCCGTCCGGAGATGATTAAATATAAACGCTTATCGCAAAATCAGCTTGCGATTTTCCGCCTGCAAATGGAAATCGGACGTAATAAACCTGATTATCGCATTATCGAGTCGCTGATAAAAAGTGATCTCACCCTCTCCTGGAAAATTATGCGCTACATGAAGCACACGGCATTTAAACATGTTGGTGCCTGTAATTTCAGCAAGTTAACCCTGAGTGAGGTACTCCGCTATCTTGGGGAGAATCAGCTGAGACGGTTCGTTGCCGTTGTGGTCCTGGCGAGTGCGGACAATGACACCGTCAGCGAGCTTTATCCGTTGAGCATGATGCGTGGGAAATTCTGCGAATTGATCGCAGAGGCGATAAACGAACCGACGCTGGCTGAAAATGCCTTTCTGTGCGGCCTGTTCTCGCTGCTGGATACTCTCCTTGAACTGCCGATGACCGAGTTGATGAAGCAGATTGCGGTACCGCAGAGCGTGAGCAACGCACTATGCCATCATGAGGGGCAGCTAGCTGATATGATCGCACTCTGTCGTTACTACGAGCAGCAGCAGTGGGAGGAGGCGACAAGACTGAGTCACGCACTGGGGCTGTCGGATGATGATGTGGTCGAGGCGATGAGAAGGGCGACGATTTGGGCTGGCGAGAATGCGGCCAGTTAATGCTTCCTCACGCCGTTCGCACGGCGTGAGGAATAGCGCGATGCCGTTTATCGGCCCGCTTTTAGTTTCTGGTAATACTCTTCGTAGAGGCGGCTGGCGTCACCAACGTCGTTCTGCCATTCCCCTTTACTGATGGTGTCGGCATCCGGATAGAGTGACTTATCGTTAGCCACTTCAGGCTTCAGCAGCTTGCGTGCCGCGAGGTTCGGTGTCGGGTAGCCAATCGTTTCGGCAACCTGCTTCGCCACGTCCGGGCGCAGCAGGAAGTTAATCAGCTTCAGCGCACCCTCCACGTTTTTGGCATTGGCAGGGATCGCGAGGCTATCCATCCAGAAGATCCCGCCTTCTTTCGGCCACACTACCTCCAGCGGCGTACCGGCCTGACGGGCAACATACGCGGAGCCGTTCCACACCATGCCCAGATTCACTTCGCCTTCCATATACGGGTTTGCCGGGTTATCAGAGTTAAATGCCGCCACGTTAGGCATCAGCTTTTTCAGCTCGTTATAGGCCGCTTCAATCTCTTTTGTGTCCGTCGTATTGCCGGAGTAGCCGAGCTTACGCAGCGCTACCTGGAACACTTCGCGCGCGTCGTCGGTTAACAGCAGGCTGCCTTTGTATTCCGGTTTCCACAGATCGGCCCAGCTTGTAACGGTTTTCGGATCGATAGCCTCGCTGTTGACACCAATTGCGGTTGCGCCCCAGATGTAAGGAATGGAGTAGTCGTTATTCGGGTCAAACGGCTTGTTGAGCATCTCCGGATCGAGATTGTTGAAGTGAGTGAGCTTCGTTTTATCGATCTTCTGAATCATGCCCTCTTTGCGCATTTTGTCGACAAAGTAGGTAGACGGCACCACCAGATCATATGCGCCGTCCTTGTAGGTTTTGAGCTTGGCATACATGGTTTCATTCGACTCGTAGGTCGAGTAGATGACCTTGATGCCCGTCTCTTTCGTAAACTGTTCCAGCAGGCCCGGTGGCACATACTCGGTCCAGTTATAGAAGTAGAGCGTTTTACCGTCATCAGCGTGCGCGGCACCCATGCCAAGTACCAGTGCCGCAGCGGCGAGCATTTTTTTCATTTCATTGTCCCCTGAGATTTTGTTTTATCACGAGCAATAATCTGGCTGGCAATCACCAGAACCAGCGAAAACACCAACAGAATGGTCGCCAGCGCGTTCACTTCAGGTGAGACGCCGACTTTGACCATCGAATAGATCTTCAGTGGCAGGATTTCGTAACTCGGCCCGGTCACGAACGAAGAAACAACCACGTCATCCATCGACAGCGTAAAGCTGAGTAGCCATCCTGCGGCTACCGCGGGCATCGCCAGCGGCAGAATGATTTTGCGCAGGATGGTCATCTCGCTGGCCCCCAGATCTTTCGCCGCCTCAAGCATACGCACGTCAAACCCTTTCAGACGTGCAAAGACGGTGACCACCACAAACGGCAGGCAGAAGGTGATGTGGGAAAACAGCAGCGACCAGAAGCCAAGCTGAATGCCCAGCAGCATAAACAGCACCAGCAGCGAAATCGCCATCACGATATCCGGCGACATCATTACCACAAACAGCATGCCGCTGACGAACGGCTTACCGCGAAAGCGATAGCGGTACAATGCCACCGCGGTGAGGGAACCGATCAGCGTGGCGAAGGTGGCGGAGAAAATCGCCATCGTCAGCGAGTGCTGAGCGGCCTGCAGCAGACTGTCATTATTCATCAGCAGGCTGTACCAGTTGGTGGTAAAGCCCTGCCAGTTGATGCCGAAGCGTGAACTGTTAAACGAATTCACGATCAAAATGATAATCGGAATATAAAGGTAAGCGTAAATGGCGGTCATAAAACCGCCGCGAAGCAGTCGACCGATCATTCGAGTTCCACCTTTTTATTCAGCAACCGTGAGGCGCGCCAGTAGACCAGCAGCATCAGCCCCATTACCACCGTCAGCGTAATGCTGGTCGCGGATCCGAACGGCCAGTCGCGGATGTTCAGGAACTGGCTCTTGATCACGTTACCAATCAGCAGGTTTTTTGCCCCGCCCATGAGATCTGACACGTAGAACAGCCCCATTGCCGGGAGCATCACCAGCAGACAACCGGCGATAATGCCGGGCATGGTCAGTGGAATGATAATGCGGATAAAGGTTTGCAGCTTGTTAGCACCCAGATCTTTTGCCGCTTCCAGCAGCGGTTTATCGAGCTTCTCGATGCTGGAGTAGAGCGGCATCACCATAAACGGCAGCAGAATATAGACAAGGCCAATAATCACCGCACCCGGAGTAAACATGATGCGTACAGGGGTATCAATTACCCCCAGCCACAGCAGAAACGCGTTGAGGTAGCCTTTGGTGCTCAGGAAGATTTTTAACCCGTAGATGCGAATCAGCGAGTTGGTCCAGAACGGCACGATCAACAGAAACAGCAAAAGCGGGCGCACCTTTTGTGGCAGCCCGGCCAGGAACCATGCGAAAGGATACCCCAGTAGCAGGCAGGCTACGGTAGCAATCAGCGCCATATTCAGCGAGTGCAGAAGCACGTCAAAATAGAGCGGGTCTAGCAGGCGCGCGTAGTTGTCCAGCGTAAAGACCAGCTTAACGAAGTGGGCATCGTCGCGGGTCAGAAAGCTGGTGGCGATGATCATCAGGTTGGGTAAAAAGACAAATAACACAAGCCAACCGACGATAGTGGTAATCACCACCTTCTGGAATTTACTTGTGTTCTTCATCAGCCAGTACAACCTCCCAGCTTTCTACCCAGTTGATAACCATTTTCTGGTCGAGAGAGTGGTCGAAGTCAGGATCGTCCTCGTTAAAGAATTCGCTGACCATTAGCATTTTGCCATTTTCCAGTTCGACGACGGACTCCAGCGTCATCCCTTTGTAATTGCGCTCGCGGATATAGCCGATAAGCCCTTCGGCTTCGGTATTACCGTGAATTTCATCGACACGCAGATCTTCAGGACGCAGCAGGACGTTGAGTTTTTGTCCCTTCTCGACGGCGAAGTTCACGGTGATATTGCATTCACGTCCTTCCACGTTCGCGCGCACGCGCCGATCGTCCAGACGTTCAATCACCGTGGCATTAAAGATATTGATTTCGCCAATGAAGCTGGCAACAAACAGGTTTTTCGGCTCTTCGTAAATTTCACGCGGCGTGCCGTCCTGCTCTATTTTGCCATCGCGCATCACCACAATACGGTCTGACATGGTCAGCGCCTCTTCCTGGTCGTGGGTGACGAAGACAAAGGTGATGCCAAGCTTACGCTGTAGCGCCTTCAGCTCGTTCTGCATCTGCTTGCGCAGTTTGTAGTCCAGCGCGGAAAGCGACTCATCTAACAGAAGCAGGCGCGGTTTATTGACCACGGCACGGGCAATGGCCACGCGCTGCTGCTGACCGCCGGAGAGCTGGTGGGGTTTTCGCTGAGCAAACTCGTCCAGCTGCACCATCCGCAGGGCTTCCGTGACGCGCGGGGGGATCTCGCTGGCCGGCGTTTTTTGCATCCGCAGGCCAAACGCCACGTTCTCAAACACGGTCATGTGCGGGAACAGGGCATAGCTCTGAAAGACGGTATTGACGTGGCGATCTTCGGCAGGAACCTGGGTTATGTCCTGGTTCTCAAGATGGATGTGGCCATTATCGACGCTTTCCAGCCCGGCGATAAGGCGCAGTACGGTTGTCTTGCCGCAGCCGGAGGGGCCAAGTAGCGTAAGAAACTCGCCGTCATTGATGGTCAAATTGAGGTCGGAAATGACCTCTTTGCCATCAAAACTTTTACGAATTCGTTCAAGTTGCACCAGCGGTGAACGAGAACGGGGTTGTGTATTCAATTTTTGCACTGTCCCATATAGACGCCTCAGGCAGCAGGCCGAAGCGGGGTTTGTGTGTAACCACCTTGGTGACTCGTAATGAGGGCGGACATTCTACGGCAAACCTCGGGAATCGCCAATCCTTGTCACTGATTCATAAGCTACATTTACTAACGCAGAACGATATAAACGGAAAATATTCTCGTTTGCGGGATAAAAGTGACCTGACGCAATATTTGCGTTTTGATGCTTATTGATAATGTTGTCACAAAAAGTGAGGGTGACTGCATGGATAAATTACTTGAACGTTTTTTACAGTACGTTTCGCTGGATACCCAATCTAAACCGGGTGTCCGCCAGGTGCCAAGCACCGAAGGCCAGTGGAAGTTATTAAACCTGCTTAAAGAGCAGCTCGACGCCATGGGGCTGGTTAACGTCACGTTAAGCGAAAAGGGCACTGTGATGGGGACGCTGCCGGCGAATGTCCCGGGTGATATCCCGGCGATTGGCTTTATCTCCCATGTCGACACCTCTCCGGATTTTAGCGGTAAACATGTGAACCCGCAGATTGTTGAAAACTACCGCGGCGGTGATATTGCGCTGGGCATTGGCGACGAAGTGCTCTCTCCCGTGATGTTCCCGGTCCTGCACCAGCTGCTCGGTCAGACGCTCATCACCACCGACGGGAAAACGCTGCTGGGCGCGGATGATAAGGCGGGGATCGCGGAGATCATGACGGCGCTGGCGGTGCTGAAAGGCAAAAACATTCCGCACGGGGATATCCGGGTTGCTTTCACGCCGGACGAAGAGGTGGGGAAAGGCGCGAAACATTTCGATGTGGAGGCTTTTAACGCGCAGTGGGCCTACACCGTCGATGGCGGTGGCGTGGGCGAGCTGGAGTATGAAAACTTTAACGCCGCTTCGGTCACCATTAAAATTGTCGGGAACAACGTTCACCCCGGCTCAGCCAAAGGGGTGATGGTGAATGCGCTGTCGCTGGCGTCGCGTATTCATGCTGAAGTCCCCGCGCAAGAGAGCCCGGAGATGACAGACGGGTATGAAGGTTTCTATCACCTGACCAGCATTAAGGGCACCGTGGATAGCGCCCAGATGCACTACATCGTGCGCGATTTTGACCGTAAAGCCTTTGAAGCGCGCAAGCGTAAGATGATGGAGATCGCCAAAAAGGTAGGCAAAGGGCTGCATCCTGACTGCTACATTGAACTCATCATCGAAGACAGCTATTACAATATGCGTGAGAAGGTGATGGCGCATCCGCACATAATTGATATCGCCCGGCAGGCAATGCGCGACTGCGATATTGAACCGATCTTAAAACCGATTCGTGGCGGTACCGACGGTTCGCAGCTGTCATTTATGGGATTGCCGTGCCCGAACCTGTTTACCGGTGGCTACAACTACCACGGCAAGCATGAGTTTGTGACGCTGGAAGGAATGGAAAAAGCGGTGAAGGTGATTGTGCGCATAGCGGAGTTAACCGCGAAGCGGTGAGACATTGCCCGGTGGCGCTGCGCTTACCGGGCCTAAGATCGAAAAGTAGGCCGGGTAAGGCGAAGCCGCCACCCGGCACATCTCAAGACTCAGTCCTCAAAAAACCAATACCCGCAGTTAACCAGCGCGGCCAGCATGGCGAGGAATGAGGGATCTTCCAGCGCATCGCCAAAGGTTTCAGCAGTCAGAACCATATGGCTGGCAATCGCTTCCAGTGCAGGACGGTGCGGGGAATCCAGCTTCTCGCCATTGACGAAGACCTCTTCACCGATGCGCAGCACGCGCAACCCGCCCAGACGAACCAGCTTGTCGCCCTGCTGAAGGGCATCATAAATCTCGTCAGCCTGATAAGGCGGCTCCGGAGGCGCCACGTCCAGCTCGTGGCGGGACTGGCTAATAAACTCGCCAAACCACTGTCTGAAATGTTCCGGCTCGTTGATCAGATCCAGCATCATACCGCGCAGCTTGTCCAGCTCTGCTGGCAGAATATCTGCCGGATGTTCGCGCGCAGGCACATCCGGATCGCTGTAGCGATAGCTGCCCAGCTCGCGTTGCAGAACATAGTCGGCAAAGCCGCTGATCATCTCGCGACCGCTCGGTGCGCGGAACCCAACCGAGTAGTTGAGCGAGTTTTCCAGGGAGTAACCCTCATGCGGGAACCCAGGCGGAATGTAGAGAATATCGCCTGGCTCCAGCTCTTCATCAATAATCCCTTCGAACGGATCCACCTGAAGCAGGTCCGGATGCGGACAGTGCTGTTTCATCGGCACTTTCTCGCCCACGCGCCAGCGGCGGCGACCCGTACCCTGAATAATAAACACGTCGTACTGGTCCAGGTGCGGACCCACGCCGCCACCCGGAACGGAGAAGGAGATCATCAGATCGTCCATCCGCCAGTCGGGCAGGGCGCGGAACGGGCGCATTAGCGCGGCAGTGGGTTCGTGCCAGTGGTTGACGGCCTGCACCAGCAGGGACCAGTTGTTTTCTCCGAGATGATCATAGCTTTCGAAAGGACCGTGACTGACCTGCCATTTCCCGTCCTGGTGACTGACCAGGCGGCTGTCGACTTCGTTTTCCATGGCCAGACCGGCCAGTTCGTCAGGCGAGATAGGGTCGACAAAGTTGCTGAACCCACGTTTCAGAACCACCGGGCGTTTTTGCCAGTAACGTTCAATAAACTCGGGCCAGTTAAGCGTTAAGTGATAATCCATATTTTTTTATTCCGCAGGTTCTTACTGACACGGATTATAACGGAAGCTCAGCCCCCCGGCTGCGAGATCCTCGCATTTTTCACATAACGGGTTAACTATCGTTCGATGTGGGCTGCTGGCGACCAAAAATCACTTCCATTCTGGCGCCGCCCAGCAAACTTTCGCTGGTTTCAATTTTTCCATCGTACTGGTCGACAATTTCACGTGCGACGGCTAACCCCACCCCCTGGCCGGGGCGCAGCGTATCGGCGCGCTGGCCGCGATCGAACACCACATCACGTTTATTGCGCGGGATCCCCGGGCCATCATCTTCAACGATAATATGTAACTCGTTATCCGTCTGACGCGCAGACACTTCAACAAACTCCAGGCAGTATTTACAGGCGTTATCCAGCAGGTTGCCCATGACTTCCATGAAGTCATTCTTTTCGCCGACAAAGCTTATCTCAGGCGAGATATCGAGGCTGATGTTGACCCCTTTACGCTGGTACACCTTGTTGAGGGCGGACGTAAGATTATCCAGCAGCGGTGCCACCGGGTGCAGCTCGCGGCTCAGAAGCGCGCTGCCGGAACGCATACTGGCGCGGTGCAGGTAATAGCCAATTTGCTGTGAGATTCGACTGATCTGCTCCAGCATCACCGGCTCGGCATCATCAACGCTCAGCTTTGAACTGCGCATTGAACGCAGGGTACTTTGCATCACGGCCAGCGGTGTTTTCAGGCTGTGAGTGAGGTCAGTCAGAGTTGTACGGTACTTATCATAGCGTTCACGTTCACTTTTCAGCAGGCGATTGAGATTACGTACCAGACTTGTCAGCTCACGGGTGGTTTCCGGATTGAGTTTTTCGCGATGGTGTTCCTCAAGCTCGCGCACCTCTCGCGCCAGGGATTCAATGGGGCGCAAGCTCCACCACGCCGCCACCCAAAGCAGCGGGATTACCAGCAGCAGGTTAGCGGCCAGAACATAAACGAACCAGCTCCAGACCCTGTAGGAGCGCTTGAGCTCGACAGGAATGGTGTCGATCACCACAATGGTCAACTGCGGCATGTTCATCGTCGCCGGGTAGATATTAATCGCCACGGAGTGCGTCATCTCCGTTTCGGCATCATCCTCGCGGATTTCATTGAGTTTCTGCTGCATAGAGCGATCTTCGCGAATCAGCGAGCTGGTGGTGTTAAGATCGGCTTCTATCTCATGAAAACCATTGGTTTTAAGCCACTCCGGACGAATGCTTTTAACCAGCCACGGGATATCTCTTTGCGCCCACAGCAACTTCCCTTTTTCGTTGTAAATCAGGGCTAAAGTAGGGCTCTGTTGATTCAGGTTCTCGGGCATTTCAACGCTGATACGGTTGTTTTCCCATTTCGCCAGAGTGTAAAACAGATTACTTTCGCCACGTAACAGTCGAAAAGTCGTTTTATCGAAGCTGACGCTGTAACCCACCAGGGCGACCATACCGTAGGAGAGCGACAGCACCAGCACCACTGCGGCCGTTGCCAGCAAAAAACGAACCCGCAGTGAGAGGGGCAGAATATGGCGCAAAATCTGTCTCATTTAGCGTAATTCAAACAGGTAGCCCTGGCCGCGGACGGTCGTGATCACATCCTGCGGGTACTGCGCCTGAATTTTCTTACGCAAACGCCCCATCAGCACATCAATAGTATGGCTCTCGCGCAGCTCCGCGTCCGGGTAGAGCTGGAGCATTAAGGAGTCTTTGCTCACAACCTTGCCACTGTTACGGATCAGCGTTTCCATGATGGTGTATTCGAATGCGGTCAGCTTGATCACTTCATTGTTAATCGAAAGCTCGCGTCGGGAGAGATCCACCTGGAAAGGCGGAATGGAGATAACCTGTGAAGCCAGCCCGCTGTTACGGCGTAATAGCGCCTGCATTCGCGCAGCCACTTCTTCAATATGGAACGGCTTGGTGACGTAATCATCCGCACCGGCGCTGAGCACTTCAACTTTGTCCTGCCAGCCTTCGCGGGCGGTCAGAACCAGCACCGGGAGAGAAACATCATGGCTGCGCCAGCGACGAATTAACGACAGACCGTCTTCATCAGGCAAGCCTAAATCGACAATGGCGATATCCGGCAGATGTTCATTGAGATAATAATCGGCTTCTTTTGCATCTTCAGCATCGTCCACCTGATGTCCCATCTCCTGAAGCTGAACCTTCAGGTGGTGGCGTAGCAATGCGTTATCCTCAACAACCAGTACGCGCATCATCTTTTCTCCCAGAATATGTAGTACGAATAGTTTAACGCTGATTATGTTGCCGTGGGGATAAACATTCAGTAAACCGGGGAAAAGCAACCCCCTTTCCGGGCGGAAAGGGGGGAAGGGGTGTTACTTCAGCTCGTCGACCATGGTAATGGCGCGGCCAATGTAGTTCGCCGGCGTCATGGCTTTCAGGCGCGTTTTCTCTTCTTCTGGCAGTGCCAGACCGTCAATAAACTGTTTCATGCCTTCAGCATCTACACGCTTGCCGCGAGTCAGCTCTTTCAGTTTTTCATACGGCTTTTCGATGCCGTAGCGACGCATCACGGTCTGAATCGGCTCCGCCAGCACTTCCCAGTTGTGATCCAGTTCGTCCAGCAGACGATCGCGATTCACTTCCAGTTTGCTCACGCCTTTCAGGGTGGACTGGTAAGCGATCAGCGCGTAGCCAATGCCCACGCCCAGGTTACGCAGCACGGTGGAATCGGTCAGGTCACGCTGCCAGCGGGATACCGGCAGTTTGCTCGCCATATGCTGCAGCACCGCATTCGCCAGGCCCAGGTTGCCTTCGGAGTTTTCGAAGTCGATTGGGTTCACTTTATGCGGCATGGTGGAAGAACCAATTTCACCGGCGATGGTTTTCTGCTTGAAGTGGTTCAGCGCAATGTAGCCCCACACGTCACGATCGAAGTCGATCAGAATGGTGTTGAAGCGCGCGATGCAGTCAAACAGCTCAGCGATATAGTCGTGCGGTTCAATCTGCGTGGTATACGGGTTCCACTGAATACCCAGGGAGGTGACAAACTCTTCACTGAACTGGTGCCAGTCCACTTCCGGGTAAGCGGCGATGTGGGCATTGTAGTTACCGACTGCACCGTTGATTTTTCCAAGAATTTCAACCTGTTCCAGTTGGCGGTACTGGCGCTCCATGCGGTACGCCACGTTCGCCATCTCTTTACCCATGGTGGAAGGGGTGGCTGGCTGGCCGTGAGTACGGGAAAGCAGCGGAATGTCGCGGTATTCCACGGAGAGCGCTTTCACCGCGTCGATGATCTTACGCCAGTAAGGCAGCACAACCTCTTTACGCGCGGTAGAGAGCATCAGCGCGTGAGACAGGTTGTTGATATCTTCAGAGGTACAGGCGAAGTGAATGAACTCTGACACCGCGTGCAGGGCAGGGACGCTTTCCACTTTCTCTTTCAGGAAGTACTCAACCGCTTTCACGTCGTGGTTGGTGGTGCGTTCAATGGTCTTAATGCGCGCGGCATCTTCTTCGCTAAACTCAGCAACGATTTTATCAAGGTAATCGTTTGCCTTTTCGTCAAAAGCAGGAACTTCCTTGATTGCTGCCTGGGCGGCCAGCTTCTGCAGCCAGCGTACTTCAACCTGAACACGGAACTTCAGCAAACCATATTCGCTGAAGATCCCGCGCAGCGCGCTGACTTTATCGCCGTAGCGTCCATCGACAGGGGATACGGCGGTCAGTGAGGATAATTCCATAATTCGCAACTCCGGGAGGTTAACAATGAGCAAGAATTTGTTTTGCCTGAGTGGTCAGGCGATTACGAGAAAACATTAACTGCAGACGGCCACCGCCAACCTGATGCCACAGCACGGCGGCGCGGATCCCTGCCAGCAGGGACGCACGTACTTTTGCCTGCACCTGTGGGCTTTGCAGCACGGCAGGGGATCCGGTGACCTGAATACGTGGGCCCAGCGGGCTGATGACATCAACGTAAATACCGGCCATCGCGCTCAGCAGCGTTTCGGATTGCAGATCAAAATGGTCGAGTTGACGCTGGAGCCCGCCGATACGATCGCCCAGGGTATTGAGCGCGCCTTTCGCCGCGCTCAACTTACGCTCAAGTACCATCAGGCTTAAGGTGTAGCGGGTCAGTTCTGCGTTTAACCCTTGACGACTACTGGCGTTAAGCACGCCAAGCAGGGTTTCAAGACCGAGACGAAGATTAGTTTCACTCCCACCAAATACACCCAGAGTTGAACCGGGGTTAAGGTCGATAACGCTGTTGAGTGAAACGTGCAGGGCATCGGCATCGCAATGACCCTGATGCGCCAGCTGTTGCACCAGACGGGCAGACTGGCAAATTCCTGCCAGCGCCAGGGTGATGTCGTAGTAGTTCTTCGCCACATGGTCTCCTTTATGTGTGCGCTCTGTTAAACAGCGGGCAGCGGCAGGCGCTGTTCAATGATCCCGCCGCCCAGGCAGATTTCGCCGCTGTAGAAGACAGCAGACTGACCCGGGGTGACGGCGGCAACCGGCTCGTCAAAACGCACGTCAATGCGATCGTCATCGAGCGCTGTAACGGTGCAAGGAATATCGGTCTGACGGTAGCGCGTTTTCACCGTGCAGCGCAGCGTGCCTTTCAGCGGCTCGCGATCGACCCAGTGCAGCTGTTGCGCGATAAGGCCAACGGACATCAGACGCGGATGGTCGTGCCCCTGGGCGACAACCAGAATATTGTTTTCGACATCTTTGTCGACCACATACCACGGATCTTCGCTGCCATCTTTGGTTCCACCGATACCCAGACCTTTGCGCTGGCCTAAAGTATGGTACATCAGCCCCTGGTGCTGGCCGATCTCATCGCCATCAACGGTGACAATTTTACCCGGCTGTGCAGGCAGGTAGCGGCCAAGGAAATCACGGAATTTGCGCTCACCGATGAAGCAGATGCCGGTAGAGTCCTTTTTCTTTGCGGTGATCAGGTCCAGCTCTTCCGCGATTTTACGTACCTGCGGCTTTTCCAGCTCGCCAACCGGGAACAGGCTCTGGGCGATCTGTTCGTGGCTCAGGGTATAAAGGAAGTAGCTCTGATCTTTGTTGCCGTCCAGACCGCGCAGCAGTTGGCTTTTGCCATTCACATCTGCACGACGCACGTAGTGGCCGGTCGCAATGTAGTCTGCGCCCAGATCTTCCGCAGCGAATTCCAGGAAGGCTTTAAATTTGATCTCTTTGTTGCACAGAATATCCGGGTTCGGGGTGCGCCCCGCTTTGTACTCTTCCAGGAACAGTTCAAAGACGTTATCCCAGTATTCTGCAGCAAAGTTTACGGTGTGCAGTTCAATGCCGAGCTTATCGCACACGGCCTGCGCATCGGCGAGATCCGCAGCGGCAGTGCAGTATTCCTCGCCATCATCTTCCTCCCAGTTCTTCATGAACAGGCCCTCCACCTTATAGCCCTGTTGCTGTAACAGGTAGGCGGAAACGGAGGAATCGACACCGCCGGACATGCCGACGATCACTTTTTTCTGGCTGTTATCTGACATGGAATACTCACGACATTGAACTTCAAGGCGGCGTATTCTATCACGCCCCCCCACCATTGGCACCCTCTGTAAACGGCCAGTTAAATGCGCCGATGACTTCCAGCGGTAAGCGGCCAGCAGACTGCCAGCAGCGAATGCTTTCCGCAACCAGCGGCGAGCGCAGGTTTGGCGCGTTAAGGATCTCCTCGGCAGTCACCCACAGGCAGCGGTCGATATCGTTATCCTGCGGCTCTGTGGCGCACATTTCGCTAAGCTCGACGGCAAACAAGAAGCGCAGGAACGGGGTGCTATCGGGCGCAATCCACTGATGCAGTCGGATAAAGTGCTGGGGTTCGGCGTGTATGCCGGTCTCTTCCCACAGCTCGCGTTTTGCTGCCTGCAGTAAGGTCTCATTGGCTTCAAGGTGCCCGGCTGGCTGGTTCCACAGCGCTTTACCGTTAATGCTCTCTTCGACCACAAGGAATTTACCCTGGGCGTGGACCACGCAGGCGACCGTAACATGAGGTTTAAACATAGTGACTCCTTAAGCGGTAACGTCTCGCCATTCACCGTTTGCCAGCGTTTCCAGGGTGTAGCTGCCCATGGCGTAGCGAATCAGACGCAGAGTAGGGAAGCCGACGTGAGCGGTCATGCGCCGAACCTGACGGTTGCGGCCTTCATAAAGGGTGATTTTGAGCCAGCTTGTCGGAATGGATTTGCGTTCGCGGATGGGCGGATTGCGCGGCCATAGCCACTCCGGTTCATTCACGCGTTCAATACCTGCAGGCAGGGTTGGGCCATCGTTCAGCGTTACGCCGCGGCGTAATTTCTCCAGCGTTTCTTCGTCCGGTTCGCCTTCGACCTGCACGAAGTAAATTTTGCCCGTGCGTTTTCCCGGCTGTGTGAGCTTTGCCTGCAGAGCGCCGTCGTTGGTTAAAACTAAAAGTCCTTCGCTGTCCCGGTCCAGACGCCCGGCGGCGTACACGCCCTGAACGGGAATGTAATCCTTCAGCGTGCTGCGTCCGGCCTCATCGGTGAACTGCGGCAAAACATCGTAGGGTTTATTGAACAAAATAACCCGCTTCGGCTGGGTTTCTTGCGGTCTTCTGGCGGCTTGTCGCGAGCTGAATCGCTCAACCCGGTGTTTTGTAAAAGAAGTTTTCTTCATGGTATTTTCAGGCGTTATCAATTGCCGCATTATAGCCTAATAACGAAGACCTTTCATGGCGCAGGACATTCAGGTACTATCGAAGGGCTCATTACAATTTATTAACATAAGATCAGTAACAACCAGAAGCGCTCGAAGGAGAGGTTAATGGAAAGCAAAGTAGTTGTTCCGGCGGAAGGTAAAAAGATCACCCTGCAAAACGGCAAGATTAACGTTCCTCACAATCCGATTATCCCGTTCATTGAAGGTGACGGTATCGGTGTAGACGTTACCCCGGCAATGCTGAAAGTGGTTGATGCCGCTGTTGAGAAAGCCTACAAAGGCGAGCGTAAAATTTCCTGGATGGAAATTTACACCGGTGAGAAATCGACTCAAGTTTATGGCCAGGACGTCTGGCTGCCAGCAGAAACGCTGGACCTGATCCGCGACTACCGCGTTGCTATCAAAGGCCCATTGACCACCCCAGTCGGCGGCGGTATCCGCTCCCTGAACGTGGCACTGCGTCAGGAGCTGGACCTGTACGTCTGTCTGCGTCCGGTGCGTTACTATCAGGGCACCCCAAGCCCGGTTAAGCACCCTGAACTGACCGATATGGTTATCTTCCGCGAAAACTCAGAAGACATCTACGCGGGCATCGAGTGGAAAGCAGACTCTGCAGACGCAGAAAAAGTGATTAAATTCCTGCGCGAAGAGATGGGCGTGAAGAAAATTCGCTTCCCTGAACATTGCGGTATCGGCATCAAGCCGTGCTCCGAAGAAGGGACTAAACGTCTGGTGCGCGCGGCTATCGAATACGCGATCACTAACGACCGTGACTCTGTGACTCTGGTTCACAAAGGCAACATCATGAAGTTCACCGAAGGTGCTTTCAAAGACTGGGGTTACCAGTTGGCGAAAGAAGAGTTCGGCGGTGAGCTGATCGACGGTGGCCCGTGGCAGAAGATTAAGAACCCGAACACCGGTAAAGAGATCATCGTTAAAGATGTGATCGCCGATGCGTTCCTGCAGCAGATCCTGCTGCGTCCTGCTGAATACGACGTGATTGCCTGTATGAACCTGAACGGTGACTACATCTCTGACGCCCTGGCAGCACAGGTTGGCGGTATCGGTATCGCCCCTGGTGCAAACATCGGTGACGAGTGCGCTCTGTTCGAGGCGACCCACGGTACTGCTCCTAAATATGCAGGTCAGGACAAAGTGAACCCAGGCTCTATCATCCTGTCCGCAGAGATGATGCTGCGCCACATGGAATGGTTCGAAGCCGCGGACCTGATCGTGAAAGGTATGGAAGGCGCGATCAACGCGAAAACCGTAACTTACGATTTCGAACGTCTGATGGAAGGCGCCAAGCTGCTGAAATGCTCAGAGTTTGGCGACGCGATTATCGCGAACATGTAATCCAGATTCTGGGTTAAACAAGAGCGGGGGCCTGAGGGTTCCCGTTTTTTTTGCCTCTGCCTGCAGGAAATAACACGATGCTAGCCACTGTTCTTACCGCTGTCGTTGCATTTATCCATCTTTACATCCTTGTGCTGGAAATGTTCCTGTGGGACACCAGAACAGGGCATAAGGCGTTTAACCTCAGCCCGGAATTTGCGCGTGAAACCCGCGTGCTGGCCGCGAATCAGGGGCTATACAATGGTTTTCTTGCGGCGGGTTTGCTCTGGAGTCTGTGGCTCGGTGAAGAGGGTGTTCATGTGGCCATCTTCTTCCTGGCCTGCGTGCTGATTGCCGGTCTCTTTGGCGCAGTGACCGCCAGCCGTAAGATTCTGTATGTTCAGGCTTTACCTGCGCTTGCCGCCTTGCTGGCGCTGCTTATCTGAAGCAACGCGTTGGTCAACCGTGCGTCGTCCGATATACTTGTGGCTTCATCCTGAGAGGTTTAGACAGTTATGAATAACGACATCCCATTGAAGTATTATGACATCGTCGAAGAATACGCGACGGAAGCCGCAAAGCCTGTCAGTGAGTCAGAGCAGGACCCATTGGCGCATTATTTCCAGCTGCTGCTCACGCGGTTATCAAATAATGAGGAGATTGATGAGGAAGCTCAGCAAGAGATGGCGCGTGAAGCCGGGGTTCATGCTGAACGTATTGATGATATTGCGAACTTCCTTAATCAGTGGGGAAATGAATAGCCTACCGCGCCAGACCCAGGAGCCGCTTCGCAAGCTCACGGCGGGAAACAGATTTTGAAAAATACCATCCCTGAACCAGAGCCTCAGGATATCGTTCAGCAATAAAGCGGAATTGTATTTCGTTCTCAACGCCTTCGAAAACCAGCGTTTTATTCAGTTTTGCGAGGGCGTCGCTAAAGATCACAAAAATGTTCTGCTTATAATGCTCACTGATGCCATCGACCAGCGACTTGTCGATTTTGATCTCATCATATTCAAGAAGCGAAAGCCTGGCCAGGTTGGAGTTTTGCACACCGAAGTCATCAATGGATATTCTGACACCAAGGGATTTTAACTTCTGACAGAAGCCCTCCAGAATATTCGCGGTGGAAACGGCTTTTTCAGAGAGTTCGACTTTTACCAGAGACAGCGGAATGTTGTTGGCTAAACATCCACAGCGCAAAATGCTGATAAATTGTCCATCTTCAATTTCCGTTCGACCAACATTGAGCGAAACGACCAGTTGATGCTTAAGCACCAGCGGTGCGATGTCCTTAAGGGATTTCTCAAGAATATGGGTATAATATTTTTTATACAAACCAATTTTCTGGATTAATGGAATAAACAATTCCGGCGAGACGTCACCGTGTTTTGCGTCGCGCCATCTCGATAAAACCTCCACGCCCACTATTTTGCTATCCTGAATGCGAATTATGGGCTGGTAGTGAACGCCAATAGTGTTGGTTAAGACGGCTTTAACCAACGTCCGTTCCAGTGAAAAGCGGTCTTCATTGAGTCGAAAGAAAAATAACGTTATCGCAATCCAGATAAAACATAAAATAGCCACGAGAAAGGCAAACACCGCGGGAGATAACGAGGCCAGTCCTGCATGGTGATGCTTCACAATGACGCACAAATCCCAGGAAGTGCTGCACTGTGTGAGGGTGAGGGTAAATAACGTGGAATGTACCCCATCCTGTTCTTTTACCTCATGGGTTGCTGAAAAAAATATTCTGGCAAAGTCTTTGGTGGTTGCGATGAGTGAGTAATTGTTGGTAACCGGGGTGAATTTATCGTAAGCGTAGCGGGAGGAGAAGATAATAAGATTATTGTAGATGGCCGCATTGCCCGTGAAAAAATCTTTTCTGGAAAATTGCGCGAGCAGGAATCCCCTGGGTGTTTTATGGAGCTCTGCTGGAAGGGGGACAGGGTTAGCGAGTTTTCCCCAAAAAGCGGTACAGATTATTTTTCCCTGCTCTATAAAACCGATGTCTGCAAAATAAAGGCTGTCGAGCTTAATCTGTCTGTAGCGATCAAGGCTGGCTTTGTCGCATCCCTGAGTGGTCAGGCCTTTAAGTGTCTGCGCCACGCTCTGAGACAGGCCTTCTGAATACTGTAAAAGGGTCTGGGAAATCTCACGCAGTTTGCTTTTCTGCTGGCCCATGATAACCGCATTGACCGTATAGAGAGACAGAAAGACCAGAAACGCTGAAACGATAGTAACGGCAACGATCTTTTTCATTTTCCAGATACCTTGTCCGCTCCCTGATTTTTCAAATCTTATCACAGGCTGGGCTTGCTACAAGCCTGATAATATGGGTAGTCAGCCTAATCCAGGCGGATGAACTATGCTTAAGTGCAATTCATTTTCCTCTTAACCTGAGCTTTGTTACAGTGACAAGAGTTGTCAGCCAGGGATGTCAGGCGTGATAAGGTGGAAAAGCTCGTGCATGTCAAAAATACTTTTTACACAACAACCATTACCGTCATCATTGTCTCGTTGATCATTTCATTGTCGCTTGCCGTGCAGATTGCAACCTCCCGACAGCAGTCAATCCAGCAGATCAATACCAGCGTTGCCAACCTGAGCCATACCCTGAATGTCTATACAGAAGGGATCATACGCCAAAGTGAAATGTTGATTACCACCGTTTCCGACACCCTTGAAATTTATGGCATGACCCCGCAACAGGCGACCAATATTCAGCGAATGATAAGCAATCAGGATAACCTTCTTACCCAGATTAATAATGTGGTTGTCTATGATGCGCATGGGGATATCTTCACCGCCTTGCATGAAAATTTTGCAGGTCCCCGTAAAGGCGCGGACCGGTCATTCTTTGTCTATCACAAGGAAAATAAAAGCCAGCAGATATTTATTGGCGAGCCAGTGATAAGCAGAACCAATGGTAAATGGGTTATTACCATTAGCCGACGCCTTGAGACTCACACGGGGGCATTTAACGGCGTCGTGGTAGTGACCCTGGGTATCGAAAATTTTCTGGCCCTTTATGGACAGATCAATATCGGACACGCAGGCGTTATTGGCTTAACGACACAAACAGGCGTTTTACTGATTCGCTACCCCTTTAAGAATACCTATATCGGTACGATTTTTTCCGATTCCCCTCTCTTCAGGAAATACCTGAAAGTACAAAATACAGGGATAGCCAGCTCCGTTTCCCGGTTTGATAAAATCGAACGCATTTATGCCTATGAGAAAAACAGCCGCTACGGACTGGTCACGACGGTGGCGGTCAGCGCGGATGAAGCCCTTTCTCCCTGGCGCAAGCAGGCGATTCAGCTTGCCTTACTTATTTTCGTTTTTACCGCGATACTCATCGTGGCGTCTTATTTCCTGTATTCCGACTTATCCAGAAAAACACGGGATAACAAAGCGCTAAAGATTATTGCCTCGGAGGATGCCCTGACCGGGCTTTATAACCGACGTATTTTCGATGAAAAAATTCTCTCCGACATTGCGATGTGCGCGGCAGAGGACGCGCCGATTTCGCTCCTCCTCGTGGATGTGGACTACTTCAAAAAGTACAACGATAACTATGGTCACCCGGAAGGGGACAGGTGTCTGGCATTACTGGGAAACTGCCTCAGGGAAAGCCTCACTCGCGACAACCAGCTTGTGGCGCGATATGGCGGGGAGGAGTTTGCATTGATATTGCCTGAATCGGATATCCAGGAGGCGCTCCGCCTTGCACAGACGATTATTCGCAATGTCTTCTCTCTCCACATTGAACACGCGTTCAGTCCTTTCGGGCGGGTCACGGTGAGTGTAGGCATATCTACTGCGCGTGCTGTCGACATCGCGGGCAGTCAGCAGAATATTATTATTGCCGCGGACCAGGCGCTCTATCAGGCAAAACGCGGAGGCCGTAACCGGCACGCTTTTGTTGGGGTATAACCCAAAAAAAAGCCCACGAAAGCGTGGGCAAGAAATACTGGAAGCAATGTGAGCAATGTCGTACTGAATACCTGAGTATTTCTCTCAACTATTCAGTGTTGAGAAAGATAATCTTTCTCAACAAAAGATGCAACCCCACATTTCCTGGGGAAGGGCATTTTGATGGCAAAATGCGCATCCGGTCAGTGTGAGGCTTATCACAAACTTCCTTTCTCAAATCCTGTGCTATCCTTTTTTGTGTCGTTGATTTAATGACAAAAACCATACAGAGAGGAAAGTTATGGGAATTTTATCCTGGATTATCTTTGGGCTTATTGCGGGTATTCTGGCGAAGTGGATCATGCCGGGCAAAGATGGCGGTGGGTTTATCGTCACCGTAATACTGGGTATTGTCGGCGCGGTAGTCGGCGGCTGGATCAGTACGCTGTTCGGCTTCGGGAAAGTAGATGGCTTTAACTTCGGCAGCTTTGCGGTTGCGGTGATCGGCGCGCTGGTTGTGCTGTTTATCTACAGAAAGATCAAAAGCTAAAACTGAAGCGTTAAAAAAGGCTGCCGGATGGCGGCCTTTTTACATCACGGGTTCACCACCAGCCAAGCTGCGTGCCAGCAAAGGCCACAATGGCGATGATTAACATAATGAGCGTGGTTTTTCTCATTTATGCCCCCGGTGCAGCGTAACCACCGACAAAAAACCACGCCAGAAACACGACCGCCGTTATAAAAATAACGACAGGGAAGAGGATCCCTATTCTCATATCATCACCTTTTTCTTTTTATAACGCCGTAGAGTGTACGGGGTTAATCCATCGCGAGAAAGCGTGTTTTGCTTTTTCCTTTCTTATCCTGATACATCGCCACATCAGCAGCACGTAATGCGCTGTCTGGATCGGTTACGTCTGGGTCCACTTCGATGACGCCGAGGCTGGCTCCCGGATAAATAAGGTTAATGTTACCCAGCCAGTATTCCCCTGCAATGCGGGCGCTGAAGCGCGCTTTAAGCTGATTCATGTGCTCCTCATTGTCGACATGACTCAGAGAGGCCACCAGAAATTCATCGCCGCCCAGCCGACCAATGATATCGTCCTGCTGTTTTTCTGCGGTCAAACGCTTGCCCACTTCAATCAGGAACTGGTCGCCTGCTTCATGCCCATACCGATCGTTAATCAATTTAAAATCGTCCAGGTCGATAAACGCAATGATGGCGTTACGTTTCAGGTGTCGAGCCAGGGAAAACAGAGTAGTCAGATCCTCAAAGATGGCGCGACGGTTGGGCAGGCCGGTAAGGGCATCGGTATAAGAGTGTGCGATGAGCGCCGCGTTGGCTTCCCGAAGCTGGTTCACCAGAGATTCTTTCTGAATGTACTGACCAATCAACCCGGCGAATAATTTTAATATCTGTTCACCGCGCTCGCTGAGCGGCTTTTTAGCCGTGCTGGTGGCGCAAAGCGTACCGTAAAGCGAGCCATCGGCGAGATGAACCGGAATGCTCATGTAAGTGGTAATACCGAGAGCTTTCGCCGCTTCGCACTCCGGCCAGCGCTCGGGGACATCGTTACTGAAGATGGTGTCGCTATCCAGCGCGCGCTTACACAGCGTCTCATCCCAGGGCACGCTCAGCCCCTCCGGGATCGTCATCTGCTTACTGTTTCGGGCATAAAGGATATGCTGCAGCCGCGCCTGGATATCCACCTTCGTCAGGTAAGTCGACTCCATATCGGTGACGATTTCCAGCATCTCCAGCAGCTGACGAACGAGACTTTCAAGGGATTGCTCAGTAACGAGGGTTTCTGAAACACGGGCAAGGATAATATCCGACATGACGTAGAAAGACTCCCAGGCAGAAGACGTCTGCATCTGCATGTTATGCTGAATTCTTAGGCTTCAGGCATAGTAAAACATGAATGCGGAAAATTTTATATATGGAGAAAGCGGCGCTGAGCCGTTACCCTTAGGCAAAGATGATGTCACAAGGATCGATGCGATGAGATTTCTGCTTCTGGCGCTGACGCTTCCCCTGGCCGCCTGTACCGCAAAAACAACCCCACCCGATGCGCCCAAACCGCCACAGGCCGTAGGTATGGCGAACCCGGCTTCCGTTTACTGTCTGGAAAAGGGCGGGGAACAGATCCCGATTCAAAGCCCGCAGGGTGTTCGTACCGAGTGCAAGCTGCCGGGTGGTGAAGTGATCGACGAATGGACGCTCTATCGTCGCGATCATCCGCAACCCACCAGGTGACAGAAGGGCAGGTGCTGCGATACACTTCTCTTTAGGATTATTCTTAGCCAGTATGTGGCTACTGTTACCGCGAGAGAAGTATGTTTCAGCTTAAACCGGGCAGCATGGCGATGATCATCGGTGCCCGCACGGCGTCTGGCCGTCGCAATATTGGTAAATCTGTTGAGTTGTTTGGTCTTTGCCAGCCTGGCCTGCGTTTTGTAAACCCGGTTAACGGCGTGATGACGCAATTACCCGCAAGTGCGGACCGCGCGCTTTGGCTGGTCACCGGAGACGTCTACGCCTTTGACAATCAGCACGGCTTTGCGTTTGTTCGCGCCGAACATCTGATGCCGCTCACCCCTGATCAAGCCCCGCAAATGCTGGATGAGCTGACAATCAGCTGATCACAAATGGCGTAGCCAGTCGGCTAAAACCAGGGCGTGATTCTGTTCCGTGTTTTTCGCGCCATAGAGGAGGGTGAGAGTCTGCTTTTGTGCCAGCGCCGCAAGACGCCTTCCCTCGTCCTTATGCTGCGCCAGTTCTTCCTGATAGGCTTTACTGAAAGTCGCAAAATCAATAGCTTCGCTATGATACTCCTGACGTAATGCGTTCGATGGCGTGAGTGTTTTACACCATTCGTCATGGGCGAGGTCCGTTTTTTTAACCCCGCGCGGCCAGAGTCTGTCCACCAGCACCCGATAGCCATCGTCCGGGCTTGCCTGCTCATAGACGCGTTTGCACTGAATCATAATTCCACCCTCCCAATTTAAGGTATTGTGATAATTGCAGAAGATCGGTAGTCTGAGGTTCCTTATGTTATCTGATAATACTCTGGCATAAGGAACCTTTCATGGAACACCTCCCGGTTAAAACGACGCTCCGCATTGCGCTGGTTGGCGATTACAATCCTGAT
Organism: Enterobacter sp. MGH 37; assembly: GCF_000534515.1. Lineage (NCBI taxonomy): Bacteria > Pseudomonadati > Pseudomonadota > Gammaproteobacteria > Enterobacterales > Enterobacteriaceae > Enterobacter > Enterobacter sp. MGH 37. The sequence goes on from NZ_KI973205.1 coordinate 945,537, forward strand.
GTTATTGCACACAAGGCGATCCCGCTGGCCATTGACGATGCTGCGGCCGTTCTTGACCTCACCGCCGATTACGACTGGCTTGCTACCCCGGAATTAACCAGTTCTGAGGATCTGGTGGGCTACGATGCCATCTGGCTGGTTCCTGCGAGCCCCTATAAAAACACAGAGGCCGCCTTTATCGCCGCACGCTACGCCCGTGAAAACAGTATTCCGTTCCTGGGGACCTGCGGTGGGTTCCAGCATGCGCTGATTGAGTATGCCCGTAACGTGCTGGGCTGGCACGATGCGGCACATGCTGAGACGGATACCGAAGGCACTATGGTGATCGCGCCGCTGACCTGCTCGCTGGTGGAAATATCCGATGCCATTGAACTGCGCAGCAATACGCTGATCGCCAAAGCCTACGGCAAACCCGAAATTGAAGAGGGATATCACTGCAACTATGGTGTGTCGCCGGAATTTGCTCAGGCGCTGGAGAGCGGTGATATGCGCGTGACGGGCTGGGACGAACAGGGGGAAATCCGTGCGGCGGAGCTGATAACCCACCCGTTCTTTGTGATCACTTTGTTCCAGCACGAGCGTGCTGCGCTGGAAGGACGTCCGGTGGTTCTCGTACAGGCAATGCTTCGCGCGGCGCGGGGCTAAAACAGGGCAGACCCGATGGTCTGCCTTCGTGTTTAGCGGGGCGCGATTTCCCGGTCGCGCCCGGCAAGTATCCCGCAGACGGCCATGACGATCGCGGCCAGCGCACAGGCGAGAAGGGGGATGCGCCAGTCTCCTACCGAATCGTGGATTTTACCCATCAGCGGCGGTCCGCAGGCAGCGAGCAGATAGCCGATAGACTGTGCCATACCGGACAATGCCGCCGCCTGATGCGCAGAGCTCGCGCGCAGACCGATGAACGTCAGGCCGAGGATCATCGTTGCCCCGGAGCCAAAGCCAAACACCAGCGTCCACATCACCGCCATATCCGGCATAAACCACAATCCCGCTGCGCTTACTGCGCACATCAGCGCCACTGCACCGGCGATTGTCCGCTGATCTTTCAGCCGATGGAGGAGCAGCGGAACGGCAAGTCCCGGCACGGCTGTCGCCAGCTGTAAAAGACCATGCACCGAACCTGCCTGTGCCTCGCTGTAGCCGTGGCTAAGCAGTATCGCCGGCAGCCAGCCGATGATGACGTAATAGATAAGAGAGTTAATCCCCAGAAAGAGCGTCACCTGCCAGGCGAGAGCAGAACGCCAGATTGCGCGGTTATGTAACGCGCCTGCGCCTGTTACCGTCGCAACATGTTTCTGACGCCACTGCGGCAGCCAGAGCAGCAAGGCGAGCAGCGGAAACACCATAAGCATCAGCAGCGCGCCCTGCCAGCCCGCATGACCCTGGGCCAGCGGCACGATTAGCGCCGAGCCTAACGCGGCGGCTGCCCCCATCGTCAGGGAATAGGCACCGGTGAGTTTCGCCACCTGGCCCGGAAAGTCACGTTTAATTAAACCCGGTAACAGCACGTTCCCAAGCGCGATCCCGCAGCCAATCACTGCCGTGCCGATGAAAAGCAGGGCAGCGGAAGGCAGGGAGCGAACGGCTATCCCGGCGCAAATCAGCAAGAGGGCGATAAACAGGCTACGCTCCATGCCAATACGTCGGGCCAGACCTGCGGCGAGCGGGGAGATCAGGGCAAAAGCCAACAGGGGCAGGGTGGTCAGCAGACCGGTTTGCGCCGTGCTTAAGCCATAATCAAGGCGAAGGGTATCCAGCAGCGGGGCTGCGCCGGTAAAGGTGACGCGAAGCGTGGTGGCGATCATCAGGATGCCTGCAATCAACAGCGCGCCGTGTTTTCCTGAGGTGCGAATAGCAGTAGTCATTATGTTCTCATACGTTCAAGCGAGCGCACACAATACCGATTTTCCCGGCGGTTGAAATCAGGCTAAAATGACAGTTTATCGCTAAAATCGGACAACATGATGATTGGACTGGGACTGGACGGCTACGATCCTGATAGCCAGCATGATGCGGCCGTCGCCTTTCGCATCCGTGTGGTGGCGGAGGAACAATATATACCCCTGCATCATCACCGCAAGGGACAGCTGATTCTGGCGCTTGGCGGCGCGATTACCTGTGAAGTGGAAAATGCCATGTTGATGGTACCGCCCCAGTACGCGGTCTGGATCCCCGGGCAGATGCCGCACAGTAACAGGGCCACGCCGGGGGCGCAGCTCTGCTTTTTGTTCATTGAGCCCGGCGCCGCCAGTCTGCCCGACCGCTGTTGTACGCTGAAAATGTCACCTCTGGTGCGGGAGCTCATTTTATCTCTGGCAGAAAAATCGCAGGCACAGCTTCAGCTTGCGGCCACATCCCGACTGGTCGATGTCCTGTTTGATGAACTGCCGCTCCAGCGTCAGGAGCATTTACAGTTACCCGTCTCGCCCCATCCAAAAATCCGGCTGATGAGCGAGAAGATGGCTGAAGAGCCCGCGGCCTGGCAGACGCTGGCACAATGGGCAAGCCACTTCGCCATGAGCGAACGCAACCTGGCGCGACTGGTGGTAAAAGAGACCGGATTAAGCTTTCGTCGCTGGCGTCACCAGCTGCAGCTTATTGTGGCGTTACAGCATTTGATAGGCGGGAAATCGGTACAGCAGGTGGCGCAGTCACTGGGTTATGACTCGACCACCGCGTTTATTACCATGTTTAAGAAGGGGCTGGGTCAGACGCCGGCGCGTTACATGGCCAGCCTGACTACGACTTCCCGATAAACAGGGAGACCAGCCCGGCTGCAATCAGCGGGCCCACCGGCACGCCGCGAAAGAGCGCTACGCCCAGCACCGTGCCCACCAGCAGACCCGCAACCAGTGAAGGCTGGCTGCTCATCAGCGTAACGCCGCGCCCACCGAGCCATGAGACAAATACACCTACCGCGATAGCCACCAGCGATTTCCAGTTGACAAACGAGTGCAGCAGCGTTGAGGCGGGAAGCGTACCGCTGGCGATGGGCGCCATCACCCCGATGGTTAAAATGATTATCCCGATGGTGAGGCCTTGCTTTTCTATCCACGGGAAAAAGGTATTTAACGGCGTGACGCGCACGATAATCAGCACCAGAATCGAGATGGCGACGGTGGTGTTATGGCTGATAAAACCCAGCGCGGCGAGTGCCAGGAGAATGAGCAGAGTAGGGTCAAACATAGGGAATCCTTGCCAAAATAATCGTCCTGCTTACTGTACGCGGAAAAAGGGCGGAGAACAGTTTTAAAAAGATTTTACCGCTGTCATAACCTTGTCATTTACGCGGTTTAAAACGAAGGCAGATATCGCAAAGGGGTCGCTATCATGAACGATCACATGTTTGTTGAAACGCTGATTATCTCCTCATCGTTTTTCGCCATTGCCGCGATTCTCGTCGCTTCCGTATTGTTGCTGGAGAGAAAAGGCTGACAGTCAGCCTTCACGGTTAGACTTTATGGAAAGTCACAAGCTCAGGACGGGCGATGCGCAGGTAATCCTGGGTATCCATGATCACGGATTTTTCCAGCAGGCCGGCGTTAAACGCGATTTCGTCGAAACGCTCGAACAGCAGCGGGTCGGCGACCAGCGTCAGATCGGGGTGGAAACTAAAAGGCGGAATAGCGCCGAATACGCAGGCGGTAAGGGTACTTACCTCGGCCGGGCTGGCGAGGGAGGCTTTAAGCCCGCCGAAATGGCTGGCAAGCCGGCTCAGGTCGGCCTGCAGATCGGCGGCCAGGATCGCCAGAACATGCTTTTTAACACCGTTTCCCTTCACTTTGCAGACCAGGGCTTTTGCTCCCTGACGCAGATCGGTCCCGCGTATTTCACTTACCGCTTCACATTTCCCGACCGCCTCGTGCTCCATAACGCGAAAACGCGCGCCTTGGCCGGTGAGTAAGGTTATCAGTTGCTGGTGGGTTCCTGTCCCCATAACGTCGTCAGTCATCGCGATTTTCCCGGTGATAATCCAGTATGCAGATGGCTACATTAGCACGAGAAGAACGGCGTCGAAAGAAAACAGCCAGCGCGTTCGCTGGCTGTGAGATTATGCGTTGCTGTTAGCAGACTGCTTGTGGAAGAGCTCCCTGAACACCGGATAAATATCATCCTGGTCACGGATATGTTGCATGGCAAAATTATCAAACATCGATTGCAGATGTTCATACTCCCGCCACAGGGTCTGATGCGCGCGACGGGTAATTTCGATATAGCTGTAGTAACGCACCACCGGCAGAATTTTCTTCGCCAGGATGTCGTGACACAGCGGTGAGTCGTCGGCCCAGTTATCACCATCGGACGCCTGCGCGGCATAGATATTCCATTGCGCCGGGTCGTAACGCTCTTTCACGACTTCATCCATCAGCTTCAGCGCGCTGGAGACGATGGTGCCGCCTGTCTCCTGCGAGTAGAAGAACTCATGCTCGTCGACCTCTTTAGCCTGCGTATGGTGGCGAATATAGACCACTTCCACGTTCTTATAGGTTCTGCTCAGGAACAGGTAGAGCAGGATATAAAAACGCTTCGCCATATCCTTGGTGGCCTGGTCCATGGAGCCGGAGACGTCCATCAGACAGAACATCACTGCCTGGCTTGAGGGCTCTGGGCGTTTTTCATAATTCTTGTAACGCAGGTCGAACGTGTCGATAAACGGAACGCGATCGATCTTCGCTCTTAGCTCGGCAATCTCTTTGCGCAGGCGCTCCTCTTCCAGCAGTTGCGCCGGCTCCGTGTTTTCCACGACCTTCAGGCTACTCTCAAGTTCGCGCAGTTCACGACGTTTGCCTGCCGTCATGGCCGTGCGCCGCGCCAGCGAATTCTGCAACGAACGCACGACGCTGATGTTGGCGGGGACGCCGTTGGCGGTATAGCCCGCGCGATGGGTTTTGTACTCGTTAAGCTGACGATGCTGATTCTTTTTCAGATTCGGCAGCGCCAGGTCCTCAAACAGCAGGTCGAGGTATTCATCTTTTGAAATCTGGAAAACGAACTCATCCTGACCTTCACCGTCCTGGCTGGCCTGTCCCTGACCGCTTCCTGAACCACCGCCGCCGCCCTGAGGACGCTCAATTCTGTCGTTCTGAACGAAGTGGTCATTACCTGGGTGTACGCGATGGCGCAGACCGCCTCGCCCCTGATGAAACATCGGTTCGCTGATGTCATCGGTGGGGATGGAAACAGACTCGCCGCTGTCGACGTCGGTCACCGAGCGTTTGTTGATGGCCTCGGAGATCGACTGTTTAATTTGCGCTTTGTAACGGCGTAAGAAGCGCTGGCGGTTCACCGTGCTCTTGTTTTTGCCGTTAAGACGCCGGTCAATAAACCAGGTCATATACCCCCCGTACTGCATTTGCCAACTTGCGTTTTTGTTGGCCCGGCAGGCGCTAGCGCTGCCGGGCACTTGTTTTAGGACGATTTACGCACGCGCAGATACCATTCGCAGAGCAGGCGAACCTGTTTGCGGGTGTAGCCTTTTTCCATCATACGGTCGACAAAATCGTCGTGTTTCTTCTGCTCATCGGTTGAGGTTTTGGTGTTGAACGAGATAACCGGCAGCAGTTCTTCGGTATTGGAGAACATTTTCTTCTCAATCACGGTGCGCAGTTTCTCGTAGCTGGTCCAGTTCGGATTGCGTCCGTTGTTATGCGCTCTGGCGCGCAGGACGAAGTTCACAATCTCATTACGGAAGTCTTTCGGGTTGCTGATCCCGGCAGGCTTCTCGATTTTTTCCAGTTCCGCGTTCAGGGATTCACGGTCAAACAGCTGGCCGGTATCCGGGTCGCGGTACTCCTGATCCTGGATCCAGAAGTCAGCGTAGGTGACATAACGGTCGAAAATATTCTGTCCGTACTCCGAATAGGATTCCAGGTAGGCTGTCTGGATCTCTTTGCCAATGAACTCGGCGTATTTCGGAATCAGGTAGCCTTTCAGGAACTCAAGATAGCGTTCAGCCTGCTCCTGCGGGAACTGCTCGCGTTCAATCTGCTGCTCCAGCACGTAGAACAAGTGAACCGGGTTGGCCGCCACTTCCGCATGGTCGAAGTTAAAGACGCGGGAGAGGATCTTAAACGCGAAACGGGTGGACAGGCCGTTCATCCCTTCATCGACCCCGGCGTAATCACGATACTCCTGATAGGATTTCGCTTTCGGGTCGGTGTCTTTCAGGCTTTCGCCATCATAGACGCGCATTTTTGAGTAGATGCTGGAGTTTTCCGGCTCTTTCAAACGCGAAAGGATAGAGAAGCGCGACAACGTTTCCAGCGTGCCTGGCGCGCAGGGAGCGTGCACCAGCTCACTGTGGTTGAGCAGTTTCTCGTAAATCTTGATCTCTTCGGAGATCCGCAGGCAATAAGGCACCTTGACGATGTACACGCGGTCAAGGAAGGCCTCATTGTTTTTATTATTACGGAAGGTCACCCATTCGGATTCGTTCGAGTGGGCGAGGATTATCCCGTTAAACGGCAGGGCGGAGATACCTTCCGTACCGTTATAGTTCCCTTCCTGGGTCGCCGTCAGCAGAGGATGCAGCACTTTGATTGGTGCTTTAAACATCTCCACGAATTCCATAATCCCCTGGTTGGCGCGGCACAGCGCACCGGAATAGCCGTAGGCATCCGGGTCATTTTGTGCGAAGTTTTCCAGCTTACGGATATCAACTTTACCCACCAGCGCCGAGATATCCTGGTTGTTCTCATCACCCGGTTCCGTTTTGGCGATGGCGATCTGCTCAAGGATAGACGGCCACACTTTCACCACGCGGAATTTAGTGATATCGCCCCCAAACTCATGCAGGCGTTTTGCCGCCCAAGGCGACATGATGGTGCCGAGGTAGCGGCGCGGAATACCAAACTCTTTATCCAGAATTTGCGCATCTTCCTGTGGATTAAACAGGCACAGCGGATGGTCGTTCACCGGGCTGCGTTCGCCATTAGCGCTCAACACATAAATCGGCACGCGCTGCATCAGCGACTTCAGGCGTTCAGCCAGCGAGGATTTACCGCCACCGACTGGGCCGAGTAAATAGAGGATCTGTTTCTTCTCTTCCAGACCCTGAGCGGCATGCTTCAGATAGGAGACAATCTGTTCAATGGCATCTTCCATGCCGTAGAACTCTTCGAACGCCGGATATCGGGCGACCACCCGATTCGAAAATAGACGGGAAAGCCGTGGCTCCAGGGCAGTATCAACCATGTTTGGCTCACCAATAGCCATCAATAGCCGTTCTGCCGCATTGGCATAGGCACTGCGATCTTGCCGACAAATGGTAAGAAACTCCTGCAGTGTGAACTCTTCGTCCTTGGCAGCTTCATAGCGCTGGCGATAGTGATCGAATATATTCATGGCATGCCGTCCTTTCGTTTTTTAGCACAGGATAAGAGCCGTTCGTATGAGTAGTGGAGGCTCCCGGAAGAGAATTTCTCGCACCTCACTGCCAGAGCAGCAACCTGTGTGCCAGGTCAGAGGCTAAGAACCGCAGGGCGTTCAGGAAAACTCTTCTTAAAATTAAGCGTAGATGGCATTTGCCAAACTTGCATGCTGAGAAAATCTAATTTCAATGACATATCAATAACTCATCCAAAAATTTCCACCTGGGTTCTAAGGCTTAAGCACGTTTTTCATTCAGTGGTCATATAAATGAAAGCGTGCTGTCATCTGAAAAGTGAAAAATAACGGGTTAATCAGACTGATTAGCAGGCAAAAAATTTTGGGTTGTACGGGAATGGCGGTTACACTTCTCCCGCTGATTATTTGACTACAGGAAAGAATGGATTGTGACCAAACTCAAACTTCTGGCATTGGGCATCCTTGCCGCGACCGCAGTTAGCACCGCTCAGGCGGAAAGTCAGTGGACGGTTGGCGCGGGTGTTGGCGTCATTAACAGCCCATACAAACAGTACGATCGTGACGTATATCCTGTTCCCGTTATCACCTATGAAGGCGAGAACGTCTGGTTCCGCGGTCTCGGCGGCGGCTACTATCTCTGGAATGACACGTCCGACAAGCTCTCGATCATGGCCTACTACGATCCAACGCACTTCAAGCCGGGAGACAGCGACAGTCACGCGCTTCGCCAGCTCGATAAGCGCAAAAGTAGCATGATGGCGGGCTCTCATATGTCCACAACACCGAGTATGGCTTCCTGCGTACGGCCCTGGCGGGTGATACGCTGGATAACAGCAACGGCTTTATCTGGGACCTGGCGTGGCTGTACCGCTATACCAACGGCGGGTTTACCCTGACGCCGGGCATCGGTGTGCAGTACAACAGTGAAAACTACAACGACTACTATTACGGCGTCTCTAAAAACGAGTCTCGCCGCAGTGGTCTGAAAAGCTACAGCGCAGATGATGGCTGGGATCCCTACTTGGAGCTGACCGCGAGCTATAACTTCCTTGGCGACTGGAGCGTCTACGGTACTGGCCGTTATGAGCGTCTGAGCGATGAAGTGAAAGATAGCCCGATGGTCGATAAGTCCTGGGCGGGTATCTTCTCTGTGGGTGTGACCTACAAGTTCTGATTGTGCATTGATTCAGTGCAATCATTGCATCAAAACGGGGCGCTTGCGCCCCGTTTGCTTTTTTGTGGTGCAGGGCGATTATCGCTTAACAATACGGATCGTCTGCCCTAAACGAGACGGTTTTTCTTCGCTCGCGTTTTGAGGTGTGGTGACGCAGGCTGTTTCTACACAAACGAATGTTTTGTAACCGTCATCAGGAATATCGGCCATGCTGACAGACAATGCCGGACCTGGGTTCCAGCCCACCACATTGCTGTGATGATGATGAACGACCTCAATGCCGCGGTTCAGGGCACCATCGTGGATCACGCTGCAGGCTTCCGGGTGGAGATAGACGCGGTCGGTACGATCGGGGAAAGCCTGAACGCCGTCGCTCAGCTTGCCCTCTTTCGCATTATCAACTTTGTCGATAAAGGTATCGCCGAGGCCGCTCACCTTCACTGAGTTGATGTCACCCACGTTGAAGTAGGTGTGCAGGGCAGACGTGGTTTCGAACTCGCCGTGGGCTTCCAGCTCAATTTCGCAGGTTTTACCCAGCTTGAAACGGGCGTACAGGGTGAAATCATGCGGCCACAGGGCGCGGGTTTCATCATTCGCCTGCAGCTCAAAGGTCAGCACGGCACCGTTGTCATCTTCGTTGTGCGCTTTCAGCGTCCACTGCTGGTTACGGGCAAAACCGTGAGACGGCAAACCCTGCTGTGTGGACGGGCCGAACCATGGCCAGCAGATGGGGACGCCGCCACGGATAGCAGCCCCTTTTTTGAACGAGGTGGCGTCGCTCAGCCACAGTCCTTCCTCTTCGCCCACAGGCTTCCAGGAGAGCAGGTGGGCGCCATTCAGCGCTACGGAGGCTTTCACGCGCGGGTGTTCAACGACGATAACATCAGCGCCGTCAATCTGGCGGCGGGAGAGCACAGGGGTAAGTTGTTCGACTACCGGAAGTGCAAATATTTTATTAATCATTAAGCAATCCTCTGTCTAAAAAACAATAAAAAAGGCGACCGAAGTCGCCTTTTTGGATCAAACACTCATCTCAACTTATTTGGAGATGTGAGCGATCAGGTCCAGTACTTTGTTAGAGTAGCCAGTTTCGTTGTCGTACCAGGAAACCAGTTTCACGAAGTTGTCGTTCAGTGCGATACCAGCTTTAGCATCGAACACGGAAGTGCACACTTCGCCGTTGAAATCAGTAGATACAACGTCGTCTTCGGTGTAACCCAGAACGCCTTTCATTGCGCCTTCGGAAGCAGCTTTGATTGCTTTCTTAATTTCTTCATAAGAAGCAGCTTTTTCCAGACGAACGGTCAGGTCAACAACGGATACGTTAGGCGTTGGAACGCGGAACGCCATACCAGTCAGTTTGCCATTCAGTTCTGGCAGTACTTTACCTACAGCTTTAGCAGCACCGGTAGAGGATGGGATGATGTTCTGAGCCGCGCCACGGCCGCCGCGCCAGTCTTTGTGAGACGGGCCGTCAACGGTTTTCTGAGTAGCGGTGGTAGCGTGAACGGTAGTCATCAGACCTTCGATGATGCCGAAGTTGTCGTTGATAACTTTAGCCAGCGGTGCCAGGCAGTTGGTGGTGCAGGATGCGTTGGAAACGATGTCCTGGCCAGCGTAAGTTTCGAAGTTTGCACCACGAACGAACATTGGGGTGTTGTCTTTAGAAGGACCAGTCAGAACAACTTTCTTCGCGCCTGCAGTGATGTGTTTACGTGCAGTTTCGTCGGTCAGGAAGATACCGGTAGCTTCAGCTACAACATCAACACCGATTTCGTTCCATTTCAGGTTAGCTGGGTCTTTCTCAGCAGTAACGCGGATGGTTTTGCCGTTAACAACCAGGTGGCCGTCTTTCACTTCAACGGTGCCGTCGAAACGACCGTGAGTTGAGTCGTACTTCAGCATGTACGCCATGTATTCAGCGTCCAGGAGATCGTTGATACCAACGATTTCGATGTCAGAACGTTTCTGAGCAGCACGGAAAACAATACGGCCGATACGGCCAAAACCGTTGATACCTACTTTGATAGTCATATATTCCACCAGCTATTTGTTAGTGAATAAAAGGTTGCCTGTAAAATTACAAAAACCTTACGCAGCGTCAAGCGGAATCGTGTCAATCATTGCGACAAATCAATCCTGTGACTAACGTTTGTGCGACTGACTCGCCTCACTTTCCCTTTGAGCTTGCAACCACATGGGGGCTGCGCCCGGAATTTTAAAGTCCTCGCAGGATAAAAATGTGAACATGATCACAATTGCCTGACCGCCTTTTCGCGACACATAAGTTTAGAACAAAAGTGCACGCAAGGGTGTTAATGTTTTGTTAGAATCCGGGTTAAAAGATGTCTGTTTCTACAGCGAGATGTAAGCATATGTCGAACCAACGTAACCCTGACGATTTGAAAAAAAACCTCACAGAAATGCAGTTTTACGTGACGCAGAACCACGGCACGGAACCGCCATTCACCGGGCGTTTACTGCACAACAAGCGAGACGGCGTCTATCACTGTCTGGTCTGTGATGCCCCGCTGTTTAACTCACAGACAAAATTCGATTCCGGCTGCGGCTGGCCGAGCTTTTACGAGCCGGTGAGCGATGAGGCCATCCGCTATCTGACTGACACCTCGCACGGCATGGTGCGCACGGAAATCCGTTGCGGGACCTGCGACGCGCACCTGGGGCACGTCTTCCCGGATGGTCCACAGCCAACGGGGGAGCGTTTCTGCGTCAATTCGGCCTCCATGAGCTTCACGGATGATGAAAACGGCGACCAGATCAAGGGTTGAAAAAACGATTCAGCAAATTATTCCTTTGAAAGGGAGAGATCGTGAATATTGATGACATGATTAACGGGATGACCCCGGACGTTTATCAGCGTCTGGTCACCGCCGTTGAGCTGGGAAAATGGCCGGATGGCGTGGCGCTTACCCCTGAGCAAAAAGAGAACAGTTTGCAGTTGGTGATGCTGTGGCAGGCGCGCAACAATACTGACGCGCAGCACATGACGATCGATACCAACGGCCAGATGGTGATGAAGAGCAAGCGAGAGCTGAAAGAAGATTTTGGCATCACGCCGAAGCCAATTGCGACGCTGAAAATGCAATAACCGTGCGGGCTGATGCCCTCATTCAAGCCCTCTCCCACGGGGAGAGGGCTTGAATGCGTCGCTACTTTTGCGGGATCCCTAATGACTCTGCCAGCTGCTTCGCTAACTGGTTGTTATCGTCCGCGCCATACTCCCAGAACATCGCCCCGGCGAGACCTTTCTGTTTAATGTAGTCCGCTTTGATCGCCACGGAACGTGGGTTCTCATACGAAATCGCAAAGAGCGCCTTGCCGTCGGCTGCTTCCACGGAGAGCCAAGGCACTTTCGCCTGGTCGTCCCAGTGCTCGGTAAAACGCTTCTGCGGATCGTTCAGCAGCTTTTTCACGATATCGTTGTACTTCACGTAGGTATCTTTGGACAGGTCATAGCCGAGCGACCTGAACAAGCCGAGCTCCTGCGGTCCAAAGTAGGGCTGGGTGACCGGATTTTTTTGTGCGTCCGGCTTGCTCCAGTCGATACCCGGCTCAACGGCGCGTTTCGGTACGCGACCGTAAAACCCGATCCCGAGGTTCATCTGCTGTGGTTTCAGTCCCGCGGCCAGATAGTTATTTACCACAAAGTCCACGCTGTATTTATCGGCTACAGCCACCGTCGGCCAGGCGCTGGAATCATAGAGGTTGGCGTTAAAATACTGGGTACCATACGCCATGTCGTAGGTCATCAGGTTGATGTAGTCGAGCAGGGGAGCGATGGCTTTGACATCCACCCAGCTTTTCGGACTTTCCGCATTGGCGCCTACCGCAATGGTCACCAGCTTTTTCTGCCTGAATGCGCCGCGCATCTCTTTCAGCAGCGCGGTGAAGTTGTCCCTGTCGGCTGGCGTGCTGGCAACCAGTCCCCACGCGCCGTTGACCGGGTACTCCCAGTCGAGATCAATCCCGTCCAGACCGTATTTGTCGACAACCTCCTGAGCGGATCGGATAAACACCGCACGACTCTCTTTGGTGGCCGCTGCGCCAGAGAAACCACGCGCACCCCAGCCGCCAACAGAGAGCAGCACTTTAAGGTGCGGGTTTTGTTTACGCAGAGTGGGGATTAAGGCCAGATCGGATGCCACTTTGGGCGAAAGCCAGATCTGATGCAGTTTCGTCGGATCTTTCAGCGCGGCGTTGGTTTCGTCTTTCTCGTCGTTGTAGACCAGACCAAACGAATAGTTCAGGTGGGTGATCTGGCGGACATCCAGTTTATTAATGTCGCCACCCGGTCCGGCGGTGACATCGCCACCCCCGTTGAAATAGCCGACGGACATCAGGGGCGCAGCGGAAGCCAGTGACGCGCAAAGCAAGGGTAATGCTGCCAGCAAGGGCAAACGTTTCATATAATTTCCTCTTTGACTTAATAAAAATAACCACGCCACAGAAAAGGCGTGGCGAAAAAACAACCTGACGAGAATAGCATTGCCGCTTCGCTTAGGATGCGAGGGAGTTCACTTTATGGGAGAACGGAGTGGGTTGTTTTGCCGGGTGGCGGCTGCGCCTTACCCGGCCTACGGGGAAAGGTAGGCCGGGTAAGCGTCAGCGCCACCCGGCTAAAAAGGCTTACGCCTGCGTTTCCAGCCAGTCTGCCAGGGTATACAGCGTCGCGCCTTCGGCAGCCATCTCCATAAACGCCTGAGCACTGTCCTGAGGGTGAATGTTGACCCCGCGGCAGCCGTCGGTGATCACGCTGACGGTGTAGCCTGACTGGAGCGCGTCCAGTACGGTAAACTTCACGCAGTAATCTGTCGCCAGCCCCAGCACAATCAGCTCCGTGATTTCATGGTGGCGTAACCACGCGTCCAGCGCTGTCTTCTGACGATGACCGTTATCAAAAAACGCGCTGTAGCTGTCTATTGTCGGGTTTTCACCCTTATGGAACACCGCGTCGATGGCTTTCTGATTCAGGAGCGGATGCAGCGCCGCGCCTTCCGTTTGCTGCACGCAATGATCCGGCCAGAAGGTTTGCGCCAGCCCGTCGAGTTCACCTTGAGTGAGCGGTTCGACGTTGTGCTGGCTGGCAAAACTGCCGTGGTTAGCCGGGTGCCAGTCCTGGCTGGCGACCACCGCTTCACCGCGGGCTTTACACCAGTCAATCAGCGTATTCGCCACGTCAACGGTGCTGTCACCTTCGGCGACGGCCAGCGCGCCGCCTGCGCAGAAATCATTTTGCAAATCGACCAGTAGCAGGGCGCGTTGCGTCATGAGGCCTCCTTATTCGTCCGGGGTCAGTTCACCGCGCAGATTTTGCATCATGGCGTTGCGAATGGACTGAATGTCCAGATCCTGACTCAGTAAATAGTGAAGTTTAGTCAGCGTCGCCTCAACGGTCATATCGAAACCGCTGATGACACCCGCATGTGCCAGCGCGTTGCCGGTGGCATAGCCACCCATATTCACTTTGCCGGACATACACTGGGTCAGGTTCACCACCACAATTCCGCGTTCGCTGGCTTCCTGAAGCTCTTTCAGAAACTCACCGTTCTGCGGGGCGTTGCCCACGCCGTAGGAGCGCAGGATCAGCGCTTTCACTGGCTGGCGCAGGAAGTTGCGGACCACGTCGGCGGAAATACCCGGGTAAATGGTAACCACACCGATGGGCTGCGGGGTAATCGGATGCACAATCAGCTCGCCAGCGGTATTCGGTGCAGGCGGCGTGCCCAGACGACGGATATGAATCCCCGCTTCCAGCAGCGGCTGCAGGTTCGGTGAGGCGAAGGCGTCAAAACCATCGGCATGGGCTTTCGTCGTGCGGTTGCCGCGATACAGACGGTTGTTGAAGAACAGCGAGACTTCGTTAATCGGGTAATTTGCCGCCACGTACAGGGAGTTCAGCAGGTTGATCTGCCCGTCGGAGCGTAACTCCGCCAGCGGAATTTGCGACCCGGTGACGATAACCGGCTTGCTCAGGTTCTCCAGCATGAAGGAGAGCGCCGAGGCCGTGAACGCCATGGTGTCGGTACCATGCAGGATCACGAAGCCGTCGTACTGGTCGTAATGCGCTTTAATGTCATCCGCGATGTGCTGCCAGTCTTCTGGCGTCATGTCGGAGGAGTCCATCAGCGGCTCGTATTCATGGATGGTAAAGTCAGGCATTTCCGGACGGTGGAACTCAGGCATCAACGCAAGCTGACGCTGAAGGTGGCCGGAGACAGGAATATAGCCATTTTCAGAGCGCTGCATACCGATGGTACCGCCAGTGTAGGCTACATAAATCGATTTCTTCTGCATGGTAGTGAGTTCTTGTTCTTCAAAAGAAAAAAATCCCCTCTTCGCGGGAAGAGGGGACGGTTTTTAACGGACGTTCGCGCAGGTCAGGCAAAACGCGTAACGACTTTGTGGATCGTTAAAGGCCGCGAGCTTATCGCTTTCCGTCTTCATCGCCTTCGCTGCCGTGGCAACCGGCGCAGGCAGGTAAGCCTGCAGCGCCTCCGGCAGCATGGCGCGAACGGAGACAGACATGCTGTCCATCACCATATCGAAGAATGACGGCTCATCCTGATAATACTCAATGTGCCATTGCTTGAGCTTCGCCAGGTCGGCCGCTTTCTTCACGGCGTCGTCAAAGTCACCCAGACTGTCCACCAGTCCGTTGTTCTTCGCGTCCTGACCGGTCCAGACGTGGCCCTGAGCAATCTGGTCAATCTGTTCTGGCGTCTTTTTACGCGAGTCAGCCACCAGCGTAATAAAGCGCTTATACCCGTTCTCAATGCTCAGCTGCATCATCTCCGAGACTTCCGGCGGCAGGGATTTCGTTATCGACACATCTGCCAGCGGCGACGTAGAAACACCGTCGGTGTGCACGCCCAGATAATCCAGACTGTTTTCCACAGTGTTAATTACCCCGAAGATGCCGATAGAACCGGTCAGCGTACTTGGGTTAGCCACAATGTAGTTGGCTGGCGTGGAGATCCAGTACCCACCTGATGCCGCCATTCCGCCCATGGAGACGACGACCGGTTTGCCCGCAGCGCGGGCCGCGGCCAGCTCAGCGCGGATCACTTCGGAGGCGCTCACGCTGCCGCCCGGGCTGTTTACGCGCAGAACAATGGCTTTCACTTTCGGGTCAAGGCGCGCGTCACGGATTTGCGACGCGGTGGTGTCACCGCCGACATTACCCGGGGTTTCCTGACCGTCCATGATGGCGCCGTTGGCAAACACCACGGCTACGCTGTCACCGCTCTCGTCCGGTTTTTTCGCAGCGTAGTCATACATACTGATGGCGCTGTAGTTTTTGTCCTCTTTGCTCCAGCCAAACTGTTTGGTCAGGGCTTTTTCGATATCCGCACTGGTACCCAGCGCATCAACGAGTTTATTGTCGAGGGCATATTTCGCGGTATCGCCGTCAACCTTACGCAGACCCTCCAGCACGCCACGTGCGCCCGGGAAGACCTGCTCAGCGGTAATTTGACGGTTAGCGGCCACGGTGCCCAGATAGTTTTGCCACAGCTCGCCAATCCAGCGGCTGTCCGCTTCACGGGCAGCAGGGGACATATCGTCGCGAATAAACGGCTCCACGGCTGATTTATAGGTGCCGACGCGGAAGACGTGGGTCGTCACTTTCAGCTTGTCGAGCAGCGATTTGTAGTACAGGCCGTTGGTGGCAAAGCCGTGCAGATCGACCGTCCCCTGCGGAGAGAGCCAGATCTTGTTGGCGAAGCTTGCCAGATAATATTGCCCCTGGCTGTAGCTGTCGCCCACGGCGATCACTGGCTTACCGCTGTCGCGGAATTCACGCAGCGCTTTACCGATGTACTGCATTGAAGGCTGGTCGCCTCCGGCAAAATCTTTCAGATCCAGTACGATCCCGGTGATATTTCGGTCGTCTTTGGCCTGACGGATAGTATCGACAATATCGAACAGGGAGTTTTCCTGCAGGCGGTCGGACGTCGCGCCAAACAGCTGACGGCCAATGACCCCCAGACGGTTGCTGGTGGACGGTTTATCCACAATGACGCCGGTGATATCGAGTAACAGCGCCCCGCGAGTTGAATGCTGCGCCTGATTCGCATTGCTGATATGCATCCAGATGCCTGCGCAAACCAGAACCAGCAGGATGAAGAAGATGTTCATCACCAGGTTGCGGACGAAGTTGAGCAGTCGCCACGTCCATTTAAAGAAACCGGCAAAGATTCGCCAAAGGGTTCGCATGTATTCTCCCTAACCAGAAAATGACTGTTTCCGTCGCCACTGGACGGTAATGTTGGGTTATCGTAATGACCCAACCGCCACTTGTCAGCAGGAATCGCCTGCCAGGCTGTAACAAAATCTGCGGCCGTGTTAATTTTGTGAGTAAATTTCAATAAAGGAGTTAACCAATGGACGCACTTGAACTGCTTGTTAACCGCCGCAGCGCGTCACGTCTGGCCGAACCTGCCCCGGCGGGCGAGCAGCTGGAAAACATTCTGCGTGCCGGGATGCGTGCCCCCGATCACGGCACGCTGCAGCCGTGGCACTTCTTTGTGATTGAAGGTGAAGGCCGCGATCGTTTCAGCCAGCTGCTGGAGCAGGGCGCGGTTGCCGTCGGGCAGGATGAGAAGGGTATCGATAAAGCGCGCAATGCGCCGTTCCGTGCGCCGATGATCATCGCCGTCGTGGCGAAATGTCAGGCTGGCCACAAAGTCCCGGTCTGGGAGCAGGAAATGTCTGCTGGCTGCGCGGTAATGGCGATGCAAATGGCCGCTGTCGCACAGGGGTTTAACGGTATCTGGCGTACCGGTCCGCTGACCGAGAGCCCGGTAGTCCGTGACGGTTTTGGCTGCGGTGAGCACGATAAAATTGTCGGTTTCCTCTACCTCGGTACGCCGCAGCTTAAAGCCTCCAGCACCATCAGCGTGCCGGACACTACGCCTTTCGTCAGCCGTTTCTGATAACCCACGCTAAACTGTCTGGATTCTGAGCATCTGCCGCAGAATTCAGACAGTCATACTTACCTCTTTATGGAATGAGCGCTACCATAGCGCGATTGAGATGACAGGAGACGTCCATGAGCGAGCAAACCATTCGTTTAACGCAGTACAGCCACGGAGCCGGTTGCGGTTGTAAAATTTCCCCGAAAGTGCTGGAGACCATTCTGCACAGTGAACAGGCGAAGTTTGTCGACCCGAACCTGCTTGTCGGCAATGAAACGCGTGACGATGCTGCAGTTTATGACTTAGGTAACGGCACCAGCATTATCAGCACCACTGACTTCTTTATGCCGATTGTCGATAACCCCTTCGATTTCGGGCGCATTGCGGCCACCAACGCCATCAGTGATATCTTCGCGATGGGCGGTAAGCCGATTATGGCCATCGCCATTCTGGGCTGGCCAATTAATACCCTCGCGCCGGAAATTGCCCGCGACGTCATTGATGGCGGCCGTTTCGCCTGTCAGCAGGCGGGAATTGCGCTGGCCGGTGGTCACTCGATTGACGCGCCTGAACCTATTTTTGGCCTGGCCGTCACGGGCGTGGTGCCGACCGAGCGCGTGAAGCGCAACAGCACCGCGCAGGCGGGCTGCAAGCTGTTCCTCACCAAGCCGCTCGGCATTGGCGTACTCACGACCGCCGAGAAAAAATCCCTGCTGAAGCCGGAACACAAAGGTCTGGCAACGGAAGTGATGTGCCAGATGAACCTTGCGGGCGCGGCATTCGCCAATATCGACGGCGTGAAGGCGATGACCGATGTGACCGGTTTTGGTCTGCTGGGACACCTCTCCGAAGTGTGTCAGGGCGCGGGCGTGCAGGCACAGGTCTGGTATCAGGACGTGCCGAAACTGCCGGGCGTGGAAGAGTACATTGCGCAGGGCGCGGTGCCGGGCGGTACTCAGCGCAACTTTGCCAGCTACGGTCACCTGATGGGCGAGATGCCTGAAGAATGGCGCAACCTGCTGTGCGATCCACAAACTTCCGGCGGCCTGCTGCTGGCGGTCACACCGGAAGCCGAAGCTGACGTTCAGGCAACGGCCGCCGAGTTTGGCATTACCCTGACGGCGATCGGCGAGCTGGTGACCGCACGCGGTGGCCGACCGATGATTGAGATCCGTTAATTCGATGCGGTTGTTTATTGCCGAAAAGCCGAGCCTGGCGCGCGCCATCGCCGACGTGTTGCCGAAGCCGCACCGCAAGGGCGACGGCTTTATCGAATGCGGTAACGGGCAGGTGGTGACCTGGTGTATTGGTCACCTGCTTGAGCAGGCGCAGCCGGACGTCTACGACAGCCGCTACGCCCGCTGGAACCTCAACGATCTGCCCATCGTGCCGGAAAAATGGCGCCTGCAGCCCCGGCCTTCGGTGACCAAACAGCTGAACGTGATCAAGCGTTTCCTGCACGAAGCCTCTGAAGTGGTTCACGCAGGTGACCCGGACAGGGAAGGGCAACTGCTGGTAGATGAAGTGCTGGACTACCTCGAGCTGGCGCCGGAAAAACGCCAGCAGGTACAGCGCTGCCTGATAAACGACCTCAACCCGCAGGCGGTAGAGCGTGCGATCTCGCGTCTGCGTGCCAACAGCGAGTTTATCCCGCTGTGCGTCTCGGCGCTTGCGCGCGCGCGCGCTGACTGGCTGTACGGGATCAACATGACCCGCGCCTACACCATCCTCGGGCGTAATGCGGGCTATCAGGGGGTACTCTCCGTGGGCCGCGTGCAGACGCCGGTGCTGGGGCTGGTGGTGCGTCGTGATGAAGAGATTGAGAACTTCGTCGCCAAAGATTTCTTTGAAGTGAAAGCGCATATCGTTACGCCTAAGGACGAACGCTTTACCGCCGTCTGGCAGCCGAGCGATGCCTGTGAATCGTACCAGGATGAAGAGGGGCGCTTGCTGCACCGTCCGCTGGCGGAGCATGTGGTTAACCGTATTACCGGTCAGCCTGCCATCGTCACCAGCTATAACGATAAACGGGAATCAGAACCCGCACCGCTGCCATTTTCGCTCTCGGCCTTGCAGATTGAGGCGGCGAAGCGCTTTGGCCTCAGCGCACAAAACGTGCTGGATATCTGCCAGAAGCTCTATGAAACCCACAAGCTGATCACCTATCCGCGTTCGGATAGCCGTTATCTGCCGGAAGAACATTTTGCCGGTCGCCACGCGGTACTGAACGCGATAAGCGTACACGCCGCCGATCTCCTGCCGCAGCCGGTGGTGAACCCGGACACCCATAACCGCTGCTGGGATGATAAAAAGGTGGATGCCCACCATGCAATTATCCCGACGGCACGCGCCAACCACGTTAACCTGACGGATAACGAAGCGAAGGTCTATAACCTCATCGCCCGTCAATATCTGATGCAGTTCTGCCCGGACGCGGTGTTCCGCAAATGCGTCATTGAGCTTGAGATTGCCAAAGGTAAGTTTATCGCCAAAGCGCGTTTCCTCGCGGAAGCGGGCTGGCGCACGCTGCTCGGCAACAAAGAGCGTGACGAGGAGAACGACGGTACGCCGCTGCCGGTAGTCGCGAAAGATGACGAGTTATTGTGCGAGAAAGGTGAAGTGGTTGAACGTCAGACCCAGCCGCCACGCCATTTCACCGATGCGACGCTGCTGTCGGCCATGACCGGGATCGCCCGATTTGTGCAGGATAAAGATCTGAAGAAAATCCTGCGCGCCACCGACGGTCTGGGTACGGAAGCGACGCGAGCGGGGATCATCGAACTGTTGTTCAAGCGCGGCTTCCTGGAGAAAAAAGGACGCTATATCCACTCCACGGAGCCGGGCCGGGCGCTCATCCACTCCCTTCCGGAGCTGGCCGCGAGGCCGGACATGACCGCGCACTGGGAATCCGTGCTGACGCAAATCAGTGAAAAGCAGTGCCGCTACCAGGACTTTATGCAGCCGCTGGTGGGGACGCTGTATCAGTTGATCGATCAGGCACGCAGTACGCCGGTGAAGCGGTTCAGAGGGATGGTTGCGCCGGGTAGCGGTGCGAAGAAGCCCTTTAAAAAGAAAAAGAGCGCGGCAGCTTCTTAAACCGTAGGCCGGGTAAGGCGAAGCCGCCACCCGGCGAAAAGCAGCTCTGCGGCCTGAAAAAAAGCCCGGTGGCGGCTACGCCTTACCGGGCCTACAGGGCGAGAACACAGTGAAAGCTTAAATCACACCCTGCCCAATCATCGCATCCGCCACCTTCACGAATCCGGCGATATTCGCTCCGCGCACGTAGTTAGTTTGCGAAGCTTCACCGCCGTACTCCACGCAGGCGTGGTGAATATCCAGCATGATATGGTGCAAACGGGCATCCACTTTCTCCGCCTTCCAGCCAAGACGCGCGGCGTTTTGCGCCATCTCAAGGCCGGAGGTTGCCACGCCGCCCGCATTGGCGGCCTTGCCTGGGGCAAACAGCACGCCCGCTTCGAGGAACAGATCCGTCGCATCGATCGTAGTCGGCATATTCGCCCCTTCGGCCACCGCCTTCACGCCGTTGCCGATCAGCGTGCGCGCGGCGTCCACGTCCAGTTCGTTTTGCGTGGCGCACGGCAGGGCAATATCCACCGGAATACCCCACGGCTGCTTGCCTTCCAGATACGTCAACCCAAATTCCTGGGCATAGTCTGCGAGCCGCCCGTCGCGGCTGGCTTTAATTTCGCACAGGCGCGCCAGTTTTTCTGCCGTAAAGCCCGCTTCATCCACCACCGTGCCACGGGAGTCCGAGGCCGTCACCACGCGGGCGCCAAACTGCATCGCTTTTTCGATAGCGTATTGCGCCACGTTACCGGAGCCGGACACCGCCACGCGCATCCCTTCAAACCCTGACCCGTGACGCTTGAGCATCGCCTCGGTGAAATAGACCAGACCATATCCGGTCGCCTCCGGGCGAATCAAACTCCCGCCAAACGACAATCCTTTGCCGGTAAAGACGCAGGCGCTGTTGTTGGAAAGCTTTTTCATCATCCCGGCCATAAAGCCCACTTCGCGGGCCCCCACGCCGATATCCCCCGCTGGTACGTCGGTGTCCGGACCAAGGTGGCGCCAGAGCTCGGTCATCAGCGCCTGACAGAAACGCATCACTTCACCTTCGCTTTTCCCCTTAGGATCGAAGTCACTCCCGCCTTTACCGCCGCCCATCGGCAGGGTGGTGAGCGCGTTTTTAAACGTCTGCTCAAAGCCGAGGAATTTCAGGATCGACAGGTTCACGGAAGGGTGGAAACGCATGCCGCCCTTAAACGGGCCGATGGCGGAGTTAAACTGCACGCGCCAGGCGCGGTTGACCTGGACCTGATTGCGGTCATCCACCCAGGTCACGCGGAACTGGATCACCCGTTCTGGCTCAACCAGACGTTCCAGCAGCGACAGTTGACGATAACGCGGGTTTTCTTCAAGGAAGGGCCACAGGGTGGTCATCACTTCACGAACGGCCTGAGCGAACTCGCTCTGATGCGGGTCGCGCTGCTGAACATGGGCAAGAAAGCTTTCCAGAGAGCGTGTCTGATCCATAGATATAAGAACCCCTTATAGTCATTTATGTATATTGCTTATGCGATTTGTGTTGTTTTTTTGACTATACCACCCGTACTGCTTTGTGAAGCAAGAAGAAATGTAGGGTGAAAGGAAATTAATGACCCGCGCTGCGTCATAACAAAAAGCGATGATGTGCGAAATTAAAGATTCTGCCCGATTAACCGTTATAGTCATTATCCGGACATAACAGGAAGACAAGTCTATGAATCGTTACGTGATGGCTGCATTTTCGTTGATGTTGACCGCTGGCGCGCAGGCTGACCGCATTCGCCCGGACGTGGAGGTGAATGTCCCGCCGGAGGTCTTTAGCTCCGGCGGCCAGCGTGCGCAACCCTGTAACCAGTGCTGTATCTATCAGGATCAAAATTATTCTGAAGGAGCAGTGGTAAAAGCGGACGGGGTTTTGCTGCAATGCCAGCGTGATGAACGCGCGATCAGCACGAACCCGCTGGTCTGGCGGCGCGTAAAAGAATAAACGCCTCCAGCAGCGGAATATCCGCCGGGGCCAGGTCGTAGCTCAACGCCTCTTCCGGCGTGCACCACGCCAGCGCGCTGTGGTAGTGTGCGGTTAACGCTCCGCTAAAGGCAGGAACATACCAGGCGTGCAGGTGGATTAACCGCTGCGACACTTCGCGCTGGTGGCTTGCCACATACTGCACGGGCTGCGCCTCAATACCCAACTCTTCACGCAGCTCGCGGATTAGCGCCTGAGGCTGGGTTTCACCGGCCTCGACTTTTCCGCCAGCGAATTCCCACATTCCCGGTTGATCGGCGTGAGCAGGGCGCTGCGCCAGTAAAATTTTGTCGTCTTTTTCGATGATGGCCGCAACGACATCGACTGTTTTTAGCATGGTCGTCAATACTTGATAGCGAAAAACGACATATTATCGTGCCCTTTCAAAGAGTCCAGTCATCAGGAGAAACAGGTGAAAGAGTCGTCCACCTGGGTAGAACCCATCCCAACCCTTCCGGCGAGCGTAAAACCGATTGCCGCCATGCAGCGAAAACACTTTGGTGCAGTCCTGAATCCCACGCGCTGGTGGGGGCGCATGCCGCGTCTGTTCTGGCTGGTTGCATTGTTTGTCGGTTTTCTGGAGCGAAGAAACGCGCGCCTGACGCCGCAACTCCGCTCGCTGCTGATGACGCGGGTATCGCAGCTGTGCCACTGTGCTTTTTGCATTGAGGCTAACAGCCTGCGTCTGGCCGAGCGCAGCGGGGCGCTGGATAAAGTCCAGGCCGTGAGCGACTGGCCAGACTCTGACCTGTTCAGTGAACAAGAGCGCGCGGCGCTGGCCTATGCTGAGGCGGTCACCACCACGCCGCCCAGGGTGGATGAAGCAATCAAAACGGCGCTGAAACGCCACTTTACCGATGAGGTTATTACTGAAATGACGGCGCTCATCGCCTTTCAGAATCTCTCCGCCCGCTTTAACGCCGCGCTGGATATCCCGGCGCAGGGGCTGTGTGCCACGTTTAAAGGGAAGCCTGATGCTTGACCGTCACCTGCATCCACGGATAAAACCCGCGCTGAATCGTCTGGTCTCTGCGCTGGATAAGCCGGGCATTACGCCCGACGGACTTACCCTGGCGGGGTTTGCCATCGGCCTGCTGACGTTGCCATTTCTGGCCCTCGGCTGGTACCCGGCAGCACTGGTCGCCATCGTCCTGAACCGCCTGCTGGATGGTCTGGACGGTGCGCTGGCGCGCCGGAGAGGGCTCACGGATGCGGGAGGGTTTCTGGATATCGCGCTCGATTTCCTGTTCTATGCGCTGGTGCCGTTTGGCTTTGCGCTGGCGGCACCTGAGCAGAATACGCTGGCTGCCGCCTGGCTGCTGTTCGCATTTATTGGCACCGGGAGCAGCTTTCTGGCCTTTGCGGCACTGGCGGCGAAGCACAATATCGACAACCCCGGCTATGCGCACAAGTCGTTTTACTACATCGGCGGGTTAACGGAGGGGACGGAGACCATTGTGCTGTTCGTGCTCTGCTGCCTGTTTCCGGCCCATTTTGCCGTGTTCGCGTGGATATTTGGCGCGTTGTGCTGGCTGACCACCACAACGCGCATCTGGAGCGGTTATGTGACGCTAAAGTCACTCAAACCTTAACGCGTACTCTCGGGCCCGCGCTCACCGCGGGAGACCGGGTTCTGCGGGTGACTGCTCCACTCATACCAGCCGCCGTCATAGACGGCGACGTTCTTCCAGCCCATCGCCCGAGCGTACATAAAGGTTTCAGCCGCTCGCCAGCCGGTGCCGCAGTAAAAGGCGATGTGCTGCTCCGGCAGGATATCCCACGTTTTCCACATGGCGGTGATGTCGTCGGCGCTGCGCATGGTGCCGTCCGGGTTGTGGAAATCTTCCATGTGGGTGGCATCGCTTCCCGCGTGGCCCCAGCGGGCGCCGGCAATGTCACCTTTTGGCTTGATGTAGCTGTAGCCGCTGGTTTCGCCGATAAATTCCGGCCACGAACGAATACTGACGAGAGAGGCATCCTGGCGGTGCAGCATACCGCGCGCCTGTTCCATATCCACCATCAGTTGCGGCTGACCGGGGATCGGTGCGCCAAAATCAGGGGCGGGTTTCACTTTCCCTGGCGTACCGCGTTCAACCGGCAGACCCGCATCTGACCACGCCTTCCAGCCGCCATCGAGTATGCGCACATCCTTCACGCCTGCATACAGCATAATCTGCGCCACGCGCGCGGCGGCGTAAACGTCACGACCATACAAAATGACGGTGGTATCGTGACGGATTCCGTGCTTTGCCAGCATCGCTTTCAGCTTGTCGTCGGAGACTTTATTCCACAGCGGCTCGCTTTCCACTTCGTTGGTGTCGATGTATCCCGCGCCGGGAATATGGTTTAGCAGATAAAACTTCGGCGCGCCCCAGGCCGCTTCTATGACTTTCCATTCACCCGCGGGCGCGGCTGTCACCGGTTTACCCTGCTGGAGCTGGTGGATCCACTGCGGATAGACCAGCTGTTCAAAGTGCGGCAGACGCTGCAGGCGGTCCGGGGTTTGCAGGGCATCGCTGAGCAGCGAGATAGCGTGATATCCGGCTTTCTCCAGGCGCGCTTTCACCGCCTGGTTGGCGCTATCGTCGCCGTACAGCGCGACAGGCGTCGCAGGCGAAAGCTGATGCTGTTTAGCCCAGCGCGCCAGCTGTTCGTCGCTCATTGCGTCAAGCCAGCTGGCCGCAAGGTTGAGCGCTGCGGGTTCATGCCCGGAAGGACCGCTGAGGGTCTGCGGCCAGCCGTTGTAGAACGCGCTGGCGCGGGTGTCGACAGGCGTACCGTGCTGCGCCTGAAGCTGGGACAGCGTGAGTGAATCGGCCATTTCAGCCGCCTGAGAGGAAAACGAAGCGAGGCCGCAGAGCAGGGCCAGCGCGGTCAGTTGAGAAACACGTTTCATCGAATAACCTGACGTCAGTAAAAGAGGGGGGCATTGTCGTCTCTCCCGAAACGGAAAACATTGCGTTAGCACATTATTGCCAGCGAGAAATCTCAATCACCTCGCCGGCGGGCGGAATATCGTCCTCATCATGGGTGACCAGCACCACCGGAATATTGCGCGCCCGGACGGTGTCAAACACCCAGGCCCGAAACGTCGTGCGTAACGCTTTATCGAGGCGACTGAAGGGCTCATCCAGCAGCAGTGCCTGCGGTTCAGCGAGCAGGGCGCGCAGCAGACTCACCCGGGCGCGCTCACCGCCGGAAAGGGTTGCCGGGTCGCTGGCGTAACGGTCGCCAAGCCCGGCGGAATTCAGCGCCAGCTCGACGGCTTCCCGACGTGCGCGTCCGGCGATCCGCTCAGGCAACGCCAGCAGCAAATTTTGTCCGACGCTGAACGCGTCAAACAGCAGCGCGTCCTGAAAGAGAATGCCCAGCCCGCGAGATTCGACGGGAAGGCCGTCGCAGCGACGCTCATCGAGCCACAGCTCGCCCCGTGCCTGAAAATCATCTGACAGCGCGCCGACCATCCAGGAAAAAAGGGTCGATTTTCCGCTGCCGGAGGGACCCATCAGGGTGACGATCTCCCCGCGGGGAACGCAAAAATTAACCTCGCGGAAAAGCGGTTCGATGGTGAGATCCTTTACCTTCAACATTAACGTAATCCCTGACGATAGCGGCCCGCAAGCCGGGAGAAGAGTGAGGCCAGACCGAACACCGTGCCCGTGACCAGCAGTAAACCCAGCGCCCGGTTAGCGAGAACCGGGATGCTGCCCCCGCTGCTGAGCGCGACGGTCTCGGTGGTCAGCGTGGCGAAACGACCTGCGCCCAGCCACAGCGTCGGCATATATTGCGCCATGCTGACTGAAAAACCGGTGGCAAAGGCCAGCAGCGCAGGGCGCACCAGCAGAGGGCATTTCAGCAGGCAGAAGATTTTTGCCCGCCGCCAGCCGAGCGTCCTGGCGGTAAGAATAAGCCGGGGATCGAGCCTTTGCCAGGCCGGTTGCAGCACCAGCAGCATCCAGGGGAGTACCCAGAGCAGATGGCTCCAGAGCACGGCGGCATAGTGGCCGTCGAGGCCCAGATGTAACGCAATGGCATATTGCCCTGTGACCAGCGGTAGCGCCGGGAGCGCGAGCGGTAACCACACCCACGGAGCGCCTCGCTGCGGCCCCCATTCCAGCCAGAGAAAAATGACGATCAGGGCGACAAGGCTCGACAGCAGACCGAAAGAAAGGCTGGTACTCACCGGGCCAACATCGTCCCGTTGGGCCAGCATCAACAGCACCGCGGCGCAAAGTATCCCGCACGCGGGCAGAAAGCCGCTGAATACACGCTCTGGCAGGGCGAGATGAGACCTTTGGCGTGCGCCCGTTGGATGTGCAAACGTGCGACGCCACACCTTCCACAGCCCGTAGCCCAGCGCAGCAAGCGCGGCCAGCAGCAGAAGGAGAAGCAGGCACAGCAGCGTCCCTTTTGCCTGCTGCTGTACGTCTCCCTGGCTCAGCCACTGCCAGGCCAGCACGGCCAGCGTCGGCGGGTTACCGGGCCCGAGAACGATCGCCACGTCCACGACGGACAGCGACCACGCCAGCACCGCCAGCATCACCGCGCCGAGTACCGGCGCGATCGCCGGAAGGAGCAGCCAGTTAAGCGTCTGAAAACGCCCGTAGCCGAAGGTCTGCAGGACAATCTTCTGCGGTGCGAGCCGTTTTTCCGGCAGCACGGCGTAAATCGCCCACAGTACAAACGCGCTCTCTTTGACCGCGAGCGTCAGACCCAGCCCGATGCCGTAGCGGTCATACGGAGGTGAACAGACGGTGCAGACCTGATAAAACAGACCGCCTTCGGCAAACAGCAGCAACGCGCTGGAGGCGAAAGCCACATGGGGCACGGCCAGCAGCCACGGCAGGCGCGTACTGAGACGCCGCCAGCGTTTGCCGGGCCAGAAAAGGGCCACGAGAGAAAGGGCGATAAACAACGCCCCCAGCGTGGCGATAAGCGTTGAAACCAGGGTGGCGATGGCTGCCTGAGGCAATTGTGGGTCGTTCAGCAGCCGCTGCCAGTTAACGACAGAAAATGCCGGAGCAAGCAGCATGGCACCGGCGGGCAGGAGCGGCAGATAAATAATCGCCATCGCCAGCCAGACAAGCCAGCTTAACGGGTGCCGTAACGACGCAGCCATTCCTGCTCCAGCGCGTTAACCCAGGCGGACTGCGGCTCTGCCAGAACCTTCGGCAGCCCCTGCGGCGTATGAGCCAGCAGCTGTTTTGCTTCATCTTCGGGCAGCGTTTTCACATCCAGCACGCTCGGGTCACCCCAGATGGCCGGGTCGGCCTTGCGGATTTGCGCCCGCGGTGACAGCAGGAAGTTGGCGACGACTTTTGCGCCAGCGCTTGCGCTGGCATTGGCCGGAATCGCCACAAAATGGACGTTGCCGAGCATCCCGTTTCTAAAACCAAAGCTGTAGCTGTCGGCAGGCAGTTCGCCGCTCGCCACTTTCTGCTGCCCATGCGCCGGGTTAAAGGTCAGCGACAGATTCAGGCTCCCGCTGGCAAGCAGGGTATCCATCCGGGCGGGCGAGGGAGGGAAGTCTTTCCCTTCACGCCACAGCAGCGGGTGCAGTTTATCGAGATAAGCCCAGAGCGGGGCGGTCACCAGGGCAAAGGTGTCATCGGGTGCTTTTTGCAACGCATCCGGATGAGCCGTGAGCGTCATCAGCAGCTGCTCAAGGAACGCGGTACCGGTAAAATCGGGCGGGCGGGGATAGCTGAGCTTGCCGGGGTTCTGCCTTGCGTAATCCAGCAACGCCTGCGGATCTTCTGGCGGCGTCGGCATGCTGGTTTTGCGGGCGATAAAGGTCAGCTGCGCGCCGCCCCACGGCGATTCCGCGCCGTCTGTGGGAATGGCGAAATCTTCGGTGACAGGTTTGCGGGTATCGACATAGCGCCAGTTGGGCAACCTCTGCGCCCACCCGGTTTGCAGGAGATTAGCCTCTTTTAGCGTGCGGAAGTTTTCGCCGTTGACCCACAGCAGGTCGACCGAGCCATTCGTTTTGCGCCCCGCGGCGGCTTCGGTCTGGATCCGTTTTACCGCATCGGCAGCGTCGGCCAGCGGGACGATTTTAAGGGTAATGGCGTAGTGCGTTTGCATCTCGCCGCTCACCCACTCAAGGTAGCGGTTGGCCGCCGGATCGCCTCCCCAGGCGTTAAACCAGACAGTCTGCCCGTTGGCTTGTTGCTGGATACTTTGCCAGCTGTCGGCAGCATACAGGGGGGCGGCCAGCAGCAGGCCTGTCAGAAACGTGCAAAAACGCACACGGCGCATAATGCCTCACTTTTTGAACGAAGAGGTGTAACGGGAATACAGCCAGCGGGTAGCCAGCGGCAATAACCCCAATAGTGTAAAGGCGAAGACCATACCCGGCGATACAATATCGTGCAGCGATGTCACTTTTCCCAGCTCGCGCCCGGCGTTGAGGAAGACAACCGTGGCGGGCAGCATGGCGACCTGGCTAACCCACCAGTAGCGCCTCACCGTGATGCGGGTCACCCCCATCAGCAAATTCACCACAAAAAACGGGAACAGCGGCATCAGGCGCAGGGCAAAAAGATAGGCCGTACCCTCGCGTGCCATACCGGTATTCACCGTATTCATCTGTCGGGCAAAGCGCTGCTGAACCCAGTCGCGAAGGAGATAACGGCTGGCAAGCATGGCCAGCGTAGCCCCGAGCGTAGAGGCAAACGAGACCAGCACGGTGCCTTCCCACAGGGAAAACAGTGTCCCGCC
This sequence comes from Enterobacter sp. MGH 37, assembly GCF_000534515.1. Lineage (NCBI taxonomy): Bacteria > Pseudomonadati > Pseudomonadota > Gammaproteobacteria > Enterobacterales > Enterobacteriaceae > Enterobacter > Enterobacter sp. MGH 37. Next base: position 974,812 of record NZ_KI973205.1, read on the forward strand.
CAGCAGGGTCAGGATCGCCGCGCCGGGAAGCGACAGGGCGGAGACCGCTACGTAGAGTGCAAAAAAGATCATTGCGCTCTGCAGCGGCGCGCGGTCGACATGGGAAAGTAACGTCTGCTGGTGAGTTTTAACCCCTTCCAGAGAGAGCGTGCCTGGTGGCAGCATGACAAACGTCAGAATAAATGCGCCCAGAAGGGCGCACAGGAAGAGTAGTTTTCGACTGTTCACGCGCGATCAGAGCTTGAATTTAGCCCACACCGGCGCATGGTCCGATGGCTTTTCCATGCTGCGGATATCGTAGTCGATCCCGGTTTCGATGCAGCGCTCAGCCAGCGGCGAGCTGGCCAGCAGCAGGTCGATACGCAGGCCACGGTTGTCGTCAAAGCCTTTTGAGCGGTAGTCAAACCACGAGAAGCGATCCTGGGTTTCAGGGTTCGCATGGCGGAAGGTATCCACCAGGCCCCAGCCCAGCAGGCGTTCCATCCACTCGCGCTCTTCCGGCAGGAAGGAACATTTGCCGGTACGTAGCCAGCGCTTGCGGTTCTCTTCGCCTATGCCGATATCCCGATCCGTCGGGCTGATATTCATGTCGCCCATGATCAGCACCGGATTCTCTTTTTTCAGTTCGGTTGTCAGGTAGTTCTGCAGATCCTGATAAAACTTCGCTTTGGCGGGGAATTTTGTCTCGTGGTCACGGCTCTCACCCTGTGGGAAATAGCCGTTAATGACCGTGATATTGCCAAGTGCAGAGGGCACTTCCGCCATGATGATACGGCGCTGCGCTTCTTCATTGTCCCCGGGGAAGCCGCGACGCACGGAAACCGGGGTTTCTTTAGTGAGCAGCGCGACGCCATAGTGACCTTTCTGACCGTGGTAGAAGACGTTGTAACCCAGTTTCGCGACCTCTTCGAGGGGGAACATGTCGTCGTGAACCTTGGTCTCCTGCAGGCCGATAACATCGGGCTGATGTTGCTCAACAATGGCTTCCAGTTGATGAGGACGGGCGCGCAGGCCGTTGATATTAAAAGAGACAAATTTCATAGTCGCTGCCAGTGCAAGGTGAATAGTGCATGGATGGTAGCAGAATTTGCATCAACTGTTACCGGGTTCGACCAATAACTGCGACAGATAATGCCGGTGGTGCAATATTTGCACCATCCTGACGCGTTTTGCCCCCGGACAGGGCGTAAATGGCCGGGAAATTTCGCGAGCGATCACAATTCCAGAATTATATTTGGCCTTTGCATACTCTTTCTTATTTTCATGCGGCAAAGCGCCGCTTATCGTAAAAATATTCACTTTTTATGCAGTAACAGTGAATAACCCCATGTCATAACTCATTGATATTCTGTTACCTCAACCCGTTTATGCATTTTTATCGCTGGCTGGCACGAAGGCTGCAATCTACATTCACAGTGCAAACACTCAATTATTTAACATTCAAATAACCTTTTATTTACCGGATGAGGTCGCTATGTCTCTGTCAATTACGCGTGAAAATTTCGATGAATGGATGATGCCGGTATACGCGCCGGCGGCGTTTATTCCGGTTCGCGGGGAAGGCTCACGCCTGTGGGATCAGCAGGGGAAAGAGTACATCGACTTTGCCGGGGGGATTGCGGTGAATGCGCTGGGCCATGCGCATCCGGCGCTGCGTCAGGCGCTGAACGATCAGGCCGCGAAGTTCTGGCATACCGGTAACGGTTTTACCAACGAGCCTGCGCTGCGTCTGGCGAAAAAGCTCATTGACGCGACGTTTGCCGAAAAAGTCTTTTTCTGTAACTCCGGGGCGGAAGCCAACGAAGCGGCGCTGAAGCTGGCACGTAAATATGCCCACGACAAGTTCGGTACCCACAAGAGCGGGATTGTGGCATTTAAAAATGCCTTCCACGGACGCACGCTGTTTACCGTGAGCGCGGGCGGTCAGCCCTCTTATTCGCAGGATTTCGCACCGCTGCCGCCGGATATTCGCCACGGCATCTATAACGATCTGCAGTCTGCCAGCGAGCTGATTAACGACACCACCTGCGCGGTGATCGTCGAACCGATGCAGGGCGAAGGCGGCGTGCTTCCGGCGCAAAAAGCATTCCTTCAGGGGCTGCGCGAATTGTGCGATCGCCATAATGCGCTGCTGATTTTCGACGAAGTACAGACCGGCGTCGGCCGCACCGGCGAGCTGTATGCGTATATGCACTACGGCGTGACGCCGGATATTCTCTCAACCGCCAAAGCGCTGGGCGGCGGCTTCCCGATTGGGGCCACGTTGACGACCGATAAATTCGCCAGCGTGATGACCGTGGGCACCCATGGCACCACCTACGGCGGTAACCCGCTGGCGACCGCTGTGGCCGGACAGGTTCTCGACATCATTAACACCCCTGAGGTGCTGAAGGGCGTTAAGCAGCGTCACGACTGGTTTGTTGAACGCCTGAACGCCATCAATGGCAAGACCGGACTGTTCAAGGAAATTCGCGGCCTGGGGCTGTTAATTGGCTGCGAGCTCACCCCTGAGTTTGCCGGAAAAGCTAAACTTATTTCACAGGAAGCGGCAAAAATGGGCGTGATGGTGCTGATTGCCGGTGCCAACGTGGTGCGTTTTGCTCCCGCGCTGATTGTCAGCGAGGAAGAGGTGCAAACCGGTCTGGATCGATTTGCACTGGCGTGTGAAAAAGTGAAGTCCGGGGTGTCATCATGATGGTCATCCGTCCCGTTGAGCGCGGCGATATCGCCGGGCTCATGCAGCTTGCCGGTAAGACGGGAGGCGGGCTGACCTCGCTTCCTGCCGATGAAAAAACGCTGTCGGCGCGCATTGAGCGCGCCCTGCAAACCTGGCAGGGGACGTTGCCAAAAAGCGAACAGGGCTACGTGTTCGTGCTGGAAGATACCGAGACGGGGACGGTGGCCGGGATCTGCGCCATTGAAGTGGCCGTCGGTCTTAACGACCCGTGGTATAACTACCGCGTTGGCACCATGGTTCACGCGTCGAAAGAGCTGAACGTCTATAACGCGCTGCCGACGCTGTTTCTCTGTAATGACCACACGGGTGCCAGCGAACTCTGCACGCTGTTCCTCGATCCGGCGTGGCGCAAAGAGGGCAACGGTTATCTGCTCTCCAAATCGCGCTTTATGTTTATGGCTGCCTTCCGCGATCGCTTTAACGAAAAGGTGGTCGCCGAGATGCGCGGCGTGATCGATGACACCGGCTACTCGCCGTTCTGGGAGAGCCTGGGCGAGCGCTTCTTCTCTATGGAGTTCAGCCGTGCAGACTATCTCTGCGGCACCGGCCAGAAAGCCTTTATTGCCGAGCTGATGCCGAAGCATCCTATCTATACCCATTTCCTTAGCCCGGAAGCGCAGGCGGTGATCGGCGAAGTGCATCCGCAAACCGCGCCAGCTCGCGCAGTGCTGGAGAAAGAGGGCTTCCGCTACCGTAACTATGTCGACATCTTTGACGGCGGACCGACGCTTGAATGCGATATCGACCGCGTTCGCGCGATCCGTAAAAGCCGCCTGGTAGAGGTCTCTGAAGGTCAGCCCGCGCCAGGCGACTGGCCGGCATGTCTGGTGGCGAACGAAAATTACACCCACTTCCGCGCCATGCTGGTGCGGACTAACCCGAAATGTGAACGTCTGGTGCTGACGGCTGCAGAACTGGATGCCCTGAAATGTAACGCCGGCGATACGGTTCGTCTGGTGCGTCTCTGCCCTGAGGAGAAAACAGCATGACATTATGGATTAACGGTGACTGGGTAACGGGCGAAGGCGAGCTGCGCGTAAAGACCAATCCGGTAGGTAATGAGGTGCTCTGGAAGGGAAATGACGCCAGCCCCAGCCAGGTGGAACAAGCCTGTCATGCCGCGCGTCGTGCGTTTCCGGCGTGGGCCAAACAGCCTTTCGCCACGCGCCAGTCCATTATTGAAACGTTTGCCGGGCTGCTGGAGGCGAATAAAGCTGAGCTCACGCGCATTATTGCTTCCGAAACCAGTAAGCCACGCTGGGAAGCAGCAACGGAAGTGACGGCGATGATCAACAAAATCGCCATTTCGGTGAAGGCATACCATACCCGCACCGGCGAGCAACACACCGAGATGCCGGACGGCGCGGCGACGCTGCGCCATCGTCCGCACGGCGTGCTGGCGGTATTTGGCCCGTACAACTTCCCGGGACATCTGCCGAACGGCCACATTGTTCCCGCACTGCTGGCGGGCAATACCGTTATTTTCAAGCCGAGCGAGTTAACCCCCTTAACCGGCGAGGCCGTGGTGAAACTGTGGGAACAGGCCGGGTTGCCGCCGGGCGTGCTGAACCTGGTGCAGGGCGGTCGCGAAACCGGTCAGGCGCTCAGTGCGCTGAGCGATATTGACGGTCTGCTGTTCACCGGCAGCGCCGGAACGGGCTATCAGCTGCATCGCCAGCTGGCGGGACAGCCGGAAAAAATTCTGGCGCTGGAGATGGGGGGCAACAACCCGCTGATTGTTGAAGACCCCGATGATATTGACGCCGCGGTGCACCTGACGATCCAGTCCGCCTTTATCACCGCCGGACAGCGTTGCACCTGTGCCCGCCGCCTGCTGGTGAAACGAGGCGCACAAGGGGATGCCTTCCTGAAACGCCTGGTCGACGTGAGCGCACGTCTGGTCCCCGCCGCGTGGGATGCCGATCCGCAGCCGTTTATGGGTGGACTGATTTCCGAACAGGCCGCGCTGAATGTGCTTAACGCCTGGCAAAACCACGTTGCGCGCGGCGCGAAAACCCTGCTGGAACCCAGGCAGGTACAGCCGGGAACCTCGCTGCTGACGCCGGGTATTGTTGAGATGAGCGGCGCGAGCAACGTGCCGGATGAAGAGGTCTTTGGCCCGCTGCTGTGCGTCTGGCGTTACGACGATTTTGATGCGGCGATTGCGATGGCAAACAACACCCGCTATGGCCTGTCGAGCGGACTCATTTCGCCGCATCGCGAGAAGTTTGAACAACTGCTGCTGGAAGCGCGCGCCGGGATTGTAAACTGGAATAAACCGCTGACCGGTGCGGCGAGCACCGCGCCATTCGGCGGCGTGGGTGCGTCGGGTAACCATCGCGCCAGCGCGTGGTATGCCGCGGATTACTGTGCATGGCCGATGGCGAGCCTGGAAACCCCGGCGCTGACGCTGCCGGAGACGCTCAGTCCGGGGCTGGATTTTAGCGAAGGGGATCGTCATGAAAGCGCGTGAAGTCAACTTTGACGGGCTGGTGGGGCTGACCCACCACTATGCCGGTCTCTCCTTTGGTAATGAAGCCTCGACGAAGCATCAGTTTCAGGTCTCCAACCCGAAACTGGCGGCGAAGCAGGGCCTGCAGAAAATGAAAGCGCTGGCAGATGCCGGGTTTCCGCAGGCGGTGATCCCGCCGCAGGAACGGCCGAACGTGGCGGTGCTGCGCCAGCTCGGCTTTACCGGGAGTGATGAGCAGGTGGTCGAAAAAGCGGGCACGCAAACGCCGCATCTGCTCTCGGCGGCGAGCTCCGCCTCCTCTATGTGGGTGGCGAACGCGGCGACCGTCGCACCGTCAGCCGATACGCTGGATGGCAAAGTCCATCTGACGGTGGCTAACCTGAACAACAAATTCCACCGCGCCACCGAAGCGGAAACCACCGAGCGCGTGCTGCGCGCTATTTTCAACCATGACGCCCATTTTGAGGTGCATCAGGCTCTGCCGCAGGTGGCGATGTTCGGCGACGAAGGCGCGGCCAACCATAACCGTCTCGGAGGCGACTATGGCGAGCCTGGCGTACAGGTGTTTATCTACGGGCGCGAGGAGGGCGGCCATTCTGCCCCCGTTCGCTATCCTGCCCGCCAGACGCTGGCCGCCAGCCAGGCGGTCGCTCGCCTGAACCAGGTCAATCCTTCACAGGTGATTTTTGCCCAGCAGAACCCGCAGGTGATTGACCAGGGCGTGTTCCATAACGACGTGATTGCCGTTTCCAACCGTCAGGTGCTGTTCTGCCATGAGCAGGCGTTTGCGCATCAGGAGAAACTGCTCGCGACACTGCGCGAACGCGTACCCGGCTTTATGCCCATTCAGGTGCCCACGCAGGCCGTCAGCGTGCAGGACGCGGTTGAAACGTATCTGTTCAACAGCCAGCTGCTGAGCCGCGATGACGGCAGCATGATGCTGGTGCTACCGCAGGAGTCACAGGATCATAAAGGCGTCTGGCAATACCTGACGCAACTGGTTAAGGCCGATAACCCCATTGACGAACTGCGCGTGTTTGATCTGCGTGAAAGCATGGCTAACGGCGGCGGTCCTGCCTGCCTGCGTCTGCGCGTGGTATTAACGCCGAATGAAATGCAGGCCGTTAACCCGGCAGTCATGATGAACGAAGCGCTGTTTACCACCCTTAATGACTGGGTGGATCGCTACTATCGCGACCGGTTAACGCAGGCGGATCTGATTGACCCGCAGCTTCTGCGTGAAGGGCGCGAGGCGCTGGACGCGTTGACATCAATCCTGCAACTGGGATCGGTTTATCCGTTCCAGCGCTAAAGGAGTGGGTATGGAAAATTTACTGGCGCTGACCCTGGCCGATGAAACGCCGGAACAGAAAGAGGGGGACGGCCCCTCATTCCGCTGGCGGTGGCTGGGGCGCGGGGTGCTTGAGCTGACGCCGACTACCGACAGCGAGCTGTCGCTGCTGCTCTCAACGGGCATTCACGGCAATGAAACGGCGCCCGTTGAGATTGTCGATTTGCTACTGCGTGCGTTATATCGCGGAGATATCACCCTTACGTGTCGCGTACTGGTGGTGCTGGGCAATCCGCCTGCGCTGGCGCAAAACAAACGTTACCTGGTGAGTGACATTAACCGCATGTTTGGTGGTCGCTGGACGCAGTTTCCGCAAAGTGAAGAAACGGCAAGGGCCGCGTGGCTTGAGAATGTCGTGACCGCGTTTTTCTCCACGGCGGGGCCAGTGCGCTGGCATCTTGATCTCCATACCGCGATCCGCGCGTCTTACCATGTGCGCTTTGGCGTGTTACCGCAGCGGAATCAGCCCTGGGATGAAGCTTTTCTACGCTGGCTGGGGGACGCCGGGCTGGAGGCGCTGGTCTTTCATCAGTCGCCGGGCGGAACGTTTACCCATTTTACCTGCGAACATTTTGCTGCCCTGGCCTGTACGCTGGAACTGGGAAAAGCGCTTCCTTTCGGTGAGAACGATCTGACGCGTTTTGCTCCCACGCATCTCGCGCTGCGGGCTCTGCTCGGGGGCGAGGCTCCCGACCATGAGCATCCGCCCGTTGAGCGGTATCGCGTCGTACAGCAGATCACCCGCCGCAGCGATGCTTTCCAGCTTCATATGGCCGCGCACACCCTGAACTTCACGCCGTTTCGTAAAGGAGCGCTGCTGGCGGAAGATGGTGAAGAACGTTACGAAGTGCAGAAAACAACGGAATATGTGTTGTTCCCTAACCCTACCGTCGCGTTTGGCCTGCGAGCCGGTCTGATGCTGGAAAAAATATCATGAACCTTTCCCCTCTCATCATCCGGGAGGGGAAAGTAAAAACGTTTCTTAACGTTTAAAGCGCTGGTCCTTGTTTTGCGGAATATTCCTGGTGAATTGCTTTATTATTCATCTTCACTTCGCTATACTTTTTAGAAATTGCTTTAAATTCATCGTTTTGAATATTTTTTGTTGCAACTCTCCACGCTTTATCCTTATTTCCTCCACATTTGGCGAAAAATTGTTTTTTACACTTTCATTGTTTTACTGTTGCTCTGACTAATTGACGATAAACCCCGTAAAGTTAATCTCGTCAACACGGCATAGCGCCGAAGAATAACTGAAAGAAAGGAAATAAATTATGCGTAAGTTTACTGCACTGTTTGTTGCTTCTACCCTGGCTCTGGGCGCTACCAGCATGGCGTTCGCCGCAGATACCGCAACCACGACTGCCGCACCGGCCGAAGGCAAAATGATGATGCATCATAAAGGCCCGGGTATGCACAACGAGATGATGATGTTTAAGGGGCTCAACCTGACGGATGCGCAGAAGCAGCAGATCCGCGACATCATGAAAAGCCAGCGCGACCAGATGAAGCGTCCTCCGCTGGAAGAGCGCCGCGAAATGCATGACATCATTGCCAGCGACACCTTCGATAAGGCGAAAGCCGAAGCGCAGATCGACAAAATGGCCGAGCAGCATAAAGCCCGCATGCTGGCCCACATGGAAACCCAGAACAAGATCTACAACATTCTGACCCCGGAACAGAAAAAACAGTTTAATGCCAATTTTGAGAAGCGTCTGACAGAACGTCCGGCGATGGAAGGTAAAATGCCAGCACCGACCGAATAATCGGTTCAACATCTTAAGACCGCCGGGATCCTGTCCACAAAAGCGCAACCGCTGTGGACAGGACCGGCGGTTTTTCTTTCCTGCCCTCTTGTCTGCCGCTGCCAGCGCGGTATTCTCCTGTAGTCGCTTCAGAGAATGTTTGTAGAGTCATGGCGTTAGCAATTTTATTGACGTTCCGCTAAGGCCTGCCCGCTTTGCTGCCGATACTGTGTCTGTGAATACCTAACGATAACAAACAAGACTGCAAGGGTAGCGATATCCTTGCCCTGGCACGGGTTGTGCCATTCAGGAGTGGTGATGGAGTTCTTTGATATCCGTAAAATGCCGGTCAGCCTCTGGCGTAATGGTGCTGGCGAAACGCGAGAAATTTGTTGTATCCCTCCCGCAACGCGCGATTTTTGCTGGCGAGCCAGTATTGCGACGATCGCCAGCAACGGCGAATTCTCCGCTTTTCCCGGAGTTGACCGGGTCATTACCTTGCTGGAGGGCGGGGAGGTGACGCTGGATGCCGGACAGGCGTTCCGCCATACTCTTAAACCGCATCAACCTTACCATTTTGCCGGCGATTTGCCGGTAAAGGCATTGCTTTCCGATGGCAGGATGGCGATGGACTTCAACATCATGACCCGGCGTGACTGCTGCAAGGCGAAAGTGCGCGTTGCCGACCGTACCTTTACTACGTTTGGCTCGCGTGGCGGCGTGGTGTTTGTGCTAAGCGGGGCGTGGCAGCTGGGTGATAAACTGCTGACGGCCGATCAGGGTGCCAGCTGGGAAGAGGGGACCCATACTCTGCGTTTGCTGGAGTCTCAGGGTACCCTGCTGTTCAGTGAAATTAACTGGCTGCCGGGTCACTGAGCATAATGACCTCAAACTTGCCGGTTAAGACGGGCTTGCAGAGGATTTTATAGCCATCCTGATCGAACCCGGCGGGGGTGCGTAACAGGGTTGCCGCGTCGCTTAAATCATCGACAGCCCCCAGCCAGAGCCAGTTATTGACGATGTGATACTGCGTCATCGTTTCACCCACTTCTTTTAGCGCCACGGCGCCCTCCCACGGCCAGCAGTTGATGCTGATGGCCGCAAGACCGCTCAGGAGGCGGGCGTGATGCGCCTCAACGCTCTCTTTGCCGCAGCAGGCGCCTGCGCAGCGCTTCAGCGCGGAGCGAAAACAGGCGCGGCCACGCGTGGTGCCTTCTAAACCTAAAAGGCTGTAGCAAAGCTGTAGCTCGTCGGCCAGTGTTTGCAGAGCCTGAAGGGCCGCGCGTTTGTTGGCAAATAATCCAAAAAGGTTTGGCGCATGAGAAAAATCGACGTCGCGGGCGTAAACCACCTGCGGCTTACCGTCGCTGATCTGCAGGGAACAAAGCTGACGGTTGCGGCGAAGGCGCTTATTAAAGAGCGGTTGTTGCTCTTTTATCAGCCGGGCCTCCAGCAACAGCGCACCCATTTCTCCCGCCGTCTGAAACCAGGTGATACGCCGCGACTGGCGCAGCATGGCGGCCTCATCCGGGGTACGCAGGTGGGATAACACCCGGCTGCGAATATTGACGCTTTTGCCGATATAAAGCGGCAAGGTGTCGCTTTCACCGTGAAAAATGTACACGCCAGGCTGTTTTGGCAGAGCCTCAAGCCAGGGGCGAAGGTGCTCGGGATATTCGTAGATAGCCGCCGCTTCAAACTCAAGACGCGGGGCGGATTGACGCCTGCTCACATATTACTCCGTATACTGTTCAGGTATACAGTGTAGCAGGTGCGCAGTGGTTAAAAAAGAGCCGGGTGGCGGCTACGCCTTACCCGGCCACATCGTGCGGTCTGTTGCCCTCACCCCAACCCTCTCCCACGGGAGAGGGCGCAAACATTAAAAACGGCAACGGGGTTGCCGTTTTGCGTTTATTTCCAGAAGTCGTCAAACACCGTAATCGGCGTGTGGCGCTTGTGTTCGGTTTTCAGATACCAGCTTTCAATGATCTTCGCGGTACCTTCATCCAGCTGTTTGCCTTCCAGATAATCATCAATATTGTCATAGGTGACGCCAAGGGCCGCTTCATCCGGCAGGGAAGGGCGATCGTCTTCCAGATCCGCCGTCGGTGCCTTTTTATACAAGTGCTCAGGACAGCCCAGCGCGGCAAGCAGCTGTTTACCCTGACGCTTGTTCAGACGGAAAATCGGGTTAATGTCGGTGCCGCCATCGCCATATTTGGTGAAGAAACCGGTGATGGCTTCTGCCGCATGGTCGGTGCCGACAACCACGCCTTTGGTCATTCCGGCGATGCTGTACTGGGCTTTCATACGCTCGCGAGCTTTCTCGTTGCCGCGAACAAAATCGCTCAGCTCAATGCCCGCTTCGCGCAGTGCCTGCTCGCTTGCCAGCACCGCCCCTTTAATATTGACGGTGAGTACGCGATCGGGCTGGATGAACGCGATGGCATCCTGGCAATCCTGTTCATCGGCCTGCACGCCATAGGGAAGACGCACGGCGATAAACTGCAATTTCTCATCGCCCGTTTCTTCGCGAAGCTCTGAAATCGCCATCTGACAGAGTTTACCGGTCAGGGTGGAGTCCTGCCCGCCGCTGATGCCCAGCACCAGGGATTTCAGGAAAGCGTTCTTTCTTAAGTACGATTTTAAAAAATCCACGCTACGGCGGATCTCTTCATGTGCATCTACCGCGGGCTTCGCGCCCAGTGCCTGAATAATCTCGTGTTGCAGAGCCATCACGCCCTCCATATGCAGAACATAAACAGAATGTGTTAACTGTTAAAACTAACCCTTTGGACGAGAAACGACAAGGATCACAGTTTCGAGTGCGCTAATTTGCGCCGATTTAGCAGGTTATCGTTGTTTTATTAGAATTTTCCGAAATTCGTCTGGCGTAATTCACAAAGTTGAACAATAGTACTTTTTATTCCATGCTTAGTTAACACGCTGATAAACAAGAGGACGGAATATGAACAAGAACGTAGCAGGAATTCTTAGCGCAGCGGCAGTACTGACGATGCTGGCAGGGTGTACGGCTTACGATCGCACCAAGGATCAGTTTACACAGCCCGTGGTTAAAGACGTTAAAAAAGGGATGACCCGTTCGCAGGTCGCTGCGATCGCCGGTAAACCTTCTTCTAAAGTGACAATGATTCATGCGAAAGGGACCTGCCAGACCTATATCCTGGGTCAACGTGATGGTAAGGCAGAGACCTACTTTGTCGCCCTGGATGACACTGGTCATGTTATTAACTCCGGTTATCAGACCTGTGCTGAATACGACACCGATCCCCAGGCTCCAAAGGCTCAGTAACCCAGCTTGTCTGAAGATGTTAACGAACCGGCCCATGGGCCGGTTTTTTTGTGTATACGTAAATCTTATTTCTTTGCGCGAATTATTTGCCCGAAATGTGAAGGTAGTCAACAAGCCAGGTCAATGAGAGACAATTTCAACCTGTTCAGAATTATCCCCTGTCTGTACCATTGCGTATACTCACTCCAACGACAAACAACAGTATGCAAACTACCTGTCTGCCGGGACAGCAAGTCGAGTGATAGCGCGATGGCAGGTAGACCTACAAGAGGGAAATTACGATGGAAAAGAAACATATCTACCTGTTCTGCTCAGCGGGCATGTCAACCTCACTGCTGGTGTCAAAGATGCGTGCGCAGGCTGAAAAGTATGAAGTCCCTGTGGTGATTGAAGCGTTTCCAGAAACGCTGGCGGGCGAGAAAGGCCAGAAAGCCGATGTTGTTTTACTGGGGCCACAAATCGCCTATATGTTGCCCGAAATACAACGACTGCTACCCAACAAACCGGTCGAAGTGATCGACTCGGGGCTGTATGGCAAGATTGATGGTTTAGGTGTTCTGAAAGCTGCTGTGGCAGCCATTAAAAAAGCTGCTAATTAATTTTTATTTTTCCCGTCAAAGAGTTATTTCACACACAATACGCCGTAACACGAGTTACGGCATTTAAGGGTATTTACCTATGAGTAAAGTCATCGCTTCACTTGAAAAGGTACTCCTTCCTTTTGCTGTTAAAATAGGAAAGCAGCCTCACGTTAATGCCATTAAAAACGGCTTTATTAAATTAATGCCGTTGACGCTGGCCGGGGCCATGTTCGTTTTAATTAACAACGTTTTTCTGAGCTTTGGTGAAGGTTCCTTCTTTTATTCATTAGGCATTCGGTTAGACGCTTCCACAATTGAAACCCTTAATGGTTTTAAAGCCATCGGCGGCAACGTATATAACGGTACGTTAGGTATTATGTCGCTGATGGCGCCTTTCTTTATTGGCATGGCACTGGCAGAAGAGCGAAAAGTGGATCCGCTGGCTGCCGGGTTATTATCCGTTGCTGCATTTATGACCGTCACGCCTTACAGCGTAGGGGAGGCGTATGCCGTCGGCGCCAACTGGTTGGGTGGGGCGAACATCATCTCCGGTATTGTTATCGGTCTGGTGGTGGCGGAAATGTTCACCTTTATTATTCGTCGCAACTGGGTTATCCGCTTGCCGGATAGCGTACCGACGTCCGTTTCTCGTTCATTTTCCGCGTTGATTCCGGGCTTTATTATTCTCTCCATTATGGGGATTATTGCCTGGGCGCTCTCTCACTGGGGTACGAACTTCCACCAGATCATCATGGATTCTATCTCCACGCCGCTGGCGTCGATGGGTGGTGTGGTCGGTTGGGCGTATGTGATTTTCACCTCTCTTCTGTGGTTCTTCGGCGTACATGGTTCACTGGCACTGGCTGCGCTGGATAGCGGAATTATGACCCCGTGGGCACTGGAAAACGTGGCACTTTACCAGCAGTACGGCTCCGTTGACGCGGCGCTGGCAGCAGGTAAAACCTTCCATGTGTGGGCGAAGCCGATGCTTGACTCCTATATCTTCCTGGGTGGTACCGGGGCGACCTTGGGTCTGATCATCGCGGTCTTTATTGTCTCTCGTCGTGCTGACTATCGTCAGGTAGCTAAACTGGCGCTGCCATCAGGTATCTTCCAGATTAACGAACCGATTCTGTTTGGCCTGCCAATCATCATGAACCCGGTCATGTTCATTCCGTTCATCCTGGTTCAACCACTGCTGGCAGCCATCACCCTGACGGCTTACTACATGGGCATTATTCCGCCGGTGACCAACATTGCACCGTGGACCATGCCAGCGGGGCTGGGCGCGTTCTTCAATACCAACGGTAGCGTCGCGGCCTTCCTGCTGGCGATATTCAACCTCGGGATTGCAACCCTGCTCTACATGCCATTCGTGGCGATTGCGAACAAAGCTGCCACCATCATTGATGAAGAAGAGAGCGAAGAGGACATTGCCCTCTCACTGAAATTCTAAGATTGACCGACGCGGGGAAACCCGCGTCAGCCACAAGGAGCTTAAACATGTTAGATTTGGATAGTATCGTCGCAGACGACGCCGCAGAGAACGATCTTGAAGAAGTGGTGATGGGGCTTATCATCAACTCCGGGCAGGCCCGCAGCCTGGCGTATGCCGCACTGAAGCAGGCCAAGCAGGGTGATTTTGCCGCCGCGAAAACCATGATGGAACAGTCTCGTACCGCGCTGAACGAAGCGCACCTGGTGCAGACAAAGCTTATTGAAAGCGATCAGGGTGAAGGGAAGATGAAGGTCAGCCTGGTGCTGGTACACGCGCAGGATCACCTGATGACCTCCATGCTGGCGCGCGAGCTGGTGGCGGAGTTGATTGAGCTTCACGAGAAAATGCACTAAGTCGGATGTTGCAGCAGGAGGTCAGCACGATGGAAATTAAAACCGCACTTGAACAGCAGCTGTTTAATGGCAAAAATTTTCACGTGGTTATCTACAACAAGACGGAGAGCGCCAGTGGTCTGCACCAGCATGACTACTACGAGTTCACGATTGTTCTGACCGGCCGCTACTACCAGGAGATCAACGGTAAGCGCGTCCTGCTTGAGCGAGGGGATTTTGTCTTCCTGCCGATGGGGTCCTATCACCAGAGCTTTTACGAATTCGGTGCAACCCGCATTCTGAATGTCGGCGTCAGCAGGCGCTTCTTTGAAAAGCACTATCTGCCGCTGGTACCGTTCTGCTTTGTGGCGTCTCAGGTTTATCGCGTGAAAAACGAGTTCATGACCTGGATTGAAACGGTTATTGCCTCGCTTAACTTCCGTGAAAATGAATTTGACGAGTTTATTGAAACGGTGACTTTCTATGTGATGAACCGGCTGCGTCATCATCGTGAAGAGCAGCAGGTGACGGATGATATTCCACAGTGGCTGCGCAGCACTGTTGAACTGATGCACGATAAAGCCCAGTTCAGTGACAATGCGCTGGAGAATATGGTTTCCCTGTCGGGGAAATCCCAGGAATATCTGACCCGCGCGACGCAGCGGTATTATCGTAAAACACCCGTGCAAATTATTAATGACATTCGCATTAACTTTGCAAAAAAACAGCTGGAAATTACTAACTACTCGGTCACCGATATTGCTTACGAATCGGGATACAGTAGCCCGAGCCTGTTTATTAAAACGTTTAAGAAATTAACGTCATTCACCCCGAACAGTTACCGCAAAAGTTTGACGGTAATGAATTAACTTTCGGCGGTTTTATCCGCCACGAATATTGCTTTAATGGCTTGCCCAAATAGCGGGAAGAGTACGCTATACCTTGCAGGCGATTAACCTGATACGCAAAGGGAGATATTATGCAAAAGAAATTAAAAGTCGTAACCATTGGTGGCGGCAGCAGCTATACCCCGGAATTACTTGAAGGTTTTCTGAAACGTTATCATGAATTACCGGTCAGCGAATTATGGCTGGTGGACGTGGAGGAAGGTCAGGAGAAGCTGAATATTATTTTCGACCTGTGCCAACGCATGGTTGAGAAAGCGGGCGTACCTCTGACCGTGCATAAAACGCTGGATCGTCGACTGGCGCTGAAAGATGCAGATTTCGTAACCACCCAGCTGCGCGTTGGCCAGTTGAAAGCGCGTGAACTGGACGAGCGTATTCCGTTGAGCCACGGTTATCTCGGTCAGGAAACTAACGGTGCCGGTGGCCTGTTCAAAGGCCTGCGTACCATTCCGGTTATTTTCGACATCGTTAAAGACGTGGAGGAAATCTGTCCAGACGCGTGGGTGATTAACTTCACTAACCCGGCAGGGATGGTGACCGAAGCGGTTTATCGTCATACCGGTTTCAAGCGCTTTATTGGCGTCTGTAATATTCCAGTTGGCATGAAAATGTTTATCCGTGACGTGCTGGAACTGACCGATAATGACGATCTCTCTATCGATCTGTTCGGTTTGAACCATATGGTGTTCATTAAAGATGTCATCGTGAACGGAACATCGCGTTTTGCGGAACTGCTGGACGGGGTCGCCTCAGGTCGTCTGACCGCTGCGTCTGTGAAAAACATCTTTGACCTGCCGTTCAGCGAAGGGCTGATCCGCTCGTTGAATCTGCTGCCGTGCTCCTACCTGCTTTATTACTTCAAGCAGAAAGAGATGCTGGCCATCGAAATGGGCGAGTATTACAAGGGGGGCGCGCGGGCGCAAATCGTTCAGAAAGTTGAGAAGCAGCTGTTCGACTTGTATAAAGATCCGAACCTGAACGTCAAGCCGAAAGAGCTTGAGCAGCGCGGCGGGGCCTATTATTCCGATGCGGCGTGTGAAGTGATCAACGCCATCTACAACGACAAGCAGGCGGAGCACTATGTTAACGTGCCGCACCACGGCCACATCGACAATATCCCGGCTGACTGGGCCGTTGAGATGACCTGCATTCTGGGACGCGATGGCGCTAAACCGCATCCGCGCATTACTCATTTTGATGACAAAGTCATGGGTCTGATCCACACCATTAAAGGCTTTGAAGTGGCGGCAAGTCAGGCGGCGCTGAGCGGCGAGCTGAATGACGTGCTTCTGGCACTGAACCTCAGCCCGCTGGTGCATTCCGACCGCGATGCGGAGCAGCTTGCAGCAGAGATGATCCTGGCGCATGAAAAATGGTTGCCGAACTTTGCCGCCACGATCGAGAAGCTGAAGTTCAAACACCACTGAGAGGACGCACAATGGAAAACCTGCTGATCGTTAATGCTGATGATTTTGGCCTCTCGAAAGGTCAGAACTACGGCATTATTGAAGCCTGTCGCCGGGGGGTTGTGACATCCACTACGGCACTGGTTAATGGTGAAGCGGTTGAACACGCGGCGCAGCTAAGCCGCGACGTGCCTGAGCTGGGCGTCGGGATGCATTTTGTGCTGACGCTCGGTATGCCGCTTACGCCAATGCCGGGTCTGACCCGTGACGGACAGTTAGGTAAATGGATTTGGGAACAGGCGGAGCAGGACGCTCTGCCGCTGGAAGAGATTGCCCGCGAGCTGGACTGTCAGTTCAACCGCTTTGCTGATCTGTTTGGTGATCTGCCAACACACATCGACAGCCATCACCACGTGCATATGATCCCGGCTATTTTCCCGATCGTTGCGGCGTTTGCCCAACGCAAAGGCGTAGCGATGCGCGTGGATCGTGAGGTGCAAGGGTTGCCGGACAGTGCGGTGACAACCACCGCAGGGTTCAGCAGCGCGTTTTACGGCGAGGCGATCGATGAAGCGCTTTTCCTGAAGGTGCTGGATGATTCTGCAGCCCGGGGAGAAAAGTCACTGGAGGTCATGGCGCACCCCGCATTTGTCGATAATATCGTGCGCAAGAGCGCGTACTGCTGGCCACGCCTGGCGGAGCTGGATGTGCTGACGTCGCCGTCGCTGAAATACGCGATTGCCGAACGTGGGTATCGGTTGGGGACATTCCGGGATCTGTGAGAAGTGCCGGGGGGCGGCTTCGCCTTACCCGGCCTACGAACGACCTGCAAACTGTTGTAGGCCGGGTAAGCGCAAGCGCCACCCGGCTTTTTTTACGCCGGGATCTGGTCAATCTTGCTGCTGCGTGACCAGACGCGGTGCGCGGCGAGCAGGTCAAACAGCTTCGTCATAAAGGCGTCGTCCACGTTATCGCCCTCGACAATGCCGTCCTCACCTTGCTCGGCAACCTTCAGCTGGGATTTAAACTGACGCGCATCGCCGGACAACGCGATCGGTTTCAGGTGCTTATAAGCTTCCAGCAGGTAATAGACGGCGTCACCGTTGGTCAACAGGCTGGCAATATCCCCGCACGGCACAATCACCGCATCGACGGTCAGCGAGGGTGCCCCGGCAAAGGTCGCAGCCACCGGCAGCACGGAACCGTCATCAGCCGTCACTTCACCCATTCGGGAATAAAGCAGTTTGGCGTGTACGCCCTGGGTTTTCAGCGCCTGCATAATGCCCAGTACGTCACTGGCCCGGGTTTTATCGTTCAGCAGGATGGCGACCACGCGGCCTTTAATTGAGCCACCTGGCACCGCATACAGACTCAGCGACGGATCTTTCTTCACGCCGTTGACCTCTTTTGGCGGAGCAAGGTTGCGCTGCTCGTCGGTGAGGGTAATACCCAGGTTATCCGCCACGCTCTGGGCGAGCTGAATATCAATGTGCGCAAGCTGATCGACCACGCGCTCGCGGATGTAGGTGCGCACCACCTTACTTAACTCGAAGCTAAAGCCGCCGATGATGTGCTGCTGCTCAATCGGCGTCTGGCTGTTCCAGAACAGGCGAGGATGGGCGTAATACTCGCCGAAGGAAGGGCTGCGCTCGCGAATTTTGTTGCCATCGATACGCTCCTGGTACGACTCAAAACCTCCGCGTTTCGGGCCTGGCGGTGTTTCGCGCGGCCAGTTATCGTTGATCGAGTTAGGCTCGTAGTTAGCCGGATTGGTATCAATATCCTGACGATGCATCCCGTCGCGCTGGAAATTGTGGTACGGGCAGGTCGGACGGTTAATTGGAATTTCGTGGAAGTTCGGCCCGCCAAGGCGGCTGATCTGCGTATCGGTGTACGAGAACAAACGTCCCTGTAAGAGTGGATCGTTGGTGAAATCCAGTCCCGGCACGATATGCCCCGGGTGGAACGCGGCCTGCTCGTTCTCGGCAAAGAAATTATCCGGGTTGCGGTTGAGCACCATTTTCCCCACCAGTTGAACCGGCACCAGCTCCTCGGGGATCAGTTTGGTCGGGTCAAGAAGGTCGAAATCAAACTTAAATTCGTCCTCTTCCGGAATGAGCTGCAGGCCCAGTTCATATTCAGGGAAATCGCCGGCTTCAATGGACTCCCACAGCTCACGACGATGGAAGTCTGGATCGCGCCCGGTCAGCTTCTGCGCCTCATCCCACACCAGCGAGGCTTTGCCCGCCACCGGCTTCCAGTGGAACCGGACGAACGTGGCTTTTCCTTCCGCGTTAATCATACGGAAGGTGTGAATACCAAACCCCTCCATCGTGCGATAGCTGCGCGGAATACCCCGGTCAGACATCGCCCACATCACGTTGTGTAACGTTTCAGGTTGCAGAGAGATATAGTCCCAAAAGGTGTCGTGCGCACTTTGTCCCTGCGGTATGGCCCAGTGGGGCTCCGGTTTTACCGCATGGACAAAGTCAGGAAATTTATGCGCATCCTGAATGAAAAACACCGGGGTGTTATTGCCCACCAGATCAAAAATACCCTCTTCGGTATAAAACTTGGTGGCGAAACCGCGAATATCACGCACCGTGTCTGCTGAACCCGCGCCCCCCTGGACGGTGGAGAATCGGACAAACACCGGGGTAATTTTATCCGGGTCGGAGAGGAAATCTGCTTTGGTGATTGCTTTCAGGCTCTTGTACGGCTGGAAGTAGCCATGCGCAGCCGAGCCGCGCGCGTGAACGATACGTTCCGGAATTCGCTCGTGGTCGAAATGGGTAATTTTTTCCCGCAGGATAAAGTCTTCCAGCAGGGTGGGGCCGCGTGAGCCGGCGCGAAGAGAGTTTTGATCGTCAGCAATGCGCACGCCCTGATTGGTCGTGAGTGCAAAACCTTCACCACCTTTACGGTGTGGCTCAAGCGATTTCAGCTTCTCGTTCCCGGTGTCCGGCGATTTCATGCTTCCCGGTGCGGTAGGCTGTTCGCCGGGGGCGGAAGGGCCTGGCGAGGGGCGGTGAGAGCCGTCAGCAGGGGCGAGAGAGTCCATACCCGGTTGAGATTCTTCAGTGCCATGAATCGGTGATTGATGTGTATTATCTTTGTTCGACATTGCACGCTTCTCCTTTATCCATTGCTAAAAACCCTATTAAGGATAGAACAATGTCGTGAGATAGCTCGCGAACTAAGAGTTTTCACATGCCGCCCTTAACGAAAGGAGCCCTCTCAGCCATTCGGAGCGCGACGGAAGGGAGCAGAATCGGCTATCATAGAATTTTGCTGCTTCAAGAATTTGCTTTAGTGAACCCGTCGCTTATGAAACCTCTTCGTCAACAAAACCGCCAGGTTATTAGCTATGTGCCCCGCGTGGAACCCGCGCCGCCTGACCATGCCCTGAAAGTGGAGGGTTTTCGTGATGTCTGGCAGCTTCGTGGTAAATATGTGGCGTTTGTCCTGATGGGGGAGCATTTCCGTCGATCGCCGACGTTTTCCGTGCCGGAGTCTGCCCAGCGATGGGCGGTGCAAATCCGCCAGGATGAAGAGGTTGAAGAATAACAGCCATAAAAAAACCGCCTGATGGCGGTTTTTTTTATTTCCCGGCGATTACCGGTGCGCCAGTTCGGCGTCGTCTTCACTTTCCAGAATGGCTTTGTCGGTCTGCTTCAGCCACTGGCTGGTCAGCGTACCGGCGGTCATGGAGCCGCTCACGTTCAGCGCGGTACGACCCATGTCGATCAGCGGTTCAACGGAGATAAGCAGCGCGACCAGCGTCACTGGCAGACCCAGTGCAGGCAGCACAATCAGCGCAGCGAAGGTCGCGCCGCCACCAACACCGGCAACACCGGCGGAACTGATGGTCACAATGCCGACCAGCGTGGCGATCCAGACCGGATCCAGAGGGTTGATACCCACGGTCGGGGAAACCATCACCGCCAGCATCGCCGGGTAGAGACCCGCACAGCCGTTCTGGCCGATGGTGGCACCAAAGGACGCAGAGAAGCTGGCGATAGATTCTGGCACGCCCAGGCGACGGGTCTGCGCTTCAACGTTCAGAGGAATAGACGCGGCGCTGGAGCGGCTGGTGAAGGCAAAGGTCAGTACCGGCCAGACTTTGCGGAAGTATTTCAGCGGGCTGACGCCGTTCACGCCCAGCAGGATACCGTGCACCACGAACATGATGCCCAGGCCCAGATAAGAGGCGACGACAAAACTGCCCAGCTTAATGATGTCCTGCAGGTTAGAGCCCGCAACCACTTTGGTCATAAGCGCCAGCACGCCGTATGGCGTCAGCTGCATGACCAGACGCACCAGCTTCATCACCCAGCTTTGCAGGGTATCAATCGCCGTCAGCACACGCTCGCCTTTCGGCGCATCGTCTTTCAGCAGCTTTAGTGCGGCCACACCGAGGAATGCCGCGAAGATCACCACGCTGATGATGGACGTTGGGCTGGCGCCGGTCAGGTCAGCAAACGGGTTCTTCGGAATGAAGGAGAGCACCATCTGCGGAACCGTCAGATCGGCTACTTTACCCACGTAGTTGGTTTGAATCGCGGTCAGGCGTGCTGTCTCAGCCGTGCCCTGCACCAGACCTTCGGCCGTCAGGCCAAACAGGTTGGTTACCAGCACCCCCACCAGCGCGGCAATCAGCGTGGTAAACAGCAGGGTACCAATGGTCAGAAAACTGATTTTACCCAGTTGAGTGGCGTTATGCAGGCGGGCAACGGCACTCAGAATAGAGGCGAACACCAGCGGCATCACGATCATCTGCAGCAGCTGGACATAGCCGTTGCCGACAATGTTGAACCACTGAATAGAGTCTTTCAGAACTGGATTATCGGAGCCATAAATCGCCTGCAACGCCAGACCAAATACGACACCCATGGCCAGACCAACCAGCACTTTTTTCGCCAGGCTCCACTGTTTGTGGCGCGTCTGCGCGAGAAGCAATAGCAATACAACGAACACAACAACGTTCGCGATGAGTGGAAAATTCATCCCCGTTCTCCTGATTTATTATGGGATCGGTTTTTCCCGATCCTGTTGGCGGAAGGTTAGCAGAAGTGTGATGTCGCGCTTATATCCAAATGGAATGGTTTATGACAAACGGAATGATTTTGTTGGTTTACTGTTCAATCTGGTGATGAATAAAGCGATTGAACTGAAATTGCAGCGAATTGATCATCTGCGAAGACCAGCGCACTGCACTGTTTTCGGGCAATGTCTGTGGCATCCAGACGGCGTAAGCGAAGAGCGCCATGCACAATACGCGCTCAAGCTGGTTCCCTTTCTGTGGCGCAAGGATGGGAAAACGAAAGCGCCAGCGACACGGCCAGAGAAGTGGAACGCCAGCGGGCGTCAGCATATCGGCAAGAATATGGCTTAAGTAGCCGAGCACCATCCCCTGAATGGCATCAGCAGGGACGATCCAGCTTTCGGGCACTTTTAAATAAAAAAGGGTAAGCAGCCCAAAAACGGCCAGCAGGCTGTGCGTAAACCCCCGGTGGCCGAACGCGCGGGCGATGGGTTTCGAGACCCACTTCAGGCGTTGCCCAAGAAATGATTTGGGATGATCAATATCGGGCAGCAGACAGGTCAATACGGCGGAAGGGACAATATGCCACCAGTCCCCCTGTGCGAGCACGGGAGTGAGTTCAGCGTTTTTGGCAAATACTGCGCACGCTATGGAAAAAAGGAGGTGGCCTTCCGCCGTCATGATAAAACCCACGAAACTGTCAATTCATACAGTATAGGGTTTTTATACAGTAGGCGGAAGAGGTGACGGTGTAACTGTTTGTCACAAATGGAGCAAGTTGTTAGCCGCCCTTAAGGTGATGCGCCGTGAGTTCTGTCAGCGAATTAAGCTTCACATCGGCAAGGGCAAAACGGGGATCGTGGCGGCCTTCTTCTGCCGGAACCACAATGGAGCGCATACGTGCGGCTTTGGACGCGATCATGCCGTTAACGGAATCTTCCAGCGCGACACAGGTAAGCGGATCAAGACCCAGCTTAGCGGCACAGTCCATATAGACCTGCGGATGCGGTTTGCTGTAGGGCAACTTTTCAGCTGACGCCAGGGCGTCAAAACTGTCGCGCAGCTCAAACATAATGAGCACTTTTTCCAGCATATGCAGCGGTGAAGCGGAGGCCAGGCCCACCTTCAGCCCCTGAGCCTTACACAACGCGACCGCTTCACGCACGCCAGGCAATAGCGGCTTGTTCTCCTCCACCAGCGCGATGGCGCGGCTGATAATGCGCGCGGTGACTTCGTCGCGATCTGGGCCACTCCACGGCTGGTGGGCGTACCAGAGGTCTACGACCATATCAATGCGCAGGCCCAGCGTGTCGGGAAGTTCATTACGGCGGCTGATATCAACGCCCAGGCTGGCCATCACGTCCAGCTCGGCGCGATCCCACAACGGCTCGGAATCAATCAGTAATCCATCCATGTCAAAAATAGCGGCAAGTATCTGGCGCGGTGTCGACATCACAACGTCTCCTTATCCAGGGTGTTCGACAGACGATAAGTGCTAAGCACACTTAGCAATTTAGCATATTGCTTTCAAAGATCGGGCGAAAATGCTGTCCAGCAGGTAGACTTAGCCACAAATAACGCGTCTTTATGAAGAGGAACTGATGACGTATCAACAAGCTGGACGCATTGCTGTCTTAAAACGTATTGCTGGCTGGGTGATTTTTATTCCCGCCGTCATCTCTACGCTGATTTCTGTGCTCAAATTTATGTACGATCACAGCGAAAAACAGCCAGGCATTAATGCCGTCATGCTTGATTTTGCGCATGTCATGATTGAGATGATGCGGTTCAACACCCCGTTCCTGAATGTCTTCTGGTTCAACTCGCCAACGCCGGATTTTCACCAGCAGCTTAATATTGGATTCTGGGTCATCTATGCGTTGATTTTTATTGCCATGGCGTTACAGGCATCCGGTGCGCGAATGAGTCGCCAGACCCGTTTTCTGCGCGAAGGCGTTGAGGATCAGTTAATTCTGGAACAGGCGAAAGGCCCGGAAGGAATGAGCCGGGAGCAGATTGAATCCCGCATTGTGGTACCGCGTCACACCATTTTCCTGCAAATTTTCCCGCTCTATATTCTCCCCATTATCATCATTGTGGCGGGATACTTCTTCTTCTCTCTGCTGGGTTTTCTCTGACAGATGAGGGTGGCGGCACGGCCACCCGATTTGTCCCTATGCCGCAAGTACGCGTTCAAGCGCACGCTGGGCGTTGACCAGATGCTGCCCGCCAAAAAGGATAGCGCGGTTCATCAGCGTATAAAGCTGATACACCGGTTGGCGCTCGAGAAAATCGGACGGCAGAGGGGAGACTGACTGATAGCCATCATATATTTGCGGGGGCTGCTCTGGATGCAGGGGCAGCATGGCCAAATCGCACTCTCTGTCACCCCAGTAGCAGGCCGGGTCGAAGATATAGGGGCCGTTGGGACCCAGCGCGCAGTTGTCGGACCATAAATCGCCGTGCAGCAGAGATGCCTGCGGCTGATGGGAGGCCAGGCGCTGTTGTACATGCTCAACGATGGCATCAATATTGCCAAATTCCAGCCCTTTTTCGGCGGCCAGTTCAAGCTGCCATCCGATGCGCTGTTCGGCAAAAAACGTCGACCACCGACGCTGCCAGGCGTTGGGCTGTGGGGTAGTGGAAAGGTCGTTGTCAAAATCGAGCCCAAACTGGGGCTGATCGCTCCACTGGTGAAGTCGCGCGAGCTGTTGCCCGAGAATGAAGGCGTTATGGGCATCCAGCGGGCGGGGAGGGAGATAGTCCATGACCAGGAAACTGTAGTCCCGGTCGCTGCCCAGAGCCAGCACCTGCGGTACTGTCACCGTTTTACTGCGAGACAACAGTTCCAGCTGGTCGGCTTCAGCGGTGAATATCGGGAGCAGTTCTCGCTCATCACACTTCACGAAAAGATCGCGTCCTGCGTAGCGTAAATGCCACGCGGCGTGGATCTCTCCGCCTGGCAGTTCGTTACGCAGTTCAATTTCACCTTCACCCAGTTGCTCACTTAAAAGATGACTGATAGCCTGCCACATGTTGACTCTCCCATGTTGTCTGCCAGATCATAAAGTTAGCGCATAATTGCGGTAAAAAAATACGAACTAACGCACACCTGAGCGGTTTAAATTCATGCAGCGCACTTATTGTTCTTTTTTGTGCCAGCTTTCCCACGTTTCCACGGTGATGTCGGCGGGCTTGTCGGTCACACTTTCCACCAGGCTGGCGGCCAGGGCGTGAACGTCTTCTTCACTCAGGGCAGCGATCAAACCAAATGTCAGCGTGCCTAAATCATGAATATGGCCGTCATCGTCCGTCAGCGTGAGCAGAAAATTCGCGCGAGTAAAGGCGTTATTGAGCTCGTTCAGCTCGGTCAGTGACGCTTCACGAAGATTGATGGTTGCGACATAGCGGGTGATATCACCACTGCTCATAATTCACCTCGTTGTTATTCTGAAAGTTTTTTTAGCATAGTCGATATGCCATATTTGGCGACTTTAAGGTAAATTCCCCTTCGATTGGGAAGGGGAATAGAGGTCAGTCTTTTGAAAGGTAATCGACGATTTTCTGCGTATCGGCAAGCGAACACAGCCGCGTCCCCTGATTAATGGTGGCGGCACTCCCCGCCGCGACGCCATAACGCGTCATTTCCAGAAGAGAAGCACCCTGCGCCAGTTTTAGCGCCATCGCGCCGACCATGCTGTCGCCCGCACCCACGGTACTCTGGCTTTTCATGGGCGGCGGCACAACCTGCACAAAGCCCGTCTTGTCGACAGCCAGTGCCCCCTGAGAACCGAGAGAGACGACCACGCGGTGCGCTTTGCCGCTGCGAACCAGTTCTTCTGCGGCGGTGCGCACGTCATCAGGCTGGTTAAGTTCGCGATTCACAAGCGCGCTAAGCTCTTTCTGGTTAGGTTTAACGAGTTCAAGCTGCCCGGGGACTAACGCTGCCTGCAGGGCTTCACCTGAGCTGTCGACGATGCAGCGGATACCACGCTGAAGCACTGCCTTAACCAGCGCCGTCAGCTTTTCCGTTTTGACGCCTGGCGGCAGACTACCGCTGATAACCAGCAGTGAGCCGCTTTCAATGGTCAGTACCTTCTCTTCAAGTTGACGAAACTCATCATCGCTCAGTCTGGCGCCCGGCATCACGAAACGATACTGCTCCCCACTGGATTCGACGTGGACATGCAGATTCTGCCGGGTCCAGTCCTGGGCCGCTACGGTGTCTACGGCAACCTGTTCATCCGCCAGCAAAGAGACAAGATGTTCCCCCGTGGCACCCCCGGAAGGGAATATGGCGGTGGCTTTACCGCCAAGATGGGTAATGGCGCGCGCCACGTTAATGCCGCCGCCGCCCGGCTCAAACACAGGGGCGCTACAGCGTAGTTTACCTTCAGGGTAAATGTGCGGGGTGATAGTCGCGGAGTCGAGGGAAGGGGAGAGTGTCAGCGTATAAATAGAAGCCATCATAACCTCCTTTTAGTATGGGTTCTTTTAAGCCTGGCACCGATCGACAGGAAGGCAATGTAAATAACAGTATGATTTTAAAAATGAATGCTGAAACAAGCGTGATAAAAGATATATAAAATAAAACGCGCTTTGGGATCGTTCTTATTCAAAAAATGAAATAAGAAAATATTGCTATGTTATTTGCGCCTTTTTATAATTTGTTACCTTTCTCTGGACGCCTTGTCATTGATCCTCAAGAAAGTTTCCGAGACCGTGGTGGTCTCTTTTTTTGTTGTACGGACTCCTTAAATAAAATGAAGCTTTTGAAGACAGTACCCGCAGCACTGATGCTGGCGGGTGGCGTATTTGCATCACTGAATGCAACCGCCGATGACACCGTTTTTACTGTCATGGACGATCCCTCCACTGCCAAAAAACCCTTCGAAGGTAATCTGAATGCCGGGTATCTCGCGCAATCAGGTAACACAAAAAGCTCTTCTCTGACGGCGGACAGCACCCTGACCTGGTACGGTAATACCACTGCATGGTCGCTGTGGGGGAATGCCAGCAACACGTCCGCTAACGATGAACGCTCTTCCGAGAAATATGCGGCAGGTGGACGTAGCCGTTACAACATGACCGACTATGACTACATATTCGGTCAGGCAAGCTGGTTAACAGACCGTTATAATGGCTATCGCCAGCGTGATGTATTCACGACGGGTTATGGTCGTCAGTTCCTGAATGGGCCTGTACACAGCTTCCGTTTTGAATTCGGTCCTGGTGTTCGCTACGACGAGTACACCAACGGCGAAGACGAAACCCAGCCGCTGGGTTATGCGTCAGGTACCTACGCATGGCAGATGACCGATAACACCAAATTCACTCAGGGTGTGTCTGTGTTTGGTGCCGAGGATACGACGCTGAACTCTGAAAGTGCCCTGAACGTGGCTATCAATGAACACTTCGGTTTGAAAGTGGCCTACAACGTGACCTGGAACTCTTCACCACCAGCAAGCGCGCCTGAACATACCGATCGCAGAACCACCGTTTCACTGGGTTATAGAATGTAATCATGGCGGGCCGAAAATATCGGCCCGTTTCTCATCTCTGCCAGACGTCCCTTCTGATTCTCTAACCCCAAATCATTGCCGCCCAACGAAGTAGCAGCATCGCGCCGCAGATGGCAATCAGCACCAGCACCATTTTCCAGTGTTTTACGGCAAATCGTTTTGTTGGCATAACCTAATCCTTGTCCGTTGATACGCATAGTCTATCAAACGGGGCCGAAATATGCCCCTTCCTGGGAGCAATCGTGTTATGCCGGTATGGGGTTCAGCTCAGAACCAGTGGAATCGATCGGCGAGAATCAACAATAAACCGGTTGCTGACAGGATATTTAATATCACTACCGTTCTACTGGATACGTTCATGGTAAGCACCTGTGGATGTTAAAGGCCTGTTCAAAGTTAGCTCAGCATCGGCGAAATGCGAGTGCCAGAGAGACGCAATCTGCAAATATCTGCAACATGCCAGTCCTTCATTGTGGCAGCAGAGGGTGCAATCCCCTTGCTGTTAGTGTTAACATTAAGTCCCTTGCCGTAAACCCGCATTTATCTGAATTCGGCAGGTGCAGGATAACGAACCAATTTGACGATTGTTGGTCAGATGTTTCGTAATCTACTGTTTAATCACGATTATTTTCTTTGTATATGCTCTTATGTGTGGGGCATCACTGCAAATAAGGATATAAAATGCCTGTAATTACTCTTCCTGATGGCAGCCAACGCCATTTCGACCGCGCTGTTAGCCCAATGGATGTTGCCCTGGATATCGGTCCTGGCCTCGCGAAAGCGACCATCGCCGGCCGTGTGAACGGTGAGCTGGTTGATGCGTCCGATCTGATTGAAAACGATGCGACGCTTGCAATCATCACCGCGAAAGACGAAGAAGGTCTGGAGATCATTCGTCACTCCTGTGCGCACCTGTTAGGTCATGCTATCAAGCAGCTGTGGCCAAACACCAAAATGGCGATTGGTCCGGTTATCGACAACGGCTTCTACTATGACGTTGACCTTGACCATACCCTGACCCAGGAAGATATCGACGCGCTCGAAAAACGTATGCACGAGCTCGCCGAAACGAACTATGACGTCATCAAGAAGAAAGTCAGCTGGCACGAAGCGCGTGAAACCTTCGTCAAGCGTGGCGAGAGCTATAAAGTCTCTATTCTTGACGAGAACATCTCTCATGATGACAAGCCAGGCTTGTACCATCACGAAGAATACATCGACATGTGCCGTGGACCGCACGTGCCGAATATGCGTTTCTGTCATCACTTTAAACTGATGAAGATCGCAGGCGCCTACTGGCGTGGCGACAGCAACAACAAAATGTTGCAGCGTATTTATGGTACCGCATGGGCCGATAAAAAAGCCCTGAACGCCTATCTGCAGCGCCTGGAAGAAGCGGCGAAGCGTGACCACCGTAAAATCGGTAAACAGCTTGACCTGTATCACATGCAGGAAGAAGCGCCGGGTATGGTATTCTGGCATAACGACGGCTGGACCATCTTCCGTGAACTGGAAACGTTCGTACGCTCCAAGCTGAAAGAGTACCAGTACCAGGAAGTAAAAGGCCCGTTCATGATGGACCGTGTGCTGTGGGAAAAAACCGGCCACTGGGACAACTACAAAGATGCGATGTTCACCACCTCGTCCGAGAACCGTGAATACTGCATTAAGCCAATGAACTGCCCGGGCCACGTTCAGATCTTCAACCAGGGTCTGAAATCCTACCGTGACCTGCCGCTGCGTATGGCGGAGTTCGGTAGCTGCCACCGTAACGAGCCATCAGGTGCGCTTCACGGTCTGATGCGTGTTCGTGGCTTTACTCAGGATGATGCGCATATCTTCTGTACTGAAGATCAGGTTCGTGATGAAGTTAACGCCTGTATTCGTATGGTCTACGATATGTACAGCACCTTTGGCTTCGAGAAGATCGTGGTCAAACTCTCAACGCGTCCGGAAAAACGTATCGGTAGCGATGAGACATGGGATCGCGCAGAAGCGGATCTCGCCGTGGCGCTGGAAGAGAACGGTATTCCGTTCGAATACCAGCTGGGCGAGGGCGCATTCTACGGTCCGAAAATTGAATTTACCCTGTATGACTGTCTCGACAGAGCTTGGCAGTGCGGTACTGTACAGCTGGACTTCTCCCTGCCGCAGCGTTTAAGCGCCTCTTATGTTGGCGAAGACAACGAACGTCAGGTACCGGTTATGATTCACCGTGCAATCCTCGGTTCACTGGAGCGCTTCATCGGCATCCTGACCGAAGAGTTCGCGGGCTTCTTCCCAACCTGGCTTGCGCCAGTGCAGGTAGTGGTGATGAACATTACCGATTCTCAGGCAGATTACGTTAAAGAATTGACGCAGAAACTACAAAATGCGGGCATTCGCGTAAAAGCAGACTTGAGAAATGAGAAGATTGGCTTTAAAATCCGCGAGCACACTTTACGTCGTGTCCCGTATATGTTGGTCTGTGGTGATAAAGAGGTGGAAGCAGGCAAAGTTGCCGTTCGCACCCGCCGTGGTAAAGACCTGGGCAGCCTGGACGTAAGTGAAGTGATTGAGAAGCTGCAACAAGAGATTCGCAGCCGCAGTCTTCAACAACTGGAGGAATAAGGTATTAAAGGCGGAAAACGAGTTCAAACGGCACGTCCGAATCGTATCAATGGCGAGATTCGCGCCCAGGAAGTTCGCTTAACAGGTCTGGAAGGCGAGCAGCTGGGGATTGTGAGTCTGAGAGAAGCAATCGAAAAGGCTGAAGAAGCTGGAGTAGATTTAGTTGAAATCAGCCCTAACGCCGAACCGCCAGTTTGTCGTATCATGGACTACGGCAAGTTCCTTTATGAAAAGAGTAAGTCTTCTAAGGAACAGAAGAAGAAGCAAAAAGTTATCCAGGTTAAGGAAATCAAATTCCGTCCTGGTACCGACGATGGCGATTATCAGGTAAAACTCCGCAGCCTGATTCGCTTTCTGGAAGATGGCGATAAGGCCAAGATCACACTGCGTTTCCGCGGTCG
This sequence comes from Enterobacter sp. MGH 37, assembly GCF_000534515.1. Lineage (NCBI taxonomy): Bacteria > Pseudomonadati > Pseudomonadota > Gammaproteobacteria > Enterobacterales > Enterobacteriaceae > Enterobacter > Enterobacter sp. MGH 37. Next base: position 1,004,733 of record NZ_KI973205.1, read on the forward strand.
TGAAATGGCCCACCAACAGATCGGTATGGAAGTGCTTAACCGCGTCCGTGAAGATCTGAGTGAACTGGCAGTAGTCGAATCCTTCCCTACGAAGATCGAAGGCCGCCAGATGATCATGGTGCTCGCTCCTAAGAAGAAACAGTAAGGCCTTCAAGCAGCAAAATCTGTGGAGCCTTCGGGTTTCATAGGTTTTGTTCGCCTATGTTTCGTTTATTTAACAATGCGAAGTGGAAGTTATTAAAATGCCAAAAATTAAGACCGTACGCGGTGCTGCTAAGCGCTTCAAAAAAACCGGTAAAGGTGGTTTTAAGCACAAGCACGCTAACCTGCGTCACATTCTGACTAAGAAAGCTACCAAGCGTAAACGTCACCTGCGTCCAAAAGCCATGGTTTCTAAAGGCGATCTGGGCCTGGTAATCGCGTGCCTGCCGTACGCATAAGTCGTTAACGTTTAACTTTTTTAACTTAGAATAGATACAGGAGAGCACACATGGCTCGCGTAAAACGTGGTGTAATTGCACGTGCACGTCACAAGAAAATTTTGAAACAAGCTAAAGGCTACTACGGTGCGCGTTCACGCGTATACCGCGTTGCCTTCCAGGCTGTTATCAAAGCAGGTCAGTACGCTTACCGTGACCGTCGTCAGCGTAAGCGTCAGTTCCGTCAACTGTGGATTGCGCGTATCAACGCAGCAGCACGTCAGAACGGTATTTCTTACAGCAAATTCATCAATGGCCTGAAAAAAGCCTCTGTTGAAATCGACCGTAAGATCCTGGCTGACATCGCAGTATTCGACAAAGTAGCGTTCACCGCTCTGGTCGAAAAAGCGAAAGCAGCACTGGCATAAGCCAGTTGAGAGAGGGGGCTTTGCCTCCTCTTTTCATTTAACACCATCAGAAGATTGACATTTATCCGTGCAGGCTTTTCAATAAGTTCTCAACGGTTTTTACCCAACAAGGTAACGCAAGCATGAATGCTGCTATTTTCCGCTTCTTCTTTTACTTTAGCACCTGACTCCAGGAGGCTAGCGCGTGAAAGATGAAACGAAAAACAGCGCCAGATAAGCCTCCCGATGGAGGCTTTTTTTGTATCTGAATTTGAGAGAATAACTCCACCAAATCGGTGTCTGCACCGACATAATGAGGAAAATCATGTCACATCTCGCAGAGCTGGTTGCCAGTGCAACAGCCGCCATTAATCAGGCCTCAGATGTTGCCGCGTTAGACAATGTCCGCGTCGAATATCTTGGGAAGAAAGGGCACCTGACCCTTCAAATGACAACCCTGCGTGAACTGCCGCCAGAAGAACGCCCGGCAGCGGGTGCGGTGATTAACGAAGCTAAAGAGCAGGTGCAGCAGGCACTGAACGCGCGTAAAGCCGAGCTGGAAAGCGCGGTGCTGAATGCGCGCCTGGCCGCAGAGACGATCGACGTTTCTCTGCCGGGTCGCCGTATCGAAAACGGGGGGCTGCATCCGGTTACCCGTACCATCGATCGCATTGAAAGTTTCTTCGGTGAGCTCGGCTTTACCGTGGCGACTGGCCCGGAAATTGAAGATGATTATCACAACTTCGATGCCCTGAATATTCCTGGCCATCATCCGGCACGCGCTGACCACGACACTTTCTGGTTTGACGCCACGCGTCTGCTGCGTACCCAGACCTCTGGCGTACAGATCCGTACCATGAAGGATCAGGAACCGCCAATCCGCATCATCGCGCCGGGTCGCGTCTATCGTAACGATTACGATCAGACCCATACCCCAATGTTCCACCAGATGGAAGGTCTGATTGTTGATAAAAACATCAGCTTCACCAACCTGAAGGGCACGCTGCACGATTTCCTGAACAACTTCTTTGAGGAAGACCTGCAGGTTCGTTTCCGTCCATCCTACTTCCCGTTCACTGAACCGTCTGCGGAAGTTGACGTGATGGGCAAAAACGGCAAATGGCTGGAAGTGCTGGGTTGCGGCATGGTGCATCCAAATGTACTGCGCAACGTCGGTATCGATCCGGAAGTGTACTCCGGCTTTGCCTTCGGTATGGGCATGGAGCGTCTGACCATGCTGCGTTACGGTGTGACCGATTTACGTGCATTCTTCGAAAACGATCTGCGTTTCCTCAAACAGTTTAAATAAGGGCAGGACAGAACAATGAAATTCAGTGAACTGTGGTTACGCGAATGGGTCAATACCACGCTGGACAGCGACGCGCTGTCTGACCAGATCACCATGGCGGGCCTGGAAGTTGACGGCGTTGAGCCGGTTTCCGGTGCCTTCACCGGCGTCGTGGTCGGTGAAGTGGTCGAGTGCGGCCAGCATCCGAACGCCGACAAACTGCGCGTGACAAAAGTGAATGTCGGCGGCGACCGCCTGCTGGACATCGTTTGCGGTGCGCCAAACTGCCGTCAGGGCCTGAAAGTCGCCGTGGCAACCGTGGGTGCGGTACTGCCGGGTGATTTCAAAATTAAAGCGGCTAAACTGCGCGGTGAGCCGTCTGAAGGTATGCTGTGCTCCTTCTCCGAGCTGGGTATTTCCGACGATCACAACGGCATCATTGAGCTGCCGCTGGATGCGCCAATTGGCACCGATATCCGCGAATACCTGAAGCTTGATGACAACACCATCGAGATCAGCGTTACGCCAAACCGCGCTGATTGCTTAGGTATCATCGGCGTGGCGCGCGACGTGGCCGTGCTGAACCAGACCGAACTGAACGCGCCGGAGATCGTACCGGTAGAAGCGACCATCAGTGACGTACTGCCTATTCAGGTTGACGCCGCGGATGCTTGCCCACGCTACCTCGGCCGCGTGGTAAAAGGCATCAACGTGAAAGCGCCAACACCACTGTGGATGAAAGAGAAGCTGCGCCGCTGCGGCATTCGCTCTATCGACGCGGTGGTTGACGTCACCAACTACGTTCTGCTGGAACTGGGTCAGCCAATGCATGCGTTCGATAAAGATCGTATCGAAGGCGGTATTGTTGTCCGTATGGCAAAAGAGGGCGAAACCCTGGTTCTGCTTGACGGCACCGAAGCGAAGCTGAACGCGGATACGCTGGTGATTGCTGACCACAGCAAAGCGCTGGCGATGGGCGGTATCTTCGGTGGCGAACACTCTGGGGTAAATGACGAAACGCAAAACGTCCTGCTGGAATGCGCCTTCTTCAGCCCGCTCTCTATCACCGGTCGCGCACGCCGTCATGGCCTGCACACCGATGCGTCTCACCGCTACGAGCGTGGCGTTGACCCTGCGCTGCAGTACAAAGCGATGGAGCGAGCGACTCGCCTGCTGATCGACATCTGCGGCGGTGAAGCCGGTCCGGTTATCGATGTCACTCACGAAGCGACGCTGCCGAAACGCGCAACCATTACCCTGCGCCGCAGCAAGCTCGATCGCCTGATTGGTCATCATGTTGCCGATGCCCAGGTGACCGACATTCTGACGCGTCTGGGCTGTGAAGTGACCGAAGGTCAGGACGAGTGGAAAGCCGTTGCGCCATCCTGGCGTTTTGACATGGAAATCGAAGAAGATCTGGTGGAAGAAGTGGCCCGCGTATACGGCTACAACAACATCCCGGACGAGCCCGTTCAGGCCGGTCTGGTGATGGGTACCCATCGTGAAGCCGACCTGTCCCTGAAGCGTGTGAAAACCATGCTTAACGACAAAGGCTACCAGGAAGTGATCACCTACAGCTTTGTTGACCCTAAGCTGCAGCAACTGATCCACCCGGGCGAGGAGGCGTTGATCCTGCCAAGCCCAATCTCCAGCGAAATGTCCGCAATGCGTCTGTCCCTGTGGACCGGGCTGCTGGGCACTATCGTTTACAACCAGAATCGCCAGCAAAACCGCGTGCGAATTTTCGAAAGCGGTTTGCGCTTTGTACCGGATAATCAGGCAAATTTAGGCATCCGTCAGGATCTCATGCTGGCTGGTGCTATCAGCGGCAACCGTTATGAAGAGCACTGGGACCTGGCAAAAGGTACGGTTGATTTCTACGATATGAAAGGCGATCTGGAAGCCATTCTGGATCTGACCGGTAAATTATCTGAAATTGAATTCCGTGCAGAAGCGATTCCAGCCCTGCATCCGGGCCAGAGTGCGGCGATCTATTTAGACGGCAAACGCATTGGTTTCATTGGTGTTGTTCATCCTGAGCTGGAGCGTAAGCTGGACCTGAACGGCCGTACCATCGTGTTTGAGCTGGAGTGGAGCCCGGTTGCAGACCGCGTCATTCCTCAGGCGCAGGACGTCTCCCGCTTCCCGGCGAACCGCCGTGATATCGCGGTTGTGGTCGCGGAAAACGTTCCCGCAGCAGATATTTTGGCCGAATGTAAGAAAGTTGGCGTAAATCAGGTAGTTGGCGTAAACTTATTTGACGTGTACCGCGGCAAGGGCGTAGCAGAAGGTTTCAAGAGCCTCGCTATCAGCCTTATCCTTCAGGATACCAGCCGTACACTCGAAGAAGAGGAGATTGCCGCTACCGTCGCCAAATGTGTAGAGGCATTAAAAGAGCGATTCCAGGCATCATTGAGGGATTGAACCTATGGCGCTTACAAAAGCTGAAATGTCAGAATATCTGTTTGATAAGCTTGGGCTTAGCAAACGGGATGCCAAAGAGCTGGTAGAGCTGTTTTTCGAAGAGATCCGTCGTGCTCTGGAAAATGGTGAGCAGGTAAAACTCTCCGGTTTTGGCAATTTTGATTTGCGAGACAAAAACCAACGTCCGGGCCGTAACCCGAAGACGGGGGAAGATATTCCCATTACAGCCCGCCGCGTGGTGACCTTCAGACCCGGCCAGAAGTTAAAAAGCCGTGTCGAAAACGCAACGCCCAAAGCAGAGTAATATGAACTAACCAAAAAGGCCGCCCACGCGGCCTTTTTTCTTTGCGCTCTCTGGCAAACCGACCGTAAAATCAAAGACATCACACGCTAATAAAACCACGCTCATGCTTGATTATGCTCATCGCCAACACCGTTCCGACCGACGTCGCCTGCTATTGCTGGCGCTGTTGCTGATTGTCGCCGCGGGTATCAGCCTCTGCGCGGGCGACAGCTGGATTGGGCCCGAACGCTGGCTGGGGCCTGACGGGCAACTCTTCGTCTGGCAAATTCGTCTGCCGCGCACCGTGGCGGTGATGCTGGTCGGTGCTGCACTGGCGCTGTCAGGTACCGTTATGCAGGCGCTGTTTGAAAACCCGCTGGCGGAACCCGGGCTGCTCGGGGTGTCGAACGGTGCAGGCGTCGGGCTGATTGCGGCGGTAATGCTGGGCGGAGGAGAACTCTCCGGATGGAGTATTAGCCTCAGTGCCATTTTCGGCGCATTACTGATCACCATCATCCTGCTTCGCTTTGCCAGACGGCACTTGTCGACCAGCCGCCTGCTGCTTGCCGGGGTTGCGCTGGGGATCATCTGCAGCGCGCTAATGACCTGGGCGGTTTACTTCTCGACCTCCTTTGACTTGCGTCAGCTGATGTACTGGATGATGGGCGGCTTTGGTGGCGTTGACTGGCATCAGGGCTGGCTGATGGCGCTTCTGGTGCCTGGGATTGTATGGGCAGCCCTGCAGGCGCAGCCGCTGAACATGCTCGCGCTGGGGGAGATCTCAGCCCGTCAGCTCGGCATGCCGATGGCGTTCTGGCGTAACGTGCTGGTCATTGCCATCGGTTGGCTGGTGGGCGTGAGCGTGGCGCTGGCGGGAGCGATTGGTTTTATCGGGCTGGTTATCCCGCATATGCTGCGTCTGTGTGGCTTCACGGACCATCGAACCTTGCTTCCGGCTTCGGCCGTGGCCGGAGCCGTCACGCTGCTGGTGGCTGATATCATCGCTCGTCTTGCCCTGACAGCCGCGGAGTTACCGATTGGTGTGGTAACCGCCACGCTGGGCGCGCCAGTCTTTATCTGGCTACTATTAAAATCCGGACGTTAAAAAACGACCCATAAGACAACCTGAGGGAATGCTATGCAGACTGATATCCTGAATACCGAAGTGACGACCATTGATGGCGAGAAAACCACGCTGGAAAGCTACAAAGGCAACGTGTTGCTTATCGTCAATGTGGCGTCCAAATGCGGCCTGACGCCACAGTACGAACAGCTGGAGAACATTCAGAAAGCCTGGGAGAAAGACGGTTTCACCGTGCTGGGCTTCCCGTGCAACCAGTTCCTGGGCCAGGAGCCGGGCAGCGAAGAAGAGATCAAAACCTTCTGCAGCACCACCTATGGCGTAACGTTCCCGATGTTCAGCAAAATTGATGTTAACGGCGAAGATCGCCATCCGCTGTACGCGAAGCTGATTGCTGCCGCGCCGAAGGCCGTTGCGCCTGAGGGCAGTGGTTTTTACGAGCGTATGGCCAGCAAAGGCCGCGCGCCGCTCTATCCGGACGATATTCTGTGGAACTTCGAAAAATTCCTGATCGGTCGCGACGGCCAGGTCGTTCAGCGCTTCTCGCCGGATATGACGCCTGAGGATCCGATTGTCATGGAATCGATCAAGCTGGCGCTGGCAAAATAATGTCACTGCTGATGCAGCTCACGGACGTCGCCGAGAAGGGGCGTCTGGAGCCGATGACCGGCGCTATCAATGCGGGGGAAATCCTGCATCTGGTTGGGCCAAACGGCGCGGGAAAAAGCACGCTACTGGCGCGGATGGCAGGGCTGACCACCGGGCCCGGGCAGATCACACTGCTGGAACATCCTCTTGCTGACTGGTCTCCCGGCTCGCTGGCCCACCGGCGCAGCTATCTGGTGCAGCAGCAGGTGCCGCCGTTTGCGATGCCGGTCTGGCATTATCTGATGCTGCATTTGCACGACAAACAGAATACGGCACTGCTTACGGAGGTGGCGGCGGCGTTAGGACTGGAAGATAAACTGCCCCGCCATGCCAGCCAGCTTTCCGGCGGTGAATGGCAGCGAGTGCGTCTGGCGGCGGTCATTCTGCAGATCCACCCCGCAGGCAACCCTCACGGGCGGATGTTGCTCCTGGACGAACCCATGAGTGGTCTGGATGTCGCCCAGCAGGCGGCGCTGGATTCGCTGTTAAGCGCGTTGAGCCGGAAAGGTATTGCCGTGGTGATGAGCAGCCACGACCTTAACCATACGTTGCGCCATGCCCATCGGGTGTGGCTACTGTCGCGCGGCAGGATGATTGCCAGCGGCGCGCGGGACCAGGTTCTTACGCCGCCACATCTGGCACGTGCCTATAACATGTCGTTCCGCAGGCTGGATATCGAGGGACATAAGATGCTGATTTCTACGGGGCAGGAGTAACCGTTTCTTGCCTGTTAACGCACTTGCGCGCTAAATTACCGAAAGAACAATAAAAGCAGAGGATTCGTCTGAAAATGCGATTCTGGTTTATCCTGGTGGCGGCACTCTTTCTTGCGGGATGCAGCAGCCATCGTGCACCGCCGCCTAATCCGCGGCTTTCAGATTCTATCACCGTCATTGCCAGTCTGAACGACCAGCTGAGCAACTGGCGCGGGACGCCTTATCGCTACGGCGGTATGAGTCGCGGCGGGGTGGACTGCTCTGGTTTTGTGCTGATGACGTTTCGTGACAAGTTTGATTTACAGCTTCCGCGCGAAACGCGCAAGCAGGCTGAAATTGGGACTGAAATTGATAAAGACGATCTGCTGCCGGGAGACCTGGTCTTTTTCAAAACCGGTTCGGGAGAAAGTGGCCTGCATGTCGGCATTTATGACACGGACAACCAGTTTATTCATGCCTCAACAAGCCGTGGTGTGATGCGCTCTTCTCTGGATAATGTTTACTGGCGTAAAAATTTCTGGCAGGCACGACGTATTTAATCTGCCCGAACACGTCTCACTGCCGGCAGGGTAACTATTAAATCATGCCGGTTTTTCTTGAATAAGCTGATTAAAGTTAAATTTACCTAAAATTAGCGTCATCCTTATGTGTCTGTTTTATCTAAAACTGGCTATTACTCTGTAACCAGGATAAGATTATTTTAGATTCAGGGATAAATCTGAAAATTAATACGGAACTAATGAAATTAAACTTATTAAAATCAAGACAGTGGAATTGTGTCGGCAATTGCTCCAGGATGTCCTCTCTCATCTTTAATGCGGGGCGAGTGCAATGATGATTACGCTAGATAATGCATACCAGTCTGAACTGATGCTTTTGCCTGCACGTAATAGTGCTGGCGAGCTTAAAGGTTTAGAGGTTCTGGTTAACTTTACTGGCGTCGGCACCGATGTGAGGATCCCCACTGAGCTCGTTATCCCCCGGCTTTCAGCGGCAGAAGAGTTAGCGCTGTTTAACGAAAAACTGCAATTGCTTGATACCTGTAAACTGTTTTTTATTCAGCATCAGTTAATTGCATGGATCAATATTACACCGGCTATTGTTGAATTTTTATTAAGTAATGGGAATGCTGTTTCAATTCTTGAGCGGTATCCTTTTCTTGAGTTTACTGTTAATGAGAATTATCCAGGTTTAAATAACGGAAAGGATGATCTGCAACTGGCGAGAATGGCGATCCATTTCCCCCTGGTCCTCGCAAACTTTGGTGCAGGCGCGGCATCGCTCAAAGCTGTCTATGATGGATTATTTAAACGGGTGATTCTCGATAAAGGTTTCATCCAGCAGCGGGCTTCGGAGCTCTCTTTCGAACCTTTTATGCGCGCTATCCTCTGGCAAATAACGCCGCACTGCCAGTCGGTGATCGTCTCCGGTATTGACGACCACGGTCTGCTGCAACGCGTCTTGTCCTTCAATTTTGGCGCCATGCAGGGCACGCTGTGGCCCGCTGTCCCGGCGGAGCACGTCACGACGCTGGTTCAGTAGCGATAACCCTGTCTTTCGCCCGTGTTTAAGTTCGGGCAAACCCTCTACACTAAAAGCAGGAGGACTTATGACCCTGTCTTTTACTGCTCACTGGCATGACGAGTTGCCTGGCTTTTACACCGCACTCAAACCCACACCGTTACACAATTCACGTCTTATCTGGCACAACGACCGGCTGGCCGATGAACTGGCCGTTCCGCCTGAGATGTTTAAGCCTTCCGGGGGCGCGGGCGTCTGGGGAGGCGAAACGCTTCTGCCCGGTATGCAACCCCTTGCCCAGGTCTATAGCGGACACCAGTTTGGCGTCTGGGCGGGACAGCTGGGCGACGGCAGGGGGATCCTGCTGGGTGAACAACAGCTTTCCAACGGAGAGACGGTTGAGTGGCATCTGAAAGGTGCAGGTCTTACCCCTTATTCTCGGATGGGCGATGGCCGCGCAGTATTACGTTCAACAATACGTGAATGCCTGTCCTCTGAAGCCATGCATGCTCTGGGGATCCCCACCACGCGCGCGCTGTCGATTGTCACCAGCGACACGCCGGTTATGCGCGAAACGGTAGAAAAAGGGGCGATGCTGATGCGTATCGCACAAAGCCATCTGCGCTTTGGCCATTTTGAGCACTTTTACTATCGTCGTGAGACGGACAAGGTTCGTCAGCTCGCGGACTACGCTATTCGTCGCCATTGGGCGCATTTGCAGGATGAGGCTGATAAATACGTTCTCTGGTTCCGGGACGTGGTCGCCCGTACCGCCAGGATGATTGCTCGCTGGCAAACGGTGGGCTTTGCTCATGGGGTAATGAACACTGACAATATGTCGCTCCTCGGGCTGACCTTTGATTATGGGCCGTTTGGTTTTCTGGATGATTATCAGCCGGGTTATATCTGCAACCACTCTGACTATCAGGGACGTTACAGTTTTGACAACCAGCCAGCGGTTGGGCTATGGAACCTGCAGCGGTTTGCGCAAACATTGTCGCCGTTTATGGATGTCGATGCCCTGAATGATGCACTCGACAGCTATCAGGACGTTTTGCTGCGAGAATATGGCACGCTGATGCGCAACAAGCTGGGGCTGATGACCCAGGAGAAAGGGGATAACGAGATCCTGAACGATCTGTTTGCACTGATGGCGCGTGAGGGGAGTGATTATACCCGCACTTTCCGGATGCTGGGCCAGACGGAGCAGCACAGTGCTGCATCGCCGCTGCGCGACGAGTTTATTGACAGGCAGGCCTTTGACGACTGGTTTGCACGTTACCGCTCCCGCTTGCAGCAGGAACAGGTCGATGACGCCGCCCGTCAGACGCAGATGAACGCGACGAATCCCGCGATGGTGTTGCGCAACTGGCTGGCGCAGCGGGCGATTGAACAGGCAGAGCAGGGAGAGTATGACGAGTTGCACCGTCTGCACCTGGCGTTGCGCACGCCGTTTGCCGACCGGGATGATGACTATATCAGCCGCCCGCCAGACTGGGGCAAACGGCTGGAAGTGAGTTGCTCAAGTTAAACATTTCTGGCCGGGTAGCGGCTTCGCCTTACCCGGCCAGAAACTCACTGTGCCACCCAGCCGCCATCCATATTCCACGCGGCGCCGCGAACGTTAACGGCGCTGTCGCTGCATAAAAACAGCGCCAGTTCGCCCAACTGCTCCGGGGTGACAAATTCACCTGAAGGCTGCTTTTCCCCGAGAAGCTGGTCTTGCGCCAGTTCCGGCGGGACGCCATCCGCGATGCGCTTATCGATTTGCTGTTGTACCAGCGGGGTCAGCACCCACCCCGGGCAGAGGGCATTGGCGGTCACGCCGGTGCGTGCGGTTTCCAGCGCCAGGGATTTGGTAAAGCCCACCACGCCATGCTTGGCGGCAACGTAGGCGGACTTCTCTTTCGACGCAACCAGCCCGTGAACGGAGGCGATATTAATGATGCGTCCCCAGTTTTGTTCACGCATGGCGGGCAACGCCAGCCGGCTGGTGTGAAACACCGCAGAAAGGTTAATGGCGATAATGTCGTTCCATTTCTCCACCGGGAAGGTCTCCACCGGAGCCACATGCTGTATCCCGGCATTGTTAACAAGAATATCCACGCCGCCAAACTGCGATTCGGCGTAGCGCATCATGGCTTCAATCTGCAACACGTCACGCAGGTCGGCATCGTGGTAGCCCGGCTTTTTGCCCAGTTGTGCAATTTCTTCTCGCGCTGATCCGCTGTCACCGAAACCGTTGAGAATCAACTGCGCCCCTGATTTCGCCAGCACGCGAGCGATCCCCAGGCCAATGCCGCTTGTCGAGCCGGTCACCAGGGCGATTTTACCGTTCAGATTCATTTTTCTCTCCTTACACAATGCCGGTCAGATAGAACACGGCAATGACAAAAAGCACTGCCAGGCTTTTAATGATAGTGATAGCGAAAATGCCGCCGTAGGCCTGACGATGGCTCAGGCCGGTGATGGCCAGCAAGGTAATCACCGCCCCGTTATGGGGAAGCGTATCCATCCCGCCGCTTGCCATTGACGCCACGCGGTGCAACACCTCAAGCGGGATTTTGGCCGCGTGGGCGGCAGCAACAAAGGTGTCCGCCATGGCCGCAAGGGCAATACTCATTCCGCCGGACGCTGAGCCGGTGATCCCGGCGAGAACGGTCACGCTGATGGCTTCGTTCAGCAACGGGTTCGGGATGGCAGACAGCGCTTTAGATAACACCAGAAAACCGGGCAGGGCGGCGATAACCGCGCCGAAACCGTATTCCGAGGCGGTATTCATCGCCGCGAGGATGGCGCCGCTCACCGCCGTTCGGCTGCCTTCTGCCAGACGTCCCCGGATATTGCGAAAACCAAAAATCAACACCAGCACAATACCGGAGATCAGCGCCGCCTCCACGGCCCAGATGGCGGTGATCTTGCTCACCTCGGTCACAATCGGTTTCACCAGTCCTGGCAGGGTAAGCTCATGACTCGTACCGTACCAGCCGGGGATCCAGCGGGTAAACAGCAGGTTCAGTATGCCCACGACCAGCAGCGGGGAGAGAGCAATCAGCGGATGCGGGAGATGAATATTGTCCGGCGTTTCAGGTTCGTTTTTCAGGTCCGCGCCATAACCTTCATTGTTATTGATCGCCTTACGCCGCTGCCGCTCCAGCCAGAGCAGGCCAAAGAAGATAATAAACAGAGAGCCGATAAGACCCAGCCACGGGGCCGCCCAGGCGTTAGTGCCAAAGAAGCTGGTGGGAATAATGTTCTGGATTTGCGGTGTGCCGGGCAGGGCGTCCATGGTAAACGAGAACGCCCCCAGCGCCACGGTAGCGGGGATTAACCGTTTAGGAATGCCGCTCTGGCGGAACAGTTCGGCGGCAAACGGGTACACCGCAAATGCCACCACGAACAGCGACACGCCGCCGTAGGTTAACAGCGCACACACCAGGACTATCACGGGGATAGCGTGCCGACGACCGAGGATCTGGATCGCGGCGGCAACGATGGATCGTGAAAAACCGGAAAGCTCAATCAGCTTGCCAAACACCGCCCCCAGCAGGAACACCGGGAAATAGAGTTTAACGAAGCCGACCATCTTTTCCATAAACAGGCCAGTAAACGTCGGGCCGACGGCACCCGGATCGGTCAGCAGCACGGCACCAAGCGCCGCAATCGGCGCAAACAAAATCACGCTGTATCCGCGGTAGGCCGCCAGCATCAGTAATCCCAGCGCCGCCAGGGCTATTAACACACTCATTACGACTCCTTACTTTAATTATTATTCGGGTACCAACGAGAGGTTTAACGCTCAACGGTCAGGGCAATGCCTTGTCCGCCGCCAACGCACAGGGTGGCAAGTCCCTTTGTTACCCCCCGGCGCTGCATTTCATGGAGCAGGGTCACCAGGATGCGACAGCCGGATGCGCCAATCGGATGGCCCAGGGCGATGGCGCCACCGTTAACGTTGACGTTCTGTTCATCCCAGCCAAGCTCTTTGCCCACCGCCAGTGCCTGTGCGGCAAAGGCTTCGTTGGCTTCAATGAGATCGACGTCGTCGAGCGTCCAGCCCGCCCGCGCCAGCGCCGTCCGACAGGCGCTGACCGGGCCGATGCCCATCATCGACGGATCAACGCCCGTCACGGCGTAACTCACAATGTGGCCAAGGACAGGTAACCCGCTTTCCCGCGCCTTTTCCTCGCTCATCAGCAGTACCGCGGCGGCCCCATCGTTAAGGGTGGAGGCGTTCCCCGCCGTGATCGTGCCCTCGTCATGCAAAAATGCGGGGCGGAGCTGTGCAAGCTGCCCGGCGGTGGTTTCCGGGCGTGGCTGTTCATCATGGCGGACAATCTGTGGCGCACGTTTGCCCTGTTTCACCGTCACTGGCGCTATCTCGGCGTCAAACCGACCAGTCTCAATGGCGGACGCCGCCTTTTGCTGTGACCGGAAGGCGAAGGCATCCTGTTGCTCGCGGGAAATGCCGTACTCACGGGCGACGTTTTCCGCGGTGATGCCCATGTGGTAATCGTTGAATGCGTCCCACAGGCCGTCGGTAATCATGCTGTCCTGCAGGCCCGTATGCCCAAAACGCAGCCCTGAACGTGCGCCATCCAGCAGATACGGGGCGTTACTCATGCTCTCCTGACCGCCAGCGATAACCACGTCTGCGTCACCGCAGCGGATTGCCTGGGCGGCGAGCTGTACCGCTTTCAACCCCGCGCCGCACACCAGATTGACCGTTGTCGCCGGGGTGCTGACGGGTAATCCGGCAGTGATGGCCGTCTGGCGGGCGGGGTTTTGCCCGCACCCGGCCGTCAGCACCTGACCGAAAACCAGTTCGTCTATTTGCTCTGGGTGAAGGCCGCTGCTCTCCAGCAGACGCTGTACCGTGACGGCACCCAGCTCAACGGCTGAAAGGGGCGAGAGCGATCCGCGAAAACTGCCAATGGGGGTTCGCGTTGCCCCGACAATCATGACCTTTTTCATGTTGAGTCCTCAGTTGAAGCGCATCTCGCGAACGTCGTCCGCCACAATGATTTTTCCGGCCGTTTTACGGACAATCTCGTCGATACCGACACCCGGGGCGTACTCCCGCAGGATGAACGCGCCGTCCGCTATCTCCAGCAACGCGAGATCGGTCAGGACCCGACGGATGCAGCCCACACCGGTGAGCGGCAGCGTGCAGCGCGGCAGCAGTTTGGAGTCACCGTTTTTTGCAGCGTGGGTCATCACCACAATGATGTTCTGCGCCCCGGCAACGAGATCCATCGCGCCACCCATCCCTTTCACCATCTTTCCGGGGATCATCCACGAGGCAATGTTGCCCTCGACATCGACTTCAAATGCGCCCAGCACGGTCAGATCCACATGGCCGCCGCGGATCATGGCAAACGACTGGGCCGAGTCGAAAATGGCCGCGCCGGTCCGCGCAGTGACCGTCTGTTTACCGGCGTTGATCATGTCGGCATCAAGGCTCTGCTCATCGGGAAAAGCCCCCATTCCGAGCAGACCGTTTTCCGACTGCAGCATCACGTCCATTTCCGGGGGAATATAATTCGCCACCAGCGTAGGGATGCCGATCCCCAGGTTGACGTAATACCCGTCGCGCAGTTCGCGGGCAACGCGCATCGCCATCTGTTCTCGGGTTAACATCGTCAGACTCCTTGCGCGCGCAGCGTGCGCTGTTCAATGCGTTTTTCAAACTGGCCGACAATCAGCCTGTCGACGTAAATTCCCGGCGTATGAATAGCCGACGGAGGCAGTTCACCCGGCGGAACAATCTCTTCCACCTCCACAACCGTGATTCGGCCCGCCGTTGCCATCAGTGGATTAAAATTTTGCGCGGTATGGCGATAGATAACGTTGCCGTACCAGTCCGCTTTCCAGCCCTTAACCAGCGCGAAATCACCGGTAATGGCCTCTTCAAGAATGTAATTTTTACCGCCAAACTGGCGCACATCTTTGCCCGCTGCCACGGGGGTGCCATAACCGGTAGCCGTATAAAACGCCGGAATACCGGCCCCGCCCGCGCGGACCTTTTCTGCCAGCGTCCCCTGCGGAGTAAGTTCGATTGCCAGTTCCCCGCTCAGTACCTGCTGCTCAAACAGCGCGTTCTCGCCGACGTAAGACGCCACCACTTTGCGAACCTGGCGCGTTTCGAGCAGTATCCCCAGACCGAAACCATCCACGCCGCAGTTGTTCGACACGACCGTCAGATCTTTCACCTGACGGCGTCGAACCTCTGCAATCAGGTTCTCAGGAATACCGCACAGCCCGAAGCCGCCCGCCAGCAAGGTCATGCCGTCCGTCAGCCCATCCAGCGCCTGCGCATAGCTGCTGACGCGCTTATCCAGTCCTGCCATAGTCATCCCTCCCGTTAACCGTGCCGGTATCATTAGGGGTGGCGACTCATTTGTTAATTTTGAATTTGTGACCCACTCATTTGGATTTCTTATTAATTTCCTGTTAACTAAATTTTTTCAATTAGTTAACAGGATGAAAAATGAGAATGAGTGTCAAACAGTTACGCGCGTTTTTAGCGGTAGCTCACACTCTCAATTTCGCGCACGCCAGCGAACGCTTAAATCTTTCCCAGCCAGCGCTGAGCCTGACGATTAAAAGCCTGGAAGATGCGCTCGGTGGGCCGCTGTTGCAGCGGAGCACGCGCAAGGTTGCCCTCACGCAGGAGGGAGAAACATTTCTGCCGATGGCGCGGCAGCTGCTGGCCGACTGGGATAACGTGGAAGAGGCAATGCACCAGTGCTTTACGCTCCAGCGCGGCAAAATCTCGGTCGCGGCGATGCCGTCGTTTGCCGCCAACGTTTTACCGGAAGTGCTGAAAGCGTTTCGCGATCGCCATGCCGGGGTCAACGTCACCGTGCATGATGTCATCAACGAGCAGGTGATTGAGATGGTGCGGGAAGGGCGGGTTGAGATGGGGATTGCCTTTGAGCCGGCACCCACGCATAACCTGCTGTTTACGCCGCTGGGGCTGGACAGGTTTGTCGCCATTGTGCCGAAAGATTCCGCGCTTGCGGGAAAAAAGCGCCTGGCATGGGAGGAGTTGCTGACGCTGGATTTCATCACCCTGCAGCGCCCTTCGGCGGTACGTCTGATGATGGAGGAGGAGCTGGCGCGGAGCGGCAGAAAGCTGGACGTGGCGCTGGAGAGTCATCAACTGGTGACGGTAGGGCGCATGGTCGCCAGCGGGCTGGGTGGCAGCGCCGTGCCGGCGCTCTGCGAGGCGCAGATGGCTTCCCTGGGCGCGGTCTGTATTCCGCTGGATAACCCGCCCATTGAAAAGTGCATCGGGGTGATCCATCCCGGGCACACGCAGCTCTCTAAAGCGGCGCATGCCCTGCTGGAAACGCTGAAGGATTTTTATCACCCCACTCAGGGAGCGAGGAACACCTGCGGCACGGCATGAGCCGGATGGCTGCCGACCAGCACCTGCGCGCCATACCAGCGCGCCAGCGTCCCGGCCTGCAAAACGTCCTCCGGTGCCCCCCGGGAGACCAGCCTCCCGTTATGCAGCAGCAGGATACGATCCGCCCACAGTGCCGCCAGATTAAGATCGTGCAGAACCACGCAGACGTGGAGATGCCCCCGACGGGTCAGGGTTTTCATCAGGCGCAGCAGATGTTGCTGGTGGAAGAGATCCAGTGCGGAGGTCGGTTCATCAAGAAACAGCCAGCCGCGTGGGGCGCCGTCGCACCAGAGTTGGGCCAGTGCCCGAGTGAGCTGGATCCGTTGCTGCTCGCCTCCGGAGAGTGCCGAATAGCGTCTGCCCGCCAGGGGTAAACAGCCTGTGATCGCCATGACCTCCTCAACCACTGACGCCTCAGGGGAGCGCGTCCAGGGGGCGCGCCCCATACCGACCACGGCTTCCACCGGCCAGTCGAATCCGGGCTGCGTATTTTGACGCATCACTGCCCGGTAGCAGGCGAGGGTCTCCGTTGGCCAGTCCGCAAGCGGCGTGCCTGCCAGACTGCACCGCCCGCTTGCGGGTGTGAGATAGCCGGTCAGCAGCCGTAATAATGTCGATTTCCCGGCACCGTTAGGGCCAATCAACGCGACCAGCTCACCCTGAGATAAGGTCAGTGATACATCGTCGATCAGCGTCCGTTGCCCGGCGTGAAAGACCAGGTTTTCCGCACAATAGCGTTCAGCCATGCGCACCTCCACGACGAAAGATAAGCCACAGGAACCACGGCGCACCGAGAAGGCTGGTCAACAACCCAACGGGCATTTCCGCCGGGGTGACCAGAGTGCGCGCCAGCGTATCGGCAGCCAGCAGCAGTAACGCTCCGGCCAGCACCGAGCCGGGGATCGCGGCCCGGTGGTCGGCCCCTAGCCACATACGCATCAGGTGTGGGACCACAAGGCCAACAAAGCCAATCACGCCGCTGATGGCCACCGCCGCAGCGACCAGCAGGGCGCTGCACAGCAGCAGGATCCGCTGTACCCGGGCAACATCCACCCCGAGATAGTGCGCCTCTTCATCACCCAGCTGCAGCAAATTGAGTGGGCCAGCCAGCCGCCAGATAATCAGAACCGCAGGCACCATCAGCGAGGTCACCGCAAGCAGGGTGGACCACTGCGCCTGCCCGAGGCTGCCCATTCCCCAGAGCGAAAGCTGGCGAAGCTGCGCATCGTTGCTAAGCCAGGAAAGGAGACCGACGGCCGCGCCGCACAGGGCGTTGATGGCGATCCCCACCAGCAGTAAACGGGACAGGGAACCGTGACGCTGCTGGCTGAGCAGGAAGATCACAACGGTTGCAGCCAGCGCGCCGAGGAATGCCGCAACCATCGGGGCGTAAAGCATCATCAGGGCCGGCAACGTGACAGGAATAACCACCCACAGCGCGACCGCCAGCGCCGCGCCGCTGCTGATCCCAAGCAAACCCGGGTCTGCCAGCGGGTTGCGGAACAGTCCCTGCATCACGCACCCGGCCAGCGCCAGCGCGCCGCCAATCACCAGCGCCAGCAGCACGCGGGGCAGGCGAATGGTCAGCCAGATCTGACGCATCGCCTCATCGCTGCCGTTCCACAGCAGGCTGACCGGCAGAGGCAATGCTCCAAAGCCTGTTGCCGTAAGGGTCATGATGCTCAGAATTGCGGCCAGCATCCACAGCGACAGTGCGATCCGCCGGGACATCAGGGCAGTTGCTCCGCTTTAACACGCAACTGCCGGATGGCTTCCGGCGTGCGCACGCTGAAACCCAGCAGCGCCATGTCATCAATCGCCAGCAGCTGTTTGTGCCGTCCCGCCGGGGTTTGCGCCAGTCCGGGCAGCTTCCACAGATTCGCCTCGCCACCCAGCGCGTTCACGACGTCCTGCGAAATCACCACCAGGTCGGGTTGGCTGGCAATAATCCCTTCCTGCGACAGCGGCTGATACCGCGTGAAACCCTGCATAGCGTTCTGTAACCCGGCAGCACGGATGGCGGCATCGGCGCCGGTTTGCTGTCCGGCAGCCATGGCGGTCATTCCCCCGTGGTTGAGGATAAACAGCACCCGTTTGTTGAGCGGTTCTGCGGGCAGAGCCGCCACCGCCTGACGTAGCGAGCGGCGCAGGCTCTCTCCCTGCGCTTCACGGTGCGTGGCCTCGGCAATAATGCGGATCTTTTCGTCAATGACGCTCAGATCGTTGCGGCCAGGAACGGTAATCACCCTGACGTGACTGTGTTCAACCTGCTTTAACGCCAGAGACGGCTGCGCCTGGTCGCTGGCCAGCAGCAGCGTGGGACGCATGGACAAAATCCCTTCGGCGTTAAGCTGGCGCAAATAGCCCACATCGGGGAGCGCGTTCGCTGCCTGCGGCCACTGGCTGGTACTGTCGCGTGCGACCAGCGAAGAGTCCGCGCCAAGCGCATAGACAATCTCCGTGACGTCGCCGCCAAGGGTGACAATTTTCTCCTGCGCGGCGGCAAACGCCACCAGCGGCAGGGCGCTCAGCAGGGCAAACCACGTCTTCATGCGGCCAGCCCTTTTGGCGTCAGGGCATCAATCTGGCTACGCCACTGGCTCTGCTCCGGCTCGCCTTCCGTACGCTGACCATAGAGTTGGGCAATTTGCGTGCCGTCTGCGGCAAACAGTTCCAGGCTGGTAACGTGGCCGTCTGCAGTCGGTTTGCGCGTGACCCAGCTCTCCGCAATCGTTTCCTCCAGCAGATGCAGGGTAAAGGTGGGGTTAAAGATGTTCAGCCAGCCTTTCATCGGCACGACTTTCTCCACCGCGCCGGTGAAGATCTGCACGCAGCCGCGGTTACCCACGAAGATCATGATTTCGTTGCCGTGCTGGCGCGCGGTTTCCAGCAGCAGTGCCAGCGCGTTGTTTTCAACCTGGCAGGCGAGGTCGTCGCCCACCAGGCGAAATGCCTGCTGGCGGCTGAGGTTGTGGCGTTTCAGCAGGCCGAAGAACTGGTGCACGTCAGTCATCGCACGCCACGCTTTGTCCACGAGGGCGGCATCTGCATTTTCGGCATACAGCGGGGTCTCGGCAACCTTCAGCTCAAGCGGCGGGTTATCGGCAAAGATAAAGCGGGTCAACACGTCAGCCCAGGCGGCGAGGTCGGTGTTGTCCGTGGTATAAACTTTCAGTACGGCATCACCCTGATGATCGAAAAACTGAATGCTCTGCCGCTCGCCGCGTGCGGTGGTTTCGCTGAGGTGAAACGCGCTTGCCCACTGGTTGAGGAACAGGCGCAGATCCAGTCCGCGCGGGTTCAACACCAGCCCGGCGTGGCCGTTCAGGTGCTGCTGGGTGAAGCTGCCTGCCTGCTCGTGAACGGCATAGTCGTTGCGGCAGATGCATTTTGTTTCCCCTACGGCTTCAAGCGCGCCTAAGATCTCGCGAATTTCACCGCGCAGTCGCCAGGCATCATGGCCCACGCGCGCAAAGGTCAGTTCTGCTTCACTGAGGTTCATTAACCCTGCAATATCGCGCGCATACTTACCCGGGTTTTCTTCTTTTAGCGCCAGCCAGCGCGTGTAGTGATCCATTGTCTTTTCCTTCTGAATAGTTTCCCCACGGGGAATTACCACTGATAACTCACAAAAATCTTGCCGTTACGACCGTCCTGCGGAATACCCTGAGGAGACCAGTATTCCTTGTCGAAGGCGTTACCCAGCACCAGCGTGGTGGTGATGCCCTTGAGCTGCTCCTGGCCCTTATAGCTGACGTAGATGTCGTTGACCGCATAGCCCGGCTGTTTGCTGTAACTGCTGCTGACATGGGTTGAACGATCGACAAAGGTGCCGATCCAGCCCACGGAGAAGCCGCTTTGCGCCACCGGAATATCCAGCCTGCTGGTGACGGTGTCCGGGTTGATGCTGGAGATGTACTCGCCGGTATCGGTATCTTTTCCGCGCGTGCGGTTATAGGCCAGATCGAGGTTAAACAGGTCGGCCGAGTATTTTGCCATCACGTCCCAGCCCCAGATTTTGGCGTTCGGAACGTTGTACGACATGGTGGTCGCCGCGGCAAAATTGACGGTGGTGGAGATGTAATCTTTGGCTTTGGTATCGAAATAGCTGGCTTTGAACTCCAGCCCATCGTTGGCAAGCATCAGGTCGTCAAAGCGCAGGCCAAAACCAAACTCCTGCGTTTCGTTGGTTTCCGGGCGCAGGTTCGGGTTAGGCACCCAGTAGTTAGTGTAGAAACTGCCGATGGAGAAGTGTTTGGCGTCGTTATACATCTCGCCCATGGTCGGGGCGCGGAAGGCCTGAGCGTAAGAGCCAAACAGCATCAGCCAGTCGGTAGGGCTGACGGTTAACCCGGCGCGGGAGGACCACTTGTCGGCATCCACGTCGTCGTAGCCCTCGCTGCTACCCCGATAGTTGTCATAGCGCGTGCCGCCCAGCAGGGTAACGGGCAGATCGCGCAGGGTGATTTCATCCTGCAGCCAGCCGGAGCTAAAGTCGATTTTCGCCTCCGGGAAGCCGGTGGTGGTGCCACCCGGATGTTGTTCCTGACGATAATATTCCCCGCCGTAGGTCAAAAGGTGAGAGGCAAAGGTGTCGCCGAACAGGCGGGTACGGTTTTCTACTTTGCCGCCTTTGGTAGTCTGCTTGCGGAACTCACCGGTGCTGTCGATGTTCTGGGCATTTATGCGCGCCTCTGACCAGTAAACTTTTGCATTGGCGTTCAGCCAGTCGTTCCCTTCCGGCGCCAGACGGTAACCCAGCTGTGCATCACGCTGGATGGTGGAGCGGTCGGTGATGGGGTTGCTGCTGGTCGCATCGGGGGTTTGCGGGTTTTTCGGCTCCTGCGCGGCGTTGTTGTAGTAGCGCAGGGAGCCGCTTAACGTCTGAGCCGGGTCGATTTTCCAGCTGCCTTTCGCCAGCATGTTATTAATGGATTCGTCGTTTGGGGCACGCTTGCCGTCGCTCTGGCGGATATCGCCGCGGTCACGGCTGGACCATGACACCAGACCGTCAAGCGTATCGGTGCGGCCATAGGCGCTGGCCCCCATCCCGAGGCTATGATCGCCTGTCGCACCGGTACCAAACACGCGGTAACCGCTGTTTTTGCCCGGTTCCAGGAGATCGCTGGCGTCAACGGTGTCATAGGAAATCACGCCACCCAGCGCACCGCTGCCGTAGAGCAGCGCCGACGGACCGCGCACAACTTCGATACGTTTGATCAGCGCCGGGTCGAGGAACGTGCTGTTGAGGTGTCCGGTGTCGGTACCCTGACGCACGCCGTCAACCAGCACCAGCACGCCGCGTCGGTCATAACCGCGCAGATTAACGTCCTGACCGTTGGTGCGGCCGGTGCCGTCCAGCGTCAGGCCTGGCACGTTACGCAGCAGGTCGGCGGCAGAGCTGGCGGTCTGTTTTTCCGGAGCAGCGGCGTCAATCACGCTCACCATCATCGGGGCTTCGAAGGCGCTACGGGCGTTGCCGGTCGCGGTGACGGTTATTTCATCTGCGGCAGCAAACGCGACGCCCGGCAGGGTACTGACAATCGCCAGCGCCAGAAGTGACGGGCGTAAACATGCGGTATGCAGGTGTGGCATAGCAACTCTCCATAAAGAATCGAAAGCGCTGGCTGCCTGGGGGTCACCTGGGTGGCTGGCGTATTTTTAGGTGTTGTTTATTTTGTGAGGATCAGTTTTCCGGCATGGGTCTGGCGCAGAAGATAGCGCTGGCCGTCATGCTCGATAATCACCCGGCCCTCATCACCCAGCAGGCTTTTGCTGTCGATGCGACGATCGGTGGAGGCAGGGGCGGGCGCTGTGTGTTTGTTTGCTGGCGTTGCCGCGCGGTTATCCGTAGGTGACATAATATTTATAAATAACAATCAATGTAACAATGATAATCATTATCAATAAACTACAATTTCACGGCAAGCGTTTTTGTGAAAATAATGTGACGGGATCAAATTTTGGGGGAAGGTGCGGTCTGATGCCCTCACCCTTCTCCCTCTCCCATGGGGAGAGGGAGAAGGGCACGAACCGTAGGCCGGGTAAGCGCAGCGCCACCCGGCGGGGATCAGAAGCGCGTATCTATCGCAGACGCCAGCTTTTCCAGCAGCAGTTCGCTGTCTTCCCAGCTCAGGCACGGATCGGTGATTGACTGGCCGTACACCATCTGCTGTCCGGCAACGATTTTCTGCGTGCCTTCCTTGATAAAGCTTTCGGCCATAATACCCGCGATGGCGGTTGAACCGCTGCGGATCTGCTGGCAAATTTCATCGCAAACGTCCAGCTGGCGGCGGTGCTGCTTCTGGCAGTTACCGTGGCTAAAGTCCACCACCAGATGTTCCGGCAGATCGAATTCGGCCAGTGTTTCGCAGGCGGCGGCGATATCGTCGGCATGGTAATTGGGTTTCTTCCCGCCACGCATAATGATGTGCCCGAAAGGGTTACCGCTGGTCTGGTAGATAGTCATATGACCACTTTTATCCGGCGACAGGAACATGTGGCTGGCACGCGAGGCGCGGATCGCGTCAACAGCGATACGGGTGTTGCCATCGGTCCCGTTTTTAAAGCCGACCGGACAGGAGAGGGCGGAGGCCATCTCGCGGTGGATCTGGCTTTCAGTGGTGCGTGCGCCGATCGCGCCCCAGCTGATCAAATCGGCAATAAATTGCCCGGTCACCATATCGAGAAATTCAGTCGCCGTTGGGACGCCCAGCTCGTTGACCTGAAGCAGCAGCTTGCGTGCCAGTTCGATACCGTGATTCACACGATAGCTGCCGTTGAGATCGGGATCGGAAATCAGCCCTTTCCAGCCCACCACGGTACGCGGTTTTTCAAAGTAAGTGCGCATCACAATTTCAAGGCGATGCTGATACTTATCCCGCAGTCCCTGAAGGCGTTTGGCATAATCCAGTGCTGCATCCAGATCGTGGATAGAGCAAGGGCCAATCACGACCAGAAGACGCTTGTCTTCACCGTTCAGGATTTTTTCAATACGTCGGCGGGAGGCCGTAACATGTTCCGCAACCGTGGCGGAAACGGGATGCCGCTGAGCCAGTTCAGCCGGTGTGACCAGGCTGTCAATGCGCGCCGTGCGGAGTTCGTCGGTTTTATTCATGATTTGTCTCAGAAAATTTTTGCTTCATCGGCAGACTACCGGGAAGTGATGGGCATCACATTAAACCAATCCCTGCTGATTTCAAGTTCGGGGCGATACCGCCCCGTTGTTGCAGAGGATGATACCCGAATCTGAGTTAATGTACTAGCATATTAGTACATGCGACGATTAAGTCCCATGATGTCGAGAATTTTGGTGGCGATCTCTTCCACCGAATAGTTAGTGCTGTTCAGCCACGGGATCTGGTTTTTGCGGTACAGCGCTTCCACTTCGGAGACCTCCATGCGGCACTGGCGCATGGAGGCGTAGCGGCTGTTCTCGCGACGCTCTTCGCGGATCGCGGCCAGACGCTCCGGGTTAATCGTTAGTCCGAACAGCTTGTGCTGCAGCGGCTTGAGCGCAGCGGGCAGCACCAGGTTATCCATGTCGTCGGCAATAAAGGGGTAGTTGGCGGCGCGAATGCCGAACTGCATCGCCAGATAGAGGCTGGTCGGCGTTTTACCGCAACGCGACACGCCAAGTAAAATCACCTGTGCCTGGTCGAGATTGCGCAGAGAAATACCATCGTCATGCGCCAGGGTGTAGTCGATGGCGGCAATACGCGCATCGTATTTGGTCAGGTTGCCGGGGTTCAGCCCATGGGTACGGTGGGCGATAGGCGTCGGATCAAGCTTCAGCTCGCTCTGGAGCGGGGCCACCAGCGCCTGGACGATATCCTGGCAGAAGCCCTCGCTTTGCAAAATGATGTGGCGAATTTCGGGGATAACGATGGAGTAGAACACCAGCGGACGGACGCCGGTCTGCTGGTAGATGGCGTCGATCTGGTCCTTCACCGCTTTGGCGCGGCTCTCATTTTCCACGAACGGCAGCGTGATGCTGTTAATCGATACGGGGAACTGCGACATGACCGCGTGGCCCAGCACCTCGGCGGTGATCGCCGTACCATCAGAAATATAAAAAACGTGACGATCGACAGCATTATCCATTTTACCCACCCTGAATATCATACGTAATTGTCTGAAAGCATAAATTAAAAAAGTAATTTACACAGCAAAGAACTTATCTTAATTATGAATGAAACACTGTTTTTGATTTTCCTGAAAAGTGGATTTCATTTTTCAAATAGCGGCTTTATTTTTGTGGTTAACGGCTGAATATAGAGGAATCATCGGGTTAATCGCTGGTGGGAAACTATCCGAAAAGTTGAAAATTTAAATTGCTTACACGATTCACCGTTTTTTTAGCGCAAATAAATATGCCAGTATAAATACGTAGTCAGGTGTTACTTACTCCGATCAAATATCACAAAAGGATTGTTTCGATGTCCAACAATGGCTCGTCACCGCTGGTGCTTTGGTATAACCAACTCGGCATGAATGATGTAGACAGAGTTGGGGGCAAAAATGCCTCCCTGGGTGAAATGATTACAAATCTGTCCGGTATGGGTGTTTCCGTACCAAACGGGTTTGCCACAACCGCCGATGCGTTTAACCTGTTTTTAGACCAGAGCGGTGTAAACCAGCGCATTTACGACCTGCTGGATAAAACGGATATTGATGATGTGACCGAGCTTGCTAAAGCCGGGGCGCAGATCCGCCAGTGGATCATCGACACATCTTTCCAGCCGGAACTGGAAAAAGCCATTCACGATGCTTACAACCAGCTTTCCGCTGACGATGCGCAGGCCTCCTTTGCCGTGCGTTCTTCCGCAACCGCAGAAGACATGCCGGACGCGTCGTTCGCCGGGCAGCAGGAAACCTTCCTGAACGTTCAGGGCTATGATGCGGTGCTGGTGGCCGTGAAGCACGTATTTGCTTCCCTGTTCAACGACCGCGCGATCTCCTATCGCGTGCACCAGGGCTACGACCATCGCGGCGTCGCGCTCTCCGCTGGCGTCCAGCGCATGGTGCGTTCAGACGTAGGCTCATCCGGCGTGATGTTCTCCATCGATACCGAATCGGGTTTCGACCAGGTGGTGTTCATCACCTCTGCATGGGGTCTGGGTGAGATGGTGGTGCAGGGCGCGGTGAATCCTGACGAATTTTATGTACACAAGCCTACGCTGGCCGCGGGTCGCCCGGCGGTGGTGCGCCGCACCATGGGCTCGAAAAAAATCCGCATGATCTATGCCCCAACCCAGGAGCATGGCAAGCAGGTTAAGATTGAAGATGTGCCGCAGGAGCAGCGCGACCGCTTCTCCCTGACCGACGCCGAAGTGCAGGAACTGGCGAAGCAGGCGGTGCAGATTGAAAAACACTACGGCCGTCCGATGGATATCGAATGGGCGAAAGACGGGAACACCGGCAAGCTGTTTATCGTCCAGGCGCGTCCGGAGACCGTCCGTTCTCGCGGTCAGGTGATGGAGCGTTATACGCTGCACGCCCAGGGCAAAATTGTGGCGGAAGGTCGCGCGATTGGTCACCGCATCGGTGCCGGTCCGGTGAAAGTGATCCACGACATCAGCGAGATGAACCGTATTGAGCCAGGCGACGTACTGGTGACCGACATGACCGACCCGGACTGGGAACCGATCATGAAGAAAGCGGCGGCCATCGTCACCAACCGTGGCGGCCGTACCTGCCATGCGGCGATCATTGCCCGCGAACTGGGTATTCCTGCGGTTGTCGGCTGCGGTGACGCAACCGAACGCATGAAGGACGGACAGAACGTAACCGTCTCCTGTGCCGAAGGCGATACGGGCTACGTGTATGCCGATATCCTCGACTTCAGCGTGAAGAGCTCCAGCGTGGATACCATGCCGGATCTGCCGCTGAAAATTATGATGAACGTCGGTAACCCGGACCGTGCGTTTGACTTCGCCTGCCTGCCGAACGAAGGCGTTGGCCTGGCGCGTCTGGAATTTATCATCAACCGCATGATCGGCGTGCACCCGCGTGCGCTGCTGGAGTTTGACGACCAGGACGCGAAACTGCAGAACGAAATCCGCGAGATGATGAAAGGCTACGACTCGCCGAAAGAGTTCTACGTTGGCCGTCTGACCGAAGGGATCGCCACGCTGGGCGCGGCGTTCTACCCGAAACGCGTGATCGTCCGTCTGTCTGACTTTAAGTCAAACGAATACGCCAACCTGGTCGGCGGTGAGCGCTACGAGCCGGAAGAAGAGAACCCAATGCTGGGCTTCCGCGGCGCCGGACGCTACGTGTCCGACAGCTTCCGCGACTGCTTCGCGCTGGAGTGTGAAGCGGTGAAACGCGTGCGCAACGACATGGGGCTGACCAACGTCGAAATCATGATCCCGTTCGTGCGTACGGTGGATCAGGCGAAAGCGGTAGTGGACGAGCTGGCGCGTCAGGGGCTCAAGCGCGGTGAAAACGGACTGAAGATCATCATGATGTGTGAGATCCCGTCCAACGCCCTGCTGGCCGAGCAGTTCCTCGAACACTTTGACGGCTTCTCTATCGGCTCGAACGACATGACGCAGCTGACGCTGGGTCTGGACCGTGACTCCGGCGTGGTCTCTGAGCTGTTCGATGAGCGTAACGAGGCGGTGAAAGCGCTGCTCTCCATGTCCATCCGTGCGGCGAAGAAACAGGGTAAATACGTCGGGATTTGTGGTCAGGGTCCTTCTGACCATGAAGACTTTGCCGCCTGGCTGATGGAGGAGGGGATTGATAGCCTGTCCCTGAACCCGGACACCGTGGTGCAAACCTGGCTGAGCCTGGCGGAACTGAACAAGTAACGCCAGCATGACCCGAAAAGGCGAGGATATTATTCCTCGCCTTTTTTGTGCCCAGAAAACCCCCAGCTAGGCTGGGGGTTCCGGAAAGCTTTCAGCTTTAAGCCAGTTATTAAAACCCCTTTTGATTTGTTAAAACACCTTGCGGTCTGGCAACTGCAAATGTTCAACAAGAAATCAAAAGGGGGTCCCAATGGGGGACGAAAAGAGCTTAGCGCACACCCGATGGAACTGTAAATATCACATAGTTTTTGCGCCGAAGTACCGCAGAAAGGCGCTCTACGGTGAAAAACGCAGGGCGGTAGGCAGCATATTGAGAAAACTGTGTGAATGGAAAGGCGTGAACATCCTGGAAGCAGAATGCTGTGTAGATCATATCCATATGCTTGTGGAAATCCCGCCCAAAATGAGCGTATCCGGCTTTATGGGATATCTGAAAGGGAAAAGCAGTCTGATGCTTTACGAGCAGTTTGGGGATTTGAAATTCAAATACAGGAACAGGGAGTTCTGGTGCAGAGGGTACTACGTCGATACGGTGGGTAAGAACACGGCGAAGATACAGGACTACATAAAGCACCAGCTTGAAGAGGATAAAATGGGAGAGCAGTTATCGATTCCATATCCGGGCAGCCCGTTTACGGGCCGTAAGTAACGAAGTCTGATGCAAATGTCAGATCGTATGCGCCTGTTAGGGCGCGGCTGGTAAGAGAGCCTTATAGGCGCATCAGAAAAACCTCCGGCTATGCCGGAGGATATTTATTATTTCATTTCATATTTGCTCCCCATCACAAATAAAGTAAAAAACCAAATATCATAATTTGTCTGTTAATTTAGACAATTGTTAGCGCGCAAAGCGTTGCTAATACTTGAGCCTTACTGCGCATTTCTCTTCAGAAGATGCGCAACTGGTTGAAATACGTTTTAACCTGATAAAAAGGCAAATAACAATGACACTTTCCTCTGTATTGCGTACCAAAGATAAAATAGGTTATGGCTTAGGTGATATGGCCAGCGCGCTGGTCTGGCAAACGGCAACGTTATTTCTTGCTTACTTCTATACGGATGTTTTTGGTTTACCCGCGGCCATTATGGGGACCATGTTTTTAGTGGTGCGCGTGGTTGATGCGTTTGTAGACCCGTGCATTGGCGCACTGGTTGACCGCACCCAGACGCGTCATGGTCGTTTCCGTCCATGGCTGCTGTGGTTTGCCATTCCTTTTGGCGTGAGCTGCCTTATCACCTTCTATGTACCGGACGTCGGGCCGACGGCTAAAATCGTTTATGCCTGCCTGACCTACGCTATCCTGAGCCTGATTTACTCCGCGATTAACGTGCCTTACTGCGCCATGCCGGGCGCACTCACGCTGGACCCGCGCGAGCGTCACTCCCTGCAGTCATGGCGCTTTGGTCTGTCATTTATTGGCGGGTTGATTGTGACGGTTATCGCCTTGCCGCTGGTCTCACTGCTGGGCCAGGGCAACGTGCAGAAAGGCTATTTCTATGCCATGAGCCTGATGGGGCTGCTGGGCATTGTGCTGTTCTTCTGCTGCTTCCTGATGACCCGCGAGCGGTATTCTCCGCGCAATGATACCTCCGGCTCCATGCTCACCGATTTAAAACTGCTGGGCCGCAACAGCCAGTGGCGTATTGTGTTCCTGTTTAATATTTTGCTGCTGACCGCGGTGGTAACGCGCGGCTCCGCCACGATGTATTACGTGAACTATGTGCTGTTGCGCCCGGATCTGGTATTTGCCTTTATTGTTTCCGGAATGGTGGCCTCCTTAAGCGGCGCATTATTATCTGAACGGCTGCTGGGTAAATTTGACCGCGTTCGTGCTTACCAGTGGACGATTATTTCCTTCGTCATTTTCGGCGCGCTGATTTTCTTCCTGCCGCCTTCGCAGGTCTGGCTGATCTTCGGCCTTAACATTGTCTTTAGCTTTATTCAAAACCTCACCACGCCGCTCCAGTGGACCATGTTCTCCGATGTGGTCGATTACGAAGAGCATCGCAGCGGCCGTCGCCTGGACGGGCTGGTCTTCTCCACCGCGCTGTTTGCCATCAAATTTGGCCTGGCGCTCGGCGGGGCGGTGGTGGGCTGGGTACTGGGCATGGTGGATTATGCACCGGGCCAGGCAGCCCAGACGCCGCACGTGCTGTCGACCATTAACGCGCTTTTCACCCTTATCCCATGCGCGCTGTTCCTCTGCATGGTGGCGCTACTTTCCATCTACAAGCTTAACAGCCGGCTGGTGGATTCCATCGCCCGTGAGCTGGCCAGCAAGCGTGAGCTCAGACCCGAAGCGGGGCAGCTCAGCCCGGCAACCCCTTCCGCACTACAGGAGTAAAACATGACAGCTATCTATAAGGACGCGGGACGTCCCGTGCACGAGCGCGTCGCCGATTTACTGGCGCGTATGACCCCGGAAGAGAAGTTCGCCCAGATGCATGCCTACTGGCTGATCCTCGACGAAAACGGTAACCATCGCGAGAGAAGCGATCTGAGCGACGAATTCGCCGGTGTGAGCGAGCAGGCGTCGCTCGGGGAACGGCTAAAACTGGGCGTCGGGCAGATCACCCGCCCGCTGGGCACCCATATTGTTGACGCAAAAACCGGCGTGCGCGCGGCGAACCGCCTACAACGTATGATGATGGAAGAGACCCGTCTCGGCATTCCTGCGCTGTTCCACGAGGAGTGTCTGGTAGGACTGCTGTGCAAAGACGCAACGCTGTTCCCGTCCTCGCTGAATTACGGTTCCACCTGGAACCCTGAACTTGTGCAGCGTGCAGCAGAGCAGATTGGCAAAGAGGCGCGCTCTGTGGGCTGCCAGCAGGGGCTGGCCCCGGTACTGGACGTTTCCCGCGACGTGCGCTGGGGGCGCACCGAAGAGACCTTCGGGGAAGATCCGTGGCTGGTGGGGGTGATGGCGGCGGCATACGTCAAAGGGTTGCAGAGCGACAAGCGCGATCTGCTGGCGACGCTTAAGCATTACGTGGGTCACTCGTTCAGCGAAGGGGCGCGCAACCATGCTCCGGTCCACCTGGGCTTTAGCGAGCTGAACGACACCTTCCTGCTGCCGTTTGAAATGGCGGTCAAGCTGGCCAATGCCGGTTCGGTGATGCCCGCCTATCATGACATTGATAATCAGCCGGGACACAGTGACAGCTTCCTGTTGACCACCGTGTTGCGTGAGCAGTGGGGTTTCGACGGCATCATTGTCGCGGATTATGGCGGCGTCAGCCTGCTGCATCAGCACCATGGCATTTCCCACGATGCGGCGGAATCGGCCGCACTGGCATTTAACGCCGGGCTTGATGTTGAACTGCCGAAAGATGACTGCGCACGACACCTCGCAGAGGCCGTTGAGCGTGGGCTGATTTCCATGGACAAAGTCGATGAAATCGTGGGGCGCGTGCTGACCGAAAAATTCCGGCTGGGGCTGTTTGAACACCCGTATGCCGACGAAAACGGGATCGATCTGCAAAACGAGGCAACCCGCCAGGTCGCGCGGGACGTGGCGACGCAATCTGTCACGCTTCTGGAAAACAACGGCATTTTGCCCCTCGGTGGAAAACCGCGCGTGGCGCTGGTGGGCCCGACCGCAGACGATCCGCTGGCCCTGCTCAGCGGCTACAGTTTCCCGGTTCACCTGATTATCAGCGATATGGTGGAAGAGACTTCGCAGGTGACGACTCCGCGCGCGGCGCTGGAACATTACCTGGGCGCAGCGAACGTGCGCTACGCCAAAGGGTGTCACATTATCGAAAAACGCATGGCGGGTGCACCTGTCTTCCCTGGCGACAGCGGCGGTAAACCGATGCAGCAGTCACCGGTGTCGCAGAGTACCGCCTTGATCCCCGAGGCGGTAAACGCTGCGCAGCAGAGTGATGTGGTGGTGGCCTGCGTCGGCGACCTCGCCGGGCTGTTCCAGAGCGGCACGGTAGGGGAAGGCTCCGATACCGACTCGCTAAACCTGCCCGGCGTGCAGCAACAGCTACTGGACGCGCTGGTGGCAACCGGAAAACCGGTCATCGTTGTCATGACCGGCGGGCGTCCCTACAACCTGCAGGGGCTGGAGGATAAGGTCGCGGCGTTGATGATGGCATGGGCGCCAGGGCAGGAAGGTGGCTGGGCGATTGCGGACGTGCTAACCGGTCGCGCCGAGCCGCAGGGGCGTCTGGTGGTGAGCGTGCCGAAAAGCGCCGGCGCGATGCCGTATTACTACAATCACAAGCTGAAAAGCTGCGGGACGCCGTTCGCGTTCCACTTCGGTGCACGTTATCCGTTTGGTTTCGGTCTCGGCTGGACGCAATTTAGCTGGGGAGCCGCGAAGGTAGAGACATCGAGCGTGCCAGTCGACGGCGAGGTGGTCATCAGTCTGGATGTCACCAATAACGGCGAACGCAGCGGCAGCGAAGTGGTGCAGGTTTACGTCAGGGATAAGGTCGCCACGCAGGTACGACCGCTCCAGGAGCTGAAGGCCTTCCAGCGCGTCACGCTCTCGCCGGGGGAGACCGCCACGCTGAACTTTACGCTGCCGGTGGAGATGTTTAACTTCACCCGTCGTGATGGCAAGCGCATTGTTGAGCCGGGTGAGTTTGAACTGCAGATTGGCCCATCGTCGGCGGACATCCGTGAGATCGTGTTGGTCAACGTCACCGGGGAGACGCGGGTTGTACCTGCTGAATGGCGGATGATCAGTACCTGTGAAGTGACACGCGCGTAGGCAGGATAAAAAAAAGCCCATCGTGGGAGATGGGCAAAGACTACACACAGCAATTCGTTGTTTCACTCAGGGGATTTCCATGCTTATAAATCAAGGTGTTGATCTATAACCGTGAGCTAATAGTAGGCATGTGCGCTTTTAGCGTCGATCAGATTCGTCTCAATAGTTAAAGAGAAGTAAAGATTTCTTGAGGTTTATAGCAGACTTACTGTTGAAAGGGCGGGTCTGACCAGTGTACAACGAATAAATACTTTAGCAGCGTTTAAGTATTATGGGGAAGAATGTAGGCCGGGTAAGCGTTAGCGCCACCCGGCAACAAAACTTAATGCGTGTTCTTCTCTTCCAGCTCTTCCAGTTCTCCCAGAATCACGTCCGGGTCAGTTTCCGGCGGTGGAATTTCATGCACCCAGGCGGAGAACAGACGCCAGGTCACGGCGAGCAGTACCGGGCCAATAAACAGGCCAATCATTCCGAAGGCAATCAACCCACCGATCACCCCGGAGAGGATCAGAATCAGCGGCAGGTCTGCGCCCATGCGGATGAGGATGGGGCGAATCACGTTATCCATGGTGCCGACCACGCAGCTCCACACCAGCAGAACCGTTCCCCACGTGGTGTCACCTGTCCAGTAAAGCCAGATAATGCTGGGAACCAGCACCAGTAAGGGGCCCAGTTGCGCAAGACAGGTCATCAGCATGACAACGGTAAAGACGGTCGCGTACGGGACACCGGAAATCGCCAGGCCGATACCGCCCAGCACCGCCTGTACCAGGGCCGTTACTACCACGCCAAGCGCCACGGCGCGCACGGCCTGTGCCGCCAGCAGCACGGCGGCATCGCCGCGTTTGCCCGCCAGTCGGGTGGCAAAGTGACGAACGCCTAACGCCACCTGCTCGCCGCGCCAGTAGAGCAGGGCGCTGAACAGCAGCATCAGGGTACAGTGCATCATAAAGCGACCAATATGGGCCGCCTGACCCACAAACCAGGTGGTGGTGGTGCCAATATACGGACGCACTTTCGCCATCAGCGCGCTGCCGCCCATCTCCAGCAGGCTGTGCCAGCCGCTATAGAGTTTGGCACCCACAACAGGGATGCTGTTCAGCCAGGCGAGATCCGGCAGCGTCAAATCGCCACTGGTAACGGCACGAATCACCGGACCACTAGAGTCCACCAGGCTATTAACCAGCAAGGCAATCGGAATAATAAACAGCAGGAACAACAGTAGCGTCATCACCAGTACGGCGAGACCGCGACGGCCGAACAGCAGTTTCTGCAAACGCAGCAGCAAAGGCCAGGTAGCCACCACAACGGTTCCGGCCCAGGCGAAGCCGAGAATAAAGGGTTGAACGATCCACAAGCAGGCAATAATCATGAGGGCCAGGAACAGCACCGACAGCAAAATTTGCGCAACATCCCTGGGCTGGCGAACATTGACCATAAATAAAACTTTCCTTAAAAGAACGCCAGTATGGCTGGCGGGAACGGAAAACCGCGTCTCTCTAATCATTAATGATCTCAGCGGTTTTTGACAGGCGGATTTTGCCCGTAATTCTACGAAGCACATAAGAAAAAAATGTGATAAAACTTTCCAGACACAACGCAAACGATTTCACATTACTCTAATTAGGGTCGACAGTAATGATCCCACAGATTTCTCAGGCACCTGGCGTCGTTCAACTGGTGCTTAATTTTTTGCAGGCACTGGAGCAACAGGGTTTTACAGGTGATACCGCCACGAACTATGCCGACAGGCTGACGATGGCCACCGATAACAGTATCTACCAGCTTCTTCCCGATGCCGTCGTTTTCCCTCGTTCAACCGCCGACGTGGCGCTGATTGCCCGGCTGGCCACGCAAGAGCGGTTCGCCTCTCTGGTCTTTACGCCGCGTGGCGGCGGCACCGGGACCAATGGTCAGGCGCTGAACCAGGGCATTATTATTGACATGTCGCGCTATATGAACCGCATCATTGAGATCAATCCTGAAGAGGGATGGGTGCGGGTTGAAGCGGGCGTCATCAAAGATCAGCTAAATCAGTATCTCAAGCCTTACGGTTACTTCTTCGCGCCGGAACTCTCCACCAGTAACCGTGCGACCCTTGGGGGCATGATCAATACCGATGCGTCCGGTCAGGGGTCACTGGTCTACGGAAAAACCTCCGATCACGTGCTGGGCGTGCGTGCGGTTCTGCTGGGTGGCGATATTCTTGATACCCAGCCGATGCCGGTCGAACTGGCGGAAACGCTGGGTAAAGACAACACCACCATCGGGCGTGTTTATCGCACGGTGCTGGAGCGCTGTCGTGACAACCGCCAGCTGATCCTCGATAAATTCCCCAAACTGAACCGCTTCTTAACGGGCTACGACTTGCGTCACGTCTTTAACGACGATCTGACGCAGTTCGATTTAACCCGGGTGTTGACCGGCTCTGAAGGCACGCTGGCGTTTATCACCGAGGCGCGGCTGGATATCACCCGTTTACCGAAGGTGCGTCGCCTGGTGAACGTCAAATATGACTCCTTCGACTCCGCGCTGCGCAATGCTCCGTTTATGGTTGAGGCGCAGGCGCTGTCGGTAGAAACCGTCGACTCTAAAGTGCTGAATCTGGCGCGGGAGGACATTGTCTGGCACTCCGTGCGGGAGCTGATTACCGACGTGCCGGATAAAGAGATGCTGGGTCTCAATATCGTGGAGTTTGCTGGCGATGACGCGGAACTGATTGAGAGCCAGGTGACGACGCTCTGCCAGCGTCTGGATGATCTCATTGCGCAGGGTGAAGGCGGCGTGATTGGCTGGCAGCTCTGTAACGATCTGGCCGGTATTGAGCGTATCTATGCGATGCGTAAAAAAGCCGTGGGCCTGCTCGGCAATGCAAAAGGCGCAGCGAAGCCGATTCCGTTTGCCGAAGACACCTGCGTGCCGCCTGAGCATCTGGCGGATTATATCGTTGAGTTTCGCGCGTTGCTGGACAGCCACGGCCTGAGCTACGGCATGTTCGGCCACGTCGATGCCGGGGTGCTGCACGTGCGCCCGGCGCTGGACATGTGCGACCCGCAGCAGGAGATCCTGATGAAGCAGATCTCTGACGATGTGGTGGCCTTGACCGCCAAATATGGCGGTCTGCTGTGGGGGGAGCACGGGAAAGGGTTCCGCGCGGAATACAGCCCGGCCTTCTTCGGGGAACAGCTCTATGCGGAATTACGCAAGGTCAAAGCGGCCTTCGACCCGCATAACCGCCTCAATCCCGGAAAGATCTGCCCGCCTGAAGGCGTGGATGCGCCAATGCTGCAGGTGGATGCCGTCAAGCGCGGTACCTACGACAGGCAGATCCCAATTGCGGTACGAGCCTCCTGGCGCGGCGCGTTGGAGTGTAACGGCAATGGCCTGTGCTTTAACTTCGATGTGAAAAGTCCGATGTGCCCGTCGATGAAAATCACCAGCAACCGTATCCATTCTCCGAAAGGGCGGGCGACCCTGGTGCGCGAATGGCTGCGCCTGCTGGCCGATCGCGGCGTTGATCCGCTCAGGCTGGAGCAGCAGATACCGGAAAAACGGGCCAGCCTGCGCTCGCTGATTGAGCGCACCCGCAATAGCTGGCATGCCAGTAAGGGCGAGTATGATTTCTCCCATGAGGTGAAAGAGGCGATGTCCGGCTGTCTGGCCTGTAAAGCCTGCTCGACGCAATGCCCGATTAAGATCGATGTGCCGGAGTTCCGCTCGCGCTTCCTGCAGCTCTACCACACGCGCTATCTGCGCCCGGTGCGAGACCATCTGGTGGCAACCGTGGAAAGTTACGCACCGCTGATGGCGCGCGCGCCTAAGACCTTTAACTTCTTTATCAACCAGCCGCTGGTGCGCAAGCTCTCCGAAAAGCATATCGGTATGGTCGATCTGCCGCTGCTGTCGGTGCCGTCTCTGCAGCGCCAGCTTGTCGGGCATCGCTCGGCAAACATGACCCTGGAACAGCTTGAGGCGCTCACCCCCGAGCAAAAAGCGAATGTCGTGCTGGTGGTGCAGGATCCGTTCACCAGCTACTACGACGCCCAGGTGGTCGCGGACTTCATCCGCCTGACCGAAAAACTGGGGTATCAGCCCGTGGTTCTGCCGTTCTCGCCCAACGGCAAGGCGCAGCACATTAAAGGCTTCCTGACGCGTTTTGCGAAGAGCGCGCGGAAAACCGCTGACTTCTTAAACCGTGTGGCGCAACTGGGTATACCCATGGTCGGCGTCGATCCGGCGCTGGTGCTTTGCTATCGCGATGAATATAAACAGACGCTGGGTGATAAGCGCGGAGAATTCCACGTCATGCTGGTGCATGAGTGGCTGCCGTCAGCCCTGGAAGCGCGCGCGATTCAGGATGTCAGCGGTGAACCATGGTATCTGTTCGGCCACTGCACGGAAGTGACGGCGCTGCCCGGCGCTCCGGCGCAGTGGGCATCCATTTTTGCCCGGTTCGGGGCGAAGCTGGAGAGCGTTAACGTGGGCTGCTGTGGGATGGCCGGTACGTACGGTCATGAAGTGAAAAACCACGCCAACTCGCTCGGCATCTATGAGCTGTCCTGGCACCAGGCCATGCAGCGTTTGCCGCGAAACCGCTGTCTGGCGACGGGCTACTCCTGCCGCAGCCAGGTGAAACGGGTAGAAGGTAACGGCGTACGCCACCCATTACAGGCTTTACTGGAGATAATTGGATGATCTGGAAACGTGCCGTCACGCTGCAGGCGCTGAATGCCATGGGCGAGGGGAATATGGTTGGGCTGCTGGATATCCAGTTTACCCGCATTGGCGACGATGATATTGAGGCCACAATGCCTGTCGATCATCGGACTCATCAGCCGTTTGGTTTATTGCACGGCGGTGCGTCCGTCGTGCTGGCCGAAACGCTGGGCTCGGTTGCAGGGTATCTCTGCACCGAAGGTGAGCAGAAGGTCGTCGGGCTTGAGGTGAATGCCAACCACATTCGCTCAGTGCGCAGCGGACGCGTACGGGGTATTTGCCGCGCGCTCCATGCCGGCAGCCGTCACCAGGTGTGGCAGATTGATATCCTCGATGAGCAGGATCGCCTCTGCTGCTCGTCGCGTCTGACGACGGCGGTCGTGTAAAGTTTTCAGATGAATTGCCTTTGGTCAAAAACTAGCCAGCAGGTTGTGATATACTGGCCAGGATTTGTACATAAGCGAGGACATCATGGATACTGAAATAACCCCAACACAGCTGGCAATTGAATATTTACGTCGCGATAAGAGCAACCTGTCTCCGGCGCAGTACCTGAAAAAGCTGAAACAGCTTGAGCTGGAATTTACAGATTTGCTGGCGCTCTCTTCAAATGAACTGAAAGAAGAGATCTACTTTGCCTGGCGGTTGGGCGTTCACGTCCATTGAGTGAGTGTTGTTGAAAAGGCCGCAATTGCGGCCTTTTTTGTGCCTGACATTCAGTATCTGGCAGGAAGTTTGTTGATTTTAAGGAGACGACCTTCTTCCATTTCGATAAACCCGCCGGTTTTTAAATCGGCCAGAATGCGCATGACCCCGCTTCGGGAGAGCTGGGTTTTCTCCCTGATATACCTTTCCGCCGTCACGCTGCCGCGATAGCTCTCATCTTCCTCCATCAGCTTTATGAGCTGCTGGCGAATCATCTCATACGCCGTCGGTGCCCCCTGAGGCATCACGTTGTTATAAAGACGGCTATAAACAAACATGAGCTGTTTTGAAAGCAGCCCCCACAAGGACTTTTCTTTGATGATGTCATTAACCCGCTCGGCGGTGAGCGTGCCTATCAGGCAAGGGCTTACGGTCTTGAGGTAGTCATTAAAATAAATGTCGGTCAGATTAGCGAGGCCGAAGAGGGCGGGGCTGCGGGCCGTGGAGAGCATCATATCGTCGCTTCTTCTGTAGATAGCAACCGTCCCCTCAAGAATTAAATAGCACATTCCCTGACCATCGATCTGAAGGTCAAGTCGTTCGCCGCGAGCGGTTTGTCGTGTCGTACAGTCAGGCAGTAAGTGAGAAATAAGCTCTTGCGCGTAGGGTGAGCCACGTTGAGGCGTTTCTGGAAGGGACATGGTCGCTGCTAACCTTTAAATAACCCTGGCTAAGTATAGCGTCTATCGTCTCTGGCGGCACGGCGGCGGTCAATATTTTCGTGGCAGATGATGAATGTCGAGCAACACGCCACGCTCCATGGTGATGTACTTCCCGGTGCGCAGTTCCGAGAGGATACGCATAATTCCGCTGCGCGAAAGATAGGTCCGGCTTTTGATGTAGGCTGCCGCCGTCGTATTTAACCGGATTGCGTCGGGTTCCTGCATCAGTTCTACAAGCTGGAAGCGGATAATATCGTAGGCCGACATTTGCGATATTTGCGCGCAATGTTCGTAGACCCGCGAGGCGGTATAAATAAGCAGCTTAGAAAAGTGCTCCCATAAATTATGTTGCGACACAATTTGATTGAAGCTCTCCAGCGGCACGCGGGCGATCTCTGCGGTCTCCAGCGCCCGGACATACAGGTGCTCAGAGGAAAACTGACTGCTGACACCGAGAATAAAAGGGGTAGATTCAGAGTTTAAAACAATGCCGTCGCCGCGCCGGTGAAGCGCCACGCTCCCCTGGAGAAGCAAAAAGCATTGCCGAATATCATCTTTATAATAATGTACCGTTTCGCCACGGCCGATGATCATTCTGTTGGCCACAGGCAAAACATGTTTAATCAGCGTGTCTATATGGGCGAACGGTTTTAAATCCAGAACTGAGGACTGGTGATTATTCAGTTGGGTGGTTAAACGCGTATTCATAAGATACCTCACAGCGACGCTTTGTATGATCAATTTTTGATCTGCGAAGGGAATTATCTTAAAAATGAACAACTCAGGGAATATTCCCCGCAGGTCTAAAAGTAGACCGGGGGATCTCAGGAGTCTAACGTTCTGAATCACAGGAGAAAGTGTGTCGGGTCTACAATTAGACTCGCTCACTATTCGATAATTTTCTGCTGTGATAAATGTTGTTTTTTCGTTAAATCACAGTCTACAGCTAGACCATCAAAAAGTTGTTTTCAGGAAAATGATTATATAAATTTTATCCAGTCAGTCAGAAAGACCTTATGCCATCGATTGGGAAATAAAAGAATGTTAACTGGTTCTTTTATCGGCTTTCTGCTACGTGAATTTCAATAATAAATAAAGTTATCCAGTAAACAGGAACATGATGATTATGAAAAAGAATATTATTTTAGCAATGGTAGCGGCAGGTTCCGCCTTAATGATGGGCAATGCCTTTGCGGCTGCGGGCACCGTAAACTTTAATGGCAACATCCTGGATTCAGCCTGCGATGTTGCGGTGGCCTCTCAAAACCAGGTGGTGGTATTAGGTGATTATTATAAAACAGAATTTCCAACCACCGGTTCAAGAACGGCGGCAACGAAATTCAATATTATTCTGAAGAATTGTCCGGTAACCGTGACCAGTGCCAAAGTCCGTTTTGACGGCACGCCCGATATGACCAATACGGATCTGCTGGCGATTGATACGTCCGTCGCCGGTGCCGCAACCGGGGTTGCCATCAATTTGATGACTGCTGATAAAGCTGACCTGCCGCTGCATAGCAGCAATAGCTACAGCTATTCGTTAAGCAGCAGTGCTGACAATACGTTGGATTTCTATGCGCAGTATATTTCAACGGCGGCAGCGGTAACATCCGGTCCTGCAAACTCCGTCGCTAACTTCTCTGTTGTTTATAACTAATTACTCAGCAGCAAAAAGTCCGCTCCGCAAGGTGTTGTCTGGGGGCAGTCATTGCCCCCTTGTATCAAGAGGTTCAAAATGAATGTTATTAGCAAAGCCCTGCTGAGCGCGGCTGTTATTATGGCGTCGCTGTCACAGGCTTCTGCCGGGGTTATTATTGGCGGTACCCGCGTTATTTTTGATGGTGGAAAAAAAGAGGCCTCCATCAGCATCAATAATGCGGATGAAGCCCCTTACTTAATCCAGTCCTGGATTGAGATGCCAGAAGGTAATGCTAATAAAGCGCCTTTTATCATCACCCCACCGCTCTACAGGCTTAACGGTGGTCAGCAGAATATTGAACGTATTTTGATTGCCGGCTCGTTGCCGCAAGATAAGGAAAGTCTGTTCTGGCTGAACATTAAAGCGATACCGTCAGCCACGAAACAGGTTAATTCATTGCAGATTGCCGTGAAGACACGCATCAAGCTTATTTATCGTCCGGAAAAGCTGAAGGCGTCAACGCCGGAGGAACAGGTAAATAAATTAACCTGGTCCCGCAGCGGAAATAAAATCCAGGTCTCTAATCCTACACCCTATGTCATTAACTTTAATGACATAAACGTCGGGGGTAAAAAACTGGAGGAGGCCTCATGGGTGGCGCCGGGCGCAGTGGCTGCATTTAGCTTACCGCCCGGCATTTCTGGCAATCAGATCCAGTTCAGCGTG
This sequence comes from Enterobacter sp. MGH 37, assembly GCF_000534515.1. Taxonomy (NCBI): domain Bacteria; kingdom Pseudomonadati; phylum Pseudomonadota; class Gammaproteobacteria; order Enterobacterales; family Enterobacteriaceae; genus Enterobacter; species Enterobacter sp. MGH 37. Next base: position 1,044,923 of record NZ_KI973205.1, read on the forward strand.
ATTAACGATTATGGCAGCCCGGGAATAAGACACCAGGCCAGTTTTTAATAGTTGAAAAACGGGCGCTCTCATTAGTGGGTCAGGTTTATGATGATGGCAACGAAAAATATAAAAATGCAACCCGCGCGTCTGGCTGTTTATATCACCTTCGCGCTGACGCATGCTGTATCTGTGGCGCATGCCCGGGAAACCTTTAACGCCGAGCTGGTGGAGCTGGATAATTCCGGGATGGCAAAAGCCGATTTATCTGCGTTTGAATCCGGTTCGCAGGCACCAGGGAAATACCATGTTGATATCATTCTTGACGACCAGCTTATTGAGACGGGCGATATTGATTTTATTGCAGTAAACGATGAGAAGGGAAATGACAGCCTGCTGCCTTGTCTGAGTATTGCACAGCTAAAAAGCTGGGGCGTCAAAACCGCACTGTTCCCCGGCCTGACGAGCGAAACGACATCCTGTGTCAACCTGCAGGCAATCCCGCATGCCAGTACCGATTTTCAGTTCGGCGCGCAGCGGCTGGTCATCAGTATTCCTCAGGCCGCGATCGATCTGCCTGCACGAGGGTATGTTTCCCCGGAACAATGGGATGAAGGGATCACCGCCGCGATGCTCAACTACAGCCTGAGCGGGGCGAACAGCCGGGCAAAACAGGCCGGCATTAAGAACAGTAACAGTCAATATGCCAACTTACGCCCGGGCATTAACGTTGGGCCGTGGCGGCTGCGCAACTACACCACCTGGTCGCGGGATGAGACGGGCCAGGACACGTGGGATACCGTCTACACCTACGCACAGCGGGCCATTATCCCGCTCAACGCACAGCTCACCCTGGGCGATAGCGCCGCGCCCGCAGACGTGTTCGACAGTATGCCGTTTCGCGGCGGACAACTGGCTTCCGACGACGACATGCTGCCGGATTCGCTGAAAGGCTATGCACCCGTAGTTCGCGGTATCGCGCGGACCAATGCCCAGGTGGTGGTGCGGCAAAATGGCTATCAGATTTATCAGACCTATGTTGCGCCTGGTGCATTTGAAATTACGGATATGTACCCCACGGGCGGCGCGGGCGATCTGGATGTCACCATTAAGGAAGCTGACGGCAGTGAGCAACATTTCACTCTACCGTATGCCTCTTTGCCGGTATTACAACGCGAGGGGCGCCTGAAATATGCGCTGACCGGGGGCCAGTACCGCTCTTATAACCATAACGTTGATAAGACGCCGTTTGGGCAAATCACCGGGATCTATGGTCTTTCGCGGGGCGTCACGCTCTACGGTGGGTTGCAGGCGTCGAGCAAATACCAGTCTGTCGCAGCCGGGCTCGGGAAAAACATGGGCGATTTGGGTGCGATTTCTGCGGACGTGACCCAGGCCTGGTCCACCCCGCAGGACGGCAAAAAATCCAACGGGCAATCCTGGCGCGCGCGTTACAGCAAGAACTTTGTGGGGACCGGGACCCAGTTTTCGATTGCAGGCTACCGCTACTCGACCCGCGGTTACTACGGCATGCAGGAGATCCTCGATTCCTGGGGTGACAGCACTGCGCTTCAGGACCGGCGTCGCAACCGGGCCGAACTGACGATGAGCCAGACGTTGGGCAACCATCTGGGTTCGCTGACCCTGAGCGCGGCCCGTGAAGACTACTGGAATTCGGGTAAAACGATGGCGTCACACAGCCTGGGTTACAACAACTACTGGCACAACATCAGTTACGGACTGACCTGGACTTACAGTAAAAACGGCAGTGCGGGTTCTTATGATGGTAATAAACGATACGACAGCGATCGGCTCCTGGCTTTCAACGTCAGTATTCCCCTTGAGAAATTTTTGCCGCAAACCTGGGCTAACTATGGCGTGAGCGCCAGTCAGCATAACGGCACCACACACAACATCGGTCTGAACGGGGTGGCGCTGGAAAACCATGCGCTGAACTGGAACGTGCAGCAGGGGTACGGGTCGGATGGCGTGGGCTACACGGGCAACCTGAATGGTGATTATAAAGGAACCTACGCTGAACTGACGGCGGGCTACAGCTATGACAAAAACAGCGAGCGCCTTAACTATGGCCTGCAGGGAGGCGTTCTCGCTCACCGGGAAGGGATCACCTTCTCACAGCCTCTCGGTGAGACCAATGTGCTGGTTAGCGCCCCGGGTGCGCACGATGTTGATATCCGTAATCAGGCGGGGGTCAAAACGGATTACCGGGGCTATACGGTGGTCAGTAATCTCTCCGTTTACCGTAAAAATGAGATCGCCCTTGCTCCGGAAAGTATGCCGGATGATGTTGAGCTGGAGATTAATACCCGCACAGTGACCCCGACGCGTGGCGCGATCGTGGTGGCTGATTATCAGGCGAAGGTGGGGCGCCGTGTGTTGTTTAATTTAACGCATAACGGCCAATTTGTTCCCTTCGGGGCAATGGCGAGCCTGAACGGTGTGGATAACAGCAGCGTTATTGTTGGCGATAAAGGACAGGTCTATCTCACCGGTCTGGATGCACGGGGAACGGTCGTTGTGACCTGGGGGACGGAAAGCGACCGGCAATGCCGCGCACCGTTCGTCCTCCCTCCGCCATCATCGGCAGGCGGAATTACCGAACTCAACGTCAATTGTCTTTAGGGTTTTTTAAAATGCGCTTAATTACGATGATATGTCTGCTGTGTATCGCAGCAGGCTGGAGCAGTGCCCATGCAGGCACCTGCACGACGATTACGCCCCAGGAATCTACGTTGTCCATCGGCACCATTACGGTGCAGCGCGATGTGGCCGTTGGTACCGTTTTATTTTCGCGTAATGCGTCAATCACCAGCGCCTATTTAACGGGATGCACGAGTCCGGTAATGCTGGGATTTAGCATGCGATATCTGAATGCAACCCAGAGCGCTTTCGGAAATCACGTCTATGACACAAACGTGAGTGGAATTGGTATTCGTTTTTCATCTGGGGGATATTTTGAAAATCCGACCAATACCTTTTCCTATACCGCGCAGGCCAGCTATGTCGAATGGTGGGGCGGTAAAATAGAACTTATCGTGACCGGACCGGTCGCGTCAGGTTCACTCACGCCGGGAGTACTGGGCGTGGTGATGCTGCAGGGGAGCGATGGCATTTACCGTGATGCTCTGACGACCACGCTGCTGGGGGGAACGGTTAACGTGCTGGCCTGCAGCATCACCACCCCGCAGCTGACGTTCCCTATCGGCGATATTTCTGCGGCGACGTTTGGCTCGACGGTGGGCACCACACCGGCGGGCGCCCGGAATACGCAAAATCTTGGACTTAACTGCGATCCTGGCGCCAACGTGAATGTTTCTATCAGCGGTATTCAGAACCCGGACGTTGCGACGACGAGCGTGCTGGCACTTACAGGGCAAGGGAATACCGGCACGGCGAAAGGGGTTGGCGTTCAGTTGCTCTATAACGGCACGCCGCTGGCGTTAAATACGCGCCTGCCATTAACCGTTGCCGCGGGCGGTCAGCAGACATTTCCGTTAACGGCGCGTTATTACCAGACAAAAACGACGGTTGAGCCCGGCACGGCCAATGCCTCTGCGACCTTAAATTTGACGTATCAGTGATGGATAAAGCGATGAATATTTTGCGCACGGCCGCGCTCGCCGCCACAGTAATAAGCAGCAATATCTTTGCGGCGGACAGCGTTAATGTCAGCGTTACCGGCAATATTATTGCCGCTCCGTGTATATTCAATGGAGGGAATGCCAGTCTGAATATTAATCTTGGCAATATACAGGCATCAAATATGGCTACGCCGGGATCTTCATCCGATCCTGTGCCCTTTAACCTGTTATTTACCCAGTGCCCGACGGGGACGCGCAGCGTGACGGTCTCCTTTACCGGCACTCCCGATCCGGATGCGGGAGCGGATTATTACATGAACAGCGGTTCAGCCACGCACGTTGCGATTGCGATGAGTGAGGCCGCGACAGGCGTGCTGAAAGGAACGGGTGCAAGCCTCACTCAACCTGTTTCAGCAGACAGAACGGCAACGATAGCCATGCTGGCATCGGTCAGATCCTTCACCGGCGGTGCGACGCCGGGGAGCATCAGTGCCGTCGTGGTCATGACGATGCAGTACAACTGATATGCTGAATATTGTGATTAAAGAGACCGACGCATTTTTCAGAGCGGGGTTGCAGTGTTTTCTTGTGGATTTCTTCTTTCATAATTTCAAACATCTGCTTCACTTTGACGGCGAACTTTCTCATGAAAATGTCAGTGCCGCCGATATTATTTTTCTCTCTTTATGTCAGGGGGAAACCCTGACCTGTTATCCCGAATTACAGGCGCGGAAAAAAGGAATTGTGGTTGGGCTGGTGGATGATGAACACCGTTTCTCGACATATCCGTCCTGTTTTCAGGATATGATTTTTATCTCCCGCCGCGCTTCGCTGGACAGGATCACCGAGGCGCTGTTTATCGCATGGTACCGCACACAGCTCTCAAGCTTTCACTGGAGGAAGAGAAGCTGCAGCGAATGCCAGCATAAAATATTATCGCCACAGCAAATTCGCGTTATGGTGAATTTTTACAGAGGATTATCGGTAGGGCAGATCGCGAATAAGCTTAAAACAAGTGATAAAACTATTTTTACCCATAAATATTTGCTGATGCAAAAATTCAACCTGCGCAGTGATTTTGAACTGGTGGCCTTGATTCACAGGATGGTGGAGAAGAATACTCCTGGAAACCGGTTGCGAGACTATCTGACTCACCATCATGGTTAACCAGTATTCCCAATAACATACCAGGGGCGCAATAGTGTCATTCATTATCGCGCCCCTGTTTCTGCGAATTACAAAACTGTTAAGCCTCTTTTCCTTACACGTTCACGGCATTGATCAACCGCGTTTTCATCGTCTGGTAAGACGACGCCGCAAAATCCTCCGCCCAGCGCTGGTCCTCAATGGCTTCCAGCGTTACCGCGCAGTACTTGGTTTCCGGCGTTTTAGAGACAGGGTCCAGGTTGTCCTGCGTTAACTCGTTGCAGGCGCCAATCCACCACTGGTAGGTCATATAGACCGCACCGGCGTTGATACGCTCACTGATGCTGGCGCGGGTGATGACCTTGCCCCTGCGTGAACGAACCCACACCAGCTGGCCGTCACGGATGCCCAGCTTATCCGCATCGGCTGGATGCATCTGTACCCGGCCAGGTTCGTCGGCCAGGCTTTGCAGCGCGGCGCAGTTCCCGGTCATTGATCGGCACGAATAATGTCCCACTTCACGCACCGTGCAGAGCACAAGAGGGTAGTCATCATCAGGGGTTTCTGCCGGTGCGCGCCACGGTGCAGCAACGAGCTGCCCCTTGCCGGTTGGGGTGTCGAACTGATTGTCTTTGTACAGGTATGGCGTTCCCGGATGATCCAGCGTCGGGCACGGCCATTGCACGTGGCCCATTTCGCCCATTTTTTCATAGGTCACGCCATAGAAAAGAGGGCACAACGCGCGCATCTCGTCCCAGATCTGCTGGTTATCGGCGTAGTGCATCGGATAGCCCATTTCGGTGGCGAGCAGGCTGATGATCTCCCAGTCACGCTTAACGTTGCCGCTGGCCTGAATGGCCTGGCCAAAACGCTGGAACCCCCTGTCGGCACAGGTAAAGACGCCGCCGTGTTCCCCCCAGGAGGTGGCAGGGAGCAGCACGTCAGCCACTTCCGCCGTTTTGGTCATAAAGATGTCCTGAACCACGACAAAATCGAGAGCGTCAAAACCGCTGCGGACCAGGCCGAGATCGGCTTCCGTCTGGAGCGGATCTTCCCCCATGATGTAATAGGCTTTGACCTTGCCTTCCAGCGCCAGGTGAGGCACTTCGGTAATGCGCGTCCCGACGCGATCGTCCATCTTGTTGACGTCAATTCCCCAGGCATCGGCGAACTTCTGTCTGACGGCGGGATCGGTCACATCCTGATAGCCGGGGAACATATTCGGCAGCACGCCCATGTCACAGGCACCCTGAACATTGTTTTGTCCACGCACGGGACCGACGCCGACGGCAGGACGGCCGAGATTGCCGGTCAGCAACGCCAGGCTGGAAAGTCCTTTAACCACATCCACAGCCTGACCAAACTGGGTCACGCCCATTCCCCACATCACGGTGGCGGAAGGGGCCGCCGCGAACGTACGCATTGCCTGACGAACGTCACTGGCGGAAATGCCGGTGAGGTGTTCAACCCGCTCTGGCGCATACTCTTTGACCGTCTGCCGATAGGCTTCAAGCCCTTCAGTAAAGCGTGCGACGTAGTTTTTGTCGTACAGCTCCTCTTCCAGCAGCACATAGCCAAAAGCGTTGACCAGCGCCATGTTACTGCCGTTTTTCAACTGCAGATGCTGGTCGGCAATGCGTGCCGTTTCGATGCGGCGCGGATCGCAGACGATGATTTTTGCACCGTTTTCCCGGGCTTTCAGCACGCGACGGGCGACGATAGGGTGGGAGTCTGCGCAGTTGTAGCCAAATACCAGCAGACATTTTGAGTTTTCAATATCGTTGATTGAATTACTCATTGCGCCGTTGCCAAGTGTCTCCTGTAAACCGGCCACGGAAGGGCCGTGACAAACGCGCGCGCAGCAGTCTACGTTGTTCGTGTTCAACACCGCACGGGCAAATTTTTGCATCACGTAGTTGGTTTCATTACCGGTGCCGCGTGATGAACCGGTGGTCATGATCGCGCGCGGACCGAATTGCGCTTTGATACTGCTGAGCTTGTGGGCGGTGTAGCGGATAGCCTCTTCCCAGGTCACGGGGGTGAATGCCTCTCCCTTACGATAACGGATCATCGGTTGGGTCAGGCGGGGAGTGAGCAGACGGGTGTCGTTGAGGAAGTCCCAGCCGTAAAATCCTTTCAGGCACAAGGTCCCCTGGTTTGTGACCCCCTCTGCCGCTTCGGCGCGGAGGATACGGTTATTTTCAACAACAAGGTTTAATTTGCAGCCTGCACCACAGTAAGGGCAGACGCTGGCGATTTTATTCATCAATAACAGACCTGTTAAGAAATGAAGCAAAATGACTGGTAAGCCCAGTCCCGTAAAAGGGATTAAGCAGAAACCATGCCATATTTAAAGTGCTTGTTTTACAGGGTGTTATGAGGGCGGGGACGTGTCATCGTCAAATGTTCGTCAGTTTTGACGATGACACGAGAGCAGCGGCTGGGAATTAAAGGTCGTCCATGGTGTAACCCACGACGATTTCAAGCGTCTTACGAATAACATCCGCCTGAACAACATCATGGGTGGCTTCCAGCGTCTGGATGAGCCACAGAATGATGGCTTTATTTGACAGATGGCCTTCGGAAGCCAGAACACAGCGTACTGCAGTAGAAAAAACAGCGGACTCTTCAGCAAAACGATCGCCTGCGTGACGGAAATACTCCGACAGCGCGCTTTCTAAAAAAGCAGAATGGTATTCGGGTTGAAGCTGAATATTTTGTCTCATTTGTTCTCACCGTAGCTGTTAAATTGCAGTCAATGTATTTTTTTGGGATCGGACGGTTTTCCATTTCCAAATAACGGCACTACATTGTCTCGGTTATCATTGAGAGGTCCCTCTCTTGTTATTCGTCCTTGCGCGGTTCTGCGACGTTTTAATGGGAAGCTGTTTGAGCCGATTTCGGCAATCACCTTCGCCAGTGTCTCCCGCCGCCGGGGATCCTTTTCATGTACTTTCATATCCCGCAGACGCTGTACAAGAGCCTCAGTGGTGATCGGGCCGTGCTCTTTCAACAGTGAAAGAACGGCTTCCCCAATCAACTGGTCAGTCAGCTTATCTGCGTCACTGCTATTCATAACCTTACCGTTCGAAGAGCAGACCAAGCAGCATGTGATAGTGCTCTTCCTCTTCAGGGCCATCGGCTTTTTCGAGGCGGCTTAACAGCTTGGTACAGAGCGATTTGCGATTAAGGTTTCGCCCGTCGCTCAGGATTTCAACCACAACTTGTCCCAGCGTTTCCTGTTGAGTGGGAAGCGCGGCTTTTTCGAAGTACTGTGCGATCGCTGCTGCGGAATCTGCGACGTAACCTTTCTGCTGCATGTTTCGCTCCTGTAAAATTTTGTAATCAGTAACGTTACATTTAAGGTATACACAATTTCCAAATCTGTACATAAAAAATGTACAGATTTTTAATAAAATCAGGATATATTTTATAAATTCTTTATTTTTCAATTTGTTGTGTGTTGTTCATGAAACGGTAATGTTACAGAATATATTGTACAAATTGACGAGCCACTGTTAAGTTGTACAGCGCCCCATAAATGCACCATTAACGGCCGTAAATGATTGAGATGTAAATTATTTGTCAGGCAATTAATGTGCTATAAAAAGAAGTCTCCCCACATGTTTTTGTGGTCAAACCTTAACCCTCCAGGACTCGCATGCTTACAACCATCATTTACCGCAGTCACATCTGCGAGGACGTGCCAGTGAAAGCGCTGGAAAATATGGTCGCTGCTGCAAATAGTAAAAACCGGCAATCCAGCGTCACGGGGATCTTGCTGTTCAACGGCACACATTTTTTTCAATTGCTTGAAGGGCCTGCGGAAAACGTAACGTCCATCTACGAACAGATCTGCTCTGATACGCGCCACCATAATGTGGTCGAGCTGATGCGCGATCACGGGCCTTCACGGCGTTTCGGTAAAGCGGGTATGGAACTCTTTGATTTGCGCCAGTACGACAGGGAAGAGGTGCTCCAGCAGGTGCTTGATAAAGGCACAACCCGCTACCAGTTGACCTACAACGACCGTGCGCTGCAGTTTTTCCGCACCTTTGTCGAGGCCACAGAGAAAGCCAACTATTTTGAGCTGCCGCCTGCGGATTCCTGGGATTTCGTCCCGGAAGAAACGCGCTTATCTGCGCAGCCTGAAGTCGTGGCAAAAGGGGCGGACTGTAGCTTTGCGTTTCAGCCTATCGTCGATCCTTTCATGCAGCAGGTTGTCTCCTGGGAAGCGCTTCTGCGCACTCCATCCGGTGACTCACCGGGAGCGTATTTCGCCAATCGCACGCGTGAAGAAGTGCATGCTTCTGATTTGCAAAGCAAACAGGTGGCTCTCTCCATGGCCAGCGCGCTGGGGTTACAGGATCAGACTTTATCCATCAACCTGCTGCCTATGACGCTGGTCAACGTGCCCAATGCCGTGGACTTTCTGCTCACCGCTATTGATGCAAATGGCTTTGTGCCGGAGCAAATTGTGGTGGAGTTTACCGAAAGTGAAGCCATTTCCCGTTTCGATGAGTTTACGCATTCGGTCAGACAGCTAAAAAGTGCGGGTATCAGCGTAACCATCGATCACTTCGGTGCCGGTTTTGCCGGGTTGCAGCTCCTGGCGCAATTCCAGCCGGACAGAATTAAGATTAATCGCGATCTGGTCGCGAACGTGCATAAAAGTGGCCCACGGCAGGCCATTATTCAGGCGATAATCAAATGCTGTGCCTCACTGGAAATACAGTTTTGCGCGGTGGGCGTGGAGAAGGCGGAAGAGTGGATGTGGCTGGAGTCTGCGGGCATTTCTCAGTTCCAGGGGCATCTTTTTGCCAGCCCCCGACACGGCGGTATCCCGGCTATCGCATGGCCAGAGAAAAAATACGATTTCTGACGAAGCTGTACAAAAACCTGTAGACTTGACTGTACGGCAGGCAAGATTTGTACAACAATGTATTAACAGCTGGATGGCCTTGCAGGCCATTCACCCGTGCAAAATGAGGTCTGAATTCTACAAATGGGTTGTACAATCTGATAAGGTTGGTGTAGTTAGGTATGGAAGTTCTGAGCGTGAGGGAGTTAATGGCCTATTACAGTATCGGCGAAGTGGCCGAACGATGCGGTATCAACCCCGTTACGCTGCGTGCCTGGCAGCGCCGTTATGGATTGTTGAAGCCGCAGCGCAGCGAAGGGGGTCATCGTCAGTTTGACGACGAAGATATCCTGCGTATCGAAGAGATCAAGCGCCTGATGAAAAGCGGCGTTTCGGTCGGAAAAGTAAAATCCTTGCTGGAAAATAAGGAAGTGATGACTCAGGGTAACTGGGCTTCTTTCCAGGAAGAGATGATGACCGTTCTGCGTTACGCCAGCCCGGCAAAGCTGCGCGCCAAAATCGGTGAATTCCGCCGCGATCACGCGATGGATGCGCTGATCGATAACATCATTTCACCCGTCCGTCAGCGAATGAATCAGGATCAAAACACCGTACGCCATATGGCGAGTCTGTTTGACGGTGTCCTGATTGAATTTGCAATTGCAAGCCTCGCGGAATCGCGCAAGAAAGCGGGTAAAGACGCACTGCTGATTGGCTGGGAATGCGATGACCGTACACATCTTTGGCTTGAAGCCGCGCGTTTAGCCCAGAAAGGCTGGCATATTGACGTGCTGGCGGAACCCATTGATTCGCCGCGTCCTGAACTGTTCCCCGGGCAAAAAATCTTCGTCTGGACGGGAACATCGCCAACGCCCCGTCAACAGGAACAGCTCGATCACTGGCGTGAGCAGGGATTTAGCGTTTCATTTCACCACTGATTATCTGAGGCCTTGCGGCCTTTTTTTTGTTTTTTCTCCTTTCCAGAGCAAAAGCTATCTTAAAAATAGGCATTTCCGATGCATATTTTACGTCCCCGTTTTGCGCTTTCTCGCTGATTAAATAAGCCATTATTTTTCAAAGTATTGAACAATTACATCCATCTCGCCCGCATCTTCAGACAGGGTCTATGCTTAATAAAAGTAGACAAAAAGGGCGGTTTAGCCGAATGCCCCTGCTGACAGAGGGTTGAAGTGATAATCGTTATCACTAACATGGTGTTATGCCCTGATGGCTAATCAGATGAGGTGGACCTATGGAACTGCATTCAGAAACCTTCAATCCTGCCGATTTTGCCTGGCGCGGTTTGACGCTCACGCCTGCGGCGGCAGCGCATATCCACGAGCTGGTGGCGAAAAAGCCCGAGATCCTCGGCGTACGTTTAGGCGTTAAGCAGACCGGCTGCGCGGGCTTTGGCTACGTGCTGGATACTGTCACCGAACCCGAAAAAGATGATCTGGTCTTTGAAACCGACGGTGCGAAGCTGTACGTCGCGCTGCAGGCCATGCCGTTTATCGACGGCACGGAAGTGGATTACGTACGGGAAGGTTTAAACCAGTTATTCAAATTTCATAACCCGAAAGCCCAGAACGAATGCGGCTGCGGCGAAAGCTTTGGGGTATAGGCGGTACTATGTCTCGTAATACTGAAGCAACGAGTGATGTAAATACCTGGAGCGGCGGGCACCTTAATTATAAAGAAGGGTTCTTCACGCAGCTGCAGACCGATGAGCTGGCGAAAGGCATCAACGAAGATGTCGTGCGCGCCATCTCGGCCAAACGCAACGAACCCGAGTGGATGCTGGAGTTCCGCCTGAGCGCTTACCGTGCCTGGCTGGAGATGGAAGAACCGCACTGGCTGAAAGCCCATTATGACAAGCTGAATTATCAGGATTACAGCTACTACTCTGCGCCATCCTGCGGTAGCTGCGATGATACGTGCGCTTCGCAGCCCGGTGCAGTACAGCAGACCGGTGCGGAGAACAGCTTCCTCAGTAAAGAGGTGGAAGAGGCGTTCAATCAGCTCGGCGTCCCCGTGCGCGAGGGGAAAGAGGTCGCCGTAGACGCTATTTTTGACTCCGTTTCGGTGGCGACTACCTATCGTGAAAAGCTGGCGGAGCAGGGGATTATTTTCTGCTCCTTTGGCGAAGCGATTCATGACCATCCTGAGCTGGTGAAAAAGTACATCGGCACCGTGGTACCGAGTAACGATAATTTCTTCGCCGCGCTCAACGCGGCGGTGGCGTCGGACGGGACCTTTATCTACGTGCCGAAAGGCGTGCGCTGTCCGATGGAGCTCTCCACCTATTTCCGCATTAACGCCGAAAAAACCGGACAGTTCGAACGCACTATTCTGGTGGCGGATGAAGGCAGCTACGTCAGCTATATCGAAGGGTGCTCCGCCCCGGTACGCGACAGCTATCAGCTGCACGCGGCGGTCGTTGAAGTCATTATTCACAAAGACGCTGAGGTCAAATACTCAACGGTGCAGAACTGGTTCCCCGGCGACGGCAATACCGGTGGGATCCTGAACTTCGTCACCAAGCGTGCGCTGTGTGAAGGTGAAAACAGCAAAATGTCGTGGACGCAGTCGGAAACCGGCTCAGCCATTACCTGGAAGTACCCGAGCTGTATTCTGCGCGGGGATAACTCCATCGGTGAGTTTTATTCTGTGGCGCTGACCAGCGGACATCAGCAGGCCGATACCGGCACCAAGATGATCCACATCGGTAAAAACACCAAATCAACCATCATCTCGAAAGGGATCTCCGCCGGGCACAGCCAGAACAGCTATCGCGGGCTGGTGAAAATCATGCCAACGGCGACCAACGCCCGTAACTTCACCCAGTGTGACTCGATGCTTATCGGGGCCGACTGCGGAGCGCATACCTTCCCGTACGTCGAGTGCCGTAATAATTCAGCACAGCTGGAGCATGAGGCGACGACGTCGCGTATTGGGGAAGATCAGCTCTTCTACTGCCTGCAGCGCGGGATCAGTGAAGAAGATGCCATTTCGATGATTGTGAACGGCTTCTGTAAGGACGTGTTCTCTGAACTGCCGCTGGAATTCGCCGTTGAAGCACAAAAACTCCTCGCCATCAGTCTTGAACACAGCGTCGGTTAAGGGAAAGCACATGTTACGTATTAAAGATTTACAGGTTAGCGTGGAAGATAAAGCGATCCTGCGTGGCCTCAATTTTGACGTCAAGCCGGGTGAAGTTCACGCCATCATGGGGCCTAACGGCTCCGGGAAAAGTACGCTTTCAGCGACGCTGGCGGGACGTGAAGATTACGAAGTGACGCACGGCTCGGTCGAATTTAACGGTAAAGATCTGCTGGAGATGTCGCCGGAAGATCGCGCGGGTGAAGGTATCTTCATGGCCTTCCAGTATCCGGTCGAAATTCCGGGCGTCAGCAACCAGTTCTTCCTTCAGACGGCGCTGAATGCGGTGCGCAAGTACCGCGGACTGGAGGCCCTGGATCGCTTCGACTTCCAGGATCTGATGGAAGAGAAGATCAAACTGCTGAAAATGCCGGAAGACCTGCTGACCCGTTCGGTCAACGTTGGTTTTTCCGGTGGCGAGAAAAAGCGTAACGATATTCTGCAGATGGCGGTGCTGGAGCCACAGCTGTGCATTCTGGATGAGACCGACTCCGGTCTGGATATCGACGCCCTGAAGATTGTCGCTGACGGGGTGAACTCCCTGCGTGACGGCAAGCGTTCGTTCATTATCGTCACTCACTACCAGCGTATTCTCGACTACATCAAGCCGGATTACGTCCACGTGCTTTACCAGGGACGCATTGTGAAATCCGGTGATTTCACGCTGGTTAAACAACTGGAGGAGCAGGGTTATGGCTGGCTTACCGAACAGCAGTAATGCACTCCAGCAGTGGCACCGGCTGTTCGAGGCGCAGGGGAATCGCTCTGAGCTGGCGCAGCAGCACCTGCAGCAGATGCTGCGCCTCGGCCTGCCGACGCGTAAACATGAAAACTGGAAATATACCCCGCTAGATGGCCTGCTGAGCGGCGAGTTTGTGGCGCGTCCGGCGGCGATCGGTCCGGAGCGACGAGATGCCCTGGCGTTGACCGTGGATGCGGTACGGCTGGTCTTTGTCGACGGCGTTTATCACCCTGAACTGAGCGATGACACCCGGGAGAGCGGTTACGGGATTGTGATTAACGACGAACGCCAGAGTCTGGGCGCCCCGGTTCAGCCGGAGGTTTTCCTGCATTTGACCGAGAGCCTCGCCCGCAGCGTGACGCATATCCAGGTTAAGCGTAACCAGCGTCCGGCCAGGCCGTTGCTTCTGATGCATATCACCCAGGGCGTAGAGGGCGATGAAATCAACACCGCCCACTATCGCCACCATCTTGAACTGGCCGAAGGGGCCGACGCGACGGTGATTGAGCATTACGTGAGTCTTAATGACACCCGCCACTTTACCGGGTCGCGTCTGACGATGAACGTTGCCGCCAATGCGCAGCTCCACCACATTAAGCTGGCGTTTGAGAACCCCCAGAGCCACCACTTCGCGCATAACGATATCCTGCTGGGACCGGATGCCGCGGCGTACAGCCACAGCTTCCTGCTCGGCGGTGCGGTGCTGCGCCATAACACCAGTACCCAGCTTAACGGTGAAAATACCACGCTGCGTATCAACAGCCTGGCGATGCCGGTCAAATCAGAAGTGTGCGATACGCGCACGTGGCTTGAGCACAACAAAGGTTACTGCAACAGCCGCCAGCTGCACAAAACCATCGTCAGCGATAAAGGACGCGCGGTATTTAATGGTCTGATTAACGTCGCGCAACACGCCATCAAGACTGACGGGCAGATGACCAACAACAATCTCCTGCTGGGACGCCTGGCGGAGGTCGACACGAAGCCGCAGCTGGAGATTTACGCCGACGACGTAAAATGCAGCCACGGCGCCACGGTCGGGCGGATCGACGACGAACAGATGTTCTACCTGCGTTCCCGCGGTATCGACCAGCAGGCGGCGCAGAAAATGATTATCTATGCCTTTGCGGCGGAGCTTACGGAAGCGCTGCATGATGGCGTACTGAAGCAGCAGGTGTTGGCCCGTATTGGTCAGCGTCTGCCCGGAGGCGAAGCATGAGTTTTCCCGTAGAGAAAGTACGGGCAGATTTCCCGGTTCTGACCCGTGAAGTGAACGGTCTGCCGCTGGCTTATCTCGACAGCGCGGCCAGCGCGCAGAAACCGAATCAGGTGGTGGATGCGGAAGCCGAGTTCTACCGCCACGGTTATGCAGCAGTACATCGGGGGATCCATACCCTGAGCGCGGAAGCCACCCAGCGCATGGAGAACGTGCGCACGCAGGTGGCTGCCTTCCTCAGTGCGCGCTCGCCGGAAGAGCTGGTGTTTGTGCGCGGCACCACCGAGGGGATTAACCTCGTCGCCAACAGTTGGGGTAACGCTCAGGTGCATGCCGGGGATAACATCATCATTACCCAGATGGAGCACCACGCTAATATCGTACCGTGGCAAATGCTGTGTGAGCGCGTTGGCGCGCAATTACGCGTCATCCCGTTGAACCTGGACGGAACGTTACAGCTTGAGCAACTTGACGCCTTGCTGGACGATAAAACGCGGCTGGTGGCGGTCACCCAGGTCTCTAACGTTCTGGGTACTGAAAACCCGGTTGCGGAGATTGTCGATAAGGCCCATCAGGCCGGGGCGAAAGTGCTGATTGACGGTGCACAGGCGGTAATGCACCACGCGGTGGATGTCCAGGCGCTGGACTGCGACTTCTACATGTTCTCTGGACACAAGCTTTATGGCCCAACCGGTATCGGCGTGCTGTATGTGAAAGAGGACATCCTGCAGGCGATGCCGCCGTGGGAGGGGGGCGGGTCAATGATCGCTACCGTTAGCCTCTCGGAAGGGACCACCTACGCCCGTGCGCCGTGGCGTTTTGAGGCGGGCACGCCCAACACCGGTGGGATCATCGGGCTGGGGGCGGCGGTGTCTTACGTTTCCGGAATTGGTCTTGATGCCATTCACGAGTACGAACAGCTGCTGATGCATTACGCGCTGCAGGAGCTGGCCAGCGTGCCGGACCTGACCTTGTACGGGCCGGCTGACCGACAGGGTGTGATTGCCTTTAATCTGGGACAACACCACGCCTATGACGTGGGCAGCTTCCTCGACAATTACGGCGTGGCCGTGCGCACCGGGCACCACTGCGCCATGCCGCTCATGGCCTTTTACCAGGTTCCGGCAATGTGCCGCGCATCGCTGGTGATGTATAACACAATGGAAGAGGTCGACAGGCTGGTGGCGGGACTAAAACGCATTCACCAGTTGCTGGGCTGACAAAGAGGCGAACGATGGCAGAACTGCCGGATAAAGAGAAATTGCTGCGCAACTTTGGGCGTTGCGCAAACTGGGAAGAGAAATACCTCTACATCATTGAGCTGGGGCAGCGTCTGCCGCCGCTTAGTGAAGAGGCGCATACCCCGGAGAACAGTATTCAGGGCTGTCAAAGCCAGGTGTGGATTGTGATGGCGCAGTCTGACGATGGCACGATAACCCTGCAGGGTGACAGCGATGCGGCAATCGTAAAAGGGCTGATTGCGGTGGTCTTTATTCTTTATCACCAGATGTCAGCGCAGGATATTGTCGCCTTCGATGTCCGCCCGTGGTTTGAAAAAATGGCCCTCACCCAACACCTCACCCCGTCTCGTTCCCAGGGACTGGAAGCGATGATTCGCGCCATTCGCGCCAAAGCGGCAATCCTTAGCTAGACTTACAGAACAGCATTCATCCTGTTTCGCGAGGTGGTTCCCGCCTCGCTGGTTTTTCAGCTTTCTGGCATTCTGCCAGTGAATAAGGAATCTCAGCATGAAGCGCGCGTCTCTCATAACTCTATTACTCCTCAGTTCGCTCGGTGCACTTAATTCGGCCCGCGCGATGGACTATCCGTTGCCGCCCGCAGGCAGTCGCCTGATTGGGCAAAATCAAACCTACACCATACAGGAAGGGGATAATAAGCTGCAGACCATCGCCCGTCGGTTTAATACCGCAGCGCAGGTGATCCTCGAAACGAACAATACGATTGCGCCGGTAAACCCTGCACCGGGAACCGTTATCACGATCCCGTCGCAGATGCTGCTACCCGACACGCCGCGCGAGGGCATTGTTGTGAACCTCGCTGAGCTGCGGCTTTACTATTTCCCGCCGGGAGAGAACATTGTCCAGGTTTTCCCACTTGGCATCGGGCAACTGGGGCTGGAAACACCGGTGAGCACGACCCGCGTCAGTCAAAAAATCCCGAACCCAACCTGGACGCCGACGGCCGGTATCAGAGCCCGTTCGCTGGCGCAGGGAATTAAACTGCCTCCTGTGGTTCCCGCAGGGCCAAATAACCCGCTGGGACGCTATGCCCTGCGTTTGGGTATTGGTAATGGGGAATATCTTATCCACGGAACCAGTGCGCCAGACAGCGTTGGCTTGCGCGTCAGTTCCGGCTGTATGCGAATGAACGCCCCGGATATTAAAGCCCTGTTCGAACAGGTACGGGTTGGCACCCGGGTACAAATCATCAATGAGCCAGTGAAATTCGCGGTCGAGCCGGATGGTAAACGCTATATTGAGGTCCATCGTCCGCTGGCACAGGTGGAAGGTGAAAACCCACAGATTTCGCCCATTACGCACTCCGCCGACTTTGCGACCTTTGTTTCACAGTCCGGAAGCGATAAGGCGCTGATCGATAAAGCCCTGGCGCGCCGTGCGGGGATCCCGGTTATGGTTTCTGCGGGAAGCGGCACGTCGGCCAGTAACAGCGTATTGTCAGTGCAGAACAGTCGTGTGTCCGCGGCGGTAGCGGAAGAGGCAGGGGAGAAGATGACGCAGTAGAGCCGTTTGACGCAGGCAAAAAAAATGGCGCACAATGTGCGCCATTTTATTAACAGGTACTATTACTTACGGTATTTAGTAGCCTGGTTGTCCAGACGCTGGTTAGCGCGAGCTGCGTCGTCTTTAGCAGCCTGAACGTCGGAACGCATTGCGTTCACGTCGTTGCTCAGCTGGTCAACTTTAGCGTTCAGAGTCTGAACGTCAGAAGACAGCTGATCGATTTTAGCGTTGCTGGAGCAACCAGCCAGCAGAGTAGAACCCAGGATTACCGCGCCCAGTACCAGTTTAGTACGATTCATTATTAATACCCTCTAGATTGAGTTAATCTCCATGTAGCGTTACAAGTATTACACAAAGTTTTTTGGGTTGAGAATATTTTTTTGATGGGAATACGCCTATTTTTGATCGTTCGCTCAAAGAAGCATCGAATCGGCCCTTTTTGAGTAAAAAGCTATGTAAAAAAAGGCATTTTTCATCGGATTCATCTTAGATAATTCGCAATTAAATAGAAAAACCCGATTTGCTTTTTGAATGAGTTTGGCTAATGACTGGAATAAAAAAAGCGCCCATTGGGCGCTTTTTATCAAAATTAATTCGTTCGTGAATTATTACAGCACGTGAACGGATGCAGTATTGGTCGTTCCGCTTGGTACCAGCGCACCAGAAACCATAACCACAACGTCGCCTTTCTGTGCAAGACCGCTTTCCAGAGCCATGGCTTTACCCTGAATGTAGAAATCGTCAGTAGAGGCAATCTCTTTAACCAGGTGTGCAACGACGCCTTTGCTCAGCACCAGCTGACGCGCGGTGGTTTCGTTGGTGGTCAGGGCCAGGATAGTGGCATCCGGGAAGTATTTACGCACTGCACGCGCAGATTTACCGCCCTGGGTCGCAACCACAATCAGTGGCGCTTCCAGTTTCTCAGCAGTTTCTACCGCACCGCGGCAAACGGCTTCGGTGATGCGCAGCTTGCGGCTGTCGTTATTGAAGTCCAGACGGCTGGTCATCACGCGGTCAGTACGTTCACAGATGGTCGCCATAATGCCAACCGCTTCCAGAGGGTATTTCCCTTTTGCGGATTCGCCGGACAGCATAACAGCATCGGTACCGTCGAGGATGGCGTTTGCCACGTCGCCTGCTTCAGCGCGGGTTGGGCGTGGGTTTTTGATCATAGAGTCCAGCATCTGCGTAGCGGTAATAACCACTTTACGCGCGCGAACACATTTTTCGATCATCATCTTCTGCGCGAAGATCACTTCTTCAACCGGGATTTCAACGCCCAGGTCGCCACGTGCAACCATGATGCCGTCAGACGCTTCGAGGATTTCGTCGAAGTTGTTCAGGCCTTCCTGGTTTTCGATTTTGGAGATGATCTGGATCTTCTCGCCGCCGTGCGCTTTCAGGTGCTCGCGAATTTCGACCACGTCAGAACGCTTACGGATGAAGGACGCTGCAACGAAGTCAACGCCTTGTTCGCAGCCGAAGATCAGGTCTTGCTTGTCTTTTTCAGCCAGTGCTGGCAGCGCGATAGAAACGCCCGGCAGGTTAACGCCTTTGTTTTCGCCCAGGTCGCCGTTGTTCAGCACTTTACAGATAACCTTGTTACCTTCAATCGCGGTCACTTCCATACCGATCAGACCATCGTCGACCAGGACGGTGTTACCGACGGACAGATCGCTGGTGAAGCCTTCATAGGTGACCGCAACGATTTCGCTGTTCCCCACAACGGATTTGTCCGTGGTGAAGGTGAACGTCTGGCCTGCTTTCAGAGAGACGTCGTTGCCGCCTTCCAGTTTGATGGTACGGATTTCCGGACCTTTGGTGTCGAGCAGGATAGCCGCTTTTTTACCGGTTTTGCTCATCACGTTGCGCAAGTTCTGGATACGCTGACCGTGTTCTGCATAGTCACCGTGAGAGAAGTTCAGACGCATCACGTTCATGCCGGCGTCCAGCATTTTGCTCAGCATCTCTTCGGATTCGGTTTTCGGGCCGATAGTACAAACAATTTTCGTCTTTTTCATGACAGTCTTAGTCTTTAAGTTGGGAAGGATATGGAAATCTCGCTCCGGGGGCGCACCGCCGCAGAGTCAAACCTGTGTTGCAAAAGAGTATATGACACGCACTAAGGATAGGAGACATCAAATGAGCGTGCAGAAGAAAGTGTGCCTGAGTGACAGCCCAACGAAGGAGAGGAGAAGTTGTACGTTGTTTTTTGTATTCCAAGCGCTGAAACCATTCACCAGGGATTTGGCGCGCATTATACGCTGATTTTAAGATAAAAGGAAAATGGAAACGGTGTTTCAGAAATAATCAATGCCGTTTTACATAATATTGTTATCAACGCGTTAAGCCATGATGACAACTTATCGCGGCAGGTGATTGACCTACCGCATTTTGCTTATTTTTGCAGCGCCTGACTGAGGTCGGCGATGAGGTCTTTAGGATCTTCAATCCCCACCGACAGGCGAATCAGCTGTGGCACAATACCGTTTGCCAGCCGTTGCGCCAGCGGAATCGAGGCGTGCGTCATGCTGTAAGGCTGGCTCACCAGACTCTCTACGCCGCCAAGGCTTTCCGCAAGGGTGAACAACGTCAGGTTGCGAATCACCGCTGTGGCGCGTTGCGCATCACCTTTCACCACGACAGAAATCATCCCGCCGGGCAGCGCCATCTGCGTGCGGGCAAGCTGATATTGCGGGTGCGACTCCAGTCCGGGATAAAAGACCCGTTCAACCAGCGGATGCTGTTCCAGCCATTGCGCAATCGCCAGCGCGTTGCTGCTGTGTCTCTCTATGCGCAGCGAAAGGGTACGAATACCGCGCAGGGTCAGGAAGCTGCTAAACGGGTCCAGTACGCCGCCAACCGCGTTCTGCAGGTAGCCAAGCCTGTCCGCCAGCGCCGGATTATCACCCACCACCGCCAGCCCGGCCACCACGTCAGAGTGGCCGTTAAGGTATTTGGTTGCTGAGTGCACCACGATGTCGAAACCCGACGCCAGCGGACGGTGAATGACCGGCGATGAGAAGGTGTTATCCGCCACGCTGATAACGTTATGACGACGGGCGATGTCAGCGATAGCCGCTAAATCCGCCAGCTTCAGCAGCGGGTTGGTGGGTGTTTCAACCCAGATCATGCGGGTGTCCGGGCGAATAGCCGCCTCAAGCCCGGCTAAATCGTCCGGCTTAACCCAGCTGACCTGCAGACCGGTGCTGCGTTTGCGGACATTTTCAATCAGGCGATATGTGCCGCCGTAGACGTCATCAATGGCGACGATATGGCTGTCTTTATCCAGTAGTTCAAGCACGGTGGAGATGGCGGCGAGGCCGGATGCAAAGGCGTAGCCGCGCGTTCCGCCTTCCAGTTCGGCGATGGCGGTTTCGAGCGCATGGCGCGTCGGGTTGCCGCTGCGGGAATACTCATAGCCGGTATGCTCCCCGGGAGAGGGTTGCGCAAACGTCGAGGTGGCGTAAATCGGCGGCATAACGGCGCCATGCTGATCATTGAACGCGCCGCTGTGGACGCTCAGGGTTGCCAGGTTTTTCATCATCTGTTCCTTATGGCTGAAGACGGTTGCGCCACGCGGTCAGCACGTCGCTGCGCGTAATCAAACCGAGAAAACGGTCGTTGTCATTAATGACGGCCACCAGACCGCGGTCGAAGATGGCGTGCAGGGCGCTTTCCGGGGCGCGTTTATCGAGAAATTCCACCTGACGCGTCATGGCCTCTGTCACGGGAAGGGCGAAGCGGTCAGCTTCACCGCCGATATGCCGCAACAGATCCCACTCGTCGATAATGCCGACGACCTGACCGTTTTCCAGTACCGGCAGCTGGGAGATGTCGTACAGGCGCATGCGTGCCAGAACGGTGGAGAGCGTGTCATCCGGGGCGGCGGTGATGGTAGCGCCTTCATCGTGGCGCAGGGCAATGTAGTCAGAGAGATCGCCTGCCTGAGGGCGCGTGATGAGCCCCTGCTGGCGCATCCAGTCGTCGTTGAACATCTTCGAGAGATATTTATTGCCGCTGTCGCAGGCGAAGGTCACCACGCGTTTCGGCGTGGCTTGCGCCTGGCAATATTTCAGCGCCGCCGCCAGCAGGGTGCCGCTGGAGGAGCCCGCCAGAATGCCTTCCGTTTTCAGCAGTTCACGCGCGGTGGCAAACGCTTCGCGGTCGGTAATGCGCCAGGCGCGGTTTACGCCTTCAATGTGGGCCAGCGGCGGAATAAAGTCTTCGCCAATGCCCTCAACCAGCCAGGCGCCCGCATCGTGGTAGCGACCGGTCTCGACCTGATCGGCGAGCACAGACCCGGCCGGGTCGGCCAGCACAAACTCCGTATGTGGAGAATGCTCGGCAAACCACGCCTGCAGGCCGCCCAGCGTCCCGCCTGAGCCGACGCCGACCACGATGGCGTCAATTCTGCCGTCAAGCTGCTCATACAGTTCCGGTGCCGTGGTAGTGCGATGTGCCAGCGGGTTAGCGTCGTTATTGAACTGGTCGATATAAAACGCGCCCGGCAGTTCATCGGCCAGGCGCTGGGCGTAATCCTGGTAATAGGCCGGATGCCCCTTATTGACGTCGGAACGGGTCAGTATCACCTGGGCACCCAGCGCGCGCAGGTGGAAAATCTTCTCGCGGCTCATTTTGTCCGGCACCACCAGGATAAGCGTATAGCCTTTCTGGGCGGCGATCAGCGCCAGCCCGAGGCCGGTATTCCCCGCCGTTGCTTCAATAATCGTGCCACCCGGCCGTAGCTGGCCGGTACGCTCCGCGTCGTTAATCATCGATAACGCCACGCGATCTTTAATGGAGCCGCCGGGGTTTTGGTTCTCCAGCTTCAGAAACAGCGAGCAGGGACCGGTATCAAGCTTATGCAGCTGGATCAGCGGTGTCCGGCCAATCAGTTCGGTGACGGAGTGGTAGATCGTCATGATGTTTTCCTTTCTGGGTGTCATGACGGGATGATAGGGCGGTGAAATTTTCGCAATAAAGAACACTTCACTGCTTTTTATAACAGACGGGAATATCAGTGCTGTTTTTGGATGTCAGGACAGCAAGACGTAAAGTTGTCTGGAAGTGAGGATGGCTATCTCGGCATAAAATGCTGCAATAATGACCGTTTTTTTAGCATATCAGTTAAGCGTTATGCGTCTGGCAGATAATCATTGCTGAAATCAATCTAAATACTTCCCGCCGTGTAGAGTCGTTGTTTATTACTGAAAGTTATAACACATGCTTTTTTGTTCATTTAAAAACTGATAACGCCTGTTTACTATCGTTTGGACATCCATACTTCTAAACCGCCATTGGCGGATCGGATAATGAATTAGAATGATTGTACTCAGAAATATTTCGAAGGTTTTTGACAACGGTAAGGCGGCGCTCACAGCCGTTGATAACGTCAATTTGACGATTGAGCAGGGACAGGTTTACGGCATTATCGGCTATAGCGGCGCCGGGAAAAGCACGCTGATTCGTCTGCTGAATGGTCTGGAGAAACCCAGCGCTGGCAGCGTCACGATTAACGGGCAGGACATCTCCGCCGCAAAAGGTGAAGCCCTGCGTCAGGCACGCCTGAAAATCAGTATGGTGTTCCAGCACTTCAACCTGCTGTGGTCGCGCACGGTAAGTGAGAATATCGCGTTCTCCATGCAGATCGCCGGTGTGCCAAAAGCCAGAATCAAGGCTCGCGTGGCGGAACTGGTGGCGCTGGTGGGGCTGAAAGGGCGTGAGAATGCCTACCCGTCACAGCTAAGCGGCGGACAAAAACAGCGCGTGGGGATTGCGCGCGCGCTGGCCAATAACCCGGACGTTTTGCTGTGTGATGAAGCCACGTCCGCACTCGACCCGCAGACCACCGATCAGATCCTCGATCTGCTGCTGGATATCAACCGTCGTTTCAAGCTGACCATCGTGCTGATCACCCACGAAATGCATGTGGTGCGCAAGATCTGCGACCGCGTGGCGGTGATGGAAAACGGTAAGGTGGTGGAAGAGGGGGATGTGCTGAGTGTATTCACCCATCCGCAGCAGCCGATTACGCAGCAGTTTGTCCGCCAGGTAAGTCAGTACGCCGAGGAAGAAACCTTCAATACCGAACTGGCAAACGATCTGGAGGGCACGGTCATCCGTCTGACCTTTACCGGCCACAGCACGCACAAGCCGGTCGTGGGTGAGCTGACCCTGCGCTACGGTCTGCCGTTTAACATCCTGCACGGGAAAATGACGCAAACCGCCCACGGCGTTTTCGGCCAGCTCTGGGTCCACGTCGTGGCATCTGATGAACAACTGAACAATATCCTCGCCGACCTGAAGCACAGCGATATTGAAGGCGAGGTCATTAAACATGGCTGAGAATCTCTTCCCGCACCTCAAATGGGATCAGCTCTGGGCGGCGACGCAGGAGACGCTGTACATGACCGCGCTTTCCGGGGTGGCGACCTTTGTGCTGGGGATCGTGCTGGGCCTGGCGCTGTTCTTAACCGCGCGCGGCGGGCTGTTTCAAAACCGCACGGTCTACAGCGTAATTTCGATTGTGGTAAACGTGTTTCGCTCAATACCGTTCATCATTCTGATCGTCCTGTTGATCCCGTTCACCAAGACCATCGTTGGCACCATTCTTGGTGCCAACGCGGCGCTGCCGGCCCTGATTGTGGGGGCCGCGCCGTTCTACGCACGCCTGGTGGAGATTGCCCTGCGCGAAGTGGACAAAGGGGTAATCGAAGCAACGCGCTCAATGGGCGCACGACTGAGCACGCTCGTGTTTCGGGTTTTACTGCCGGAATCATCACCTGCACTGGTATCAGGGATAACGGTAACGCTGATTGCGCTGGTGAGTTACAGCGCCATGGCGGGGGTGATTGGCGCCGGCGGTTTGGGAAATCTGGCTTATCTGGAAGGATTCCAGCGCAACCATGGTGACGTCACGCTGGTGGCAACGGTGACCATTCTGATCATCGTTTTCATTATCCAGTTCTGCGGCGACGCTATGACTTCTCTGTTAGATAAACGCTAATAAATACACACAGGAACCACATCATGAAAAAAACACTGACACTGATCGCCGCAGCCACCCTGAGCGCCCTGAGCTTCGCCTCCTGGGCGGATACGCTGACTGTGGGCGCATCCAACACCCCGCACGCCGAAATTCTGGAGCAGGCAAAGCCGATTCTGGCGAAGCAGGGGATTGACCTGGAGATTAAACCGTTCCAGGACTACATTCTGCCCAACACCGCGCTGGCGGGTCATGACATTGACGCCAACTATTTCCAGCATATTCCTTACCTGAACAGCGTGCTGAAAGATCACGCGGGCGATAAGGATTACGATTTTGTCAGTGCGGGTGCTATCCACATTGAGCCAATCGGTATCTACTCCAAAAAGTACAAGTCGCTGAAGGACCTGCCGGAAGGCGGTAAGATCATTATGCGTGATGCCGTTTCCGAAGAAGGCCGTATTCTCTCCATCTTTGAAAAAGAGGGCGTGATCAAGCTGAAGCCCGGCATCGACAAAGTGACGGCGCGTATCAGCGACATCGTTGAGAACCCGAAGAAGCTGCAGTTCACGCCTAACGTCGAAGCCTCTCTGCTGCCGCAGATGTACAACAACGATGAAGGCGCTGCGGTCGTGATTAACGCCAACTATGCGATTGACGCCGGTCTGGACCCGGTGCACGACCCGATTGCGGTAGAGAGCGGTGAAAATAACCCGTACGCCAACATCATTACCGTGCATCGCGGTGACGAGAAGAAGAAGGACATCGTCGCACTGGTGAACGTGCTGCACTCCAAAGAGATTCAGGACTGGATCCGCACCAAATACAAAGGTGCTGTGATTCCGGTTAATAACTAATTAGCTGATTTTACAGATGAAGCCCGGCGAGATCCTCGCCGGGCTTCTTTTTTGTATCCGGCAGGAGAATCATTTAAGCTCAACGTTTAAAAGGCAACGGAGTGATGACGATGGGTAACGTGACCAAAGATGAAGCGCTGTACCAGGAGATGTGCCGGGTGGTCGGTAAGGTGGTGCTTGAGATGCGTGATTTAGGGCAGGAGCCGAAGCATATTGTCATTGCGGGTGTGCTGCGCACGGCGCTGGCGAACCAGCGCATCAAGCGCAGCGAATTGACAACCGAAGCGATGGAGACAGTGGTTAAAGCGCTGGCCGGGTGATGCGCCCGCGTTTCGCGCGTTTCTCAGATCCCGCATATCAACAGTCGTTATTGTTATTTCCCCTCCATTGTTAATGGGTGTTTTACTGAACGCAGGTGAAGCAAGAGGGGCAAGACGATGAAAAAATGGATCAGCACGTTACGGCGGTTTTTTGCCACCCGACCTGTGAATGCGGAGAACAGCGCGCAACGTGTTCTTGAGTCAATACTGCCTGCCGCCAGCCTGTACGGCGTGGACGTTGCTAACATAGACCCGGAGTGGTTCCATGATAAAACGTCACGCTGAACTGCGCCGCACGCGCGAAATGTACTGGAATGAGCTGTGCGTTACGTCTGTAAAGCCGCAATGAGGAGAAAAGTACGCGGTGAATCATTCGGTTAATTAACCCGTTGTTTGTTACCTATAGGTCCTTTCATTAATGGAGATAATGATGAAACGGACCACGTTAACCACGGCTCTTTCAGCCCCTGCGCTACTTCTCGCCATGCATGCGGCACACGCTGCGCCACAGGCTCATGTCGTCTGCGGCTACTCCCATACCCTTGGCGATGATGCCATAATGATGTTTGGCAGGCCCAACGAGGCCATGCTGCATGACTTCTTCGGCAATACGCACACCGATGCCAGCTCGAGCCGGGAAACCCTGCGCAAGCTGGAAGAAACCACCTGCGATAACAAAGCGGATAGCTCGGCATACTGGGCACCTTCGCTGCGGCTGCCTGACGGCACTATCGTAAAACCTGCGTATCAAAAAACCTATTATCAGGCCTCGAATGTGGAAACCTGGCCGCTGCAGCCTTTCCCGGCGGGGCTATCACTGCTGGCGGGGGATCACCATGGATCTGCGCCTAACCCGCATATCACGTTCTTGTGTGCAAACGGCAAGGGTTACACGACAAAAACAGGCGAAGTGTGCGGGCTACGCAAGGCGGGAGACGCCGTGCAGTTTAATATCGGTATTCAGTTTCCCAACTGCTGGGATGGCGTGAACCTCAAGCCCGCTCACGGCGTTGCTAATGCGACATACGATACGAAAGGGCAATGCCCTACCGCGTTTCCGGTGAAAATTCCCACCGTGAACATGAACATCGCTTATGTGCTTCCGACAATTTCATCTCTCGATACCAGCAAAGCACAGCTTTCTCTCGACCCCATTATGCACGGCGACGAACGCGAAGAACGCTGGGGAAGTCTCTACACCGCGCATGCTGATTTCATGAATGGCTGGACGGAAGAGGGGGCGCGCTTTATGACCGAGCTGTGTATGAATCGCGGGCTGGACTGTGGCACGACCGTGCCATATGCCTATTCAAAAGCGCAGGCAAACGTCTGGCTAAGCAGCCTTGAGCCGGGACTCTCCCAGCCTCAGCCGCAGGCTTTGCTGGTGCAGGATAACTGGCAGAACGGAGGCCGAACGCAAAACAGTGAAACCCTCTCACTGGTAAAGTTTACAATCCCGCCGCTGCCAGCGGGACAGGATCCTTCTCTGTTTAAATATCGCGTTCGCATTTACGGCGGTAAGGTAGAAACTGACGGCGCCGATCAGATCTTCTTCTATCCGGCCAGCAACGACTGGGATCCTGCAACGGTGAACTGGGCTGACCGCCCGGCCTGCAGCTATCGATCCGATGCGGTGCTGTATCTCAACCACTCGCGCGAGTACAGAATGGTGGATGTCGACAAAGCCGTGCGCAAGGCGCTGGCGGAAGGGAAAACCGAAATATCGTGGTATATCGGCGGCGACCGCCAGGGGAACCATTACCAGTTTGAACCGGCTTCTTCGGCGCAAAGCCTTGTACTGATGCTGACGGGGTTTAAAAAGACACCTGAACTGTAGCTCTCCGTTGAGTGCCAAAAAAAAGCACCGGCTGACCGGTGCTTTTTATCAGATCTTGCAGGCATCACCGCAGTCGTCGTCGGCGACAATCGCCTGGGCTTTTTTGTCCGCGTCATCCAGACGTTCCGCGTTGCGTTCTTCCGCTTCATCCAGTCCGTTAAAAACCAGGTTATCGAGATCAATTTCCATGTTGCACCTGCTATGTTCAGTTATTGATACGGGCACAGTATAGGGCAAAAAAAGCCAGCAATGTACCACGCAGCACATAAGGATAATCCCTGCCATACTCAGTGCTTTATCACTGAGGAGCGCTCATGATTACACTCTGTAAAACCTGCGGTACTTCCTACGATGCACAGCCGGAAAGATGCCCGATTTGCGAGGATGAACGGCAGTATGTCCCGGCCAGCGGCCAGGCGTGGATCGAGTATGCGACGGTAACGGCCACGCACGCGAATAAATGGCAGCAGCTGGAGCCGCAGTTGTACAGCATCAAAACGGTACCGTCTTTTGCGATTAACCAGCGCGCGTTGCTGCTGCGTACCCCACACGGCAATATTTTGTGGGACTGCATCGCCAACCTTGACCCGGCCACCCACGCTATCATCACCGCGCTCGGCGGCCTCCGCGCCATTGCGATTTCCCATCCGCACTATTACACCACCATGCAGGAGTGGGCCGCGGCATTCGATGCGCCGGTCTATCTGCACGCCAGCGATCGCGAATGGGTGATGCGCGCCAGTCCGGCGATTGTTTACTGGGAGGGCGATGCGCTGGAGATCGTGCCATCGGTTACTTTGCTGCGTCTCGGCGGCCATTTCGCAGGCGGCACTGTGCTGCACTGGCAGGAAGGCGAGGGCGTTTTGCTGGCGGGGGATATTCTGCAGGTCACCCCCGGGAAGGATGCGGTGTCGTTTATGTGGAGCTACCCGAATATGCTTCCGTTGCCTGCCCGCAAGGTTGAGGAGGTCACCCGGCGCCTGGTGGGCAAATCTTTCGCCCGTCTTTACGGCGCGTTCGAAGGGCAGAACATTCCGGCGAATGCCGACGCTATCGTACAGCGGTCGGGCCAGAAATATATTGCTTGTCTGAAGTGAAGCGCGATGGGTAAACTTTACGAGTGTGATCGCGATCATACCTAAACTAAAACAGATAAAAGAGAAATTGCTATGCAACATATCATTGAAGGTTTTCTCAGCTTTCAAAAAGAGATTTTCCCGCAACGTAAAGAGCTCTTTCGCAGTTTAGCGTCCAGCCAGAATCCCAAAGCGCTGTTCATCTCATGCTCCGACAGCCGTCTGGTCCCGGAACTGGTTACTCAGCAAGAGCCGGGACAACTCTTTGTCATTCGTAATGCTGGTAATATTGTGCCGCCGTTCGGGCCTGAGCCTGGCGGTGTCTCCGCCACTATCGAATACGCGGTTGTGGCGCTGGGCGTGACGGATATCGTCATCTGCGGCCACTCTAACTGTGGCGCGATGAAGGCGATTGCCGATAACGCGAACCTGGAGCCGATGCCTGCTGTTTCACATTGGCTGCGCTATTCCGATGCGGCCAAAGCCGTGGTTGAGAAGAAAACCTGGGATAAGCCGCTCGATAAAGTGAATGCGATGGTGCAGGAGAACGTGTTTGCGCAACTGAGCAACATTAAGACTCACCCGTCCGTCGCGGTGGGGCTGCGTAACAACTCCCTTCGCCTGCACGGCTGGGTCTATGACATTGAAAGCGGCGAAATTCGTGCCCTGGATAAAGCGACGAAAACCTTTGTCTCGCTGTCTGAAAACCCGGACGTCTTCTTCGAGTAATATCGCGTTGCAGGGCATGGAAGCCCTGTCAGTTCTCTACGTACGGTAATCGACGCCGTAAACCTGTGGCCGGTTTTTCAGCCGCCCTGGCCATCGCCTCTGCAATCTCTGCGCACTCCGCCAGCCCCTGAACAAAGGGATGATCGTGCATCAGCCACGGTATCGCGCCAAACGCGATGCGCCCGCGAACCGTTTCAGGTGCATTTAGCGTGTAATCTTCACCGACATCGGGTATCTCATCGCCGGTCGTTTCCAGCGCTCTGCGCAGTGAGGGGAAAGGCAGATCTTTGGTTTTGAGCGGCTTTTGCCCGCGTGCATCGATGAAAACGTCAAAGCGGTAAACGGTCTCTTTTGTGGACACCACCGTGCGGTCGCTGCCAACATCCAGCGTATAGTCGTCGCCCAGGGCCGCCACGCTGATGATGCCAGCCTCGCGAAGCGCAAGCAGTCTGCGGATAGACTGCGGAGGGATCGCCGCATAGTTGTCGATAAACACGCGGGCCAGCCCGTTTTTGAAGCGCTCTCTGTCCTGATCGCTAAGATGGGGAACAATCTCCTGAACGACCTCATGCAGCCGAAGGACGGTATAGCGCCAGGCGACGGTGCGCCGTTCGCGTTTGTTCCGTTCAACTTCATTGAGGTTCTCTTCCGCCCAGCTAAACGGACCGTGCTGTTGACGATCCTCAAACCAGGCGTCACGCAGGCTGTCGGCGTTGTGGCGTTGCAGAGAAATTTTCTCGCACCATGCCGGGTCGGCACGTTGAAGCTCTTTCACCATCAGGGCAAAAATGCGGTCAAGCAGGCCATCCGATCCTTTGGCTATCTCGCCTTCAACCACGGATGCGGTTAAAACGGACAGCGGTTCGTAAGGGATAGGGCAGTAAAAATCGGCTTCCGGCAGAATGCCTGTCCGCGACATCAGCGTAATGTTTAACGCTTCACTGCCTTTATCCAGGATGAATTTACCGTCACGAAACTCACCGTGCTGCATCACCACCGCCATCGCCGCATCCAGACCGCTTAACGATGTTCCCATAATGCCAACGCGGCAAGGGGGAATGCGGGCGTCCATCAGACCGGACCACGGGCTTGGGAAGAATGTGCGCGTGGCTTCGTCCTCGTCTGGCCAGACGTGACCGGTGGCGATAACCGCAAGGTCAAAGCGTTCAGGAAAGATGTTGCCATTGACGGAAAGCGTGACGCCGGTTGAGGAGGGAATGACGTCGGTAACGGCGGCGGATTCATGGATGTTAACCTCGAACCCCTGCTTTTTAGCTTCTTTGACGATGGTTCGAAAGCTGTCGCGAAAATATTCACCCAGCAGGATCCGGGGCAGGAACTGCCGATCGTGGAGCGTGGTTTTATCTACCTTAAAACGCGCCAGGTGCGCTTCGCTCTGTCCCTTCAGCCAGTCGAGGTAGGTCATAAAAATGGGCGGGATTTCAATGCTCGCAATGTTCGCCAGCATCAGGCGAGAATTATCGTCGTCGTTATAAGGCATGCCCACGCCAGCGTCATCGGCCTGTTCAAAGACGGAAACTGAGAGCGGGGTGCTGTTTTTAAGCAGATGATAAAAGGTGTAAATCCCTGTGGGGCCGGAGCCGATAATGGCGATACTCTTCATCAACGCGCTTCCTGTATTTTTTCCATAAGAAAAGCGTAGCAGGAGAATAATGATGAAAATAAGGGATTAAGAAAAATCAGGGTATCTGAAGAGAATTTGCACCATTTCAGGACTGAAATGGTGCGTCCGAGTGGACTCGAACCACCGACCCCCACCATGTCAAGGTGGTGCTCTAACCAACTGAGCTACGGACGCAGAATGGTGCGTTCAATTGGACTCGAACCAACGACCCCCACCATGTCAAGGTGGTGCTCTAACCAACTGAGCTATGAACGCAACGTGTTGTCGGTGACAACGGGGACGAATATTAGCGGCACAGCACCAAGGTGGCAAGAGGGAAAATGCATTTTTCTCTCTGATTTCACGCGATTGCTTCATTACCGCGCAAAGTGAAGAGAAAGTAGCCGCCAGCAGGCGGCTACTGCGTATTTAACGCGCAGCGCGTTGCAAAATTACGGTTGATGGCTGGCGCTGCAGGAAGCGCATGCGCATCATCATCATGATCGCGGCTGACGTCAGACCAATGATAAAGCCCATCCAGAACCCGGCGGGTCCCATGCGGTCAACCACCAGATCGGTCAGGGCCAGGATGTAGCCGCACGGCAGTCCCAGTACCCAGTAGGCGATGAAGGTGATAAAGAAGATGGAGCGCGTATCTTTGTATCCGCGAAGCACGCCGCTGCCAATCACCTGGATAGAGTCTGAAATCTGGTACACCGCGGCGAGCAGCATCAGATGCGAGGCAAGTGCCACCACTTCCGGGTTGTCGTTATAGAGCAGGGCAATTTGCTCGCGTAATGCAACGGTAAAGAGCGCCGTACAGACCGCCATGCAGACACCGACGCCTAGCCCGGTCCGTGCGGCCGTTTGCGCATCCAGCGTCGAGCCCTGGCCCAGACGGAAGCCGACGCGAATCGTCACCGCCGCCGCCAGCGACATCGGCAGAACGAACATCAGGGAGCTGAAGTTGAGCGCAATCTGGTGCCCGGCCACGTTAACGATCCCCAGTGGGGAGACCAGCAGGGCGACGACGGCAAAGAGCGTCACTTCAAAAAACAGGGCCAGCGCAATCGGCAAGCCTAACTGCATCAGGCGCGTCATGATGCTCCAGTCCGGCGTACTGAATGTTTTCTCATTACGAATATCGCGCATAGAGCGGGCGTGTTTCACAAAGGTAAGCATACAGAAGAACATCACCCAATAAACCGCGGCGGTTGCCACGCCGCAGCCGACGCCGCCCAGCTCTGGCATCCCGAAATGACCGTAAATAAAGATATAGTTCACCGGAATATTCACCAGCAGGCCGATAAAGCCCATCACCATCCCGGGCTTGGTTTTCGCCAGGCCTTCGCACTGGTTACGCGCCACCTGGAAGAAGAGGTAGCCCGGTGCCCCCCAGAGCAGGGCACGCAGATAGCCCACGGCTTTGTCAGCCAGTGCCGGGTCAATGTTATCCATCGCGCGAATGATATGACCGGCGTTCCAGAGCACGACCATAATCAGCACGGAGACAAATCCGGCCAGCCAGAACCCCTGGCGGACCTGATGGGCAATGCGTTCGCGACGTCCCGAACCATTAAGTTGAGCAATAACCGGCGTCAGCGCGAGCAGCAGACCATGGCCGAACAGGATGGCCGGAAGCCAGATTGATGTACCGATGGCGACGGCCGCCATATCAGTGGCGCTATAGCCACCTGCCATGACGGTATCCACAAATCCCATTGCGGTCTGGGCCACTTGCGCGATGATCACTGGTATCGCCAGTGCCAATAACTGCCGCGCTTCATTCATGTACTTCTGCACGTGAACACCTTTATTTTGTAGTTATAAGAGAGACTAAAAAAGCCGCCGTAACGGGCAGCAAGAAGAAAATGCGGGGGGTGCCAGCTATTGTAGCGGGCTTTAGCTATTTATCTAGTGAAAAAATCGCCAGAAAATGCGCTCCGCTGGCAACCTCTTTTTCCAACTGTTATTGTGGTGGGATTAAACGGTGTAACCACCGTCCGGAGAAAACAGGAGTTGTAAGCATGTTTACTGGTATTGTGCAGGGCACTGCCAAAGTGGTGTCCATTGATGAAAAACCTAATTTTCGTACGCATGTTGTAGAGCTGCCGGAATATATGCTTGATGGCATCGAAACCGGCGCCTCGATTGCCCATAACGGCTGCTGTCTGACCGTCACCGAAATTAATGGCAACAAGATCAGCTTTGATTTAATGAAAGAGACCCTGCGTATTACTAATCTGGGCGAGCTGGCTGTAGGTGATACCGTCAACGTTGAGCGTGCGGCGAAGTTCAGTGATGAGATTGGCGGCCATCTGATGTCGGGGCACATCATGACCACGGCTGAAGTGGCGAAAATCGTGACATCGGAAAATAACCGTCAAATCTGGTTCAAAATGCAGGATCCGTCATTAATGAAATACATCCTCTATAAAGGATTTATTGGCATTGATGGGATTAGCCTGACGGTTGGAGAAGTGACGGCAACGCGTTTTTGCGTGCATTTAATTCCTGAAACGCTGCAACGCACCACGCTGGGTTCGAAAAAACTCGGGCATCGCGTGAATATCGAAATCGATCCGCAAACCCAGGTAGTAGTGGATACGGTTGAGCGCGTGCTGGCGGCAAAAGAAGCGGCAATAATAACGAGCACAGAAGACGAATAAAAAATAACCCCGGGTAACCGGGGTTATTTTTTTAGCGGGCGACCCGCAAGCCGTGCTCAATCCCTCGGCTGAAAACAACCTGCCAGAGCTGAATATCCCGCGCGCGAAACGCCCCCGCGCAGGCATTCAGATAATAGCTAAACATCCGCTTGAATCGTTCCGAATAGTTGTCCGCAATCTCCGGCCAGGCTTCCTGAAAACGTGCATGCCATGCCATCAATGTGGTGTCGTAATCCGCGCCAAAGTTATGCCAGTCTTCCATCACGAAATGGGACTCGCTGGCGTTGGCAATCTGGCGCACGGACGGTAAACAGCCATTCGGGAAGATGTATTTGTTGATCCACGGGTCGACGTTGTTGTCGGTGCGCTTAGACCCGATGGTGTGCAGCAGGAAAATGCCGTCCGGTTTCAAATTGCGATCCACGACGTCAAAATAGGTGTCGTAGTTTTTCGGGCCAACATGTTCGAACATACCCACGGAGACAATACGATCAAACTGTTCGTTCAGGTCACGGTAATCCTGCAGCCGGATGTCAACATCAAGACCCTGGCAGCGTTCTCGGGCCAGCTTTTGCTGTTCTGCTGAAATCGTGACGCCGACAACGCTGACGCCGTAGTGCTTCGCCATAAAATACGCCAGCCCACCCCAGCCGCAGCCGATATCCAGCACGCGCATTCCGGGCTCAAGCTGCAGTTTCTCGCTAATCAGACGCAGCTTGGCCTGTTGCGCCTCTTCAAGCGTCGATGCCTCTTTCCAGTAGGCGCAGGAATATTGCATGAAGGGGTCCAGCATACGGCTGAACAGATCGTTGCCAAGGTCGTAGTGCTCTTTGCCGACGATCCAGGCGCGTTTTTTACTTTGCAGGTTAAACAGGCGGGCTGAGGCGACGCGCAGGGTGTCTTTCAGATGGCGAGGGAGTTGATTTTCCAGACCAGCACGCAAAACGCGGGTGAAAAATATATCCAGCCGTTCGCATTCCCACCAGCCATCCATATAACTTTCTCCCAGGCCTAACGATCCCTCTCGTAACACGCGTTTAAAAAAGTCGGGATGTTTAACCTGAGGATCGGATGGCGATGATCCATTAATCGTGATGCCTGCTCGACCTAACAGTTCACTGACGATCCGGGACCAGTTATCGTCCGGAACGCTGACTTCTTCTATACACGATGAACTCATAGCTTCTCCATCACCCTACTGTGATCAGAACCTTCAAACAGCGTAGACGCTTTTTTTGGTTTGTGAGAAATCTCACGGTATATACCGCGAGGCTAGTATCCGACGTAGAACAGAGGAAGGGAGATAACCCTTGCCGAAATGCCTTCCATGGTAAAACGGGAGCACTCCGGCTCCCGTTAACACTTAATATTTATCGTATTTAATCGAACCAAATTTAGTATAGGCCGCAAAATTTGGTGATTCAATAGAAAATTGTTAG
Organism: Enterobacter sp. MGH 37; assembly: GCF_000534515.1. Classification (NCBI taxonomy): domain Bacteria; kingdom Pseudomonadati; phylum Pseudomonadota; class Gammaproteobacteria; order Enterobacterales; family Enterobacteriaceae; genus Enterobacter; species Enterobacter sp. MGH 37. Next base: position 1,079,929 of record NZ_KI973205.1, read on the forward strand.
CAACCTAATCACCGAAAAGTTACATAATTTTTGCAGTAATTACGCATGTGACGTTTCTGCCTGCGCGCGGTTATCCTGCGCACGCTGCGCGGCTGCCTGCATACGATAGCCCATGCCGGCCAGCGCAACGGTAACCAGCATCACGCTGGTGGTGGTCAGGAGCGGCGTGGCAATCAGCGCCGAGACCACCAGACTGGCCAGGAAGCACAGCCCCAGTTGCAGCGTATTCTGAAGTGCGGCCGCACGGCCTGTCGCCTGCGGGAAGGGACGAAGCGCCTGCGCCACAACGATAGGGTATATCGCGCCGTTCGCGATGGCCATTACGCAGAATGGAATCAAAATTTCAGCCAGACCGACGCCGGGAATAAAGCCGACGGCCCAGGTCCCGATAACGCTCAACGCATACAGCACCAGCAACCACGGCAGCATCTGCTGGCCTTCCCATTTTTGCAGCGCCGCGCGACAGCCGTACCCGCCAACCAGGAACGCGATGGTCTGCGGAACATAGCTCAGACCGATGGCCGCCGGGCTATAGCCCATATCGTGCAGAATAAAGGGTGAACCGGTCAGCCATGCGAAGAAGCTCGCCGAGCAGGCAGCATAAATCAGCACATTACCGCGATACGCTTTGGCGCTCAGCAGGGAGGCAAAGGTAATTGGGCTGGCGTTGGCATGCGCCTCTTTTTTATGCGCGGGCTTGAGGGCGAACGCCGGCAGCATCAGGATCAGCGTGATGGCAAACAGCGTGGCAAAGATGGCCTGCCAGTCGAAATGTGCGAGGATCCAGCTACCCAGCAGCGGGGCGAGGGCAGGGGAAAGCCCCACCAGCGGCATAATGGTCGCGAAAATTCGGTTTGTACGGTTCGCCGGGTAGTAGTCGGTGACCAGCGCCTGCCAGGTGACGGCTGCGGCGCAGACGCCCACTGCCTGAATAAAACGCAGTACCAACAGCCAGGTGGCGTCGCGAACCCATAGCATCCCCAGACAGCCCACGGCAAAAATGGCCAGACCGAGCAACAATACCGGCTTGCGGCCAAAGCGATCCGAGAGCGGTCCCCACAGCAGCTGCGCGAAGGCAAAACCGGCGAGGAACAAACTCAGGCTGGCGCTGATCGCGGCGGCAGGGGTTTGCAGATCTTCCTGCATGGCGGCGAAAGCCGGCAGGTACATATCGGTGGCTAAAAAGCCCAGCACGCTTAAGCCGCCGAGCCAGACTAAAAAACCTTTCCTGGGTTGCATTGTTTTCTTCTCCTGAGGAGGCAGGTGTACATTGGCGCAGAGTGTAGGGAGTGCAAAGCGGCTTGTGAAACGCTAATATTTGGCGGGTGCATTCAAATTTTTTGCAGGCAGAAAATGTGGTCAGATTATTCTCTTGAAGTGGTCGATGCTGTCGCGCGTAACGGCAGCTTTAGCGGTGCAGCACAGGAGCTGCACCGCGTCCCGTCGGCAATCAGCTATACGGTGCGTCAGCTAGAAGAGTGGCTGGCCGTTCCGCTGTTTGAACGGCGACATCGTGATGTGGAATTAACGCCTGCCGGGGCGTGGTTTTTGAAAGAAGGGCGTTCTGTTATCAAAAAAATGCAGATCACCCGCGAACAGTGTCAGCAGATCGCTAACGGCTGGCGGGGGCATCTTTCCATCGCGGTCGATAATATCGTGAAGCCGGAACGCACCCGGCAAATGATCGTCGATTTCTATCGTCATTTTTCTGACGTTGAGTTGCGTGTTTCGCAGGAAGTGTTCAACGGCGTGTGGGACGCGCTGTCGGACGGCAGGGTAGAAATGGCGATTGGGGCGACGCAGGCGATTCCGGTTGGGGGACGCTATGCCTTTCGCGATATGGGGATGCTGAGCTGGAAATGCGTAGTGGCACGCGATCATCCCCTGGCGGCCATGGAGGGGCCGTTAAGCGACGATACCCTGCGTAACTGGCCGTCGCTGGTGCTGGAGGACACCTCCCGCTCGCTGCCCAAGCGTATCACCTGGCTGCTGGATAACCAGCGTCGCGTGGTCGCCCCGGACTGGGAATCGTCGGCGACCTGCCTCAGTGCAGGGCTGTGCGTCGCGATGGTGCCCGTTCATTTTGCGCGCCCGCGAATCGACACCGGCGAGTGGGTTGAACTGACGCTGGAGAATCCGTTCCCGGATGCGGCTTGCTGCCTGACCTGGCAACAAAATGATGTTTCACCTGCTATGGCCTGGCTGCTGGATTATCTGGGGGACAGCGAAACGCTTAACCGGGAATGGTTACGGGAGCCAGTGTGACTGGCTCCGTAAAGCGATTAACGACGGTAGTCGCGGAACGGACCATCCGCAACGGAACGGCGTTCGATGAGGCGCGGGTGGACTTCAATGGACTGCGACTCTTCACGTTTGTTGACGATCCTGTCGAGCAGCATGTTGAAGGCCGTTTCACCCAGCGAATCTTTCGGCTGGTGAATGGTGGTCAGCGCAGGGGTAAAGAAGCGCGCGTTGCGCACGTTGTCATAGCCGATCACGGAAATGTCCTGCGGGACGCGCAGACCCAGCTCATCGGCCGCACAGAGCGCGCCCATCGCCATGATGTCGCCCCCGCAGAAAACGGCGGTAGGACGATGTTGCTGGGAGACAATCTGCTGCATCGCGCGGTAGCCTGATTCCGGCTCAAAGTCACCCTGTACGATCCAGTTTTCTGGCACGGTGATCAGCGCTTCTTCCATCGCTTTCATAAAGCCAGCCAGACGACCTGCGCCGGTGTTACGCTCAAGCGGACCCGGGATCACGCCAATCTCACGATGACCGCGTTCGATCAAATAACGGCCCGCCATATAGCCGCCTTCAAAAGCGTTGTCGATAACGGAATCCGTGAAATCCGCACGGGCTTCACCCCAGTCCATCACCACCATCGGGATATGCCGATACTCTTCAAGCATCGACAGTACGGATTCCGGGTACTCGGAACACATCACCAGCAGGCCATCCACGCGCTTCTGCGCCATCATGGAGAGATAGGCTCGCTGTTTTTCAATGCTGTTCCACGCGTTGCCCAAAATCAGGGTATAGCCTTTCTGGAAGCAGTTTTTCTCTACCGCTTCAATGATCTCAGCAAAATAGGCCGCTTCGCTGCTGGTCGCCAGCAGACCAATCGATTTGGTGTGATTCACCTTGAGGCTGCGCGCAACCGCACTTGGCGAGTAGTGCAGCTCTTTGATCGCTGCCCAGACGGCGTTGCGCGTCTCTTCCGCCACAAAGCGGGTTTTGTTAATTACATGTGATACGGTTGTAGTGGAAACGTTTGCGCGTTTTGCTACGTCTTTAATTGTTGCCATTAAATGTCACTCCAGACCATATCCTAAACTCCTGAAATACTTGAAGGTAAACGTTTGCCTTCTCTCACCCTTATCACGCAATTTTAGATTGCGGTACGCCAGGAAAACGACACGGGACGTCAGGAGGGGGTCAATGGCCGGTACGCTAATAAATTTAGCGTGGAATTTTGTCCTATCTTGATGAAAAGGGGAAGAGGTAAAGTGGTTATCAGCTTAAATCCGGGAAGATTTTTGACGTAAACTATGCAAAAATGAGCAAGCTCACTTTTCGTGGGGGGATTAAAAGGAGAAAAATTGATGAGTTCCGATCTGAAGTTTTCGCTGTTCACTACCATCGTTGTGCTGGCGCTGATTGTGGCGGCTGGCCTGACGGCTGCGCTGCACTGATTTACGCGGAGGGAGAATCTTCTCCCTCCCGGTTTACCGGATTGTTACTTCTCAGGCAAAAATCTTTTGCCATTTTGTTAACTTCTCATTTTTTGTGATTGATGTCATGCTTTCCGCTTCTTTGTTCTGTGTCACGACATGACACGGCATCCGGAGTTGACGCATGAAAATCAATTTTCCCCTGCTGGCCCTGGCGATTGGCGCTTTTGGGATTGGCACCACCGAATTCTCCCCGATGGGGTTACTGCCTGTTATCGCCCGGGGCGTGGATGTCTCGATCCCTGCGGCCGGGATGTTAATCAGCGCTTATGCCATCGGCGTGATGGTGGGGGCGCCGCTGATGACGCTACTGCTTTCACACCGCGCGCGCCGTAATGCGCTGATTTTCCTGATGGCGATTTTCACCCTGGGCAACGTGCTCTCTGCCATTTCACCTGACTACACCACCCTGATGCTGTCGCGCATTTTGACCAGCCTGAACCATGGCGCGTTCTTTGGGCTGGGCTCGGTCGTGGCCGCAAGCGTGGTGCCGAAACATAAGCAGGCAAGCGCCGTGGCGACCATGTTTATGGGGCTGACGATTGCCAACATTGGCGGCGTACCGGCTGCGACCTGGCTGGGTGAAGCGATCGGCTGGCGTATGTCATTCCTGGCAACCGCCGGGCTGGGCGTGGTGGCGATGGTGGCCTTGTTCTTCTCCCTGCCGAAAGGCAGCGCGGGTGAACGTCCGGACGTGCGCAAAGAGCTGTCGGTACTGGTGCGCCCGCAGGTGCTTTCTGCACTGCTGACCACCGTGCTGGGGGCCGGGGCGATGTTTACGCTCTATACCTACATTTCACCGGTGCTGCACGATATCACCCATGCAACCCCAATCTTTATTACCGCGATGCTGGTATTGATTGGCGTAGGGTGCTCAATGGGTAACTACCTTGGCGGGAAATTTGCTGACCGTTCAGTGACCGGAACGTTGAAAGGCTTTTTAACCTTGCTGATTGCCATCATGATCGCGATTCCGTGGCTGGCGCGTAACGAGTTTGGCGCGGCCATCGCGATGGTTGTCTGGGGCGCAGCCACCTTCGCCGTGGTGCCGCCGCTGCAGATGCGCGTGATGCGTGTCGCCCACGAGGCGCCGGGTCTCTCTTCTTCAGTGAATATCGGTGCGTTTAACCTGGGGAATGCCTTGGGTGCTGCGGCGGGCGGCGCCGTCATTTCTGGCGGTCTGGGATACAGCTTTGTGCCGGTGATGGGGGCGATTATTGCCGCGCTCGGCCTGCTGCTGGTGATGATGTCCGGCCGGAAACAGCCAGAAGCCGTTTGCACGGCGGAATAATAAAAATAACGCAGAAGGGGGACCCCTTCTGCGTCTCTCTTACGCGGTGAAGTTCTTCGCGACGAAGTCCCAGTTGACCAGTGCCCAGAAGTGCTCCAGGTAGTTCGGGCGCGCGTTACGGTAATCAATGTAGTAAGCGTGCTCCCACACGTCCACGGTCATCAGCGGCGTAGCGCTGGTGGTCAGCGGGGTGCCTGCATTAGAGGTGGACACGATTGCCAGTTTGCCATCCGCTTCTTTTACCAGCCACGTCCAGCCAGAGCCGAAGTTCTTGATGGCGGCATCCGTAAACTTCGCTTTGAAATCGGCGAAGCTGCCAAAGGCGGCGTTAATCGCGGAAGCCAGTTCACCGGCAGGTTCACCACCGGCATTGGGTGCCAGGCAGTGCCAGTAGAAGGTGTGGTTCCACACCTGAGCCGCGTTGTTAAATACGCCACCCTCTGAGCTACGGACGATCTCTTCCAGCGTTTTGCCTTCGAAATCGGTGCCTTTGATCAGATTGTTCAGGTTGGTGACATACGTCTGGTGATGTTTGCCGTAATGGTATTCCAGGGTTTCCGCAGAAATGTGCGGTGCCAGGGCGTCTTTTGCATACGGTAGTGCAGGTAATTCGAACGACATTGCTTCTCTCCTTATTGTATTTAGCGTTGCCAATAACCACACAGACAACAAGGACAGGATAGCAAATTGAAAGGGTATGCAAAAGAGGAACTTACCCTGCCACGGATGCGGCAGGGCAGGGGTTAGCGAATAGTTTTCGGCGTCATCACGCGACGTGCGCCGACGTAGTGACGCACCCAGTAATCTTCACTCAGGGAGGTGATCTGAATATCCTGGCCGCTGCGCGGTGACTGGATAAATTTCCCGTTGCCGACATAGACACCCACATGGTCAGCCGTGCCGCGGCCTTGCGTGCGGAAGAAGACCAGATCGCCGTTTTCCAGCTCACCACGGCTCACCGGAGAGGCGTCGCGCAGGTGGTACATCTCATTAGCGGTACGCGGAATGCGGAACTTAACCAGATCTTTATAGGCGTAATAGACCAGGCCGCTACAGTCGAAGCCGGTTCGTGGCGAACTGCCACCCCATCGATAAGGTTTGCCAATTTGCCCCATCAGTTTATTCATCGCGGTTTTTTGCGCTTTCTGTACACGGACTTTATGTACTTCCGCGATTTTCGTGACTTTGGTGCATTTCGCTTTGTGGCCTTTACGCGTAATGCATTTTTCAGTGACGAGGTTAGCCGCGGTCAGCGAAGTTTTACTTTTGGTGGTGTGGGCAGTGCGGGAAGATTTTGTTTTGGTCTTGCTGGAAGCGGTTTGTGTCGTCTTGGTGGTCGTCTTTTTCTTTTCGTTCTTTGTGGTGGTTTTTTTCTTACGTTCTGTGGCTTTCACCAGATGGCTTTTTTGTACAGCAGAATGCCGCGCCTGCTGAGAGGCGTTTGCCACTGGCGTGAGAGTGAGTGATGTAAACAGTAAAGCACAGAGCGTGATCGAGATTTTTGTTATCCGCGCCACTGGGCAGTCCCCTGATAAATGCAGGTCATCAATAATACCCGCGAGTGATTTACAAAGCCCGTCGATTCTAATCCATAAAAACCCGAGAAGTTAATAGCATTTTTCAATCTAAAAACCTGTTTCGTTAGCAAGTGCAAAAAAATTCATCGTTCTGTCGCGTAATTGTTCACTCCCTAAGCAAAACCCTGACTGCCGCAGGGTTAAACACCATTTGCAATGCAACTTTTGTAGAGTCGCGGTAAAATGTATAAACGTGACGAAAATGTTATTTTCCGATGCCAGCCTGACCCGCTACAATGTCAGACTATTGCCGTAACAGAAGTTAAAGGAAGCAAGACATGAGCACCACTATTGAAAAAATCCAGCGCCAGATCGCTGAAAACCCGATTCTGCTGTATATGAAAGGTTCTCCGAAGCTGCCAAGCTGCGGCTTCTCCGCGCAAGCGGTTCAGGCGCTCTCAGCCTGTGGTGAGCGTTTTGCTTACGTTGATATCCTGCAGAACCCGGACATCCGTGCTGAGCTGCCAAAATACGCTAACTGGCCAACCTTCCCGCAGCTGTGGGTAGACGGTGAGCTTGTAGGCGGCTGCGATATCCTGATTGAAATGTATCAGCGCGGTGAACTGCAGCAGCTGATCAAAGAGACCGCGGCGAAGTACAAAACCGAAGAGCCGGACGCAGAGTAAGTTTGCTGCGCAAATAAAAAAGCGACCTGTTAAGGTCGCTTTTTTTATTCTTCGCTGTCACCTGTCGGCAGCGGCCAGCCGCCCAGTCGCTTCCAGCGGTTGACGATCTCACAGAACAGCTCTGCGGTGCGCTCCGTGTCATACAGAGCCGAGTGCGCCTGCGTGCCGTCAAATTCAATACCCGCCGTAATACAGGCTTTTGATAACACCGTTTGCCCCAGCGCCAGACCGCTCAGTGCTGCCGTGTCGAAGGTCACAAACGGGTGGAAAGGGTTGCGTTTGAGCGAGGCGCGCTCCGCTGCGGCCATGGTAAAGGTGTGATCGAAGGTGGCGTTATGCGCCACCATGATGGCGCGGCTGCAGTTACTCTCTTTCATGCCTTTACGCACCATTTTAAAAATGGCGTGCAGCGCATCATATTCGCTTACCGCACCGCGCAGTGGGTTATGCGGATCGATACCGTTGAAGGCCAGTGCTTCCGGCTGTAAGTTTGCCCCTTCGAAAGGTTCAACGTGGAAATGCAGCGTGGTGTCTGGTGTAAGCCAGCCCTGTTCATCCATCTTCAGCGTGATGGCGGCAATTTCGAGCAGCGCATCGGTTTTAGCGTTAAATCCGGCTGTTTCTACATCAATGACAACGGGATAAAAACCACGAAAACGGTCGCACAGACCGCTAAATTGAGCGTTATCGGACATCAGGGTCTCTTACAAGGGGAAAAAGCAGAGCGCATTATGGCAAATTTTGCGGGGTGATGCAGTAAAACTACGGGCGCATATTGCGCCCTGAGGGATCAGTTGCCCAGACCACGACCGGCATCTTTGGCTTCAATCAGCTCGATTTTGTAACCGTCCGGATCTTCCACAAATGCAATCACAGTGGTGCCGCCTTTAACCGGACCCGCTTCACGGGTGACGTTACCGCCGTTGCTGCGGATGCGTTCGCACGCTTCGGCTGCGTTGTCCACTTCCAGCGCGATATGGCCGTAGGCGTTGCCGAGGTCGTAGCTGTCCACGCCCCAGTTATAGGTCAGCTCAATCACCGCTTCATCCGTTTCCGGGCCGTAACCCACGAACGCCAGCGAGTATTTGTATTCCGGGTTTTCGCTGGTGCGCAGCAGTTTCATGCCCAGTACGTTAGTGTAGAAATCAATAGAACGTTGCAGATCGCCAACGCGCAGCATGGTGTGAAGTAGGCGCATAATTTCCTCATTAACCAATGGATTTGAATATTTTTTTGAACAGAAACGATGTTTTAGTATAGCGGCGAAGTGTCGCCGCTATCAATGAACAATGGTGAGATTAGAGAGAAGGGTAGTCGGTGTAACCTTCAGCGCCGCCGCCGTAGAAGCTTTCAGGACGCTGCGGGTTCAGAGCGGCTTTCTGTTGCAGGCGGGCGACCAGGTCCGGGTTGGCGATATAGTCGCGGCCAAACGCAACGGCATCGATCAGCCCTTTGCCGATCAGGTCTTCCGCTTTCTCTGGCGTGTAGGCACCCGCACCGATGATCACCCCGTGGAAGCGCTCACGCACTTTCTGACGGAAGGCTTCCGTATAAGGTTTACCGCCGGCCCAGTCTGGCTCAGACATGTGCAGATAGGCGATACCGCGTTTTGCCAGCTCTTCAATCAGATAGAGCGCATCCGCTTCTTCGTTCGGGCCGTTGTCGACGTTCTGGAAAGAACCGATCGGGGAGACGCGAATGCCGATACGATCCGGGCTCCACTCCTGGCATACGGCATCAACCACTTCCAGCACCAGACGGGCGCGGTTCTCGACGCTGCCGCCATACTGGTCGGTACGCTGGTTAGATGACGGTGACAGGAACTGGTGCAGCAGGTAACCGTGCGCGGAGTGCAGCTCAATCAAATCAAAACCTGCTTCACGGGCGTTGGCCACGGCCTGACGGAAATCGTTCACGATACCCGGGATCTCATCCAGCTCCAGGGCGCGCGGCGTTGAGGTATCGACGCGGATCGCGTTACCGTTTTCATCACGCAGCGAGGTGCGGGTGTTAGCATTCAGGGCTGAGGCTGAAACCGGTGCCTGGCCGCCAGGCTGAATGCTGCTGTGGGAGATACGCCCGGTGTGCCACAGCTGGACGGCAATGCGTCCCTCTTCAGCATGCACGCCCGCGGTAATTTTCTGCCATGCGGCGATCTGTTCCGGGCTGTGCAGCCCCGGCGCACCCGCATAACCTTTAGCCTGAGCAGAAATCTGCGTAGCTTCGGTGATGATCAGGCCGGAACTGGCGCGCTGACGATAGTATTCACCCATCAGTGGGGTGGGGATGTCACCCGGCTCAATGCTGCGCAGACGGGTAAGCGGAGCCATGAACACGCGGTTTGGCGCGGTAACGGCACCCACTTTTAAGGGGGTAAATAATTTTTCAGCTGACATAAAGACTCCTGAGTAGACCAGTCGACTAGTAATAAGATAAATAAAAACGCCTGTTAAATGCCAGGCGCAGTAATTGTGTTTTTCACATGTGCCAGCGCGCTTTCCAGCGGCACGGCACTGCGCGAAATCTTGGCCTGCAGGTTAGCGCCTAACCATAGCGCGTATAACACCTGCGCCTGAGTCAGAGGCTCACCCGAAAAGGCCAGCGTTTTTTCATTGCGGCCTTTTTCCAGCGCCTGGGCCAGCAGGGCGATAACACCGCTGGCACCTTTATCCATCGCCGTGCGCATATCTTCGGAGAGATCGCACACTTCGGCAGACAGTTTTACCGTCAGGCATCCGCTGATAATGCCCTGCTGACAGAACTGATTCAGCGTTTCCTGATAGTAGTTAAGAACACGATCCCGATAGTTACCTTCACCCGTGGCGAAGTGGGTCGCGAGACGCTGATGGTAGCCCGCATAGTGCCGCTCCAGCATCGCCACACCAAACGCCTCTTTGGACCGGAAGTAGTGATAAAACGACCCCTTCGGTACCTCAGCGGTTTTTAATAGCTCACTTAACCCCATGCCGGTGAAACCGCGATGCATGCAGAGCCGCTCGCCAGTCGCCAGTAGATGTTCGCGGGTATCGTGTTCAGTATTTCTGCTCATGGCCTCACTCTAATAGACCGTTCGGTCTAATGCAAGCCTGTTTACTGCCGACACCCATTCAGAATATCCAGCTGCTGTTGATAAACCTTTGATTTAATGTCCATCATACCCAGCACCGTTGAGAATAAATTGTCCTGCGAAACCGCATTTTTTGCCGCATAGTCGCGTAAGCACTGCGCGTTGATGCCAAAGTTTTTTGCATAATCCGGCGATAGCCAGAACATAAACGGGATGTGCGTTTGTTGCTCGGGTGCCAGCATGTATGGCGTACCGTGCAGGTAAATACCGCTTTCACCCAGCGATTCACCGTGGTCTGACAAATAAATCAGGGCGGTGTTCATGTTCGCCTGACGGGCTTTCAGTGCGTCAATGGTTTTGCTGACCATGCTGTCGGTATACAGGATGGTGTTGTCATAGGTGTTCATCAGCGCCTGATGATCGCAATCCTGAATTTCGTTCGTGTCGCAGGTTGGGGTGAATTTACGGAAATTGTCCGGGTAACGGCGATAGTACGCCGGACCGTGGCTGCCCATCAGGTGGATAACCAGCACCGTATCTTGCTTCACGCCATCCAGCACGTTGTCCAGACGGTAGAAGTTCACATCGTCAATACAGGATTTGTCTTTACAGAACTGATCCAGATTCCACTGCGTCATGTCGGTATGAGGCACGCGATCGCAGGCGCCTTTACAGCCGCCGTCGTTATCGCGCCACAGCAGGTTGACGCCCGCGTGCCTGAGCACGTCAAGCAGCCCTTCCTGATGCCGAGCCAGGTCGGCATCGTATTTGCTGCGCGTCATGCCGGAGAACATGCAGGGAACGGAAACCGCGGTTTCGGTGCCACATGAAGAGGCCTGCGGGAAGTTAATCACGTCCTGCTTTTTCAGCTCGGGGTTGGTTTCGCGCCCGTAACCGTTCAGGGAGTAGTTTGCCGCGCGAGAGGCTTCGCCGACGACAAGCACCAGAACGGTTTTCTTTTGCTGACCCGCAATCAGCGAGCCTTTATGCGCATCTTCGCCAATGCGCACCAGCGTTTGATCGCCGGCAAACCAGCGCATTTTGCTGTACTTCACCACGGCGCTGACATAGTTCGCCGGGGTAACCATTTTGACGATGCTTTTGTTATTGCGGAACAGCGACGCGTAATCTTTATAAAACAGTGCGGCAATCAGGATGATCACCAGCAGAGCGCCCAGCATCGCGGCTACGCGCGTCAGCAGCGCGTACCACCATTTTCCGGTACGAATTCGGGTGAGAGCCAGCACCACGGAGGGCACGAGGCCAGCAACAACAATCCACAGAATCATCTGCGGGGTCACCAGGGCGGTGGCTTCCTGAGAGTTGGTTTCGAACACGTTGACGATCATGTTCTGATCGATGACCGCGCCGTAGGTATACATAAAATAGGTTGCCGCAGCGCAACCGACAGTTAAAACGATCAGCAGCGGCTTACGGATGTACGGGATATTGAGCAGGCTAAAAACAATTACCCAGCCACAAAACAGCACCACCGGCACGGACGCGGCAAAGAGAATGTCGTGCAGATGAGAAGGGGCAATAATGGCCCAGCTGCGCTGGATAAACAGCCCGTTCAGTAGGGTAAAAAAGAGTGCACAGCCCAGAGTAAATTTAATATCGTTACATTGTAACTTTTTGATTAACTGCATCGATCGAAAAACCTGTTCTTATGATGATGGGCTGAGTATAGAGAGGGAAGATTAGTGAAACCTTAATGCCACAAAACTGTGGTAAAGCCCTTGCACCTGACGCGTTTAGCGTCTTCACTGTAGATGAGAGTGGTCATGCGGAGGTCAGTGTGGCAGAGCAACTGGAGTTTTTCCCCATCCAGAGCCCGTGCCGGGGTATTTGTCAGGTAGATGAACGCGGATATTGCCGCGGGTGCATGCGCACCCGTGACGAGCGCTTTAACTGGCAAAACTTCAGCGACACGCAAAAACAGGAGGTGCTCCGGCTGTGCCGGCAGCGACTTCTGCGCAAAATCCGCGCAAACAAAGCCGCTGAGACCGAAGAACCTCAGCAACCTTCACTGTTTTAACACGGTAATTGCGTATACTCATGACATCACGTCCTTGAGGAAAATGTTATGGTTCAGCGAATTACCCTTGCCCCCCAGGGGCCAGAATTCTCCCGTTTTGTGATGGGCTACTGGCGCCTGATGGACTGGAATATGTCCCCCCTCCAGCTGGCGAGCTTTATTGAAGAGCATATCGATTTAGGGGTCACGACCGTCGATCATGCGGATATTTACGGTGGCTACCTGTGTGAAGCCGCATTTGGCGAGGCGCTCAAGCTTGTTCCGGCACTCCGCGACCGCATGGAGATCGTCACGAAGTGTGGGATTGCCACCACGGCAAAACCTGAGCACGCCCTCGGCCATTACATCACCGACAGCGCGCATATCATCAAGAGCGCTGAGCAGTCGCTGGTCAATCTGGCGACGGATCGCATCGACCTGCTGCTGATTCACCGCCCAGACCCGCTGATGGACGCCGATGAGGTGGCGGAAGCCTTCCTGCATCTGCATCAGAGTGGGAAAGTGCGTCACTTCGGCGTCTCAAACTTTACCCCGGCACAGTTTGCACTGCTTCAGTCTCGGCTGCCGTTTACCCTGGCCACTAACCAGGTGGAAATTTCCCCTGTCCATCAGCCGCTGCTGCTGGACGGTACGCTCGACCAGCTGCAACAGCTGCGTATTCGCCCGATGGCCTGGTCCTGCCTGGGAGGCGGACGCCTGTTTAATGATGAGGCGTTCCAGCCGCTGCGCAATGAACTGGAAACCATCGCCCGTGAGCTGAACGCGGAGAGCATTGAACAGGTGGTGTATGCGTGGATCCTGCGTCTGCCGTCAAAACCGCTGCCGATTATTGGCTCCGGAAAAATCGAACGCGTTCGTTCCGCACTGGCCGCGGAAGAGCTGGAGATGACACGTCAGCAGTGGTTCCGCATCCGCAAAGCCGCGCTGGGTTACGACGTGCCTTAAACCGCCATAATCTGACTTTCCGGTGAAATCTTTGCCTCTGGTATACACTTAAGGGGCAAAAAATAACCCGCGGAGGTCATATGAAGCGTTTTGCTCTGGCATTGGTCACGCTGGTTGTTTGCGCAGGAGCGCAGGCAGCCAGCGACGAAGTGGAAATGAATCTCGTCACCTCTCAGGGTGTGGGTCAGTCTATCGGGACGGTGAAAATCACTGAGACCGACAAGGGGCTGGAATTCGCGCCCAATCTCAAAGCACTCCCGCCCGGCGAACACGGCTTTCATGTTCATGCCAAAGGAAGCTGCCAGCCTGCCATGAAAGAGGGTAAACCGTCCGCGGCGGAAGCCGCCGGGGGGCATCTCGATCCGCAACATTCAGGCAAACATGAAGGGCCAGACGGTATGGGGCACCTTGGCGATCTGCCGGTGCTGGTGGTGAACAATGACGGTAAAGCCACCGATCCGGTCGTGGCCCCGCGCCTGAAAAAACTCGATGAAGTAAAAGGCAAAGCGCTGATGATCCATGTGGGCGGCGATAACATGTCCGATCAGCCTAAACCGCTTGGCGGCGGCGGGGCACGTTATGCCTGCGGCGTGATCTGATCTCCAATGGTGCCAGGTGGGGGAGCCTGTTCCAGCTGCGACAGCGAGCAGTGCAGGCGCCAGATGATTGAGGCTAAATCACGGGCTGCGGGAAGATGGTGATGCGCGAGGGTATCGCAGATCCGTTGCAGTTCAGCCAGCGTGACCTCCAGAGGCCGCTGCTGGACACCGCGTTCACTCATCACGTCGCGTAGCAGGGAAATGCAAACATCGCGCACCTGCGACAGCGGGTCGGACCGCGTTTCCCATGCGCGAAGCTGCCAGACCACATGCGAACAGTTCAACAGCACCACGCCCCAGCGCAGCAGCCAGCGGCGGGAAAGCGCGTCATGGCTGTTGTTGAGCTGGCTGACATGGTGATACACCAGCGATTCATACTCGCTTTCACGCAGATGCGGTTTGCGGCTGAGCTGGTCGACAAACCCTCTGCGTAATTCCCTGATATGTCGTCGGCTCTTACGTGCATCAGAGCCGGGACGTAATACCGCGAATGCGAGCCATGCCAGCCCCACGCCCAGGATCTTTGCCAGGTTATCATTGAGAAAATCGGCGTAATCATACACCGGCGGATTCGTCACGGAGATAAACGAGCCCATAAAGACAATCAGCTGGCCCCACAGGCCCGCCAGTTTCGGCATTTGCAGCTTGAGGAGTTGCATCGTCGTTAACAGCGGAAACAGGAACAGCAGGAACTGCCAGAGATCGCTTATCTGCACCATCAGGCCAAACTTCACGGCGAAACTGAACAATGACAGGAGTACCAGCGTGCGCAGTAGTAGCGTAAGAGAGTTAAACGGCGAGGCCGCGACGGAGTAAAGCACGCAGCTGATGGCGGCAAGCGTCAGGGCCGCGGCACCGGATTCCCACTGCGTGGTGATGCTCCACGCCCCAACCAGCGTCAGCGCACAAAAGGTGCGAAAACCACTCCACAGTGCTTCCAGATAATCGGTATGTCGGGCGAGAGCCGGGCTGCCGGGGACATTAAATTCCGTTACCGGCGTGGCATTCTCGACGGCGTTAATCCAGCGGCTACTGCGCAGATATAACCGGCAAAAGTAATTCAGGCGCTGCCAGAATGCGCGATGGCGATAATCATACTCATCCGTCGGGGCGAGCGGGGCGATGATCTTCGCGACGGTGTAAATATCCGCGTCCGGACGCGCAAGCGTCGCGAGCAGCGTCTCAATGACGGCGCGGGTATTTTCAGGGGGCGTTGGCCAGTTGAGCAGCATCCGGCGCAGGCTGGAGATGGCGCTGGTCATACGCAGCTGCTGGTGCAGCAAATAGTTGAGCAGCGTGTTCTGACGACGAAAACGGTAATGACTCCAGAAAGCCTGTATGCGCAACAGGTTCATGGTCAGGATCTGCCCGATAACCTTTTCATGCGCGAGACGGATGTCATCACTGGTATCCGGTTGCCACAGCAGGCTTGCATGTTCCAGCAACCGGGTATGCATGGTCTTCAGCGCGGTAATCAGCGTCGTACCGTCGGAGGTGCTGGGCAGGATCATCATCATAAACCCGCCGCTGAGGATCCCGACAATCACCTCACAGACGCGCGCCTGTGCAATATCCCACAGTTCGGTGGTATCGAGCACATTGACGACCGGGAAGGCAATGATGGCCGCGGTATAGCCCGCTAACTGGAAAGCGTAGGCCACGTTATTGGTAAAATGGGCGCAGGCCCAGGTACAACATCCCAGCCACACCGCCATGCTCAGCAGGAATAGCCACGGATCGTTCAGCGTATGCCCCGCGATAATTAACGCCGCGGTGGCGCCTAACAGACTCCCCGCGATGCGGCCAAGGCTTTTGCTGATCACTCCGCCAACGGTAGGGAAACTCACCACCGCGGCTGAGGTCATCGCCCAGTAGGGTTGGTCAAGATTCAGGTAATAGGCGACCGTCAGCGCCAGACACATGGCGATGCCATTACGCAGCGCGTAGCGCCACTGAGGACGCGTCGCTTTCATCCACGGCGTGTTTTGCCAGGAGAGCGCCTGCAGCTTCATTAACGGCTTCCGATGGAGACGGTGCAGGTGGTGCCGGATACTAGCGTAATGCCCTCGGGTAAACGGTCAAACTCCACGCGCACAGGCACACGTTGAGCCAGGCGCACCCAGGGGACGTTCGGCTTTATGTCCGGTACGAGGCCGGAATCCGTTTCAACGCTTTGATCGTAAATGGCGCGACCGATGCTGGAGACGTGACCCTGTAACGTTTGCGAACCGCTGTAAAGGGTAATGGCCGCAGGTGAACCCTCGCGAATGTGGCGAAGCTTGGTCTCTTCAAAATAGCCCACCACGTAGAAGGAGTGGCTGTCGACAAGGGCAAAAACAGGCTGGCCGGTGGTGGCGTAGTTACCCACCCGGGCAGAGAGGTTAGTCACCCATCCATCTACAGGTGCGGTAATCACGGTTTGGGTCAGTTCCCACTGTGCCTGCTTAAGCGTCGCCTGGGCTACGTTGACGCTTGCCTGCATGGCCTTGACGTTAAGGTTGGCGGTATCCAAATCTTCCGCTGAGATGTAGTTTTGCGATAAGTGACGGCGGCGATTGGCTTCGTTATTGGCCTTCGCCAGGTCTGACTGGGCTTTCGCCAGCTGCGCCTGGGCATTCAGAACGGCAATATGGTAGGGGGTATCGTCGATACGGAACAGTTCCTCTCCCTTTTTAACATACTGGTTATCCTTCACCAGGAGCGTGGTAATACTTCCCGACACCTGCGGGGTGATGCTGACCTGCTCGGCGCGAACTTTGCCGTCACGCGTCCAGGGGGACTGCATATAAAAATTCCAGAGCCACCAGCCGGCGATCAGCGCGAGGACCAGGACAAACAGGGTGGAAAAGTACTTCAGCGTTTTCAGAGGCATATTCACCACACGGTCAAAACAGCAAGGCCCAGACTGACACAGAGGGCGAACAGGGAGAGATCCATCAACATGGGATGCCAGATTTCGCCGGAATACATCCAGTCGCGAAGCAGGCGGTGCGCAACGAGCCAGAGGATAAAGCCCACCAGCACGGCTTTAAACAGGGGAGGAAAGTAGACTGACGCACCGAAGATCAGGTCCTGGAGGGGTAAACCCTCTGAGCGATGAAAAAAGGTCACAAGCAGAGATCCTTTGCAGTGAACAGAATGCCGCGTTGGCTTGTCTGAGTATAAAGAAGCATCAGAATTCAGTGTAAGTCATACTTTTGAGTTAGATGAATGCAGTATTGCATTTGTTTTGCCAATACAAATGCTGCACACTATTCTAAAATCAGTATAATAACTTAGCAAGCTAATTATAAGGAGATGAAATTGGAATCGCCATTAGGTTCTGATCTGGCAAGGTTGGTACGCGTCTGGCGTGCTCTGATTGACCATCGCCTGAAACCTCTGGAATTGACACAGACGCATTGGGTCACGCTGCACAACATTCATCAGTTGCCGCCTGACCAGTCGCAAATTCAACTGGCAAAAGCGATAGGTATTGAGCAACCGTCGCTGGTGCGTACGCTTGATCAACTGGAAGAGAAGGGGCTGATCTCCCGGCAAACCTGCGCCAGCGATCGTCGCGCCAAGCGGATTAAACTCACTGAGAAAGCAGCGCCCATTATTACCGAAATGGAAGCTGTGATTACCAAAACGCGCGGTGAAATCCTTTCAGGCGTTTCACCGGCGGAGCTGGAAATGCTCATCAGCCTCATTTCTCGCCTTGAGCAGAACATCCACGAGCTGCAGTCTCGCGACTGACCAGACAACAAGGCCTTGCATCTGCAAGGCCTTTTTCCTACCTAAAGACAACGACGCGGTTTCGGCCAGTCTCTTTCGCTTCATACATCGCTTTATCGGCGCTTTCCACGCACTCCTCTGCGGTCACGGACGATGATGTTGCCGTAAACACACCCATGCTGATGGTAATGGGCTCCGGTAGCTGACCTTCGCTGGTGGTTTTATCAAAGCTGCTCAGCTTCAGCCGTATGCGTTCCGCCACCTGGCATGCTGCGTCTGAAGGGGTATTTGCCAGCATCAGGACAAACTCTTCACCACCGATACGCGCCGCGATGTCCTGCGGGCGCACGGAATCCACCAGCAGATTGGCGACAAACTGTAAGACTTTGTCCCCCTGCAGGTGACCATAGTTGTCGTTGATGCGCTTGAAGCGATCGAGATCGCTGACGATAACCGAAACAGGGCGGCTGGATTTTGCGACAGCCAGCGCCTGATTTAACGATTCATAAAAATAGCTGCGGTTATACAGGCGCGTAAGCGGATCGCGAATCGAATTCTGATACGACTGTTGATACTTTGAATGCGATTCACGGTACAAGCTGAAGACATCGCAGAGCAGAACAAAAATAATCAGCAGCGTGGCGACGGTTTCAAATAACCGTGCACGATACCACGATATGTCTTCGGCATGCCCACCCAATAACAGCATCAAGAGCGTGACGATATAGCAGACACAAAGAAAATTACCGGTCACCCAGAACAGATTACGTACGCGCGTCATAAACATCAGCGTTGCTAATGTCACCACCCAGAGGACAATTAAAGAAATATTAATGCTGTGGCTCCAGAGAACCATAAACTGCCGCGTTTCATTATCAACCAGATCGAGGGATAAAAAATCAAAATGGCTGGAATACATCCACGCCACCATCACGCCACCGGCAGTAAAAAGAAATGTCGTGCTGACGATAGCGATATGCGTCAGCCGCGAAAGGGGCTGATTACGCAGGGGAAACAGCAGGGCCGAAGCGATGAACAGGACCGCCATGATGAGATGGCGGAACATATAGTAGATCATCGCATCGTTATAGTTCACGACGTTGAACTGGTAGAGATCCAGCCAGGCGGGAAAACTGGACAGCGTTCCAACCATCAGCAATGCCGAACCGGCAAAGGCAAAAGCGATGGCAACCAGATACAGACGCCTCTTATCACACCAGTATTTCATTGCCATAAAACAGGCAATAAACAGGTGAAATACCAGTAAAAAAATGGTGAGCGTGGGGAACAACAGCGGCGAAAAGGAAGGTACCCATTCAACCAGTTTTGAAAATAAACCCTGTAATATTCCGATGACAATAACACAACCGAAACAGAACGAGAGATAACGACCTTTTACGGTAAGACGATTCGCAAGCATATAAATTTTTTTAAATAATTAAAGATGAATGAACAGGAGGTAATAGCGAAGAGTCTAATCAATTGAAACAATAATTACTTTGCGCAGAAACAATATACGGTGGGGTAAATAATGGGTGGGGTGAATATATTTTGTAAATATATTCATTAAAATGATATATATTGTAAAGGGATGTGGCCTGATAGCCACATCCCGTTTTAATTAACGTGGGGAAACGGTCACCTGGCTTCCGTTGCTTGCCAGCACGACACGCTGACCAGCAGAGAAACGGGTATTCCCCTGTTTCTGAACAACCATAATGGTGCTGCCGTCGTCTTTACGAATTTCCAGCTCAACACCCTGCGTTTTGTTCATTGCACCCTGAACGCCCTGGCCTGCAACACCACCCGCCACAGCGCCCGCAGCGGTCGCCAGAGAACGGCCTGTACCGCCGCCAACGGTATTCCCGAGGAAACCACCCAGAACAGCACCGCCGATTGCGCCCATAACGTTGTTGTCATCGCCACCCTGAATTTGTACAGGACGGGCGTTAACAACGGTACCGTAAGTCACGCTCTGAACCTGTTTTGCTTCAGAAGCGCTGTAAAC
This sequence comes from Enterobacter sp. MGH 37, assembly GCF_000534515.1. Classification (NCBI taxonomy): domain Bacteria; kingdom Pseudomonadati; phylum Pseudomonadota; class Gammaproteobacteria; order Enterobacterales; family Enterobacteriaceae; genus Enterobacter; species Enterobacter sp. MGH 37. Next base: position 1,099,531 of record NZ_KI973205.1, read on the forward strand.
GTCGCCAGACAGTGAGCTGTCATTCACACAGCCAGCCAGGGTTAAACCAATCAGCGAAACGCCCAGTACACGTACAATCATTTGAATCTCCTGTTCACCAAAAACGCCCAATTGGAGGCATCCGTTATGGCTAAATTATATGGCATAAGGGGCCATAGTTCATATCTTTGCACTAACAATAAGAAAATTGTACTTGAATTTGACTTAACGAGACATAAACAGGTTCTGCTCATGTCACCCGCATGACATTGTTAAAAAATATTATCGCTGGATGGCAAAGCCGTGCTGTTTATGGTTGAGTGGATAACCTTAGCCCACGCAACGTAAGGAAAGCGCATGAAATCGGGTCGCTACATTGGTGTGATGTCGGGCACCAGTCTGGATGGGGTAGATGTCGTTCTGGCCGCCATTGATGAACGTATGGTCGCTCAGCAGGCGAGCCTGACCTGGCCCATTCCCATTTCACTGAAAGAGGATATTCTGAGTATCTGTCAGGGGCAGCAATTGACGCTCTCTCAGCTAGGGCAACTTGACGTCCGCCTGGGAGCACTGTTTGCTGATGCGGTACAGGCGTTAATGCAAAAAGAAAATCTTCGACCGCAGGATGTGGTTGCCATCGGATGCCATGGACAGACCGTCTGGCATGAGCCGGTTGGTGATGCGCCGCATACGATGCAAATCGGTGATAACAACCAGATTGTGGCGAAGACGGGCGTCACGGTCGTCGGCGATTTCCGTCGTCGCGATATTGCGCTTGGCGGCCAAGGGGCACCGCTGGTGCCCGCTTTCCATCAGGCGCTGCTGGCACACCCTTCAGAACGCCGGATGGTGCTGAATATCGGCGGAATTGCCAACCTGTCAATGCTCATTCCCGGGCAGCCTGTCCGCGGCTACGATACCGGTCCAGGTAATATGTTAATGGATGCCTGGATCTGGCGGCAGTGCGGGCAACCCTATGATAAAAACGCCGAGTGGGCGAGCGAGGGTAAAGTGATTCTCCCGCTGTTGCAGTCGATGCTCAGCGATCCCTACTTTGCTTTACCGGCGCCGAAAAGCACGGGGCGTGAATACTTCAACGTTGGCTGGCTTGAACGTCAGCTGGCGCCATTCCCGGCACTGGCTCCGCAAGATGTCCAGACGACGCTTGCCGAATTAACGGCGGTGTCGATCTCTGAGCAGGTACTTCTCAGCGGCGGATGCGAACGCCTGCTGGTGTGCGGCGGTGGAAGCCGAAATCCGCTGGTGATGGCGCGTCTGGCCGCGTTACTGCCGGGGACGGAAGTGACGACGACAGACGAGGCGGGTATCAGTGGGGATGATATGGAAGCGCTGGCTTTCGCCTGGCTTGCCTGGCGCACCATCGCCGGGCTTCCGGGTAATTTACCGTCGGTGACCGGCGCGCGCGAGGCCAGCGTCCTCGGGGCGATTTACCCGGCAAATCCTCGTCATAATCAGAGTTAACTGAAATTCAGCGCGGCGTCTCGTCGTTAGAATGGAATGAAACAGGAGGGCAGCCATGCCCTCCAGGACCAGGAAAGTCTTCGGAATACGCCCATGAAAAAAATTCTTCTTATTGTCGCGCCTTTATTGCTGTCAGGATGCAGCGTCTACAACCAGTTCCTTGAGCGTATGCAGACCGATACGCTGGAGTATCGCTGCGATGAAAAACCGCTGACCGTGAAGCTGAATAATCCACGTCAGGAAGCCAGTTTTGTTTATGACAATAAACTGCTGACCCTCAAGCAGGGCATGTCGGCCTCCGGGGCACGTTATTCCGACGGTATCTACGTCTTCTGGTCGAAAGGGGATAGCGCCACGGTCTACAAACGCGACCGCATCGTGCTGAACAATTGCCAGCTTGAAAATCCGAAGCGTTGAGATTTTTACAGGGGCGGCGCACAATAGCGCCACCCAAACTCAACGTCAGCTAACGCCATGTCAGATAACGACGAACTGCAGCAAATTGCGCATCTGCGCCGTGAATACACCAAAGGCGGCCTGCGTCGCCAGGATCTTCCCGCTGAACCCATCGTGCTTTTTGAACGCTGGCTGAAACAGGCCTGTGAAGCGAAACTGGCCGACCCAACGGCCATGGTTGTCGCAACGGTAGATGAAAACGGTCAACCGTATCAGCGCATCGTCCTGCTCAAGCATTATGATGAGAAAGGGCTGGTGTTTTATACCAACCTCGGCAGCCGCAAAGCGCACCATTTAGAAAACAATCCGCGCATCAGCCTGCTGTTCCCCTGGCACATGCTGGAACGTCAGGTCATGGTCACCGGCAAAGCGGAACGTCTCTCGACCCTTGAAGTGGTGAAATATTTCCACAGCCGTCCGCGTGACAGCCAGATTGGTGCCTGGGTTTCAAAACAGTCCAGCCGAATCTCTGCCCGCGGTGTCCTGGAGAGCAAGTTCCTGGAACTGAAACAGAAGTTCCAGCAGGGGGAAATCCCACTGCCAAGCTTCTGGGGCGGCTTCCGTATCCCGATTGAGCAGATTGAGTTCTGGCAGGGCGGTGAACATCGCCTGCACGACCGCTTTTTATACCAGCGCGAGAATGGCGGCTGGAAAATCGACAGACTGGCACCGTAATCCCCGAAATTTGTTGATTTAAGCGCTAGCGCACACCGCGCTTGCGCTTTATTCTATGGTCCTTTCGCATCAGGCGAAAAGTCGTGTACCGGCAAAGGTGCAGTCGTTTATACATGGAGAATTTGATGGCAAGCAGTAACTTGATTAAACAATTGCAAGAGCGGGGCCTCGTGGCCCAGGTGACGGACGAGGAAGCGTTAGCAGAGCGACTGGCGCAAGGCCCGATCGCGCTCTATTGCGGCTTCGATCCCACCGCTGACAGCTTGCATTTGGGGCATCTTGTTCCATTGTTATGCCTGAAACGCTTCCAGATGGCGGGCCATAAGCCTGTTGCTCTGGTGGGTGGTGCAACCGGTCTGATTGGTGATCCAAGCTTTAAAGCCGCTGAGCGTAAACTGAATACCGAAGATACCGTGCAGGAGTGGGTGGATAAGATCCGCAAACAGGTTGCCCCGTTCCTCGACTTCAACTGCGGCGATAACGCTGCCATTGCTGCCAACAACTATGACTGGTTTGGCAGCATGAACGTGCTGACCTTCCTGCGTGATATTGGCAAGCACTTCTCTGTTAACCAGATGATTAACAAAGAAGCGGTGAAGCAGCGCCTGAACCGTGACGATCAGGGTATTTCCTTTACCGAGTTCTCCTATAACCTGCTGCAGGGCTATGACTTTGCTTGCCTGAACAAACTGCATGGCGTTTCCCTGCAGATTGGTGGTTCTGACCAGTGGGGTAACATCACGTCCGGTATCGACCTGACCCGTCGCCTGCACCAGAACCAGGTCTTCGGCCTGACGGTTCCACTGATCACCAAAGCAGATGGCACCAAATTCGGTAAAACGGAAGGCGGCGCGGTGTGGCTGGATCCGAAGAAAACCAGTCCGTACAAATTCTACCAGTTCTGGATCAACACGGCGGACGCCGATGTTTACCGCTTCCTGAAGTTCTTCACCTTCATGGATATTGCAGACATCAATGCGCTGGAAGAAGAAGACAAAAACAGCGGTAAAGCACCGCGTGCACAGTATGTGCTGGCCGATGAAGTGACCAAACTGGTTCACGGTGAAGAAGGTCTGGCGGCGGCGAAACGCATTACGGCAAGCCTGTTCAACGGTACGCTGAGCGATCTGAGCGAAGCGGACTTCGAACAGCTGGCGCAGGACGGCGTGCCGATGGTTGAGATGGAAAAAGGGGCTGACCTGATGCAGGCGCTGGTGGACTCCGAGCTGCAGCCGTCTCGCGGACAGGCGCGTAAAACCATCGCGTCTAACGCGATCACCATCAACGGTGAGAAACAGGCTGACCCGGAATACACCTTCGTTGATGGCGACCGTCTGTATGGACGCTACACGCTGCTGCGCCGCGGTAAGAAAAATTACTGCCTTGTTTGCTGGAAATAATTAACAGTCTCCAGGGGCGTGGGAAACCACGCCCTTTTTGTTTTTTCAGGGTTTGGTAAGAAAAAGATGAAGAACATCCTCGCCATTCAGTCCCACGTTGTTTTTGGCCATGCGGGCAACAGTGCAGCGGAATTCCCGATGCGCCGCCTCGGTGCTAACGTCTGGCCCCTCAACACCGTGCAGTTTTCCAACCACACGCAGTATGGTAAATGGGCCGGCTGCGTGATGCCGCCCTCGCACCTCACCGAGGTGGTTCAGGGCATTGCGGATATTGACCAGCTCAAACGCTGTGACGCCGTTCTGAGCGGTTATCTGGGCTCAGCCGAGCAGGGGGAGCACATCCTTGGCATTGTGCGTCAGGTGAAAGCAGCGAACCCGGCGGCAAAATACTTCTGCGACCCCGTCATGGGACACCCGGAGAAAGGCTGTATCGTAGCGCCCGGTGTTGCAGAGTTTCACGTTCGCCATGCGCTGCCTGCCAGCGATATCATTGCGCCAAACCTTATTGAGCTGGAGATCCTCTGCGAGCACACGGTTAACAGCGTAGAAGAGGCGGTAAGCGCGTCTCGCGAGCTGATAGCCCAGGGGCCAGAGATTGTACTGGTAAAACATCTCGCCCGCTCCGGGCTGAGCCAGTCGCGTTTTGAGATGCTGCTGGTGACGAAAGATGACGCCTGGCATATTAGCCGTCCGCTGGTGGATTTTGGCCTGCGTCAGCCAGTGGGAGTGGGGGATGTGACCAGCGGTCTGCTGCTGGTGAAACTGCTGCAGGGTGCAACGGTCAGAGACGCGCTTGAGCATGTGACTGCGGCGGTGTACGAAATCATGATTGCGACGAAAGAGATGCAGGAATATGAACTTCAGGTCGTCGCGGCACAGGATCGTATTGCGAAGCCGGAGCACTATTTCAGCGCCACCCGGCTTTAAACGATGTCGGGTGGCGCTGCGCTTACCCGGCCTACAAAACCCGTACGCCCGTGCAAGCGAAGCGCCGCCGGGCGATATTAGCTAAGACCTTCCGCTTTCAGCGCCGCAGACACAGCAGGGCGCTCCGCCATACGGGTCATATACGATGTAATATGGTCTAACCCTTCCATATTGAGCTTAACCGCCCGCGCCCAGCGCAGCACGGTAAACAGATAGGCATCGGCAATCGTGAAACGGGAACCACAAATCCACTGATCGTCTTTCAGCGACGCGTTTACATACTGCAGCTTTTTCTCAAGAAGCGCGCGCAGGGTCGGTTTGTACTCTTCCGGCGTATCCGGGCGGAACAGGGGAGTAAAGCCTTTATGTAACTCGGTAGCGATATAGTTTAACCACTCCAGGGTCTTATAACGTGCAATGCTGCCGGTGGGGGCAAGAAGCTGGCGATCCGGTACGTTGTCCGCCAGGAATTGCATGATGGCAACGCCTTCTGTCAGCAGAGTTCCGTCATCCAGCAACAGCGCTGGAACTTGTCCCTTCGGGTTAATGGCAAGGAAATCATCGCCATTCTCCAGACGCTTTTTCATCAGATCAACGCCATCGAGCGTGAAATCTTTGCCGCTCTCGCGCAGGGTGATATGGGAAGCAAGAGAGCACGCGCCCGGTTTGTAGAACAGTTTCATCGGTAACTCCTTTTTGCTGAGGTTTCAGCTATGTTAGTGCGCGAACAGGCAAAAAAAAAGCCGCTAATGCATTAGCGGCTTCTCAACAGTCGTTTCTCAATAATCTTACGCAGTCGCGGTTTCGCTTGCCTTGGCCGTCTTGTCGTCGTCCTGAGTCATACGATTCAGTTTCGGCGCGGTCAGCAGCATCAGAACTGCAATCACCGCTGTCGCGATACCAATCTGCATGAACACGGTGCCGTAGACATTCAGGGAGACCAGTGGGTCAGTGACGTTTTCCGGCACGGCCATCAGGTTCGCAATCTTACCTGCGATAATTGCTGCACCGGCAGTGGTCAGGAACCAGCTACCCATAATGAAGCCCATCAGACGCTGTGGAACCAGCTGTGCCACCATCGCCAGGCCCAGACCGGAGATCATCAGTTCGCCGATAGACTGCAGCGCATAGCTCAGAATCAGCCAGTTTACGGAGACGATACCGGCGTCGGTCGCAAATTTGGTACCCAGCGGCAGCACCAGGAACGCACCGGAGCACAGCACCATACCAATCGCAAACTTGTGCGGCATTGGCAGACGGTCGCCCATCTTGTTATAGATAGCTGCCAGAATCGGGCTGCCAATCATAATCCAGAACGGGTTCAGCGCCTGATACTGCTCCGGCTCGAACGCGATACCCAGGATAGAGTGCTCAACGTTACGAATGGCGAAGAAGTTCAGAGAGGTTGGCATCTGGCTGTACAGTACGAAGAAGATAATCGCTTCCAGCATCAGAATGAAGGCTACAATCATCTTACGGCGCGCAGCACCCTGCATCGCGAACGCTTCTTTCGCGAAGATGACCACGATACCCAGTGCAACCACGCCCAGCACCGCACGTGCGATACCCTGGTTGTGCAGCAGCCAGGTGGCGATTGCCGCCAGAATCGCAACGCCCACGATGGTCGCCAGCAGTTTGCCCATATGGACGGGTTCAAAATCGGGTTTTGAACCGTAGTCTTTGACCCAGTTGCGGCAGAACAAGAAGTTCACTACGGTGATCAGCATGCCCACGAAGCTCAGCGCAAACGCCACGCTCCAGCCGAATTTAGCGGCCAGCCATGGTGTTGCCAGCATGGAGAAGAATGAACCGATGTTGATGGACATGTAGTACATGGTGAATGCACCGTCCAGACGTGGGTCATCTTTGCTGTAACAGGTAGAGAGCAGGGAAGACGGGTTCGCTTTAAACAATCCGTTACCGACAGCAATGGTCGCCATACCCATATACACCACTGCGGCGTCATGACCAGACCATGCGACCAGCCCATAGCCAATCGCCAGAACAATGGCGCCCAGCATGATGACACGTTTGGTGCCGAGAACTTTATCACCCAGCCAGCCGCCGATAGCAACCAGGCCGTATACGAGGGCACTGAAGGAGGAGAACAGCGTGATGGAATCGGCTTCGGACATACCCAGCTGTTTTACCAGGTAAACCGCCATGATCCCTTGCAGGCCGTAGTAACCAAAACGCTCCCATAACTCGATAGAGAAGATGAGATAAAACGCTTTCGGTTGTTTAAAAGCGTTAAGACTCACGCTTTCATCTGTTGGTTTATTGTTTGCAGTCGACACATATACCTCTTTTTTTACATCCCATATTAACGGGGGTGTTCATAGCGTGATGGCCGTAGTCCATCCGCCTTATAGTTATATTGGGAGGAGAAACGGCGGGTAATGTTCACTATCCTGACCCGTCTGGCAATACGTTTGTAATAATCTGTTACATTTATCTGGGGTGGTATAATCGTCGGTTCATGCAAATGTTATTCAGCGTTAAATTTCATACGGTGAGTAAAGGTAGTTTTTTCAACTGGTATTCCCCCTCTCCGATCGGCTTTTTGCGATATGTTCTGCTATTTGCCGTTTGTGGCAGTGATATAGCCCATATTCTGAAAAATAGCTGGTCTTATCTTCCGGTTCTGATCGGTTATATCTTGTCTGGCAAAGGCTTTGGGATGATTTTGACAACAAAAAATCAACATGAAGTTATCAGAGTGATCGCGATCACAGATGTATAGAAATTTTTGGCTATGAAAAAAGTATTAACCTGTTTGAGCGTTAACGCGCCGAACAAGTGATAAGTCAGCAGGGGCAAGAGGCGGATGATTTATGGTCAGGAGAGGGACGTTTGGAAGGCCTTCTCCTGATGTGGGATTGCGATTGTTCAGACCAGCAATTCAGGGATAAACTTTTTCTTTGTATTCGCAGAGGTCTTCAATAATGCAGGAGCCGCAACGAGGTTTACGGGCGATGCAGGTATAACGGCCGTGCAAAATCAGCCAGTGATGGCAGTCAACCTTGAATTCGGCGGGCACCACTTTTAACAGCTTCTCTTCAACCTGCTCAACGTTTTTACCGGGGGCGAAGTTGGTGCGGTTAGAAACTCGGAAGATATGCGTATCCACGGCGATCGTCGGCCAGCCGAACGCCGTATTAAGCACCACGTTCGCGGTTTTGCGTCCTACACCCGGCAACGCTTCCAGCGCTGCGCGGTCTTCCGGCACCTCACCGCCGTGCTGTTCCAGCAAGATCCGGCAGGTTTTAATCACATTCTCTGCTTTGCTGTTAAACAATCCGATGGTTTTGATATAAGACTTCACGCCTTCCACGCCGAGCTCCAGCATCGCTTTTGGCGTGTTAGCGACCGGATAGAGCAGGGCGGTCGCTTTATTGACGCTCACATCGGTAGCCTGTGCAGAGAGCAACACGGCGATCAGCAGCTCAAACGGGGAGGTAAAATTCAGCTCCGTCGTCGGATGCGGGTTCTCGTCCCTCAGACGGGTCAGGATCGCAATGCGCTTTTCTTTATTCATGAGGCCTTCTCGGGTATCCCTTCCTGGACGCTACGCTCTGCTGCGCGGCGCTTACGTTTTTCATCAATCAGGTATTTTACTGCCAGCATCATGCCAAGGCCAATAAACGCGCCAGGTGGCAGCATCGCCAGCAGGAATGGCGTATCGGTATGGAACACCTCGATACGTAGCGATTTGGCCCAGCCGCCCAGCAGCGCGTCGGCACCGTCAAACAGCGTCCCGTTGCCGAGGATCTCGCGCAGTGAGCCCAGCACGAACATCGCACCGGTCGCACCCATACCAATCGAAAAACCATCCAGCGCCGACATGGCCGGACTGTTTTTCACGGCGAAGGCTTCCGCACGGCCGACCACAATACAGTTGGTCACGATCAGAGGGATAAAAATTCCGAGCGACTGATACAGACCGAAGGCGTAGGCGTTAATCAGCATCTGGACGATACTGACCACCGACGCAATGATCATAACGTAAATCGGAATACGGATTTCCGACGGGGTCCAGCGGCGTAGGGAGGAGATGGAAAGGTTGGTCAGAGTCAGCACCAGCGTCGTTGCCAGACCGAGACCAAGCGCATTGGTGGCCGTTGACGTCACGGCCAGCAGTGGGCACATCCCCAGCAGCTGAACCAGCGCGGAGTTGTTCTTCCACAGTCCCTGGACAATAACCTCTTTAACCTGGCTCATGATCACTCTCCACAGGCCGGAAGATTGTTGATTTGCGCGGGTAGCGTTTCAGCATACAGCCCGGCCCGTTTTACGGCGTTCACCACCGCGCGCGGCGTGATGGTCGCGCCCGTGAACTGGTCAAACTCGCCGCCGTCTTTTTTCACCGCAAACGCGGTGTCATCTTCACCATGGATCACTTTACCGGCAAAGTGCAAAATCCAGTCGCTCAGACGGGTTTCAATTTTATCGCCCAGACCCGGCGTTTCATGATGTTGCGTCACGCGGGTGCCCAGTATGGTGCCGGAGAAATCGCTGCCGACGAGCAGCTGAATGGCGCCGGAATAGCCGTCGGGCGCCGTCGCCTCCATTACCGCGCCGACCGGTTTATCCCCTTTGCGGGCGATAAACAGGCGGTGTGGGCCTTTTCCAAGCTGCGGCGCGTCTACCATGAAGCAGCTCTTTTGCAGGTCATTATCGTAAAAATCCGACGGGATCACCTGATCGAACAGCGCTTTTTGCTGCTTCACCGCCTGTTCATCAATGGTCGATTTGGTCAGCTCATTCACCAGCGCCGTCATTCCGGTGAGTACGGCGGCGAAAACGGCCAGCGTGACGCCATGTTTTTGCATTGTTTTCAGCATCGCGACACCCTTAACGATGGCCGTACACGCGCGGGCGCGTGTAATAGTCGATGAGTGGAACGGTGATGTTGGCGAGCAGGACGGCAAACGCCACCCCGTCCGGATAACCGCCAAAGCTACGGATGAGCCAGACCAGCAGTCCTGCCAGCGCACCGAAGATTAAGCGACCACGGTTAGTCGTAGACGCCGTCACCGGATCGGTCAGGATAAAGAACGCGCCCAGCATCGTTGCACCGGAGAGCAAATGCATCTGCGGGCTGGCCAGCGACTCAGGGGAGAAGACCCAGCCAAGGGTGGCACAAACCGCCAGCGTCACGAGGAAGCTGACCGGAATATGCCAGCGGATGGCCTTCTGCTGCAGCAGGAACAGGCCACCCAGCAGATACGCCAGGTTAACCCACTGCCAGCCTGCGCCCGCGAGCATACCGCTGTAGATGGCGGATTTCATGATTTGCTCAACGCTGTGCCCGGCATGCAGGGACGTTTTGAACGTATCGAGCGGCGTCGCCTGGCTGATGCCGTCCACGCCCATACGCAGCGCGTTCATATCCGCGCCGAGCGCCGTATGGCCGGTAAAGATCACGTGCAGGGCATCCATAAAGCCTGGCACCGTGGCGGCAATGTCATGCGGTGGCAGCCAGCTGGTCATCTGTACCGGGAAGGAGATCAGCAGCACCACATAGCCGATCATCGCCGGGTTAAACGGGTTATGGCCGAGCCCGCCATACAGCTGTTTGGCAATAATCACGGCAAAAACGGTACCGAGGACGACCATCCACCACGGGGCAAACGGCGGAATACTGATGGCCAGCAGCAGGCCGGTCAGCAGCGCGGAGTTGTCGGCAAGAATGCGGGAGACCGTCATCTTGCGAAGCTTCAGCACCAGCGCCTCTGCCGCTACGGCGCTGATACAGCCCAGGGCTATCTGGAACAGGGTTCCCCAGCCGAAAAACCAGCACTGAACGGCAATACCCGGCAGCGCGGCCAGGCAAACCAGCATCATAATACGCGATGTCTGACGCTGATTATGGGTGTAAGGGGAACTTGCGATTCTGAAAACCATTTAATCCTCGTTAACGGCTTGCTGTGCGGCTTTCTTCGCCTGAACGCGCGCAATCGCGGCAGCGACGGCGGCCTTGCGCGGGTCATCGTTAGCGGCCTGCGGCTGCTCTTCCTGCTGCGCTGCTTTACGCGCTTTGGCGCGGGCTATCGCCGCTTCAACGGCAGCTTTACGCGGGTCAACCGGTGCTTCTGGTTCTGCTGCAGGTGCCTGCTGCGCTGCTTTACGCGCTTTGGCGCGGGCAATCGCGGCTTCAACAGCAGCTTTACGCGGATCGACCGCGTCCTGTTCAACCATCACCTGCTGATCCCCGGCCTTACGGGCTTTGGCACGGGCAATCGCCGCCTCGACAGCGGCTTTGCGTGGATCGACCTCCCCATCCGGTTGCGCTGTTTGCGCTTTTTCTGCCTGACGTGCGCGAGCCGCAGCCTTGCGTGCTTCACGCGCGGCGATGGCTTCACTGTTGTCAGGCTTCTCACCTGCAGGGATCACCACCGTCTGGGCAGCATTGGCTTTTTTCTCGCGAACGCGTGCCAGGGCGGCGTTAATTGCATCCTGATCTTTTTCGCCAGGCTGGACGGCGGCCTGCTTATGCCGCTCCTGACGGGCCGCTTTTTCACGTTCCAGCCGCGCCTGACGTGCTTCAAAGCGCGCTTTGGCTTCTGCTGCACGTTTTTCTTCCATGGAGATGGCATAAATTTCGGCCTTCTCCTGGCGGAAGTATTGCACCAGCGGAATATTGCTTGGGCAGACCCAGGCGCAGGCGCCGCATTCGATGCAGTCGGCCAGGTTATGTGCTTTGGCTTTATCGTGTAGCTGGCCTTTGCTGTACCAGTAAAGCTGCTGCGGGAGCAGATCCGCCGGACAGGCATCGGCACAGGCGCTACAGCGGATGCAGCCTTTCTCTTCCTGCACTTCGCCCATCTCGGTGGAAGAGGGAGCAAGCAGGCAGTTCGTGATTTTGACTACCGGGACATCCAGCCATGGCAGGGTAAAGCCCATCAGAGGGCCACCCATGATCACCATCTGATCGGTACCCGGGCAGAATTCAGCCTGCTCCAGCAAATGACGCACCGGCGTACCGAGGCGCGCCCAGACGTTACCCGGACGGGAGACCGATTCGCCAGTCAGCGTCACGACTCGTTCGGTTAACGGCTCGCCGTCAATTACCGCACGTTTCACGGCATAAGCTGTGCCGACGTTTTGCATCAGCACGCCGATATCCGAAGAACGTCCGCCGTGCGGCACTTGCTTCCCGGTGAGGATTTGCGTCAGCTGTTTTGCGCCGCCAGACGGGTACTTGGTTGGAATAACGCGCAGGGCGATATCATGGCTACCCGCCAGCACGGCGCGCAGCATGGAGATAGCCTGCGGTTTATTGTCTTCGATACCAATCAGCACTTCTCGCGGCTGCAAAATATGCGCGAGGATACGGATGCCTTCCACTACCTGAGCGGCGCAATCCTGCATCAGACGATCGTCGGCGGTGATATACGGCTCGCACTCTGCGGCATTGATAATCAGCGTCTGGATTTTATCGCTACCGCCGCGCAGCTTGACGCCGGTAGGGAAGCCGGCGCCGCCCAGCCCGGCAACGCCGAACTGGTGAATGCGCTCGATAAGCGCTTCGCGGCTCTGGCTGCGGTAGTCGCTCCAGCCGTCACGTTCGATCCAGCGATCTTCGCCGTCGGCTTCAATGATCACGCTCAGCTCTGACAGTGCCGACGGATGCGCCACCGTATGAGGGGCAATCGCGATCACTTTACCGGACGTTGGGGCGTGTACAGGCAGCATACGTCCGCGACCAAAGGTCAGCGGCTGACCGCGAAGGACGGTATCACCTTCTTTTACGCACAGCTCACCTTCCGCGCCGATATGCTGCTTGAGCGGCATGACGTAACGCGTCGCCAGCGGAATCTGGCGCAGCGGCGTGCCGTTAGACTGGGTTTTCATCTCCGGCGGATGAATACCGCCGTCAAAGTCCCAGATCTTCTCTTTTCTGAAAGCAGAAAATAACTTAAGCATGTTGTTCCACAGGAATGTTGCGAACCGGAATGGTTTGAAGATCCCACTTCCAGCTTTCGGTAGTCGCTTCAACCGGGCGCAGCGTAATACATTGCGTCGGGCAGGGGGCTACGCAGAGGTTACAGCCGGTGCACAGATCCGCCACGACGGTGTGCATGGCGCGGGTGGCACCAACAATGGCGTCAACCGGGCAGGCCTGAATACATTTAGTGCAGCCGATGCAATTTGCCTCGTCGATCACGGCGAGGCCGCGGACCGGCTCCTGCACATCCGCATCGCCATCAACGGGCTGTGGGTCAACGTTAAGCAGGGCCGCAATTTTCAGCATCACCGCTTCGCCGCCGGGCGCACAGCGGTTAATTTTCTCACCCTGAATGCCCACCGCTTCAGCGTAAGGGCGACAGCCAGGGTAGCCGCACTGCCCACACTGGCTTTGCGGCAGAAGCTCATCAATTTTTTCTACAACGGGATCGTCCTCTACCGCGAAACGGCGGGAGGCGTAACCGAGGATAAAGCCAAACGCTAACCCCAGGACGCTAATAGAGGCGATGGCAATCCAGATAGCATTCATTACAACTTCACCAGACCACTGAAGCCCATAAAGGCCAGAGACATTAAACCCGCGGTGACCAGCGCAATCGCGTTACCGCGGAAAGGCGCAGGGATATCCGCAGCGGCCAGACGTTCGCGAATCGAGGCGAACAGGACCATTACGAACGAGAAACCGACGGCGGCGGAAAAACCGTACAGCGCCGACTGCATAAAGTTATGGCCAAGGTTGATGTTCAACAGCGCCACGCCGAGTACCGCGCAGTTGGTGGTGATCAGCGGCAGGAAGATACCGAGCAGGCGATAGAGCGCCGGACTGGTTTTACGCACCACCATTTCGGTAAATTGCACAACAACGGCAATGACCAGAATAAAGGCCAGCGTACGGAGGTAGATTAACCCCAGCGGGATGAGGATCCAGGTATCAATCAACCACGCGCAAATCGATGCCATCGTCATGACGAAAGTGGTTGCCAGCCCCATGCCCATCGCCGTTTCCAGTTTTTTGGAAACGCCCATAAACGGGCACAGGCCAAGGAACTTCACCAGAACGAAGTTGTTAACCAGCACAGTGCCGACAAAGAGCAGTAAGTAATCGGTCATTATTTAGCCTGAAATAAAAAAGCCGCCTATTATCGGACAAACCGGGTCAGGCGACAACAGGTTATCTGTAAGGTTATTACGGGTTCACGAAGGTGTTTTTTACCCGCGTCGACCGCTTGAAATAGGGCACCAGCAGCGCCGCGGCCAGTAACGGGAAAAGTAGCTGGCGGACCGCAAGCGCGTCAGACACCGGCGAGAACGCAAACGCCTTGACTGCCAGCAGGACTGAGATTAACAGCCAGATAATATAGTGCTTAGGCACCCCTTTGCGGCGTTTGAAGAAGGCGATGGTCAGCCACAGGGTGTAGTACCACATGCCGATCGCGAAAACGAAGGACACAAACCACATCGCAATATTAAGCACACTTTGCGACATCAGGGTCTGAATAGCGTGAGGGGTGATCAGTGCGGTGGTATAAAGCAGCAGCGCAAGCGATGCGCTTAACAAGGCAACCAGCAGCCATGCCAGTGGGGCGATTAACCAGCCTCCAATGCGTTCTCCAGGCGTTGCGGTCATGAACTCTCCCATAATCTGCGCGAAATGTTGTACAGCCAGTTTGCAGGGCGGAGAGTATATAACATTTCGCGCGGATGGCTACTTTCTTATAAAACGTAACGCCAGACAGACTTAGGCACTTCACCGACGTTGAACAAACGACCGCCGGAGACCAGCTCCGCACGGCGATGATCGGCGGCGCGATACATATTGATGATGTCCTGATTATCCGACAGGGTGTAGTTCAGGTGGTCAAACAGTTTTTCCAGGCTCTCAAGCGAATTGATCTTGCGAAATTTTAATAAATAGTCCTGAACTGTCATATTAATAAGTTTCCATATAAAAGTGAGTAATACCCGTTAAGGTAATTCGTTCGAATAATAAACGGATTAATAAAGACGTAAACAGCCCACTCAGGTAACGCGACGAAATTAGGAGTTTTCTTTGCTGAAATTCAGGCATCAGACGATGCCTGGAAGAGAAGGTTAACCGTGTTCACCTGGGCTGGCAATACGTAACTGACATAATATGTCACTCGTTATTGCAGTAACCGGTTACTTAGGTTGGGCGACTGTGACAGGCTCCGGCGGCTGGTAGTTATCGATGTGGCTGGCAACGCCGAGCAAAATGACCGATACCCCAAGAACAATCCATCCCGCTAATTCAATGATTCGATTAATAATTGATGTCATGACTCGTAATTGTACTTTATCCATAAATACAGGGCGCAAATGTTACAGCGAGGCCTCACCATCGGCAAGCTCTTTGGGAACGGTTCCCTTAAACAAAATCAGAAGGTTAATACTATGTAACGAAAACAACCGCCACAACCTGCTATTTTAAGTCATACGGCACATTATTAATCTGCGCTTATAGCAGGCTTGCCAGTGTGAAATAAGAACATCATAAAAGAGGACGGCACTATGAGTGATAATATCCGCGTCGGTCTGATAGGTTATGGGTACGCGAGCAAAACGTTTCACGCACCTCTGATAGCCGGAACGCCCGGAATGATGCTGGCAGCAGTATCCAGTAGCGATGCTACCAAAGTCCATGCCGACTGGCCTTCCGTGCCGGTTGTCTCTGAGCCAAAACATCTCTTCAACGATCCGAATATTGATTTAATTGTCATCCCTACACCTAACGACACGCATTTCCCCCTGGCAAAAGCCGCGCTGGAAGCTGGAAAGCACGTCATTGTTGATAAACCTTTCACGGTGACGTTGTCACAGGCGCGTGAACTGGACGCGCTGGCAAAAGGCCTGGGCAGACTGCTTTCCGTTTTTCATAACCGCCGCTGGGATAGCGACTTCCTGACGGTAAAAACGCTACTCAGCGAAGGTACGTTAGGTGAGATCCTCTTTTTTGAATCGCACTTTGACCGTTTTCGCCCGCAGGTAAGAAACCGTTGGCGGGAGCAGGCCGGTCCGGGGAGCGGCATCTGGTACGATTTAGCCCCTCATCTTTTGGACCAGGCTGTCAACCTGTTTGGTCTGCCGGTGAGCATGACGGTCGATCTGGCCCAGCTCAGACCCGGGGCGCAGACGACCGATTACTTCCACGCGGTGTTAAGTTATCCGCAGCGCCGCATCGTGCTGCATGGAACGATGGTCGCGGCCGCGGAATCTGCCCGTTATATCATTCACGGCACGCGGGGAAGCTATGTGAAGTTTGGCCTCGATCCACAGGAAGACCGTCTTAAAAACGGTGAGCGTTTGCCTCAGGAAGACTGGGGCTATGATATGCGCGACGGCGTGGTCACGCGGGTTGAAGGTGAGGAACTGGTTGAGGAAACGTTGCTGACGATGCCGGGCAACTATCCGGCCTATTATGCGGCTATTCGCGATGCGTTGAACGGATCAGGAGAAAATCCGGTTCCGGCCAGCCAGGCGATTCAGATTATGGAGCTGATTGAGCTGGGTATCGAATCTGCCAAACATCGCGCCACGCTCTGTCTGGCATAGGGTTCAGATACTGTAGGCCGGGTAAGGCGCAGCCGCCACCCGGCAAAAAGGCTTACGCGGTTGCCACTTTATTCCGCAGAGCCTGCTTCTCTTCCGGCGTCAGGAACGCAATTTCCAGACCGTTGATCTGCGCCTGACGGATCTGCTCGCGGCTCAGACCCGCCTGCGGTGCGGCGTTATTGTATTCGTGGATGATATCCACGCCCTGTACCGCCGGATCGTCAGTGTTCAGCGAGGCCAGCACGCCGTGTTCCAGGAAGGTTTTCAGCGGGTGCTGCGCGAGCGTTGCCACGGTGCTGGTCTGAATATTGGACGTCAGGCACGATTCAATCCCGATACGCTGTTCTGCGAGGAAATCCATCAGGGCACGGTCTTCTACCGCCTTAACGCCGTGACCGATACGCTCGGCGCCGAGCTCACGAATGGCCTGCCAGATACTTTCCGGACCTGCCGCTTCACCCGCATGAACGGTAATGTGCCAGCCGGCATCGCGTGCGCGGTTGAAGTGAGAGAGGAACAGGCTGCCCGGGAAGCCCAGTTCATCACCGGCGAGATCGACGGCAGTGATGGCATCGCGATGGGCCAGCAGCGCCTCCAGCTCCTGCAGGCAGGCCGCTTCGCCAAACGTACGGCTCATAATACCAATCAGACGGGCCTGGACATCGTAGGTTTCACAGCCCTGGCGGACGCCTTCAATCACGGCTTCCACCACGCCTGCAACGGGCAGGTTGTGGGTCATCGCCATATAGCCCGGCGAGAAGCGCAGCTCAACGTAGTGCAGGCCGTTACGGGCCGCATCTTCAATGTTCTCAAACGCCACGCGGCGGCAGGCATCCAGCGAGGCCAGCATCTTCACGCCCCAGTCGAGTTTGCTCAGGAAGCTGACGAGGTCAGGTTCATTAGAGGTGACCTGAACGTGCGGGATCAATGACTCCAGCGTTTGAGCGGGAAGCGTTAAATTGTACTGGCGGCCAAGATCGAGGATGGTTTGGGCACGAATGTTACCGTCAAGGTGACGATGAATATCAGTTAAAGGCAGGCGTGTATCAATCATGGTCGCACTCTTTTCTGGTTAAAGTGCGCCATATTATAAAAACAAAACGGGGTAAAAAGCTATTTGCGCAAGGGAATATTCCGTTGCGCAAACTGATTACAGGAGCGTGTTAATCCCGGCAATGAGGCGTTTCACCCCTTGTTCCAGCTTGCTGCGCGGGCAGCCTGCGTTCAGGCGCACGAAACCGTTACCTTCGTTTCCGTAGGTATATCCCGGCATGATGGCCACTTTTTGGTGCTCAATCAGTACTTTTTGTAGCGCGCGGTCATCAATATTTAGCGGGCGCAGATCAACCCAGGCCAGATAGGTGGCCTCCGGCGGCTGCCAGTTCAGTTTCGGAAAAGCACTGTTTAATTCCTGCGCGATATACAGCAGATTTTCTTCGAGATAGTGCCTTAGGGCATCCAGCCACGGCGCTCCCTGCTGGTAGGCGGCGATATGCGCCGTCAGTGCCAGTACGGAGGGGGAAGAGAGTCCGTCCCGGCCTTTTAAAGCACTGAGATAGCCGTTACGGCTCTCTTCTTCACCTATCAGGCCGTAAGCGCCCGTCAGCGCCGGGATATTAAAGCTTTTCGAGCCGGAGGTTAGCAGCGCCCATTTGCCGCGCGCCACCTCATTCCATGGCGTGTGACGATGCCCACCCCACACCATGTCCATATGAATTTCATCGCTGATGACCGCAACGTTATGGCGCGCGCACAACTCTGCCATGTGGGTCAATTCTTCGCGGGTCCAGACCTTACCGGTTGGGTTTTGCGGGCTGCACAGGAGCAGGATTCTATTTTCCGGTTTCGCCAGTGCCGCTTCCAGAGCAGCCATATTGCCCAGCCAGCCAGAAGCATGCTTTTCCATCTCAACCGGCACCACATGACGCCCATTGCCTTCAATGGCTTTGTAAAACACATCGTATGCCGGGGTGTGCACCACCACGCCGTCGCCAGGAGCGGACCAGAGACGAATCAGCTCGGACACCATGTAGATGACGGAAGGGCCATACACGATGGTTTCGGTATCAATGTGGCTGTTAAAGCGCTGGCGGAACCAGTGCGCGACGGCGGCGAGAAATTCATCGTTTTTCCAGCGGCTGTAGCCAAACACGCCGTGGTTGATGCGCTGATGCAGCGCGTCAGTAATGCAGGGGGCGGTGGCGAAATCCATATCCGAGATGGTGAAGGGCAGCAGGTCGGCCGCGCCAAAACGGTCGGCGACGTAGTCCCACTGTGTACACCAGGTGCCGTGACGATCCACGACGGTAGAGAAATCAAACATCACGTGAGTCCTTAAAGTAAAACCCCCTCAGAGCGAGGGGGCGGGGCATCAGGCTTCTACTGTTCGCATCAGGGTTGCCAGCTCATCTTTCACCGACTGTACCTGCGGGCCGATAACCACCTGCAAATTGTGCTGATTTAACTGTACCACGCCGATCGCCCGGTTAGCTTTCAGGGCGTTGGTATCCACTTTTGACATATCCGCCACCGACAAACGCAGGCGGGTAATGCAGTTATCCAGCGAGGTAATGTTATCCGCACCGCCCAGCGCCGCCAGAATGGCAGGGGTGTTATAGCCGGATTTGCCCACGGTTCCTGCAACCGCCTGTTCGACGCTGGTGGCTGTTTCAACATCACGGCCTGGCGTTTTCAGGTTGAAGCGGGTAATGGCGAAGCGGAAGATGCCGTAGTACACCGCAAACCAGATGGCCGCCACGACCGGTACCAGATACCACTTGGTGGAAAGACCATGCAGGATACCGAACACCACGAAGTCAATCACGTTGCCGTCGGTATTACCGATGGTGACGCCCAGTACCGCCATGACGGTAAAGCCCAGACCGGTCAGCACGGCGTGGATGAGATACAGCACCGGCGCAACAAACAGGAACAGGAATTCGATAGGCTCAGTGGTCCCGCCGACGACGCAGGCGATCACGCCGGAGATCAGCAGCCCTTTAATTTTATGGCGGTTTTCCGGACGCGCGCAGTGGTACATCGCCAGTGCCGCACCCGGCAGGCCGCCAAGGAAGGCTGGCATTTTACCCTGAGACAGGAAGCGGGTGGCGCTTTCAGAGAAGCCATGAGTGGTCGGGCAGCTCAGCTGCGCCTGGAAGATGGTCAGCGCGCCGCTCACATCGTGACCGCACACCTCCATGGTTCCGCCCGCTTCGGTGAAGCGAATCAGGGCGACCAGGATATGCTGCAGGCCAAACGGCAGCAGCAGACGCTCACCGGTACCGAAGATCATCGGACCAAAATCGCCCGCGCCGTTAATGATGCGGCCAATACCGTTGATGCCCATTGCAAAGACTGGCCAGATCAGCGGAATGATCAAACCAAACAGACCCATCACCACCAGGGTAATAATTGGTACAAAGCGGGTACCGCCGAAGAAGGCCAGGGCATCCGGCAGGCGAATATTGTGGAAGCGCTCGTGCAGCATCCAGATAATCACCCCGGCGATCACCGCGCCGAGGATCCCGGTATCAATCGACTGGATACCAATCACGCTCTGAATGTTATTGGCTTTCAGCACGGCAGCGTCGGTGGTCGGCAGAATGCCTTTCGCGGTCAGCCAGAAGTTAACCGCCAGGTTCATCACTGCGTAACCCACAAAACCGGCAAACGCCGCCACACCTTTGTTCTCGCGCGCCAGACCCAGCGGGATAGCGATACAGAACATCACAGGCAGGAAGCTAAATGCGAAGGAGCCGACTTTACTCATCCAGATGAATCATGATTGAAGTGATATTAATATGTTAAATCAGATAGTTAAGGTTATGCGGTTTTTCTATGGGGCATCGGTGGGGCATTTTGAGTAAATGATGCGTTCAAAATGCCCACTTGGTCATGGTTATTCTCGGTCATCCATTTACCGTAAACCGTGAATAGCATTTGCGCTGACGAATGGCCCATCTGGTGCGCAACGAAATTTGGGTTCGCTCCGGCGACCAGTGCCCAGCACGCATATGTGTTCCTGGTTTCATAAGACCGTCTTTGTCGGACGCCTGCACGACGCAGGGCAGTGCGCCAGGCTGAATTAATGGATCCGGGGACGTAGCACATCGTCTTCTTACCGTTCATTGAAGTAATGGACGGCGAGAATATAAAGGTGCATTCATCGGTTCTCTTTTTTTTGTATTCCCGTAGGCTGACGCTTACCTTGTGGGATGCCATCATTCTGGTTAGTGGCATTTGCGCCTTGAGTGCATCAATTGCTGGCTGGGTCAGCTGTATTGTTCGAATCCCGGCGTTGGTTTTTGGCAGGGTGAAGTTTCCCTTCAGGGAATAGTTCCGTGACACTGTAACAGTCCAGTTGACAGTATCCACATCCTCCCAGGATAACGCGCTTAGTTCGCCATGCCTGACGCCTGTATTTACCGCAAAGATAACCATATTCTGAAACTGTAGTGTTGGGCAGGCCGCAACCACTCTCTGATACTCATCAGAAGTAAGAGGATCTGGAATGGGTCTTTCTTTTGCGAGAGGGGTAATACCTGCCATCAGATCGGTTTTCAGGTAGCCACTTTTGAAAGCAAAGCTCAGCATCCCGCCAAGGCATGCCATATAGCTATTGACTGTAGGAACGCTTCTTCCCTTTTTGGGTGGATGATTTAGGCCATGTCTGGTCTTCTGCCAGCCGTTCAGTAGCTCCTTCCTGGCGCTAAGGATATCTTCAGTGTTCAGGCTGCCGATATACCTGTGCTCACCAATTGTTTCGATAGTGGTTGTGAGGTGGCAATCGTAACGCCTCAACGTCCCGAGGCTAAGCTCCATCTCTTTAAGCCCAAGCCATTTCGATTTCAGTTCAAGTAGTGAGATTTGCTTTCTGACAGTGCTGAATTTCTCTGCGTTCGATGAATCAGGGAATTGCGAGGCATAATTGAATGTGCCTGTCTTTATCGCAAAGCAGACTGAAGCCCGAAGTTCGCCTGCCATTTTCCTGTTTTTTGGCGTGTCAGGAACGCCGAGATTTTCCCTGACACGCTTCCCCTGATATATGAACCATATGCGTAACGATTCGCCATGAACCTCTACGCCTGTTGGGTATGCTGCCATAATCATTCCTCGTTTGATGTGCCAAAGGACATTTAAGCAGATATTCTCCGGCGTTTCGCTGGGCTTTGGTGCTCGATCCAGTGGTTTATCTCATCGCGGTTATACATGATTGGGCTGTTTTGCTTAGGTGCCATATCAGGGGCAACATGGCGATAATGCTTTCCCTCCATCCAGGTAGACCGGCGGGCATGCTGAATCATGTGCTTTGACATGCCGGTTGTCGCAGTTAAAAGTTCCTCTGTGACCCATTTGTTCGGTACCAGTTGGATAATGTCGCTCATGGTTATCTCCAGGCAAAAAGAAGCCGCCCGTAGGCGGCAATAACATCAAGGGATGTGAGGCGGTGCTTTCGCACCCAATAGCCAGCTCATAACTGGCTATCAGTTGCGTCATGACTTCGATGCGCGGTAATCGTCTAACGCTTTAGCAATCGTCTCAATTGGGTCATGCTCCTGGCTGATAATTTCACGGATGCTTTCCTCGCTTGGGGTTATGCCTTCTCCATCGCCGAAGTAGAAGGCGAGTGCGTTCATAATTTCATCGTATGCTGACATAATCTCTCCTCATGCCGCACGCTGGGCGCGCAGCGATTTAATGTGCTCACTAGTCTCTAGTTCGGCGCGTATCTGCGCCGCCTCACGGTGATCGAGGTGCTCAAAATCATTGTTAAAACGGTCGATTGAAGCGGTGTTGATCCGGCCCTGCCTCCAGTAGCGTACTATCTGAGATGTGCAGCTGTGGATGATTACAGGCCAACCGTGCTGGTCAGCGTAAATCTGACCCCGCTGAATGAGTGCAAACATTAGGCACCTCGCTGCTTCTTCCTCAATTCGATAACACCCTGGTACTCCGCGCACGTCTGGCAGCCGGGAACGGCAGCGCGCCGCAGCGCCGGTATGTCCTCGCCGCACTCCGCGCAATGCTCAGCTGATACTGCGTTGCGGTTTACTCGGTGAGCAGAAAGGGCAGCGTTACGCTGAAGTTCTTCAATCTCTGCTGCGGTATCGATTATGTCGGCCATGTTAAGCGTCCCAGTTGATGCCAGCAGACACAAGCTGTCGGCAATGCCTAATGATTTGAGCGCGGTTGACGGTGCCAAGGCGCCACGGAGAACAATAAGGAGTGATGTCTATTTCTTCGTCCCAGCCAGCTTTATTGCGGGCATCCATCTCGCCCTCATGGTCGTGCGTCAGCATAATTAAATGGTCGTGGAGCACGAAAAAGGCATCGTAACTATCGCACTCGCCAGTCCAGTAATCAGGGGATCCCCAAAGGTGCCATTCGTCGTGATAAACCGTTCCATGACGGACTTCGAAATCACCATACTCAAGGGTGAAATCTGCGGCGTTAATGCTTCTTGGCCTTAGTTGAATAAGCAGCTCCATCGCCGATTTACTGAACTTCTTCTCAATGCGAGCCTTACGGTTTGAGAATTTGTAGCGAGCCATATTCAATGCTCCCGGAACTGTCGGTTAATTCGGTTGAAGGTAAACGCCAGCAATAAAAAAGGCCGCTTTAGCGACCTGGTGATTTGCGATTTCATGGCTGTATCCACCCCTTTCCTTTGACGTGCTGAATAACGCCAAGCTTCCTGAGTGACTGGAGCCGGCGGTCAAGAATACGGAAGACGTCCATTGGGTGCTTTCCTTCTGCTTCAGCAATGACAAGGCACTCCTGTCTCACGGAAGGGCTGAATAGCTCAGAAAAAGAGGTTGGCTGAGCACCGATAGCGCTTAACACCTCACTATCCAGTTTCGCGTATTTGATCACGATTCAACTCCGAATCGGCGATTAAGCCGCCCTGTGTATACGACGAACTCCAGGAGGCTAACTCCCAGAGCTTCAATTTTCTTGTGATGCTTGTTGATGATGGGAGGCACCGTTTCGTTCCAGTTCGGCTTTGGCTTCTTGCGCATGGCCTGCTGGATTTATTCGGTACAGCGGCGGCAGGCGGCGCGGATGGCATTTTCATTTGCTGGTGTCATAACCCCTCCATATAAGCCCGGACGAATTCTGCCGCAGCCTGCGCGTTTATGGCGTTGCCGTAGCCTTTGAGTCGGCCTGTGCGGTTGCTGCTTGCCACTCTTGCCACCCCGGACTCGACTCGTCCCAGGCGCGCGGCAGCCCCATTAACCAGCGGGAATGTGCCGGGTTCAACTGGACGCCATTTGCCATCTCGACAAAAGAGCCAGTCCGCATCTCGCCAAAAACCGTTAACCTCAAGGGCCCGCATGTGTACGCCTGGCGGGGTAGCTGATCCAGTCTCTCCTTTCCATCCCGCTGCGCTGTCATTCCCGCCGAGTCCTTCCAGTCGCGTGAGGTTGGTGTCACCCATGCCGCCAGCACTGCAAAGTCCTGAAGGTTTGGCTGGCGGCCAGCCTCCTTCCTCGCTATTACCTTTTTCCAGTCCTGGTAACAGTTTTTGACGTTGCTCGCTAATGGACTCGGCCACCCAATAAGCTCGTTCTCTGATGTGCGGCGCGCCGATGCTCGCTGACGTAAACGGCACAAGCCCGAAGGCGTATCCCATTCCTTCCAGGTCAGCTTGTACAAGGTCGAACCATGTGTTTGCGTTACCGCTTGCAACCTGTTCGCCAAAGACATGCTGAGGTCTGCGCTCGCTGATGAGGTGGAAGAAGTGGGGCCAAAGGTGCCGCTCGTCAGCAAACCCATCTCCTTTGCCTGCCGCGCTGAAAGGCTGGCACGGGCAGGAACCGGTCCAGACTGGTTTATCATCAGGCCATCCGGCGAGGCGCAGTGAATGCGACCAGACTCCAATTCCGGCGAAGAAGTGGCACTGCGTGAATCCTCGCAGATCGTCAGGTGTGACATCTTCAATACTCCTTTCATCAACTTCGCCCGGGGCGATATGTACGCCGACGATTAGGTTCCGCAGCCACTGCGCAGCGAACGGGTCGATTTCGTTGTAATAAGCTGCTGGCGTCATGCGGCCTCCCGGCGGGCGAGAAGTTTCGCCCCGAAAGCCATCAGCTCGTCCCGGTCCACAGTTGCGAAGTGGCAGTGTGTACGCGGGTACGGTCGCCAGATGATGAGCATCGACCCTTTATTGTTGCCGCTGACTGGCTTACCGGTGACCGGGTTGATAAATGCCAGCCGCCCGGCGGTGATAAAGCGAACTTCGCTGGCGGTCTGGATAGCCTCTTTGAACCAGCCAACCGATGTGTCTGCCGGAACCAGCATGACCGTGCCGATCTGATTGTTGCTCTCGGCGGCGGCCTTTTTCACAAACGGCGTGATGTCGCTGTATGGCGGGTTCAACCAGACGTAGCCGGGAATGCTCAGGTAATCAGCCCAGGGCGTTTCCAGCGTGTTCTGCTCGGCTGTGATGAACTTCCGGCACAGTGCGTTATGAGGAGCCGCGGCGGCATCCAGTTGGAAGCAGAACTCAGCATCAAGGGAAGTGAATAGTGCTGGTGGAGTGCGCCAGAGGTCGCGCTGGTCGAGCGGGGTTTTACTTCCGCCATAATCACCATTCGTCTTCTCGGCTGGAAGCGCTGCGGCGATGCGCTCACCAATCCAACGCATAACCGGTACTGCCATGCTATTTCCGATCGCTTTGTAGCGTGGCCCGTCCGGGCATTCATCAGCATTCTTCCCGCGCCAGCCGATCAGGGTGTGATTATCAGGGAAGCCCTGAAGGCGCTCACACTCAATCGGTGTTAGGCGGCGAACCTGCATACCCCACCCGATAGCTCCTACACCCATGCCAGCGCGGCCGCCATTCGGCGTCAACAGCGCGTTGGCTGTGCCGTCATTTCTCACTTCGACCGTACTTCCTTCTGATCGCCCTCGGATTGCCAATGTGAATGGTTCAGTAACTATCGCGTTTTCTTGTCCGTTGTTGCGGCCAAGTGTGTGCGCCAGTTCGCAATTGGTATCGGGATCCTGCGTACCGTGCACTGCGAAAGTCTCAGTATCAAAATCCAACCTGATTCCATGCGCGGTGCAGGCGGTCGCCACATCAATATGACCGGCAGTATTGCCACCGCCAAAAGCAATCAGGTGTCCAGCTTGTGCCTGATTGTCGTCTGCGCCACACGTTCCAACGCCTCGTGCAGTAAGGGCGGCAACAGCCTTTTGCGTTTCTCGGCGCGGCGCAGAATCCCGGCGCACGCTGTCGAGCTCAAAAAGTACCGCTGCGGGATCGAATCCTTTTCGAGCACTTGCGACAACGAACACACGGCGGCGTCGTTGGGCCACTCCGAAAAATTGAGCATCAAGGACGCGCCAGGCGATAACCCTTTTTGGTCCAGACACACAACCTGCGTGCGTCCATTTCCCCCCTGCTGGCTGCAACTCACAGCTTTCTCCGGCAAGTCCTGCCAGAAAGCACCCGAAGGCATTGTCTTTGCTGCTGAGTACGCCGGGGACGTTTTCCCAGACGATGATTGATTCTGGCTCACCGCGTTCGCGGCGCTTTGCGTCGATTGCATTGGCTAATTCCACGTAAGATAGGGTTAACTGCCCGCGGTCATCAGACAGGCCTTCACGTAAGCCGGCGATGCTGAATGCCTGGCAGGGCGTACCGCCGACCAGAACATCAGGCGCTTCAACTTCACCAGCGCGCACCGCATCGGCGATTTTGGTCATGTCGCCGAGGTTTGTTACTTCCGGCCAGTGATGGGCGAGGACTGCGGATGGGAATGGCTCTATTTCAGAGAACCAGGAAGGTTTCCAGCCGAGAGGTTCCCACGCTTTACTGGCAGCTTCGATGCCGCTGCACACGCTTCCGTATTTCATGCCGCCTCCTGCCTTTCCCGATATTCCTCAGCGAGCCGCTGCGCCTTTAATGGATTGCTGACCACTTCACCCCATGGCATTAGCCAGCCGTTACCAATGAAGGGAAGGCACAGTGTGCCAACCCTGATGTCGTCGTGAGCGTGAGTCATAACGAGGTGTCCTAGAATGGAATGTCGTCGTCGAACCGAGGGTTCTGGTTGTTATGCGAAACCTGACGGTTTGCCTGTTGCAGTCGGGAATCCGGTACCGAGTTTGGATCGGTCTGATTATTCCCCCATCCGCCATTGTTATTCGAAGGCGCACCCCAGCCACCGCGAGACGAATCGTGAGGTTTGCGGTCGTCTTTGTCTTTCATGGTGCGCTCAAGCGTAGCGATCGCTTCTGCTGGCGTTTTGTCGGTGAACTCTTTATAGGTCAGACGACTTCCCGGCTGGAAAACATGTCGGACTTCGAATTTGTAGCTGTCACTGCCATCTGTCTTGGTGGTGAGGATTTTTTGCAGGAATAAGCCGACACGCTTACCTTCAAGAGCAGGCAGGCACCATTCAGGACCGCTTTGCCCCTGGCGCTGTTGCGCCTGAGCGTCTTTAACCTGAGCAACCCACATAATTGCAGCAATCAGGCCCATACCGAATGTCTGGCTGCCGTCTCGACCGAGGAAGTTGATGCGCAGGAAATTTGCTTTCTGGCCGTCAGCGTCGAGCGAAAGAACAAGTGCCTGCGACTGTGATCCATCCTTGCCGAACTCATACACAGCGGAGGTGATCACGCCTTCGTATGCGCCGGTTTCAGAAATGCCAGCGGAGGATCCTGCTTTGAGTGCTGCTTCTGCCGACTGCTGGTTCCAGGTAAAGCTGATTGGTTGGTTCATCGTTATCTCTCTTATAAGTCAGTGAATTCAGAAATTGCGTTGTCGAACGCTGCCAGGTCGTTATCCATGTCAGTCACTTCCGGACCGAACAGGTCAGGAGGACACTTCACGGTGTCGTTGTCGTCGCCCTTCAACAGGAAAAGGTGTTTGCCGTCGCGCTTGATGATGCGCAGAACGATAGGGAAGTACCCTTCAGGAGTGAGCTTTTCGTTAAGCATCTTGCCGACGGTCTTCATCCTGATTTTTCCTTCGCTCTCTTCAGTGTGAGCGAGGAAATAGACGCGGTAGTCGTCCGGAAGCTGTGTGGCGGCTTCAATGATGCGCCAGGCGTGCTCCGCCATTTCGGTGAACTTGGTGTAGCCAGTCTCGTAGGCCCGGTCCATGTTCTCGTGCTGCATGACGGCCTGAAAATCATCGATAATCAGTATTTTTCGGCCACTCATCGCAGCGTTACGGATCACGTCAAGAAGATGCCGTCCATTGCGGATATCAACCACGTTCCCGCGCTGGATTGAGTTATCCGGCAGGCGTTTTCCGTGGAGCTTCCAGCCGTTATTACGGAACGGAAGGGCCTTACGAATACAGCGAGCGAGAATAGCGTTTTCCGGGTTAACGTTGCGGATGCTGTACGTCTTGCCATACCCGGAGTCGGCAAGGATGAGAGTCATCACCGCCATGAATTACCCCTTAAGCCAGTGTTTAATGGTGAAGAGAATGTCTTCGTCATCGCTGTTGCTGGACAACCAGCGGAGATAGCCAGGGTCGACCTTCGCAATCTCTTCGAACGTCAGGCCCTTGTGTTTGCCGAACCGGATAGCCTTAATCAGTGAAGGGCTGTTTGAAATGGCGCGCATTTCGCCAAACGTCCATTTCGCCAGGCGACCCATGTACAGAAGCAATTCAGCAGTTACGTAGCAGTCATACAGCGCGCGGTGCGCATACAGGCCTTCAGGCAGTTCAGGTTTCAGGCCCAGGCTGTAACGCAGGTACTGGTTACTGTGGCTTGGATGATCAGGGAGAAGAGCGCGGGCCAGCTTAGCGGTACAAATCCAGGGAGCGTCGATTTGCGGCAGCTTAGATTTATCGAACTTCGCGTTGTGTGCGACATAAGCCTGCGCGCCAAGGTAACGCCCGATAACCTCGCCAATCAGCGGGGCGTCAGCGACCATATCTTCAGTGATATGGTGGATAGCCATTGCCTCGAAGCTGATCGCTTCAGTGGGCTTCACAAAGTCGCTCATGGGATTGCAGATAACACCGTCGACAATATCAACGCTGGCTATCTCCAGCACACTGCCTTCCAGGCTGGTAGTTTCAGTATCAATAACTCGCAACATGCTTAATCTCCGTAAGGTGGTCGTTAACTGCGTCAAATTCTGCGAGCTGGTGGGCCAGTGATTCGAGGTCTGCCGGCTGCAGGTCATACAGCAGGCAGAGCATGGCAACCATCAGCAATCCGGTTTGCTGAGTCACCATCGCGTTCTCCGTGATGTCTTGGCGCGGGAAGGGTTCTGGCGGAAGAACCTCTCAGCACAGCCTTTGTCAGTGCAGAAATGCTTTTGTGACGTCGACATGTAGGTCGATACCGTCTGAACAGTGCAATCGCTCTTATGGCGCCGCGCACCGCAGTAAGCACACATTACAGAGCTGAGGTACTCGGTAGCCGAGTCGAGAATGATGCTTTCTGCAAAACTGCCGGGAACGCCACGGGAATCGACATACTCGATCATGTTCTCAGTTCTCCCGGCGCTGTTGGTGAATGACCCGCGCCCGGTAAGTTTGATAATTTGACCGCCGAGTTTCAGTCGGGATCCTTCTGGCAAACTTGCCAGACGTTCAGAGGTTAATCGCTCATAAGGTTGCATAAAGACTCCTTAAAAAGTGCGTGCGAAGGCCGCCCGCAAAAAGCCAGGCCGATCGGTTGAATAGGGTGGTTAATATCAGTGAACCATCGGCTCGCCGCGCTCATTCAGCAGCACAACGACGGAATCACTTTTGATGATGGTTTTTTCGAAGATGTTGAAGGCGTACAGGCCTTTCTCAACGTTCGCAGAGGCGCGATAAGTTTTGCCGTGGTGTTGCAGCATTGTGCCCGGTAAAACCTCGCTACGTGGCACTGATGCGGTGCCGTAGTGCATTCCAATCATACCTTCACCTCAACCTGTTCCAGGAGGCCAGCGATATGCATCTGCCAGCGGTTCAGCACCAGTTTTTCCCGCGGTGCCGATACCGACGTCAGCTGCCACTCGTTATCGTTGAGCTTTTTGGCGGTGTACTGCTTGCCGTTGTGGGTGACTGTCATGATGCCTCCCGCTTTTCTTTGATGTCGGCGCGGAGGTGAATCTCTTTCCCATCAGCTGTCGGGAATATCAGGATGTCATCACGAACCGCGAGAAGATGGGCCACTGCAAATAGCGCCTCATCTGTGACATCAAATTTCTCACCGGTGAACTCGCGAACGCCGGGCGCCAATTTGCTCGGCTTTGAACGACCCGCGAAAATTCGCTTCGTCAGGCCTGAAAAACCTACTGTGATTGGGTTGCTCATAAATCCTCTTGGCCTTATCGCGGCGAACGGAACGGTTAATACAAGACTTCTGCGCTAATGGGCGGTGGATGGCCGCCAGTTGTCATAACTAAGCCGCCTCGGTGAAGCGACTGAGGTATGAAAAAACCCGCCGTAGCGGGTTATTCTTGCTGACTAACAATTTCAATTTTCACGTTGAATCCTGGGTAGTCCCGAGCGGAGTCTAAATCCTCAAGGATTGCGCTGTGCAATTCGCCAGTCGACAAATTCGACTCTTCAAGCTCAGCAACTGTTACCCTTACAACAATCTCCATACCATTACCCTCTGTCGTTACCCGCTGACGGGCGTAAAAAAAGGCCGCCACTGGCAGCTTTAATCAATTTCTTCAACCGTGATTTTGCAAACGATGGCGTACCGCTTCACCGGGTCACCATCTGCGTCCTCTGGGCGTGCATATGAATCGCGTGTCATCAGATAACTAATGATGTCGCTAACCTCTGACATGTCGGGGCGCTTCGTAAACAGAGCATCAGCACCAATAATTGCGATTGTCTCTTTCATACTTCACCTCATGTGATTTGCCCGCTGACGCGGAAGAAATGCTTTGGCGATTGGATGGCCGGCGCTGATCTCCGGCTTACTGGTTAGAGCGCCCGCACTACCAGTGACGCTGTCTTGAGGCGCAGATTGGTTACTGCTTGCCATGAGCGCTGTGAATACATCGGTCGAGCATCAGCCTGCTCATTCATCCAATCCCAAAACATTCCCTGTATTGGTCAGCGCCAACTCTCTGCCAGTGTTGCCCGTTCTCACGCCGTTCTCGCTCTCGCGCGGGGATACTCTCTCACCGACCGGATCGCACCCGGTGATACAGCACGTTTACGTGTAGGGGTCATAACAGGTCATTGACGCTGTAAATCTGCATGTTGTTAAAAAGCAGGCGACTTGCTGTCCGCCGCTGGCTAACTTCGCTCAGCTGTCGATGTTTCGTTTCGATGAGTTAAAGATAACCTTAGTTATGGGTGATGGCAATAACCTAATTTATAATTATCATCACATAAGTTATAATCTACTGATAACTAAATGAATTTATTTTTGTAAAAAATGTGGCGGGGGGGGATTCCTGGCAATAAAAAACCCCGCAATGCGGGGCTTTCAATCAAGGTGGGGTTTAGAAATAACCACTGTCTTTGCAGACGGATAGCGTTGACAGGGTCTCGGCATCATCTCCGCCCATACCAATAAAGCCAGCGTGAGGTTTGCCATTGTTGATAAGCATGACCATGAAAGGAGTGTTTCCAGCATAGCCGCCATATGAGTTTTTGGAATTAACCAGGCCGCAGTAAGCGCCTTTCCCGTTGCTCACAAACTTAGAGTGCTTGAATCTGGCACTTTCTGGATCCTTCAATTGGTCTTTCACTGCTGCCTCAACAGCATTTATCTCCTGCTTCGTGAGAGACCTATATTTCCAGGCAGTTGCCGGTTTTTCGTTATCTGAATTGTTCGGCGATGGACTAACATCAATGCAGTTGGCCCATTGCTCAGTAATTCGAGCAATTCGGTCAGAGATAGCGAAATCAGTTTTAGAAAGGCTTGCCGCGAACACTTTTGTCTTGTCGTCAAGAAAAAGCATTCCATTTTTTTGTTCACTGATTATTGGTGAAATGATCACACCACCATTTGGACGTGTGGCTTTAAAGGATTTTCCATCAAATTCGACATTGCCTTTTCCGCCTGGAATCATTGGAGCATTAGCTCCATTACTGATGTCCGACTTAGCGTAATCGCAGCTCAGGGTGCTAGAGCCGATTGCGTTCGTAGTTAAAGCCAGTAAAGATAATGCTATTAGTTCTAATTTCATCCCTTCCCTCTTGATTACCAGATAGTAGATGTCCAGAACATGCGACCAATAATCTCTACACTCTCGATATCCGCTTCTTCATCAGGGTACTCTTCACTGTTGAAGCTGCGAATCACGATGCGGGTAGGACTCACACGATAAATGGATTTTAGCCTTTTCCATCCGTCCTGGCTTATTGCATAAACCTTGCCATCAACGATTTTTTTGTCGTTCGTGTTGATAGCGACCGTCGTCCCTTCCGGGATCATGGGCTCCATGCTATTTCCTGATGCCGGGAAGCACAGCACGCTATCTTTCTGGGCTCCCACCTTACGAAGGGTAGACTTCGCAAAACGAAGTTTGAATCCGTTATAGTCATCTTCCAAGCAGGAACCATCACCACACGCAAGTTCTATGTCTTTCAGATATGGCACTTCGACCTCGTCATCTGGCAGATCTGTTTTGCTATCCCAAGCGTCAACTTTACCCCATTCCGATTCTGGTGGGATAGCGGAGTCCTTGCGTCCTTCGTCCTTCATTGAGCCTATGCCCGAACTGAGCCATTCCGGACGCACGTTCAATGCATGAGCAAGCTCAACCATCTTACGGCTGCCTGTGGTTTTGCCTGATGTCATTTTCTGAATTGCAGGTTGAGATATGCCGACTTTCTCAGCCAGCTGCCCTTGGGATATGCCTGCGGCGCTCATAGCCGCGTTAAGTCGATCTGCGAATGTTTTCATAGCGCCAATATATAACTCAGGTTATGCAGAGTAAAATAACAAAGGTTATGGACAATACCCATAACTTGGGTTATCTTTTCATTAATCCAGTAATCGGATAGGTAAAATCCATGAACAAAGTTATTCAACGAGCTTTAGAAATCGTTGGCAGCCAGAAGCGACTCGCGGATATTTGCGGCGTTAGCCAGCCAGCGGTTCACAAGTGGCTTAACGGTGGTTCCGTGTCTCCGGAAAAAGTAACAGCCATCGTAAACGCTACTGGTGGCGAGATTAAGGCACACGAAATTCGACCTGATCTTCCCGACCTGTTTCCACACCCAGAAAACCATGCCGCTTAACGGCGGCCCTAACCACGAAAGGGAAAGCAATGCATTCACTTGCGTATCAACACAATACCGGAATACACCCGGGAGCGGTGATAAACCGCGCTCAAGCTAAGGCGGTGCCAGACCACGAAAAGATCCGCGATGCGGTCCGGGCATGGTCGTCGGCGCTGGACAATCAGGACGTCGTTTCTGCGCTGATCATCAACGAATACCGGGAGCAGGGCGGGACCGCTATCAGCTTCCCGGAAGACATCAGCAGGGCGCGCCAGAAACTTTTTCGCTTTCTGGATAACCGTTTCGACTCTGAGCAGTACCGCGAAAACGTCCGCCAGCTGACACCCGCAATCATGGCCGTTCTGCCTCTGGAGTATCGCCATCGACTTCTTCCCGAGGACAGTTTCATGTCCCGCTTAGCTCGACTTGAGAAGGAAACGAGCGAGGCGAAAGTGGCCGTTGCGATGAACGCTCCGCGTCACCAGAAGCTCAAGGAACTCAGTGAGGGGATTGTAGAGATGTTCCGTGTCGACCCGGACCTGACCGCGCCGCTGATGGCCATGGTCACTTCAATGCTGGGGGTTATGTGAGAGGCACCAGAAAAGAAAAAGCCCTTGAAGCGGTCACTTCAAAGGCCTTCCAAACACTGTGTTACGCCAAGTAACGGGAGTAATTATGGCAGAGAAATTGATGCATAACACGATGTTTTTGCCGCTCAGCCTGGAGAAAGAGAAGGTTAAGCATCTTGATCTTCCTGGCGGTCTCAGATCTCAAGGGTGGATTTACGCGCTCAAAAATCCATACATGCCGGGAATCTTCAAAATTGGAATGACAGTAAATGAGCCTGAAATGCGTGCTGCTCAGATTTCACAGGGCACTGGCATACCGGCGCCATTTGAAGTCCATAGCGCCTACTTTTCCGATAACCCGAGAGGCCATGAACAGGAGTTTCATCAATACCTGTCCAACTGCCGAATCAATCCTAGTCGTGAGTTTTTCAGATGTACTGAAGAAGAAATCGCTGAAGCAGCTGATGCAATCGGTTTAATCAGCCGTAGCGCCACGATAGAGGAACTTGCTGATTCTTATGACGTTATTTGCATTGAGCAGAGCGAACCTTTCTCTTTGCAAGAACTGTTTGACGATCTCGATATATCAGTTTTTGGCTGCCAGTACGCGGCGACAAAAAGATTGGTAGAAATTGGAAGGGAATACCTGCACCTCGTCAATAGGGGTGGTTGCTCGTTAGCGTTTATGGATGGGAGGGGAATACCTGTCGTCCGTGAGTACATTCAACATCGCGAAGCATACATTGCATCCCAAGAAGCTGCGGGTGTGTATGGTCCGCAGAAACCAGGAGGATTTTGATGGCTCGCTCACGAAACATCAAGCCAGGATTTTTCACGAACGACGAGCTTGCAGAATGTCAGCCACTGGCTCGCATTCTCTTCGCTGGTCTGTGGACTATTGCCGATAAAGAGGGTCGCCTGGATGACCGCCCTAAGAAAATTAAAGCCATGGTGCTGCCGTTCGATGATGTCGATTGTGATGCTTTATTGCAGCAGCTGCATCAGCATAAATTCATCAATCGTTACCAGGTGAAAGGCGATTCATACATTCAAGTTTCTAACTGGAAAAAACACCAGAACCCGCACTGCAAAGAAGCGGCAAGTGAGATACCAGAACCGTCTCAGAACCAAAATGGCACCGAACAAGAACAGTGCAATTCAGATGCAAAAGAGGAAAAGGAAGAAGAGGGAAAGCCTCAAGTCATTGAAAATAACGAAGCACAAGAAAAGCACGGTGCTAGTAAGGTGCAAGAACAGGTTAAGAACAGTTTAAATCCTGCTGATTCCCTTAACCTGATTCCTGATTCCCCTATCCCTGATCCTGATTCCTTGGTTAACACCCAAGCCGCTTACGCGTCTTGCGAAGAGGCCAATGCGGATATTCATGAGATATCGAGTCGGTACGCATTCGAGGGCCAAATCGTTCGGCTGAACCACAAGGACTATCAAGCATGGTTAAACCTGTACCCGCTGATAGACCTGAATTACGAACTTCAGAAGCTGGATATCGAGTTCACGCATGAGAAGCCAAAAAATTGGTTTATCACTGCCAGCCAGAAGCTGAGTTATCAGAACAAGCAAGCGGCAGTACGCGGCAAACCAGCCGCCAAGCCGGATCTGGACTTCAACAACACTGACTGGGCTTATGAGGTGATTCGATGAAATCTCTTGCAGAGCAGATGCGTAACCATGACCGCGAGCAGATGAGCCGCATGGCCCATAACCTGCCTGAGCAATATCAAGAGCGCGCGCCAGTCGAGCAGGTGGCTCAGGTATTCAACAAGCTGTTCAACGAGCTGCGCGCCGCGTTCCCGGCCAGTATGGCGAACTTCCGCACCCAGGAAGACCTGAACGAATTCCGCCGTCAGTGGCTGCTGGCGTTTCAGGAGAACGGGATCCACACCATGGCTCAGGTCGATGCCGGCATGCGTGTAGCTCGCCGCCAGGAGCGTCCATTCCTGCCGTCTCCGGGCCAGTTCGTCGCCTGGTGCAAACAGAGCGGCGGCGCGCTGGGTATCACCGTTGACCAGGTGATCACCGAATACTGGGACTGGCGTAATCGTTCGTTCGAGTTCACTTCCAGTGAGCAATTCCCCTGGTCGCAGCCGGTCATGTACCACATCTGCGTTGAACTGCGCCACCGCAGCACAGAGCGCCAGTTGACTCATGGTGAACTGGCACGCGAGGCGGGTGATCTGCTGGACATGTGGGAGAAGCGCGTCACCGAGGGTAAGCCAGTTCCGCCGGTACGCCGGGCGATTGCAGCACCGGCTGCCGAGCACGGGCCGACGCCGATCCAGCTGCTGCTGGCGAAGTACAACCGCAACAAGTCGAACGGGATGGTGTGAGATGACCATAACAATCCGTGAGCAGGTGCTGGCAGCCCTGCGCAATAACCCAGGACTGAACAACGCAAAACTGGCAGGGCTTATCGGCATGGACACCAAAAAGATATCGGGAACGGTGAGCACGCTGCTGGCCGACGGCCTGATTAGCTGCGAAGGAAAATACGGCCAGCGCCTTTACAGCCTGACCAGTTACGGCATGCGCTTCGCCCCTGACACGATACCGGGTATGAGGCAGGGCAAGTCGAAGTTAATTCAGCGGACGGACACAAACGTGATCTGCCAGGAGTGCCGCAACAGCGCGGCGATGAGAAGGGTATTGATGGTTTGGGGGAGGGTAGGGGTATGAAAATCGAAGATATCAAAAACGTTGCGGTGTTCTTCAATATGAACGGCAAGACAGTAGCGTTACGAATGGATGCTGAGCAGAAGCGGATCGTCGCATTAATGGCGCTTAACACGGCTGATGCTCGGGCAGAACTGATTGAAGTGCCGCACATGACTTTACCAGCAGACCCAGCCATGGAGGAGGCCGCCCAATGAGCAACATCGACAAACGCGCATTACGTGAAGCGGCGGCGAACGCAAAAATCGCTGGAGAGGCGCCAGTTATGCCGTTCGACCAGCGAATCACTGCACTGAACGACTTTCTGAAACATTGTACCCCTGAAACCGTGCTGGTGCTGCTGGATGAGATTGCTGAACTTGAGCAACGACATTGCGGAACAGCATTGCTTGAGCGAGAAGAAATGCACACCAAAACTCTGGGTAGGATGTTGGATGAGCTGGAAGCCAAGGACTCAACCATAGCCACTCAGCAGCAGGAAATACGAACTCTTCTTAATGCGTTAGAGCAAGCATCAGAGAAGAGAAATTCTGGCCTTCCTGACCAGAAGCGAATTATTGGTTGGCGAGCATCAGACTACACCGACGAGACATCTGACCCTGAGTTGGCTAAGAACTGGGCTGCAGCCATTGGTGTGCTGCCTATTTTTGAAGGCGACGTGAATACCAAGCTAAGCGCCGCCGCAGCCGCTAAAGGAGAGTGAGCATGGAACGTGAATATTTCATTCTGAGTACCGCACATACCCAGCGTGGCGACCCGTATATCACGCTGTGGGCAGCAGACAATAGCGGATATCGGTGCAGATGCCACACGGCAGGGCGTTATGCTGAAAGCCATGTGCTATCCAACCTCGGCTACTACAACAACGGCGTTCAGACTGTGGCGGTTCCGTGCGATGTCGCCGAGCAATTGTCTCACTCGGTCGCTAAAGGCTTCTTTGACGATAACGATGGTCGCTGGCTTCGTAATAACGCAGCGACCTGGAAAGAAATGCTGAAGCATGTCATTGCCGCGCCTAAGCACGTTCCGGCACCAGAATATCGCGGAGCACCGCGCAAGGTTGAGGGCTAACCCATGAGCACTATTACCAGAGAGTTCACCAAAGAGCAGTTACAGCAAATCGAAGCAGCAGCGAAAGAAGTCCTGTGGCCTGTCGTGTGGTCGGAAAAGAAAGCGCGAGAGCACTTCAGTGAAAAAATAACTCCCAAAGTGGTACTGAAGCTGGCGCGTATCGCGCTGGCATCGCTCGAAGCGGAGGCTGTTGGCGAGGTAGTCCTCGGTGAGTTTGACGATTGTGGATGCCACCCGGATGCAAGGGTGGAGTGCATAGCCGCTGATGGTCAGGCTGGCTGGGAGAATTTCAAAGATGGCACTCGGTTATACACCGCCCCTACAGTGCCGGTATCTGTGCCTGATGCGATGGAAATGGATGATGACTTTGACAGCGCGTTTGAACACGGAAAAGCTGTCGGCTGGAACGCCTATCGCGCAGCCATGCTTCAGGGTGCCAATGGCACCCTCACCAATGAGGGTACCATAACAGCCACGCAGTTTAAGCCGGTAGCAGACCTGTACGGCTTAACCTCACCAACTGGCGGTGAAACATCGTTCACTTTCGACGCTGTTGAAGCTCGCGATTTTATTGATGGCGGGTGGTCATGTCAGGAGTATGTGGAGCTTGGACGCTTTCAGGAGGCTGTGAGCGGCAACTCTCCGGTGATTCCGGGTTGCTCATGCCTAACCTGCCGCCCATTGACTTTTAGTGATAGCCGCTTTGTCGTCTGCCCTGAATGCGGCAACAAACGCTGCCCGCACGCCAATGACCACCGTAATGCATGCACCGGAAGTAATGAGCCAGGGCAGGAAGGTAGTGCGTATCCAGCAGCGCCGCAGCAGGAGGTAGAAAGCCAAATCAGGAAGGGTAAGACTGTGGCCATGGAAGAGTGGGAACTGGGGGCGAGGTTAACTAAGCATAGATTCAAACCATAGCTACCATACAAGCGAAATGGGAATCCCCATATCGACAGCCAGGGCCTCTCCGGAGGCCTTTTTCTCGCGTTGATTTTGTTGAATCAACCGTCCATAATCATGTCATCGGAGCCTGAACAACTCCGGTGACTTCTGCGCATTTAAGGGGACTTAAATGCGACCACAATCTGAACTCCTCACCTTGTCACAGATGCAGAAATGCACCTGCGATTTTCTTCATTCTGCGTTACCTCTCGGAGGTGGCGTATGAAACAGCCTGTTTTCTACCTCCGCGACGAACGCGTTCGCGATAACCTCATCGACTACATCAGGAAGCTGCCCGTTAACGACGCTCTGCCGCTCGTGGTGAAGTTTTCTGAGGCTGACCGCACTCTCGCCCAAAACGACCTCTTCCACGCTCTCTGTGGCGATACAGCGAAGCAATTGCAATGGGCTGGCAAGTCACGCGACCTCGCTTCATGGAAAGTCCTGTATGTCTCAGGCCATGCCATTGCCACCGGTAAGCCTGGTGAAGTGGTGCCGGGTCTGGAAGGGGAGTTCTGCGCCATCCGGGAAAGCACTGCGAAGATGGGCATCCGTCGCATGACCAGTCTCATCGAATACAGCCAGGCATTTGCTATGCAAAACGGCGTGCAACTCCGTGAAGTTCGCTACTCAGGTGATTACTTCGGGAGGGTTGCGTAATGGCTAGCCCTCTCGCACGCGTCATCACAAACGAAATCTTCCGCGTTCCGGCGCGCCGCCAGCGCAAGCCCGCGGTTAAGCCCTCCGACATCCCGACACTGAAAGACTACACATCCGACCTGGTCGATAAGAAATGGCTGCGTCTCGCGGCGAGGAGGGCGCATGGCTAATTTATGCAAAGCCGCACGCGGCCGCGAATGTCAGGTGCGTATCCCGGGCGTATGCAATGGAAACCCTGAAACCTCAGTACTGGCCCACATCCGAATTGCTGGCCTCTGCGGTACCGGAATCAAGCCGCCAGACCTGATCGCCACCATCGCATGCAGCAGTTGCCACGACGAGATTGATCGCCGCACCCGCTTGGTCGATGCGGAATATGCAAAGGAGTGCGCGCTGGAGGGCATGGCCCGCACACAGGTTATCTGGCTGAAAGAGGGGCTCGTAAAAGCATGAATGAATATCGCATCAGCCTCCCGTGGCCGCCGAGCAACAACCGCTACTACCGGCATAACCGCGGGCGCACGCACATCAGCACAGAGGGGCAGGCGTACCGCGACAGTGTCGCCAGAATCATCAAAGACTCAATGCTGGATATCGGCCTAGCTACACCCGTGAAAATACGTATTGAGTGCCATATGCCGGATCGCCGCCGCCGCGACCTGGACAATCTGCAAAAGGCCGCGTTCGACGCCCTGACGAAATCCGGGTTCTGGCTCGATGACCAGCAGGTCGACTACTACAGCGTGAAGAGGATGCCAATCGTGAAAGGCGGCAGGCTTGAACTGACCATCACCGAACTGGAGGTCGAATGAACCACACAGACTTCCTGCGGTACCAGGCAGAAAGCGTTAAGCGCGCCAACCTACCGCCAGTAGCAAAGCACAGCCAGACCAAAACCAACCAGCCACAGAAGGAAGCCGCATAATGAACCTCGAATCAATCGCTAAATACTTTGCGCCTAAATCACCGATGTTCAGTGACTCTCCTCACGCAACCGCATCAGACAGTCTCACCGGCACTGACGTTATGGCGGCGCTTGGCCTTGCTGGCCACAAGTGCGGGTTTGGTTTCGATCTTTACCTCTCGAAAATCGGCATTAGCAGCCCAGATATAGCACTGGAGAGACTCTATGAGCAGGCACGTAAGTTATCAGGTAAATTCAGAGCACTGTCTGAACTCGATGAATCAGCTCGGTCAGGCGTGCTTAAGGTTCTCTGCGCTTTTGCATACCAGGATTATTCAAGAAGTGCTGCCAGCACTCGAAAATGTGATTGCTGTGATGGTGGCGGATTTACAGAGGCGCAAGTGTTTACCAACAAGGTCTCATACCCATGGGGGAAACCGCCTTACTGGTCGAAAATGTCGCGTGCCGTTCGCCCAAGCGACTGGGAGAGCTGGACACAGGCGCGTGAGGTGGTGCGAGTTAAATGCAAGCCGTGTAACGGAAAAGGCGTTATCAGCAATTCGTGTCGCTGCCATGGCAAAGGTAAGGTGCTGGA
Source organism: Enterobacter sp. MGH 37 (assembly GCF_000534515.1). NCBI lineage: Bacteria > Pseudomonadati > Pseudomonadota > Gammaproteobacteria > Enterobacterales > Enterobacteriaceae > Enterobacter > Enterobacter sp. MGH 37. Next base: position 1,139,585 of record NZ_KI973205.1, read on the forward strand.
CAAGGCAGAAAGCGATCGCCAGGGCGTTCCGGTGATGAAAGCCTGTGACCGCTGCGGTGGAAGAGGTTACGCCAGACTGAAGTTCTCAACGGTGATAGAGGGAATTAATACTGTTGCGGAGATAAAGAAAACGGCGGCTTATGACCAACTTCAGCCGCTCTTTGAGGAACTTGTCGCCGAATGCCATAAGCAGGAGTCTATGGCTGATGCCATTCTCTCAAAAGTAACGAGATGAAAATAATTTTCTCTGATATTGAAAATATATAGGAAATAGGTATTGCATTTCGCGGAAAAACTGGATAGATTCATCTCTAACGCTGGGAATCCGTTCAGTCGTTCCGAAGCCAAAAAAATTCAAGCCCGAGGTTAGCGCCTTGGGCTTTTTTATTTGCGGTACGCCGCACACCGAACCCACTACCTGGGACCCTTCGGCCAGAGAGCCGGCATTGCCTTACCCTCATCTTCCTGGCTATTCGCCAGGTTTTTTATTCCAGGCTCCGGGAACCATCATCGACACGCCTACTTGTTAAATCGTCCCGAGGGCCTGATCCCTTACTACAAACAGCACCCCGTTCTTTCGGAGGTGATATGGCTAAACGTATGCAAGATAAAGAAAGCATTGCCGGAGTGTCATGGCTGATTGTCCTTGCTCTGTCATGCTGGGGCGGCCTGGTCCGATACCTTATTGACGTGAAGCAGAACAAAGCCGCCTGGAGCTGGGTCAATGCGCTGGCGCAAATTGCAGTGTCCGGCTTTACCGGTCTTATTGGTGGCCTAATCAGCGTTGAAAGCGGGCTTAGCCTTTACATGATCCTGGTTACTTCTGGTATCAGCGGGGCGATGGGGTCCGTGGCACTGACGTACTTCTGGGAACGTCTGACGGGGATGAAGAATGCAAACCAGTGATAAAGGCATTGCCCTGATCAAGCAGTTCGAAGGCTGCAAGCTCACCGCGTATCAGGACAGCGTCGGAGTGTGGACGATCGGCTATGGCTGGACCAAGCCTGTCGACGGCAAACCGATCCGAGCCGGGATGACGATTAAGCAGGAAACTGCAGAACGCCTGCTGAAGACCGGGCTGGTCAGCTATGAAAACGACGTGTCCCGCCTGGTCAAAGTTGACCTGACTCAGGGGCAATTCGATGCTCTGGTGTCGTTCACTTACAACCTCGGCGCCCGGTCACTGTCGACATCGACCCTTCTGCGAAAACTCAACGCCGGTGATTACGCTGGCGCTGCCGATGAGTTCCTGCGCTGGAATAAAGCTGGTGGTAAAGTCCTGAATGGGCTCACCCGTCGCCGGGAGGCAGAGCGGGCTCTGTTCCTGTCATGATTGGCGATATGGTCAAACGTTACTGGTTGCAGCTGCTGGTGGTGGCGTTAATCGGCGTGCTGGCGTTCTTCGTAAACCGGTACCGCGACAACGCCATCACCTACAAAGACCAGCGCGACAAAGCCACCAAGAGTCTCCGCCTGGCGAACGCCACCATCAAAGACATGCAGGTGCGTCAGCGCGATGTTGCTGCGCTGGATACCAAATACACGAAGGAATTGTCCGATGCGAAAAAAACCATTAACGATTTGCGTCGGGATGTCGATTCTGGCGCTAAACGGCTGCGCATCGCCGCAACCTGCCCTGGAGTGCCAAAAGCCACCTCCTCCACCGGCGTGGATGATGCAGGAGCCCCCGAACTTACTCCAGACGCTCGACGGAATTATTTCGATCACCGGGACGGAATCGCAACCGCTGACAAGATGATTCGCGGCATGCAGGACTACATCAAAGAGCAGTGTCTTAAATGATTCGTTACCCAAATAACAGAGCCTGACTTCGGTCGGGCTTTTTTATGCCCGCAGTAAACCGCGCATCGCAGCGCATAACAATCCCGAGTCTTTCAGAAAGCTGAGCCTGAGAACTGCCGTATATGGTGGCGACCATCTCGGGGCGGCTTTTCTGTGCGAACAGGCTCATCTTTCTAAAGGAACATCGCCATGCAATTAGTTGAAATCAAGAAGCTCGACCTGGTCACCAACTCGGCAGTGATCGCCAGTGGTGTCATGAAGGATCACAAGCCAGTGATTCAACTCATCAGGAAGTACAAAAGCGACCTCGAAGAGTTCGGAAGGGTGGAATTTGAAATGCGACCCTTTCAAACCGATGGAGGCATGCAGAAGCAGGAAATAGCACTGCTAAACGAACAGCAAACCACGCTGTTGATCACCTACATGCGAAACAATGAAGTTGTGCGTGAATTCAAAAAGCGCTTGGTATATGAATTCTTCACTATGCGCAGCGCGCTGGCGAAGAAGAAGATGGATCGCAACTCGGCGCGTCTGGAGTACAAGCCTATGACCGATGCCATCAAGCATGAGCGTGAGGCGCAGGGTAAGCAGATCGCCCCGCATCACTTCAGCAACGAAGCTGACCTGATTAACCGACTGGCGCTGGGCATGACGGCGGCCAAGTTCCGCGTGCATCACGAAATCGGGAAGAAAGAGCCGATCCGCGATTACCTGACGCCGGAACAAATTCACTGCATCACCGAGCTACAGCGCGCCAACACGGTATTCATCAGCATGGGGTGGGACTTCGAACAACGCAAAGAAGTGCTGCGCGGCATGTTCGAGCGTAATCACCGCCAGCCACTTATCGAAGAGCAGCACCGCTTGGCCGCATAACCACAAATCTGTGGTTTTTGAGAGCCACTTTCACAACGGCTTTCCATTACAAAGCTCACCTGCTGGTGGGCTTGATAATGGTATGTATTGTCTTCGGGAAGGCTTTGTAGATGTTAAGCGATTATTAAGAGGCAATCATGACTTTAGCTGAACGTGTAAAGAGAATTGAGAGCGAATTAAAAGATATTAAATCGCAACTCAATTCTGGTACCGATTCTAGGAAAACAGCAAAAGCAATGCCCTTATCCAGTCTTGCAAAAGAGGGAGGTATCCCTGGGGGGTTAGTTAAAAAATGTTAACTCAAATACTTGATTGGAAAAATCCATCGTAAGGGCGCCCATTTTAATTAGTTGCATTCCGAAAACGACTTGGAATTTTCTCCCGTTACTTACCAATGGTACTGAAGTCAATTCTGTTGAAAAAACTCTTTCGTCTTCAGTGAACGATATTACCGCGTGCCGAACTGTAGTTTCTATAGTTGAGGTGGCTCCGCTTACAGTTGTTTTTTCCGCGACTGGGAGTTTTAAATTGTCAGCAAAGTCTGAATCCACATAGCAAAGATCTGCTCCGGTATCTATAAGTGCGTAGGCACCAGCCTTCAATCCATTTGGTTTATAAACGTTTATATCTTTTGGGCTACTTGGCCATATTGTCAATGGAACTACGGGAATTGCATGCTCCGTGGGGGTATCTGATACCGATCCATCAATAGGGGAAATAAATTTGATTTTTACTTTGGTGATCATCCTTATTCCTTCGAAGAGTTATTCAGCCATCCCTCTGCGCATATGTGCGCCAGTGTCCCACCACTGACGGGCTGAATGCTTACCTTACCCAGGGTTAATGACAAGTAACACCCTGATATTCAAACAGTAGCCGCCATCGTGCGGTTTTTTATTGCCATCACCATGGGTAGGCTCATCGTAATGGCAATACCCTAACAAACGGATAAAGAGGCTCTCAATGTCCGACATCTACCAAATCACGCTAACCACCCAAACAGGCGAAACCTTCACGGGCAAGATGTCACGACGTCAGCCTGAGCTGGTGAACGGCTTTGTGCCGCTGGCGACCGAGACGGGCGAGTGGCTTTACTTCGCTCCTGACGACGTGAAGCGCGTGCAGTTCACGCCAGTACCGACAGAGCAGACCGAACAGTTAGACGAAATTGCAGGTTAGCCAAAACAAAGGCGACCACACCAATAGATCAGGCCGCCGATTAAAAATGTTTATGAATTACTCGCGCTGAATTCTTTCCCATTCAGCCTTGTAATGCTCCTTTTCGTCGACGCATGAAGGGCATAGCAGCCCTCCATAATACATTTCATTTTCAATAGCACCTTCGAGATCGTCACCCTCAAGTATGACTTGGCAGTCGTTATGATGTCCTCCAGGGTTGGTAACTCCATCACATTTCTCGGTTAAGAAAGGTTCTAAAACTGCCTGTTGCTTCGCGGTTAAGCTGTCGAATCCATTATCAACTGCTCTTTGGGCTAATCCTGGAACCATCGTATTTTGATTATGAAAACGATCATGTTTTAGCATCGCATCAAGAAGTGATTCTGTAGACATTAAAACTCCTTTTAACTTGGAATAAACATGGCACTCACTGACAAGCAAGAAATGTTCTGTCGCGAGTACCTCATCGATTTAAACGCCACTCAAGCGGCTATTCGGGCGGGGTACAGCGTCAAAACCGCAAACCGCATAGCTGCCCAGAACTTGTCAAAACTTGACATCCAAAACAGAATCGCCGAACTCAAAGCAAAGCGCAACGAGGACGTCGGCATTGATGCTGATTATGTGCTGCGGCGCTTAGTTGAAATCGACCAGATGGACGTTCTGGACATCCTGAATGACGACGGTAGCCTCAAAGCGATCAGCCTATGGCCCAGATCGTGGCGAACGACGCTCACCGGGCTCGATATCAGCACGACCATACAGAACTTCGACGAGGAAACGGCGGAAACCATCCTCAAAAAGATAAAGTGGCCTGACAAGGTGAAGAACCTTGAGTTGCTCGGCAAGCACGTTCGCGTGCAGGCCTTCAAAGAGCAGGTTGAGCAGAAAGTCGTAGCGACCCACAACGTCATGCTGGTACCGACTAGCGACAACGTGGATAGCTGGGAAGCGGCAGCACAGAAGCAGCAGAGCGAGGTTCTTGGTGGATGAATTACAAAGCCGTCTGGAAACCTCTGCCGGGATCGCAATCGCTCTCACTGAGCTGCCCCTGTAACGAAATTCTCTACGAGGGAACGCGCGGTCCGGGTAAAACTGCCGCGCAGCTGGCGCGTTTCCGTCGCCTCGTTGGCCTGGGCTATGGCTCGTTCTGGCGTGGCGTGATATTCGATACCGAGTATAAGAACCTTACCGACATCATCACCCAGTCGAAGCGTATGTACCGCCTGTTTAACGACGGTGCGCGTTATCTGGCGTCAGCATCTGAGCTGCGCTGGGTGTGGCCTACCGGTGAAGAGCTGTTGTTCCGCTTCGGGAAGGAAGAGGGCGACTACTGGGACTATCACGGTCAGGAGTTCCCGTTCATTGGCTTCAACGAGCTGACCAAGCAGCAGTCTGGTGAGTTCTACGAGATGATGTTCTCCTGCCGGCGCTCATCGTTCAGGCCGGAGAATTACCCACGGGAAGATGGCTCGCTGCTGAGGCCGATCCCACTGGAGACGTTCAGCACCACAAACCCGTTTGGCATTGGCCACACCTGGGTTAAGAAGCGCTTCATCGAGCCAGCGCCGCGCGGCACCATCATTCGCGAGACGCAAAAGGTGTTTAACCCGCAGACCGAACGCGAAGAGGACGTGACGCTTACCCGTGTTGCGATTCACGGCTCGTTCAAAGAGAACCCGTATCTGGATCCCCAGTACATAGCCACACTTATGGCCATCAAGGACCCGAACCGGCGCAAAGCATGGGTCGAGGGCTCATGGGATGTCACCAGCGGCGGGCGCTTTGACCATCTATGGAATGCCTCGCATCACGTCATTAAGCCGTTCCGCATTCCGGATAGTTGGACAGTTGACCGCTCCCACGACTGGGGTGAGTCGAAACCGTTCTCAAACCTTTGGTGGGCGCGTGCCGACGGCACCGCCGCCGAGCTGCCTGATGGTCGCCAGTTCTGCCCGCCGGCTGGGTCGCTGATCCTGATTGGCGAATGGTATGGCTGCCCGCCTGATGAACTGAATAAAGGCCTGAATATGTCATCCACAAACGTCGCAAAAGGTGTGGCTTGGGTGGATAAGCGGCTGGTGGGCGAAGAGCTTGCTGAGCCCGAGGAGATAAAACTCAACGGGGTAACTCAGGGGCAACTAAACATTTAGCCCGGCATCTGCAAGAAGGTAGTTCCCGGCCCTGCTGACGGTGCGATCTACAACACTGGCGATGACGAACTCTCCATTGCACAGAAAATGGAATCGCAGGGCGTCAAATGGGTGCCATCCAATAAAAAACCGGGATCGCGCGTGAACGGCGCGGCGCTATTTGCTGACATGCTCGAGGCCGTGATTGAAGGTAAAAAGCTGGAATCCGGCATCCCAGAGAAACCTGCATTTTACGTTTTCGACTATTGCCGTGGCTGGATAAGCCGTGTGCCGGTACTCGTGCGCGACAGCAAAAACCCTGACGATGTAGATACCCAGCAGGAAGACCACGACTGGGATGCTACACGATATGCCGTTCTGCATTCACCCCCGAAGAAAGTCGGCAAAGTCACCAACCTGAGGCTCTAACTCCATGCCTGACATTTCAACACCCAATCTGGACTATGGGAACATGGTCGAGGCGTGGGATATCAACGATGCCCTGATGGGCGGCACGCTCTATATGCGACAGCTTGGAGAGTCTTATCTCCCGCGCTGGCCAAAAGAAGACAAAGAGGACTACAAAAAACGCCTCGCCGTGGCCACGCTTCTGCCAGCCTACGAAGAGACCATTAAGCAAAACATCGGGCGTGTATTCGCCGAGCCCATTAAGCTTGCCGAGAATGTGCCTGATGAGCTGCGAGAGTATGCGAAAAACTTCGACCTTGAGGGGACGCGCCTGGACGTATGGGCGCAGGCATTCTTCGGTCTGGCGATGCAGTATGGACTCTCCCACGCGCTGGTGGATTATCCCAGGGTGGACACCGAAAAGGTGAAAACCAAAGCGGAAGAGAAAGCTACTGGCGCGCGCCCATACGTCACCATGCTCAATCCCCGGCAGGTGATCGGATGGAAGTCGAAAATGGTAGACGGCAAAGTGGTGCTGACCGAGCTGCGTATCAAAGAGGTAGTTATCGAGGACGGCGACGACTTCGGGCAGACAAAGGTCGAGCAAATTCGTTATCTGACACCTGGAATGGTGCAAATCTACCGCAAGTCGAAAGGTATCGATGGGGCGGCGAACTGGGAGAAGTTCGACGAATGGACAACATCTCGTAAGGACATAACACTGGTGACGCTCTACACCAAGCGCACCGGGTTTATGTGTGGTTCACCTCCACTGCTCAATATGGCTCTGCTGAACATCAAGCACTGGCAGAGTCAAAGCGAGCAGGACAACATCCTGCATGTCGCCAGGGTGCCGTTGCTCACGGTGTTCGGTTTGGAAGAGGGGCAAGAGCTGATAATTGGCTCGTCTTCAGCTACGTCGTTCACTGATCGGCAAAAGCAGGGTCTGGAGTACGTCGAGCATACAGGCTCCTCCATCGGTGCTGGTAAAGAGTCGCTGGCAGAACTTGTGGAGCAGATGCGCCAGGCTGGTGCGAAGCTGCTTCGTACGGAAAACACCTCTACCAAATCGGTAGACCAGACCTCTGAAGAGAAAATGCAAGAGCAGTCACCGCTCTACACCATGGCTACCAGCCTTGAAGATGCGATCGACAACATTCTGCAAATCATGGCCGAGTACATCGGCGAGAAAGATGGTGGCAACGTTGATGTTCGCACTGAGCTGGATATCGAATCGACCGTATTCAATCCGTCCGCCGCGCTTGCCATCCAGGCACTGCGCCAGGGTGGTGATATCCGTCGAGCTGATGCGATTAAATCGCTACAGAAGTTGAACATTATTGATGCCGATGCGGATCCTGATGTGGTTCTGAGCGAACTGCTGGCTGAGTCAGCATCTCTGACTGAACCGCCACCGGGCGAGGTGTGATATGGCTCGTTCGGTAAACGACAGGTTGCAGGACGAGACCATAGCTCACGGACTTTACGTGACGCGCTACGGGACGGGTGTTGCCCGACGAATGGTGGGGCTGCTTAACAGGATGGATGCTGATCTGGCTGCCCGGCTGCTTGTTCTGCTGGAGGGTAAGCGCGCTGATACCTACAGCGCTCGCCGCCTGGCTTCGCTGCTGGCTGGTGTGCGCGACCTGAATCAACAGGCCTATGAACCGGTGAATGCTGCGCTGGCACGTGAACTGACGCGCTACGTTGAATATGAGGTCGGTTATCAGTTTGACCTTTTTAGCAGCATCATTCCGAAGCAGATCCTCAGGCATGTACCGCTCCAGAGCATCGCGCCTGAGCAGGTTTACGCCTCAGCAGTGACTCAGCCATTCCAGGGGCGCTTGCTGAAGGAGTGGGGCCAGAAGCTTGAAACGGATCGGCTGGATAAAATCACCAACGCTGTGCGCACCGGTTTCCTTCAGGGTGAAACGGTAGATCAGATCGTTAAACGCGTTGCCGGAACGCCGAAACTCAATCGTGAAGATGGGGTGATTAACGCCTCCCGTCGCGACCTGGCGGTGGTGGCCCGCACGGCTGTAAATCACATGGCCGCTACTGCGCGTCAGGAGTTCGCACAGGGCAACAGCGATATCGTAAAGGCCAAACAGTGGTCCTCAACGCTGGACACTCATACCAGCCAGTGGTGCATTATCCGCGACCGAAAGCTTTACACGCTCGACGGCAAGCCGCTGGGGCATGAAATTCCGTATCTGCGCGGACCCGGCAAAATCCACTTTTGCTGCCGCTCCGGTGAAATCCTGATTACCAAATCGTGGGAAGAGATGCAGATAGCCTCTGGCGAACTGAGAAGCGCCACACGCGCTTCGATGGATGGACAGGTGCCATCGCATACCAGCTATGCCGAATGGCTCGTCAGGCAACCGTACGCACGGCAGGAGCAGGTGCTGGGCGTTACTCGCGCGCGGATGCTGCGTGACGGCAAAATCACCGTGCCTGAGATGTTCAATGATGCCGGGGAGTTTCTGACCCTGGACGAACTGCGCCGCGTGGATGCGTCGGCGTTCCAGTAACAAAAAACCAATCAATATCAGGCTGCCTTCGGGTGGCCTTTTTTACGCCTGCCGCTAAGCGGATGCGACGCGGTGACCGGGTCGGATGACCTATTACCAATGGCCGGAAGGCTGGAGCAAAAACAATGAAACTGAAACTTGATGCTAACGGAAATGTGGTCGTTGAAAACGGTATGCCTGTGTACATCCATGATGATGGCAAAGAAATCCCGTTCGACGCAGCCGCAGCGATGACCAAAATCACCTCCCTGAACGGTGAAGCTAAAACTCACCGTGAAGCGAAGGAGGCGGCGGAAGCCAGTCTCGCGAAATTCTCTGGCATCACCGACCCGGCCAAGGCGCTCGAAGCCCTGGAGATGATGACCAAAATCGACCAGAAAAAACTGATCGATGCTGGTGCCGTTGACCAGGTAAAGGCGGAGATCACCAAAGTTTTCCAACAGCAGCTGGACGAGGCGAACGGCAAGACCAAGCAGCTGGAAACTCAACTCTACGACGAGATGATCGGCGGCCGCTTCGGTGGCTCTAAGTTCATTTCCGAGAAGATGGCGATCCCGACTGAGTTCGTGCGTTCCTACTTCGGTCAGAACTTCAAAATCGAAGAAGGGAAGGTTGTGGCCTACGACGGCCAGGGCAATAAGGTGTTCTCTCGCACCAAGCCCGGCGAGTTAGCCAGCTTTGATGAGGCCCTGGAGTCTCTGGTCGAGTCGCATCCGCAGAAAGATTACATCCTCAAAGCGTCCGGTAATAGCGGCGGAGGTTCTCACCAGTCGCAGCACCAGGCCGGGCAAAAAACCATGAAACGCGATGCGTTTGATGCATTACCTCCAGCAGAGCAACAGGCTGTGATTGGCGGCGGCACAAGCATCGTTGATTAATCGAAAGGAATAAATACATGTCTAATACTTTGACTGGCCTGATCCCTACCATTTATACGGCGCTTAACCGCGTTTCACGTGAGCAGGTAGGTTTTATCCCGGCAGTGGCTCGTAACGCTAAGGCCGATGCTGCAGCTAAAGACCAGACCGTCACCGCGCCAGTGGCACCAAAAACCACCACGGTAGACATCACACCGGCACCGACCGCACCAAACGACGGAGATCAGAACATCGGCACCGTGGATGTCAAAATCACCAAATCAAAAATGGCTCCGGTCAAATGGAACGGTGAAGAACAGTTGGCGATGGGGCCATCAGGTAACTACGACGTTATCCTTGCCGATCAGTTTTCTCAGGCCTTCCGCGCGCTGAGCAACGAAATGGACGCAGACCTGGCTGCGCTGTTCTACAAATCTTCCCGTGCAGTTGGTGCACCAAAAGAGACGCCATTCAGCATTAAAGACGATCTGTCTGATGCAGCGCTGGCGCGTCAGATTTTAGTGGATAACGGTGCACCGACTACCGACATGCGCATGGTGCTGGGCGGCGAAGCGATGGCCTCAATTCGCGGAAAACAGTCGGTTCTGTTCAAAGCGAACGAAGCAGGTACCGATCAGCTTCTGCGTGAAGGTATTATTGGCCGCGTGATGGGCTTTAACCTGCACGAATCCGCCAACATCAAGCGCACCGCGAAAAGCACGGCGGCGGGCTATAAGGTCAACGGCGCGAAGAAAGAGGGCGACATCATTGTGGCCATCTCTGCGGGTACAGGTGGGATTGCAGTCGGTACTGCAGTGAAATTCGATGGTGATGACAATCAGTATCTGGTCGTTGCCGCCACTTCTTCCAGCATCACCATTGGTGCGCCGGGTCTGCGTCAGGATCTGGCAGACCAGGCAGCCGTCACCGTGCTGAGCGAGTTTGCGCCAAACATGGCATTCGACCGCAACGCATTCCTGCTGGCGTGCCGCACCCCGGCAATGCCAAAAGGCGGCGACACCGCCGACGATGTGATGAACGTGACCGACCCGGTATCCGGCATCACCTTCCAGATCGCGCTCTATCGCCAGTACCGTCAGGTGCGTTACGAGGTTGGCGTGGCATGGGGTGTGGCATCTGTTCAGCCTGAACACTCCACCATCATCATGGGTTAACCACTGGGGCTTCGGCCCCTTTTTTTTCAGGAGGCCCAATGGCCGGATTAACCAAAGAGCAGCGCGCGCAGCGTGAGGCTGAAAAGCTTGCTGAGCAAACTCCTGCCCAGCAGGAACAGCAGCAGGAACAGCAGCAGGAACAGCCAGGTATTGAGCTGGTGGTCATGGTGCGAGATACCCCAGAGTTCCCCGGTGGCCCGCTGAGCGCTGAGGTTCACCCTGACGAAGTGGATAACTGGCTGGCGCTGGACTGGCGTCTGGAGGGATAGCCATGCTGGTTGCCGATCCACATTCACCGGGCTTCAACACTTACGCCAGCGTTGCTGACCTGCGTGCGTTCGCGGCGGGGCGCGGCTACACCGTGCCTGCCGATGACGACGAGTGCGGCATGTTGTTGATGCAGGCGATGGACTTTCTGGAAGGGAAGGCCTGGTGCGGTCAGCGCTTCAGCACATCTCAGCCGCTGTCGTGGCCGCGCTCCGGCGTGCGCTTTGATGGCATTGACCTGCCGGATGACACCATCCCGCAGCGCCTCGTTGACGCACAGTGCCGCCTGGCTATCGAATCGCAGGAGATTGACCTCACGCCGTCGGTCTCCGGTGGCGGCGCGGTCATAGCTGAGAGCGTACAGGGGGCCGTCTCTGTGCAGTACGAGCCGGGAACGAATAAGGCCACTCCTTCATTCCCCTGGTTCTATTCCTCGCTGCGCGGGCTTGTGGTGGGCGGCAACCAGGTCCGGATCGAAAGGGGGTAGCATGGCAATCGACTATCGCCGCATGCGCGCCACGGCAACGCGGCTGCTGACGGAGAACGGCAAAGCCTACCAACTGACTCGCGGCGGAACCACCACCCGCGATCAGTACGGGAAAGAGATTACCACCGAGCCTGTTATCGCGACCGTTACCGGCGTTATCACTGAATACTCCACTCGTGAAATCGACGGCTCTCTGATTGCTACAGGCGATAAGAAACTGGCGGCCACGTTTGAAACGGAAGTGCGCATTGGCGACCTCATTGATATCGACGGCAAAAAGTGGCGCGTGGTTCAGCCGAATCCGGTTAAGCCCGCAGATGTGCTGATCTCCTACAACATCCAGCTGAGGACCTGATTATGACCAGTTCTGCAAATCAGCCGTTCCTGGCTGCCATTGAATTGTTCGTGGATAGCTCGAAGCAGGAGATGGACGAGGTGGTGCGCCGGACGGGTATAAAAATCCTCGCTCAGCTGGTGGAGATGTCCCCGGTAGGCCAGCCTGATATCTGGCAGGTCAACCAGACTGCTACGGCATACAACACTGCGGTGCGGGAGCATAACGCGACCCTGCGTGATAATCCCGACAACCTGACCAAATCAGGACGGCTTAAGCGTGGCCTGAGAGTTAACGACTCGATGGACATCAAAAAGCCAGATGGCTATGTCGGGGGGCGCTTCAAGAACAACTGGTATGTGGGGCTTGATAGCCAGCCAACAGAGTCGAACGATACCCCAGACGCTTCCGGCCAGGGATCTAACTCCCGCGGGATGGCGGTGCTTGAGGTGTTCAGAGTGGGACAGGTCAGCTCGATTTACTTCACCAACAACCTGTCGTATGCCCAGGAGCTGGAAAACGGTCATTCCACCCAGGCGCCGGGCGGGATGGTGGGTATTACAGCTATCGACGCCGCGCAGTTATTCCGTGAGGCAATGAGCGAGGTGCGCAATGGTCGCTGACCAGTCAATGCGTATCGCTGACCTGCTGGAAGGTCGCGTCGCGGTTATCTGCTCCTCGCTCGGGCTGCCGGTGGCCTGGCCAAACATCGCGTTTACTCCACCAGATGATGCGCCTTACGGGCGTGTTTACGTTCTGCCTGCGCAAACTGTGGGGCAGGATCTGGAAGGTCAGTTGCGTACATATCAGGGCATTCTCCAGATCAACATCATCGCGCCGGCAGGCGGCGGGGTGACGCTGGCAAGGGGGCTGGCAAAGTCTGTTGCCGATGCCTTCCATGAAGGGCTGCCGCTGGTGGACGGCGATTTGACCGTCTACATCAACGGCCCGCCGCAGGTGCGCACGCCGATACAGGATCGCCCGACATCTGCACCAAACGGCAGTAGCGGCTCCATCACCTACACCACCCCCGTCAGCATGCAGTACCGCGCTGATTACTGACCCGCCGCCCGGCGGGTTTTTTATTACCTAAATTCAGGAGAGTGCTATGGCATTCGCAATCCCTAACGGCTCGCGTGTGAACGTGGCCAAGGCCTATCAAGCCCCAATCACCTTTACCGCAGCCTCTAACGCGACGGAATGCGAACTGACCGTTGCATCGGCCTCCGGCATTCTGGCCGGTGACGTAGTTCAGGTGAGTTCCGGCTGGTTAAAGCTCGATAACATGGTGCTGCGCGTCAAATCGGTGACCAGTAATAAAATCGTGCTGGAAGCATTCGATACTACCGACACCACCAAATTCCCGGCAGGCACTGGCGCGGGCACGCTGCGTAAAATCGACTCATGGATCACCATGCCTCAGGTGATGACACTGTCAACTGAAGGTGGTGACCAGCAGACCATCAGCGTGCAGTTCCTGGAAGATGATAAAGCGCGAACCATCCCAACGTTTAAAAACGCGGTGGTTCAGGTTTACACCTTTGCGCATGACCCTCAACTGGCGATCTACAAACGCCTCATTGACCTGGATGACTCCAGCGACACCACCGCGGTCTGGTTCCATAACCCACGCGGCAAAGCTGATCGTTTCTACTCAGCCAAAGTATCGTTCCAGCGCGTACCGCGCACGGAAATCAACGCCGTGGAAAGTAACGAGGCGCGCATGAACTTCGAATCGGACATGCAGATTTACCCGATCGCCGATTCATCCGTTACGCCGCTGGCGTTCCTGACCGACCTGCCGGCCACCAAATCGGTTGCCACAGGCACAGCGCTGGATCTGGCGGTGGTAATGAAGGGCGGCTCAGCACCTTACACCTACGTTTGGAAGAAAGGCAGCACCGCTATTCCGGGCAAAACCGCTTCGACGCTCAACATTTCGTCCGTCGCGTCCGGGGATGCTGGCGTTTACACCTGTGAAGTCACCGACGCCGCGGGCAAAACCATCACCTCTGCTGCGTGTACTGTCACGGTCAGCTAACCAATCAGGCCCGGTAAGCCGGGCTTTTTTTTTGGAGTAACCCATGAGCGGAACAATTGAGATTAGTGAGGTTGGGATGACAGTCAATATGGCTGGTGGCGGGAAAATAGTTATCGGCAATTGGGGTGATGGCCCAGTAAATACAATAACCGCTCGGCCACCCCTTACCCCGGAAGAGGGGCTTTACGGTCACGGGCTATGTCTCCTGCCTGATGGATGGGAAGATCTAAGCGGTGATGGACACTGGCAACATCACCTCACTAAATCTTTGCGTCATCTTTGGCCGTCGTTCAGCAGGGAACAGAAGATGGCTATCGCTTACTCCATCAGCGAACTGTCAGATGAGCTGACGAACACCGCATACGAAGGCTCCAGGTAAAAACACATCTGCGCATCGCACGCGCACATCGAAGAAAGTCTTTCAGCTGTGAGCCTGGGCAAACCGTTAACTTTCGGCGGATTTGCCGTGCGACAGGCTCACGTCTAAAAGGAAAATTAAAATGTCAGAACCTTCAATCGTCCCTTACGTAAAAACCACTCCCAAACCTTTTGGTGTGGACGTCGAATGGAAATGGCCGGGTGGCTGCGCGGTGCTAGAACTGCAATGCCTTCATGAAGATGGCCGACTTATGAAAAAACGCATCTTCTGGCCAGCTACCGTATGCCTTATTTCCGGCCTCAAAGCTGGTGAGAGATTGCAGGTGCGCCTGCGTCCAATTGCAGAAGATGGCTCAGCACGAGATTGGCGAGCCGGTGACTGGATCGAAGGGGTTTCTTCTGTCGATGTCGGAGAAATTGTAGAGGCGCTGGACGAAGAGATCCGTAACAGCTGCGCACTTCATGGCCTTAAAGGTGGCTGGTTTGTCGATAAAACCGGCAAGGCTTACATCCACGAAGCGCTGATTGGCGATGGCGTAGTGTCTCAAAACTACAGCGTTAAATTAAACGTCGCCGGCAAAGGCAAGCCGCACGAAGCTGGCATGACCCTCGGTGTTGAAGGTGAGCATAGCAAGGTTGAGTTTCTGGCCGATCGCTTTAAGGTACATGAAGCCGCTTCATCCATCATCGAGAACGCCGTCGCAACAAGCGCGAAGACGAAGATTAGGCTTGGCGATGAAATGAAACAGGCCATCATTGATGCCGTGCGTGAAAGCGATTTGTTCGCAGCCCTCCAGGCAAAGATTGATGCGCAGACAGCTTCAGTAGTTGGCCTGCAACAGGCGATGCACGAAGCGGTGAACGATGCTCTCCTCAATGCGCTCAAGCCAGGCGGTCTGCTGTACAAACGATAACCCCCCATCACGCACTCGAATATTCAACCCGCTACGGCGGGTTTTTCTTTTCTAAGGAACCGAAATGACTAAGTTCTCACTCATCCCCACTCCTACATTTTCTGTGACCGCGAGCATTCCGCGCGCTGGCGCCGAAGACGGCAAACTGACTTTCACTTTCCGCCATAAGACACTGGAAGAGCTGCGCTCTATGGACGAAAAGCTGCAAAAGTCCGCTGAAGGTAAAAAGGGTGCTATCGAGCCGCAGGCCGACTACCTCATGGAAATTGTCGAGGGGTGGGCACTACCTGACGAGTTCACCCGCGACAACGTTATTGTCCTTCTTCAGAACTACCCGCGCGCGTTCGACAGCATCGGTCTGGCCTACACCAAAGAGCTGATGGGTATCCGCGAAAAAAACTGAGGCAGGTCGCCGCAGCGTTGTATACGCCGGGGCCGACTCTCGCGGAGCTGAGCGCTTTTGGTTTGACGCCTGAGGACGTGGAGGAAGAGGTGGGGATCCTGCCATCCATATGGGAGGCCTTTACTGTCTTCTCCGCCCTGGCGACCCAATGGCGCGTAGGCGCGAGCGGTGCGACCGGTCTTGATTACAACGTTCTCCCCTGGATGTTCGAGTTACACGGGGTTGAGGATGCGGCGGCCTGCATGGCTGACCTTCAGATTATGGAAAGCGAGGCTCTCAAGGTAATGCATAAGGAGACGAAATAATGACAGACCAGATCGCCTCGATTACTTTGCGGGCCGATGTTTCTGACCTGAAAACAGCCAGCAACGAACTGGATAAACTCGGCCAGGCGGCGGCCGGTGCTGTAGATAAAGCAGATGATCTGAATAGCGTGTTTCGCGCTGGCGCTGAATCTGCGAAGCAAGGCAGTGAAGGTCTCAAGGAGCAGCAGAACGCGCTCAAAGGGCTGCTGGAGAATATCGACCCGGTTACCAAAGCCTTAAACCGGCTGGATGAGCAGCAAGAATCGCTGCGGAAATTCCAGGCCAAAGGTTTCCTGGATACCGATACCTTCCAGGCTTACAACAAAATCCTGGATGACACCCGCCTCAAGCTGACCGACACCGGAGAAGCCGCGGCGCGTGCTCAGGCCGAATTAGCCGCTACCCAGGCGGCAGAGAAGCAGTCCGCAGCGTTAAAGAATCTCCTGGGTTCCATCGACCCGACAATCCGTGCGTTCAACTCACTGGATGAACAGCACGCACAGCTGGTGGCCCATTTTGAAGCAGGCCGCATTAACGGCGCGCAGTTCGAGCACTTCAACACAATCCTTAACCAGACGCGTGAGCGCCTCTCTGGTGTCGCTGACATACTGCCAGAGGCGCTATCCCGGCAGGAAACTGCTGCCCGTCGTGCTGGAATTTCCGTTGGCCAGTACAGCGCCGCGCTGCGCACTCTGCCGGCGCAGTTCACCGATATCGCGACACAGCTGGCTGGAGGCCAATCCCCTTTCCTGATCTTGCTCCAGCAAGGCGGGCAAATTAAGGATTCTTTTGGTGGATTAGGCCCAATGCTCCAGGCTTTGCGGGACGCATTGTTTGGGTTTAACGAAGAGAGCAGAGAAACATCCGAGTCGGCAGCAGGCATTAGTGACGCTGCTGAAGGACTTAACAACACCAGTGAGGCAGCGGAGAAGCTGGGGCGGGCGGGTGGCCTGTTAAATACCTTTAACCTTGCGATTGCTGGCTCGGTGGGTTTGCTGGCTCTTCTGGCTGGGGCTGCCTACAGTTCATCCCAGCAGTTCGACAATGTTGCCAGATCGCTCATTTTGATGGGCGGGGCTGGCTTTTCCTCCATGCAGCAACTGAACGACGCGGCAAAAGATGTTGCTGATAACGCTGGTGCTTCTTTGGCTGAGTCTGTTGATACCCTGGTCCAACTAAACGACACCGGGAAGTATACCGCCGACCAGATGACCAAAATTGCCAAATCCATTCTGGCTATGGGTGATGCAGGGCTGGATACGAAGGCTGCGCTGGCGGATTTTTCACGACTGGCAAACGATCCTATTAAAGCCCTGGCGAGCTTGAACCAGCAATATGGCTTTGTTGATGAAGCCATGATGAAGCACCTCATTACCCTGGAGAAAACGAAGGGGAAAACAGCAGCGGCAAACGAAGCTATAACGCTTTTTGCCGACACCATGGAGGATCGCAGTAATAAAATTGTAGAGGCTACCGATAATATCGGGCAGGCGTGGAACGGGCTTAAAGCTTTCTCCTCCGACATTTTCGGTCAAATCGGGGTTACCGTGCGCGCCTGGGGAAACCAGATCATCGATATCTTCGAACTTGTTAAAGCTTCGATTAAAGACCTCTTCCTCAACATTACTTCACTGGACGCCAAATTCACCGGCACTATTGCTGGCTGGGCTGAAAAAATCCCTGGTGGCGGGGCGCTGGCTAATTTTCTTGGCATGGATGTAGAGGCCATGAAAAAGGCCGGGGATGAAGCGGACAAAGAAATTGAGGCGAATAAAAAACGCTATAACGAACTTTGGAAGCGCGTCACTGCGCCTAACGCACAGGCAAACTATGAGGCTGAAGCGCGAGGGGCCAACGTAAAAGGCGATGGCGGAACAAGTCGAGAATCGAGAGACGCAGTCTCTAAGCTTGCACAAGACTCAGCCAAAAAGACCAAAGAGGCGAAAGCCACTCTGGAAGCTGGCGATCGCACCCTGGAGAACTACCGCGCCCAGGCCAGAACGTTAACTGAAACGCTCGAGACCCTCCGGCAAACAGGCGAAACCCACGCTAAAAACACCGAGTTCAGTAAACAGCAATCTCGATTTGCTGAATTGGATGAGGCAGCCAAAACCCGCGCGCTGACTGCTCAGGAAAAATCTTTACTGTCGAGCCGTGAGGCGATTCTGAACGCCGCCAAGGTGGTTGATCAAAAGAACAAGGAAGTAGAGGCGCAGCAGAAGATTAACGGCCTGGCGCAGCAAGCGAATAAATACGTCACGCAGATGACGGAAAAAACCGATGCATTGCGTGATAGTGCAGGCCTCAGCAGTCGGCAAACGCAGCGCATGATGGAAGAGGCGCAGCTTCGCCAGGGCTGGCTCAACGGTGGCGGTAAGCTTGACGATGCCGGTTATAAAAAAGAACTGGCGGCTCTCAGGAAATATTATGCCGAAGAGGATAAATTACGGGGCGACTGGAAAGCAGGGGCTGTTGCTGGCTGGAATGAATATCTGGATGCCGCTACCAACACCTACGACGCAGTGAAGAACGTTGCCAGTTCCACGCTGACCGGCCTGAGCAACATGCTTACTGAGCTTATGACAACTGGCACAGCGTCAGTTAAAGAGTTCGGCAAATCTATGCTCAAGATGATCCTCGAGATAACCAACCAACTTATAGTGGCCTATACAGTACAGGCCGCGATGGGCTGGATAAGCGGTGGCAGTAAAGGCTGGGGCACACCAGGGGGATCATATGCTAACGCTGCTGCTGGCGTAACGTTCAATGCCAAAGGCGGCGTGTATGATTCATCCGGGTTAAGTAAGTATGTGAATGGCGTCTACGATTCTCCTCAATACTTCACGTTCCAGGGGGCGTCGAAGTTTGCCAAAGGTGGCGTCTTTGGAGAAGCTGGGCCGGAAGCTATTATGCCGTTAGCTAAAGATTCAGCAGGGCGGTTGGGAGTGCGTGCCCAGGGCGGTGGCGGTATGGCTCCGGTTATTAATACCACCGTTAACGTTGATGCTGGTGGTTCTGCAACTGCTCAGTCTTCCAGCTCAGGTGATGCTATGGGCCGTACCCTTGCTGATGAAATGCAGAACGCTGCGTTGCAGGTTATCCAGAAGCACCTTAAGCCTGGAGGCATGATCTACAACTTCAGTAAAGGCAGGTAGTGTTTGCGTCGTCCCCTGGTTAATATGATGAAAACCATAAAAATCAGGGGATGATTGTGTTAAAAAAAATCTTTAAGAAGATCTTAAGAACCATTGGACTATTACTGCTTCTGATTGTAGTGATTATTGTTGCAGCGCTGGTTAACAAACCTTCAGAACAAGAAAAGAAGCAAAAAGAAGCCAAGGAACTTACGGATAAAAAACTGGATGAGCTTCGCGATGCCTGTGAAGCTTACGTAAGGATGTCAGTCATTAACAAAAGCACCCTGGATATGTCGGTGTTTGGCTCGAACAGATGGCTCGGTGACGACGGTAAGTTTTACGCCACGCAGGAGTTTAGCGCCAAAAATAAATTTGGTCTTGAGCAGAAATTCAGGGCTGAATGTATTGAAGACAAGGATGGGAAGACTGATTACCGGCTTGTAGAAATGAATGGAAGTTAAACCAAAATGGTTTGATATCTTTCCCTCCCATGCTTTCAACCAATATTAAGCCTCGCACATGCGGGGCTTTTTTTATGGAGTAAATATGGCAGTTGAAACATATAGCTGGCGCTCTCAGCTCGGTGCTGGCGCGATTGAATATAGCCAGACGGTGCGCGCGGCGCAGTTCGGCGATGGCTATGAGCAGGTGGCTGAGAATGGCATCAACTCCACAGCCATTCAGGTGCCGATGAAGCATACAGGAGCAGAGGCTGAGGTTGATGCAGTCCGTGATTTCCTCCTGGCTCATACCGTGAAGGCCTTCATCATCACGCCGCCGGGAGAAGAGAAGGGGCTTTACCGTGTAGTCGCAGATTCTGTGCGGAAAAATCAGATCAGCAGCAAATTCGCTGAGCTGACATTCACTATCAAACGGGCTTATGGGGTGTATGCATAATGGCATTAGTCGATCAGGCGGCAATGCTGGCGCCGGGTGGCAGGGTCCGCCTGGTTGAAGTTGACGCCTCAGAGTTCAGTGGCGGGATCCACCGATTCCACTACGCACCTTTCCCCCATACACCCGAAGAGATCGATGTTGCCAATGGAGATGAACAAAAGCTTGGACCCAAGCCAATCGTCTTCGGAGGCAACACCTACGATTTTTGGCCGTTTCAGGTTTCAGGCCTGGAGCTTTCAACAGACCAGGCGGCGGAGCCCACCCTCAGCGTCTCAAACCTTGACGGCCATATCACTGCGCTGTGCCTGCAATTTAAGGACATGGTTAACGCCAAAGTGGGCATTATCGATACCTATGCGGTCTATCTCGATGCTGTGAATTACCATGGTGGCGTAAACCCTGCAGCTGACTCGTCAATGTTCACCCTTCAGACTTTCTGGCTTGACACCAAAACCTCCGAAGACGACGAAGTGGTTTCATGGTCACTCAGTAGCCCCGCAGACTTGCAGGGGCTTGTTATCCCAACCAGACAAATCACCTCGCTCTGCGAATGGGCGCTACGCGGGCAGTACCGGAGCGGCGATGGATGCACCTATAACGGCACTGCGTATTTCGACGCTAAAGGGAATCAGGTATCAGATCCTGCCCTTGATGTGTGTGGTGGTTGCCTCAGTGACTGCCGTAAACGATTTGGCGCTGACCTGGCAGACCCTGACGCGGCCATCCTCGATTTCGGCGGTTTCCCGGCCACAGTACTTTTCACGCGATAACCGGACATCTCAATGAACAAAACCATAATGGCAGCTATCCGGGCGCATGCACTGGAGGAATCCCCGCGTGAGTGCTGTGGCTTCGTTATTCAGTCTGGCCGTCGCCAGCGCTACATTCCCGTGCCGAATACGCACGAAAATCCGACAGAACATTTTCGCATCGACGGCGAGCACTGGGCTAACGCCGAAGATATCGGGACGATTATTCGCGTCATCCACTCCCACCCTGGCGACGGTGCCCGGCCTATTCCGTCCGATCTGGACCGACAACAGTGCAATAACTCCGGCGTGATATGGGGTATTTACGCTCCGGACAGCGATGAATACGCCGAGATAATGCCGGAGGCGGTGCCACTTATTGGGCGTCCGTTTATCCTGGGCTCGAATGACTGCTGGGGGCTGATTATGGACTGGCATGCCATCCAGGGCGTCACGCTGAACGATTTTCGCGTCGATTACCCATGGTGGGAAAGCCAGTACCCCGACAATCTCTATTTCGAAAACTGGGAGCGGGAAGGGTTCGCTGAGTGCGATCCGGCACCAGGCTGTATGGTCATCATGCAGGTTGAATCCGATAAGTGGAACCATGCGGGCATCATCACTGAAGAGGGAGAACTGCTCCATCACCTTTACGGCCAGCCTTCATGTATTACCCCGTATGCCCGAGGCTATTTCAAAGACCGCACGATGATCTGCGTTCGTCACAAAGACCTGCCACAGGAGATAAAGCCATGGCGCGTTTAACCACTATTCGTCTGTATGGCGCACTGGGCGCCAGGTTCGGGCGCGTGCACAAACTGGCAGTGCAGACATCTGCCGAAGCGGTCAAAGCCCTGTGTATCAACTTCGATGGGCTGGAAGACTATCTGATGAATGCCAAAAAAAATGGCATGACCTTCGCGGTGTTTCGCGGTAAGCGCAACATAGGCGTGCAGGACTTCCAGGAGCTGGCAGGCGATAGCGATATTCGCATAGCGCCAGTTATGGAAGGGGCGAAGAAGGCCGGCATGTTCCAGACAATCCTCGGCGCCGTGATGGTTGTTGCTGGTGTTATTACTGGAGTGGCAACCGGCTGGACGGGCGCAGGTTTGACATTTGGGGCCGGACTTATCATGTCGGGCGCGTCAATGATGGCGGGCGGTATTTACCAGATGCTTTCGCCCCAGCCCAAAGGGTTACAGGGTCGCGATGACCCGGACAACAAGCCCAGTTATGCCTTCGGCGGCGCGGTTAACTCTTTGGCGATGGGTAATCCGGTCCCGCTGCTGTACGGCGAGCGCGAGATTGGCGGCGGGATCATCAGTGCCGGCATCGTCGCCGAAGACATTTAATATTTCCTTCTCTGACCAATAAGCACCCAATCGGGTGCTTTTTTTATGGACGCAATATGGAAACCATCACTGGTGCAAAAGGTGGCAGTCAGAAGCAACACACGCCCGTTGAACAGCCAGATTCAGCACAGTCCATGGCGCGCTGCCGCATGTTGCTGGCGCTCGGTGAAGGTGAGTTTGCTGGTGGCCTGGATGCGACCCGGATATTCCTGGACGGTACGCCGCTGGGAAACTCAGACGGAACGATGAACTTTGAAAACGTTTCCTGGGAATTTCGGCCAGGAACACAGACCCAGACGCCGATTCCGGGTTTCCCCGCAGTGGAGAACGAAACTACAGTCGGCGTATCGCTGACAAAAGCCACGCCCTGGACGCGCGCGCTGAGCAACACCCAGATTGACGCTGTGCTAGTTCGCATTGGTATTCCGGGTTTGCAGCAGCAGGAAAACGACGCGGATATTGTCGGCACTACCGTAAAGTACCATATCGATCTTGCTGTAGATGGTGGTGCGTTCTCTACGGTCATGACAAGAACTGTCACAGAGAAACTCAGTTCGCTCTATGAACTAACCCACCGTATTAATCTTCCCAAAGCCAGCACTGGCTGGCAAATTCGCGTGGTACGCGACACTGACGACAGCACCAGTCAGATGTTACAGAATAAAACGCAGGTACAGGCAATCACTGAGGTGATTGATGCGCGCCTGCGCTATCCCCATACGGCGCTGCTGTATGTGTCGTTCAACGCCAAATCGTTCAACAATATCCCGAAGGTTTCCTGTAAACCTAAGGGGCGCATTATCCGCATCCCTTCGAATTACGATCCGATAGCCCGAACCTATAGCGGCACATGGGACGGGACGTTTAAGTGGGGCTGGACGAATAACCCAGCATGGATCTGGTTCGATGTGCTCACTGAGCCGCGTTTCGGACTTGGCCGCCGCGTGACGCCAGAAATGCTCGATAAATGGGAGCTTTATCGCATAGCGCAGCGCTGTGATCAGCTTGTACCAGATGGAAAAGGCGGTAGCGGCACAGAGCCGCGCTTCATGTTTGACGTGTACATTCAGGCGCAGGCCGACGCCTGGCAGGTGATCAAGGATATCGCCGCAGGCTTTAACGGCATGACGTTCTGGGGAAACAACATGTTCAATGTTGTCTCAGACATGCCGGCGGACACGTCGAAGCTTCAGATACTGACGCGCGCCTCGGTAGTGGGTAAACCGGTCTACTCGAGCGGCAGTGAGAAAACCCGCTTTTCAAGCGCGCTGATCAACTTCAGCGACCCGGATAACCATTATCAGGACCGCACCACGGCGGTTATGTTTCCGGACCTGGTTAAACAATTCAAGTTTAAGCAGACGCAAATCACTGCGATCGGCTGTACCCGCGAGAGTGAGGCTCAGCGCCGTGGCGGGTGGGCTGTGTACTCCAACTCACTTGACCGGATTATCACGCTACAGACCGGGCTTGATGGCTATGTCTACGTGCCGGGCACCGTGTTTGCATTTGCCGACGAACGCCTTTCAGGACGTGTTTATGGCGGGCGTATAACCGGATATAACGCCGGGTTGAAAGCTGTGACAACCGATCGTGGTACCAGTGCCGTTGCGGGTGACACACTGATGATCCGCACACGGGGCGGTACCGTTGAAAGCAGGGTGATCCAGGCCGTAAACGGCACGCAGCTGGTGGTCGCCACACCTTTCACGGCAGAGCCGTTACCCAATGCTGTATTCGTCATTGATGCCGGGCAGTTACGCCTGCAATACTTCCGCGTTACGAACCTGAGATTTGATGATGAAGAAAACACCTTCACAATCACCGGGGCCGAATATAACGCATCAAAATATGATGCGGTCGACAACAATGCCCGCCTGGACACGCCGCCAATCAGTCTGATACCAACCGGCCTCGTAAACCAGCCGACCAACATCGCGGTAGCGAGCTATGACGCAGTGCGCCAGGGGCAGCGAGTGGCTACCCTGACGGCATCCTGGGATGCGCCGGTCGACAAGAACGGCAAACCACAGGCGGATGTCATAGCCTATCGGGTGCAGTGGAAGCGCGGCGACAATGAGTGGGTTAACGTACCGGAGACCGGTCTTCGCAATATCGAAGTGCCTGGCATTTTCGAGGGTGATTATCTGGTCCGTGTACGCGCGATCAACTCCGGCGGTGCGTCGAGTCTCTGGGCAACTTCCGCGATTACACACCTGAAGGGACGCGCGGGTGATGTACCCAAACCTGTCGGGCTTAAAGCCTCCGAAGACGTCGTATTCGGAATTAACGTCACCTGGGGATTCCCGGCGAATACCGGCGACACCCTGAGCACTGAGCTGCAATACAGCATTGCCGCTGACGGTTCGAATCCGATGCTTTTGGCATCTGTACCGTATCCGCAGAAACTTTATCAGCAGATGGGGCTGAAGGCAGGGCAGGAATTCTGGTACCAGGCACGGCTTGTTGACAGGATCGGGAATCAGAGCGGATGGACCGACTGGGTGCGAGGACAGGCCAGCATCGACGTTTCCGATATCACCGATGCAATCCTGGAGGACATCAAAAGTTCTGAAGTCTTCAAGGACCTAATTGAGGATGCAGTAGCCAGCAGCGAGAAACTGGCCGAACTTTCTGACGCGATTAAGAAGAACGCCGATGGTCTGGCTGCAGCAGTAGGTTCGAATAAGCAGACAGCAGAAGCAATCATTGGCAACGCCCTGGCTATTGCTGATGTTGTTGTGCGCCAGACTGCGCAGCAGGGGGCTAACTCTGCGAAATTCGAACAGCTCCGGGAGGTGATCGCCACTGAGACGGAAGCGCGCGTCACGGATGTTACTCGCCTTGAGGCAAAAACTGCGCAGAATGAAGCCGGAATTACTGATGTTCGCCAGGCTTTAGCAACGGAAACTGAAGCTCGCGCTTCTGCGGTAAGTCAATTGACGGCTGCCACTCAGGCCGCATCTGACAAAGCTGATTCAGCAGCTGCTGTAGGTGCTCAGAATACAGCATCAATCACTGACCTTAGCCAGGTTGTCACGGACCTCGATTCCTCAATGGCATCACGCCTGGAAGAGCTGGGTGCACAAACTGATAAGGCCAGCGGCGGTATTCAGAACAATGCTATCGCGCTGATCACCAGTACGCTCGCGCAGGTTAACCAGCGCAACCTCCTGAGCGTCCAATATGGAGATAACAAAGCCAGTATCGATCGAGTAGACAATGTGATGGCCGACGCCAGTAAAGCTGTCGCTGAGTCATTGCGCACCTTGGATTCCAGCACCGGTGGAAACACCGCGAATGTCACTGACTTGTCAAAGACGCTCGCTGACTTCACTCAGGTGTCTGCTACGCAAATCAACTCGCTGAAGGTCACGGTTAACGGTCAGTCTGCAGCGATTATCCAGAACAGCCAGGTATCAGCGGACATCAATAACAACCTGAATGCGATGTACAGCATCAAGGTTGCCGTGGATGCGAACGGAAAACAGTATGCTGCTGGTATGGGGATTGGTGCTCAGAATACGCCAGCGGGTATGCAGTCGCAGGTGCTCTTCCTGGCAGACCGCTTCGCTGTGATGACTCAGGCTGGCGGCGCCGTGACTCTTCCGTTTGTTATCCAGAACGGGCAGGTGTTCATCCGTGACACCTTCATTCAGGACGGCACTATCAGCAACGCAAAGATTGGTAATTTTATCCAGTCGAATAATTATGTTGCTGGCTCTGTTGGGTGGAAACTGGATAAGTCCGGGACGTTTGAGAACTACGGTTCGACAGCCGGGGAAGGGGCCATGAAGCAGACCAACCAGACAATCAGCGTCAAAGACGGCAGTAACGTTCTCAGGGTGCAGGTTGGCCGATTAACGGGGGTGTTCTGATATGGCTTACGGAATACAGACCTGGGATGCTTCAGGAAAACCTAACAACTATGGCATCAAACCCGTTTCCGTCGTTGGGCGAATACAGCTGGCTGCCGGGCAAACCTCCGGCAGCTGGTCTTTTACGGTGCCCTCAGGAATGAAAGTTGGTTTTGTTCTTTCACTTGATGAAGGAGGTAACAGCGTAGGGCGGCGCATTGTCGCGTCAGGGGGCACAATAACCGTAAGCGCAGCATCTTCTGTAGGCCTGGGTAATTATCCGGCCTCAAAGTGTGAAGTGGTCGTTTTCATGGAGAAAGCATAATGGCCGAATTTGGCGCGATGATATTAATGGACAATGGGAACCCATTTGTAACGCCCCAGTCAACGCCTTTTTGTCTTTACGGCAAGTACACTTTCAACTCCTCTGCTAATGGCAGTTCGCAGCAGGTTGCTCAGAATATTGCATTAAATGCTGACTACCCTGTGATGGTATTTATCAGGACCACAAATACCGCCCAGCCCACGCCAGTAATATCTTACCGGAACGGCGGAAATGTATATGTCGCGGGGGTTAATCCCTATAACCAGAGCTTCACGTTAACCGCATATATATTTGCCATATTTCCCCAGGCGTTACCTAAATGGGGGATGGCCATCTGGGATGCGGCAGGAAAGCTGGTGCTCACTAATGAGTCCCGGGTATTGTCAGACCTACAGACAATTGGAACGCCTGGCGCAAACGGCGGGATAAATATCGATCAGACACTTAGCGGGTCATGGGCTGTTGCACCTGCACAGCTTGGCCAGAGCATCGTTGTGAATAACTCAACCCAGCCTCCGACAGTTTATACCATTAATGCTTATTCGGCGTGCAGGTTTGACGGGGCCAATACAAGGATAAACGCAGGGGGGACCTCCACTGGTACAGGCTCTCCGGGAGGGGGAACGAATACTGGGATTTCCTTAACCGCGATAAATACAGCGGCCTATGACTGATTGATCGTTTTTGGCGATCAATAACTGATAATTGATCTATCCAATCAATTATACCCACCTCTTTCATATTGGTATTGTCTAAGTTCATGAATACCTCTGGATATCATCAAAATGATTAAGCGACTTATCTGTTTGGCTGGGGCTGTCATGCTTTCAGGCTGTGCTGGCGTACTCGAGAAACAGGGACCAGTTTGCAGCGGCACGGCCATCGTTGGTGGTCAGGAAAATACGGTTCAGATTTACGGTGTGCGCAAACAAAACAATCAGACGCAGTACCGGGCTGGATACCCATTCAGCTGGCGCTGGGTAAGTGCGAACACATTTACCGAAACAACCTGCAAATAACCCATAACGTTTAAATAAAACCTCGCCACGGCGGGGTTTTTTATTACCTGGAGATAATATGATTTATACCACTGGCACTATTGCCATCAGCGGAAATACCCTTACAGGTACCGGCACAAACTTTACTGCTGCGGGCTCACTTATTCGTAACGGCTGTACTGTTATCGCCCTGACAAGCCCGGCGCAGGTTTTCCAGATTACCGCGATTGGAAGCGCAACCTCTCTTACCGTTACGCCAGCTGCTAACCCTGCCGTACCTTCTGGATCTAAATACGCCATTCTTCTGAGCGACAGCCTTAGCGTTGACGGTCTGGCGCAGGACATTGCTGAAACCTTCACGATGTACCAGCGCTACATGAGCGGATTTGCTGATGTGATGAACGGTACTACAGACGTCACTATCACGATTAACGGTGTGGCCGTTACCGTACCGGGTCAGAAATCGCTGGCGAAGAAAGGGGCTAACAGCGATATAACCAGCCTAAGCGGCCTGACTACCGCGCTCAGTATCAGCCAGGGCGGTACAGGTGCAAAGAATGCTGCTGACGCTCGCACAAACCTCGGTTTGGGAAGTGCCGCCACCAAAGATGTTGGCCCCAATACTGGTAATGTCCTGGGAGTTGGATATTTTGGTTTCGGAACTCCAACTATTAACGTTTTAGGAAGTACAGAATCAGGGTTTTATGGTATTGACAGCTCTGGTACTTCCTGGGCGCCGCAAGCAGGATCTGGAATTGTATGCGGGTATGACCCAACTCGCCGACAGCAAATATTTACAGGAGTATCCGGCAATCTTTTTGTCAGGAACCTGGCTAGTGCTGCTATGAATACTCCTTCGTCCACCATTCCATGGACACAGATGCAGTCTGTTGGAACATCAGATATTAATTTTAAACACGTCAACGGCGATCTCGATGTTGCTGATTCTCTTGAAAACATCTGTCAAATGGAGTTTAAGCGATTCTACTATCTTGATGATGATGAGCAGACAGAGCGCCGTGGCGTAATTGCTCAGCAGATCGAACAAATCGACAAGCAATATGTTCACTCTGCTGAGGGCGTAGGGAAAATGACGCTCGACCTTAACCCGCTGATGATGGATGCCCTGGCAGCCATAAAGGCACTTAACGCAAAGGTAGTAGAGCTTAGTAAACAGGTTGATGAGCTAAAACAGGGTGGAGCTTGATATACCTGAAGACAGCATGTTGAAACTGCTTCGCTAAGAAAACCGCCGCCCGTCTTAAGAAAGAACTGGCGGCGGCTGGTTGCTCAGTGTTCATGCCCGAGCAAACGTGGGGAATATTAACCGAGTAAAATTTAAAGGCCAACCTGGCGAACTGTCGGAAACTCAGAAACCAGCCACATATCGGAA
>NZ_KI973205.1:1168800-1359895 GCF_000534515.1 Enterobacter sp. MGH 37
CAGAAACCAGCCACATATCGGAATCTTCAAACATTTCCTCCAGCATGCGATTGAGCTTTTCCCGATCACTTTTGCTGGCATCGCTATTCAGGCCGTTTGCCTGCATCGGCTTAACCTTCACTTCGGCATCAGGGAAAATCTGGTGCACTCGCTTCGTTAGTTCAGCCAGGATGATCTCTCTG
The DNA here is from genome assembly GCF_000534515.1 of Enterobacter sp. MGH 37. Lineage (NCBI taxonomy): Bacteria > Pseudomonadati > Pseudomonadota > Gammaproteobacteria > Enterobacterales > Enterobacteriaceae > Enterobacter > Enterobacter sp. MGH 37. The sequence goes on from NZ_KI973205.1 coordinate 1,168,983, forward strand.
GCCCCTTGGAGCCCCTCAACATTTCGCTTGTCATAAACCAGTTCAACAAACATACCGATCCCCTCTTAAGTGAAAATTGCCTGTGCTTGATCTGTTTTCATAAAAATAATACTGTATATGCATACAGTCAATGTGCGAATGAGGGTTCGTTCATGCCTCGTCAACCGGATATTCGTGCTGCTTTTATTGCGGCCATAGAGCTTAACCCAAAGGGCTACCGCTATCTGAGGACAGATAGCTTCATTCAGAAGTTGAGGGGCTTTAACTGGCACTTTACTAGGGGTGATGCAAATTCGTGGATAGAGCGCAACCAGCCAGGTTTCGCTGACAAAACGACAGACGGCAGCGACAACCGTTATTGGATTTTACGCAATGTGGGGATGGCCCAGTAATGGGATTTGCATCACCTGTTAACGATTATGTCGAACGACAGCTATCGCCTGAAGTCATATGCAACATAGGCGCGGAAAGCAGAGTACTTGAAACTGATGTTGGCTTTGCCATCATTGAGCCTGCAGCGAAAAGCGCGCCCGGCGATGTGCTGCTCATTTTGTGCGACGGTCATACGCAGTTCGCCAAACTGATGGGTAAGGTGTTAATCACGGACGATGGCGAGGCGATAGAAGGCCCGGCACTGGAAGAGGTTGAGGTAATGGGGCATGGATGGGGCATAAAGTTACCGCGAAACGACGTTAGTTCATTGCACATGACAAATCGTATCGCGGCAACATAGCAGAAGTTACCGCACTTCAATCCAACATCAAGCCACTTCGTTAAAAGACTTAATAGTCTCCAGATGAAGATCGCCTGCAGTACGGGGGTACCGAGGAACGGGATCAGGGTAATGACGTCTTTACTGCTCAGTGAGCTACCGATCCCGAGCATGATCCCACAGAACGAGAGGAGTGCCACGGGCAGCATAAAGGTTTTACCCAATTGCTGGAAAAACTCCCACAGCGATATTTTTTGTGCTGCTTTCGCCGTCATAAAACGACTCCTTTATTGTTAAAATCAGTTTATCTGCTTCAATGCTGCGAGAAGATAAAACGTTTTATCAAAGTTTAGTGCGCGCTAAATCACATTCTCAGGCTTTGACTGGTAGTATAAAGATAACGTATTGATAAAACGTTTTACCGATCTCATTTCAGGGAGTCACGCCGACACATGGCTGTAGCGAAAAAAATCACCATCAACGATGTCGCGCTGGCGGCGGGGGTCTCCGTCAGTACCGTTTCTCTGGTGCTGAGCGGAAAAGGGCGCATCTCGCCTGCCACCGGGCAGCGAGTTAACGAGGCGGTTGAACAATTAGGCTTTGTGCGTAACCGCCAGGCGTCGGCGCTGCGCGGTGGGCAAAGCGGGGTGATTGGCCTGATTGTCCGGGATCTGACGTCTCCGTTTTATGCAGAATTGACCGCCGGGTTAACCGAGGCGCTTGAAGCGCAGGGGCGGATGGTCTTTCTGCTGCACGGCGGACGCGAAGCCGAGCAGCTCCTTTCCCGGCTGGATATGCTGCTCAACCAGGGCGTGGACGGGGTGATCGTCGCCGGGGCGTCGGGCGTGGGTAGCGAACTGTGCGAGCGTGCCGCCGAAAAAGGCGTGCCGCTGGTCTTTGCTTCGCGCGCCAGCTACCTGGACGAAGCGGATACGCTGCGCCCGGATAACATGCAGGCCGCGCAAATGTTGACCGAGCATCTTATTCGTCGCGGTCATCAGCGCATTGCCTGGCTGGGGGGTAAAAGTTCGTCCCTGACCCGCGCCGAACGGGTCGGCGGCTACTGCGCGACGTTGATCAAATACGGTCTGCCGTTCCACAGTGAATGGGTTGTTGAATGTGAGTCCAGCCAGAAGAAAGCGGCTGAAGCGATAAATGCGCTGTTGCGAAGCAACCCGACGATCAGCGCCGTGATTTGCTACAACGATGTGATTGCTATGGGGGCCTGGTTTGGCCTGATCCGCGCCGGGCGGCAGAGCGGTGAGGGCGGGGTGGAAACCTTCTTTGGCCACCAGGTCTCGCTGGGGGCGTTCGCCGACGTCGGTGAAAACGCGCTGGATGACCTGCCGATCGTCTGGGCCACCACCCCCGCGCGGGAGATGGGCTACACGCTGGCGGACAGAATCATGCAGCGCATCGAGAATACGGATGTCCAGGCCGGGCATCAGATTGTGGCGGCGCGCCTGGTCACCGTGAAATAAACGCCTCTGCACATCGCCCGGCGGCAACGGCCCCCGATCGTAGGCCGGGTAAGCGTCAGCGCCACCCGGCAATAAAAAACCCCTCATGAGAGGGGTTTTGACGTTTACTGCTGCGGTGCCGCCGGTTCGGCTGGCGCTGCGGGTTCAGCCGGTTCCGGCATCCCCAGCGTCGGCATACCAAACATGCCGACGAAGTCTTCCAGCGGCATTTTGTCGCCGTTGAGCGTAACCTGACCATTGGTGTACTGCAGGCTGGTGGAGATGGTATTGTTTTCCACCTTCGTGATGCGGAACATCTGGCCCATCGCCGCCAGGCCTTTCACCTGCTGGTTCGCCAGTTTACCGGCGTCTTCGTCGCCGTAGCCTTCCAGCTTCGCAATCTGGGTCATAAACTCGGTTGCCATATCCATCGGGATAGTCAGCTTGCTGTCGAGGGACTTCACGCTGCGATCCACTTCCTGCGCCAGCGTCTGCGGTTCACCCGTTGCGGTTGCCGGATCTTTCAGGAACAGAGACAGGTTGAAGTTGGTTTCGCCTTTGCTGTTTTTCCAGCTCAGAGGTGCAACGGTTACCACCGGCTCGCCTTTCAGCAGGATCGGCAGGTTGTTGAACAGCACCGCCATCGCCTGCTGCTGATACGCTTCCGGGTTCTGTTGCAGGGCGGTATTGGTCAGCAACGCCTGGCTCTCTTTGCTGTATTTCTGGCTAAATTCATGCCACGCCTGGCCGTCGATATTGCCGATCTTCAGCGAGAGTTTGCCGGTGCCCAGATCCTGGTTCTGGACCTTCAGGCTTTTCAGCGTGTAGTCCAGCTGGGTGTTGATGCTTTTCCCGTCTTTGGAAACGTCGGATTTGCCGTTGACGTCCATGCCTTCCAGCACGGCCATCTCTTTACCTTCAATCGCGATAGCAATCTTATCAACGGAGAGCGTCTGATCGCCGATACGCTCTTTAAAATCGGTCATACGGCTGTTGCCGTCGGCCTTCAGCTTATTGAAGGTGAGCTGAACTTTTTGGTTGTATTCGTTTACGGCGTTGACCAGGCCGCTTTCCGCTTCACCCGTCAGGGAGAAGACATTGCCATCCCGATCCGCGTCGACTTTGAAATTGCCGCCGCTGAAGGCGACTTTCTCATTCTCTTTCTCATAGTTCAGCGCTTTCAGAGCAATATCAGAACTCGTATCACCGGAGTAGCTGATGCGGGTGTTAATGTCGAAAGGGGATTCATTCTTTGCCAGATCAAACAACGGTTTAGTGACGTCGTTATTCACCAGCACGGTGTGAACTGATGCCATGGACGGTATCAGATTAAACGATTTCAACTGTGCCAGCGGGAGCGGACCGTGGCTGACCACTTCATCCAGCACCACGCTCTGGCCTGGCTTCAGCCAGCCGTTTTCATTACCGGCCATTGGCTTCACCACCAGCTGCATATGGCTGGTGAACACGCCGCGCTGATAGTTCTGATAGCTCAGTTCCAGACCTGCTTCCGGCGCGCTGCGCTTAATCTCTCCATTAGCCTGTGCCACCATCTCAGCCAGACGGCCTTCCAGCTGTTTCCCGGTAAACCAGGAGGCACCCGTCCAGACCACGCCTAACGCTACAATCACTCCAACCGCTACGACCGATTTTTTCATTGCGACTATCCCTAAAATGAAACCAGGCGGTAAAAACCGCCCGGAGATATTAAGCCTGCAACTAGCTTAGCAAGAGTTGTTAAAAAATTCAGTAAGTGCTTAAAGCTTATTGAAAACGCGCGCCAGGCGACCGGTGCCGCTTACGCTAACCGGAGACTCATTCGCTGCAACGAACGCTGACTCACCGGGCTTAAGTACCAGACGCTGTTCACCTTTGTGCAGCGTGGCTTCGCCTTCGACACAGAACAGGATTGCTGCACTTTCCTGCGCAATGGTGGTTTCGGTCAGGCTCAGGTCGTGCAGGGAGAAGGCAAAATCGTCCACCGGGATCGGGAAGTCCAGCTCTGCACCTGTTTTGACAGGCTGGGTGAGCAGCTCACCTGCCGGTTTTGCCACAAACTTCACGTTGGCAACCAGCTCAGGAATATCGATATATTTCGGCGTCAGGCCCGCGCGCAGCACGTTATCGGAGTTGGCCATCACCTCCAGCGCCACGCCCTGCAGGTAGGCGTGCGGGGTTTCCGCGAACAGGAACATCGCTTCGCCCGGGTTCAGTTTCACCACGTTCAGCAGCAGGGGAGAGAACAGGCCGCTGTCGTCCGGGTAGAACGCGGAAATCAGACGGATGGTTTCCCACGGTTCACCGTGCTGGCTGTCCAGCGTCGCTTTCAGAACCGCCAGCGCGTGAGATTTCTCTTCACCCTGCATATTCAGCAGGCTGGCAAACAGCTGGCTCAGCGCGTCGGCATTCGGGTTTTCAAGGAAGTGGGCGATAGCCTTGTTAGCACCCGCGACCGGTTGCAGCAGGGAAACGATCTCGGAAAATTCGCGGAATGCGTTCATCGCCAGGAACGGGGTCAGCGCAAAGACCAGTTCCGGCTTGTGATTCGGATCTTTGTAGTTACGCTCGGCAGCATCTAACGGGATACCCGCCGCGTTCTCTTTCGCAAAGCCGATTTCAGAGGCTTTTTTGTTCGGGTGAACCTGGATGGAGAGCGGCTGGTCGGCACACAGGACTTTAAACAGGAACGGCAGTTCACCGAAGCGCTGAGCAACGTTGTCGCCCAACAGCGCGGATTTATCGGCGTCGATCACGTCACGCAGGCTGCGTACCTGGCCGCTGGCGTCTGCAATTTTTGAGCTGCTCTTCGGGTGTGCCCCCATCCACAGCTCTGCCATCGGCAGATTGTTTGGGTTAGCGATACCGTAGAGATCCGTTAACGCAGTTTTACTTCCCCAGGCGTAGTTTTGCACTGAGTTAATGAGTTTTTGCATTATCAAGCCCTGATTCAATTGTGGAATTAACTTCGGGTATTAAAGCAATAAACCACATGGAAGTAACCTGTGGATGTAAAAAGTCGTACTAGTCTCAGTTTTTGTTAAAAAATTGTGTAGGATAAGCTGACTCGCTTTTAAGCCGGGCAGCGGAACATCTGCCCTGAATAAACAGACCGAAGCAGTAAGTGAGAGAACAATGTCGAATAAACCCTTCCATTATCAGGATCCTTTCCCCCTCAGTAAGGATCTGACCGAGTATTACCTGTTAACCCGCGATCACGTCTCCGTTTCTGAGTTTGAAGGACAAGAGATCCTTAAGGTGGATCCGCAGGCGCTGACGCTGCTGGCGCAGCACGCTTTCCACGACGCCTCGTTTATGCTCCGTCCTGCGCATCAGCAGCAGGTAGCCGATATTCTGAGCGACCCGGAAGCCAGCGAGAACGATAAATACGTTGCCCTGCAGTTCCTGCGTAACTCCGATATCGCGGCGAAAGGCATTCTGCCAACCTGTCAGGACACCGGCACGGCGATTATCGTTGGTAAAAAAGGCCAGCGCGTCTGGACCGGCGGCGGTGATGAAGCGGCGCTGGCCCACGGTGTTTACAACACGTATACCGAAGATAACCTGCGCTACTCGCAAAACGCGGCGCTGGATATGTACAAAGAGGTCAACACCGGCACCAACCTGCCCGCACAGATAGATCTCTACAGCGTCGACGGTGATGAGTACAAATTCCTCTGCATCGCCAAAGGCGGCGGTTCGGCCAACAAAACCTATCTCTACCAGGAAACCAAAGCGCTGCTCACCCCGGGCAAGCTGAAGAACTACCTGGTCGAGAAAATGCGTACTCTCGGTACGGCTGCATGCCCGCCGTACCACATCGCGTTTGTGATTGGCGGTACCTCGGCTGAGAGCACGCTGAAAACCGTCAAACTGGCCTCAACCAAATACTATGACGGTCTGCCAACGGAAGGTAATGAACACGGCCAGGCATTCCGCGACGTGCAGCTTGAGCAGGAGCTACTGGAAGAAGCGCGTAACCTGGGGCTCGGCGCACAGTTTGGCGGTAAATACTTTGCTCACGACGTGCGCGTGATCCGTCTGCCGCGTCACGGTGCATCCTGCCCGGTCGGCATGGGCGTTTCCTGCTCTGCGGATCGCAACATCAAGGCGAAGATCAACCGCGAAGGCATCTGGATCGAAAAACTGGAAAACAACCCAGGCAAATACATCCCGGAAGAACTGCGTAAAGCGGGTGAGGGGGAAGCGGTTCGCGTTGATCTCAACCGTCCGATGAAAGAGATCCTGGCCCAGCTTTCTCAGTACCCGGTGTCGACTCGCCTCTCTCTGAACGGCACGATTATCGTCGGCCGTGACATTGCGCACGCAAAGCTGAAAGAGCGTCTGGATAACGGTGAAGGGCTGCCGCAGTACATTAAAGATCACCCGATCTACTACGCAGGACCGGCCAAAACGCCTGAAGGCTATGCTTCCGGCTCGTTAGGTCCTACCACGGCGGGCCGTATGGACTCCTACGTTGACCAGCTGCAGGCCAACGGCGGCAGCATGATCATGCTGGCAAAAGGCAACCGTAGCCAGCAGGTAACGGACGCATGCCATAAGCATGGCGGTTTTTACCTGGGCAGCATCGGCGGCCCGGCGGCGGTCCTTGCGCAGGGCAGCATCAAGAGCCTGGAATGCGTGGAATACCCGGAACTGGGTATGGAAGCCATCTGGAAAATTGAAGTGGAAGATTTCCCGGCGTTTATCCTGGTGGATGACAAAGGTAACGACTTCTTCAGGCAAATCCAGTCGTCCCAGTGTTCAGCGTGTGTGAAGTAAGTTAAAACCTTGTCGGGTGGCGTTAGCGCCACCCGACTCCAAGAAGAGCGCACAAAGCGCCATAACGTTTCTCAGAAGTCATCAATACTTATCTCTTAAGCATGTGAGCAATCCCGACAGTGTTATCAAGGAGAAAGTAATGACAACGGTACGCCATGAGAAAGACTCTATGGGCGCAATCGAGGTTCCGGCCGACAAGCTATGGGGCGCGCAAACCCAGCGTTCGCTGGAGCACTTCCGTATTTCGACCGAAAAAATGCCCGTCTCGCTGATTCAGGCGCTGGCACTCACCAAACGTGCAGCGGCAAAAGTAAACCAGGATTTAGGCCTGCTGGGCGCAGATAAAGCCACCGCGATCATTAATGCCGCCGACGAAGTGCTGGCCGGTAAACATCCCGACGAATTTCCCCTCGCCATCTGGCAAACCGGTTCCGGTACCCAAAGCAACATGAACATGAACGAAGTGCTGGCGAATCGGGCAAGTGAACTGCTGGGCGGCGTGCGCGGCATGGAGCGTAAGATCCACCCGAACGATGACGTTAACAAAAGCCAGAGTTCCAACGACGTCTTCCCGACGGCGATGCACGTAGCGGCGGTGATCGCGATCCGCGAGCAGCTTATTCCGCAGCTCAACGTGCTCAAAACCACGCTCAACGAGAAAGCGCAGACCTTCCGCGACATCGTTAAAATTGGCCGTACTCACCTTCAGGACGCTACGCCACTGACGCTCGGTCAGGAGATTTCCGGCTGGGTGGCGATGCTGGAACATAACCTGAAGCATATCGAGAACAGCTTGCCCCATCTGGCGGAGCTGGCGCTCGGTGGCACGGCGGTCGGTACCGGGTTAAATACGCATCCTGAGTACGCGGTGCGCGTGGCGAAGGAGCTTGCAGCCATTACCGGCCAGCCATTCGTCACGGCGCCCAATAAATTCGAAGCGCTGGCGACCTGCGATGCGCTGGTTCACACCCATGGCGCGCTGAAAGGTCTGGCGGCTTCGCTGATGAAAATTGCCAACGACGTCCGCTGGCTGGCCTCAGGGCCGCGCTGCGGTATCGGTGAAATCAGCATTCCGGAAAACGAGCCGGGCAGTTCTATCATGCCGGGTAAAGTCAACCCGACCCAGTGCGAAGCCATGACCATGCTCTGCTGTCAGGTGATGGGCAACGACGTGGCGGTTAACCTGGGCGGCGCGTCCGGCAACTTCGAGCTGAACGTCTATCGTCCGATGGTGATTCACAACGTGCTGCAATCTGTTCGTCTGCTGGCCGACGGGATGGAGAGCTTTAACGAGCATTGTGCGGTGGGCATAGAGCCAAACCGCGAGCGCATCAGCCAGCTGCTGAATGAGTCTCTGATGCTGGTCACCGCACTCAATACCCATATCGGCTACGACAAGGCCGCCGAGATCGCCAAAAAGGCGCACAAAGAGGGGCTAACGCTGAAAGCTGCCGCTCTGGCGCTGGGTTATCTAACGGAGGCGGAATTTGACGCCTGGGTTCGCCCGGAAGCGATGGTCGGCAGTCTGAAATAATCATCCCGCCACATACAGGTGCAGCCGCGGAATAATCAGCTGTAGCGGCTGCGCCTGAGGCCGATAACGGTGCTGAACATTTTCAGCGTCGTAATTCAGCAGCTCACCAATATCCGGTACGATGGCGCCCTGATCGGCATCATAAAGCGCAATCAGCGGCGTCGGGCAGGCATATTGTACCTGTTTTTGCTGACCGGAATACCAGACGCGAGCGATAGGCTGCACCTTTACCGGACGCTTAATTTTGAGGCGCGTATCCGCCGGTAACGAGGCGATGCTGTGATACTCCTGCTCCAGACGCTCAATCCACTGTTCACGCGACCACGGTGCAACGGTACGCGGTGCCTTAAGACTTTTTTCCAGCTGCGCCAGCACCTCATCCCGGGTGAAGTTTTTAATGATGTGCTTATTCGCCCAGCCGAAGCGCAGCGTGGCGGGGTGACGCAGTGCGGTCAGCGTGCGGTAGGCATTAAGGGTAATTAATCCCGGAAGCTGGCGGTGCACCCACTCAAACCGGGCGGCCGGAGCGAGGCCGGACTCTTCGGTCACTATCTTCTCAAACGTTGCTTTCAGGGCGTTGATATGCGCGATCTGGTTTTCCAGCGCCTCGCGCGTGGTGGCATCGGTTTGCAGGCAGATCACGCCCGGCAGGCGCACGGCCGCCTTGCTGCTGCGCTGTTCCGACTGCTGCTGAATAAAAAGGTGGCGGTAGTGCTTCAGGGCCAGCTCAAGCGCGGCGCTGCCGATATGCTGCTTCACCTCAATGGCGTCGAGCGGATCGTGCTCCGCGCCTTTGGCGATATCGGGCAGGGTAAAGACGCGCGCGGCCAGCAGGCGGCAGGTCTGTAAACGCGCGGTCAGCGTCAGCAATTCGTGTTCTATTTCGCGGAACGTGCTGTTCAGCCGTTCGATGAGATCGTAGGTTGCCATAAGCACTCTCATTAGTTACAACATACTTATCATATAGCACAGCACGCCGGGTCAGGCCAGCGTGCGGTTAAGGTCAGACAGGGACGGGAAGGGCGATGTTATGGTACACCGGCCAGTTAAAGCAGAAGCGTGCGCCGCCGAGTTCGCTCTCCTCACAATGCACCGTGCCGCCCATGGCCTGCGCAATAGAGTAAACAATGGCCAGCCCCAGTCCGCACCCGCCGGTGGCGCGATCGCGGCTGGGATCGAGGCGGACAAACGGTTCAAATACGGTTTCTCGTGCTTCCGGGGCAATTCCCGGTCCATCGTCTTCAACTGTCAGGCTTGCCTGGTTACCCTGCAAATCCAGTCCAATCTGTAGCGTACTTTCGCTGTAGCGCATGGCGTTGTTCAGCAGGTTATCAAGCACGCGCTCCATCAGCCGCATATCGAGCGCGCCGTAATCGCCGGGTGTGACGCGCGTCAACAGCGTGCGTTGCGGGTTCACGCTCTGGACATCATCAATATGGGTTTGCAGCCAGGCGGGCAGATCTGGCGCACTGAGGTCCAGCTCGTTTTGTGGGCGGTCGAGGCGCGCGTAGGTGAGCAGCTCTTCAATCAGCGCTTCAAGCTGACCAATATCGCGGTTTAGCGCGAGTGACTCCGCTTCTGTCAGATTCTCGCTCATCTCCAGACGATAACGCAGGCGAACCAGTGGCGTGCGCAGCTCGTGGGCAATACCGTCGATTAGCTGTTTTTTACTGGCGATCAGGGCATTGATGTTATCGGCCATCTGGTTAAAGGCCACGCCCAGCCGTTCAAAGCTGGAACCGCTGTCGAAGTGAATGCGCTCGGTGAAATGCCCCTCGCCAAAACGCTGTGCGGCGGATTCCAGCTTCAGCATGTCCTGCCAGTGGGGACGCATCCAGATAAAGACCGGAAACGCGAGCGAAATGGCGATAAAGGCCATCAACGCCATGTCCAGCAGGCGCATCTGGTGAAGATAATAGAGATAAGGAACCGGCCCGACAGCCAGCACATAATGGCTGCGCGGAATACGCTGGATAAAGGTGTATTTCTCATCCAGCGCCACGATATCGCCATCGCGCAGGCGCTGCATTGCGGGCGGATCTAACTCGAAATCTTTTAATGGCTCGATGCGTAAATCAAATGACAGGTTCAGATCGAGTTCTTTGAGGGTGTTCGCCCAGTCGTGCGGCGGGATCTCTCTGAGTTCGCTCCGCATCAGATACAGCGAGCTTTTCATCAAATCGTCCAGCGACTGCCTGCCCGCACGTTCGGCGGTAAATTTATAGACCAGCCCGACCAGCATGGTCATGACCAGGAAGCAGACAAACAGTAAAAGATAAAACTGCACAAACAGCTTTTTCATTCCATCTCACATGAAAATCAGGATGTTAACTATTACTTGCTATTCTCTAAGGGCACCATGGGGACACTGCTGCATCCGCCTATGCGATTGTTGAGGAACTCAATCTGATCACCATCGAGAGCATTTATTCAAGCAGAGTACACTTTATACGTCATTTCTGCATTCTCGGGGTCCAATTGACCCGCAATAAACGCAGGGTTTGCTCCAGCAGAAAGCATCCAGCAAGCGTATGTGTTCATGACTTTAACTTGAAGTTTATAAGCGAGGTGATAATTACGCAGTTGCCCCCGGTTGCCTTCCCGGCCATCAAGCAAATGGATGCCATCAGCGCGCTTAAGCATCGACATGCAGATTGTTGTGTAATCGGCCAGTGACAGGCCATCGGAAGGAAGTACGGGATTATGGGGAATATCAACGACCACGATAAGGCGTTCTGACGCGGAATTGAATGCCGGGCGGTAGAAGTGGGGGCGATTGGTCATTGGCCCTGCGATATACACAATCATGTTGCGAACCTTGTGAAATTCAGTCATATCCCGACAAACCACTTCTGATTTATCGGGAATGGATTTACATGATAAAAAACATTTGGCAGTTAATAAGGTACTTGAGTATTTAGTCCTTATAAAAATCATTAACGTCTATAACGTGAAGCCGCATTTCCAATTAACTCCCTAAATTTTGATTCCCCCATATTCTGCCATGCATCATAAGTACTTGATGTTGCATTGTAACGGGAAGCTTTACTGAAGAAAATAAAGGATCCCTTAATATATCTGTTTACACGGCGAGCCGTTTCAGGTAATGGCTGATAATTATACTCGGAATATTCCCACGCTTCAGGTCCTGTATATTCACCTCTATCTAACTCTGTTAGATATTGATCGAATCCATTATGTGAAAGGGCCACGCCTTCAATTGGCTTTATTTCCTCAGCTTCAAGCCAAAAATAATTCCATTCTGGATCGAACCCAAAAGATTCATAGCATAGCTTTTTGGGTTTTAGTATTTCTGCAGACTGAGGGCCAACTATTAAATATATAGCCCCCGGTTCACCTGCTGATTCGACGCCTTTTAGGTCCATACCTCCACCAGAGGGATAAAACATATGATTTAATGATTTTCTTTCAGCGATGATGGAAAGGATATTGATAATATCCTCTTTATTTGTCCATTCTGCATGTGCTGGAGAACCCATTGGAAAAAGAATGTTTTGGACTTCTAACCATTCTGTAAGATTACGAGCCCCAAAATTTGCATTTAATTCTAACCATTTTATTAATTCGTCTTTAAACACTTTGATCGAAGGGCGAAGATTTGGATCGTTATCTGTTGATTTATGTAAAAGGTCTTCAAGAGGCGAAAGATAAACATCCTTCTCATAATTTGACAAAGAAAGCGTACTGCCCCGAATGAATTGGCCATCGAAACCTAATGATTGCTTCGTTAAAGCAATCCATAATGATTTTGCGAATGAGTAAACATCTGCTGGTTCCCCATCTGCTTTATAAGCAATACGCCGCATCTCTGGAGCCATTGTAAATTTAGCACCAACATCGCGTCTTTCTGGGGTAAGGTTCCCGCTTTCGGGAAATTTCACTAAACCAAAATCCGTTAAATATAGTCTGTCTGAAAAATAAAGAAAATTATCTGGTTTAATGTCACGATGGTAAATTCCCTGCATATGTAACTGTTCGAGAGTTTCAGCAAGAGGAATAAATGCTTCAATTATCTCTGAGAAATTTTTACCTTCTATAAATACAGAGAAGGGTAAAGCTAAAGGCATGACATACCATGGTTTACTTAATCGAGGATTATCTGGCAAAGAGGAGATTGTAATTGGAATAACTCCCTCAATACCGCACCTTGTAACGATATCAACCTCATTCTTGAATCGTTGATAAGTATCATCTTGAATTCGACGTAAGATTTTTAAAGCGAATTCCTCTCCAGTTTCATTATTTGCAATCTTAATTACGTCACCATTTCCACCACTGCCTAAAATTTCAACCGAATGAAATCCTGAGACTGGACAATTAGGTAATGCATCTCTCGTCATACGCACCTCTACGATCCTTAAATAAAAGATTTTATCATCAAGTGCGAGTTTGAACAGAGAAGTTCTTTAGATTTTTAATACCTTTTATCATTCGGTTTAGCTTCACTTTTATGTAGGGAGTAGTAATGCCCTTACATGTGCAACATGGCGACATGCCTCAGAGATCTGCTATTGGTTGGTTCTTAAGTTAATGAGGAGCATAAAGCAATCATCCCCTCTAACACCAGTTGAAGACCGCCATCAAGACAAGCTTTAGTGCTTTGGTTTGGAGTTAGAAGACCACCCGGAATGGTCTTTCACAGTTTTTCTATGCTCTCTGGAAATAGAATAACCATAATTCAAACAAGAGATGTGAAGATAAAAATTCTTTAATATCAAATTAATAGATGGTGATTGTGATTAAAAATGATGCTATTTGTTGTGAATATGAGTTTGCTCTCGTTCGTGGTGTTAGCACGTAGTGGTTATTGTTCACATCATGGCGGTGTCGCTGCACGTGGAAGTTATGGTTATAAGCAATGTAATGATTGAAACGAATCTCCATCATGTACTTGCGCAAACTATGACAAAGCAGATGCAGCACCCGTTCTGCAGAAACAGTCAACGTTTTATTTACCCATTATCGCTGTGTGAATCCATATCTGGGTCTGGTTTGAGTTGCATATATCGAAGGCTAATCCTGAGGTTTGTATGTACTTAAAGAAGTTGAATCAGAAGGGCTGGGTGCAATTGCCGCCACGTTCGCTTAACAGCGGTACTTTGATACCTGTCGCGACGTTGTAACTCCCGATCGGCTCTTGTTCATAGGCAATATCGCGATCACTTTCGTCATCTAGGAAAGCAAGATAATCCTCACGGGATTTTGATCAGGAAAAACGTCCGCACATAGAAACATCCAAGTCAGACTGAAAGTATAGGATAGGGGGAAAAAAGTATCGCGCACTGGTTAAGTTTTATTGATGGATTCAAGGTGATTATGTGTTTGGAGAAAGAGACGCAAAAAGGGGACATTTTAGAGGATGAGGACACAAAATGTGACACTAATTTGACTGTGTTTGTCTGTATCTGTCGGTTCATGCTCATCGTATATCCCCTTTTAATCATGGATATTGCTAATTTCAATGCGGTTCATACAAGCTTCCATAGCTTAAACTGCACAAACAGCTTTTTCATTCCATCTCACCGGAAAAACGCGATAGGCAGAATATACATGAAAAACCTCACCTGTTTTCATGTCTGTGACGCCTCTTACATTGCGTGCGCACTTCTTTTGACCTTGGCGATGAGTTTTTCCGTGACGGCCAGGCCTTCAGCAATGTGCGTATCAATCACGTCCGTTCCGAAGTCCCTGATTAAGTCCAGGAGCATTTCGTAAGACTGAATCAGTTCCAGCAGGTCAAAGAGCGCTTTTAGGTCGGTACCTGAGGGGGAGGATTGCTTAAAGGTTAGCTGATTAACAATCCATTCAAGATTGGTTTTGATGGCTTCTACTTCATGGTAGCTATACATATTTCATAGGCTTAAATCCTCACTTCAAGATTTCATGGGAGGGAATGTGCGGAACAGGTGTAAGCAGGTAGCGGGGCCGGTGCGGCCTGAAGAAGAGACAATTGAACTTTAATTATGGATTAGATAGCGTGCTTAGCAAGTATTTGTTGCGCAAACGGGTAATTAAACGCGAGAAAGAGAAGGCATCGCGATGTAATGCCTTCATTTCGAGCATGTTTGGTTAGCCGGTGAGCGTAATCAGGTTTCCCAGGCGTGCGGGGCAAACAGATAACCTTTGTTACGCACGGTTTTAATGCGGTAGGGCTCGGTGGCATTATCCTGCAACTTTTTGCGCAGGCGCGAAATCGCAACGTCGACGCTGCGGTCCATGCCGTCATAGCTCACGCCACGCAGGTTTTTCAGCAGCGCGTCACGGTCCATGATTTGCCCGGCATGCGTTGCCAGTTCCCACAGCAGGTCAAAGTCGGCGGTGGAGAGGGCGATAAGCTCGCCGGAAAGCAGCACCTGGCGGTTGATCGGATCGATAGACAGCGTACCAAAACGCATCGCTTTGTGCGGCGTCAGAGAGGGGGTGGGCGATTCGCGTTCGACACTTGCGTGCTGGCGCAAATGCAGGCGCAGACGGGCAAGCAAAACGGCAGGCGGTGTGGTTTTCAGAATGTAATCGTTGGCACCCATCTCCAGCGACAGGATATGGTTCATATCGCTGTCCAGAGAGGTGAGCAACACGATAGGACCTTCCCAGCGGGCGCGCAGGTCGCGGCAGAGGGTCATGCCGTCTTTGCCAGGCAACATGATATCCAGCAGCACCAGGTCCGGGTTTTCACGGACGACCACCTCTTCGGCCCGATCGCCGCGAGGCTCAACAATGACGTCCATATCATGTTTGCCCAGATAGGCGGCGATCAACTGCCCGACTTCGGGTTCGTCTTCAACATAAACAATCTTATTCATACAACGTCTGTTTTCGTGAAAAAAGCCAACATACACCGCGGAACCTTAACCTTCCATTAATCTTTCAAAATTAACGCCGCTTCCGTTATTCTGGCTCATATTGTTATTTGATTGTTATAGGAAAAAGTATGGGGCTGGTGATCAAAGCGGCGCTGGGAGCGCTGGTGGTGTTACTGATAGGCATTCTGGCAAAAACCAAAAACTACTATATTGCCGGGCTGATCCCGCTGTTCCCGACCTTTGCGCTTATTGCCCATTATATTGTGGCGTCTGAAAGGGGAACCGAGGCGCTACGCACCACCATTGTGTTTGGTATGTGGTCTATCATCCCCTATTTTCTCTACCTGCTTTCGTTATGGTATTTCACCGGTTTTCTACGGCTTCCCCTGGCGCTGGGCGGGGCAGTGGTTTGCTGGGGGCTCAGCGCCTGGGTGTTAATTTTCTTCTGGAGCCGCTTTCACTAGCGTAACGGGCGACCGCCGTCCACGGCAAAGGTTCTGCCGGTGACATAGCAACTGGTGAGCAGGTAATCCACAAGGTCGATCACCTCTTTCTCGCCTGGGGCTATTTTCATGAGCGACTTATTGAGCGCCTGCTGGCGATACTCCGCATCATCGTTTTCATTAAATAAAATCATCGCCGGAGCGATGGCATTCACCTTCACCTCAGGCGCGAGCTTGCGGGCGAACGAACGCGTCATGTTATCCAGCGCGGCTTTACTGGCCGCATAGGCGATGTGCTTGTCGCTGCCGCGTTCCACTACATAGTCGGTGAAGTGAATAATGTCCCCCGCAGCATGACCATGGCCACGCAGCAGATCCTGCAGGGCGTGGTTAAGCAGATAAGGGGCATTGACGTGGATCTGCAGCATCGCCGAGAGCGTTTCGCTGAGTGACGTGCCGGGTTTCTCGGCCCGCCAGGCGCTGGCGTTATGGATCACGGCGCGCAACCCCGTGGTGGTGGCTTTCACTTTCTCCGCAAAGGCCAGAATGCCCTCATCAGTGGAAAAATCGGCCTGAATACAGACGGCTCCGGCTTTGCGCAAACCCTCAATTGACGGGTATTCCGTACGGTAACTGACAATGACCGGATGGCGAAGGTTGAGAAAATGATGGGCGAGGGCGAGGCCGATACGGCGGCCTCCACCCGTGATCAGTATTGGGCGAAGCGGTGTATTTCCCATCGTATTCTCCTTTACAGTTCAACAATGGGAAAGACGAGGGCTATCCCATTAACATCCAGGTTGCCGGAACGGCAGCAACCAGTAACAGTCCGATTAAGGCCATCTCACGCCGTCTCAGCGCGTTCTCCAGCTGATGCGTGCGGCGGGCGTAGATAAACACCAGCAGACCCGGCGCATACAGCACTACCGACAGCAGCAGATGCATAGGCCCGGAAGCATACAACAACCACAGACCGTAAATACAGGCCCCGATACCCACGATATAATGCGCCGGACGCGTGGCGATTTTTAATAAATACGCGCCCACTAAGAAATAGGGTACCAGAATCATCTCTGAGGCGATGGTCAGCAGGGTGTTATAGTCTGAACCTGTGAGCCAGATCAGCACCAGACAGACCTGAACGCTAATATTGGTCAGCCAGAGAGACGCTGAAGGGGCATTATTTTGGTTTTGACGGGCAAACAGGCGTGGAAACGCTTTGTGCGTCGCGGCCAGGAACGGCACTTCAGCCGCCATGATGGTCCAGCTCAGGTACGCGCCGCAGACGGAGACGATCAATCCCGCGGCAATCACGACGTCACCCCACGGGCCAAGCATTTTCACCATCAGCCCGGCCATTGACGGGTTACGCATTTCGGCCAGTTCAGGACGCGCCACCACGCCCAGCGACAGCAGCGTGACCAGCAGATACACGCCCAGCGCCGCCAGGACGGCCAGCAGCGTGGCACGGCCCACATCACGTTTGTTACGCGCGCGGGCAGAGACCACGACTGCCCCCTCAACGCCGATGAATACCCACAGGGTGATCAGCATCGTGTTTTTCACCTGCTCCCAGACCGGAACGCCCAGCGCAATGCCGCTGAAATCAAGCGTAAACACATCAAGACGAAACGCAATAAAGGCCAGTACGATAAACAGGCCGAGCGGCACCAGTTTCGCCAGCGTTGCCACCAGGTTGATGCTGGCGGCAGTCTGGACGCCGCGCAAAATCAGCCAGTGAACTACCCAGAGCAGCACCGAGGCACCGACAATTGACTGCCAGGTATTGCCGTCACCAAACAGACGCAGTTCAGGCGTATCGGTAAAGAAGCTGAGCGCTGAGAAAACGATCACCAGATAGGAGACGTTGGCGATCACCGCGCACAGCCAGTAGCCCCAGGCGGAGCAGAAGCCGATCAGCTCGCCAAATCCTTCACGCGCATAGGTGAAAATACCGCCGTCCAGATCGGGGCGAATGCGGGTGAGCAGCAGCATGGCGAACGCCAGCAGCAATATCCCGACGCCGGTAATCCCCCAGCCGATGAGTAACGCGGCGGGGCTTGCGACGGCAGCCATGTTCTGCGGTAAACTGAATACGCCCGCACCCAGCATTGAGCTTAAAACGAGTGCAGTCAGAGCACTCAGGCCAAGTTTCTTTTCCATTGGCTTCCTGTTATGAAAAGTCCCAATCCAGAATAATTATTTCGCTGCGGCGCATAAAAATGGTGGATTACACTAAGGCGCGGGATTTTACGGAGTGTCACGAAAGCATGCAATGATGTGTGGCAGAAATTCGAAAAAAGTAACAAAAAAAGGCGGCATTGCGCCGCCTTTGGTCAATGATTTTGTTACTTGTACAGATCGGCGCTGATGGTCACGTTGTTACCACGTTCCTGCCACTGGCGGGTGATATGGTAATACTTCGCCCCTTTCTTCGCCGCACGCTTCGCGACCTGGTAAGAGACTTCCGTCATGTTGCCGTAGTTGCCGGTAAACTTGATGCTGTCGAACGGCACCATCTGTGCAGCAGTGGCTTTGTTCAGCTCTTCAATTTTGGTGCCGTCTGGCAGCGTCACGGAATAGCGGCCACCTTTCGTGGATTGCGTTTCAAAGAAACGGCCCACTTCAGCGCTTGGTGCCGCAGTCGTCGCTACGCCTGGAATTTCAACTTTCTTCGCTTCTTCGCCGCCTTTCGCTATCGCCGCGCGACCCGCTTCGGAGTCAGCAGGGATGGCATCCGGGCTCTGCAGAACGCGTTTCTTCGCATCTTCTTTATAGATGAATGCGGTAATACGCTGGTTGCCGCCCTGGTTAGCATCCACCTGGCGCACGATATAGAACGAGTAGGCCCCTTTCTCTTTCGCGGCTTTGGTGATGGCATCGTTCACTTCAGGCTGGCTGCGATAGAAGCCCTGAACGGTAACGGTGTCGTACGGTTCCAGCTCAATTGCCTGATCTTTTGGCAGCTCAACGATACCGTTAATCACACGGTTTTTCGGTGCGTCTGCTTTTGGCGCATTGTCTTTATACAGCGCAATGGTTACGCGCTGGTTGCCGCTGTTGCCATAATCAGACTGGTCAACAACGTAAAACGAGGCCGCCCCGTTTTTATCAGCGGCTTTTGATGCGGCGGCGACGGCATCGCCAATAGAATTATAACGACCCACAATGACCGTATGGTCAAAAGGTTTTAACGCTGCCGCTTGCTCTGGCGTTAACTCTGTTGCGGCATTCGCAGACAGGGCGGTCGCACAGAGAAGTGCGGACGCCAGGAGTGTGTTCTTAAGCTTCATAAAAATAATCCTTCGCCTTGCGCAAACCATGTACTGGTATTGTTGTTAATTTGAGACGGCCCCGATTATGGCATTTAAAACCCGTCGCTGTCTGCGCCATTTTTCACTGCCTGTGCTCACTGAATTAACGAATTCGATAACATTTAGTGATATGTTGAAAAAACAGGCGTTTGACAAGTAAAACTGATAAAGCATATGACTTTTACAAGTTAATTTAATGTTAATAACTTGTTCTCTTATGGCGCTATATCATGTTTTTACCGCTTCGCTTGCGCTATTTATCGGTTCTGGCGATGAATTTAAGGTAAATATCACTGTCAGTGACGCCGATCGCTTATTTTTCACAGATAAAGTAAGAAATAGTGTTTTCTGGCGGTAGATCACGGGCGCTATTTTCAGTAGGTTATAGACAGTTTGTTACTGTTTTATTTTCCGGGGTTAATCATCTCTCATCGCTATGAGAATGGCGAAAATTGATACAAACCGCGGGCATTTATCGACAAACCATCATCAAAAACCGATGGAAGGGAAAACTATGCGTATTGGGGTACCAAAAGAACGGTTAGCCAATGAAACCCGCGTAGCGGCAACACCGAAAACGGTGGAGCAACTGCTTAAGCTGGGTTTTACCGTCGCGGTTGAAAGCGGCGCAGGCAAACTGGCGAGTTTCGATGACGAGGCCTTTATCCAGGCGGGTGCGGAAGTGGTGGACGGTGCTGAAGTCTGGCAGTCGCCGGTTATTCTGAAGGTTAACGCACCGGAAGAGAGTGAGATTGCGCTGCTGAATCCGGGCACCACGCTGGTGAGCTTCATCTGGCCTGCGCAAAATCCAGCGCTTATGGAGAAGCTGGCTGCACGTGGCGTGACCGTGATGGCGATGGACTCCGTGCCGCGTATTTCGCGCGCGCAGTCGCTGGATGCCTTAAGCTCCATGGCTAACATTGCGGGTTATCGCGCGATTGTGGAAGCGGCTCACGAATTTGGTCGCTTCTTTACCGGTCAGATCACCGCGGCGGGGAAAGTCCCTCCGGCAAAAGTCATGGTGATTGGTGCGGGTGTGGCAGGGCTTGCCGCAATCGGTGCGGCAAACAGCCTCGGCGCTATCGTGCGCGCATTTGATACCCGTCCGGAGGTGAAGGAACAGGTCCAGAGTATGGGAGCCGAATTCCTTGAGCTGGACTTCAAGGAAGAAGCGGGCAGCGGTGACGGTTACGCGAAAGTCATGTCCGAAGCCTTTATCAAAGCCGAAATGGAACTCTTCGCCGCTCAGGCGAAAGATGTCGACATTATTGTGACCACCGCGCTGATTCCGGGTAAACCTGCGCCGAAGCTTATCACCCGTGAGATGGTGGATTCCATGAAGCCGGGCAGCGTGATTGTCGACCTGGCGGCGCAAAACGGCGGTAACTGTGAGTACACCGTTGCTAATCAGGTGACGACCACCGCCAACGGCGTGAAGGTGATCGGCTATACCGATCTGCCAGGCCGCCTGCCAACGCAGTCGTCTCAGCTGTACGGCACCAACCTGGTTAACCTGCTGAAGCTGCTGTGCAAAGAGAAAGACGGAAACGTCACCGTTGATTTCGACGATGTCGTGGTGCGCGGTGTTACCGTTGTCCGTGATGGTGAAATCACCTGGCCGGCACCGCCGATTCAGGTTTCTGCTCAGCCTCAGGCCGCGCCGAAAGCGGCGCCAGAGCCAAAAGAACCCGCTAAACCGGCGTCTCCTTGGCGTAAATACGCCATCATGGCGCTGGTCATTATCCTGTTCGGCTGGCTGGCTGACGTCGCGCCGAAAGAGTTCCTCGGCCACTTTACCGTCTTCGCGCTCTCCTGCGTGGTCGGTTACTACGTGGTGTGGAACGTCTCCCACGCGTTGCACACGCCGCTGATGTCGGTGACCAACGCCATCTCCGGGATTATCGTGGTCGGGGCGTTACTGCAGATTGGTCACGGCGGCTGGATCAGCTTCCTGAGCTTTATTGCGGTGCTGATCGCCAGTATCAATATTTTCGGTGGTTTCACCGTGACTCAGCGCATGCTGAAAATGTTTCGTAAAGGCTAAGGGGTAGCATATGTCTGGAGGATTAGTCACAGCCGCATACATTGTTGCTGCAATCCTGTTTATTTTCAGTCTGGCGGGGCTTTCCAAACACGAAACGTCTCAGCAGGGGAATAACTTTGGTATCGCCGGGATGGCGATTGCGCTGATCGCCACCATCTTCGGGCCGGACACCGGCAACGTGGCGTGGATCCTGGTGGCGATGATCATCGGCGGCGCGATCGGTATTCGCCTGGCGAAACGCGTTGAAATGACCGAGATGCCGGAGCTGGTTGCTATTCTGCACAGCTTTGTGGGCCTGGCGGCCGTGCTGGTGGGCTTCAACAGCTACCTGTATCACGAACCGGGTCTGGAACCGATTCTGGTCAACATTCACCTGACCGAAGTGTTCCTCGGCATCTTTATTGGTGCGGTGACCTTCACCGGCTCAATTGTGGCGTTCGGCAAACTGCGCGGTAAGATTTCGTCTAAACCGCTGATGCTGCCAAACCGCCACAAGCTGAACCTGGCGGCGCTGGTGGTATCGTTTGTGCTGATGGTCATCTTCGTGCGTACCGAAAGCGTGGGCCTGCAGGTGCTGGCATTACTGGTGATGACCCTCATCGCGCTGGCATTTGGCTGGCACCTGGTGGCGTCTATCGGTGGTGCGGATATGCCGGTGGTGGTCTCCATGCTGAACTCCTACTCCGGTTGGGCGGCGGCGGCGGCAGGCTTTATGCTGAGCAACGACCTGCTGATCGTCACCGGTGCGCTGGTGGGTTCATCTGGTGCGATCCTGTCTTACATCATGTGTAAGGCGATGAACCGTTCGTTTATCAGCGTTATCGCCGGGGGATTTGGTTCTGACGGCTCCTCTACCGGTTCTGATGAAGAAGTGGGTGAGCACCGTGAGATCAGCGCGGAAGATACCGCAGAGATGCTGAAAAACTCGCACTCGGTCATTATCACCCCGGGCTATGGCATGGCGGTGGCGCAGGCGCAGTATCCGGTCGCAGAAATTACTGAGAAGCTGCGCGCGCGTGGGATCAAGGTTCGCTTTGGTATTCACCCGGTGGCGGGACGTCTGCCAGGCCACATGAACGTGCTGCTGGCGGAAGCGAAAGTGCCTTACGACATCGTGCTGGAGATGGACGAGATCAACGATGATTTCGCCGATACCGACACCGTGCTGGTCATTGGCGCTAACGACACCGTTAACCCGGCGGCGCAGGACGATCCGCGCAGCCCAATCGCGGGTATGCCGGTTCTGGAAGTATGGAAGGCGCAGAACGTGATTGTCTTCAAACGCTCCATGAACACCGGCTATGCTGGCGTGCAGAACCCGCTGTTCTTCAAAGAGAACACCCACATGCTGTTTGGCGACGCCAAAGCCAGCGTGGATGCGATTCTGAAAGCACTGTAATTTCGCTTCACCCTGACAAACCGCTCTTCGGGGCGGTTTTCTTATTTCTGCGGTCAGCTTTTCTCCTCTGTCTATACTTTACCCTTTGTGTAAGACGAGGAGGTGTAATGCAATTTCTGTCCCGCTTCGACATCATCGCGTTGATGATGACGCCGACATTTTGGGTAGGCGTCGCCACGGTTGTCTTTGTCACGCTGCTGGTGTACTGGCTGCTGACGCGCCTGATCGCGTTCGTTAAGAAAGGGATCACCACCTGGGGCGACAAACACCCGACCACCAACCGGATGCGTTTTATCCTGAGCGATATGCTTAACAGGACGAGTCGGATCCTGCTTTTTGTCGTAGCACTTCTGTTCAGCCTGCGTTTTGTTGACTTACCCGATCATCTTTTTGGCACGGTCAGCCATGCCTGGTTCCTGGTTTTCGCGATTCAGGTGGCACTGTGGATGGATCAGGGCGTTGTGTCGTGGCTACGTCACGTCATGCTGGCACCGGGAAGTCATAAAAACCCGGTTACGCTGGTGATCACGGGGCTTATTCTCCGTGCCATTGTCTGGTCAGTGATGCTGCTGTCTATTCTTGCTAACGCGGGCGTCAACATCACTGCTCTGGTTGCCAGCCTTGGGGTGGGGGGGATTGCCATCGCTCTCGCCGTACAAACGATCCTGAGCGACGTGTTTGCCTCCCTGTCCATTGGTTTTGATAAGCCGTTTGAAATTGGTGATTTTGTGGTGTTCAACGACGTGGCGGGGACAGTAGAGCACATTGGCCTTAAAACGACCCGCATACGCAGTCTGAGCGGGGAGCAGATCGTCTGCGGCAACGCCATTTTGCTCCAGCAAACGCTCCACAACTACAAACGTATGCAGACACGTCGTATCGTCTTTACCTTTGGCGTGGCCAGCGACACGCCGCCCGATAAGCTGCGCTACGTGGGGGATATGGTCAGGCAAATCATCACCGATGTGGGTGAGACAAAATTCGATCGTGCCCATTTCCTCGGATTTGACCGCGACCGTCTGACGTTTGAAGTCGTTCATATCGTCAATACCGCGGATTACAACAAATACATGGATATCCAGCAGGAGATCAATATCCGTATTCTTGAAGGGCTGAATGCTCAGGAGATTAAGCTGGCACTGCCGAGCATGGTATTGCACGCGCCGTGGATGCAGGATGAGCCGGGTGAACAGCCGAAGCCGGTGATGGAGAGCTGAAAAAAAAAGCCCGCCGGAGCGGCGGGCTGACAGGGTTATATTAATCGTCTTCCGGATCGTCCAGCTCAATCGGCGTCTGGAACTCATCTGGCTTAATGACCAGCAGGTCACAGCGCAGATGGTCGATCACCTGTTCGGCGGTATTGCCGAGGAACGCGGCAGAAATACCGGTCCGGCCAATGGTCCCCAGGACCACAATCCCGGCCTGCAAATGTTCTGCTAAATCCGGGATCACCTCTTCAGGCAGCCCTTTCTCTACGTGCGTCATGTTCTCGTCAATGCTGAACTTCTGGCGCAGCGCTTTCATGGCCAGCAAATGCTGGCCGCGAATGGCGTCGTTATAGACGCTGGGGTCAAATTCAGGCAACTCAATGGCGATATTGATTGGGGTGACTGGATAGGCGCCCACCAGATGCACTTCAGTGTGATTGACCTGGTCAGCGAGCTGGATGGTTTCCTTCACCAGCTTCTCGTTGAGTGAATTATGATAATCCTCTTCGCTGGCGAGGTTTACCGCCACTACGGCTTTCCCGCCCTCCGGCCACGGCTGGTCTTTCACCATCCAGACCGGGCAAGGGCATTTACGCAGCAAGTGCCAGTCGGTTGGGGTGAAGATCACGGATTCCAGCTTGTCGTGCTGGTGCGCCATCTTCAGCAGCAGGTCGTGTCCACCAGCAACGACTTCCTGGATAATGGCTTCAAAAGGTCGGTTATGCCAGACCACTTTGATATCAATAGGAACCCCCGCTTCAAGGTAATACTTCGCCTGTTCACGGATCCACGCGGTACGCTGACTGATGACGCCCTGACGCATAGCGGTGCGCTCGTCAGGCGACAGAAGGGTGGTCATCTCATACGAGAAGTCATAGATCGGCAAAAACGCTTTGATTTTGCCGCCAATCCGTTGATGTAGATACACAGCACGTCGTAATGCCGGCTGATCGTCCTGATTAGGATCGATAGCTACCAGCATGTTTTGATACTTGGCCATACAGGTCTCCTTACTACTGTCACCACAGTCTGTAAGTAAAAGAGTAACCTATATATCCTGAATGAAACAGAGGAGAGCTTTTGTCAGATCAATAATTCATGAAAATTTATCAGAGGAAAAGCACCGTGGTTGTCACCGCGATAAACGCAATAAACAGCAGCACCATCACCGCTATTGCAAACGTCGTGGAGTCCTGCACGTAGGTTTTTTCCTCCCCCTTCATTGGGCCGACAAGCATGATCCAGATGAAGATAAAGGTCACTGAGGCAATCACGACTGAAACGAAAAACAAACTTTCTCTCAATTCATAACCTCAACGACAACCTTTCAGGCGCTGTGTGGGGATGTGCTACGGTGAAGACGGCTTAAAGCGGAAGTGATTATACCAGACTAATAAATCATGTGAATTTATCAGTCTGGTGATCAACATGCGGAGAGTTATGCCACGTTGCGGGCATGACCGGCAAGCACGGCCAGTGCTTCACCGTTTTCGATAGTGATGTATTTACCCTTAACGGCCAGCATCCCGCTTTTCTGGAAACGACCCAGCAGACGGCTGATGGTTTCCACGGTCAGGCCCAGGTAGTTACCGATATCACCACGGGTCATGGTCAGACGGAATTCGCGCGGCGAGAAACCCCGTTCGGCGAAGCGGCGAGAGAGGTTGTAGATAAACGCGGCCAGGCGCTCTTCTGCATTCTTTTTAGAAAGCAGCAGAATCATGTCCTGATCGCCTTTGATCTCACCGCTCATCAGACGCATCATCTGCTGACGCAGGTTAGGCATCTTACCGGACAGGTCGTCCAGCGTTTCAAACGGGATTTCGCAAACCATAGAGGTTTCAAGCGCCTGAGCAAAGCTCGGGTGATGGCCTGTGCCGATGGCATCAAAGCCCACCAGGTCACCCGCCAGATGGAAGCCGGTGATCTGCTCATCACCCTGTTCGGTGATGGTATAGCTCTTGATGGTGCCAGAGCGGATAGCATAGAGCGATTTCAGTTCGTCTCCGGCTTTAAACAGCGTCTGCCCTTTCTGAATAGGCTTTTTGCGCTCGATGATATTATCAAGCTGATCGAGTTCATGCTCATTCAGGGTAAACGGGATACAGAGCTGGCTGATGCTGCAATCCTGGCAATGGATAGCACAACCGCCAGACTGAATGCGTCGTATAATTCGCTTTTCCGGGATCATAGGTTTGCTCAAGCCTTAATTGATATTGGTCAATTTTAACATCTTTTTGGTAAGTACGTAAGCCTGACAAACCATCAATAAGGACAAGAGACGGCAATGTGTCGCCATCTTCTTGAAATTCCACAGCTTGATTATGGATTTTTAGCCTAACCGGTAGAAAATTAAGCACAAAAAGCCTGGGATCTACAGCAGAAGATATCCTTCGTGACGAAGCAACCACTCCTTGCGCTGCACGCCACCGGCATAGCCGGTCAGGGTACCGTTGCGTCCGATGACGCGATGGCAGGGAACGACAATACTAACGGGATTAGAGCCATTGGCGGCCCCCACCGCACGCGCGGCGCCTGCGCGGCCCAGCTGCTCCGCGAGCTGGCCGTAATGCATGACCTGCCCGCAGGGAATGGCCCGCAGCGCCTGCCACACTTCACGCTGGAAAGGGGTGCCAGCCGTGGCAGTGGGGAGTGTATCGATGATGCTGAGATCGCCCTCGAAGTACGCCGCAAGCTTATCGCTCAGCCCACCCGGGTTGGTGGCGCGGATACGTTCAAAACCTTGCGCCCGATAATGAATGTTCAGCAGCTCTTCCATGCGGTCGCTGTGCTCTTCCCATTCAACGGCGCGCAGACAAGACTGCTCGTCCGCGATCACCCACAGCGGCCCAAGCGGCGTCGCAATTTTATCTTCGAGTAATCTCAGCATCCTCATTCCTTTAGTTCAGCCTCGGGTAGATCCCCGGCCCAATCGGCAGGCCGACAAGATACCATGCCACCAGCATCACCAGCCATACCCCTAAAAAGATAAGCGGGTAGGGCAAAACCAGCGAATAGTAGGTACCCAGTTTTGCCTCGGGTTTATAGCGCTGCAGAAAGCCTAAAAACAGCGGGACAAACGGCGAAACCGGTGCAAGCGGGATCACTGACGAATCGGCGATGCGGAACAGGATCTGCGCAAACGCCGGATGGAAGCCCAGCATCATAAACATCGGCACGAAGATGGGGGCCAGAATCGACCAGATGGCGGAGCCGCTGGCGATGAACATGCACAGCAGGGACGACAATAGCGCCAGGCCGACAAACGCCGGTACGCCGCTTAATCCGGCAGCTTCCAGCGCGTCGGTCAGGCCCACGGCCATAAACTTGCCCATGTTGCTCCAGTTAAACATCGCCACAAACTGCGCCAGCGGGAACACCATGACGATAAAACCCGCCATCTCTTTCATCGGTTCGATCATCAGCTGCGGCAGATCGCCCTGACGGCGAATTTTGCCGGTGGCGATACCATAAGCGAGCGAAACGACAAAGAAGAAGAGAATGATCAGCGGCACAATACCCTGTATAAACGGCGAGGGCAGGACGGTATGTTTAACCGGATCGCGCAGAATACCGTTTTCCGGCACTACCATCAGCGCGACCATGGCGATGAATATCAGCGAGACAATACCGGCCACGCGCAGGCCGAATTTCTGCTCTTTGCTCAGCGTCTCCAGCGTTTCATCGCTACGGCCTTCCCATTTGCCCAGACGCGGCTCGATGATCTTGTCGGTAATCAGCCCGCCGACAATCGTCAGAACAATCACTGAGCTGGCCATAAAGTACCAGTTGTCAATTACGCTGACGTGCATTGCTGCGTCAATGGTTTTCGCCGCCTCCGTGCTGATGCCCGAGAGCAATACGTCGGTGGTGACAATCAGCAGGTTGGCGGTAAATCCGCAGCCGACACCCGCAATTGCCGACAGCAGGCCCGCCACCGGGTGCCGCCCGACGGCGAGGAAGATCAACGCCCCCATTGGCGGCATGATCACCAGCGCGGCGTCGGAGGAGATATGGCTGAAGAAGGCGATAAACAGCACCATATAGCTGGCGTAACGTGCGCTGACGTGGGATGCCATTTTTACCATCAATGCAGGCAGCAAACCCACGCGCTCTGCCAGCCCGGCCCCTAATACCAGTGCCAGAATGGCGCCCAGCGGGGCGAAGCCGCTGAAGTTTTTTATGACGTTAGGTAAAAACCAGTGCAGCCCGTCAACGCTGAGCAGGTTTTTCACCGCCACCAGGCTGCCATCGGCCGGACTTCGCACGCTCACGTCAAAGGCGGAGAGCACGGCGGTGGCAACCATCAAAATGACAATCAGATAGATAAACAGCAGGAAAGGGTGTGGCACTTTATTGCCGATCCTTTCAACCCAGCCATAGAGCTTACCGGATGGGGAATGCGAAGGTATGGATGACATACTCATGGGCGTTCCTCGGGAGTGTTGTGTTGTTGTGTTGTGTTTTTTTATTTTAAAGGTGACGGTGTCACGCCCTGTGGGATCGGACACACGTACGGTTTTTCTTGTATTTGTTGTTCGAACTCTTCACGACATTTTTTTAGCAGGGCTGCATCCTGCAGCAGATTCAGTGCCGTGGCGCCCATGACTTTCCCGGCCAGCAGCATGCCTTTGTGAGCAATGGAGGTTCGCCCCTGTGCCACCAGTTGCCAGGTATGCAGCGGCGTTCCAACGGTAAAGCAGGGGCTGAAGCACTGGGCGACCGGCATTTTCCAGCTGACGTCACCCACATCCGTTGAACCCGCCAGCACGTTATCGGTAATGGCATAGGGCGCAATCTCATCCACCAGGAGTGTCTCCTGATGACGGCGGGCAAAGGCTTTACCGGCGTCTCCGCCCGTGGCGGCTATATTTTTGAGGCTGTTCTGCAGGTCGTTGGACGTGAGCGTAGCGCGGATCTCACGGGCAAAGTCGCGCTCTTCAGCAGTCCACGCCGGCGTGCCGTAGTGTTGTAACGCCCGATACATTGCCGCCTCAAGCGTGCGGTTTGGCAGGTAGCTGGAGCAGGCTTTATCAAAGCGACACTCCACGGTGGTTTCGGTCATCATTGCCGCGCCCTGGGCGATTTTCTCAATGCGTTCGTAGATCTGCTGCGCATCGGCCATCTCCGGGGCGCGGATCAGGTACAGCACTTCGGCCTGGGCCTGCACCACGTTGGGCGAAATCCCGCCGGTATCGGTGATGGCGTAATGGACACGCGCTTTCTCAATGATGTGTTCATTAAGGAAGTTGGTGCCGGTCGTCATCAGCGTCACGGCATCCAGCGCGCTGCGCCCCAGATGAGGGGAGTTGGCCGCATGCGCCGCCACGCCGTGAAAACGCCAGGCGGCCTGAATATTGGCCAGGGTGCTGACGTTAAACATGCCGGCAAAGGCTTCCGGGTGCCAGGTGACGGCGGCATCGACGTCATCAAACAGTCCTTCCCGCACCATAAAGGTTTTGCCGGAGCCGCCTTCTTCCCCGGGGCAGCCGTAAAAACGCACCGTTCCGCTACCGCCATGCTGTTCAAGCCAGCTTTTTACCGCCACCGCACCGGCCAGCGCCGCGGTGCCCAGGAGGTTATGCCCGCAGCCGTGACCATTCGCTCCCGGCGTGGCGGATTGCGCGGTTGCACAATGCGCCTGCTGGCTTAGCCCGGCCAGCGCATCGTATTCACCGAGAAGGGCGATAACCGGTTTCCCACTGCCGTAGCTCGCAATAAAAGCGTTTGGAATACCGCCCGCCTCGCGAGTCAACGTAAAGCCTTCGGCTTCCAGCGCCCCAGCGAGTCGTTCGGCGGACCAAAATTCTTCAAAGCGGGTTTCAGGGTGATCCCAGATGGCATCGGCTATATCGGTTAGCGTCTGACATCGCGTATCGATGGCATCGGCAATAAAAGCGTAGTTCTCCTGCATTACACACCTCGCGTCCACGGAAAATTGAGCGCAGTCCGCGCCAGCGTTTCGATGGCGATAGCCATAACCTGTTCATCGAAGTCGAATTTTTCGTTGTGATGGCCGGCGCTCAAATCCGTGCCGAATACCATATACGACGCCATGCCGCCGTTTTGCTGCACGCGGGCCATCATCAGCGTGGCGTCTTCGGAGCCGGCGGGGGCTTTGACCTTATCGATAGCGCGATCAATGCCGGAAACCTGGCTCGCCTGTTCGCGCAGATAATCAACCCAGGCCGGTGTGGGCGCGCTGGAGGTGGCGGCCCCCATCAGACGCATCTCCGCCTTCACGCCGTAGAGTGCGGCCGCCCCGGTAATGACGGCCTGCGCGCGTTCAAAGACATACTGATTTATGGCTTCGCTTTCCCCGCGGGTTTCCACTTTGATGAGCGCATTCGCGGGCACCACGTTGCGGCCGCTTCCGGCCTGCATGACCCCGACGTTGACGCGGGAAGCCCCTTCACTGTGCGGTGCGATGCTGTGTAAGGCGAGAGCGGCCTGCGCGGCGGCGAGCAGGGCGTTTCGCCCGTCCTCCGGTTTTCCGCCTGCGTGTGCGGCAACGCCCGTAAAATTCACGTCGAACTTGGTGGTCGCCATAAAGTTATCGCTGCCGCAGATCGCCGTTCCGGCAGGCACGCCGGTACCGATATGGATGGCAGTAAAATAGTCCACGCCATCCAGCGCCCCGGCGGCAACCATAGCGCGTGCGCCGCGCGTCCCTTCTTCGGCAGGCTGAAAGATGAGCCTGATGGTGCCGTTGAGCTGCGCTTCATTCTGCTTAAGCACCTGCGCCAGTCCCAGACCAATGGTGGTATGGCCGTCATGCGCGCAGGCGTGCATCATTCCCGGGTTGCAGGAGGCAAAACCGTCGCGGAACGGGCGATGGCTGTTGTCCTGCGCTTCGCTTAAATCAAGGGCATCCATGTCTACGCGAAACGCCAGGGTTGGCCCCGGGCGGCCAGTCTTAAGGGTCGCCACAATGCCGGTAAATCCGCCTTCAAACGGTGCCAGCCATTTTTCGGGGGCGCCTTGCGCACGCGCTCGGGCAAATTCTCGCGCCAGCGTTGCGTCATCGGGCAATCCCATTCGGCTTTCGGCATCCACCACATCACGGCCCATCGCCAGTTCGTACCCCAGCGAATCAAGAATTTCAGCGACTTTCGCTGCAGTTCTAAACTCTACCCAGCCGGATTCCGCAAAATGGTGAAAATCGCGACGCCACGCGCTCAGCTGCGGCGTTAATGTCTGGATGTACTGCGCCAGTGTGTCCATATCTCTTCCCGTCATCATTAAAAAATGTGAACTGCTTCACGCTGTGATAGTTTTTACTTATCACTAACCGATTTTTCACAGTTTTAACCGTTCAGGAATTACCCTCGCACATCCCTTTCCATTAAAGTAGATGACAGTTTCTTTACTCTGATAAACAACGGTTATCGGTCGGGCTATGACATTTCAGATTAAATTTCATCAAATCCGGGCGTTTGTTGAAGTCGCGCGTCAGGGCAGTATTCGCGGTGCCAGCAGGACGCTGAATCTTTCGCAGCCAGCGCTGACCAAATCGATCAAAGAGCTGGAAGAGGGTATGGCGGCACAGCTTTTTGTGCGCCGGAGTAAAGGTGTTGCCTTGACCGAGTGTGGCGAGGGCTTCTACCAGCGCGCCAGACTGATTCTGGAAGAGTTGCGTGCGGCGCAGGATGATATTCGCCAGCGGCAGGGGGAACTGGCCGGGCAGATCAATATCGGGATGGGCGCCAGCGTTTCACGCAGCCTGATGCCCGCCGTTATTACGCGCTTTCATGCACAACACCCCCAGGTCAAGGTGCGGATTATGGAGGGGCAGCTGGTGTCGATGATCAATGAATTACGCCAGGGTGAGCTGGATTTCACCATTAACACCTATTATCAGGGGCCTTACGACCATGAATTTACGTTCGAAAAGTTGTTTGAAAAACCGTTTTCGGTATTTTGCCGGGAAGGGCATCCGGCGACAGGGGCAACATCCATTAATGAACTTTTGCATTATAACTGGACAATGCCGACGCCGCGGGGAAGCTATTATAAGCAATTAGAAGATCTATTTCGCCACCGCTCGCAAATACCGCGAATTGGGGTGGTGTGTGAAACATTTTCGTCCTGTATAAGCCTGGTTGCGCAAAGTGATTTTTTAAGTATCCTGCCGCAGGAGCTGGGCTCTGACCCGCTTCTGGCGCACCGTCTCGTCATTCTGCCGGTTGTCGAATCGCTTCCAAAAGCCGCGTATTATTTAATTCAGCGACGTGATTCACGTCAGACACCTCTTGCCGAATCCTTAATTACGCAATTCAGAAGGGAAGCGAGAAAAATAGATGCAGCGGAAAATTCAAAATAAAAAAACAGAGTCTGCCCGACATCAGACAGACCCTACAGTACACACAGCAGTACGTCCTTTTGCCAGTCCTGAGTATTATTTCCATGGGGCAGGTTTATTTAGTTATAACACCTTTTCCGAAAAAAGACAGGTTGACGAGTGATTGATTTCACGAATTTTTAACGTAAATCACTTATTTTACCTTCACTGAAGTTTTAGTTAAGTCTGGTTTAAGTGCGTATCACCCTTATTATATATTCGCCGGGTAAATATATATGCCGTGAGTGGGCCGCTGACGGTTATTGAGACACATGTCTGGCACAGATATAGTACCTCCCTCAGAAGTAGCCGGAGGATCCCCATGAACCCTGACGACAAATCACTTTTTCTTGACGCCATGGAGGATGTCCAGCCCATGAAGCGCTGCTCGGATATCCACTGGCAGCCGATGAGAAACGCACGGGCGCGGCAGGAGATGGATACTGAACAGCTGGACAACTTTCTGACGCTGGGGTTTCTGGAACTCCTGCCCCTTGAAGAACCGCTGACGTTCCAGCGCGAAGGGGTACAGCAGGGCGTTATAGAGAAGCTGCGTTCGGGGAAATACGACCGACAGGCCAGCTTAAACCTGTTGCGTCAGCCCGCCGAACGCTGCCGACAGATGCTGTATTCCTTTATCAGTCAGGCCCGTCGTGACGGATTACGTAACCTGATCATCATTCATGGGAAAGGGCGCGAACAGAATTCGCATCCCAATGTGGTGCGCAGCTATCTGGCACGTTGGTTAACTGAGTTCGAGGAAGTGCAGGCTTTCTGCGTGGCGCTGCCGCATCACGGCGGCAGCGGGGCATGTTACGTTTCACTGCGGAAATCCGATGAAGCGAAACAGGAGAACTGGGAACGGCACGCCAAGCGCAGCCGTTAAGGCGGTTTTCGCGGGCGAGGCGATCGCCCGCCTGTGACTCAGAAGGTTTCCCAGTGACTGTCAGGCGTGGCGTTAGCCGTTGCCGGACGCAGTAGTTGCGGCGTTTTCACATTTGCCGGACGTGAGGTGACCGCGTGTTCTTTTCCGTTCAGACGAAACGCGGCCACAGCCTGACGCAGCTGTTCGGACTGATCTTCCAGTGCCGCCGCCGCCGTAGCGGACTGCTGCACCAGCGCGGCGTTTTGCTGCGTCACGCTGTCCATTTGCGAAACGGCCAGGCTCACCTGTTCAATACCGCGGCTCTGCTCATCGGAGGCCGACGAAATCTCACCCATGATATCGGTTACGCGGGTCACGGCGGCGACAATCTCCTTCATGGTCGCGCCCGCTTCGCTAACCTGCTCAGAACCGGTATTCACCCGGCTGACGGAGTTCTCGATAAGCCCTTTGATCTCTTTCGCCGCCTGTGCACTGCGGCTCGCCAGCGTACGAACTTCGCCTGCGACGACCGCAAAACCACGCCCCTGTTCCCCGGCGCGTGCGGCTTCTACCGCGGCGTTAAGCGCCAGAATATTGGTCTGGAACGCGATGCTGTCAATCACGCCAGTAATGTGGGCAATCTGCTGGGAACTGTCGGCAATTTCGGTCATGGTGCGAACCACGTTATCCACGACGTGGCCACCACGTGCTGCGGTTTCAGAGGCATTCTTCGCCAGTAACGTAGCCTGACGGGCGTTATCGGAGTTCTGTTTAACCGTCGCGGTCAGCTCTTCCATGCTGGCGGCCGTCTCTTCGAGCGAGGCGGCCTGCTCTTCGGTGCGAGCGGAAAGATCGTTGCTGCCTGCGGCAATTTCACCTGCGCCGGTGTAGATGGAGTCGGTACTGCCGCGCACGGCGCTGACGGTAGTCACCAGAGATTGTTGCATCTCATGCAGGCCTGCGGCCAGTTGACCCATTTCATTGCGGCCAGAGAGCGCGATATTCTGCGTCAGGTCGCCCCCCGCAATGGCGCGAATATGGTTCATAATGGTGTTGAGTGGTTTTAACAGCAGGTGTTGTAACCCCTGCCAGATGACCACCAGCACGGCGATAACGGCCAGGAAAATGACTGCCAGCGTCCACTGCATTTGCGTAAAGCTGCTTTGGTTCTCTTCGGTTGCCGCTTTCAGCAGCGTGTTGTTTTCGGCGCGCCAGCGGTTGTAGACCGCTTCCATATCATCCTGAGCCTGCTGAGCATCCAGATCGCCATAGGCCTGGTAGTTGTCGGCGCGAAGATACTGAATCGACAAACGCATGACCTCATGCATCTGATTCCAGGATTTTTGCATCTCGTCAGTTAACGCCGCATTCTGGCCGTTAACCTGCGGCAGTTTCTGCCACGCTTTGTTATAGGTTTCTGCTTTAGCCAGCGAGTTACTTGCGGTATCAAGCAGTTTGTTGATCGCGGCAAGGGAAGCCGGATCGCGCTGGTTTTTCAGGTAGCGGATCGCCACGCGGGTCACGGTGACGCGCGTTTTTACCAGCGTGTTTACGCTGTCGCTCAGATTTTCCTGCTGGGCATTGAGCACGCCGGAGTTCTGGAAGTTATGGCGATCGTTGCTGACGGCGGAGTAGAACAACCCTCCCGTGACAACTTGCAGCAGACAGAATATGGTGAGGGCAAAGATAATACCGGTAATCACGTGCAGATTTTTCAGCATAGCGGTCGTCCGTTAGAGAAGAGGCAGAGGTACACCAATACTATCGTCGTATAGAATTTAAACTTTAATTTAACTCGCGCTTAACGAAGGGCTCCGGTCAGGAACCTGTTGTAAATCCGGATCATTTTTATGAGGAAGGTCAACATGAGCAGCATTGATAAAAGCGGGACGTACGCGCTCGGTACGCGGACGGTTAAACGACTGGGGTACGGCGCGATGCAGCTTGCCGGACCGGGCGTATTTGGCCCTCCGAAAGATAAAAATGCCGCGCTGGAGGTGTTACGCGAAGCCGTGGCGGCGGGGGTGAATCATATCGATACCAGCGATTTTTATGGTCCCCATGTGACCAATCAGCTGATCCGCGAGGCGCTTCATCCGTACCGGGACGATCTCACTATCGTCACCAAGATCGGGGCCCGCCGCAACGATAAAGGTGCCTGGCTGCCGGCCTTTTCCGCGCAGGAGCTGACTCAGGCGGTGCATGATAACCTGCGTAATCTGCAGGTGGATGTACTGGATGTGGTGAATCTGCGGATCATGTTTAGCGCTCACGGCCCGGCAGAAGGATCGATTGCTGAACCGCTTTCCACCCTCGCAGAGTTACAGCAGCAAGGGCTGGTACGCCACATTGGTCTGAGCAATGTCACGGCCACTCAGGTTACGGAAGCGCAGAAGATGGTGCCTGTTGTCTGCGTGCAGAACATGTACAACATAGTGAACCGCGGCGACGATGCGCTGGTGGATTTACTGGCGCAGCAGGGGATTGCCTATGTGCCGTTTTTCCCATTGGGCGGCTTTACGCCACTGCAATCCAGCGATCTGCAGGCCGTCGCGGATTCCCTTGGCGCAACCGCGATGCAGGTTGCGCTGGCATGGCTGCTGCAACGTTCCCCGAATATTCTGCTGATCCCCGGCACCTCTTCCGTGGCGCATTTGCGGCAAAATCTCGCAGCAGGAGAACTGCAACTGCCGCCTGACGCTCTGGAAACGCTGAATACGCTGGTAGGCCGATCGTTGAACTAAATCCGTTCAAACTTCAATACGTTCGGCTTCACCGCCGGAAAGCATCTTGATCCTGGCCCATAATCCGTAATACTGTATTTATATACAGTATTACGGCAGGAAAGCATTTATGGGCACTCTCTTTTCTTATCACTCTAATCAAGTCATTGAATTACCTCTCTTTCTGGAGCGCGTCGCCTGCGGCTTCCCCAGCCCGGCGCAGGATTATGTGGAGGATCGTCTCGATCTTAACCGGCTGGCGGTCAGGCACCCCAGTGCGACCTACTTTATAAAAGTGAGTGGTGACTCGATGATTGGGGCTGGGATCGGCGACGGCGATCTGCTGGTGGTCGATCGTTCGTTAAATGCCGAACATGGGGATATCGTCGTGGCGTCGGTTGCCGGTGAGTTTACGGTGAAAGAGCTACAGACCCGTCCGGTTTTGAGGTTGCTGCCGCATAATGCCCGCTATCAGCCGATTACCTTCCAGTCAGAAGATGAGCTACAAATCTTCGGCGTTGTCACTCACACCCTCAAAACGTATAAACATGTTCGCACTGGTTGATGTGAATAGCTTTTATGCCTCCTGCGAGAGGGTGTTTCGCCCCGATCTGGAGGGCAAACCCATCGTGGTGGTCTCGAACAACGACGGCTGCATTATTTCGCTGTCGCGGGAGGCCAAACAGTTCGGCATAAAAATGGGTGAGCCCTACTTTAAATTCAAGGAGAAGGGTTATCCGGCGCGGGTGTATGTTTTTAGCTCGAACTATGCGCTGTATGCCGATCTCAGCAGCCGGGTGATGCAAACGCTGACCGATCTTGCTCCGGCAATTGAGATCTACTCGATTGATGAAGCCTTCGTGAACGTGTCGGGCGTCAGCCGCTGCATGTCGCTGGAGGCTTTTGGCCATCAGATGCGCAACCAGGTCGCTAAAAATACGGGGTTGACCGTTGGGGTCGGTATTGCCCCGACCAAAACGCTGGCGAAGCTGGCCAACTATGCGGCGAAGCGGTGGTCTGCCACCGGCGGCGTGGTCGATCTATCGGATCGCGAACGACAGCGTAAGCTGCTGGCGAAGGTGCCGGTAGAGGAAGTGTGGGGTGTCGGGCGACGCATCACGAAAAAACTCAACGCCATGGGGATTACCACGGCGCTGGAGCTGGCGGAAGCGTCCTCCTGGGTCATTCGCAAACATTTTAACGTGGTAATGGAACGCACGGCGCGCGAGCTTCGCGGTGAGCCTTGTCTTGATCTGGAAGAGTTTACCCCGACGAAGCAGCAAATTATCTGTAGTCGTTCGTTTGGACACCGTATTACGCAATACGAAGAGATGCACCAGGCCATTTGTGCCTACGCGGAGCGTGCCGCCGAAAAACTGCGCGGCGAGCATCAGTATTGCCGCTTTATCAGCGTGTTTGTGCGCACCAGCCCGCATGCCGACAACGAAATTTATTACGGCAACCAGGCCTCAGTCACCCTGATGACACCTACTAATGACACGCGCGATATCATCCGTGCTGCCACGGAGGCACTGGGGCGTATATGGCTTGACGGGTATCGCTATATGAAAGCGGGGGTGATGCTGGCGGATTTTTTCAGCAGCGGCGTCGCCCAGCTGAATTTGTTTGATGATAACCGCCTGTGTGCCAATAGCGCAGCGCTGATGGAGATAATCGACAGCGTAAACCATTCCGGCAAAGGGAAGATATGGTTTGCCGGGCAGGGGATTGAGAAATCCTGGGCGATGAAGCGTGAGATGCTGTCACCGGCGTATACGACGCGGTACGCAGATTTGCCGGTGGCAAGGTAGGATATTGTCATAAACGATCGCCGCGTTATACTCACGGCGTTAATAAGAATGTATGACGGGGCAGGGATATGTACGAGAGCCTAAAAATGATATCAGTCGCGCTGCCCCTCATTGCGCTTTTCATCCTGTTAAGATTTGTTGTCAGACGTATTCGCCAGGCAAAGCGCCTTATTTCAGATCATAACGGGATGAAAAAGATATCTGCTAACCCCTCAATTTTTGGCGGGAATGCAGGTAAAACATGGTTTTATGATGACCAGTTTTTATATGAAGTTAAAAACAACGCCACCCGTAAGATTGCGCTGGCTACTATCATTAAAATCGGGCCGGGGAATATCGAGATAAATAGCCGACGGGTCTGGATTGTTATTTACCGTGACGGTGCTAATGAAAAGCAGGTGCAGTTTTATAACAATCTCACCCTCTGGAATCATAACTTCACGGCTTTTCTGACCGCGATAAAAAGAGCCAATCCTGACGCTGTCGTTAAAGAGCGCGCAATCCTCAATTTGTGAAAAAGGACCGCAGACCGTCACGGCCGCGCATCCGCCAGTTCATAACACAGCGCCCCAATCCGCTCCACGGCATTCAGCAGGCGGGGCGTCGGTTCGTTTGCGCAGTTTAGCCGCAAAAAGTGAGACAGCTCTGCGGCAGGGGAAAACAGCGGGCCGGGGCTGACGCCAATACCCAGCGCCAGCGCGCGACGATGTACCTCCAGCGCGTTGACCTGCAAAGGAAGTTCTATCCACAGCAAGTAACCCGCGGCGGGCGCGTTAACACGCGTGCCGGGAGGAAAACTTGCCTCGACTCGCGCCACGACGGCGTCTATTCCCTCCGCAACGCGACGCTTGAGCCGCCGCAGATGGCGATCGTAATCGCCGCTCGCCAGGACTTCGCTCGTTGCGGCTTCCAGCAGCGGAGCGCCTGCCCAGTCTCCGGCCATGCGGGCCTGTAAAACCTGCGGAAAGTAGCGTCCGGCGGCAATCCAGCCGATTCGCCAGCCGGGCGCAAGCGTTTTAGACAGGGAGCTGCAATAAATGACATTTCCACTCTGGTCGAACGCTTTACAGGCTGGGGGACGTTGTCCCTCGCCGACAAGATCGCCGTAAACATCATCTTCAATGAGAGGAATATCTGCCGCGTCAAGCAGGGCAACGAGTTCCTGCTTACGCGTGACGGGCATACTGGCGCCCAAAGGGTTTTGCACCGTAGGGGAGGCCAGAACGGCGGCCGGGCGGTGGCACCGAATGGCGTCCGCCAGCGGTTCCAGCAGCAGGCCCTCAACAGGATCGGTGGGGATCGATAAGGCCTTCAGACCCAAATCCTCCAGCAGCAGGAGCGTACCAAAGTAGGCTGGCTGCTCAATCGCCACCACATCACCGGGCTGGCACACGTCTCGTAGCGCAAGGCGCAACGCCTGCGTCGCACCTGCGGTGATAATAAGGTCATCCGCGCTGAAACGGGCCCCCCACTGTGCAGAACGCGCGGCAATCTTGCTTCGCAAATCACGCCTTCCCGGCGGCAGGCTATAGCTCTGACCGTGCGCGTCCAGACGTCGGCCCGCGGAGTGCAACGCCCGCTGTAGCGTCTCGCCCGGCAGCCAAGCAGGATCGGGAAGGGCTGCACCCAGAGGCACCAGACGGGCTTCTGAACTGCTGAACAGCGACCGGGCCATAGCCGACAGGGTGACGGGAACCGGGCCTGGCGGAGAACGAGAAGGCTCCACAGGCTGCGGAAGGCTTGTCTGGTGGATGTAATAACCTGAACGCGGACGTGCAACAATCAGCCCCTCGGCCTCAAGGCAGCGCAGCGCTTCAAGCGCCGTCGGAAGACTGACATGCTCGCGTTCGGCCAGTTTACGCGCGGAGATGATCTTGTCACCGGCTCGCAACGCGCCAGACGTAATTGTAAGACGCAGCATATCCGCAATACGGCGATAGTGAGGAGAGGACGGGGATGGGGCAGACATGGTATCTGTTCAGGCTAATTTTCGATAAAACTGACTATACAGCCAATAATGCACGCCATCTATAGTGTCCGACATGTTCAGGACAAGGAGGCATTATGCACAGCGATAATTTTGATATTTCCACGTATTTCAAACGCATAAACTACACTGGCCCCGCGGCTGCCGATACGGGTACCCTGCATGCGCTTATGCGTCATCAGCTTTTTGCAATCCCGTTTGAAAATCTGGATGTACAGGCGGGGAAAATTGTCTCGCTGGCACCTGACGATATTGCCGATAAGCTGTTAACACCGGGGCGCGGCGGCTACTGCTATGAGGTGAACGGGTTGTTTGCCATGGCGCTGGAGGCGTTAGGTATTCCTTACCGTTTTGTGGCGGCACGCCCGATGTTCTACCCCGTACGGCGGCCAAAAACCCATATGGCGTTAATTGCTGAGGTGGAGAGCCGACAGTGGCTTTGCGACCTCGGGTTTGGCAGCTATGGCATTCGTGCGCCAATGGCTCTGGACACGCTTGATGTTGATATCGCACAGGATTTTGACACGTTCCGGCTTAGCCGCAGCGCTGAGGGCGAATATCTGCTTCAGGCGAAGGTGGCGGGAGAATGGGCCCGTCAGTACGGCTTTGATCTCACGCCACAGGAGTGGATTGATTTCGTTCCGGCCAACTACCTTAACTCCACGCACCCGGATGCCATTTTTGTGCAGAAGCGTGTGGTGGTGCAGCATCGACCGGAGGGACGCGAGATTTTACTGGGGGATATGCTGAAAACCATTACGGCGAAGGGCACGGAAACCCGGCAGCTGGCGGAGGACGACATCCCCCGTATTCTGAAAGAGCGTTTTGCGTTGATCGCGGCGTAAAGCAGAAGGGGGCCTGTGCCCCCTGAGCCTCCCGCACCGCGGTTGAAGCATTACTTCTTCTTGTTCATCATCGCTTTTAAATCGGCAAACGGGTTAAACGTGGCGACGCCCACGTCTTTTTGCGCGTCTTCCCCGGCGACCACGGTGGTACCGTACTGATCCGCTTCGGTGTATTTCGAATGTTCGTGATCGTGGCAAAACAGGCACAACAGCTCCCAGTTACTGCCATCTTCCGGGTTGTTGGTATGGTCGTGATCGATATGGTGAACCGTCAGTTCGCGCAGATTGGAATAGACAAACTCGCGCGAGCAGCGTCCGCATACCCAGGGATAGATTTTTAACGCTTTTTCGCGATAGCCACTTTCAAGTCTCGCGTAGTTTTTGGGGATCAGAGCCATTGCTGGTTTTACCTGTGATAAAAATAGTGTGCCAATATATCCCATCAGGCACGGTAAATGTACAGGACCTTCCTCCGCTAGAGCGAGAATGTGCCTTCAAGCGTCATCACGCAATTTCCGCCAACGCGAACCACCGCCTCTCCCGACGAGGCATCGTATCCCGCGAACAGCACGCTTGCTCGTCCCATATCAACGCCCTGACTGACGTTAAGGTTAAGCGTCGTTTTATTGCGGTGCAACGCCAGCAGCGCTGTCGCAGCGGCAGTCGCGCTGCCTGTGGCAGGATCTTCTGTCATGCGGGGAGTAAACATGCGGGCCTGCACATCATGAGGTTCATCAGCATTCGTATCCAGGGTGTAGGCGTAGAGGGAAACGGCGCCATCCAGCGGTAAAGTCGCGCGAAAACCCTGTAAATTCGGCACGCATCGACGAAGCGCCTCACGAGAAGCCAGCTCGGCTATCAGAAAGGGCAGACCTACCGACGCGACCACAGGCCTATGTACCTCGGTACGGATATCTTCCGTGTTCAGGGATAAGCAGGCAGCCACGCTTTCCGGGCTGACTTCAGAGCGGCACGAGAGTGCCTCAGGCACCAGGAGTTCTGCGCCAGTGACCGTATCGTTGTCGCGCAAGAGGCGAACGGGCACCACACCGGCTATTTCCTCGAAGTGTAGCGTATCAGGCAGGCGCTGATGATTCATCGCGGCGTAATGGGCAAGCACGTAAGCCGTTCCAACATTCGGGTGCCCGGCGAAGGGGATCTCGCGCGAGGGCGTAAAGATTCGCACGCGTGCTGTATGGGAAGGATTGTCTGGCGGCAAAACGAACGTGGTTTCGCTGTAGCCAAATTCAACGGCGACCTGCTGCATTTGTGCTTTGTTCATGCCTTGAGCATCGAGTACGACGGCAACAGGGTTACCCAGAAACGGAGTATCAGTAAAAACATCCGCAACAACATAGCGTCTTTTCATTCTCTGTCCGATATAAAAGTCCTGATATAGAGATGTAACGTTAAATCAAACCGATAACCAGCCGTTTTTCACCCGACGGACCTGAAAAAAATTCAATCAATTTATTTGAATCATTCCGTTAAAGAAACGCCATTTATTCTCCACAGGTAATGCGTACAGTAGGGAGAACGCAACGCATTATCAGGACACAGAATTATGAAAAAGATCGGCTTTTTATCGTTTGGTCACTGGACGCCTTCTCCGCAGTCCGGCACGCGCTCGGCAGCAGACACCCTGCTGCAGTCCATCGACCTGGCCGTAGCAGCCGAAGAGCTGGGGGCGGACGGCGCCTATTTTCGCGTGCACCACTTTGCTCGTCAGCTGAGCTCTCCGTTCCCTCTGCTGGCCGCAATTGGGGCCAAAACGAAAACCATCGAGATCGGTACCGGCGTGATTGATATGCGCTATGAAAACCCGATGTACATGGCCGAGGATGCCGGTGCGGCGGATCTGATTTCCGGCGGTCGTTTGCAGCTTGGCATCAGCCGGGGCTCCCCGGAGCAGGTCATTGATGGCTGGCGTCATTTCGGCTATGTCCCGCAGGAAGGGGAAAACGAATCAGATATGGCACGCCGTCATACCGAGGTGCTGCTTGAGGTTCTGCGCGGCGAAGGATTTGCGAAGCCGAATCCACAGCCGATGTTTCCGAATCCACCGGGGCTGCTGCGACTGGAACCCTATTCCGAAGGGCTGCGCGAGCGTATCTGGTGGGGCGCCGGTTCGAATGCGACCGCAGTATGGGCCGCTAAGCTCGGCATGAATCTGCAAAGTTCTACGCTGAAAGACGATGAAACCGGTGAGCCGTTCCATATTCAGCAGGCAAAACAGATCCGCGCGTACCGCCAGGCGTGGAAAGAGGCAGGGCATACGCGTGAGCCGCGCGTGTCGGTCAGCCGCAGTATTTTTGCCCTGATGGACGACCGTGACCGGATGTACTTCGGTGCCAGCCGCAACGACAGCGATAGCGTGGGGTATCTTGACGAGAAAACGCGCGCGATCTTCGGACGCAGCTATGCGGCGGAGCCGGACAAGCTTATCGAACAGCTGAAAAAAGACGAGGCGATTGCTGAAGCGGATACGTTATTGTTGACCGTACCGAACCAGCTCGGTGTGGATTACAATGCGCATGTGATTGAGTCCATTCTCAAACATGTCGCACCGGCAATGGGCTGGCGCGAGTAGTCGACGCGCTGGGATAAGCCCCGTCGCCGCACGTGGCGTGAATCTTCATTTGTAACTATTCGGGCGCTTATCGCGAAGACAGGAGGATCTATACATTCCTCCTGTCAGCGCTATTTCTGGCTCATATCGCTCAGCAGCACGGCGATGCTTTGTCCGCCCTCGGTCTGTTCCAGACCAATCTTCACAATGATGGTCAGCGGAACGGAGAGCAGCATACCGACGGGACCGAGCAGCCAACCCCAGAAAATCAAAGACAAAAAGACGACCAATGTGGATAGCCCCAGCCCGCGTCCCATCATCCGTGGCTCAAGAATATTGCCGAACAGCAGGTTAATGGCCAGATATCCGGCCAGCAGAACCAGCGCATCATACAGCCCGCTGAAAACCAGCACCTGAAGGATAGGGGGGATCGCTGCCAGCACGGAACCGATGTTGGGAATGTAGTTGAGCGCGAAGGCCAGTAATCCCCAGACGAACGCGAAGCGGACGTCCAGCGCCAGCAGCATCACCCAGACGACACCACCCGTAACCAGGCTAATGGCGGTTTTCAGCACCAGATAGCGTGAGACGCTGTCCAGCGCGCGTTGAATCGCCCCCATGCCCTCAACCGGACGGACCATTATCTGCTGCAGCTTTGCCGGCAGTTGAGGCACCT
The DNA here is from genome assembly GCF_000534515.1 of Enterobacter sp. MGH 37. Taxonomy (NCBI): domain Bacteria; kingdom Pseudomonadati; phylum Pseudomonadota; class Gammaproteobacteria; order Enterobacterales; family Enterobacteriaceae; genus Enterobacter; species Enterobacter sp. MGH 37. Next base: position 1,212,517 of record NZ_KI973205.1, read on the forward strand.
CCAGCAGCATAAACACCACCGTTAAAAACAGCAGAAAAATGGAGGTCATGGCATTCGAAAGCTGCGCCAGCAGGCTGGTGACGATCGTCATGGCCGCATTGGGGTCGATATATTTAAGGAGTTCCTCAACCGAGACTTCAATACCTGCGCGTTGCAGCCAGGGTTCAAGCTGCAGCAGCGGTATCGCCAGCGACGATCGGTACTTCGGTAACGTGCGCGCCAGTTCATTCAGCGAGGTGCCGAGATAGGCAACCAGTAATACCATGGCAACAATAATCACGCTGATGAGCAGGGTAATCGCCAGCACGCGCGGGATGCGTAGCCGCGTCATGCGCCGTACCAGCGGGTTAAGGATCACCGCAATAAACAGCGCCAGAATAAAGGGCACGATGATGTCGGCTGCAAATCGCACGCCCGTCAGTATGATCACCAGCATGCCCAGCATGATGACAATTTTTAACCCGTTCAGGGTAATAATGGGTTTAGCCATGGTGACTCCGAAATACGCTTTTTATTTATAATAAAGGTGAAACGCGTTGCAATAAACTAACCAAAATCAAACGGTGTGGGTAAAGAATTGCAAAGACTTTGAGTAAAATCCTGGCTTATGGTACAAATTTAGCGTGTTTAACTACCGAGGACAATTTTCATCCGCAAAGACGAGAAGCAACAACGCGGATAATTGTAATTTTATGGACAATGTGTTCAGGACGTATTCTTCAAACAACACCGCTGTATTTTTCACCTCCTTCTGCCTGGTTGCTGGTGAGCAACACTGGCGCACCGCCCTATAGTTATCTCTTCTGCCTGAGCTGGCGCTACGCGCTTAGCTGTCTGATTTAATTTCATATTTTTTTTGGTTTGCCGCATGCGGCGGGCCACGATGGATTATATTCTCAAGCAGGAGAAAAACATGTTTTACTGGATTTTACTCGCTCTGGCTATTATCGCTGAGATTACCGGCACGCTGTCGATGAAGTGGGCGAGCGTCAGCGATGGCAATACCGGTTTTATTTTAATGCTGGTGATGATTTCACTTTCCTATATTTTCCTCTCATTTGCGGTGAAAAAAATTGCGCTGGGTGTGGCGTATGCGCTGTGGGAAGGGATCGGTATTTTATTGATTACACTCTTCAGCGTCCTGATATTTGACGAAACATTAACAACAATGAAAGTCGCCGGGTTAACGACGCTGGTCGCGGGTATTGTGCTGATTAAATCAGGTACCCGTAAACCGACCAAACAGCAGAAGGAGCAGAACCATGCAACAGTTTGAATGGGTTCATGCGGCCTGGCTGGGTTTCGCCATCGTGCTGGAAATTTTCGCCAACGTTCTGCTGAAATTCTCCGACGGTTTTCGTCGTAAAGTCTATGGCCTGATGTCGATAGCCGCGGTTCTGGGGGCGTTCAGCGCCCTGTCGCAGGCGGTCAAAGGTATCGATCTTTCGGTGGCCTATGCGCTGTGGGGCGGTTTTGGTATCGCCGCCACCCTTGCCGCCGGTTGGGTACTGTTCGGCCAGCGGTTAAATAACAAAGGCTGGATAGGACTGATATTGCTGCTGGCGGGTATGGTCATGATAAAACTCGCCTGATAACCCGGTAACCCTTTTTACCCGCAGCCGCGCTGGCTTACTCCTGAGCCAGCGCTTCCAGCTTATCGCGAAAACCGGTAACGGATAACGCCCGGTTATCGGCTCGCCATCGGTCTTTCGCCGCCGGAGCGGAGCTTTGAACACCAATCAATTGCCAGCCGTTATCGGTTTTCAGCATCAAGGGCGAACCACTGTCACCCGGTAACGTATCGCACTGGTGCGACAGCACGCTGGTTTGTGCCCAGCCCGTTACAACACAGTCGGTATGGGTGTAAAGCGCATCCAGATGATCGACCGGGTAGCCTGACTGCGTGACCTTACGGTCGGCGGCTTTCAGCGCGGCGGTGAGCGCCGCTTTATCTCCGTCGAATAACGGCAGTGGCGTAATGCCTGAAGGCGGGTAGCGCAGAATGATCAGACCAAAATCCCATGACGCTGCCGCGGGCGGTACTATCCAGCCATCACCATCCGGTTTCAGTCGTTTACCCAGAGAAGGATCAACCCGGCCTTCGATGCCGTGGATTTCATAGCGCCAGACACCTTTTTGCGACACAAACCGTAAGGCTACCGCTTTGTCTGGCTTTCCGTTAGGGGGCGTCAACAGGCAGTGGCCTGCCGTCAGGGCTAATTGCGGGGTGATCAACGTCGCGGTGCACAGGTTGCCGCTGGCGGTTTCCAGTTGTCCAATAGCATCCCAGGGGGCCTGGGTTGGGTCGGTGACGCGAGTACGATCGTCATGACCGAAAAAAAGCGTCTTAAGCTCTTTCGCGCTAATGGCGTCATCGCCGCCATCATCCGCCTGTGAAAATCCAGAAAAAAGACCAAACGTTCCCAGCAATAACACAACAGATTTACGCATATCACACTCTGGTGGGGGTAATTATGATTATTAAAAGTGAACCCTATGAAAATACTATAGACGGGACAGCACGAAAGTGGGAGTAAAATCAGCGTGCTACAATCAGGAAAGATAAAAATGGCTTGCGATGAGCGCGCATAAAATAAGCAGGAACAGAATGAGCTCAAACCGATAGCGTCGCAGCATACGCCCTCCGGATAAAAAAAACGGCGCAGAACCTTTTCCGGTTCAGCGCCGGTTTACCAACGTGCCCCGAAGGGCACGGTTAAGCTTGTACCTTACGCAGCTGGCTGAGCAGCTGGTTTAGCAGCTTCGTGTTTTACTGCTTTTTTGTGATGCTTTTTAGCGGCCTGGGCTTTCTGCTCTACAGCAGGTTTAGCGGCTTTTTTGTGGTGCTTTTTAGCGGCCTGCGCTTTCTGCTCTGCAGCAGGTTTAGCGGCTTTGTGGTGTTTTTTATGATGTACAGTTTTTGCTGGCGCAGCAGTGGTCGTTGCAGTTGGCGCAGCGGCCGCTGGTGCAGCAGTGGTTTCAGCAGCAAACGCAGCAGAAGACAGACCCATAGCAGCGGCAACAACCAGAGCTAATACTTTTTTCATGTTCATACCCTCGAATTTGGTTTTTCATTTAACCCCACAGCGGGGCCGTTGAAATAACTATATCCCTGTAAATTCGAGGTTTCCGTGAGTGATTGGTATCGGCGTGTAACCATATGTACAACGCCGGGGGAGCCTCCCCGGCGTTGTTATTACAAATAGCGCGAGGTGAGATGTTCGCGGAAGTAGCGGATATTCAGATCTTCGCCCGTCGCCTGGGTGATTAATTGCGACGTGCTGAAGCGGCTGCCGTGCTGCCAGATGTTCTGACGCAGCCACTCAAACAGCGCCGAAAAATCGCCCTCGGCGATAGAGGCCTGTAGTCCCGGCAGGGCGGTTTTTGCGGCATGGAACAACTGTGCAGCATACATAGCGCCCAGCGTGTATGACGGGAAATAACCAAACCCACCGTCGGTCCAGTGGATATCCTGCATACAGCCGTTGCGATAGTTGTCTTTGGTTGATAACCCGAGCCAGGCCTGCATTTTTTCATCCCACAGGGCGGGAATATCGTCCACCTCGATCTCGCCGTTAATCAGCGCACGCTCAATTTCATAGCGCAGCACCACGTGGGCCGGGTAGCTCACTTCGTCTGCATCAACGCGGATGTAACCTGGCTTAACGCGCTGGTTCCAGGCGATAAAGTTCTCTTCGCTGAAGGCGGCCTGGCTACCAAAGCGGGCGTGAACGGCAGGGAGCAGATGCTTCAGGAAGGCCTCGCTGCGTCCCAGCTGCATTTCAAAAAACAGGCTCTGAGATTCGTGGATGGCAGTTGAACGCGCCAGCGCCACGGGTTGTCCTGCCCAGGCTCGCGGCAGGTTTTGCTCGTAGCGCGCGTGTCCGGTTTCGTGGATCACGCCAAACAGCGCGCTGAGCAGTTCGTCCTCGTCATAGCGCGTGGTGATACGCACATCTTCCGGCACGCCGCCGCAGAACGGGTGGGCACTGACGTCCAGACGACCGCCGTTAAAATCGAAGCCGAGCATCTTCATGGCTTCCAGTCCGAGTTCACGCTGGGTAGCCGTCGGGAAAGGGCCTTGTGGCGGGACGAACGACCGCTGAGCCTGTTTTTCCACCACGTTCGCCAGCAGGTCCGGCAGCCAGGTTTTCATATCACCAAACAGCACGTCCAGGCGCGCGCTGGTCATGTCCGGTTCGAAAATATCCAGCAGGGCATCGTACGGGGTACAGCCTTTGGCCTCTGCGCGAAGGCGGGCTTCTTCACGGCTGAGTTTGACGACGTCTTTAAGATTGGCGGAAAAACCCTGCCAGTCGTTAGCGGGGCGCTGTGTACGCCAGGCGTGCTCACACTTGCTGCCCGCCAGCGATTTGGCTTCAACCAGCGATTCCGGCAGCAGGGTCGCCTGCTGGTAGTGGCGCGTCATTTCACGCAGGTTAGCCTGTTCGACGTCATTCAGATCTTCCTCTGCCGCTTCGGTCAGCCATTCGCCCACTCTTTTATCGGTAAGGAGCTGGTGCTGCAGGACGCTCATTTCCGCCAGCGCTTCCCCGCGCGCGGCACTGCCGCCGGGCGGCATCATGGTAAACATGTCCCAGCTGGCGATGGAGGAGAGATGCGAGAAGCGGGAGAGGCGCTGGAAGGTTTTCACAAGTGACTGATAGGTGGATGGATTTTGCAATTCTTATTTCCTCTTGCCAGGGATGTGTTTCAGGGAGCATACAATGAAACAGGCCAAATTCCCCAACATTTCCTCCGTGGAAACCGTCTTCCGGAAGTCCGGGAGACGGTTCTCAGTGGGCACTTATGCCTTATCACGCATAACCTGTTGCAGGATCGCCAGCGCCTGGGTGAACTGGGCATCCGGAATGGTCAACGGATAAAGGAAGCGGATCACGTTTCCGTACTGGCCGCAGATCAGTAACAGCAGGCCCCGGGAAAGTGCCTTTTGCTGAATCTCCTGCGCGATGGCGGCCGACGGTTCACGGCTCTCGGGATCAAAAAACTCTGCCGCAATCATCGATCCTCTTCCTCTAATCGCCACGAGCGCAGGGAAGGTACCCTGAATCTCCTCCAGCGTGGCGCTCAGTCGATCGCCCAGGTGACAGGCGCGCGCGCACAGTGACTCGTTGTCGATAATATTCAGCACCGCGTGCGCGGCGGCCACCGCAAGCGGATTGCCTGCATAGGTTCCCCCGAGTCCACCGGGGGCTGGTGCATCCATGATCTCAGCGCGGCCCACCACGCCGGACAGCGGCATTCCGCCTGCCAGGCTTTTGGCCAACGTCATCAGGTCAGGCTTGTCAGCGTAGTGGTCCATGGCAAACAGCTTACCGGTACGGGCGAAACCGCTCTGCACTTCATCGGCAATCATCACGATCCCGTGCTCATCACAGATGCGGCGGATGGCGGCCACCAGCTCTGGCGGCGCGACGTTGAATCCGCCTTCACCCTGAATGGGTTCAAAAATAATCGCCGCTACCTGTTTCGCCTCAATATCTGCTTTGAACAGGCGCTCAATCGCCGTGATGGCATCCTGCGTCGTGATGCCGTGCAGCTCGGAGGGATACGGTACGTGATAAACCGACCCGGGGAAGGGGCCAAATCCCAGCTTATAAGGCGCGACCTTGCCGGTTAACGCCATGGTCATATAGGTTCGGCCGTGAAAACCTCCCCCAAAGGCAATCACGCCAGGCCTGCCGGTGTGGGCCCGGGCGATTTTAATGGCATTTTCCACCGCTTCCGCGCCCGTCGTGAAGAACGCGGTTTTAGCCGGGCCCTGTACCGGGGCCAGCTCGTTAAGTTTTTCGGCCAGGGAAACGTAGCTTTCATATGGCACAATCTGGTAGGCCGTGTGGGTGAACTGGTGCAGCTGTTTTTCCACTGCGGCCACCATTTCAGGATGACGATGGCCGGTATTCAGTACCGCGATCCCGGCGGCGAAATCAATATAGTCATTGCCTTCCACGTCGGTAAGCGTGGCATTCTCCGCCGTGCGGGCAAAGAAATTACACATTACGCCTACGCCGCGCGGGGTGGCCGAAAGTCTGCGCTGATGAAATTCCTGGTTACTCATGTCAGATACCCTTTTGTCGAAATGATCAAACGCCAAGACGATCGCGCAGGCTGTAATACGCCGCGCCCATCGCCGTAAATGGAATACGCAGGCTGCGACCGCCCGGGAAGGGGTAGTGCGGGAGGTTGGCAAACGCATCAAAGCGCTCTGCGTCACCGCGCAGCAGTTCCGAAATCAGCCGTCCGGCCAGGTGGGTGCAGGTCACGCCGTGGCCGCTGTAGCCCTGCATGTAGTAGATGTTTTTATCCAGACGACCAAACTGCGGCATGCGCGACAGGGTCAGAAGGAAGTTGCCCGTCCAGCGGTAGTCGATTTTGACCCCTGCCAGCTGAGGGAAGGTTTTCAACAGCTTTGGCATCACCAGACGCTCGACATCGTCCGGATCGCGCGCGCCATAGACTACGCCACCGCCGTACAGCAGGCGGTTGTCGGCGGTGAGACGGTAGTAGTCCAGCAGGTAGTTGCAATCTTCAACACAGTAGTTATTGGGGATTAGCGTGCGGACGACCTCTTCCGGCAGTGGGGCGGTGGTCACCACCTGGGTGCCGCAGGGCATGCTGCGTTTTGCCAGTTCTGGTTCGACCTTATCGCCCAGATAGGCATTTCCGGCGACGATCACATAGCGGGCCGTCACCTGACCATGCTGCGTGCTTACCACGGCCGGGCTGGTGTGCTGAATGGCGGTCACCGGGGATTGTTCATACACCCGCCCGCCGTTAAGGCGAATGGCGTCCGCTTCGCCGATCGCCAGGTTGAGCGGATGAATATGTCCCCCGCTGCGGTCCAGCAGCGCGCCGGTATAGCGTTCGCTGTCGACTTCCCGGCGGATCGCGCTGGCATCCAGCAACTCCAGCTGCGTGTTGCCGTAGCGTTCCCAGTTGGCTTTTTGCTCTTCCAGCGTCTCCAGCTGCTTATGGTTCAGGGCAACAAACAGCCCGCCGGGACGATAGTCGCACTGGATCTGATAGCGCTGAATACGCTCCCGGATGATTTCCCCGCCTTCAAACATCATGCTCCCGAGGACTTTGGCAGCATCGGGGCCATAGTTTTTCTCAATCACGTCGATATCGCGGCTGTAGGAGTTAACCAGCTGGCCGCCGTTGCGTCCGCTGGCACCGAAGCCGATGCGCGCCCCTTCAAGGAGCACCACGTCGTAGCCCATTTCAGCGAGATGCAGTGCGGAGGAGAGGCCGGTATAGCCGCCGCCTACCACGCACACGTCACAGCTGATTGATTCGCTAAGCGTCGGGAATGGTTCGTAAGCGTTCGCGCTGGCCGCATAATAGCTGGTGGTATGTTCGGTCATGATTGAGGCTCCAGGGCAATCCAGATGGTTTTCAGTTCGGTAAATTTTTCCAGCGCGTGCAGAGACTTATCGCGGCCGTTGCCGCTCTGCTTATAGCCACCAAACGGTACGGTCATATCCCCGTCGTTATAGTTATTGACGAAGACCGAGCCTGCTTTCAGGCGACGGCTCATGCGGTGTGCGCGGGAGAGGTCGCGGGTCCATACCGCCGCGCCAAGCCCATATTCACTGTCGTTGGCCAGCGTTAAGGCTTCCTCTTCGGTTTTAAAACGGGTGACGACCAGAACAGGCCCGAAAATCTCTTCCCGGCACAGCGGGGAGGCAGGGTCGATGTCGACAAAAATGGTTGGACCTACCGCAGAAGGCCAGGATTGTGCCCGCCCGTCCAGCAGCAGCGTACCTTTCCGGGCGCCCTCGCGAATAAACGTGTGAACGGTATCGGCGTGCGCGGCGTCGATGAGCATTCCCATCGTGCTGTCGGGATCGAGCGGATCGCCCGGCTGCCAGTGGCGGGCCTGCACTTTCAGCTTTGCCAGAAAGTCATCGGCGATGCTCTCCTCAAGCAGCAGGCGGGTCCCGGCGATACACACTTGCCCCTGGTTATAAAAAATCCCGGCGGCGGTCGCGCTCACGGCCTTGTCCAGGTCCGGACAGTCGGCAAAGACAATGTTGGCGCTCTTGCCGCCAGCCTCCAGCCAGACGCGCTTCATGTTGCTTTCGCCTGCGTCCTTCAACAGCTGCTTGCCGGTACGGGTAGAGCCGGTAAACGTCAGCACCTCAACGTCCGGATGCAGGGCCAGTGCCTGGCCCGCCTCGTGGCCGTAACCGCTTATCACATTCAGCACGCCGTCCGGCAGGCCCGCCTCTTTCGCCAGCCCGGCCAGCCGCAGGGCGGTGAGGGGCGATTTTTCGGACGGTTTCAATACCACGCTATTGCCCGCGATCAGCGCCGGGCCCAGCTTCCAGCAGGCCAGCAGCAGCGGGAAGTTCCAGGGGACGATGGCGGCGACAACCCCGATCGGCTCGCGCACAATCATCGCCAGCGCGTCCGGCCCCGTAGGCGCCACTTCGCCGTAGACTTTATCCGCCGCTTCGGCGTACCAGCGAATGGCGCGCGCCGCGCCGGGAATATCGTCGCGCAGGCTGTGGCGGATGGGTTTACCGGTGTCCAGGGTTTCCAGTAAGGCCAGCTCTTCGCCGTGGCGTTCCATCAAATCGGCGAACTTATTGAGAACGTATTTGCGCTGCGCCGGTGACGCCTGCGACCAGTCGCCACGGTCAAATACCTCACGCGGAGCCTGAACCGCGAGGTCTACGTCCGCCTGCTTGCCCCGGGCCACATTCGCCAGCGTCTGACGGGTAGCGGGGTTGACGGTTTCAAACGTGGCCTTATCGGCGGCGTCACAATAGGCACCGTTAATAAATAACCGGGTCTCAATGGCACTGTTTTTTGCTTTATCCTGCCAGTAAGTCAGGTGCTGAAAATGCATATTCACTCCTTTCTTTCGCAATCAGATAAATAAAGGCATGGCCGTTTCAGGCAATACGAAGCCGTGAGGCATCCCGGGGATTAACCCGTAAAATGCCGACATCGATCGTTTTTATTTGCCCCGGCGTAAGTATTTACGCCGGGGCTGAGTGGTCGTCAGAACGTGGTGGGGGTGTGGGCACTGATAATGCGGCAGATGCCTGCCGAGGTATTGCTGAAGCTGTGCGGTATGCCGGTATTAATGGCATAGCTTTGCCCCGCAACCAGGTGATAAGGCTGGCCATTAATGGTCAGCACTATTTCACCTTCCAGTATCGTACCGATCTCCTCACCCTGATGTTTGATCCTCTCTCCGGTCGTGGTTCCAGGCTGGTAAGTTTCAAAAATCATCGCCAGCGTACGGTTCGGATTTCCGTTGTGAACCAGCTTCATCGAAACCCCCTGACTGCCTATTTCGATAAGGTCTTCCTGATTAATAACCACCTGCGGTTCATCAGGTTTTTCCGGTTCCGAAAAGAATTCCGAGAGCGACAGCCCATAGACTTTCAGCAGCTTCTGAAGCGTACTGATGGCAGGACTGACTTTATCCTGCTCGATGGTGCTGATGGCACTGTGTGTTAACCCAGACAGTTCGGCGGCACGCCGCTGCGAGAGACCCAGTTGCTGGCGGATCTCAGACAGACGTTTCCCTGGCGCCAGTCCGTCATCGCTCATAGTTGCATTTCCTTTACGGTAGTGGTCAAAGTCGTTGCTTCTCGGCAATGTGGCTTTGACAGGCGGTGATAAAACCTTCAAACAACATACGTGACAGGGCGTACTCGCTGCTGTTCCATTCGGGGTGCCATTGCACGCCGAGGGCAAAAGGATGGTCATGCACGCTGACCGCTTCAACCAGCCCGTCCGTCGAGCGGGCCTCCACGCGAAGCCGTGGTCCTAACGTTCGTGCACCTTGCCCGTGTAACGAGTTTACCCAAAATGTGTTACAGCCTGGTATTAATTGAGACAGCAGTCCTCCCTCCTGAACCTGAACTTCATGAGACGGGGCGTATTGTAGCTCAACCGGCAGTTCAGGATCTTCCCGGTGCTCAAGCAGGTCATTCTGCTCGAACAGGCGACGATACAGCGTCCCTCCCGTCGCAACAACCAGTTCCTGCAGCCCCCGGCAGATGGCGAAAATGGGGATGCGCCTTTCGAGCGCGGCGGCAATCAGCGCCATACTCAGAAGATCACGCCCGGGATCGGCGTCAGGCTCATCGCCGTTTTCACCATAAAGGTGCGGCTGCACGTTACTTGGGCTGCCCGGCAGGTAAATCCCGTCCAGGGTTGGCAGCAGAGTGGTAAGCAACTCTGGCTCTGCCAGCGCATGCGGTAAGGCAATGGGTAAGCCCCCCGCATTGATAATGGCATTCAGGTACTTTTCTTGCAGGGTCTGGGTCTCATGACCCTTAAGCCTGTTTCTGCACATCACCACGCCAATGACTGGCTTGTTCATTATATTTTCCATGATCGCCCTCACAAAGTGGACTAAATTTAGGCCAGTTTCACCTGTAAAACGGCCTTTTCGTTCAATATTTTCTCAATCTAGCAACGAGATCTGCCTTTTGCAAACTTAATTTAACATTTGACAAACAATTTATTTGCATACAGATTCGATAGGGTGGACATTATATTTGACAGTCCTGAGCAGCGAACGCAAATCCCAAAAACGGTGGTAAATCATGGAAACCAATATCGTAGAAGTTGAGAACTTTGTTCACTACACGGATGAGAGGCGGGGCAGCGCCTTTACGCAGGAGGTGAAGCGCTATTTAGAACAGTATCCGAACACCCAGTTTATCGATGTCCTCCTGACCGATTTGAACGGCTGTTTTCGCGGTAAACGTATTCCGGTTGCCGGACTGAACAAACTCGAAAAAGGCTGCTATTTCCCGGCGTCGGTGTTCGCCATGGATATTCTGGGTAACGTGGTGGAAGAGGCGGGCCTGGGGCAGGAGCTCGGCGAGCCTGACTGTGTTTGTGTGCCGGTGCCGGGCACCCTGACACCGTCCGCCGCGGACCCGGAATACATTGGTCAGGTGCAGCTCACCATGGTCGATGAAGATGGCGCTCCCTTTGACGTTGAGCCGCGGAACGTACTCAACCGGCTCTGGCAGCAGTTGCGCCAGCGCGGTCTGTTCCCCGTGGTAGCGGTAGAGCTGGAGTTCTATTTACTTGATCGGAATCGCGATGCCGAGGGTTATCTGCAGCCACCCTGCGCGCCGGGCACCGACGTGCGTAACACGCAAAGCCAGGTCTACTCGGTTGATAATCTCAACCACTTTGCTGACGTGCTGAACGATATTGATGAGCTGGCGCAGCTGCAGTTGATCCCCGCCGATGGCGCAGTGGCTGAGGCCTCGCCGGGTCAGTTTGAAATTAACCTGCACCATACGGAAAACGTGCTGGATGCCTGTGATGATGCGCTGGCGCTAAAACGTCTCGTCAGGCAGATGGCAGAAAAACATAAGATGCACGCCACGTTTATGGCGAAGCCGTATGAAGAGCATGCGGGCAGCGGGATGCATATCCACATCAGTATGCAAAACAACAGAGGCGAAAACGTGCTCGCGGACGCCAGCGGCGAGGATTCCGCGCTGCTGAAACGCGCGCTGGCCGGGATGATCGATCTGATGCCAGCGTCCATGGCGCTGCTGGCACCGAACGTCAACTCGTACCGCCGTTTCCAGCCGGGAATGTATGTGCCGACGCAGGCGTCGTGGGGACACAACAACCGCACGGTTGCCCTGCGTATTCCCTGCGGCGATCGCCATAACCATCGTGTCGAATACCGGGTGGCAGGGGCAGACGCGAATCCGTATCTGGTGATGGCGGCGATTTTTGCCGGCATTCTGCACGGGCTGGATAACGATTTACCGCTGCAGGAAGAGGTTGAAGGCAATGGTCTGGAGCAGGACGGACTGCCGTTCCCGATTCGTCAGAGTGATGCGCTGTGGGAGTTTATGCAAAACGATCGCCTCCGCGAGCGGCTGGGCGAGCGTTTCTGCCACGTGTATCACGCCTGCAAAAATGATGAATTACTGCAGTTTGAACGCCTGATTACTGAAACAGAAATCGAGTGGATGCTGAAAAACGCCTGATAACGCGCCCCGGTAAGGGGCCGCTTTGTTTCATCTCATACGTATCACCATACGGCCTGCGCGGAGCCTGGCCGAACTGTTCGCTGGCACGCCAGCTATCTCCCGGGAGTCGCGTTATGGAGCGCAGGCGGCACAGGGACTTTCTTAACGACACTGTGTGACGAGGTAGGAAATGATGCAGATGTTCAACTATCCGCAGGGCGAAGGGGGCCAGTCAGGCTTCCATGGTGAATGCGAGCCAGAGACGGTGCGCTGGTACGGTCGCGTTTGTTCTTCACAACTTCCCCCTTTGCTAAGCAGGTTTGCGTTAAGGTCAACGCGATTGCAAACCACGGTAAGCATGGGGGGGACGGTGTATGGCGACTAACACGTCTCTTGACGCGCCGGGCATGGCCGGCAGAACCCGACTGCGCAGTTCTCTTAAGCTCTGGCAGGTGGTGATGATGGGGCTGGCTTACCTCACCCCCATGACCGTGTTTGATACCTTCGGTATTGTGTCCGGTATCAGCAACGGCCACGTGCCCGCCTCGTATCTCCTGGCGCTGGCTGGCGTCATGTTTACCGCCATCAGCTACGGTAAACTGGTACGGCAGTTCCCGGAAGCGGGCTCCGCGTATACCTACACGCAGAAATCGATTGGACCCCACGTGGGCTTTATGGTCGGCTGGTCATCGTTGCTGGACTATCTCTTCCTGCCGATGATCAACGTGCTGCTGGCGAAGATCTACCTTTCCGCGATGTTCCCTGAGGTCCCGCCGTGGGTCTGGGTGGTGGGGTTTGTGACGATCCTGACGCTGGCGAATCTGAAGAGTGTTAACCTGGTCGCCAACTTTAATACCCTGTTTGTGCTGGTGCAGGTCGCGATTATGGTGGTGTTTGTCATCCTCGTGGTGCATGGCTTGCACAAGGGAGAAGGGGTCGGCACCGTCTGGTCGCTCCAGCCGTTTATCAGCGAGAACGCACATCTGATCCCTATTATTACCGGCGCGACCATCGTCTGCTTCTCTTTCCTCGGCTTTGATGCGGTTACCACGCTATCGGAAGAGACGCCAAACGCGGCACGGGTCATTCCCAAAGCCATTTTCCTGACCGCGCTGTACGGCGGGCTGATATTCATTATTGCCTCGTTCTTCATGCAGCTCTTTTTCCCGACCATCGCGCGCTTCAAGAACCCGGATGCCGCGCTGCCGGAAATCGCACTGTACGTGGGCGGTAAGCTCTTCCAGTCGGTGTTTTTATGTACCACCTTTGTCAATACGCTGGCTTCGGGTCTGGCCTCGCACGCCAGCGTCTCGCGGTTATTGTATGTGATGGGGCGTGACAACGTCTTTCCGGAGCGGGTGTTTGGTTATGTACATCCGAAATGGCGTACCCCGGCCCTGAACGTCATTATGGTGGGGATAGTGGCCCTGTCGGCGCTGTACTTTGACCTGGTGACCGCAACGGCGCTGATCAACTTTGGCGCGCTGGTGGCGTTTACGTTTGTTAACCTCTCGGTGTACAACCATTTCTGGCGGCGTAAGGGGCTGAACAAAACGTGGAAAGATCGTTTCCACTATCTCCTGCTGCCGCTTATTGGGGCGGTAACGGTCGGCGTGCTGTGGATAAACCTCGAAGCGACGTCCCTGACGCTTGGCCTCATCTGGGCGGCACTGGGGATCCTTTACCTGACATGGCTAACGCGCCGTTTCCGAAAACCGCCTCCGCAGTTTGAAGCCGGTAAGATAGAGCAGGCCTGGGATTCCTGAACGATAAACGGCACCAGTACGCTGGTGCCGTTTAGGTCGCTAGTGCGTCTTACCGGACATCAGCCCGCACGTTTATTATCTCAACCGTTGATGAAGACTTGCCCCCACCAGCAGCGCGGCACAAAGCATCAGGGCGATAAACCCGCCCACGCCGTTCCAGCCGTAGTGATGCCAGAACACGCCGCCCAGCGTCCCGGCGATGCTGGATCCCAGGTAATAGCTAAACAGGTACAGCGACGATGCCTGTCCTTTGGCTCGACGCGCGCGCGGGCCAATCCAGCTGCTGGCGACCGAGTGCGCGGCGAAGAACCCGGCGGAGAAGAGCAGCATCCCGGCAAAAATCAGCCACAGTGAGGAGAAGAGCGTCAGCAGCAGGCCGAGCAGCATTACCGCTGTGAAGACCAGCATGACCGGCCCGCGGCCGAAGCGTGCGGTCATCGCCCCGGCTTTCGGCGAACTCCACGTGCCGGTGAGATAAGCCACAGAAAGCAAACCGACCACGGCCTGATTCAGATGCCACGGCGAAAGCATCAGGCGATAGCCAATATAGTTAAACAACGTGACGAATGACCCCATCAGCAGGAAGCCCATCAGGAAAAGGCGCGGCAACCCTTTATCACGCCAGTGCAAACGGAAGTTAATAAACAGCGTTTTCGGGCGCAGAGAAATCGGGCGGAAATGGCGTGATTCCGGCAGGATTTTCCAGAACATCAGTGCAGATGCCAGCGCGAAACACCCGATAACCGCCAGCGCAATACGCCAGCTAAAGAAGTCCGTAAAGACCCCGCTCAGCAGACGCCCACTCATGCCGCCAATTGAATTCCCGCTGATGTACAACCCCATCGAAAAGGCAACGAAGCTCGGATGGATCTCTTCGCTGAGATAGGTCATCCCGACCGCGGCCACGCCGCTGAGCGACAGCCCGATCAGCGCGCGCATCACCAGAATGCCGTGCCAGCTGGTCATCATGGTCGAGAGCAACGTACAGACCGAGGCCAGCATCAGGGCAGTGACCATCACCGGTTTACGGCCAATGGCGTCGGACAAAGGGCCGGTAAAGAGCAGGCCAATTGCCAGCATCGCGGTTGAAATCGAGAGCGAAACGCTGCTGCTGGCGGGCGATACGCCAAACTCATGGGAGAGAACGGGGAGGATCGGCTGAACGCAGTAGAGCAGGGCAAACGTGGCCAGACCGGCCGAAAAGAGCGCCAGGGTAACGCGCATAAATTGGGGAGTACCACGTTTAATGAACTGGACCGGCTGCGATGCTACGGGTAAATCATTGATATCGCTTGCCGGAGAGATATCAATGGAGGTTGTACGACTCACACAGTTTCCTTGCTTAAACATCCCCGTGATTTCGGGTGACGGGTATGACCACACGATCAGGGTAGGAAAATGTAAATATTCTGTCTAATATATTAATTATCTCAAATGATACTTTAAAAATATGAATATCGAACTGCGTCATCTTCGCTACTTTGTCGCCGTTGCTGAGGAGCTGCATTTTGGCCGCGCGGCGGCACGGCTGAATATCTCTCAGCCCCCGTTAAGCCAGCAGATTCAAATCCTCGAACAGCAGGTGGGCGCGCGCCTTCTGGCCCGCACCAACCGCAGCGTGAGCCTGACGGCGGCGGGTAAGCAGTTTCTGACCGACAGCCGACAAATCCTGAGCATGGTTGATGACGCCGCCGCCCGTGCAGAGCGGCTTTACCTCGGAGAAGCCGGTGAGCTGCGAATCGGGTTTACGTCGTCCGCGCCCTTTATCAGCGCCGTCTCCCAGACGCTTTCCTCATTCCGCCGCCATTTCCCGGATGTGCATATTCAGACGTGCGAAATTAATACCCGCGAGCAAATTGCACCGCTGAATGAAGGCGCACTGGATTTGGGGTTGATGCGGAATACGCAGCTGCCGGACACGCTGGCGTGGCAGGTGATTCTGCATGAACCCCTGATGGCTATGATCCCCCTTGACCACCCGCTGGCCTCGCGTCCGGCGGTATCGCTGGCAGAGCTGGCAAAAGAACCCTTTGTCTTTTTTGATCCTCAGGTCGGAACGGGCCTGTATGACGACATTCTGGGACTGATGCGTCGCTACGATCTTGCCCCGGTTATCACCCAGGAGGTGGGCGAGGCGATGACCATTATTGGGCTGGTTGCCGCCGGACTGGGGGTCTCTATTCTTCCGGCCTCCTTTAAACGGGTACAACTGCGCGAAATGCGCTGGGTTCCCATCGCCGAAGAGGATGCCGTTTCCGAGATGTGGCTGGTCTGGTCAAAACATCGTGAACAGAGCCACGCCGCGCAGCGCTTCAAACAGCAGTTAATCAGCGCTTCAGGTGGGCAAAACCGGTAGGGAAAAGGGATAAAAATGTGCGGTAAATCACAGAGCTAAGTAAATATTTGACGACAGCTATGGAAGTGCTTCACCATAGCCCAAAGTTTATTTCGAAGCTCGAAAATAAGGGAGTACGAGGTGGTTGCTGATAGTCAGCCAGGGCACATTGATCAGATTAAGCAGACCAACGCTGGCGCGGTATACCGCCTGATTGATCAGCTTGGTCCGGTTTCGCGTATCGATCTTTCGCGCCTGGCACAGCTGGCACCTGCCAGTATCACCAAGATTGTCCGTGAAATGCTGGAAGCGCACCTGGTCCAGGAGACGGAAATTCAGGAGCCGGGCAGCCGTGGCCGTCCGGCGGTCGGGCTGGTGGTTGAGACGGAAGCATGGCATTACCTGTCACTGCGCATCAGTCGCGGGGAGATCTTCCTCGCGCTGCGCGATCTGAGCAGCAAACTGGTGGTGGAGGATCGGCTTGAGCTGCCGCTCAACGCGGAACAATCGCTCCTCGATGCCATTGTCTCCCATATCGATAACTTCTTTATCCGCCATCAGCAGCGGCTGGAACGCTTAACGGCAATCGCCATCACCATGCCGGGCATTATTGATACCGAAAACGGCATCGTGCACCGCATGCCGTTTTACGACGATGTCAAAGAGATGCCGCTGGGAGAGGTGCTGAAAAACCATACCGGCGTGCCGGTCTATATTCAGCATGACATCAGTGCCTGGACCATGGCGGAGGCCCTGTTTGGCGCGTCGCGCGGTGCGCGTGATGTGATTCAGGTGGTGATCGACCATAACGTTGGGGCGGGTGTCATCACCGACGGGCGTCTTCTTCACGCCGGGAGCAGCAGCCTGGTGGAAATCGGGCACACTCAGGTCGACCCGTACGGGAAGCGCTGCTACTGCGGGAACCATGGCTGCCTGGAGACTATTGCCAGTGTAGAAAGCGTGCTGGAGCTGGCGCAGGTCAGGCTCAGCCAGTCCATGAGCTCCTCGCTGCATGGCCAACCCTTAACGGTCGATTCCCTCTGCGCCGCCGCGCGTCAGGGAGATTTGCTGGCGAAGGATATTATTACCGGGGTGGGGAATAACGTTGGCCGCATCCTGGCGATTATGGTGAACCTCTTTAACCCGCAAAAAATCCTGATTGGCTCCCCGCTCAGCCAGGCAGCGGAGATCCTCTTTCCGGCGATCTCGGCCTGTATCCATCAGCAGTCGCTTCCCGCCTACAGTAAGAATATTGCGGTGGAAAGCACCCAATTCTCTAACCAGGGCACCATGGCAGGTGCGGCGCTGGTCAAAGATGCCATGTATAACGGCTCGCTGCTTATCCGCCTGTTACAGGGTTAACTCTTTTCCGCAGATGTACGAAAAATTGCGCTATCTCAAGCCGGGTAGCGCACGCATCCCGTAGACTTCCTCCACTGAATTATTTACCTGGTTTATATTTTCGAAGCATACCCAAGAGGTGGAGTGAGTCATGCTTAAGCGTTTCTTTGTTACTGGTACAGATACCTCTGTCGGCAAGACCGTCGTATCCCGCGCATTGCTGCAGGCGCTTGCAGCAAGCGGTAAACGCGTGGCAGGGTACAAACCGGTCGCAAAAGGGAGTAAAGAGACGCCAGAGGGATTGCGTAATAAAGACGCCCTGGTGCTGCAAAGCGTCTCGTCGCTGGAACTGCCTTATCAGGCGGTCAATCCCATTGCCTTAAGCGAAGAGGAGAGCAGCGTGGCGCACAGCGGTCTGATTAATTATCCCCTGCTGTCCGACGGGCTGGCGAACCTGAGCGAGAAGGTTGATCACGTGGTGGTCGAAGGGACGGGCGGCTGGCGCAGCCTGATGAATGATTTGCGTCCGCTCTCTGAGTGGGTCGTCCAGGAACAGCTTCCGGTGGTGATGGTGGTGGGTATCCAGGAAGGGTGCATCAACCATGCGCTACTGACAGCGCAGGCGATTGCCAATGACGGCCTGCCGCTGGTGGGCTGGGTGGCAAACCGTATCAACCCGGGCCTGGCGCACTACGCGGAGATCATCGACGTGCTGAGCGCCAAACTGCCTGGGCCGCTGGTGGGTGAGCTGCCTTATCTGCCTCGTGCCGAGCAGCGCGAGTTAGCGCAGTACATCGATCTCTCTGCCCTCGGCGGCGTGTTGGCCGTAGATCGAGTCGTGGCGTAACGTCCGCGACAGAACGGACGCCACCACACAGGCGACCAGTAAACCGGGCAGTAAAACATACTGTCCGGTCATTTCACAGACCATTAGCGCCGACATAATGGGCGCATGCGTGGTCGCAGCAAGTAGCGTTGCCATTCCCGCCAGTCCCAGCAATATTGCCGTCTCAGAACCCGGTAACCACAGCGCGAAAAGCTGCGCAAACAGCATCCCCGTCGCCATGCCGACAAACAGCGTGGGCGTAAACACGCCGCCCGGTGCACCCGAACCGCTGCTGGCCAGTACCGCCAGCAATTTACAGATAAACACTCCGGCAATCACCGACAGCAGCGGCGGGGCGAGCAGAAAAGCCTGAACCACGCTGAAGCCATTCCCCCATACCTTCGGCGTGAGGAGGGACAGCAGCCCGACGATCAACCCCCCCAGCGCCAGCTGCCACGGCGGCGAAAGTTTGAGACGCAGAAACAGTCCGTGGCTAAACGTCATCAGCCACATCAACAGGGGGCCGCAAAGACCTGCCAGCAGACCCATGGCGACCAGCAGGGCATAATCTGTCGCGGTCAGTATGCCGCTCAGATGGACTTCATAGAGCGTGCTGGCGCCGGGTGCCAGCACGCGGGTGGTCAGAAGCGCCACCACCGCCGCAATAACCACGGGGCCGAGTGAGGCCAGCATGAGCGTGCCAAACAGAATCTCTGCAATAAACAGGCTTCCGGCTAAGGGGGCATGATAAGCGCTGGACATCCCGGCCGCGGCACCACAGGCGATCCAGAGCTTCCATTCGGATTTGGGCGTAAAACGGCGAGCGAAAAAGGAGGCGGCGAGAGCGGCAAGCAGGATCATGGCCCCTTCGCGCCCGATGGCGCTTCCGCTGGCGACGACCAGCAGCGACGCCAGGGATTTTACAAGGCTGGCACCGTAATCAAACTGGCCGTCCCCGGTCTCCAGCGCCTCCATGTAATCGGTTGGTGCGTGAGGCCGCTGGGCGGTCAGTCGTTGCCATCCCCAGAGCAGTACCCCGGCGGCCAGCCCACCCAGCGCAGGCGTCAGCGCGCGCCGCCAGGACGAGAGCGATGCGGCGGCATTCACCAGGCTACCGCTGTCGTTGCTGAGAAGCAGCCACTCCAGCAGGTACATGCTGTGACGAAACACCGCAACGGCCAGCGCCGCCAGCACGCCGGTGACGGTGGCAATCAACAGTCGGCGAAACATCGCCCGGATGTCGGGGTAAGCATGAAGACGTTGCATGGGTCGCGATTACAGGGGAACGATACAATATTGTGGCGGGAAATCGCGGGGTTAGCAAAAGGTATGCGTGCGAAAGCGCCGGGCGAGGCCCGGCCAGAAGGGTTAACTGTCGCTATGAATATTCAGTGCCCGACGCGTACGCCCGGAACTCAGGTACTCGGCAATATAGTCCTGCGAAATCTCACCGTTGTAACGCCCGTCCTCATCGACGATCGGCATCCAGCTGGTATTGCTTTCATACAGACGTGACAACACGACGCGCAGGTTGTCTTCCGCCTTGCCGGTCATGCGGAACGGATGCAGGATGTCGGCACAGGTACCGCTGGCGTTGCGCGCTTCGCGACGTTTCACAAAGCCGAGCGGTTTTCCGTGCTCGTCGACCACGGTAATTGCGCGAATGTCATTGTCGTCCATCGTGGCGAAGGCTTCAGGAAGCGGCGTAGCGCTCCGCGCCGTAATGGTCGGCTGCTGGTCGGTGACGTCGCCTGCGGAGACCAGCAGCAGCCGCTTCAGCGTCCTGTCCTGGCCAACAAACGAGCCGACAAATTCATTGGCCGGTTTTGCCAGCAGTTCATCCGGGCTGGCACACTGCACGATTTTCCCCTGACGGAAGACCGCGATTCGGTCGCCGAGCTTCAGGGCTTCATCAATATCGTGACTGACCAGCATCACCGTTTTCTTCAGCTTGCGCTGCATCTCCAGGAACTGGTTCTGGATCACCTCGCGATTGATGGGGTCCACCGCGCCGAACGGTTCATCCATCAGCAGTACCGGAGGATCCGCCGCCAGGGCGCGGATGACGCCGATACGCTGCTGCTGGCCGCCGGACATCTCGCGCGGATAGCGGCTAAGAAACTTACGCGGATCCATTGCCACCATATCCATCAGCTCTTCGGCGCGGGTTTTGCAGCGCGCTTTATCCCAGCCCAGCATGCGCGGTACAACGGTGATGTTCTCTTCGATAGTCATGTTCGGGAACAGGCCAATCTGCTGGATCACGTAGCCAATATTGCGGCGCAGGGTCACCGTGTCCATCCCGCTGGTGTCTTCACCGTTAATGAGGATTGTTCCGCTGCTGGGTGTGATAAGGCGGTTAATCATCTTCAGGGTCGTGGTTTTCCCGCAGCCGGACGGGCCGAGCAGGACACACATTTCCCCTTCGGGGACGTTCAGGTTGACGTTATCGACGGCCTTAAAGGTCTGGCCATGCTTCTGTGAAAAGTGTTTGGTGAGGTTTTCCAGTTTTATCATTATCGAATCCCCTTTGGAGTCAAAACCACCTGCAAACGGTGCAGCAGCCAGTCGAGCACAATAGCTAAAAGACAAATCATCAGCGCGCCCGCAATCAACATGCGAATATCACTTCCGCCAATACCGTTGAGCAGCAGCAGGCCCAGGCCACCCGCGCCGATTACCGCGGCAATCGCCATCACGCCAATATTCATGACGACGGCGGTACGGATCCCACCGAAAATTACCGGCAGCGCCATCGGGATTTCCACCCAGCGCAGACGCTGCCAGAAGGTCATGCCGATGCCCCGTCCGGCTTCACGCAGCCCCGGCGGCAGGCTGTCGAGCGCCGTATGGGTGTTACGTACAATCGGCAGCAGCGAGTAGAGAAACACCGCCGTAATCGCGGGCAGGGCGCCGATACCCTGACCGATCAGCGAAAAGAGCGGGATCATCAGACCAAACAGGGCGATGGACGGAATGGTCAGCACGATGGTAGCGATGCCCAGTACTGGCGTTGCCAGCCATTTATGACGGACAATCAGAACGCCCAGCGGGACGCCGATGAGGATGGCTAAACCCACGGCCAGCGCCACCAGCCACAGGTGCTGCAGCGTCAGGGTTAACAGATAGTCCCAGTTATCCAGGATGTAGTGAACGGTATCCATAGCGCCTCCTACAGCAACTGTTTGCTACGCAGGAAATCACGGGCGACCTGCTGCGGTGACTGATGGTCGATATCCACCTTCTTGTTCAGGTCGGTGATAACGTCGTTGTTGAGCTGGGCGGAGAGGGTATTGAGCGCCTCTTCCAGACCCGGATTAGCCTCCAGCGTGTCTTTACGCACCACCGGAGTGACCGCATAGCTCGGGAAGAAGCCTTTATCATCTTCCAGCACCTTCAGGTCAAAGCCCTTCACGCGCCCGTCGGTGGTGTAAATCAGACCGGCGTCGACAAAGCCGTCGCGCACCGCGTTATAGACCAGTCCCGGGTCCATCTGACGGATCTGCGGGCGGTCCAGCGTCATGTTATAGGCGGCCTGCAGCGGCTTCATGCCGTCGCTGCGCCCGGCAAATTCCAGGTCCAGGCCCAGCAGCCAGTTTTTGTCCGGGTTGGTTTGACGGATCTGCTCAATCTTCGCCACCATCTCTGACATGGTGTTGATGTGTTCCGCCTCGGCGCGCTTGCGCTGCATGGCGAAAGCATAGGTATTGTTCATGTCAGCGGGCTTAAGCCATACCAGACCGTGCTTTGCGTCCAGGCGTTTCACCGTCTCGTAAGACTCCTGCGGCGACATGCGTTTGTTGATGTGGTTAAAGATGATTAATGACGTGCCGGTGTACTCCCAGGTCATATCGATCTGTTTGTTGATCATCGCGTTACGGGAAATCACCGTGGCGATATTGGTTTGCGGCTGTACATGGAATCCTTTCTTCTGTAAATACTGCACGGTCATTGCCGAGAGAATATGCTGCTCGGTAAAGCTTTTGGTTGCCAGGATCAGCGGGGCTGCCATTGCCTGGCTGGTGAAGAGCGCCGCGGCGCACAGCGCCGTCAGGCCGGAAAACAGTCTCATAAAAGCTCCTTGTTATTGTTATTGAGCGAGATGGGGGCTCATCACGCGACCCAGCGCCGCCAGCAGGGTGTCGAGGATCAGGGCGAACAGGGCGGTGGCCGCCGCGCCGAGGATCAGGGTCGGAAAATCGTTCAGGTAGATGCCGGGGAAAATCAGCTCACCGTAGCTGCTGGCACCAATCAGGAAGGCCAGCGGCGCGGTACCGACGTTGATGGCGGTGGCGATGCGGATCCCGGAGAGCATGACGGGCCAGGCGTTGGGCAATTCAACCTGAAGCAGACGCTGCCATTTGGTCATCCCGATCCCGTTTGCGGCTTCAAGTAACGATGCCGGAACGGAACACAGTCCCGTGTAGGTATTGCGCACAATGGGCAGCAGCGAAGCAAGAAACAGCGCGATGATGGCGGGCGTATCGCCGATGCCAATCACCACCATCGCCAGGGCCAGCACGGCCAGCGGTGGCAGCGTGTTACCCACGTTGAAAATTTGCATCACATATTCGGCGATACCCCGCGCGGCCGGGCGGCTCAGCAGGATACCGGCCGGAATACCGACCAGCAGGGCAAAAAACATCGACGAGAAAACCAGTATCATGTGCTGTTGCCCGAGATAAATCAGGTCAACCTGACGCGCCTTGATTGTCTCAAGTCCGATCCCCCAGATGAGAAGGGCAAGAACCACGATAATCGCGCCAACAAACAGCAGCGAACGTTTGAGTAATGGGTGCATTGCGGTGTGTCTCCCTGTGCGCATGCGTTATAGCAACCACCGGTTGCCTGTTGTTATGCCATGTTTCGGCAGGGGTAATTGACCTATAGCAAGCGTTTGGGAAGGGTTCCAGCGAAGGGGGAAAATCAGTAACCCTATGAAAAGCGTGACAACCTTAAGTCAGGCCTTATGGCGTAAGGGCTGAATATGGCGCAGGCAGAATAGTCCTAAAGCGCAGCCCATAAAGTGACAGGGTCACGTATCACGGTGTTCCTGTCACCCTGCCTGAGAGCTTTATCTGCTGAGTAGGGGGCGTACACGGCGAACACGCACTGAGATACTGATAATCGATACGGTCGCGACAACGGAGAGCATCAACCCGAGCGCCAGCATGGCGTTGAAGCCAACCCATCTGAAGAGCAGTAACCCGGCGATACCCCCGGTAATGAACGAGAAAAGGGTGGTTAAGTGGGTTTTCAACTGACTTTTTTGTGCCGCGGTATCTTTGGAGTAATCCCTGCGAAGCATGGCAACCGTGACGGAGGCCAGGGAAATTCCCGCGTCCGTCAGCGTGCCGGTAATGTGCGTCGATCTCACCCGTCCGCCGGAAAGCTGTGTGGAGGTTGAATTATGAATGCCCATCAGACAGCACAGGAAAATAATAATCTCGCGGTTGCTGGTGAGCGCATGGAAATACATCTCGTAGAGAGATACGCCGGTTAATAATATCCCTTCGACAAAAAGGATTTGGCAAAAAACCAGCCTGACGTTATGGATAATGCCCCATATCACGATAAGACGCGCAAGGATTGCACCCGCCACAAAGGAGAGAATAATCGAGCCAAAGAAAATGATATCGCTCAGATCGGTGGAGGAGACTTCGCTGGATAATTGTGAGGTGTTGCCGGTCATATGAGAGGGGAAAAAGCCAAAGGCCCCAAGGGCAATGGCGTTGAGCAAACCTGCTGAGGTCGCCAGCCAGAGAGCAAGCCGGCGATCCTCCTGGTGCGTTCGTTCTTTCTTGAGTTTAATCAGCAAGAATACCTCCGGGGTGAGCTTTGCCTGAATAATCAGGCTAGCAAAGCGTGTCGACGGGCTGTCCAGGATATTGCTTAATTATTATTCCCTCTGGCGACGTTGAGGGTTTAGTAATTAAATAAAATATCCTTACGAAAAGTATTCCAAACTGAAACCTCACGCTACGCCGTTATTTCCATGAGGCGCTTTCGCGGAGGCGTGAAAGCATAAACGTCAACGCAGCTGCACAAAGCAGCACTATGCCGCTCAGGGCAAACGTGCTCTGCCAGCCGAGGCGATCAAACACCATACCGCCCGCCGTTGAACCCAGTGCAATGGCGAGCTGGATCACCGCGACCATTAACCCTCCGCCCGCTTCGGCATCCTCCGGTAGCGTTCGGGCGACCCACGCCCACCAGCCCGTCGGTGCTGCCGTCGCCAGCATTCCCCACAAGCCTGACAGCAGGGCAACAATCCACACGTTATGCCCGGTCAAAATCAACGCGCCAGCGATGGCGGCCATCAGCAGTGGAATCGCTATTAACGTCAGGTAAAACGCTGCGTTCAGAACCAGAGTAACGAGAAGGGTGCCAACAAATCCGGCAATGCCGATGGCGAGCAAAATCAGCGATAGCCCGGAGGCGCTGACGTGCGTGACGGTCTCGAGAAATGGGCGCACATAGGTAAACAGCGCAAACTGTCCCATAAAGAACAGGCTGCAGGCTATCAGACCGACGGATACGACAGGCTGGCGAAATAGCCGAAAGACGCCTTCACCTGACGCACCGTTTTTACGCCCGCTCATATTTGGCAGGCTAACGTACTGCCACAGGAATGCGGCGATTGCCACGGGCACCAGACAAAGGAAGGCACCGCGCCAGCCAATGGTTGCACCCAGGTAGCTGCCTAGCGGGGCGGCCACGACCGTTGCCAGCGCGTTACCACCGTTGAAAATAGCCAGCGCGCGCGTGACCTGACGATTGGGAACCAGGCGAATAGCCGTTGCTGCCGACATGGACCAGAACCCGCCGATGGCGATACCGATCAGCGCGCGACCGGTCATATACGTCTGATAGTTCTTGGCGAAGGCAATAATGAGCCCCGAGAGCGCCATCAGTATCGTCATGCCCAGCAGAAGGTGTTTACGATTCATATTCCCGGCAAGCCGGGAGAGGAAGAGGCTGGTCAGTACCGCCAGCGCGCCGGAGATAGCAATGCCCTGGCCTGCAAGCCCCTCCGTCACGCCTAAATCTGCGGCAAGCGGGGTGAGCAGGCTCACGGGCATAAATTCCGAGGCAATCAGGACGAATACGCAAAGGGTCATGGCAAAAATGCCTCCCCAGTACGCATGTTCCTCATGCTGTGAAGTGGTGTGGTTTAATGTGGACATCGTCTGATTTCGCGAAGAGAGCCGCCCGTCGAAACGGGCAGCAGGGAGGTTTATTTCAGGCTGTTTTTAAAGAATTGTTCAAACTGAGCGAATGGGATCTTCCCGGCAGCATTGTCGTAGAGATCGACATGGTTGGCGCCCGGGACAATCACCAGTTCTTTCTGCTTGCTGCCGACCGCGTTAAACGCATCTTCGGCGAAATAACGGGAGTGCGCCTTTTCGCCGGTCACGATAAGCGTCGGGATAGCGATCTCTCCGGCATAGCTCAGCAGCGGCATGTTCATGAACGAGAGCGGCATAGTTGCCGTCCATGCGCCGGTTGAGTTGACGGAACGCGCGTGGAAGCCACGCGGCATGCGGTAGTAGTCATAAAACTCTTTCAGCACCGGATTCGGGTTGGCGGGCAAGGCTTCTGGCAGAATACGTTCTGACGCGGTCACTTTGCCGTTCTCGTCAACATAAATGTCATGGCCGCCCTGTGCAAAGGTGCCGTTCCCGGCATCCTTCCAGCGCTGTTCATTCAGGTACTGCAGCACAGCATGGCGATCTGCCGAAGAATAACGATCTTTGCCGTCGCCTACGCCGTGACCCATCGCCCGGCTCATGTCATACATTACGCTGGTGGCGACAGCTTTGATGCGCGTATCCATGGATGCCGCATTCAGCGCCATACCGCCCCAGCCGCAGATCCCAAGGATGCCAATGCGGTTACGGTCGACCTCTTTCTGCACGCCCAGGAAATCAACCGCGGCGCTAAAGTCTTCGGTGTTGACGTCCGGTGACGCGACGTTGCGCGGCTGACCGCCACTTTCGCCCGTCCAGGAAGGGTCGAACGCCAGGGTTACAAACCCTTTTTCCGCCAGGGTCTGCGCGTAGAGACCGCTGGACTGTTCTTTGACCGCGCCAAATGGCCCGCTAACGGCAATCGCGGCCAGCTTACGGTCGCCACGGTTTTTAGGAAGATAGAGATCGCCTACCAGGGTAATACCGTAACGGTTCTGGAAGGAGACCTTACGGTGCTCAACCCGGTCACTTTTGGCAAAGGTTTTGTCCCAGGTTGTGACCATCGAGACGGGGGCGTTAGGATTGGTGGCTTCTGCATAACTCATGGTTGTCACTCCACTTAATGATGCGCATAGCAGCATCGCAACAGACAGTTTTTGGGTGAATGTTTTCATGTATCGATACCCTGCGGTGTTGTGTTGCGGCCATTATAGTTAGCAGAATGAGTGCTGATTAGAGGCCATAATCTGCTAGAATTAATATCAAATTGTTATGAATTGCGGGGCGTAATGGCGAAGCGAGAAAACTACAATGAGCTGTATCTGTTTATGCAGGTGGTGCGGGAGGGAAGTTTCACCGCGGCTGCGCAGCGGCTTGGGCTGGCGCAATCCGGGGTGAGCCGCTCGGTGCGCGAGCTGGAGGAGCGGTTGGGCGTCCAGCTTCTCGTTCGCACCACGCGTAAGCTGTCGTTAACCCACGCCGGAGAGCAGCTCTATCAGACAGCCGAATCCGCGTTCGATGCACTTGATTCGGGTCTGGCGACCCTCGCACATTATCGTCAGACACCGTCCGGCACGGTGCGCATTAACGCCAGTCAGCACGCCATCGACAAATGCCTGCTGCCAAAGCTCGCCATTTTTAAACAGCGTTACCCGGATATCAGGCTGGAACTCATAAATGAAAGCCGCTTCGTCGACATCATCACCGAGCGGTTTGATGCGGGTGTCAGGCTGGGAGCTGAGGTCAGTCAGGGAATGATTGCGGTGCGCATCACTCCCGATATGGAAATGGCCGTAGTGGCTGCACCGGGGCACTTCAGGCGTTACGGCTTTCCCCAGACGCCAGCTGATTTAGTGGCGCATCCCTGTATTGCCTATCAGTTTGCTGATGGAAGTGATTATCAGTGGGAACTGGTCGAGGACGGGAAAAAAATCACCCATCGGCCAGAGGGGCAGTGGGCATTGTCAGACAGCTATATGGAAGCCGAAGCCGCCCGTCTTGGGCTTGGGCTGGCTTATGTTCCGCTTGAGCTGGTGGCTGATGATCTTGAAAAAGGAACGCTTATCCGCGTATTGCAGCGCTATAGCCTGCGCATGGACGGGCTGTATCTTTATTATCCGCACCGCAACGTGTCGCCGGCTTTGAGGGCCGTTATTGATACGCTGAAAATGTAATTTCTGTGAACGTGTTTTTCTTCGACATGTGAACTGCAGGCCCCTGCTTGCTTAAGTCAGGAAAAAAACTTAGGCTAACGTCAAGATCTGCTTGCTCAACAAAGGCTTAAAAATGGAAAAAATAATCCCGGAATATACGGCTGTTGATTTATCCCGTTGGGCAAGAAAGGAGCATTTTGAGGTATTTCAGGGGTTTGCTCAATCGACGTTTAACCAGACGGTGTTGGTCGATATTACCGTGCTGCTAAGCCATATTAAAAACGTTGGCTGGAAGTTTTATCCGACGATTATTTTTCTCGTTGCTAAAGTCGTTAACCGTCACCCAGAATTCCGTATGGCCATGAAGGACAATGAGCTTGTCATATGGAATGAAATTCATCCAAATTATACGATTTTCCATAATGAAACAGAGACCTTTTCATCATTATGGAGCCATTACGATGGCGATATACAGCACTTTCAGAAAACCTATTCTGAAGACATGGCTCGCTATGGCGATAATCTTGCGTATTGGCCAAAAGAAGAATCCAGGGAAAATATCTTTTTTATATCCGGCATTCCGTGGGTAAGTTTTACGAGCTTTAGCGTTAGCGTGGCTAATATGAAAAACTTTTTTGCCCCTATGTTTACGCTTGGAAAATATTACGAGCAAGAGGGCAGGGTATTATTACCTCTCGCCGTTCAGGTACATCATTCTGTCTGCGATGGTTTCCATGTGGCAAGGTTTTTTAATGAGTTACAAGAGGTCTGCGATGCGTTACCACAGCAGACCGGGCAACAGGAATGATGATGTGGCCATCAGGCCGCTTTAACCGCCCTGATTTTTTTACTGTCAGCTGCACCTGACTCGGTTTTGTCGTCAGCAGGGGTATCAAGAGCCGGGAGCTTACTGGTTCGCAAAATATGCTGCACGGCATCTTTCTGCTCGGCGAGATACAGGCCAAGATCTTCAGCCTGCGTTTCATCCATCTGCATTCCGCTTTGCAAAAGCCAGTCGGTAAACGCCTCTGCCATATCAAGCAGTTTGTCGTGAGCGTCAGCCTCTTTCTTACTGGCAAATGTCATTTTCTCTTCACCTTTTCTTACGACAACATATTTTGTTTCAACAGCCATCACGCACCTCTCATACTGTATTTATGTACAGTATAGCAGAGGCCGGAAAAAGTTGCAGCAAAATGTGCGTTACGTGTGCGCCTGCTGGGTTTCACGGCAGGCCACACTGCGCCGCCATGCGCCTGGAGCCTGGCCATATTGCCGTTTAAAACTGCGGTTGAAGGATTGCTGAGAGTCAAAACCCAACGCGATCGCCACGTTCAGAATCGGTTCGTCGCTGTGGGTTAAGCGCTCAACGGATTTTTGCAGCTTTTGCGCGCGAATGTACCCGGCGAGAGGGTAGCCCGTATGTTCTTTAAACAGTCGCTGAAGGTGCCATTTCGAATAGCCGGAGCGCCTGGCGACGGACTCAATATCCAGACGGCTATCAAGGTTGTTGTCGATCCAGTCGAGTAAATCATGCATAAATGCGCCCGTGTTCATCGGGTTACCTCCACGCAGCCTGTTAAATGGTATCTTTATCTGTTGCATTTAAAGGTGGCGCGTTTTTGCAGCAATTGCAAGTTTTATTGTTGCATTTAAATCCTTACCTGAAACGGGCCTTTTTAACATCCGACCGAATAGCACATAAAGTGCAACAATTATTCTTGCACTTAGTTAAGCGCCTTCCTACAATCGCCGCGAATAGTGTATTCGCAACTGTTACAGTTTTGTGGCGATGAACGACACAAATGGCCTTAAGCCAGCCCGGACAAAGGAAGTGGCGCGGTGCCTCCTGCCGCGTCTTGCCCGGCGGCTACAATTACCGGAATAAAAATAATGAGCCTGCAAAAAACCTGGGGAAACGACCCTCTGCATGCGCTGGGAGCGATATTGCTCTCCCTGTTGCTTGTCGGATGTGATAACAGCGTCGCGCAAAATGCTGCACCCCCTGCGCCCGCCGTCAATGCTGCTGATGTGGTTGTGAAATCCATTAGTCAGTGGGATAGCTTTAACGGCCGGATCGAAGCCGTGGAGAGCGTTCAGCTTCGCCCCCGCGTCTCTGGCTATATCGACAAAGTGAATTTCACCGACGGCCAGGAGGTGAAAAAGGGTGAGGTGCTGTTCACGATTGATGACAGAACCTATCGTGCCGCGCTGGAGCAGGCGCAGGCGACGCTGGAGAGAGCCAAAACGCAGGCCAGCCTGGCACGAAGCGAGGCTAACCGTACCGATAAACTCATCAATACCAACCTGGTATCCCGTGAAGAGTGGGAGCAGCGCCGTGCGGCCGCCATTCAGGCGCAGGCCGATATTCGCGCCGCGCAGGCTGCGGTAGACGCCGCTCAGCTTAACCTCGATTTCACGAAAGTAACGGCACCGATTGATGGCCGCGCCAGCCGCGCGTTGATCACCAGCGGTAATCTGGTCACGGCGGGCGACAGCGCCAGCGTGCTGACAACGCTGGTCTCGCAGAAGACGGTGTACGTCTACTTTGACGTGGATGAGTCAACCTACCTCCACTATCAAAACCTCGCGCGCAGCGGGCAGGGGGCGTCCAGCAATCACACTGCACTACCGGTTGAAATTGGCCTGGCGGGTGAGGAAGGGTATCCCCATCAGGGCAAAGTGGATTTCCTGGATAATCAGCTGGCGCCGAGTACCGGTACGATCCGTATGCGCGCGCTGCTGGATAACGCGCAGCGTCAGTTCACGCCGGGCCTTTTCGCTCGCGTTCGCCTGCCGGGCAGCGCTGAATTCCAGGCCACGCTTATTGACGACAAAGCGGTGCTGACCGATCAGGATCGCAAATATGTTTATATCGTGGATAAAGAGGGCAAAGCACAGCGACGCGATATTACGCCAGGGCGCCTGGCGGACGGCTTACGCATCGTGCAGCAGGGGCTGAAACCCGGCGATAAAGTCATCGTCGATGGTTTACAAAAAGTGTTTATGCCGGGTATGCCGGTTAACGCGAAAACCGTCGCCATGACCGTCAGCACCGCCCTCAACTGATCATCTGACCTGAGAATCCTACCCATGGACTTTTCCCGCTTTTTTATCGACAGGCCGATTTTCGCTGCCGTCCTGTCGATTCTGATTTTTATCACAGGATTAATCGCCATCCCGCTGTTGCCGGTGAGCGAATACCCTGATGTCGTACCGCCAAGCGTGCAGGTGCGCGCGGAGTACCCGGGCGCCAACCCGAAAGTGATTGCTGAGACCGTGGCGACGCCGCTGGAAGAGGCGATCAACGGCGTTGAGAACATGATGTACATGAAATCCGTCGCGGGTTCTGATGGCGTGCTGGTGACGACCGTCACTTTCCGTCCGGGAACCGACCCGGATCAGGCGCAGGTTCAGGTACAAAACCGCGTGGCGCAGGCCGAGGCGCGTCTGCCGGAGGATGTGCGCCGTCTGGGCATCACGACGCAGAAACAGTCTCCTACGCTGACCCTGGTGGTGCATCTGTTTTCGCCTGGCGGTAAATACGACTCTCTGTATATGCGCAACTACGCCACGCTGAAAGTGAAGGACGAACTGGCGCGTCTGCCCGGTGTCGGCCAGATCCAGATTTTTGGCTCAGGCGAATACGCGATGCGCGTCTGGCTGGATCCCAATAAAGTAGCGGCGCGCGGGCTGACCGCCTCGGATGTCGTCACGGCGATGCAGGAGCAAAACGTGCAGGTGTCGGCCGGGCAACTGGGCGCCGAGCCGCTGCCGAAGGAGAGCGATTTCCTGATCTCCATTAACGCCCAGGGGCGTCTGCATACCGAAGAAGAGTTTGGCAATATCATTCTCAAAACGTCTCAGGACGGGTCGCTGGTACGCCTGCGCGACGTGGCGCGTATTGAAATGGGATCGGGCAGCTATGCGTTGCGTTCGCAGCTTAACAATAAAGACGCGGTCGGGATCGGTATCTTCCAGTCTCCTGGCGCAAACGCCATCGATCTGTCTAACGCGGTGCGCGCTAAAATGGCGGAACTGTCCACCCGTTTCCCGGAAGATATGAAGTGGGCGGCACCTTACGATCCGACGGTATTCGTGCGCGATTCTATCCGTGCGGTGGTGCAAACGCTGCTGGAAGCGGTAGTGCTGGTCGTGCTGGTAGTGATCCTCTTCCTGCAAACCTGGCGTGCGTCGATCATTCCGCTGATCGCGGTGCCGGTTTCGGTCGTGGGGACGTTCAGCGTTCTCTACCTGCTGGGCTTTTCGCTTAATACCCTGAGTTTGTTCGGGCTGGTATTGGCTATCGGTATCGTGGTGGATGATGCCATCGTGGTGGTGGAAAACGTCGAGCGAAATATCGAAGAGGGGCTTGCTCCGCTTGCGGCGGCGCATCAGGCGATGCGTGAAGTGTCCGGGCCGATTATCGCGATTGCGCTGGTATTGTGCGCGGTGTTTGTGCCGATGGCGTTCCTTTCTGGCGTCACCGGCCAGTTCTACAAACAGTTTGCGGTAACGATTGCCATTTCGACGGTGATCTCCGCTATCAACTCGCTGACGCTCTCGCCAGCGCTGGCTGCTCTGCTGTTAAAACCGCACGGCGCACCGAAAGATTTCCCGACCCGGCTTATCGATCGTCTGTTCGGCTGGATTTTCCGACCGTTTAACCGCTTTTTCCATCGTAGCTCGACTGGCTATCAGGGGCTGGTGGGTAAAACGCTCGGCCGACGTGGCGCGGTGTTTGTGGTGTATCTGCTGCTGCTGTGTGCCGCAGGCGTCATGTTTAAAGCGGTTCCCGGTGGCTTTATTCCGACACAGGATAAGCTGTACCTGATTGGTGGCGTGAAAATGCCCGAAGGCTCGTCGCTGGCGCGTACTGATGCGGTGATCCGCAAAATGAGCGAAATCGGGATGAATACCGAAGGCGTGGACTATGCGGTTGCTTTCCCGGGGCTGAATGCGCTGCAGTTCACCAATACGCCGAACACCGGAACGGTCTTCTTTGGCCTGAAGCCGTTCGACCAGCGTAAACACAGTGCTGCGGAAATTAACGCTGAAATCAATGCGAAAATTGCGCAAATCCAGCAGGGCTTTGGCTTCTCCATTCTGCCGCCGCCGATTTTGGGGCTGGGGCAGGGGTCGGGTTATTCCCTGTACATTCAGGATCGTGCAGGTCTTGGCTATGGCGCATTGCAGAACGCGGTGAATACCATGTCCGGTGCGATTATGCAGACGCCGGGGATGCATTTCCCGATCTCGACCTACCAGGCCAACGTTCCACAGCTGGACGTGCAGGTTGACCGTGACAAGGCGAAAGCGCAGGGCGTGTCGCTGACCGATCTGTTCGGTACGCTGCAAACCTATCTGGGCTCGTCTTATGTGAATGACTTCAACCAGTTCGGGCGTACCTGGCGTGTTATGGCGCAGGCCGACGGACCGTACCGCGAGAGCGTGGAGGATATTGCGAACTTACGTACCCGTAATAACCAGGGTGAAATGGTGCCGATTGGCAGTATGGTTAAGATCAGCACCACCTACGGGCCGGATCCGGTGATCCGCTACAATGGCTACCCGGCGGCTGACCTGATTGGCGATGCCGACCCGCGCGTACTCTCGTCCGCCCAGGCGATGACGCAGCTGGAAGGTATGTCTAAGCAGATATTGCCGAACGGAATGAATATTGAATGGACGGATCTGAGCTTCCAGCAGGCGACACAAGGTAATACGGCGCTGATCGTCTTCCCGGTCGCGGTGCTGCTGGCCTTCCTGGTGCTGGCGGCACTGTATGAAAGCTGGACGCTGCCGCTGGCGGTGATCCTTATCGTGCCGATGACAATGTTGTCCGCGCTGTTTGGCGTCTGGCTGACCGGTGGCGATAACAATGTGTTCGTGCAGGTAGGACTGGTGGTACTGATGGGGCTGGCGTGTAAAAACGCGATTCTTATCGTGGAGTTTGCCCGCGAGCTGGAAATTCAGGGCAAAGGTATCATGGAAGCCGCGCTGGAGGCCTGCCGCCTGCGTTTACGCCCGATTGTGATGACCTCCATTGCCTTCATCGCCGGAACCATTCCGCTGATCCTTGGCCACGGCGCGGGCGCAGAAGTGCGCGGTGTCACCGGGATTACGGTCTTCTCGGGGATGCTGGGCGTCACGTTGTTTGGTCTGTTCCTGACGCCGGTGTTTTACGTGACGCTGCGTAAATTCGTTACGCGCGGTAAAGAGGAAAGGGAGGTTCTGCCTGCATAGGGATGTTGCAGAAAACAAAAAAGCGCCTTCACAGTAAGGCGCTTTTTTTTTCACATCAGATCAACCGTTAAAACGTTTCTTTATACTGGGCCATAAGCTCAGGTACCGGATCGCAGCCGCTGCTATCGGCTTTTTTGACCTCTTCCAGCGCGCTTGCCACGGTGTGTCGGGCTAATACCGCCAGCGAAGCCTGCTCAGCTTCTTCGGATACCGATTTAAAGTACCAGCAGGCGTTAGCGCTGACCACACAGCGAGCCGGTACGTCAGGACGCGACGCCCACAACTTTTTATCTTCAGTGACCGAAAGGTAGATGTCACGCAGGGTGATCTCTTCCGGCGGGCGCCCAAGATGAATGGAGCCGTTGCGGCCAAGCGTGGAGACGATAATTCCGTCACGCGTAAGGGGAACCATCAATTTGCGGATAAAGCTCGGGTTGGCTTCCAGGCCGTAGGCCAGAACGCCACTCGTCGAACGTTTACCTAATTGCTCCGCCATCGCTACGCTGAGGACCATCTGCAAAGCTGTCGGGAAGCGGTAATCTAACATTTCTCTGTCCTGGGTCGCGGTGAATCATGTTCTTTTTGGCACCGCAGAGGTGAATAAGCAATAAACAACAATATAACAAATAGGGTAATTTTTTTGAAGCAATCTGCGGCATTTGCGATCAAACACCCTGTTCTGGTTTAGCTAAACGTGCGGTTCGGGAAGGCAACGCCATTTTTCCTCTCTGATTGTGTTTTATCAGGAACTGAGAGGCGTCCCTCAATGCGGAGCATTTGAAAACCAGAACCACCCTGAAAAGTGTGCCAACATCTCCTGGGTAAGATCAATGTCCGGAGAATAACGTGTTCGGGAAACTGTTGTTAAACTACATGCCAGGGTTACAAAATTTGTTAGCCTACGATAAAAGCTGGCTAAAACAGGATGTTAAAGCCGGGTTATCCGTTGCGGCTGTCGCGCTACCCGTTGCGATTGCTTATGCAGAGCTGGCGGGCGTTGGGGCAATCGTAGGGCTCTATTCCTGCGTTTTACCGATGATCGCGTATGCCCTGTTTGGTTCTTCACGTCAGCTTATTGTTGGCCCTGATGCCACAACCTGCGCGGTGATTGCGGCCGTCGTGTTTCCGCTTTCTGCGGGGAATCCCGAACTGCACTGGCAACTGACAATCGTCATGACATTGATGATGGGCGGGTGGTGCTTGCTTGCCAGTAAATTTCGCCTGGGCGCACTTGCCGATCTGCTTTCTCATCCTATTCTTACGGGTTTGCTTAATGGCGTCGCTGTGACGATCATTGTCGGGCAATTAGGCAAGGTTTTAGGGATAACGCTGGATGAGGCGCAGGTTATTGAGAAAATCATGGCCTTGCCAGGCCGACTTTCAGGCAGCCATTTATTAACCATCGGGGTATCACTTCTGACGTTAGGTATTTTAATGGCTATCAAGACGTATCGCAGCCAGTGGCCAGCGCCGTTGATTGCCATTGTGATGACCACGTTACTGGTGTGGGGGACATCCGCGCAGCAGTATGGCATTGCCACTATTGGGGGGGATGGCTTCCAGTCTGGGTTACCCGTCGTTAACTGGGGGGCGTTCCAGCCAGGTCCGATGCGTGATTTAGTGATCCCGGCGCTGAACCTGGCTTTGGTCAGTTTTGTCAGTCTGATGCTGACCGCCCGCAGTTTCGCCGCAAAAAATGGCTACGAAATTAATGCTGATGCCGAGTTTCGGGCTCTGGGTATTGCGAACATTATGTCTGGGTTATCTCAGGGATTTGCTATCAGTGGTGCCGATTCCCGAACCGCGGTGAATGATTCAGTGGGGGGGAAAAGCCAGCTGGTTTCTATCGTCGCCGCCTTACTCATCGGTATCGTCGTGGTCTTTTTCACTCAGCCATTACAATTTATTCCGGTTTCTGCATTAGGTATTGTTCTAATGTATGCGTCGTGGTCATTGATTGATTTACGTGGTTTATGGAACCTGAGGCGGAGAAATAAACAGGCATTTCGGCTGGCCTTTTTCACATTTGGCTGTGTGTTAATTATTGGCGTTATCCAGGGGATCGGCCTTGCGGTGTTGCTTGGCCTGCTACAGTTCCTGCGTACCGTGTTTCGCCCTTCGGAGCACCTGCTGGGGACTGACGAAAATGGAATGATTCACTCACTAGGAAATACAACCGATATCAAAATGGTTCCCGGCGTGCTGATGTATCGATTTAACTCACCGTTGACCTATTTTAATGTGGCCTATTTTAAACGTCGGGTATTAAATTTAGTTGATGGTGCAGCTTTACAACCTAAATGGGTGGTCATTGATGCCGTTGCTTGTTTCACCTACTCAGACATAAGCGTTCTGGCAACCATTAATGAGCTTAAGCGTGACCTGAGAGGTCGACAGATTACGTTAATTCTTGCGGGCAGGAAAACGGAGTTAACGCGCTGGTTTAAAGAGAGTCGGCCAACAATGAATGACGATGACATGATTCTGGCACCAGACCTGTATCTGGCACTTCGGTTCATACAAAGTAAAGAGAGCGTGAGTGAATCAGGTGGAGAGGTTTAAACCCTAACCTGGCTTGCCCGCCAACCGCGAGCAAGCCACATCCCTTAGCGATACAGCGTCTTTTCCGCAACAGGGATAACCAGCGTGGATCGCCAGTCCGCCAGCGTCAGCTGCGCAAGCCTGCCCAGCGCGGTGTAAAACGGATGACCCGCATTGTCGACAAATACCGACAGGAAGCGGGTACTCCACGGCAGCAGGTGCCACGCCAGGAGCTGGTCGCACTCCGAATCGCGGCCATTCTCAATCAGCCACGCCGCCAGCAGCAGCAGGGTACCGAAATGATCTTCCGGTTCGTTCTGCTGCATCTCAAAAGCGATGCCGTTTTCACGCATCCACTGGCGCAGCGCAAGGGTTGAGTCACCAAACAGCACGGATTCGCGATCCAGCCAGACGGAACCCCACGGCGGCGCGGGCAGGGCATAAGGGCCAATAAACAACCGTTGCCAGGCGTCCGTCAGCGGCTCATCGGAAGACGTGGCAAAGGTATCGGCAACGGGCTGCAGCGTTTCCGGAGACAGGGGCCAGTCCTGAACCCATTTGCCAGCGATAAGGGCCTGCACCAGGGGCGCAGTCTGCTCGCTGTCAGGAGCGAAATAAAACAGCGCGCCCAGCACCCGGGCGCTGAACGCGAACGATTCACGCTGTAAGACGTCTTTCATTAAACCTTCCTTGCTTGCGCGGGGCACGCCCGCGCGACTGTGTTAATCAGTAATACACACCATAGAATAAACCACGGCCATCCGTTTCACCCCTTATACCTTCTCAATCTGTACCAGGTTGGTGTGCTGCGGGTTGCCCTTGGCCAGCGGAGACGGGCGATGGGTCGTCAGTGTGTTGATGCAGGAGCCGTGGTCGATACGATCGCCATCCATATTGGCGTCATGCCAGGCGCCCTGGCCCATGGCACTCACGCCGGGCATGATGCGAGGCGTGACTTTCGCTTCAATTCTCACCTCACCGCGATCGTTAAACACGCGCACCGTATCGCCGTTCTTAATGCCCCGTTTTTCGGCATCGAGAGGATTAAGCCAGACCTCCTGGCGGCAGGCCGCTTTCAGCACGTCAACGTTACCGTAGCTAGAGTGGGTACGGGCTTTGAAATGGAAGCCAAACAGCTGCAGAGGATACTGCGCGCGCGGGGGCATCCCAACCGTCAAATGTTGAGGCATAGACGGGAAGAGGGCTGATGGTTTCGTCTTTTGCCAGTTCCCAGGTCGCTGCAATTTCAGCCAGCTTACTCGAGTAAATTTCAATCTTACCCGATGGCGTTTTCAGCGGATTGGCTTCCGGGTTTTCGCGGAACTTTTTATACGCCACAAAGTGTCCGTTCGGATCTTTGCGCTTATAAATGCCCATTTTCTTCAGCTCATCATAGGACGGCAGTTGAGGGTCTTTTTCGAGCATTTTGGCATACAGATACTGCAGCCATTGCGCTTGCGTCCGTCCTTCGGTGAATTTCTGATGGATATCCGGCCCAAGACGTTTCGCCACTTCACTCATGATCCAGTAGATGGGCTTGCGTTCAAACTTCGGTGCGGTGACGGGCTGGAGGAAAATCAGGTAGCCCATGTTCCCGGCGTAATCGTTAGGAATAATATCTTCCTGCTCGACGGTCATTAAATCCGGCAACACGATATCGGCATACTTCGCTGACGACGTCATGAAATTATCGATGACGACAATCATTTCGCACTTGCTTTCATCCTGCAGGATATCGTGGGTTTTATTGATATCGGAGTGCTGGTTGATGATGGTATTACCCGCGTAGTTCCAGATGAACTTAATCGGCACATCCAGCTTATCTTTACCGCGCACCCCGTCGCGCAGGGCAGTCATTTCCGGTCCGCGGGCGATGGCGTCCGTCCAGCTAAAGCAGGAGATCTGCGTTTTGACCGGGTTTTCCGGCAGCGGCATCCGTTCGATGGTGATGGTATACGTCGACTCACGCGCGCCGCTGTTACCGCCGTTGATCCCTACGTTGCCGGTCAGGATCGGCAGCATCGCGATGGCGCGGGACGTCAATTCGCCGTTCGCCTGACGCTGTGGACCCCAGCCCTGGCAGATATAGGCTGGCTTCGCAGAACCGATCCCCCGGGCAAGCTTAACGATGCGATCGGCCGGTATGCCCGTAATGCGCGAGGCCCACTCCGGGGTTTTCGCCGTTCCGTCATCGCCCTGGCCGAGAATATACGCTTTGTAGTGCGCGTTAGCCGGCGCGCCTTCCGGCAGCGTTTTTTCGTCGTAGCCGACGCAGTACTTGTCGAGGAAAGGCTGGTCGACCAGATTTTCGTTAATCATTACCCATGCCAGACCGGCCACCAGCGCGGCATCGGTCCCTGGACGAATCGGGATCCATTCATCTTCACGTCCGGCTGCCGTGTCGGTATAGCGCGGATCGATGACAATCATACGCGCGTTGGACCGCTCGCGAGCCTGCTCAAGATAATAGGTAATCCCGCCCCCGCTCATGCGCGTTTCCGCCGGGTTGTTGCCGAACATCACCACCAGTTTGGTGTTTTCGATATCCGAGGTGCTGTTACCGTCATTGCTGCCGTAGGTGTAAGGCATTGCACAGGCGATTTGCGCCGTGCTGTAGGTGCCGTAGTGGCTCAGGAAACCGCCGTAGCAGTTCATCAGGCGCGCCACCAGCGACGCGTAAGGGGAGGAGCGGGTGATATTGCCGCCGACAATCCCGGAGGAGTAGTTGATGTACACCGCTTCATTGCCATATCTGGCGACCACGTCTTTCAGGCTGGCGGTGATGGTGTTGAGCGCTTCATCCCAGCTGATACGCTCGAACTTGCCTTCACCGCGTTTGCCCACGCGCTTCATCGGGTAGTTCAGACGGTCAGGGTGGTTGATGCGACGGCGAATAGAACGTCCGCGCAGGCAGGCGCGAACCTGGTGATTGCCGTAGATATCCTCGCCGGTGTTATCCGTTTCGACCCAGTACACCTCATCGTCGCGGACGTGCAGACGCAATGCGCAGCGGCTGCCACAGTTAACCGAGCAGGCGCCCCAGACGACTTTATCGTCAGCAGGTTTCATGGCGCTTTGCACTGCGGCGGCAACGCGTTTCACGCCAAAAGGCAATGAGACGCTACCGGCGGCGAACGCCAGCGATCCTATCGCCGTAGATTTCACGAGTGTTCGACGGCTAATCCCGCCGTGATGTTCGATATCGGACATGGCTCACCCCACCAATGTAATTGCGTATTATTTTTCCCGAAATGATAACCGGGCTAATGGTGGGGTGAGTGTTACTGATTTAGGGGTAGTAAATATTAATCCTTATCAAATCAAAGGGGATTGAGGGGAAATTACTGCGGTTCAGTTGGCGCATTATCCTGACTGGCGGACGCCGCTCCGCTCCCTGTGCGGGTGTACAGAATTTTAAAGGTGTCGTTGGCACAATGGCCTACCACCTGTGCGTCCGGCTGATCGGCCTGATCGTTCGGCACAATGTTCAGCGTGAACCCTGACTCCGGCACGCCGTTGTTGATGATCTTCTGCTGAATATCGCTTTTCACGCGCTCGCAGGAATCGGGTGCCGCCAGGGCGGCCGTTGAAGCACTCATTAACAGCAGGGCGGTAATCCAGGGTAACCGTTTCATCTGTCGCTCCTTTTCTCTGTGTGTAGACATTAATTTTAGCAGGCTTCGTGTAAACAACTGTATTTGCTAATATGATTGGGAATAATCTCTCTGTACGGTAATCAATGTGAAGAAATATGCAGCGATAACGCTCCTGGCAGCCACTCTCGTGGGGTGTGACAACAACTCCGCACCACTGTCGTTTACGCCGGAGATGGCGAGTTTCTCGAACGAATTTGATTTTGACCCCCTGCGCGGCCCGGTTAAAGACTTTACCCAGACGCTGTTCAACGAGAAGGGCGAAGTGTCTAAACGGGTGACGGGCACCGTGTCGACAGAAGGGTGTTTCGATACGCTGGAACTTCACGACCTGGAGGCCAACACCGGCGTGGCGCTGGTGCTGGATGCGAATTACTACATTGATGCCGAAACCCAGCAGCGCAAAGTGAAGCTGCAGGGGAAATGCCAGCTGGCCGAACTGCCGTCAGCCGGGGTGACGTGGGATACCGACGATAACGGTTTCGTGGTGGCGGCGCACGGCAAAGAGATGGAAGTGAAATACCGCTATGATGCCGATGGTTACCCGTTGGGCAAAACCACCGTCTCCGGGGATCAGCATCTGTCTGTCCAGTCGACACCGTCTAAAGACGTACGCAAAAGGATGGATTACTCGGCCGTGAGTTTGTTAAACGACAAGCCGCTGGGTAACGTGGAGCAGAGCTGCGACTACGATCGACACAACAATCCGGTGAGCTGCGATCTGATCATCACCGATGACAGCGTCAAGCCCGCCGTTGTGCGCAAGTACACCATCAAAAACACGATTGAATACTACTGAGCAATGTATTGATATTATTGCACAATGTAGGCCGGGTAAGCGCAGCGCCACCCGGCAAGAAAGACGGCGCAATTGTTGATGACAGGGGTTGTCTTCAAACTCACTGCGCGGTTGGTTTCAGCAGGCTGGCGCCTGAGGGTTTATGCCCGGCCAGGTGCTGATGCTGGAAGATGCACATGCGGATGGTATTGCGGTATTCACCGTTGATAAAGAACTCGTGGATCAGCTCGCCTTCCACCATAAAGCCCAGCTTGCGGTAGATATGGATCGCTTTCTCGTTCT
This sequence comes from Enterobacter sp. MGH 37, assembly GCF_000534515.1. Classification (NCBI taxonomy): domain Bacteria; kingdom Pseudomonadati; phylum Pseudomonadota; class Gammaproteobacteria; order Enterobacterales; family Enterobacteriaceae; genus Enterobacter; species Enterobacter sp. MGH 37. Next base: position 1,253,642 of record NZ_KI973205.1, read on the forward strand.
CTTTGTCCACAATCAGGTACAGCTTGTAGAGATTCAGAACGTTGAATCCGTAATCCATCGCCAGCTTCGCCGCGCGTGAGGCCAGGCCTTTCCCCTGGTGCTCAGGCGAAATGATGATCTGGAACTCTGCCCGACGGTGAACGTGGTTGATTTCAACCAGCTCCACCAGCCCGGCTTTTTCGCCGCCACACTCCACCACAAAACGACGTTCGCTCTGATCGTGAATGTGTTTGTCGTACAGATCCGACAGCTCGACAAAGGCCTCGTAAGGCTCTTCGAACCAGTAGCGCATCACGCTGGCGTTGTTGTCGAGCTGATGGACAAAGCGCAGGTCTTCACGCTCCAGCGGACGGAGCTTAACGTCACACGAAGCCGACATTATGGGGCTACCGTACGGCCAGTGCGGCGGTCCAGGCAGCGCAGGGTGTTAGGCTCCCAGTAGGCATTGACGTTTGCACTTTGCTGACACTTATCGCGTGCGTCAAAAGCGACATCTTCTTTATCCCACTCTTTTTCAGCACGTTTGTTGACCTTCTGACGAAGGCTACGGGTGTCATTCCATTGTTCTTTGTCCATGGCGGCGTTCTGGCGGCTTTGCGCGCTGTCACCAGACTCAATAATGAGTTTGCTGGTTTCGGCTGTCGCAGAGGCGGCAAAAGCGAACGATGACAGCGCCAGCAGGGCTGTCAGACAAAGGCGTTTGCTTAATGTTGTCATAGCGTTTCCTTTTAAATGGGTGCAGATAATCAAGTAACCCCTTACAGATTCTACACCAAAGAGAAAAGACGGCATACCCGCAGCGCAGGTATGGAAAAGTTAACGCCATCATCGGGTATGATGTTTAAATAAATCCTCACCTGAAGTGAAATATGCTCAAAACCACGCTGCTTTTTTTTGCCACTGCGCTCTGCGAAATCATCGGTTGCTTCCTGCCCTGGCTCTGGCTGAAGAAGGGAGGTAGCGCATTATTGCTGATCCCGGCGGGCGTCGCGCTTGCTCTTTTTGTCTGGCTGTTAACGCTGCATCCGGCGGCAAGTGGGCGCGTCTACGCGGCCTACGGCGGTGTATATGTCTGTACCGCGCTGCTGTGGTTACGCGTGGTGGACGGCGTCAGGCTTAGCGCCTATGACTGGGCCGGCGCGCTAATTGCTCTGTGCGGGATGCTAATTATCGTGGCGGGATGGGGGCGGGCCTGAGCCCCCGGTTTTGTGATCGCTCGCTGATTTCATGATCATTATACTTGTATGGTAGTATTTCAATTGAGTAAATTTCCGACATCACAACGAACGATGTAAGGAAAGGAATTATGAAGATTGTCGCGGCTGACGTGTTTGTTACCTGCCCGGGGCGGAACTTTGTCACCCTTAAAATCACCACCGATGACGGGATTGTCGGCCTCGGTGACGCTACGCTGAACGGACGCGAGCTCTCCGTCGCTTCGTACCTGAAGGATCACCTCTGCCCGCAGTTAATTGGTCGCGACGCGCACCGTATCGAAGATATCTGGCAATTCTTCTATAAAGGCGCCTACTGGCGTCGCGGACCGGTCACCATGTCGGCCATCTCAGCCGTGGATATGGCGCTGTGGGACATCAAAGCCAAAGCGGCCAATATGCCGCTCTACCAGCTGCTGGGCGGCGCCTCCCGTGAAGGCGTGATGGTCTACTGCCACACGACCGGTCACACCATTGACGACGTGCTGGAAGATTACGCGCGTCATAAAGAGATGGGCTTCAAGGCGATCCGCGTGCAGTGCGGTGTGCCGGGTATGAAAACTACCTACGGCATGTCGAAAGGAAAAGGGCTGGCCTACGAGCCTGCCACCAAAGGCGACTGGCCGGAAGAGCAGCTCTGGTCGACCGAGAAATACCTCGATTTCACACCCAAACTGTTCGACGCGGTGCGCAGTAAATTTGGCTTCAATGAACACCTCCTGCACGATATGCACCACCGTCTGACGCCCATTGAGGCGGCGCGCTTCGGTAAGAGCATCGAAGACTTCCGCATGTTCTGGATGGAAGATCCCACGCCTGCCGAAAACCAGGCCTGCTTCCGTCTTATTCGCCAGCACACCGTCACGCCCATTGCGGTGGGCGAGGTGTTTAACAGCATCTGGGACTGCAAGCAGCTTATCGAAGAGCAGCTTATCGACTATATCCGCACCACAATCACGCATGCGGGCGGCATCACCGGCATGCGTCGCATCGCTGACTTTGCGTCGCTCTACCAGGTACGTACCGGTTCGCACGGCCCGTCGGATCTGTCGCCGGTGTGTCATGCCGCCGCGCTGCATTTTGACCTGTGGGTACCGAACTTTGGCGTGCAGGAATATATGGGCTATTCCGAACAAATGCTCGACGTCTTCCCGCACAGCTGGCGCTTTGATAACGGCTATATGCACCCGGGTGACAAGCCAGGGCTGGGCATTGAGTTTGACGAGAAGCTGGCAGCGAAATACCCGTACGATCCGGCGTACCTGCCGGTGGCACGTCTTGAAGACGGTACGCTGTGGAACTGGTAAACGAGGAGCGAACGATGAAAAGCATAGTCATTCAACAGCCGAACCAGCTGGTCATTGAAGCGCGTCCACGCCCGCAGCCAGGCGCAGGCGAAGTGCGCGTCAAAATCACACTCGCCGGGATCTGCGGTTCGGACAGCCACATTTACCGCGGGCATAACCCGTTTGCGAAGTATCCGCGCGTGATTGGCCACGAGTTTTTTGGCGTGATCGATGCCGTTGGCGAGGGCGTGGATCCGTCCCGGTCAGGAGAACGCGTGTCGGTTGACCCGGTGATCAGCTGCGGACACTGCTACCCGTGCTCCGTCGGAAAACCAAACGTCTGCACCTCGCTGGTGGTGCTGGGCGTTCACCGCGACGGGGGTTTCAGCGAATATGCAACGGTACCCGCAAAAAATGCCTGGCGGATCCCGGATGCGATCCCGGATAAACACGCCGTCATGGTTGAGCCATTTACCATTGCCGCCAACGTGACGGGGCAGGCCAACCCTGGTGAACAGGACGTGGCGCTGATCTACGGCGCAGGCCCGATGGGGCTGGTCACCGTGCAGGCGCTGAAGGGCGTCGATAAGGTGAAACAGGTGATTGTGGTTGACCGCATAGACGAACGCCTGGCAATGGCCCAGCGCAGCGGCGCGGACTGGGTCTTTAATAACGGCGAGCAGTCGTTGCAGGCCGCGCTGGACGAGAAAGGCATCAAACCGACGTTAATCATTGATGCCGCCTGTCATCCGTCCATTTTACAGGAAGCGATAACCCTGGCCTCGCCGGCGGCGCGCATCGTGCTGATGGGCTTCTCCAGCGAACCGAGCCAGATTGTTCAGCAGGGCATCACCGGCAAAGAGCTGGCGATTTTCTCCTCGCGCCTGAACGCCAATAAATTCCCGGTCGTCATCGACTGGCTGACAAAAGGACTGATCGACCCGGAAAAACTGATCACCCATACCTTTGACTATCACCATGTAACAGACGCCATTGAACTGTTTGAGAAAGACCAGAGGCAGTGCTGCAAGGTCCTGCTCACGTTCAACCCAGAATAATTCACGCGGTGAAGAGCCCGCGAAGACGGGCTCTATGTGGTACGCATCTTACCTTTCAGAGATAGCCATTATGACGCAAGCACAACCTCAAAGAACCACCTCCGATCTGGTGAAAGCCGCCGTTTCAGGCTGGCTGGGCACCGCGCTGGAGTTCATGGATTTCCAGCTCTACTCGCTGGGTGCCGCCCTGGTATTTCATGAAATCTTCTTCCCGGAACAGTCCGCTGCGATGGCACTGATCCTGGCGATGGGAACCTACGGCGCAGGCTATATCGCGCGTATCGTCGGCGCCTTTATTTTTGGTCGCATGGGCGACAGCATTGGCCGTAAAAAGGTACTGTTTATCACCATCACCATGATGGGGATCTGCACCACGCTGATTGGCGTGCTGCCCACCTATGCACAGATCGGGATTTTCGCGCCCGTACTGCTGGTGACGCTGCGCATCATTCAGGGACTCGGGGCAGGGGCAGAGATCTCCGGGGCCGGGACCATGCTGGCGGAGTATGCACCGAAAGGTAAACGCGGCATCATCTCCTCGCTGGTGGCGATGGGGACTAACTGCGGGACGCTGAGCGCGACCGCTATCTGGGCCGTTATGTTCTTTGCCCTCGACCGCGAACAGCTGCTCGCCTGGGGCTGGCGCGTGCCGTTCCTCGCCAGCGTCGTGGTGATGATCTTTGCCATCTGGCTGCGTATGAACCTCAAGGAAAGCCCGGTCTTTGAGAAAGTGAACGATGCGCAAACCGCGCAGCCGGACACATCGTTAGGTGCCATGGTGAAAAGTAAATCTTTCTGGCTGGCGACCGGTCTGCGTTTCGGTCAGGCGGGCAACTCGGGTCTGATTCAGACGTTTCTGGCCGGTTATCTGGTCCAGACTCTCCTGTTCGATAAAGCCATTCCCACCGACGCGCTGATGATAAGCTCCATTCTTGGGTTTATCTCTATCCCGCTGCTGGGCTGGCTGTCCGATAAAGTGGGACGCCGTCTGCCGTACATTATCCTTAATATCTCCGCCATTATTCTGGCCTACCCGATGCTGTCGATCATCGTCGATAAAAGCTATGCGCCGGGAACCATTATGCTCTCCATCATCGTTATCCATAATTTCGCGGTACTGGGGCTGTTTGCGCTGGAAAATATCACCATGGCGGAGATGTTTGGCTCGCGAAATCGCTTTACCCGGATGGCTATCTCCAAAGAGGCGGGCGGTCTGGTGGCAGTGGGGTTTGGTCCGGTGCTGGCGGGGATCTTCTGTAACATGACCGGTTCCTGGTGGCCGATTGTGGCCATGCTGGTGGCTTACTCTGTGATTGGTCTGGTCTCGGCCTGCCTGATGCCCGAAGTGCGGGATCGTGATTTGAGCGCAGCGGAAGATGCTGCGGAGGCCACGCCAAAAGAGCCTGTGGCCTACGGCACGGTATCGTCACGGCGGTAATGGTACACAGCCTGCGTGACTTGTCACACAACTTTGTCTTTGTGTCACACCACCTGAACAAAAGTTAATATAAATCAAAATCTCAAATGGCAGTATCAGTATGGTGGATGGCAGAGATTTTTTTACCCCAACTGCCATTCTAGTTGGTGTAGTCAGCAGGCGCTGCCGCTTTATAACAAGCGGCAGCGATCCACAGCTTTCTAATTAACGAGTCTTAATCATGGAAAACACGTTATTACAGGCCAAAGCGACGCTGTCTCAGTACAATCGCGACAGCCTTAAAGCACGCATTGTTCATTTAGGATTTGGCGCCTTTCACCGCGCGCATCAGGCGGTGTATGCCGACATCCTCGCGTCTGATTATGGCAGCGACTGGGGCTACTGTGAGGTCAACCTGATTGGCGGCGAGCAGCAGATTGCCGACCTGAAGGCGCAGGATAACCTCTATACCGTAGCGGAGATGTCCGCCGATGCGTGGACATCCCGCGTGGTGGGCGTGGTCAAAAAGGCCCTGCATGCGCAGGTTGACGGGCTGGAGACCGTACTGGCAGCGATGTGCGAACCGCAGGTGGCGATTGTTTCACTGACCATTACCGAGAAGGGCTACTGTCACTCTCCCGCAACCGGGCAACTGATGCTCGATCATCCATTCATCGCCGCCGACCTGCAAAACCCGCATCAGCCGACGTCCGCGCCGGGTGTGGTGGTGGAAGCGCTGGCGCGTCGCAAAGCGGCGGGGTTACCGGCTTTTAGCGTGATGTCCTGCGACAACATGCCGGAAAACGGTCATGTGATGCGCAACGTAACCTGCTCCTATGCCCGGGCGGTAGACGGCGAGCTGGCGGACTGGATCGAGGCTAACGTCACGTTCCCGTCAACCATGGTGGATCGCATCGTACCTGCGGTCACGCCTGATACGCTGGATAAAATCGAACAGCTCACTGGCGTGCGTGATCCGGCGGGCGTGGCCTGTGAACCCTTCCGCCAGTGGGTGATCGAAGATAACTTTGTGGCGGGGCGTCCTGCGTGGGAAAAAGCCGGGGCCGAGCTGGTATCAGACGTCATTCCGTTTGAAGAGATGAAGCTGCGCATGCTTAACGGCAGCCACTCCTTCCTGGCTTACCTGGGGTATCTGGCCGGTTATCAGCATATCAACGACTGCATGGAAGATAAGAATTACCGCGTTGCGGCTCACGCGCTGATGCTCCACGAGCAGGCGCCGACCCTGAAGGTGAAAGGCGTCGATTTAGGACATTACGCCGATCTGCTGATTGCCCGCTACAGCAACCCGGCTCTGCGTCATCGCACCTGGCAAATCGCGATGGACGGCAGCCAGAAGCTCCCGCAACGCATGTTAGATTCCGTGCGCTGGCATCTGGTGCATCAGAAACCTTTCCCCCTGCTGGCGCTGGGCGTGGCGGGCTGGATGCGCTATGTCGGCGGAGTGGATGAGCAGGGTAATGCCATCGAGGTGAGCGATCCGCAACTGGCGGTGATTCAGGCGGCAGTGAAGGGAAGTGCTGAAGGGGAAAGCCGCGTGCGTGCACTGCTCGGCATTGAGTCTATCTTTGGCAAAGAATTACCGCGTGAGACGGTCTTTGTTGATGCGGTGATGACCGCGTACCGGTCTTTGGTGCAAAAGGGCGCGAAAGCTACCGTGGCGCAGTACGCGTCTCAACGGTAATTCAGTACATGCCGCCGTGCGCGGCGGCATGTCAGCGCACAACTTAGTGCATACCCAGACGAATCAGCTCAATCGGCTCGAACTTACCTTCGCATCCTTCCACTTCCACCGTTTTGCTGCGGCGCACCTGCGCGGCATCCAGCCCGTCGCTGTGGATCGCTTTAATCACGCCAGTTTTGCCTGTGCCGCTAATCATCACGCGGCTGCCAGTGGTAATTGCATTGCGGTTACGGTCGTATGTCATCATGGTATTTTCTCCTCTCTAACTTATCCGTTACGGCGGTATTTCAGGTTTCACCGTTCACGGGGCATATAAATACGCCTGTCTGCAAGTGATGTTTTTGTTTTTGATCAAAGTCACACTTTTTTCTTAATGACATGAGGTGCTGACGGTTCGCGACAGCAATTTACAAAGCAGACCGTTATTTTCATTTATTGATAGTTTCAACATGGAAGCGTTTAGGATTGGTTTATATTCCTGCTGCCATTCTGGGTACAGGAAATAACCCTTTCATCGTAATAAGGAGTCAGGCTTATGTATAAGAACATTTTGATGCCTGTAGATGTGTTTGAAATGGATTTGAGCGACAAAGCGGTTCGCCACGCGGCAAGCCTTGCAAAGGCAGAGGGGGCATCAATTACCCTGGTCAACATTCTGCCTGCCAGCAGTCGGTCTCTGCTGCGCGGATTCAATGCCGATATCAAAAAGTTTGAAGAGTATATGACCGCTGAATCCGCGAAGAAAATGAACGAATTAAAAAGACTGTTTGATATTGCCCCAGAGAATATTCACAGCATGGTTCGTTTTGGCAACGTTCGCGATGAAATTATCAAGCTGAGCAAGGAGGGGAAATACGATGCGATTGTCATCGGGTCGAAAAACCCGAGCATCACCACCCATCTGCTGGGATCGAATGCGGAATCCATTCTGCGCTACGCCACGATTCCGGTGTTAGTCGTTCGCTAAACCCAACGCCGTGCCCAACAGGGTGCGGCGAATATTATTCCTCGCTAAACCACTCGCTGTTTTCCTGACGAATAAGCTGCACGGATTCGCTGATTTCCTGCAAATGCAGCGTCATCGCTTTCTCCACGCCGTCCGGGTCGCGTTTTTCCAGCGCGCTGAAAATATCGTGATGCTGTCTGAGCAGCATTTCCGGCGGGGAGACGTGATCGAGGCTCATATAACGCACGCGGTCTATAGTGGCCTTGATGTTCTCAATGGTATCCCAGGCCAACTGACAATCCGCTATTTGTGCCAGTTTCTGGTGGAATTCATCATCGAGCTGGAAGAAATCGTTGAGCTGTTTACGGTCGATCGCTATACGCTGCTGATGCAGGTTCTGCTCCAGCAGGTAACACTGGTTATCATTGATAAGCGTTGCCGCCCGGCGGGCGACCGCGCATTCAATAGCCTGGCGAACGAAACAGCCGTTACGCACCTGAGAAAGTGAAATTTTGTTTACGTAGCTGCCGCGCTGCGGGCGGATCTGAATCAGGCCGTTTTCAGCAAGCTTAATGAACGCTTCACGCACCGGCTGACGGGAGACGTCAAAACGCACCGAGACCTCTTTTTCAGAAAGCGGCGTTCCCGGCGGAATCAGGCAATGGACAATATCACGTCGCAAAATGCGATAGATTTGCTGGTTTACGGGCTGGGTGGGATTGAGTTGCGATTCAGCGGCCATGAGTTGTCATTTGTCAGAGAGTTAGCCTGAACATACTACCATTCTTTTCGAACCCGAAACAGACCCGGCCCGCAGGCCGGGTGGGGCTTATTTAGCCACGATGGACGCTAAGTCCGGCAAAACTCTGGGTGACTGGCATCATTTCCACGGTATTGATGTTGACGTGCTTAGGCAGCGTCGCCACCCACCAGACCGCTTCAGTGACATCTTCCGGCGTCAGCGCGTTAGCATTTTCGTAGGTTTTATCCGCTTTCGCATCGTCACCCTTGAAGCGCACGTTGGAGAATTCGGTGCCGCCCACCAGACCCGGCTCGATATCGGTAACGCGAATGGCGGTGCCGTGCAGATCGGTGCGCAGGTTCAGGCTGAACTGACGGACAAACGCTTTGGTCGCACCATAGACGTTGCCGCCCGCGTAAGGCCAGCTCCCGGCGGTAGAACCAATATTGATAATGTGACCGCGATTACGCTCAACCATGCCCGGCAACACCGCGCGAGTCATATAGACCAGCCCTTTGTTGTTGGTGTCGATCATGTTTTCCCAGTCTTCAACGCTGGCTTTGTGCGCGGGCTCCATGCCCAGCGCCAGTCCGGCGTTGTTGACCAGCAGATCAATGGCGCGCCACTCGGCAGGCAGGTTAGCAATCATCTCTTCAATGGCTGCGCGGTTGCGCACGTCCAGCTGTGCGGTCAGGATGCTGTCACCTAATTCGTCTTTCAGCTCCTGCAGGCGCTCCTGACGACGGCCCGTTGCAATCACCTTGTGCCCGTTGGCGACGAAGCGACGCGTGATGCATTCACCAAAACCCGCCGTTGCCCCGGTAACTAAAATAATCATCTCACTGTTCCTCAACGCTTTTTGTGTTGTACTAACATAGCACGGCCGCAGAGGGTGCGTTAAGGCAACATTTGTATGACAGCATTGCAGGTGATGGCGGCCTGGCCTACTCTGGGAAGATATCCGTTCTGAGGAGTGAAAGATGACGGCCACGAATCCTTTTTTTGAAATCAGTCTGTTGCCTTACCAGGCCCCCCATTTTGATCAGATTAACGACAGTCACTATCGTCCGGCGTTCGATGAAGCGCTGCGTCAGAAGCGGGCGGACATTGATGCGATTGTCTCGCAAACCGCCGCGCCAGACTTCAATAATACCGTGCTGGCGCTGGAGAAAAGCGGCGTTATGCTCTCGCGCGTCAGCAGCGTCTTTTTCGCCATGACCTCTGCGCATACCAATCCGTACCTGCAAGAGTTAGAGGAGCAGTTTTCCACTGAACTTGCCGCGCTGGCGAATGACATCTGGCTGAATGACACACTTTTCGCCCGCGTTGAGAGCGTCTGGCAAGATCGCGGCGCGCTGGATGCCGAGTCCCGTCGGCTGGTCGAGGAGACGTACCAGCGGTTTATTCTGGCCGGTGCGCGTCTGAATGAGACAGAAAAAGCCGAGCTGAAGGCGCTGAACACCGAGGCAGCCTCCCTGACCAGCCAGTTTAACCAGCGTCTGCTTTCCGCAGATAAAGCGGGTGGGCTGGTGGTGGATTATGCGCATCAGCTTGAGGGGCTCAGTGCAGAAGAGATCGCCGCCGCCGCGCAGGCGGCCGCGGAAAAAGGGCTTAACGACCGCTGGCTGATCTCGCTGCTGAATACGACTCAACAACCTGCGCTCTCTGCGCTGCGCAATCGGCAGACGCGTGAAAACCTGTTCAACGCAGGCTGGACGCGTACCCAGAAAGGGGATGAAAACGATACCCGCACGCTGATCCTGCGTCTGACGGCGCTCCGTGCGCGTCAGGCTCGCCTGCTGGGCTTTGAGGATTACGCCAGCTGGAGTATTGCCGACCAGATGGCGAAAACCCCCGACGCCGCGCTGGCTTTTATGCGCGGCATTGTGCCTGCCGCCCGTGCCCGTGCGGAGCGCGAACAGGCCGATATTCAGAAAGTGATTGATGACGAGCAGGGCGGTTTCACCGTGCAGGCCTGGGACTGGGCCTTTTATGCCGAGCGCGTGCGCCAGGCGAAATATGCGCTTGATGAGTCGCAGATCCGGCCCTACTTTGCGCTCAATACCGTGTTGCATGACGGCGTCTTCTGGGCGGCCAGCCAGCTGTTCGGTATCCGCTTCGTGGAACGCTTCGATATTCCGGTTTATCATCCGGACGTTCGCGTATGGGAAATTTTCGACCATACCGGTGAAGGGATGGCGCTGTTTTACGGCGACTTCTTTGCCCGCGATTCCAAGCAGGGCGGAGCCTGGATGGGCAATTTCGTCGAACAATCTTTTGAGTTTTCTGCCCGCCCGGTTATCTACAATGTCTGTAACTACCCAAAACCGGGTAACGGGGGCACCGCGTTACTCTCCTGGGACGACGTAATTACCCTGTTCCACGAGTTTGGGCATACCCTGCACGGTCTGTTTGCCCGCCAGCGCTTCGCCACGCTGTCCGGTACCAATACGCCGCGTGATTTCGTTGAATTCCCGTCGCAGATCAATGAACACTGGGCCAGCCATCCTCAGGTATTTACCCGCTACGCCCGTCACTATGAAACCGGTGAACCGATGCCGGACGCGCTGCGGGAAAGCATGCTCAACGCGACCCATTTCAACAAGGGTTATGACATGACGGAGCTGCTGGGTGCGGCATTGCTGGACATGAACTGGCACGCCATCAGTGAAGCCGTATCTGACGTCGAAGCCTTTGAAACGGCTGCGTTGAAAAAAGAGGGGCTGGACCTGCCCGCGGTACCCCCGCGTTATCGCAGCAGCTATTTTGCCCATATCTTCGGCGGTGGCTATGCGGCGGGGTATTACGCCTACCTGTGGACGCAAATGCTGGCAGACGATGGCTATCAGTGGTTTGTCGAGCAGGGCGGGTTGACGCGTGAAAACGGACAGAAATTCCGCGAGGCGATTTTGTCGCGCGGGAATAGCACTGATTTAGGTGAACTTTACCGGAGCTGGCGCGGGCACGATCCGAGGATTGAACCGATGCTGGAGAATCGTGGGTTAAGTGAATAGTGTCCATTTGGGCTGAAAAAAAGAACCGGGCGTGAAGCCCGGTTTTTTATACCCTTTAATCAGCGATATTTTAGCATGCTTTTGAAAGATAACGGGTGAAATTGAACGCGCCGATAAAAGGATTTTTTATTAATAGGGACAAAGCGCTACATTCGAGAACTGTTAATAATTTGATCTGGGTTGTAAGAAATAAAATCTTCTTTCAAATGTCTTTTTTAATTCTAAATTTTTGCCCTTTTATGCCGATAAATGAGGATAACAAAAAAATCGACGTTATAGCAGTTAAGAAGGCGAAAGATGACCCTACCTCTGACCACTCCTGGCTTTACGGATGCTGAGCATTCTAAGAGGCTGATAAATAAAACCTTTACCTATGTTGTAACGTTGCTGATCGCTATTTTTGCGGCGGCAATAATTTCTTTGTTGATAATAAAAAATAATGTTAATGAAATCAGCGATTCGCATGATGATTTCTTACTAAGAAAAGCGTTAGATACCCGACAGGAGAGCATCCGTAGCCATTTGAAAGACTATGCCGAGTGGGGGGATGCCTACAAACATCTTCATCAGAATGTTGACATGCACTGGGCATGGGATAAGCAGAATCTTGGCAAGTCTCTGTATGATAACTTTGGCTATGAGGGGGTGTTTGTTCTCTCTCCGGAAGGCGCCACGCGCTACAGCGTGATTTCAGGGAAACGGATACCTGAAGATCTGGAGCGTTGGTTGGGTCAATCCACAAAAGACCGTTTACTCAGTGAACTGAGCAAAAAAAAGGGGGTGCCGGTGTCCATGCTAACGCTTATCGACGGCATACCGGCCATTGTTTCTGCTGAATGGATAACAACGGGTGATGATTCGAGTGTGCAACCGTTACCGGGCAGGCCTTCAGTCATGGTGTTTGTCGACAAATTAACGGCTAAAAAACTCCTTGCGATTGGGCATGATGCCGCCATCAAAAATGTTCGCATTTCACCCAATGAAGTGAATAATCAGACGTCATTGACCATAAGCACGCCAAATGGTGATGTGCATATTTTATGGGACAGTGAAAATCCTGGCCAGGCGCTGATCGTTTATTTCCTGCCATTACTCATTCTTTCCGTACTGCTGACAATATCGATGACGGTGATCCTTATGCGTCATATTATGCACAAGGCGAGAATTCATGACGAAAATGCCTTTCTCCTTGAGCAGGCACGGTTGAATCTTATCACCAGTGAAAAACGATTCAGGGATGTCAGTGAAACAACCAGCGACTGGTTCTGGGAAACTGACTTATCGTTAAAGATTACATGGCTATCAGGTCGTTTCTCCACGGTAACGGGATATGAACATAGTCAATGGATCGGCCGCAGGCTGGATGAGCTCTTTCCGTCGACAAGTCACTTACTTCATGATCGTGTCCGCCACCGGGAATTAACTGGACGCTTCGAATTTAAGAATTGCCCTTATATTAACTATCAGCAATCCACGTCCTACTGCACGCTTCTGGCTAAATTTTCTTCTCAGCCTGATGGTTCGGTGGTTTTACGGGGCGCGGCAACAGATGTCTCTCTGGAAGTGGAAGCAACTAAACGTGTGGAATTTCTGTCACGGCATGATGAATTAACGGGGCTTCCAAACCGGTATCATATTAAGGAGTTTCTGGCGGGCCGGTTAGCGAATGAAGGCGTCAATAATTATCCCTTTGCAATGATTTGCCTGGATCTGGACAAGTTCAAACCCGTCAATGACATTTTTGGGCATTCCACCGGCGACGCTCTGCTTGGCGAAGTCGCCTTACGTCTTAAAAGCTGTATTCGGAGCGGTGATTTTGTTGCACGACAGGGCGGGGATGAATTTATGCTGCTCCTCGGTAACACCAGCCAGACAGACCAGATTGAAGAGGTGTGCCAGCGCATCGTGTCAGAACTCAACCGTCCTTTCACCATTGATGGCAATGATGTGACAATAGGGGTAAGCATGGGGATTGCACTGGCCCCACAAGACGGCAACAGCGCAAACGATCTTCTGCGCTATGCTGACATTGCGCTTTACCAGGCAAAACAATCCGGGAGAAACCGATGGGTCTATTATCGCCAGGATATGTCGGAAAAGCTGACCGAACGCAGAAAACTCGAACTGGAGCTGAAGACCGCCATTCGCGAAGACCAACTCTATCTGGTTTATCAACCGCGTTATAACCTCCGATATTCGAAAACAGATGCCGTCGAAGCGCTGGTCCGGTGGCAACACCCGGATCGAGGAACCATGATGCCCGATCAGTTTATCCCGTTGGCTGAAGAAACAGGGCTGATTATTAGCCTCAGCAACTGGGTCATTCGTAAAGCGTGTACGGAGGCCAAAGATCAATTGCCGGGGTTATCGGTATCAGTCAACATTTCGGCTATTGAATTCCAGGCGAGCGATCTGGCTGAAAGAGTAAAAGAAATTCTTCACGAAACGGGACTTGAACCCACCAGGCTGGAAATAGAAGTGACTGAAAATGTCACGCTTTCCGATCCAGAAAAAACGTTGCACACCATGAAAGCCCTCAAAAAAATGGGCGTACGGATTCTGATCGATGATTTCGGTACCGGCTATGCCTCTCTGAGCTATCTTCGAAAGTTTCAGTTTGATGGGCTAAAGCTCGATAAAAGCTTTATTTTTACCTTAGCGGATTCGCCACAGAACCAATCGGTAGTCGAGAAGATAATCGATTTGGGTAAAGCCTATTCCATGGAAGTGACCGCTGAAGGAGTGGAGACCAGCGAACAGCTGGCTTTTCTTAAAAAAAATAAGTGTGATGAAGTTCAGGGATATTTACTTGGTAAACCCGCTGCCATTGCCGATCTCAATTTAAACGCCAACCTGGTGAATACATAAACGCGTTTTTGCATCTTCCGCGCCCCCTGGGACAGGGAAGCGTCAGCGAAAAAAAAACCGGGCTTTTCGCCCGGTTTTTTATCTTACGACCAGCACAGGGCATTTTGCGTGGCGCACCACTGCCGCCGCATTTGAACCTAACAGATACGTTGATATGTCAGGCTTATGGGAGGCGATGATGATCAGGTCGGCGCCGATCGTGTCCGCGAGTTTTAGGATCTGATCTTTTGGCGATCCCGTAACGGCGTGCGTCTGCACCTTTTCTGGCGGAATTTTAAATTGCTTAACGATTTCATCCAGTTTTTCTAAAGCCGCATGCTGGAACTCTTTTAGCTTCGGCATCTCCACGGAGTAGGGCAGGCCTAAAGATGAATAATAAGGTAGCGAAGGAATGACCGTAAGAAAATGGACTTTAGCTGTGTTAAGTGCGGTATGAGCCTGAACGAAAGGAATCACCATATGCGTCAGGCTATCTTCGGAAATATCAATTGGAACCAAAATTGAATTGTACATTTGTCCCTCCTGAGTGTTTTTTACACAATTCAGGTTAGACCGTTAATTCCAGGAAAACAGAGAGCAGGTTGTCATAACGGAGACAAATTTCGGTTCTGTGATAGCTATACAGGCGAACGTTCCCGGCATGGGGTCAATGACGCGTTCAGCCTGTCGTGACGATGAACATCCTGGCCTGCTGGGCTAGCTGGCGTTCAGCCTTAATCGGCGCATACTTTTCTGAATGATAGAAAGCAAGCGCCTGATCTAAAGTCGGGAATTCAAAAATGCCAGCATAGGGTAACGGGGCTTCATCGCCTTCGAGTACTTCTGCAACCGAACCAAAATGCACAATTTTCCCTCCCGCTTCCTCTAACGCTAATGTGAAGCGGGGGGCAAGGCTGGCCTGTCGCGCAGGGTCAATAATACGTAAGTTGATGTGGACGAATGCGGGCATCACTGTTCCTCAAATCTGATTAATAGTGTATATACAGTATTTGAGATTGTATTGATTGTCGAGATGAAAAGATGAACAACATCGATGTGGCGCTGCTGAAGACCATTCCGGAAGTCTGTCCTGTGTTTCAGGCGCGAGCCACTGCCCGGGCTATTACACGCTATTACAACGCCTGCTTAAGACCGTTTGGTCTGACCGCAGAGCAGTTCAGTCTTTTGGTTGGGATCGGAGGTGCACCCAATGAAACCGTTGCAGAACTGGCCGCAAGGGCGGGGGTAGATGCCACCACGCTGAGTCGAAATATAGGTAGTATGGTGTCCCGCGGCATTATCGACGCGGTGGGAGGCCGGGGGCGTGCCGGTAAACGACTCACCCTCACAGCAGAGGGCTGGAGCCTGCTCGAACAGGTCATTCCGGTATGGAAGGCAGCGATGGAAGAACTGTCCCATCAGATGGGGAGCGAACAACTTAGCCTGACGACGAATATGATGAGAAGCCTGGGCAAAGCCACTGCTTCTTTATGACGCGATCCGCGACAATCCGTACCTGCGACGCGACGTACCAAACCGCGCAATGCCGGGTATACTACGTTTTAATTTTTTCAGGCGACCCTTTGTAAAGGCAGGCAGTATGTCTCTTCGTTCGCTGCGGGCGTTATGCCTGACCAGTTTTTTCATTGCGGATGTCCGCGATGGCCTCGGCCCTTTTCTCGGTATTTTTCTCACCGAACGTCACTGGACGCCTGATGATATTGGTATTCTGATGACGGCGGGTGGGCTGGCGGGTTTACTGGCCACGCTCCCGGCGGGATTCATCACCGACACCTCCCGAAACAAACGCGCTGTACTCGCGCTACTTTGCCTGTTGATCACCCTGAGCACGCTTCTGCTCTGGTTTAGCCAGCAGAGCGGCGTTGTCGCCGTTTCACAAATTATCACCGGCATCTGTGCGGCGTTTGTGGGGCCATTGATCACCGGAATTACCTTAGGGCTGACCGGCCAGAGTGGGTTCAGCGCGCAGATGGGCAAAAATGAGGCGTTTAATCATGCGGGCAATTTTATGACCGCACTGATGGCTGGTGGCATTGCCTGGTACTGGGGCGTCGGCGGAATTTTCCTGCTGATGACCTGTACGACGTTGCTAACGTTGTGTGCGCTGCTTGCCATTCGCAATAAGGATATCGACAACAATGCCGCGCGCGGGTTGTCCTCTTCAGCGAACCTGCCTGTTCCGGGCTTTGCGGTGCTGATTAAAAACCGGGCGCTGTTTGTTACCGGACTGACGCTGCTCCTGTTTCATCTGGCGAACGCTGCGCTGTTACCGATGCTCAGCATGAGGGTTGCGGCGGCACCCGCCTCAATCAACCCCGGCTTGTATGCAGCGGGCACTGTCATTATCTCTCAGGCCGTGATGATCCCCGTCGCCATTTGGGTCGCACGGAGAATAGAACACTACGGCTACTGGCGATTAATTATGCTGGCGCTGCTGGTGATGCCGGTGCGTGCGGCGCTGGCGGCGTCCACGGACGCGCCGTTGATGATGATCCCGGTGCAAATTCTCGACGGGCTGGCCGCAGGCATCCTCGGCGTCGTGGTACCGTCGTTTATTGTTGTGCTGTTGCGAGGGAGCGGGCACGTCAATGCCGGGCAGAGCGTGGTGATGTTGATGCAGGGCGTTGGGGCATCGATGAGCCCGGCGCTAACCGGCACGATAGCAGGGCATTACTCCTTTGCGACGGCATTCAGCGTGCTGAGCGCGATTGCGCTGGTGGCCGTCCTGCTCTGGTGGCGCGTTGCTCACCGAACCTGGGAAACAGACAGTACGCCGGGTGGGGCATAGCCGCCACCCGGCGTCATACTTATGCCAGCTCGTTAGGGCAGGTTTCGCCTTTTTCCAGCTGCTGCAGGTTACCCAGCGTGGTTTCTGAAATGCTGATCAGCGCTTCAGCCGTCAGAAACGCCTGGTGACCGGTAAACAGGACGTTATGACAGGCAGACAGGCGGCGGAACACGTCGTCCTGAATCACATCGTTAGACTTGTCTTCAAAGAACAGATCGCGTTCGTTCTCATACACGTCCATCCCGAGCGCGCCAATTTTCTGGGTTTTCAGCGCTTCGATAGCGGCCTGAGAGTCAACAAGGCCACCACGGCTGGTGTTGATGATCATCACGCCGTCCTTCATCTGGTCAAACGCCGCCTGGTTCAGCAGGTGATAGTTTTCCGGCGTCAGCGGGCAGTGCAGGGAGATCACATCAGACTGCGAGAACAGGGTCGGCAGGTCAACATATTCCACGCCCATCTCCAGCGCCGCGGCGCTTGGATACGGATCAAACGCCAGCAGACGCATGCCAAAGCCTTTGAGGATCCGCAGGGCAGCGACGCCAATTTTCCCGGTCCCGATCACCCCTGCGGTTTTACCGTACATGGTAAAGCCGGTCAGCCCCTCCAGCGAGAAGTTGGCATCACGGGTGCGCTGATAAGCGCGGTGAATACGACGGTTGAGCGACATCATCATGCCAATCGCATGTTCCGCGACGGCTTCCGGGGAGTAGGCCGGAACGCGCACCACCTTCAGCCCCAGCTCTTTCGCCGCATCGAGATCCACGTTGTTAAAGCCTGCACAGCGCAGGGCGATATACTTCACTCCCTGTTTTTTCAACTCTTCCAGCACCGGACGACTGCCGTCATCGTTAACAAAAATGCAGACGCCTTCACAGCCGTGCGCCGTTTTGGCGGTTTTTTCGGACAGCAGAAAGTCGAAAAATTCAAGCTCAAACCCGTAAGCTTCGTTAACATGTTGCAGATACTTTTTGTCGTACTGCTTTGTGCTATATACCGCGAGTTTCATAAGACTTTCTCCAGTGATTTTGCATTCACGTTAGCATGATTAAAATTATCTTACAATTTCTAAAATATTATTGAATTCAATAAGTTCTATGAATTATTCTAGAGCATCTTGTTACCCTAACTCCATGATATTCTTAATGCCAGAAACATCAGGAATCGGGTGGATTTTCAGGCAGAGATGGAGAGTAATGTATGCCGTTACAACTGGAGTTGTCTTTATCCCCGCCAATGTTGCCTGCCTTGTACTATTTCATTATATCTATTGCGTTTTTATTGTTGCTGTACAGAGGTAAACTCAAAGTTGAAAGAGCTAGAAAATATCCTCTTTTCATTGCTTACACCTTGTTTGTGTTAGCCAGTGCTGCCATACAACTCAACGTGTTCGCCAATGGCCAGGACTTTGTGAGCGGTTTTCTGCATATCAACTTTGACCCATGGCGGTATGACTCCGTGTATTGGGGGTCATTAATATTTGCCATGCTTTACCTCCTGGCGATACCTCGTAACAGGTACTAGCTTCGCAACTTAACGCTACAGCTTCTATCCTTAAACTTGCCTTTGGCTTCAATTGACCCGCTAAACATGCGACAATGTTCAGCATCGTCGGCTTAATTCTTTCGCTAAATCAGGATATTAACTGCCCATGAAGGGTAAATACAAAGCCGCACTTGCGCTTTTACTGCTGTTCATTTTATTGCCGCTGACGCTGCTGATGACGCTCGCTCAGTGGGTACCGACGCTTGCCGGAATCTGGCTTCCCGTCGGGACGCGTATCGCTTTCGAAGAGAGTCCTAAACTGACTCGTCATGCGCTGGTGATCCCCGATCTCCGCTATCTGGTTGAAGAGTGCGAAATTGCTCGCATTGAGAACGTGACGCTGTCACATCCGAGCCGCTGGCAGCTGGATATCGGCGCGCTGGATCTTAACTCCGTCTGCCTCAGCAAAATTCCCCAATCCGCGCCGTCGACCGTTGCCCCCAAAACGCTGGCGCAGTGGCAGGCGGTATTACCGAATACCTGGCTGACCATTCACCGTCTCACCCTCTCGCCCTGGCAGCAGTGGCAGGGTGAGCTGAAGGCCTCGCTGACCCCGTCCAGCCAGGAGATAGCCTATAAAGGCGAGCGGGTGAGCATTCAAGGAACGCTTCGCGGCCAGACGCTTTCGGTCAGCCAGTTCGATGTTCAGCTACCCGATCAGCCGCAGCCCATTAAACTGGTGGGGGAGTTCACTCTGCCGCTGGTGCCGGATGGCGTGCCGGTAAAAGGCCACGCGGTGGCGACCTTTAACGTGCCACAACTGACGTCTCTCGTCGATGCCGATCTGGACTGGGAAGACAACCGTGGACAACTGGTGGTGATGGCGCGAGACAACCCTGATCCACTGCTCGATCTGCCGTGGCAAGTTACGGCGGAACAGCTGAACATCAGCGACGGGCGCTGGAACTGGGATCTGTCCGGTATGCCGCTGAGCGGACGCGTTTCGCTTCGCGCCGATAACTGGCAGCAGGGGCTTGAGAAAGCCACCCTGACCGGGCGTTTGAACGTGCTTACCCATGGTGATGCGGGGAAAGGCAACGCGGTACTCAATATTGGGCCAGGCAGGCTCAGTATGGAAAACAGCGACATGCCGCTGCATCTCAGCGGTGAGGCGAAGCAAAACGACCTCATTCTTTATGCCAAATTGCCGGCAACACTGACCGGCAGCGTATATGAACCGCAACTCGCCTTTGAACCGGGCGCACTGCTTCGCTCGCGCGGGCGCATCATTGACTCGCTTGATATCGATGAAATCCGCTGGCCGCTGGCAGGTGTGAAGCTGACGCAGAAGGGCGTGGACGGGCGGTTACAGGCTATCCTGCGTGCCCATGAAAACGAGATGGGCGATTTTGAACTGCATCTGGACGGGCAGGCGAACGACTTTTTACCCGACAGCGGTCTCTGGCAGTGGCGCTACTGGGGAAAAGGGAGTTTTACGCCGATGCATGCCCGCTGGGATGTCGCCGGGAAAGGCGAGTGGCGTGACAAACTCATTGAGCTCACGGCGCTCTCCACCGGTTTTGACAAGCTCCAGTATGGAACCATGGAGGTCAGCACGCCGCGTCTGGTGCTGGATCAACCCGTGCGCTGGTTCCGTGACGCCGAAAAGCCGACGTTCAGCGGCGCGCTGGCGCTCAATGCCGGGCAAACCCGTTTCTCCGGTGGCAGCACGCTGCCACCGTCGGTGCTGACCTTTAGCGTCGACGGCACCGATCCGACGGTGTTCCAGTTTAAGGGCGACCTCCATGCAGAGAAAATTGGCCCGGTACAGGTGAATGGTCGCTGGGATGGTGAACGTCTTCGCGGGCAGGCCTGGTGGCCGAAACAGTCGCTCACCGTGTTCCAGCCTCTGATCCCTCCGGACTGGAAAATGACGCTGCGTGACGGGGAACTCTATGCGCAGGTGGCTTTCTCGGCGGCGGCCGATCAGGGCTTTGAGGCTGGGGGGCACGGCGTGCTGAAAGCCGGTAGCGCCTGGATGCCGGATAACCAGATCAACGGTGTCGATTTTGTGCTGCCGTTCCGCTTCAGCAAGGGGACCTGGTCCCTGGGCACGCGCGGCCCGGTTACGTTGCGTATTGGCGAAGTGGAAAACCTGGTGACCGCGCGCAATATTACCGCCGATCTACAGGGCGATTATCCCTGGACGGAGGACAATCCGCTGCTGCTTACCAACGTGAAAGTGGAAACCCTCGGCGGGAAGATTACGATGCAGCAGTTGCGGATGCCGCAGCACGATCCGGCGCTGCTTCGCGTGGACAATATCTCGTCAAGTGAACTGATCGGCGCCGTCAATCCTAAACAGTTTGCCATGTCAGGCCCGGTAAGCGGGGCGCTGCCATTCTGGCTGGACAATGAAAAATGGATCATTAAAGATGGCTGGCTGACCAACCCTGGCCCAATGACGCTGCGTATCGACAAAGATACGGCGGATGCCATCGTGAAAGATAATATGGTTGCGGGTGCCGCGATCAACTGGCTCCGCTATATGGAAATTTCTCGTTCGTGGACAAGAATCAATTTAGATAACCTGGGTGAATTAACCATGCAGGCGACCATCAAGGGAACCAGCCGTGTGGATGGCAAAAGCAGCTCCGTCAACCTGAACTATACCCATGACGAGAATGTCTTTACCCTCTGGCGCAGCCTGCGTTTTGGAGACAACCTGCAAACCTGGTTTGAGCAACACGCGGCGATACCCGGTCTCCGCAGTTCGACTGGCAAGGAAAGTGAGGAACAACAATGAAAAAGATGGCTGGTGTACTCACCGTTGCCGTTGCTGCGCTACTGACCGGCTGTACGCCGCGTATTGAAGTCGCTGCGCCGAAAGAGCCGATTACCATCAATATGAATGTCAAAATCGAACACGAGATCCACATTAAGGTCGATAAAGACGTTGAAACCCTGCTGAAATCGCGCAGCGATCTGTTCTGAGGATGCCATGAAACGTTTAGCTCTGATTCTACTGGCTCTGGGGATGAATGCGCAGGCGGCTGCGCTGACCTTAAATGATGCCCGGGCGCAGGGGCGCGTGGGGGAAACACTCAGCGGGTATATTGCCCCGATCCAACAAGATGCTGAAACGCTGGCGCTGGTAAACCGTATTAACGCGGCACGCACCGAGAGCTATCAGAAGCTGGCCGACAGCAATAATTTACCGGTCGATGAAGTGGCGAAAATGGCGGGGCAAAAACTGGTTGCCCGTGCGCAGCCGGGCGAATACGTGAAGGGAATTAACGGTAAATGGCTGAAAAAATAGCTAGCGGTGGCGCTTGCGGTATTCACCGGGCGAGACGCCAAAACGCTGCTTAAAGGCCGTTGAAAAATGGCTATGGTCGGTGAATCCCCAGCTGTAGCCAATTCCCGCCAGCTTTTCATCATCCCCGGCAGAGCGCAGCACCTGCGCACAGAGATCCAGCCGACGGTTTTTAATGTACTGCGCGACCACCAGCCCCTTCTCGGCAAACATGCGGTAGAGGCTGCGCACGGACATCCCGCTCTCGGCGGCAATCCACTCCGGGCGCAGAGAGTCAGACTGAATATGATCGTCAATCAGCGCCACGACATGCTGGAACTGGCGTTCCTTGCGCGGCTGAATCACGTCGCGTTGCTGAAACGCGGGGCGCAGCAGGCAGACCATGGCTTCGAGCGCGGCTTCGCTCTCCCGGTCACTCAGGTCGGCGTTGTTCATGCTTTCCATCAGCAGGCGATGGCTCAGCTGTACCGTTGGCAGCGAGCGAGAGAGGGCGAGCGCGCAGCTAATCTCATGGAAACGACACTGTTGCTCAATAATCTGGCGGGGTACCAGCAGCGAAATCTGGCGGGATTTTTCCTGCCAGTTGATTGAGCAGGGCCGGGAGGCGTCAAGCAGCGTGATATCGCCTGTTCGGAGCACAGTGCGACGGTCATCCTGTTCAATTTCCGCACTGCCCTCAAGCTGGAAGACGGTATAGAACCAGGCATCATTACTCTGTTTGATCTCCTGACGGGAGCGGAACAGATTTACGCCGCCGGCGGTGACGGTGCTGAGCTTCAGGCTGCGCGCATAGCTGGTCTCCAGTTCGCCGACGAATTTTCCCCCGGTGGGCTGTGCATTAAAACGCCCGCACACCTGGTTAATCTGCGCCAGCCACTGCTGATACTGTTCCTGCTCGCTTGCACACGCCATCGTTTCTCTCACTGCACCGTCAATGTTTTCGCATTGTTGCATTTATGTTGCGTTTTGTCAGAGCTCTGGGCTGACTATAGGAAAGAACACTCATCGGGAACAGCGATATAAGGTGGAATTATCACGATTTGCGGCACCTGTCACAGGTGGCAAAGCGAATGTCACAGAGACAAAAGCGAGAATGCGAAACCCCTCTTAGACTGGATGAACACCCTGCGAATAATAACGAAGGAGTATCCTATGTCTGAATCCCAGGTGGCTATTCAGCCTGCCGTGCAGCAGTTTTTAGACCGACATCATGGCCTGTGGATTGAAGGGCGTCAGGCCGCGTCGGACAGCGAAAAGCGGCTCAACGTCTATAACCCGGCCACGGGCGAGGTGATTGCCTCGACGGCCGATGCCAGCGTCGATGACGTTGACCGTGCCGTCATGTCCGGCTGGCGTGCTTTTGTTGCCCGCAGCTGGGCCGGAAAATTACCGGCGGAGCGCGAGCGGATCCTGCTCCGTTTCGCCGATCTGGTTGAACAGCACAGCGAGGAGTTGGCCCAGCTTGAAACGCTGGAGCAGGGGAAATCGATTAACATTTCCCGTCTCTTTGAAGTGGGTTGTACCCTGAACTGGATGCGCTATACCGCCGGGCTGACCACCAAAATCGCAGGCAAAACCCTCGACCTTTCTATTCCCCTGCCACAGGGGGCGCGTTATCAGGCATGGACACGTAAAGAGCCGGTTGGCGTGGTGGCCGGGATTGTGCCCTGGAACTTCCCGCTGATGATTGGGATGTGGAAAGTGATGCCTGCGCTGGCGGCGGGGTGCTCGATTGTCATCAAGCCATCAGAAACCACGCCGCTGACCATGCTGCGCGTGGCGGAACTGGCCAGTGAAGCGGGCATTCCGGACGGGGTATTCAACGTGGTGACCGGGAGCGGCGCGGTGTGCGGCGCAGCGCTGACCTCGCATCCGCATATTGCAAAGGTGAGCTTTACCGGCTCAACGGCGACGGGCAAGCAAATTGCCCGCGCGGCGGCAGATACCCTGACAGGCGTGACCCTGGAACTGGGGGGCAAAAACCCGGCTATCGTACTCAAAGATGCGGACCCGGCGTGGGTGATCGAAGGCCTGATGACCGGGAGCTTCCTGAACCAGGGGCAGGTGTGTGCGGCGAGTTCCCGTATCTACATTGAAGCGCCGCTGTTTGACACGCTGGTCAGCGGCTTCGAACAGGCGGTGAAATCCCTGAGCGTCGGGCCGGGTATGTCCCCGGAAGCATTTATCAACCCGCTGGTGTCGCGTGCGCATTGTGACAAGGTGCAGACTTTCCTCGATGAAGCGCAATCTCGCCACGCAGAGCTGATTGTCGGTAACCGTGGCCCGGAAGGGAAAGGCTATTACGTTTCGCCGACGCTGGTGGTCAACCCGGATGCCGCGCTGCGCTTAACCCGCGAAGAGGTGTTTGGCCCGGTGGTCAATCTGGTGCGCGTTGCCGATGGTGAAGAGGCGCTTCAGCTGGCAAACGACACCGAATATGGCCTGACCGCCAGCGTCTGGACGCAGAATATCAGCAAGGCGCTGGAGTACACCGACAGGCTGCAGGCGGGCACCGTCTGGGTAAACAGCCATACGCTGATCGACGCCAACCTGCCGTTCGGCGGCATGAAGCAGTCCGGCACCGGTCGCGACTTTGGCCCGGACTGGCTGGACGGATGGTGTGAGACGAAGTCGGTTTGCGTGCGGTATTAAGAAACAAGCCGGGTGGCGGCTACGCCTTACCCGGCCTACTTTCTCTGGTTTTGTAGGCCGGGTAAGCGCAGCGCCACCCGGCATTATTCAAAGCGACCACCGATCCCGCCCGGCCTCTTTCGCCCGATAAAGCGCCGCATCGGCGCGGGCGATTATTTCGGTGCCGGCTAACCCCTCCGTCATGCCGGCAATCCCCATGCTCACGGTCACATGGTCGCTGACCGTCGAGGCGCCATGCGGTATGGCCTCCGTGCGCAGCCCGTCCTGAATACGCATGGCAACCTTTTCTGCGATGTTTAGCGGGCAATTGAAAAGGATCACCACAAACTCCTCGCCGCCGTAACGTGATACGACGTCGTCCGGCGTTCGTACCGACTGCTTCAGCACCCGCGCCACGCGCGTCAGACAGTCATCACCCGCCTGATGGCCGTAGGTGTCGTTGTAGCGTTTGAAATAGTCGATATCCAGCATAATCAGCGAGAAAGGTTTCTTCTGCTCAACCGCATTTTCCAGCACCACCTCCATTCTCCGGCGGTTGGCGGTTTTGGTTAGCGGATCCTGATGCGCCAGCGCATCCAGCCGTGAGATCAGCAGTTGATTTTGCTGATTACGACGCCAGGCTTCATCAAACCAGCTCAACAGGATAAAACGCCCGCAGATCAGGATCAGGGTAAACACGCTCCAGATGATGACAAAGTGAAGGTTGAGGCCATCGTTGAGTATCCAGCTTGCGACCGGCAGGGTGATCCAGAGCGGAAGCACAAAGGCGAGTAATCCCTCAGGGTAAAAGTAGAGCGCCGTTAACCCTGCGAGTAACAAAATCACGCACAGCGGCCAGACATGGGGCAGCAGCAAATAGGTAATAAACAAAAAACAGGATACCGACCAGATGGCGCTACAGATAAAGAGCACCACGCTGATACCCGCAATACGCCGCCAGGCCATCAGGATCAACGCGGCAGAGAGGATAATAATGCCGAGCATTGAGGCATCGACCAGGGTCGTCAGTTGCGGTATATGAGGATAAAGCGGATCGCTGGCCTTAAGCAGGACGTGTCGCAGCAGGATCATCACGGCGAAGCTGACGTTGACGAACGCCAGCCAGGGCAGGTTCATCGCCAGCCCATGCATGACCATCGCGTGGCGCGTCGGCCAGGTAGCGCGTTCCAGTGTCGGTTTTTTTCTTTTTTCCATAAAGCCCTTTCCCGTCCGGGGGATAAATCATGCAGGTGAGATATCTGTAACTATAAGCAAGCATGGACGATCCTCAAACGGCAGGGCAAAAAAAACCGGGCGATTGCCCGGCGGTGGGTTATTTTTCGTCTTTTTTCTTTCCGAGCGTTGGCGTCTCGTCGAAGAAGTTCCACGGTTTAAGCAGGGCATGCACCCATTCCGTTGGCATGATCGGCCACTCTTCCGCACGGGCGACGTGGGTCGTGCCGGTGGTCATCCAGACTACGTCATCCTGATCGTTAAGCGACTCGTTATCTTTGCTGTACTGCCCCAGTCCCGTGTCGTGGATGGAGCGGTTAGGGAATTTACCTTCCGGATAGCGTTCATCCGGGTGGTAACGGGTCACCCACAGCTGTTTATCCATAAAGCTCAGGCGATGGTAGATCCACTCATCCGGGGCAAATTTCGCGCCGGTTGCCACCGGATGGGTGCCGCCCGCGTAGGGAATAATCTGATACGAGACCGGGTTGCCCATGCGGTTCTCTTTACGGGTGTTGCTCAGCAGGCGAATAGTGCCCGGGTCAAATTTCTGTGCCGCCTGCTGTTCGGTATCAATGTCGTACTGATTGACCTGCATGGTACTGGTGCGCGGGCCACCGGCGGTATTGGGTTTCACTTCCGGATCCATCGCCACCAGCTTGTTGTTAATACCATCGACATCCATATCAAGACGGAAGTTATAGATGTGCTGGTGCGTGGTGCCCACAATGTTGTGGTCAATCAACGTGCCGTATCGGGTATCGTCTTTGGCGGTGGCGTCATGCATGGTTTTGGCCTGAACGCCTTTCACGGCTTCGATACCCGTCGCGCCAGCATCAATGCCGAGGGTGCCGTTCTCATGGAATACCCAGTCGAAGATGTAATCGTAGTTACCGACGGTACTCACCCAGCGCACCACCAGTTCACGACGCTCGGCGCTGACGTTTGGCTGACCCATCTCCTGATGCTTGTATTCCGGCCCCGCATAGCGTTCGAAAATGGCGATTGCGCGCGGGATCTCCATCGGCGCGCCGGTATAGTCCGGGATGGTTTCATTGAGCATCACGGCGTTGGACGGCACGTCTTTACCCCGCACCAGCGGCGAGGTCAGGGTGCCCATGCCGTAGTCGCCGGAGTCGAGATAGGCTTTAAAGTACCAGCCCACGTCCGGATCGCCGTAAGGGACAATCATGCCGCCGAGCGACCCCTGATACATCACCTGACGTTTCTTGCCGTTGTCGTTATACGTGACGGTTGAGATCATCGGGCCCACGCGCGAGTCCAGGCTCAGGTGGAAATCCCAGTTCTGCCAGTGCACTCTGTCGCCGGTTATGGTGTAGTTCTTGCCTTCCGGTTCAATAATGTCGAGCGGTTTTTTCGGTGTCTCTATGCGGTCGCGGCCATCATAGGGACGTGGGGTCAGAGGAACCGGGATAACGGCGCCTTCTTCAATCTTCTGGATCTTCTTCTGCTCAAGGTCGACCACCGCCACCAGGTTTTCAATCGGATGTGCCCAGTAGTTGCCGTCGCCGACATCCAGATAGCTCACCACTTTCAGCAAACGGTCTTCCTGCTTAAGGCCATCTTTACCGTCGAAATAGCCGACGGTCAGCGGCGTGGTAATCACTTTTTTCGGGTCGGTTATGCCGTGCTTTTTAAGCACCTCAGCAAATTCGGTACTGTCGTTAATGATCTGCTGAACCGCGGTGAAATCATCCAACAGCACCATGCCGTGCGCGTCTTTGACCGGTTCCCAGCGCAGAATTTTTTTATCCTTCAGATCCACCAGACTCTCGATGACATGCTTTCCTTCGAGCATGACGATCTTCGCCTGGCGAGGGGCATCGACTGCCGTACCGTTGAGCACATAGTCCCACACTTTGGCTTTTTCTGGCTCCGCAAGGGCGATCTGGGTAAAGCGGGTATTCGGTTTAAAATCCGCAGAGGCTTTAACAATCTCTACGGCTTGCTTAATTTCGTCTGCCGTGAGCGCATTTAACGGGTGAGGACTTTTTTCAACCTGGAAGGTCTGATCGAGACCGGACTGGAAAACATCGTTGATGAACGTCTCTGAGATAAAGGCCTTGTTGCCTTTCATCACCACCGGCACCTCAAGCGTGAGGGTTTTACCGTTGACGATAGCGGTTTTTGCGCCCGGTTTGACCTTCACAAAGGCGCCGTCTTTCGCAATGGTGAACATCTGTGCGTAATCGTCCCACTGCACGTCTGCGCCGAAGTCCTGCAGCGTTTTGTCCATCGGGACCATATGCGCCTCGCTGCCGTGGGCGAAAACAGGGGATTGCCAGGCGCAACACAGCGCAACGGCCATGGCCAGTGCCGTTCTACGGGCAGAAAAAGAAGAATTGCTTCCCATCGTAGACCTCATCTTGTTGTGTTTATTGTGTTGTGTCAGCCTTATCCTGACAGACGCCTGAGAAAAGCGTTTGCCTGCATCTGCCAGGTTATTTGTTGCACTTGCCAGGTTAAAAAAAGAGCGGGACGGTGTCACACCCGGCAGGTCGTCGTAGGCCGGGTAAGCATCGCGCCACCCGGCAGGGAAGGCGGTGAAGGTAAGGTGTTAGAATTCACCCCGCTGGCGCGCCACCAGCGTCAGGATGGAGTAGAGCGCTACGGCCTGCTGGTGCTGGTTGAAAATCTCAACCGCCCACTCCACCACGCCCGTCGGTTTTTCTTCCGCGGTGCGCTGCTTCTTCAGCGTTTTGCGTTTGCAGGTGAGGCGCACCTGAATGGTGTCGCCCGGTTTGACCGGCTCGATAAAGCGCAGGTTTTCCATACCGTAATTGGCAATCACCGGTCCGACCCCCGCATCGACGAACAGTCCCGCTGCGGCGGAGATCAGGAAGTAACCGTGAACCACCCGTTCGCCAAAGATCGACTCTGCCGCACCAATCTTGTCCATATGGGCGTAGAAGTGATCCCCGCTCAGACAGGCAAAGTTCACAATATCCGCTTCCGTCAGGGTGCGACGCGGCGTCAGCAGGCTGTCGCCCGGCTGCAGCTCCTCAAAGTATTTTCGGAACGGATGCACGCGATCTTCCTGCACGGTTGCGCCGCGCACCCACTGCTTGCCAATGGCCGCCAGCATGGTCGGACTGCCCTGAATCGCCGTGCGCTGCAGGTAGTGCTTCACCGCGCGCAGGCCGCCCAGTTCCTCACCACCGCCCGCGCGACCGGGCCCGCCGTGCACCAGCTGCGGCAGCGGGGAGCCGTGGCCGGTGGACTCTTTGGATGATTCCTCGTTGAGGATCTGAATACGACCGTGGGCACGTGCCGCACCGGCAATGAACTGGCGGGCAAGGGCTAAATCAGCGGTAACCAGCGTTCCTGCGAGGCTGCCGCCGCCCGCGCGGGCAAGCGCCATCGCGTGCTCTGTATGGCGATACGGCATCAGCGTCGCGACCGGGCCGAAAGCTTCAGTTGAGTGCACCGCAGGGGTTTCGTCCGGCTGCGGACAGAACAACAGGGTCGGTGGGAAGAACGCGCCCGCGGCCTGTAAATCCGCTTTGCCACCCAGACGGATCTGGCATCCCGCCGTAACCAACTGGTCCACTTTCTCCTGCACGTCGGCGCGCTGTTCGGCATTCACCAGGGCGCCCATCTTCACCCCGTCCTGCGCCGGATCACCCACCACCACTTTTTCCAGCCGGGCAATCAGCGCCTGGCTGACGGCATCAATCTGATTCTGGGGGACGATGATACGGCGGATAGCGGTACATTTTTGTCCGGCTTTGGCGGTCATCTCGCGAACGACTTCCCGGATAAACAGGGCAAACTCCGGCTGCTCCGCCGTGACGTCTTCACCCAGCACGCAGCAGTTCAGGGAGTCGGCCTCCATGGTGAACGGTATCGCGTTCGCCACAATATTCGGGTGAACGCGCAGGCTTTGCCCGGTACTGGCGGAGCCAGTAAAAGTCACCACGTCCTGGCTGTCGAGATGGTCAAGCAGGTCTCCCGCGCTGCCGCAAATCAGGCTAATGGCGCCGTCCGGCACCAGTCCGCTGTCCACGATAGATTTCACCATCGCCTGTGTCACCTGCGCGGTGGCGGTGGCCGGTTTAATGATGGCGGGCATCCCGGCAAGCCAGGTCGGCGCCAGCTTTTCCAGCATCCCCCAGCAGGGGAAGTTAAAGGCGTTGATATGTACCGCCACGCCGGATTTCGAGGTCAGAACGTGGCGAGCGGCAAAACCGCCTTCTTTTGACAGCGGGATCAACTCATCTTCCGGCCACAGCGTGTCATCCGGCAGCTCCCGGCTGCCCAGGCTTGCGTAAGTAAAGAGGGTGCCGATCCCGCCCTCAATATCCACCCAGCTGTCCGCTTTCGTCGCCCCGGTCTGGGCGGAGAGGGCATAGAACGTCTCTTTTTCGCTAAGCAGGTGTTTCGCTACCGCTTTCAGCATGGCTGCACGTTCAATAAAGGTCATCTTTTGAAGCGCTTCGCCACCGCGCTCAATCGCATAGCGACGAGCGGCCGCCATATCCAGCCCTTCGCTGGTGACTTCCCACAATGCTTCGCCGCTGATGGCGTGATGAATGGCGCGTTCACGGCCCCGGCCAGACTGCCAGGTACCGGACAAGAAGCTGGCTAACTGCTGCATCGCTTATCTCCAAGTGTTACGTAATTTCACCATTAATAGTTTAATTATGAATCATAAAAAGCAAGCTGAGATTTTAATGAATTGTTAATGCTGTGATCTGGCCTGATGAATTGCAGCCCGTCAGACCGCTTTCTGCAAGGGCAAAAGCAAAAGCCTTGCGAGCACCATCACAAAACAAGGAAACAATTCTTGGGGTTATATTTAACCTTTGTGTAACTTTTAAAAAAAGTGATTCATCATTTCGCTTTAATTTGCAAACTAACGAATCATAAAGGTGGTGACGTGACGCAAGAACAACGGTTTGAGCAGCGCATAGCGCAGGAGACGGCGATTGAGCCTCAGGACTGGATGCCTGACGCCTACCGTAAAACGTTGATCCGCCAGATTGGTCAGCATGCGCATTCCGAAATCGTCGGCATGCTGCCGGAAGGTAACTGGATCACCCGCGCACCCACGCTGCGCCGAAAAGCGATTCTGCTGGCGAAAGTACAGGATGAAGCCGGACACGGACTTTACCTCTACAGCGCGGCAGAAACGCTGGGCTGCGCACGGGAAGACATCTACCAGAAGATGCTCGACGGCAAGATGAAGTACTCCTCCATTTTTAACTATCCCACCCTGAGCTGGGCCGACATCGGTGTCATCGGCTGGCTGGTGGACGGGGCTGCCATCGTCAATCAGGTGGCGCTGTGCCGCACCTCTTACGGTCCGTATGCCCGGGCGATGGTGAAAATCTGCAAAGAAGAGAGCTTCCACCAGCGTCAGGGCTTTGAAGCCTGCATGGCGCTGGCCCAGGGAAGTGAGGCGCAGCGCCAGATGCTGCAGGACGCCATCAATCGCTTCTGGTGGCCTGCGCTGATGATGTTCGGGCCGAACGACGATAACTCGCCAAACAGCGCCCGCAGCCTGGCCTGGAAAATCAAACGCTTCGGAAACGACGAGCTGCGTCAGCGTTTTGTCGACAACACGGTGCCGCAGGTGGCGATGCTGGGGATGACGGTGCCGGATCCCGACCTGCGTTTTGATGAAGAGAGCGGTCACTACCGCTTCGGCGAAATCGACTGGCAGGAATTTGAAGAGGTGATTAACGGGCGCGGCATCTGCAACCACGAACGGCTGGCCGCGAAACGTAAAGCCTGGGAAGACGGGGCGTGGGTGCGGGAAGCCGCCCTGGCCCACGCAGAAAAACAACGCGCCCGTCAGGCCGCATAAGAGGAAATAATCATGAGCAATGTCTACTGGCCGCTGTACGAAGTGTTCGTACGCAGCAAACAAGGGTTGTCCCACCGTCACGTGGGCAGCCTGCATGCCGCCGACGATCGCATGGCGCTGGAAAATGCGCGCGATGCTTACACCCGTCGCAGTGAAGGATGTTCTATCTGGGTGGTGAAGGCGAGCGAGATTATTGCCTCCCAGCCGGAAGAGAGCGGCGAATTTTTCGATCCGGCTGAAAGCAAGGTTTACCGCCATCCGACGTTCTACACCATCCCCGATGGCATCGAGCACATGTGAGGCGAAGGATGAAAACAGTCACAGCCTATGCCCTGCGTCTGGGCGACAACGGTCTGGTGCTCTCCCAGCGTCTGGGTGCCTGGTGCGGCCACGCGCCGGAGCTGGAGATCGATCTCGCGCTGGCCAATATCGGTCTTGATCTGCTGGGCCAGGCGCGCAATTTCCTGGCCTACGCCGCTGAATGTGAAGGTGAGGGCGACGAAGATACCCTGGCGTTTGGGCGCGACGAGCGCCAGTTCCGCAATGTCCTGCTGGTGGAGCAACCCAACGGCAATTTCGCCGACACGATTGCCCGTCAGTACCTGATGGATGCGTGGAACGTGGCGCTGTATGAGCGCCTGACCCGCAGCACTGACGGCCAGCTTGCCGCCGTCGCCGCCAAAGCGATCAAAGAGGCGCGCTACCACCTGCGCTTTAGCCGCGGCTGGCTGGTACGCCTGGGCGACGGGACCGAAACGTCCGCACAAAAAATGCAGCAGGCCATCGATAACCTGTGGCGCTTTACGGCAGAGCTGTTTGACGCCGATGACGTTGAGCTGGCGCTGATGGATTCCGGCGTGGCGGTGGACCCGCGCACCCTGCGCCAGCCGTGGGAAAGCGAAGTGTATGCCGGTCTTAAAGAAGCCAGCCTGAGCATACCCGACGAGGTGGCGTACCGCACCGGGGGTAAGAAGGGGCTGCATACCGAACATCTGGGGCCGATGCTGGCAGAAATGCAGTATCTCCAGCGCGCGTATCCCGGTCAGCAGTGGTAAAGGAGAACGCTATGCAACGTCTCGTCGACATCGCACCGGCGCAAATCCCGCAGATCTGGTCGCTGTTAAGCCAGATTCCGGACCCGGAAGTGCCGGTATTAACCATCACCGACTTAGGCATGGTGCGCAGCGTGAAGGCACAGGGGGAAGGCTGGGTGATTGGCTTCACGCCAACCTATTCGGGCTGCCCGGCAACGGAACACCTGCTGGGGGCGATCCGCGACGTGATGACCGCGCATGGCTTTACCCCGGTGCACATTGTGCTCCAGCTTGACCCTGCCTGGACCACCGACTGGATGACCGCCGACGCGCGCGAACGCCTGCGGGCTTACGGCATCAGCCCGCCCGTGGGGCATAGCTGCCACGCGCACGCACCTTTGGAGGTGAGCTGCCCGCGCTGCGCCAGCACCGACACCGCGCTAATCAGTGAATTTGGTTCGACGGCCTGCAAAGCGCTTTACCGCTGCAACACCTGCCGCGAACCCTTCGACTATTTCAAATGCATTTGAGGCTGCCATGACAACGTTTCATTCATTAACAGTGGCAAAAGTGGAACCCGAAACCCGCGACGCGGTGACCATCACGTTTGCGGTGCCGCAGGCGCTGCAGGAAGCCTACCGCTTTCGCCCCGGACAGCACCTGACGCTGAAAACGAAGCTGGGCGGGGACGAGCTGCGCCGCTGTTACTCCATCTGCCGGAGTACCGCGCCGGGTGAGATCAGCGTGGCGGTCAAAGCCATCGAAGGCGGGCGTTTTTCCCGCTATGCCCGGGATGAGATCAAAGCAGGCATGGCACTGGAGGTGATGGTTCCGCAGGGGCAATTTGGCTATCAGCCGCAGGCCGAACGTGAAGGCCACTACCTGGCGATAGCCGCAGGCTCCGGCATCACCCCGATGCTGGCGATCCTCTCCGCCACGCTGGCCACCGAACCGAACAGCCATTTCACTCTGATTTACGGCAACCGCAGCAGCCAGAGCATGATGTTCCGCCAGGCGCTGGCGGACCTGAAAGATAAATATCCGCAGCGGCTGCAGCTGGTCTCCATCTTCAGCCAGGAGCGGCTGGACAGCGATCTGCTGTATGGCCGCATCGACGGGGAAAAGCTGCAGGCGCTGGCGAAAACCCTGATCAACTTCCGTCAGTACGACGACGCGTTTATCTGCGGCCCGTCATCGATGATGGACGAGGCCGAAGCCGCGCTGCAGGCGCTGGGGATGTCGGAAAAATCCATTCACCTTGAACGCTTTAATACGCCGGGGACCGCCGTGAAACGCACGGTAAACGTGCAGGCGGAAGGGCAGAAAGTGACCGTGCGACAGGACGGGCGCGACCGCGAAATTACCCTGACGGCAGACGACGAAAGCATCCTCGATGCTGCCCTGCGTCAGGGGGCGGACCTGCCTTATGCCTGTAAAGGCGGCGTGTGCGCGACCTGTAAATGCAAAGTGCTGCGCGGGAAGGTGGACATGGCGACCAACTACAGTCTGGAGCCGGACGAGCTGGCCGCCGGGTATGTGCTGAGCTGTCAGTCACTGCCGCTCACCGCCGACGTGATCGTCGACTTTGACGCAAAGGGGATGGCATGAGCGAACTGACTGTTACCCGTCATGGCCGCGTGCTGCAGCTGACGCTGAACCGTCCGGCGGCGCGTAATGCCCTGAATAACGCCCTGTTGACGCAATTAGCCGACGCGCTGGAAAGCGCTGCGGTTGATGCCGACATCTCGGCCTGTGTGATCTACGGCAACGAACGCTGCTTTGCCGCCGGGGCCGATCTCAACGAAATGGCAGAGAAAGACCTGCCCGCCACCCTGAACGATATCCGCCCGCAACTGTGGGCGCGCATTAACGCGTTTAACAAACCGCTGATCGCCGCCGTCAACGGTTTCGCGCTGGGCGCCGGATGTGAACTTGCGCTGCTGTGCGACGTGGTGATTGCCGGGGATAACGCACGATTTGGCCTGCCGGAAATCACCCTCGGCATTATGCCGGGGGCGGGCGGTACCCAGCGACTGATCCGCAGCGTCGGTAAATCCCTTGCCAGCAAAATGGTGCTGACCGGAGAGAGCATTACTGCGCAGCAGGCGATGAGCGCCGGGCTGGTCAGCGATGTCTTCCCGGCATCCCTGACGCTGGAGTATGCCCTGAAGCAGGCGGCAGTGATGGCGCGCCATTCCCCGCTGGCGCTGCAGGCGGCGAAACAGGCGCTTCGTCAGTCTCAGGAGGTGCCACTGCAGGCTGGCCTGATGCAGGAGCGTCAGCTTTTTACGCTGCTCTCTGCCACCGAAGACCGCCGGGAAGGTATCGACGCTTTCTTGCAAAAACGCACCCCCGACTTTAAAGGACGCTAATTGTGGAATGTATTCTCAGTCAAGTAGAACAGGGCGTAATGACCATTACGCTGAACCGTCCGGAGCGTCTGAATAGCTTTAATGACGTGATGCATCAGCAGCTTGCAGAATGCCTGAAACAGGCCGAGCGCGATGACACCATCCGCTGCCTGCTGATCACCGGCGCAGGGCGCGGTTTTTGCGCCGGGCAGGATTTGAACGACCGCAACGTCGACCCCATCGGCCCGGCACCGGACCTGGGGATGTCGGTTGAAACCTTCTATAACCCCCTGGTACGCCGCCTGGCAAAACTGCCGAAGCCGGTCATTTGTGCAGTCAACGGCGTAGCGGCCGGCGCGGGCGCCACGCTGGCGCTCGGCTGCGACATGGTGATTGCCGCCCGTTCCGCCAACTTTGTGATGGCCTTCAGCAAGCTCGGCTTAGTGCCGGACTGCGGCGGCACCTGGCTGCTGCCACGCGTGGCCGGACGTGCCCGCGCCATGGGACTGGCGCTGCTCGGCGATAAACTCAGCGCCGAACAGGCGCAGGCGTGGGGAATGATCTGGCAGGTGGTGGATGACGACCAGCTCTCCACTACCGCGCAGCAGATGGCGCTGCACTTTGCGTCTCAGCCAACCTTTGGGCTGGGGCTGATCAAGCAGGCGATTAACGCCGCGGAAACTAACACCCTGGATGCCCAGCTTGACCTGGAGCGCGACTATCAACGTCTGGCCGGTCGCAGCGACGACTACCGCGAAGGCGTCAGCGCTTTCCTGGCGAAGCGCACGCCGAACTTTACGGGGAAATAAGATGCTGAACATACGCACGGTCGCCGTGATTGGCAGCGGCACGATGGGCGCGGGCATTGCCGAAGTTGCCGCCAGCCACGGCCATCAGGTTCTGCTATACGACATCGCCGGCGATGCGATTTCACGCGCCATCGACGGGATTCGCCAGCGTCTGGCCTCCCGGGTAACGCGCGGAAAGCTCTCCGCCGATGCCAGCGCCCAGATCCTGGCCCGACTGCTTCCGGTGACGGATATCACCGCGCTTTCTGGGGCCGAACTGGTGATTGAAGCGGCCTCCGAACGGCTGGAGGTGAAAAAGGCGTTGTTTGCGCAGCTGGCGGAGATCTGTCCGCCCCAGACGCTGCTGACCAGCAACACATCGTCCATTTCCGTCACGGCGATTGCGGCAGACGTGAATCATCCGGAGCGCGTGGCGGGGCTGCACTTCTTTAACCCCGCGCCGGTGATGAAGCTGGTGGAGGTGGTCAGCGGGCTGGCGACCTCTGCGGAAGTGGCAGACGCGCTGTGTGAACTGGCGCTGAACTGGGGTAAACAACCCGTTCGCTGCCAGTCAACGCCTGGGTTCATCGTCAACCGCGTCGCGCGCCCGTTTTATTCCGAAGCCTGGCGTGCGCTTGAAGAGCAGGTCGCCCCACCGGAGGTGATTGACGCTGCGCTGCGCGAGGGCGGCGGTTTTCCGATGGGGCCGCTGGAGCTGACCGACCTGATTGGTCAGGACGTGAACTTTGCGGTGACCTGCTCGGTGTTTAACGCCTTCTGGCAGGAGCGTCGTTTCCTGCCTTCGCTGGTGCAGCAGGAGCTGGTGCTGGCCGGAAGGCTGGGTAAAAAGAGCGGAAAAGGGGTTTACGAGTGGCAGGGGGAGAAACCCGTCGTGCAGTGGGTTGAGACCGTAAATGACAGCTACAGCCCGATGCGCGTGGAAAAAAGACGTGACGGTGTCACAGAAATTGATGATGGGTATCTGGTTGAAACGCAGGGGGAAACCGCTCAGGCACTGGCGCTGCGCCTCAACGGCCCGGTAGTGGTGGTGGACCGTATTGAGCGTGACGTGGCGGTGATTGCGGCGGCCGCCAGCAACCCGCACACCGCGACGCAAAAAGCCATCCGCTACCTGCAACAGCAGGGTCTCCGGGTGGTGCAAATTGCCGATTATCCCGGTCTGCTGGTCTGGCGCACGCTGGCAATGATTGCTAACGAAGCGCTGGATGCCCTGCAAAAGGGGGTCGCCAGCGAGAAGGACATCGACACCGCCATGCGTCTGGGCGTGAACTACCCGAGCGGCCCGATCGCGTGGGGCGAGCGTCTGGGCTGGCAGCGCCTGCTGACCCTGCTGGAGAACCTGCAACGACATTACGGCGAAGAACGTTATCGCCCCTGTTCACTGCTGCGCCAGCGGGCGCTTCTGGAGAGTAGCTATGAGTCATAACGCCTGGCATAACGCCCGCACGATGTACGAAAAGGACGCCTGCGCGCAGGCGATGGGGATGGACATTGTCGATATGGACGAGGGCTACGCGGTGGTGACGATGACCATCACCCCGCAGATGCTCAACGGCCACAAAACCTGTCACGGCGGCCAACTTTTTTCGCTGGCAGACACCGCCTTTGCCTACGCCTGCAACAGCCAGGGGCTGGCGGCGGTGGCCTCCGGCTGCTCGATCGATTTTCTGCGTCCGGGCTTTGCCGGAGATAAGCTCACCGCCACCGCGCGGGTGATGCATCAGGGCAAACTGACCGGCGTGTACGACATTGAAATTCAGAACCAGCAACAGAAAACCGTCGCCCTGTTCCGCGGAAAATCACACCGCATCGGCGGCACTGTCACAGGAGAGGCCTGATGCGTGACGCATTTATTTGTGATGGCGTTCGAACGCCAGTGGGGCGCTACGGCGGCGCGCTTTCTGCCGTGCGAACGGACGATCTCGGTGCCGTACCGCTGCGTGCGCTGCTGGACCGCTACCCGCAGCTCGACCTGGAACGGATTGATGATGTGATTTTCGGGTGCGCCAACCAGGCGGGGGAAGATAACCGCAACGTGGCGCGAATGTCGGCGCTGCTTGCCGGTCTGCCGCAGACGGTATCCGGAACCACCGTTAACCGCCTGTGCGGCTCGGGTCTGGACGCAATAGGCTTCGCTGCTCGCGCTATTAAAGCAGGTGATGGCGACCTGCTGATGGCGGGCGGCGTCGAGTCCATGTCGCGCGCACCGTTTGTGATGGGGAAAGCCACCGCCGCGTTTCAGCGCCAGGCGGAGATCTTTGATACCACCATCGGCTGGCGATTTGTGAATCCGCTCATGCATCAGCAATTCGGAACTGACAGTATGCCGGAAACGGCAGAGAATGTAGCTGAATTGTTAAATATCAGCCGTGCCGATCAGGACGCGTTCGCGCTGCGCAGCCAGCAACGAACCGCTCTGGCGCAACAGAACGGCATTCTGGCGCAGGAAATCGTGCCGGTACGGGTACCGGGTAAAAAAGGGACGGTCACCGAATTCAGCGTGGATGAACATCCGCGCGCAGAGACCACGCTCGAACAGCTTTCCGGGCTGAAAACGCCGTTCCGTAAGAACGGGGTGGTGACGGCGGGGAATGCGTCCGGCGTCAACGACGGTGCAGCGGCGTTAATCATCGCCAGCGAGAAAATGGCGCTGGCGCAGGGATTAATCCCCCGCACGCGGATCGTGGCGATGGCAACGGCAGGCGTGGAGCCACGTTTAATGGGGCTCGGACCGGTGCCTGCCACCCGCCGGGTGCTGGAGCGTGCCGGTCTCAGCATCAACGATATGGACGTCATCGAACTCAACGAAGCCTTCGCCGCGCAGGCGCTGGGCGTCCTGCGTCAGCTGGGTTTGCCGGATGATGCCGCGCACGTTAACCCGAACGGCGGCGCGATTGCGCTGGGCCATCCGCTGGGAATGAGCGGGGCCAGACTGGCGCTGGCCGCGAGTAATGAATTGCATCGACGCAACGGGCGCTACGCGCTCTGTACGATGTGCATCGGTGTGGGTCAGGGCATTGCCATGATCCTTGAGCGTGTTTGATCAAATTTCACTGTGAGCACCCTACAATGACAAATACAACAAAGCTTGATCCGATTGAAACAGCCTCCCTTGACGAGTTACAGGCGCTGCAGACTGAGCGTCTGAAATGGACGCTGCATCACGCCTACAACAACGTGCCGATGTACAAACGCAAGTTTGACGCCGCGGGCGTTCACCCTGACGATTTCAACGAGCTGGCGGATATCCGCAAATTCCCGTGCACCACCAAGCAGGACCTGCGGGATAACTATCCGTTTGATACGTTTGCCGTGCCGATGGAGCAGGTGGTGCGCATTCACGCATCGTCCGGTACCACCGGTAAACCGACCGTTGTCGGCTACACGCAGGGCGACATTGACAACTGGGCCAACCTGGTGGCCCGCTCCCTGCGCGCCGCGGGCGGTAGCGCGAAGGACAAAATTCACGTGGCGTATGGCTATGGTCTGTTTACCGGCGGGCTGGGCGCACATTACGGTGCCGAGCGCTTAGGGGCGACGGTGATCCCGATGTCCGGCGGCCAGACGGAGAAACAGGCGCAGCTGATCCGTGATTTCCAGCCGGACATGATCATGGTGACGCCATCCTATTGTCTCAACCTGATTGAGGAGCTGGAACGTCAGATGGGCGGCGATGCCAGCACCTGTTCCCTGCGCGTGGGGGTATTCGGCGCCGAGCCGTGGACACAGGCCATGCGCCGTGAAATCGAAAAACGCCTGGGGATTACGGCGCTGGACATTTACGGCCTCTCCGAAGTGATGGGGCCGGGCGTGGCGATGGAGTGCATTGAAACCGCCGACGGTCCGACCATCTGGGAAGATCATTTCTATCCGGAGATCGTCAACCCGAACGACGGCACGCCGCTGAACGACGGCGAGCAGGGCGAACTGCTGTTCACCACGCTCACTAAAGAGGCGCTGCCGGTGATCCGCTACCGCACCCGCGACCTGACGCGTCTGCTGCCCGGCACCGCCCGTACCATGCGCCGCATGGACCGGATCAGCGGTCGCAGCGACGATATGCTGATCATCCGCGGCGTCAACGTCTTCCCGTCACAGCTGGAAGAGGAGATTGTGAAGTTTGAACATCTCTCACCCCACTACCAGCTGGAGGTGAACCGTCGCGGACATCTTGATTCACTTTCCGTGAAGGTGGAGCTGAAAGAGAGCAGCTTAACGCTGACCCACGAGCAGCGTTGCCAGGTGTGCCACCAGCTGCGTCATCGCATTAAATCGATGGTGGGGATTTCCACCGATGTGATGATAGTCAACTGCGGCAGCATCCCGCGTTCAGAGGGCAAGGCCTGTCGGGTGTTTGATTTGCGTAAAGTTGCGGCCAACGGTTGAGTTTTTTCCCTTGCCCCTCATCCTAACCTTCTCCCCAGAGGGGAGAAGGGACTTTTTCTTCCTCTCCCTTTGGGCTGAGGGATCCCCAGTAATTTTTTAACTTGAAGCGATATATGTGCCATCAGGATTATGAATGACTTACAGCGATGTCCCGGTCCGGCTGTAAATCGCCGAAGCGTTTCCGTAAGGCCACGGCGAGGCGCAGGGATGCGCCGAGAGGGCGTGGCCTGCAGGGATGCAGGCTCATGCCCGACCCG
Source organism: Enterobacter sp. MGH 37 (assembly GCF_000534515.1). NCBI lineage: Bacteria > Pseudomonadati > Pseudomonadota > Gammaproteobacteria > Enterobacterales > Enterobacteriaceae > Enterobacter > Enterobacter sp. MGH 37. The sequence goes on from NZ_KI973205.1 coordinate 1,294,012, forward strand.
ATAGCCTGAAGGAATAAGCTGAGGGCACCGCGAAGCGGCGATTTACCGCCGGGAGCCCGGGTCGCCAGGGTGGTGGCGATTGAGCCACCCTGGCACGTTCACCGGTCGTGCCGTCACAGAGTAGCAAGGAACATGAAGTGAACGGAATGACCACTATAGCCGTATGTTTCCCCTCACCCCAGGCCTCTTCCTCAAGGGAGAGGGGAATATGCTATGATTCATCCAGACCAAAAATAACAACAGAATGAATCACATGAATAAACTCGATGCCTTTATCCAGCACGCGGTTAGCTCGGTTCCCGTTAGCGGAACGTCGCTTATCTCCTCATTATACGGTGACGCGCTTTCACATCGCGGCGGCGAGATTTGGCTTGGCAGCCTTGCCGCCTTACTGGAAGGCATGGGGTTTGGCGAGCGCTTCGTGCGCACCGCGCTGTTTCGCCTCAACAAAGAGGGCTGGCTGGACGTCTCGCGCATCGGGCGTCGCAGCTTTTACCGCCTGAGCGATAAAGGGCTGCGCCTGACCCGTCGAGCGGAGAATAAGATTTACCGCGCCGAACTGCCCGCCTGGGACGGAAAATGGCTGTTGCTGCTCTCCGAAGGGCTGGACAAAACCACCCTTGCCGACGTCAAAAAGCAGCTGATTTGGCAGGGGTTTGGCACGCTGGCGCCGAGCCTGATGGCCTCGCCGTCGCAGCATCTGGCGGATGTACAATCTCTGCTTCACGATGCTGGCGTGGCGGAGAACGTCATTTTCTTTGAAGCCCACTCGCCGCTGGCGCTCTCCCGCGCGGCGCTGCGTTCACGTGTAGAAGAGTGCTGGCAGTTAACCGAGCAAAATGCGATGTATGAGTCGTTTATTACTTCGTTCCGGCCGCTTCTGCCGCTGTTAAAAGAGGCCGCACCGGAGGAGCTTACGCCGGAACGGTGCTTCCAGATCCAGCTGCTGCTGATTCACTTTTATCGTCGTGTGGTGCTGAAAGACCCGCTGCTGCCGGAGGAGTTACTGCCTGCGCACTGGGCGGGACAAAGCGCCCGACAGCTCTGCATCAATATCTATCAGCGTGTCGCACCGGGGGCGCTGGCGTTTGTCAGCGAGAAGGGGGAAACCTCCGTCGGCGAACTGCCCGTGCCCGGCACGCTCTACTATCAACGCTTTGGTGGTCTTTCAAGCGCATAAGGAGTGAAGATGCCTGTTTATCAAATTGACGGTCTGACGCCGGTGGTGCCTGACGAGAGCTACGTCCACCCAACGGCGGTGCTGATTGGGGACGTGATTCTGGGTAAAGGCGTTTATGTCGGCCCTAACGCCAGCCTGCGCGGTGATTTTGGCCGCATTGTGGTGAAAGATGGCGCCAACATTCAGGATAACTGCGTCATGCACGGCTTCCCGGAGCAGGACACGGTGGTGGAGGAGGACGGGCATATCGGCCACAGTGCCATTCTCCACGGCTGCGTGATCCGCCGTAACGCGCTGGTGGGCATGAACGCGGTGGTAATGGATGGGGCGGTCATCGGTGAAAACAGCATCGTCGGCGCGGCGGCGTTCGTGAAGGCGAAAGCGGAGATGCCCGCTAATCATTTGATTATCGGCAGTCCGGCCAAAGCGATCCGCGAGCTGAGCGAGCAGGAACTGGCCTGGAAGCAGCAGGGCACGCGGGAGTATCAGGTGCTGGTGGAGCGCTGCAAGCTGACGATGCACCAGGTCGAGCCGCTGCGCGAGGTTGAGTCTGACCGGAAGCGACTGACGTTTGATGAGAATTTAAGGCCGAAGTCGGCGGTGTAGGGGGGAGGTCCGCTTTGTGCCAGAAGCGGACGTTTGCAATTCGCCATTGTTCTCGATAAGCAAGTCCATGAACAAAGCCTTCAATGTCGTTATAGCGACAGGCTATGTCATTGTCTATTCGGCAGAAGCGACCACTTCGTCACCAGCGGGGATAAACTGATTGAAGCTGTCGTGCAAAATCACTTATTCTTTCTATTAATAAGATGCAGAGGATAAGTCATGACCGGTGAAATTCGCGGAAGGGGAAGACCACGAAAAACAGAAAGTACCTATGCAGATACTCGTAATGACCTGATCCGCAGTGGACTTGAACTGCTAACGCAGAATGGTTTTCTTTCGACGGGAGTCGATGCCATTGTCAAAAATGCCAGTGTTCCTAAAGGCTCATTTTATTACTATTTTAAGAGTAAAGAAGAATATGCTCAGACCGTTCTGAATGCCTATGACAGTTTCTTTGAACATAAACTCAAGAAACATCTTCATGAATCATCCTGTGCACCGATGGTACGTCTGGAAAATTTCATAGATGATGCCTGCGATGGGATTAAAAAGTACAACTTCACTCGTGGCTGCCTGGTTGGCAATATGATGCAGGAGAGTCCGGGGCTTCCGCCATCCTTTATTAATCAACTACAGAGTATTATTGAGAGCTGGCAAGCACTTGTTGCGGCCTGTTTGTCCGATGCGTTATCTTCAGGCGAAATATGTTCCGATATGAATGATAAGCAACTTGCGGCCATTTTCTGGAGTGGCTGGGAAGGAGCAGTCATGCGCGCCAAACTTTATTGTTCAACCCAACCTGTGTACGATTTCTGGAACTATTTCAAAACTTCTGTACGCTATCAACCGTCGCCGGAAGTGACGGCTGAAAAGTAAAAGAGGAGCCTAAACCGGCCCCTTAATAAATCAGCATCAATTCCAGGCAGGACCCGGCATCTATCCAATTAGCTACATTGAATCACTGCTCGACCACGAATTCCGCCATTTAGAAGTTTTTCGGCTACATAGATGGCCTCACTGAGTGGATAAACGGTCGTCAGGCTATCTAGTCTGGACTCAGGTAAATACTGTACCGCCTGCTGCCAGATCGCCGCTCTTTTTTCTTTCGCGAACATCACACTATCAATCCCTTTCAGCGTGACGCCACGCAGGATAAACGGAGCCACATTCCCCATCAGTTCCATACCCTGTGCCATGCCGCAGGCTGCAATAATACTGCCGTACCTCACGCCGGCGCAGGCGTTGCAGAGCGTGTGGCTGCCGACTGTATCAATGGCGGCAGCCCAGCGTTCTTTCTGTAAAGGTTTTCCGGGTGATGAAAGCTCGGAACGATTAATGATCTCGTCTACACCGACCGTTTTATAAAGCCAGGCAGCTTCTTCCGGGCGACCAGTAGACGCGGTAACGCGGTAACCCATCGACGCCAGGATCATGGCCGCAATACTCCCGACACCTCCGCTGGCACCGGTAACAAGTACCGGACCATCTTCAGGCTTAATACCATGATTCAGGAGTGCGTCGACACACAGCATCGCGGTAAAGCCAGCTGTACCGATTGCCATCACGTGTTTGCTGTTTGCGCCCGTAGGGAGCGGCGTCAGCCAGTCTCCATTTACCCGCGCTTTTTCGGACAGCCCGCCCCAGTGTTTTTCCCCAACACCCCAGCCGGTAAGAAGAACCTTATCCCCTGCCTGAAATTCCGGATGTGAACTGGCGGACACCGTACCGGCAAAATCAATGCCTGGCACCATTGGAAAGTGCCGGACTATTGGGCCGCGGCCCGTAATGGCCAGCGCGTCTTTGTAATTGATGGATGAATAGTCAATATTGACCTCCACATCCCCCTGCGGCAGCTCACTTTCAGCGATTTCAGCAAGTTGTGTACTGTAGCGATCATCTGTTTTGTTGATTAACAAAGATTTAAACACTTTCACCTCGTCTTCCTGGTCGTTTACAGGTCAGTTATTAAGTCGTTTATGAATATTATTGACCGATCGTCTAATAATCAATGCTACTATCCCATTGTTTTGTCAGCATTCAAGAATTATTATTTTTTTTCATTAGCTTAAAGCTGTTTTTTTTGATCAGTATCAATCTGAATTCGGGTTTATCTCGCGAAGAGAGGAAATGGCGGAAACCCATGGAGGATGCACAGTTAATGCTTCAGGACGCGGCTGCTAATGCTGCAGTAGGCTGCTTAGTGCCAGAAGCGGAAGTTTTAGAAGCCAGCTGTTTCCAATAACAGACGTATTATCGAACCGGAAACTCATGTTTTTTAATAACCCCTCTCCGGTTCGAAAGGCAACAAACCATTTTCACGGGGTTATTTCTGTTGTAGCCAGCGCTGAACGCCCGTTAATGCAGAGTCAATTGCGCCTGCCAGATAGCCCGAGAACTGCGGTGACCATTCACTGGCGACACCTGTTATCTCGCCGGACCATTCTACCCAGGCGGGAAGTTGCTCAGGCATTGCGTGCCCGACCTCCTGCAGGAGATCAAATTCCGTCGCAGTAAACGGATCGGCCGCCCAGTCTTTTATATACTCAGCTTCGGGTTCTGCCGCGTCCTGCCCAAATAAGCGTACGAGCTGCTCCCGGCAAAGGCTTTTGAGAACAGCTTCGCTGACTGTCCATCTCGATTTTGCCGGTACGCCAATAAAACCAAAAATCGCCGTTTTGCCCGAATCTGGCTCGGATACGTCATGGATCTCTACCATTGGCCCCACGCGGCTTCCTGCATTCCCTGAAAGCTGCCGCTCATGCAATATGTCTGTTTTATATACAGCGACATATTTTGCATGGGGAGCCATCCATGTCGGGATTTTCCGCCAGTTTGACAGTACCTGTTCCGGCATCGCCGGTCTGAAATCTATTTTAGCTGCCAGGGCAGGAGGCAAAGCGAGGAAGACATGCTCACCGGAAAATACGGCTTTTTTACTGCCTTCGGACCGGGTATGGACCTGCACTTCCTTGCCAGCCCGGGAAACCGCCACCACCTGATGGCCGGTTTTAATCTTCTCAGCCGGGATCTGACTTTTAAGTGCCGCCGTCAGCGCCTGCATTCCTCCCTTCAGCCTGAAAGACGCCGGGGAGCTCTCCCATGACGGATAGCGTTCGGGGGGCGAATCCAGTTGGCGCTCGTAGAGCATGTCGCCCGGGCGACCGTGCGCGATTACCGGAAGATTAAGCCGCTCGATCAGTTGCGCGAAGTCCGGTTGAATATCAGGCCAGAACCACGCTGCCCCCATATCGACATGAATGCCAGCGGAGGTGCCCGCCAGTTCCAGGCCAGACAGCACGCGCCCGCCCGTTCTGTCACGAGCCTCAAGGATCACATAATCAACACCCGCTTTTTCAAGCAGCGTGGCGGCATAAAGGCCGCTTATGCCCGCACCGATGATAACAGCGCTCTGCTTCATAATGTCGCTCCGGTCAGGGTTGTCGGGCTGAGATGTCCCGTTTTCAGATAAAAAAGTGCGCCAGAGGCGGTGGCTATCAGAGCTGGCATATCACCCGGCGGAAACCGCAGCCAGCTTCCTGACTCATAGCGACCTTCCGGCGCACGGATCTCCCCCTGTAAAAGAATGAGCTCTGCTCCGCCAACAAGCGGTGCACAGAAGATCCGCTCGCCCGGAGCAAGCTTCTGAAGCTGAACGATTTCTGAAGCACCGGAGAATAAAGGGCAGACTTGTCTTTGCGGCTGACCGTGCCAGTTAGCTGCCTCCTGCGTATTTATCCTGACCGGCTGGCGCTCATCGGCAGACATCTGGCGCAGCTTGACGAAAATGGTTGTGCCGTCGCGACTTGAGGGCTGGTGAGAAGAACCGTCCGGGCTGCGCAGATACCAGCCGGCAGGATAGTCGACCCCGTTTTCGGTAAAAATACCGTCGAGCACCAGAATCTCTTCTCCGCCGGGATGGCTGTGTGCGGGAAATTTGGATCCGGGCGCATACCGGACAAGGCTGGTTGCGCGGGCCTGCTCGCGACCAATCCGGTCAAGCATCAAGCGCTCAACGCCGGGCTGGGGAGAAGGTATCCACTGATAATCATCCGGGGTGACGATCGCACGCTGCGAAAAATCAGAATTCAGTAACATCATAGTCAGTGATTAGACGGCCCACAGGGGGCCGTCTAAGGCCTATTTGTTCGGCAGATTATCGTAAACATCCAGAGCTCGCGCGGTATACGTCAGCGCTGCGCCAGTGTTCAGGTTAATGGCAACGGCCAGCGCTTCGGCGATCTCTTCACGCGTGGCACCGTGCTTAACCGCAGCGTCCACATGAACAGCCAGGCAACCGTCACAGCGGGTGGTGACGGCCACGGCAAGTGCAATCAGTTCATGGGTTTTGGGATCGAGGTGCTTGTTTTCTGACGCCCCCTTATCCATTTGCTGAAAGCCTTTCATAAACTCTGGCTTCAGTTTGGCAAATTTGCCGATGGTGGCAAGCAGGTCACTGCGATATTCATTCCAGTTCAAGAACATTGAAAACTCCGGTTGTTGTTTGTTTCAGAAAAGTCATTTCATGACGTCGAAAATACGCACGTCAGGCGCGCTGTGTATTACCTTTCGTTGAGGGCGATTATCAGAAAGCCAGACAGCTTCAACAAATCAGATAATCTTGCGGAGCAGCGAAGAAATTCTATGTCGTGGTTTGGCAGGGAATAAGCATTACGCGCCCGGCGTGATTGCAGGAGCAGCGTAATGCCTGAGTGGGCAGTTTATGAACGATCCGAGACGACATCCTGAAGAAGCCAGTCGTGGAAAACTTTCACATCATCACGCATGACTTTTTGCTGCGGGGTCACCACATAATAAGACCACTTGAGCGGCCACCGATGGTCAGGATGCAGCTGGACCAGCTGTCCGGTTTCGATAAGCTTTTTCACCAGCGCGTATCGCACGATAGCCACGCCCCTGCCACTCAGCGCCGCCAGAATCACAGCTGAAGTGGAATTAATATGTAGCCCGCTTTCCAGCGCTTCGGGGGCACCGACCGTTCTCAGTACATCATCCCATGATGGAAAATCCGCGCCTGGATGCGGCGTGTCATCGTGAATGAGTTTTTGCGTGGCGAGCCATTCACTGCAGGCCATTTTCCCGGGTGGCACCAGGTGCGGGCTGCAGATCAGCACGGCTTCCTCATCCATCAGCCAGGTTTTATTCACGCCGGGCCAGTCGCCCTGTCCACAGCGAATACCGATATCCGCCTCGCCGTGCGACACGTCCATCAGTTTTTCCGTCACGTTAAGCCGCAAATCGATATTCTCATGCGATTCCGCAAACCGGTTCAGGCGGTCCATCAGCCAGTTCATCATCAGTACCTGAGAAGCCGTCACCACCACCACCGAGCGCGACCGGCGGCCGCGAAGCTTATTTAATCCGGTTTCCAGTTTGTCGAGCCCCTGCGTGATGTCCTGGAGTGCCTCCTGCGCTTCGTCGACCAGCGTCAGCCGCTCTTTTCCTGAGCGGGTGCGGTGAAGAAGCGGGTGCCCGACCCAGTCTTCCAGCGAGCGTACCAGCTGACCTACTGCGGCGGGCGTAACGCCAAGTTCCTGTGCCGCGCCGGTAAAGCTGCCATGCCTGGCGGTGGCTTCAAAAGCGTGCAGCCATTTAAGTCGGTTTAGCGATCGCATTGTGGTCATCCTGATTCATAATTTTCCTCAGTATACGCCAGCGAGAAAGATTTTCTTTCCTGAGTCGCAATTTCTTCTCAGTCGTCAATCAGGGGCCCGGGTGGCATTCTGATTTCACACGATGAGGAGCGCAGCTTTTCATCAATGACAACCATATGAATTTAAAGAGGTTAGCGATGAACGCATCTTTTGCCGGTAAAAAACTGTTAGTGGTCGGTGGTACAAGCGGTATGGGCTTCGAAACGGCGAAGCTGGTTCTGAAAAATGGCGGCAGCGTTGTGCTGGTTGGCAATCGCCAGGACAAAGCCGAGCAGGCCCGCCAGGCGCTGGCTGCAGATGGTCAGGTTTCCATCATCGTTGCCGACCTGATGAAAGAAGAAGGTATGCAGCACGTGGTGAACACCATTAACGCCGAACACAAAGATATCAGCCTGCTGGTCAATGCGGCTGGCGTATTTTTCCCGAAACCGTTCACCGAGCATGAAGCGTCAGACTATGACATGTATATGAGCATTAACCGCGCGACATTCTTTATTACCCGTGACGTGGTGCGCAATATGATCGAGGCCGGCATTAAAGGCTCCATCGTTAATATCGGCTCCATGTGGGCACAGCAGGCCATCGGCGCCACGCCGTCTTCAGCTTACTCAATGGCGAAAGCGGGTCTGCACGCGCTGACCAAAAACCTGGCCATTGAGCTGGGTGAAAAAGGGATCCGCGTGAATGCGGTGTCTCCGGCCGTTGTTCACACGCCGATTTACGAAGGCTTCATTCCAAAAGACGACGTGAAGGACGTAATGAACAGCTTTGACAGCTTCCACCCGATCGGCCGCGTGGGTACCCCGGTCGATATCGCGGAAACCGTTGCTTTCCTGCTTTCTGACAAGACTGGCTGGGTCACCGGCGCTATCTGGGATATCGATGGCGGCGTAATGGCTGGCCGTAACGCCTGATGGCCATGCCGCACGCGCTGACCCGCGTGCGGCACTGGAGTAATTATGCAAATCCAGACCGCGCATTATGACCTTGTCACCTCGTGGCAGGGGGGTATGGCCAGCCGGACGCTCTGCCAGTCCTTTTCCGAAGACAACGCTTTGCCTGCCCTGCAAAGTCATGTTATCGATTCCGATGAACCGGTTTCGCTGGGTGGCGAAGGGCTGGCTCCCGACCCTCAGGAACTGATTCTCGCCGCGTTTAATGCCTGTATGATGGCCGCCTTTATTCAGGAAGCGAGAAATGAAGGTCTCGCCCTTACGCATCTTGAAATACATACTGACGGGCACCTTCCAAAGGGTATACCGGCCTCCGGGGACAAGCGTGCAGATGATGCTTCCGGCACGCTTCAGTATGTCATCCATGTAAGCGGTGACGGCACGGTGCATCAATTTGATGGGGTTCATCAGCGGGTGATTAACGCCTCTCTGAACCGGTGGTTACTGGCCCAGAATATGCTGATCGAAGGTGACTTAATACTGTGCTGACGCGGCTGGATTATTCTGCTCAACAGGATGAAATGGTTAGGTGAAAAAGAGACCGTGGAAGCCGTTGCAACCGTCGCCGCCTATAACATGGTGTCTCGTTTTCTCGTCGCCCTTGCCATCTGATAATCCTCATTTTTTACCTGTGCAATTTATGAATAAAAAATATCGTGCTATGCAGGTCGTTGCCCCCGGTGTACTGGAAATGACAGAGCGGCCAATACCCGCTCCCGGCCCGGATGAGGTGCTCGTTAGAATTGAAGCATGCGGCGTATGCGGTGCCGATCTCCGGGACGCGGAAAAAGCACCGCTGGCGGGCCAGTCCGGCCGTATCCCGGGACATGAAATCGTCGGGTTTATTACCCGGAAGGGGAACCAGGTGCCCGATATCTGGCAAACCGGTCAGCGGGTAGGGATTGGGCGACTGGGTGGGTACTGTCAGCATTGTACCCCCTGCCGGAGCGGGCTTTTTCATCTCTGTGAAAACCAACTGACGCCCGGTCTCAGCTGCGATGGCGGCTACGCAGAGTACATTGTCATGCGTCATACCGCGCTCATAGCCATTCCCTCCGCGCTCTCTGCCGTGCATGCCGCTCCGATCCTTTGCGCCGGTACCGCTACCTTCAATGCGCTGCGTAATTCAGGCGCAAGGGCGGGCGACAGAGTGGCGGTTCTCGGATTGGGGGGCCTTGGCCACATGGCCGTTCAGTACGCCCGTAAGATGGGTTTTGAGGTGACTGTGATTGCGCGGGGTAGTGAAAAAGAGCAGGCTGCTTTTGAGCTGGGTGCGCATCACTACATCAATATCCTTGATGAAAACGCATCAGAACGCCTGAAAAATGACGGCGGTGTGGATTTTATTGTGGCAACGGCGCCGGCTTCAGAAATGGTTTCAGCCCTCATGTCCGCGCTGGCTCCACGGGGAAAAGCGATCCTGCTGGGTACCGGAAAAACGCCGCTGCTGGTCACACCGGGTATGATGATCGGCGCTGAACGTACCCTGATAGGATCCTTTGTCAGCACACCGGTGCAAACCGAGCGCGCGCTTCAGTTCAGCCACCTCTTTCAGGCTTTGCCTGTTACAGAGCGACTGCCATTTGAAAGGGCAAATGAGGCGCTCAGCAGACTGAAACAGGGTCTGGCGCGATACCGGATAGTGCTCACCATGAATCAGGATAATTAATCACATGTCCGCAGAACATTTCCTGCCCGTAGCAGATCAGAAAAACAATATCATCCGACTGTCGGCCGCACAGGCTCTCGCCGGTGCTAACTCCGTCGTCTTTTATGCGACAGGCGCGATTGTTGGTAACGCACTGGCTCCCAGCAGTTCGCTGGCCACTCTTCCCATCACCATGTTTGTTCTGGGGATGGCGGCCTGTATCTTGCCGTTAGGTTCACTGGCGCGGACAAATGGTCGTAAGGCCGCCTTTATGGTCGGCACCGGGGCAGGCGTCATTACCGGACTGACGGCTGCTCTGGCCGTCTTCATCGGCTCATTCCTGCTGTTCTGCATTGCTGCATTTATGGGCGGTGCCTATGCGGCGGTCGCGCTAAGCTTTCGTTTTGCCGCAACGGATGGCGTTACGCCCGAACGCCGGGCCCGGGCCCTGTCGCTGGTTATGGGGGGAGGAGTGATAGCTGGCGTGGTTGGTCCTATGCTGGTTTCCGGAACGATGCACCTCTGGCCGCCTCATACCTTTGCCGTCACGTTCATCGCCCAGGCGCTCGTGGCCGTTATATCAGCGTTCATTCTTAAAGGCATGAAAACGATAGATTCCGTCAGCACGGTTGGAACAGGTGGACGACCTCTGAGCGTAATAGTCCGACAGCCGGGGTTTGCCAGAACCGTATTCAGCGGTGCGGTAACCTATATGGTGATGAACTTCCTGATGACGGCAGCACCACTCTCGATGCACATGCACGGCATTTCTCAGCAGGCGTCAAATCTCGGTATCCAGTGGCATGTTATTGCCATGTACGGTCCCGGTTTTTTCACCGGTAAATTAATTAACCGCTTTGGGGCTATGCGTATCGCCGCTGCGGGTCTGCTTATCACGGCATGCTCTGTGCTGGCCGGACTCGGTGGAACCGATATTTTCCACTACTGGCTGTCGTTAATATTGCTGGGTCTTGGCTGGAATTTTGGCTTTACCGGCGCATCGGCAAAAATCATTGAATATCACCGTCCCGAAGAGAAAACCCAGGTTCAGTCCCTGAACGATTTTGTCGTGTTTGGGGTGATGATTGTAGGATCATTTTCTTCTGGTGCTCTGCTTAGTCTCTACGGCTGGAACGCCGTCCTGTGGGGATCTCTTGTTCCCGTCGGGCTTGCATTTTTAGGTATTGTTAACGAGTTGCGTGCAAAAAAGGACCATAAATTAAGCTCCTGACACGGTTTTATCTGCTGCCTGTAAGTGGATTATGTTTATGTGAAAAGTATTTAAAGCCCAAAATTAACGAGCATCATTTTGGGCATACTTGCCGATGCTTACTGGTTCCATGCTCTCATTAACGTCCGCTTTTCGCTCACAGCGGATCTTTTCTGGTCAGTCCCCGGTACCGGCTTGACAATGTTGCTGATATGATAATTTTTTGTTGATTCGGAGGGGGAAAATGAACACAAACACGATAGTCACGCTATTAAAGTTCAAGCGCTGGGCAGATCCAGAAACATTACAAGCGATAAAGAAGGTAGATACGTTAGCGAATGCTGATAAGCATCATCTGATGCTCAGGCTTATGAACCATGTTTATGTCGTTGATATGATTTTCAGAGCCAACATTACTGGCCAAAAGCACCAATACACCGCGTTAAATACGCCAGAAACCCCGACTGCAGACGAGCTTCTGACAAAGATGTTTGAATGCACTGAATGGTATATTCAACAAGTCGGTACAATGAACATGGCTGATCTTTCTGAAATCGTTAAATTTCGTTTCGTCGATGGTGGGTATGGTGAAATGAAGGCAGGAGATATGCTCAATCATGTCCTTTTTCACGGTACATATCATCGCGGCGCGGTGGGCTGGATGCTTTCAGAAACGGGAATAACCCCTCCTAAGGATGTGTTAACCGTTTTCCTGAGGGATCATCATCACGAGTGATTCAACCTGAGGGTTAACCAGATTTCACGCTGAACCGTTTCTCTTTTAAGGATGCCAGTATGACCAATTTTCATCAACTTACCGCCACCAGCCTGGATGGCCGTCTTATCTCAATGGACGACTATGCGGGTAAGGTGGTTTTGGTCGTGAATACTGCCAGCCAGTGTGGCTTCACGCCGCAATACGCGGGCCTTGAAGCGCTATACACGAAATACGCCGGTCAAGGGTTAGTGGTGCTTGGCTTTCCCTGTAACCAGTTTGGTAAGCAGGAGCCCGGCGGCGCCGATGAAATCTCGAACACTTGTTACATTAACTACGGCGTAAGTTTCCCCATGTTCGAGAAAGTAGAGGTAAACGGTGGCGCAGCGCACCCGGTGTTTCGTTTTCTGAAAAAGGAATTGCCTGGCGTGCTGGGAGGACGGATCAAATGGAATTTCACGAAGTTCCTGATCGGACGCGATGGGATACCCCTCAAACGTTTTGCACCGATGACGACGCCCGAGAAAATGGAGGATGCAATTCTTGAGGCACTGGGGAGGTGAGCGCTTTGGTAGTGATTTAGCGTGCATGATGAACGACGACATCGCAGGTTATTATCCTTGCGCCATAAAAAGGTTCATTGGAAGCATCGGGTTGTGTGAAAAATTGGTAGTTGAAACATGACCAGTCAATACAGAAAAATAGATCACTATTTCTGAGGCTTAAATGGACTGAGAGGCAAGAAGTGATCGTGTCTGAAACAATAAAGAAAATTGTTATGATGGCATTAGTGGCGAACATGGTCGCAGGATGTGCGCCGTTACATCCTTCTGGATGCCATAAGACCACGGCAACGGGCAGTTGCAGCTCAGGACGCTGGGACGATCAGGATGAGTGGGGCGCGCAAGCGCGGGCAATCAGGGCGGCAATAAATGCCAAACTGGATGAGCCGCAAAACTGGAAAGGGAAAAAATGCAGGCTGCATATTGAATTTGCTCAGGATGGCACGCCTTTAAACATATCCACCAGCAACGGCAATAAAGCCTATTGTGAAGCGATAAAATCAGCAGCCCAAAAAGCCAAATTCCCGGCATTCAACAACCCGGAAGTCTACAGAGATTTTCAAAAATCCGGTTTCGATATGCGCGGGTAACATGCTAACCGCCCTTTGTAAGGTAGCGTCACTCTGAGCTAACACTCACTATGTCGGCCCCGGTTCCACTTTTACACACAGATACCGGTTCTTCTGATACCTGTGTGCAACGTGTTCATTCCTGATGTTCAGGGATCCGGGCGATAACCTTTATCTCAAAATCAAATCCCGCCAGCCAGGTAACGCCCACGGCTGTCCAGTTCGGATACGGTGGCTTAGGGAAAAGCGTTTGTTTCACCTGCATAATGGCTGGAAATTGATTCTCCGGATCGGTATGAAAGGTTGTCACATCAACAAGATCGGCAAACGTACATCCTGCAGCGTCAAGCGTGGCCTTGAGATTATCGAAGGCACGCTCTACCTGCATTGCAAAGTCGGGTTCGGGTGTACCGTCTTCCCGGCTACCCACCTGTCCGGAAACAAACAGTAAATCACCAGAGCGGATCGCTGCAGAATAACCGTGCTGCTCATACAGCGCGTGGCGATTTGCAGGGAAAACGGGTTTCGGTTGGTTCATAACGGATCCTTTCTTTGGACAGGGACAGTGGATGCGCGGCATAAATAAATGAATTAAGATACGCGGCGTATGTCAACTTAATAACACATACGCCGCGTATGTCAAACGACTTGCGTGGTGTAGATTGCAAGGAGCTCGTATGGCAGCCAAACGCCGCGCCGAAACGATGGAAGAAACCCGCACTAAATTGATTGCGGCTGCACGTAAAGCCTTTGCCGAAAAAGGGTTTGCCGCAGCCTCGATGGATGATTTTACCGCCAGCGTGGGCCTGACGCGCGGGGCCCTGTATCATAATTTTGGCGATAAAAAAGGGTTACTTGCCGCTGTCGTTACCCAGATTGATTCTGAAATGGCGCAAAGCGCCAAAAGTGCGGCGGCACATGTGAAGGATGACCAGCAAAAGCTTCTGGCAGAAGGGATAGCCTATATCGAGATGGCGCTGGATGAAGAAGTCCGTCGCATCGTTCTGCTTGATGGTCCGGCTTTTCTTGGGGACCCGGGAAAATGGCCGAGCCAGAATAACTGCCTCGACGCTACGCGTAAGAGCCTTTCCGACCTGATTGAACGCGGCTTAATCGAACCGGTAGATGTTGATGCCACCGCCTGGCTGTTAAACGGTGCCGCACTGAATGCCGCCCAGTGGGTGGCCGCCAGCGAAGATCCGCAGCAGGCATTACCAAAAGCGATTCAGGTTTTTACCCTGCTGGTAAATGGCCTGGTGAAGGGCGTCATACCTCCCGAAGCCACGGCGTAATCGTTAATCCCGTAAGCAAGCCCTCCGGGCTGAGCAGACGGGTGACGGTTTGCCCCCACGGTTCTGTGCGGTTTGCCACCAGCAACCGATAGCCTTTTTCAGTCAAAATACGGGTAGCCGAGTCCAGGTCCTGAACCTCGTACTCAACCCATCCTTGCGGTATCGGGTGCTCAGCGGGCCATTGTTCTTCTCCAAAGCAGGACATTGCCGCCTGTGTAAGCGGCCAGACGGCGAAATGCTTCACGCCTTTCAACTGGCCCACTTCTGCGAGCAGATAATCACTGTTCCCCTCCATCGGCTTAAGCGGAAGGCCGAGTGTATGGATATAAAACGCGGCGCTGGACGCTGTGTCCCGTGAAATAGGCCCGAACCCAGCGACAAATAAAACATCAATTCCCGGTAAAGCTTGCGGCATATCCCCTCCTGTATGACGTAACACTTACGCTGAATTTATCTTACGACCAGTTGAAATACGACTCTCAATTCTGGCATCGCTTTCACCGAGTCTACACGTTCCCGACGGGTTTAAATTTCAGTGCGATGACGTGCGTTTCAACGTGAGTTTTACTCAACCTCAGTTTTGGACTCATCACACTATACTTACGACCTGAAACCGAAGGGGGGGCATGAGGATGGTATGCCTGGCGAGAACTTATCCAGATCCCGCATGGATTCACACCCACGGCTGGTCTGAGTCAGCGCTTGAAAAATCCCTGTCTCTCTTAAAATTACCTGTCCGCGCGGAGCGGCAGATGCGATGTTTTCAACACGCTGGCAGCGTTTTGTTTCATAAATACCGTGGCTTATCGGCTTTTCAGAATGGTATAACGTCCTGCGGCAATCGGGTTGCCGCCAGCTGACCACATTCACAAAGGTGTATATGAAACAAATTACGTTCAGTGACCTGCAGCAGCAAAGCGAGCAGGCTGCCAATTCTCCTCGCTTACGCGCGCACCGCAATTTACATCCCGAACTGAGCGACCCGGTACAACGCCTGGCTATCGCGATGGAGCCAGGTACCTATGTTCGCCCTCATCGCCACCCGCACACGTTTGAACTGCTGACGGCTCTGAGCGGTCGCTTTCTGGTGTTGAATTTTGATGACAGCGGTAACGTGACCCAGCGCGTGGTGTTAGGTGAAGACTGCAAAGTGCTGGAGATGGATGCCGGTACCTGGCATGCCGTGCTGTCGCTGGATAAAGGCGGCGTCATTTTCGAGGTCAAACACGGCGGCTATCAGCCTGTTCCGGAGCACGATACCGCTCCATGGTCACCGGCTGAAAACGCGCCCGGTACCGCAGAGCTGATGAAATGGTACGCGCAGGCGCAGGTGGGTGACGGCGGTTTTACCCTGTAATTGTGCTCTCAAGCCCCAGCAGGAATTCCTCAACCTGAGCAGGCATCGCCGTGTCTGCCTGGTAAAGAATATCGAGTTTGACGTTCTTCAAACCGCAGAAGCCGAAAATGCCCTCTACTATTTGAGTCTGAATCGCCGTCGAATAACCATGTTTATCGAAACCGTTAAGATCGCTGCCAGCAGTCGCAATAAGGCGAACGGGAACGTCGCGCAAATTGCCCACAATCCGGCCGTCTTCTGCCACTTTATACGCCCAGTTCAGCGTCAGAACGCGATCAAACCAGCCTTTCAACAGGCCGGGAACGGACCACCAGTACACCGGGAAAACGAATACCAGCATATCCGCCCGCTCGACCCGCTGCTGCTCGCGCAGAATAGCGTCAGGAAGGGCGCTCGGATCGCCGTGGTACAAATCAAGATCGGCGCGGGACATGGCCGGGTTAAACCCTTCGCCATGCAGATCGGCCATCTCCACCTGCGTACCCTGTTCACGCAGTTTCCCGGCAATGCGGGCGGCCAGCGAATGGGATAACGAATTGTCGACAGGGTGAGCCGTCACGATCAGTGCATTATTAATGGCATGTGTAGCAGACATAGCGACCTCGAATGGGTGAGAAGTGACGTTTATATTACTATTGGTAACTTAGCTGTCAATCCGCACCAAACGATCATTTTGTGCTATTCACGTAGGTCTCCAGCACCCCGGTGATGGCGCCGCTGAGGGTATCTTCCGCAACATTTCGGGCGAGCACGCCGTTACCCGCGGCGGTGCTGAGCGCGTCCGCCGCACCAATGATGGCCGTCAGTACCGCTTCTCCCTGAACGCCTTTCAGGACGACAAAGGGGGAAAGCGCGGTACGCAGGCAGTCGGCGCATTCGGCAACGCACGCCTCACGAAACGACTGCAACGCGCGAGAGCCGGACAGCGCCGCGGCGATGGGCCCGGTTTCGGGCCCGGCGGTCATGGCGCAATCAATATAGGCGGCGCTGAAAAAGCGGATCGTCTTGTCCAGCGTTTTGCTGTCTACCGCCAGCGTCTCACGGAATTTCGCCAACTGCCGATCGCTATAATCCTGATACAAGGCCATCAGCAACCCTTCACGATCGCCAAAATGGTCGTAGGGGATAGGCTTGGTCACGTTGGCCCGCTCCGCCAGGTAACCCAACGTCAGTGCCTCCGTGCCTTGCTGGCGGACAATTCCGCGCGCCACTTCCAGCAGCTGTACGCGGCGATCCTCTTTTCTTAAGCGCTTAACAACCATGCTTACCTCGGAACAGTTATCTACTTAGGGTAGTTTACACGTTTTCTGCCGGGGACTGCACGCGCTGTTCCGCAGGGCGGATCCGGAACCAGATCGCATACATCGCAGGCAGGAACACCAGCGTAATGGCCGTACCGCCTAAGGTTCCGCCAATCAACGTGTAAGCCAGGGTTCCCCAGAATACCGAATGCGTCAGAGGAATAAACGCCAGCACGGCGGCAAGTGCCGTCAGCAGTACGGGCCGGGCTCGCTGAACCGTCGCCTCGACCACCGCGTGGAACGGATCGAGACCGTCCTTCTGGTTATGATCGATTTGCCCAATCAGGATCAGCGTATTGCGCATAAGAATGCCTGAAAGGGCGATCAACCCCACCAGCGCGTTGATGCCAAACGGCTGATTGAAAATCAACAGGGTCGGCACCACGCCAATCAGCCCCAGCGGCGCGGTAAGGAACACCATCACCATCGCCGAGAGCGAACGCACCTGCAGAATGATGATCAGCAGCGTCAGCGCAATCATGATCGGGAACAGCGGAATCATTGCCTGCGTGGCTTTGCCCGATTCCTCAATCGAACCGGCCATCTCAATGCGGTATCCGGCCGGCAATGTATCTACAATCGGCTGGAGCTGTTTCATGATGGCGACCGATACATCCGGTGGCTGAAGATTGTCGGCGATATCACCCCGCACGGTAATGGTCGGAGTGCGGTCGCGGCGGCGCAAAATCGGGTCTTCCATACCGATCTCAATCTTGCCAATTTGAGACAGCGGAACGCGCTGCCCCGCATTGCCGACGAGGGTAAAACCCTCAATTTTTGCCGGGTCGAGACGGATATCCCCCGCGGCGCGCCCCATGACCTCTACCGAGCGAATATCTTCTCGCACGGCGGTAATTGGCACGCCTGAGAGCAAGAACTGAAGCTGCTCAGCCACGGCACTGGACGTTAATCCGGTGGCCTGCAGACGGTTTTGATCGAGGGTGAAATGCAATACCGGAACGCGTGATCCCCAGTCGGTATTGACGGTACGCATCATTGGGCTTGCCTGTAGGACGCCTTTCACCTTGTCTGCGATATCGCGTAAGGTACCGACATCCGGCCCCGAAACGCGCCAGGCAACCGGGAAGGGCGAGTACGGGCCAAAGACCAGCTGCGTCACCCGCACGCGGGCCTCAGGCGCCAGGCCGCTGGCGACAGCCTCCCTGAGCCTGAACTTGAGCGCTTCGCGTGACGTCTCGCTGTCCGTCAGGATCACGATTTTTGCAAAAGACGGGTCAGGTAATTCGGGGGCCATCGCCAGGTAAAAGCGGGGCGATCCCTGGCCAATATAGGCCGTCACGATGTTGGCCTCAGGCTGCTGGCTCAACCATGCTTCTATTTTTGCGGTTGCGGCACGGGTCTGTTCGATTGAGGTGCCATAGGGCATCTGCACTTCAACCAGCACTTCCGGGCGATCGGATGTCGGGAAAAATTGTTTTTTTACCAGTCCCATGCCGAATATGGCGAGGATGAAAATAGCGACCACGGCACCGGCCACCCGCCATTTTCCGGCGATAACGCGGCTCAGTATCCGGCGAAAACGGTTATAACGCGGCGTGTCATAGATGGCGGCATGGCCTCCTTCCACTTTGGGAATGGCCGGGAGGATCTTCACCCCAAGATAGGGGGTAAACACCACGGCGACAAACCACGATGCAATCAGGGCGAGGCCGACAATCCAGAACATATTGCTGGTGTATTCCCCGGCGGTTGACTGGGCAAAACCGTTTGGCATAAAGCCAATTGCCGTCACCAGCGTACCCGCCAGCATTGGCGCGGCGGTATGGCTCCAGGCGTAGGCGGAGGCTTTGACCTGGTCGTAACCTTCCTCCATTTTGACCACCATCATTTCGATGGCGATAATGGCATCGTCAACCAGTAAGCCGAGGGCAAGGATCAGGGAGCCCAGCGTGACGCGGTCAAAGTTTATCCCCGCGGCTTCCATCACCACGAAGACCACCGCCAGCGTCAACGGTACCGCCGCTGCAACCACCACCCCCACGCGCCAGCCCATGCTGACAAAACAGACCACCATGACCACCAGCAGGGCGACGAAGAATTTGATCATAAACTCATCCACCGCCGAGCTGATGTTCACTGACTGGTCGGTGACTTTGCTCAGGGTCATGCCCAGCGGCAGACTCGCGTTTATTTTTGCCGTTTCGGCATCCAGCGCTTTACCCAGCGCCAGACCATTCCAGCCCTCACGCATGACGATACCCAGCAGAAGGGCGGGTTCATGCTGGTTACGTATCAGCATCGTAGGGGGATCTTCATAGCCCCGTTCAACCGTCGCTACATCGGACAGCCTGAGCGTTTTGCCCTGAGCCACAACGGGTGTATCGCGGATCTTCTGCAACTCATCAAACGCGCCGTCGAGGCGGATAAATATCTGGGCGCCCCGGGACTCAATAGAGCCCGCTGCTTTTAACGCGTTCTGATTGTTCAGGGCGTTGAAAATATCCTGCGGCGAGAGACCCATCGTGGCCAGTCGGTCATGAGAGAAAGCGATGTATATCCGCTCCGCCTGTTCACCAATAATGTTCACTTTCTTCACGCCGGGTACGTGCAAAAGTTGCTGGCGCATGGCTTCGGCATCACGTACCAGCTGCCGCTGGGGTTCACCTTTCGCTTTCAGGGCAAAAAGGGCAAAGGTGACATCGGCAAATTCGTCATTGATCATCGGGCCGATCGTCCCGGCAGGGAGATTCAGGGATTCGTCTCCCAGCTTTTTCCGCGCCTGATAGAACTCCTCTTGCACCTCTGCGGGGGGCGTTTTGTCTTGCAACGATAAGGTGATAAACGCCATGCCGGGGCGGGTATAGGTTTCCGTCCGGTCATACCATTTGAGCTCCTGCAGGCGTTTTTCCAGCGGTTCGGCGACCTGATCCTGCATCTCCTGCGCGGTTGCGCCGGGCCAGACGGATATCACCGTCATTTGCTTCACCGTAAAAGGGGGATCTTCCGCGCGGCCAAGCCCAAAAAAGGCGTAGATACCGGCAATCGTCACAAGGACGATCAGAAACAGGGTGATGGAGCGCTCGCGCACGGCAAGCGCTGACAGGTTGAAGCGACTTCCGCTCATGGCGTGTTCTCCGCCAGCGCGGCATTGCGTTGTTCTGCAAGCCTGACGATTTCACCCTCGTGCAAAAGGTGTGCGCCCAGCGCCACAATCTTCTCGCCTGGCTTCACGCTGCCCGTGACCTGCGCGGCATCTTCACCCACGCTCAGCACCTTCACCGGCGTCCAGGTAACCTTTGCCGGCCTGGCGGAAATGCGCCAGACACCGGGGCCTTTGCCAGCATCGTAGAGTGAGGCGAGCGGAACCTGCATGACCTGACGTTCCGCTTTTGGGTCCTGAACGTTCAGCGTGACGGTTGCCCCCAGCGGCGCGTTTGCCAGGTCACCATTCAGCACGTAGCGGGCTTCATAGGTGCGGGTTGTGGCATCGGCTGAATCAGACAGCAGGCGAAGCGTTGCGCTGACCGGGTGTTTTTCATTGCCATAAAGTGTGGCCAGTGCAGGGCTGCCAACGGCAGGGCGCAGGGTCTCGGGGAACTGCACGAGCGCTTCACGTTGTCCCGCCCTGGCGAGTCGGATCACCACTTGCCCGGCACTCACCACCTGACCTGGCTCGGCGAGGGTTTCCATCACTACCCCGTCTGAATCCGCCAGCAGTACGGCATAGCCCGTTGCGTTTTGCGCCACGTTGGCCTGCGCCCGGGCTGCGCTGAGTTCCGCTCTGGCGGAATCGGCGGCGGCTTTGATCTGATCATACTCCGAGGCGGACACGGCGCCGGACGCCACAAGACCGCGATAACGCGCCTCATCGCTGGACGCTTTTCTCGCACGCGCCTGGGCAGCATCCACCGTGCGCTGCTGTGCCTGGGCCTGTAATTTCAGGTCAACCGGATCGAGGCGCAGTAAAGGCTGACCCTGTCTGACGGTTTGCCCGGTATCGACAAGTCGCTCAAGGATTTTCCCCTGAACCCTGAAACCCAAATCACTTTGCGTTCTCGCCACCACCACGCCGGTAAAGGCGTGAGCAGTATTGTTCGCAAGCTCGATGGCGGCGGATCTGACAAGCGGTGGCTTTGTGCGCGGATCGTCACTCGCGGAATTATCGCCGCACGCCACGAGGACAAACGGCAGAAGGCTAACGGCAAGGCGGGCTGTATTGAGCCTGAGCATGGGAAACCCTTATAGAAGTAACAGGACAGTTTCCGCATTCTCAGACTGGTGACTAATAAAGTCAATGGTCACTAATCAGGGGGCCAGGCTTCTTAATACCAGCGAAGAGAGAAGCACCGCCGCAGTGGGGGCCGTTTCGAGGTTATATTGCAGCTGTATGGGATTGATATAAGGGCACATCACCATGTGGATAGCCTGCGTGACCTCATCCAGCGGCGTTTTTCTTTCGAATTCACCCGCCTGCCTGCCTTCAATAATGATGCTCTCAATCAGCTTCATCAGGCCGTCTGTATACCTTTCAGTAGACGGCCATTTGTCCCGTGCGGCGACGGCGGCAATGTCGTAAAGCTTCCGATCGTGGAAAAACAGCTCGCTTCCGGCCTCGGTAAGCGCTTTGAAAAGACGGCGTAATTTTTCGCTGGCTGACGGCGCATCCTCGATGGCAGAAAGCACCGCCGCCATGATCAGCTCCAGGCGGTTAGCGCAGATCACTTCGCCAATAGCCTGTTTGGAATCGAAAAACTTATAAATGTAGGACTTAGAAAAACCGATGGATTTCGCCAGTTCGGCGACGGTGGTTTTTTCATAGCCGTAATGCCCGAAGTGCTCAAAAGCCGCTTCGACGATTTGCTCTCTGACAGAATGGTCAAGTGGACCACGCATTGATGGGGCGTTCATATTTTTAGTCATTATTTAAGCTTAGCGTGACAGGCCAGGATTGACAACGAGTGACCATTTCGTCATTTGGTTACTGTTGTTTCCTCATGCGTTCAAACGGGAAGACCCACCCGGTGGGGTAAGTGTATCACTGTTTTTCGCGCATTAAGGCAGCATTGTGTCGATGAATTTTAAGCGGGTTTAATCAACATTCACGCTACCGTTTTTTTAGCCAGTCGAGAAAAAACTGGCTAAACGCCGTGACCTGAAGCGGCTGCAGTTTACGCTGCGGGTAAACAAACTGTAGCCCGACATCTTTGCGGTCGTATCGGCTAAAACCGGTAAAACTGTCAGCAAACAGGACGGTGAGTCTTCCGGCCTCAACATCGTCCTTCACATCCCACCAGGATTTCCCCGCAATGCCAGCGCCGCTGAGCGCCCACTGACGAAGCAATGCCCCGTCGTCGCACACCATGGCTGGCTCTACGCGAACGACACTTTCCTCGCCATCTTTTTCAAAGCGCCATTCGTTCATCACCACGCCCTGAGACTCAAGTGCCAGGCACTGGTGATGGGCTAACTCCGCAAATGTGGCGGGGACGCCGCGGTTGCTAAGATACGCCGCAGAGGCCACCAGCACCCGATGATTTGGGCGGATGTTTCTGACGACCAGGCTGCTGTCCGGCAGGTTACCGAAACGCACGCTCATATCCAGCCGGTTAGCGACCAGATCTTCAACATGTTCTCTTAACACGATGAAAAATTTCACGTCAGGATGGTGTCGGGAAAATTCCACCACGGCGGGGCTAAGATACTGTCTGCCAAAATCCGAGGGGGCAGAAAGGCGAATATTGCCGCTGAGGACGCCCTCTTTTTGCGTCAGGAGCGACTCGGCATGGCGCATCTCTTCCAGCACGCGCAGCGCGGCATGATAAAACTCTTCTCCGGCACGGGTCAGCGTGATGGATCGCGTTGAACGATGAAACAGGCGAGTCTGGTAACGTTCTTCAATCGCCTTCAGTCTGGCCGTCATGGTCGCAGGAGAGAGCGACAGCCGACGTCCGGCGGCGGAAAGCCCCCCGGCCTCGGCCACTTCAACCAGCAATGCCATATCTTCAAGCTTGCCCATTATTCATATTTTCCGAAAAGTGCATCAGTTTTCAGTGTAATTATCAAAATGCAATACCGCCTGTAAAGTGATTTCATCCAAACCATAAGGGATGAAAACATGAACCGTTCCTCACTTTTTGACCGTTACCGGTTGGGTCAGCAGGACCTGAAAAATCGTATCGTTATGGCGCCAATGACCCGCGCGCGTTCCCTTCAGCCAGGCAATATTCCCTCGTCGCTGATGGCGGAATACTACCGGCAGCGGGCCAGCGCGGGATTAATCATCACCGAAGCCACCCAGATCTCCCCGCAGGGCCAGGGATACTCCTGGACTCCAGGCATCCATTCGCCGCAGCAGGTTTCAGGATGGCAACTCACGACGGGGGCCGTGCATCAGGCGGGCGGGGTGATTTTTTCTCAGCTCTGGCACGTCGGGCGAATGTCGCACGCCAGTTTTCATCAGGATGGTCAGCCCGTGGCCCCGTCAGCGCTGGCGCCGGACGCGAAAGTGTGGGTGGTGAACGAAAAGGGCGAAGGCCAAATGGTTGACTGCCCGCAGCCAAGAACGCTGACGCGCAAAGACATTCACGGCATCATCGCGGACTATCGCCAGGCGGCACTGAATGCCGTCCAGGCCGGCTTTGATGGCGTGGAAGTTCACGGCGGAAACGGCTATTTGATTGACCAGTTCCTGCGTCAAACCTCCAATAAACGCTCGGACGAGTATGGCGGCACGCTTGCTAACCGGATCCGCTTTGCCCAGGAGGTCTTGTACGCGATTGCGGAGGCCATTGGCCCCGAGCGAACGGGCATCCGCCTTTCGCCGTTTATTACCCAGCGGGGGATGAATGACCCGCAGGTGATCGACGCCATCCTCGCTCTGGCGGCCTGGTGCGAACAACACGGGATAGCATTCATCCACCTGGCGGAAGCCGACTGGGACGACGCGCCGCAGGTACCCGACACTTTCCGTCAATCCCTGCGCGAGACGTTTAGCGGAACGCTTATCGTCGCGGGCAACTATGACCTTAACAAAGCCGAACAAATACTTACGGCTGGCTATGCCGATTTGATTGCCTTCGGACGGCCATTTATTGCCAACCCGGATTTACCCCACCGGCTGGCGCACAAGTTGCCGCTGGCCCAGGTGCGCGATCCCGCCACGCTGTTTGGTGGCAGTGCGACGGGATATACCGATTATCCCACCTTGCCGTTATCCTGATAAATGATTGAGAGAAAATGATGAACTATTCAACCTCTTTTCGTTCTGTTTTATTGCCGCTTATTATTATCGGTCTGTCGGGCGCCGCTTATTCGGCGCAGGAGGAGTGGGTGAAACCACAGCAGCTGATTGTCGATAAAAGCCTGCCGCAGGCGCAATTAGCCGCGAATGAGGCTGCAGCCAGAAAATATGCAACGTTCTGGAATACGGGGACGCCGTCTCTGGCGCGTGAAGCGCTTGCGGTTAACTTTATTGATAAAACGCCGCCGGAAGGGCGTAAACAGGGACCCGAGGGCGCTATTTTAGCCTCCCGGGCATTTCGTACTGCCGTACCTGATTTACGCTGTGACGTTGAGCAGATGATTATTTCCGGTAATCGTGTGGTCTCCCATTTACATTTTCACGGCACGTTTACCGGAACATTCGGCGAGCTGAAAGGAAAGGGGCAGAAAATAGATTTTATCGCCACGGATATCTATGAAATTAATGACGGTAAAATTGTGGCTAACTGGCATATTGAGGACAACCTGACGCTGATGAAACAGCTGGGCGCACTGTAAATTCATCACTCCGGGGGTGCCCCGGAGTGATGCGAAAATCCTATAACCCCAGATCGCTCAGCGAGGGGTGATCGTCCGGGCGTCTGCCCTGCGGCCAGTGGAACAGTCGCTCAGATTCTTTTATTGGCATATCGTTCACGCAGGCAAAACGACGCTTCATCAACCCGTCCGCTTCAAACTCCCAGTTTTCATTGCCGTAGGAACGGTACCAGTTGCCGGAATCATCATGCCATTCATAAGCATAGCGCACCGCGATCCGGTTATCCGTAAATGCCCAGAGCTCCTTAATCAGGCGGTAACCCAGCTCTTTTTTCCACTTCCGTTCCAGAAACGCCTGCGCTTCTTCACGGTTGGTGGCGAATTCTGCGCGGTTGCGCCATTGGGTATCCAGCGAATAGGCCAGTGCGACTTTTGCCGGGTCGCGACTGTTCCAGCCGTCTTCGGCGAGTCTGACTTTTTCGATGGCGCTTTCACGCGTGAAGGGCGGTAAAGGAGGGCGTGTATTCATGGCGATTACCTCAGTGTGATATTATGTAGACAGATCTGTCTACTTGCGTTAATCTATGCCTGAAAAATAACGTTGTCAACATCCCTTTTTGAGGCTGCCGAAAAATGAAAACAGAACCCGCAAGCAACGAGACAAAAATCAGCGTCAGGGATAAAATATTACATACCGCTCACGATCTCTTTTATTCCACGGGCTTCAAGGCAACGGGCGTGGATACGTTGATTAAAGAGGCGAAAGTGACCAAGGTAACTTTCTATCGCCACTTTCCGAGTAAGAGTTTATTGATTCTCGCCTATTTGCACTATCGGCATGAAATATGGATGAACTGGTTTGAGGCCTCATTGCGGCGTAATCTCAACGCCGGTCAGACATCGTCAGAGGCATTATCTGCCGCGCTTTACGAATGGTTTGTTTCACCCGAGTTTCACGGCTGTGCGTTTATTAACGCCAGTGCAGAGGCGAAGTCTGAAGATATTGAAAGTGAAATAAAGGCGATATGCCGTGACCATAAACTCGAAACAAAGAAAATGATTACGTCGCTGACGAAGATCGCTGATGAGCGCGTGATCAACGAAATCATGTTGCTTATTGACGGCGCCATTATTCATGCGCAAATGGGCGTGGAGACGGATGCTGTCCTCCACTCGTTATCACGCGGTCTGGAACAGTTAATGGAAAAATAAGCTTTTCCGGGGGGGGTAACGGCTGTAAACACCCGCACCCCAGTAACCGGTACGGGGGCGGGTCTGTTCTTTCCAGCCAGATGCGAGCAGTTCTTTCGCAATATACCGGTTGATAATTCCGTGTCCCATCAGCAGGACGGGTGCGTCGGCATCCTTCGCTGCCTTCATCAGGATCCCCGCCGCCTTAGCGGCACGGATTTTTGCGACGCTAACCGATCTATAAAATATTTTTATGCGCGCGTATTCTGTGGGAATGCGCTGGGCATAACCATTCAGGGTAAAGGAAACGGAAAATGAGAACACAGAAGCGATGTCTGGGGTGCGTGGCTATTGTGGTTGATGACTACGATCGTGCAATTGAATACTACACCGACAAGCTGGGTTTTACCCTTGTCGAGGACACGCCGCAGCAGGATAAACGCTGGGTCGTCGTCACGCCAAATCCGGAAAGCGACTGCAATATTCTGCTGGCACGGGCTTCTAATGAGAGGCAGGAAGCCTTTATCGGCAATCAATGCGGTGGCCGTGTTTTCCTGTTCCTTCAGACAGATGATTTTTGGCGCGATTACCATGCCATGAAAGAAAAAGGCGTTCATTTCTGTGAAGCACCTCGTGAGGAAGAGTACGGTACGGTGGTGGTGTTTGAAGATCTCTACGGCAACCGCTGGGACCTTTTTCAAAAGGCCCAGGGCTGAATCGCACCAGAATATTGGTCACTCCCGCTGCGCCAGAGACAGCGCGCTGGCGCTGGCGGGATCGAACAGTGACAGGCTCTCTATCTGATTGAGTAAAATCACCTTTCGGAATGACATAGCGCTGCGGGGTTCGGAGTCGAGCGTGATGTCATGCTCCGCATACCACTTGCTGTAATTATTCTCGATGCGCAAATTCATTGTCTTCTCGTCTCTGTACCCGCTTAACATCGGTATCAGCACAATATTGGCCGTGTTTTCGTATTCCAGCGTCGCGGTGTGGATCATGCCGATATATATCCGCCGCGACCGAAGCGTCACCTGCGCCAGCTCGCCTTGCTCCATACACTGATAGAGCAGTTGTTCAATACCGCTCGACTGGGCAAGCCGTTTGTAGAGCTTTTTCCGGCTTTCACCGTCCAGCCTGGCGCTGCCTGCCCAGTTGGAGCGATAGAGGCAAAACAGGATGGCAAACGCCAGCATCACGACCACAGGCGCCTGAATGCCTAAAAAACTCCAGTTCATAAAGTCGATTTGCCAGTCGGTATATTTCGGTGAGGCAAAGTGAAAGGCGTTATTGGCGGCAGAAAGGGCGAGAAGCAAGAGCCAAAGTAGTCCCGTGGCAACCACGCCCTGCAGCACGAAAATACAGCCATAAAGCGCAACAAGGAAATAGACGTCCCAGCCGAAAGAGCGCTTGATTTTAAAGCGCGTCGACAGATCGCGACTGGTGTACCAGTACCCGCACACCATCAGCACCATAAATATCGCCGTTCCCATATCAGGCCCTCTTCAGCGCGTTGACGTGACGCAGAAAATCCTGCCGTACCTCATTGCTTTTGTAGTTCACCGATGCATTCCCGTCCTGGTCGATGATGATGCGGTCACCATCCTCCACGGCTTCGATGATCTCCTGCTGACTCATCACCTGCAGCAAGGATTCAGGGCTTGAGAAAAGAGAAAGAAAGACGCGTTTCATGTCGGGCATCCTGATGAATTTAAAAGGATAAGCCTGGAAGAGGATGGGGGAATTTGCCTTAAGGTTAAACTGAAAAAACAAAGCCGGGTGGCGGCTACGCCTTACCCGGCCTACAAAAGACAGTTTTTGGTCTGACATTAACTTATTGATATATTTCAAATATTAAAAATAGATATGCACAAACTTGGACAAATAACATTAATTGTGTAAGTTTTAATTATGCGATTACGCCACGTTGTTTACAGCCAGGATGTGACCCATGAGCACTTTGCCCTCTGTCGTGAGTCGGTTTGTTGAGTACTACAGCGCACTGGATAGCCAGCCGCCCTCCGCACTGGTCGGGCTTTATCATTCGGATGCCACGCTAATCGATCCGTTCGGCGAGCACGACGGTATCTTTGCGCTTCAGCGCTATTTCACCCATCTGCTGGCGAATGTCGAAAACTGCCGTTTTACCATCGATCCACCGCTGTGCAGTGAAAACCGCTTTGTTGTGACCTGGGTGATGCACTGGTCGCACCCGCGCATCGCCGGAGGGGACCCGCTCGAACTGCCGGGCTGTTCGGTGGTGGACACGGAAAAGGGTCTTATCACGCGTCAGCGCGACTACTACGATGCGGGAGAGATGATCTACGAACATCTTCCGCTGCTGGGCTGGGCGGTACGCGGCGTGAAGCGGAGGGTGAAATCATGAAAACGGTACTGATCACCGGCGCAAGCTCGGGTATTGGCGCCGGGCTGGCGACCTCCTTCGCCGCGGAGGGCTACCACGTGATTGCCTGTGGGCGGGATCCTGCGCGCCTTGAAGCCTTGCATCAGACCTGCCCCAATCTCACAGTTCGCCTGTTCGATATGACAGACAGGGACGCCTGTCGCCAGGCGCTGAGCGGCGTTTACGCCGATCTGGTTATTCTCTGCGCCGGTACCTGCGAGTACCTCGATCGGGGCGTAGTGGACGCGGCGCTGGTGGAGCGGGTTATGAACACCAATTTCCTCGGCCCGGTGAACTGTCTTGCCGCGTTGCAGCCGCAGCTGGTTGCCGGCAACCGCGTGGTGCTGGTGAGTTCGATGGCCCACTGGCTTCCGTTCCCGCGGGCAGAAGCCTACGGCGCGTCTAAAGCCGCGCTGAGCTGGTTTGCGGACAGTCTGCGCCTGGACTGGGAGCCCAAAGGGATTGCCGTCACGGTGATCTCCCCAGGCTTTGTCGATACCCCCCTGACGCGCAAAAACGATTTCGCCATGCCGGGCAGGGTGAGCGTTGACGAGGCGGTCAAGGCGATCCGTTCCGGACTGGCGAAAGGGAAAATGCACATCGTGTTTCCCACCCGGTTCGGCTTCATTTTGCGGCTGCTCTCCAGGCTACCCGCGTTTTTGCAGCGCACACTGCTGCGCAGGATGGTACGTTCATGAAGATTGCGATTATCGGCAGCGGAATTGCCGGGCTGACCTGCGCCTGGCGGCTGGCCGGTCACCATCAGGTGACCCTGTTTGAAGCGGGCGCCACGCCTGGCGGCCATACCGCAACGGTAGATGTCTCGACGCCACAGGGCACCTGGGCGATTGATACCGGCTTTATCGTCTACAACGACCGGACCTATCCGCGCTTTATGGGCCTGCTCAGCGAGCTCGGCATCAGCGGGCAAAAAACGCAGATGGGCTTTTCGGTGCACAACCCCCAGACGGGGCTGGAGTACAACGGACACACCCTGACATCGCTGTTTGCCCAGCGCCGAAATCTGGTGAATCCGGCATTCTGGCGTCTGCTCGGAGAGATCGTCCGCTTTAATCGGCTGGCAAAACAGGCGCTGGAAGGGGACGTGGATCCGCACGCCACGCTGGAGACGTTTCTGCAACAGCATGGCTTCACGCCGTTTTTTGCGCGCCACTACATTCTGCCGATGGGCGCCGCCATCTGGTCGTCGTCGTTGCAGGAGATGAAGCGTTTCCCGCTGCCGCTCTTCCTGCGCTTTTTTAATCATCATGGTCTGCTGGATATTACCCATCGTCCGCAGTGGTACGTGGTACCGGGCGGCTCGCGGGAGTACATCCGCGCAATGCTGGAAAAGCTGGGCGACCGCCTGACGTTACGCCTGAACGCGCCGGTGCAGCGTGTCAGCCGCCACAAAGACGGGGTCACGCTTCAGCTCGAAAACGCCAGCCATACCTTCGATCAGGTGATTTTTGCCTGCCACTCCGCCGAGGCGCTGGCCATGCTTGAGGCGCCGACGCCAGCAGAGCGCGAGGTGCTGGGGGATATCGGCTGGCAGCGCAACGAGGTAATTTTGCACAGCGATCCGCGCTGGCTGCCGGTACGCAAGCGCGCGTGGGCCAGCTGGAACTACCGCCTGAGCGAGCATGAGCAGGCCAGCGCCTGCGTCACCTACAACATGAACATTCTGCAAGGGCTGCCAGAGGGGAGCCCGCTGTTCTGCGTCACCCTGAACCCGGAAACGCCGGTGGATGAACGCTTCGTGTTACAGCGCTTTGTTTATGAACATCCGCTATTTAACCCGCAAAGCTGGCGGGCGCAGGCGCGTCGCGGTGAGATCAACGGTCACCAGCGAAGCTGGTTCTGCGGGGCTTACTGGTACAACGGTTTTCACGAGGATGGCGTGCGCAGCGCGCTGGACGTGGTCAACGCGATCGCGGCCGGAGAGGGGAACTAAGATGAACAGCTGCCTCTATCACGGCGTATTACGCCACCGCCGCCTCCAGCCGAAAACCCACGAATTTCGCTACAGCGTCTTTATGGCCTGGCTGGATCTGGATGAACTGCCGCTGCTGGCTGACGTCGGCGTACGGCGCAATCGCTTCGCCGCCGCCGCGTTTTATGACAGGGACTATCCGCTGGGTACGCCGCTCAAAGAGAACGTCCTGAACACGCTGGAGGGGCTCACCGGAGAACGTCCCGGCGGACGAGTCATGCTCCTGACGCAGCTGCGCTATTTCGGGTTTCATTTCAATCCGGTCAACTTCTACTACTGCTATGACGAGAAGGGGGAGCTGGGCTGGGTGCTGGCGGAGGTCCGCAACACGCCGTGGAACGAGCGGCATTACTATGCCGTCAACGGTCAGGACGCGCAGCCGACGGAAAAAGCGTTTCACGTTTCCCCCTTCAACCCAATGGACATGATCTACCACTGGCGCTTCAACAACCCGGATAACACGTTGCATATGCACATTGAAAACCATCAGGACGCGAAGGTGTTTGACGCCACGCTGGCGCTACGCCGGGAGCCTCTGACGCGTCCGGCACTGCGTGCGTTACTGCTGCGCATTCCACTGATGACCCTGAAAACCGTTTTCGCTATTTACTGGCAGGCGCTGAGGCTGTGGCTCAAGCGCGTGCCGCTGCATAACCATCCCGTCAGCAGGAGTGAACGCTCATGACCGATCCCGTCTTTGCGCTAGAACCCGATATCCCGCGCAACGTCCGCATTGCGCGTTGGCTACTTTTCCGTCTGTTAAGCGGTCTTCGTGGCGGCTCGCTCACGCTGCGTGAAGGGGCACAGACATTCCATTTTGGCGAGACATCCTCCGCGCTGCACGCCGACATTCAGATCCTCGCGCCCGGCGTCTACTGGCGCGTCTTAACGGGCGGGAGCCTTGCCGCCGCAGAAGCCTGGATGGATGGCGAATGGGAAACCACGCAACTCACGCCGCTTCTGGAAATCCTGGCCCTTAATGGCGAGGTGCTTGGCCGTCTGGAGAAAGGGTTCCGGCTGCTCGGTAGACCGCTGGAGCGGCTGCGCCACTGGACGCGGCGAAATTCCCGGGCCCAGGCGCGTGAAAATATTGCCGCGCATTACGACCTGGGCAACACCTTTTATTCACATTTTCTGGATAAGGAGCTGCTTTACTCCAGCGCGCTGTTTACTGCGGATGAGCAGGATCTCACGGCGGCGCAGCAGGCCAAAATGGCGCGTCTGTGCGAACAGCTGGCGCTGTGTGAGTCCGATCACCTGCTGGAGATCGGTACCGGCTGGGGGGCGATGGCGGAATACGCGGCACGTCACTACGGCTGTCGGGTGACCACCACCACGCTGTCGCAGGAGCAGTATATCTGGGCAACCGAGCGGATCGCCCGCGCCGGGTTGCAGGATCGCGTTGAGGTTCTGCTTTGTGATTATCGCGACCTCACCGGGCAGTACGACAAGCTGGTCTCGATAGAGATGATTGAAGCCGTCGGGCAACGCTATCTGCCCGTGTTCTTCCGAACCTGTCAGGCGCGGCTGCGCCCGGGTGGCCGGATGGCGATTCAGGCCATTACCATTCAGGACCAGCGCTACCGCGACTACAGCAAAAGCGTCGATTTTATCCAGCGCTACATTTTCCCCGGCGGCTTCCTGCCGAGCATCACAGCGATGAATGAGCTGATGACGCGCCATACCGATTTTGTGGTCCGTAACCTCTTTGACATGGGGCCAGACTATGCCCGCACGCTGGCCCACTGGCGGCAGCGCTTTGTTCATGCCTGGCAGGAGATTGAAAAGCTCGGCTTCGACGAACGGTTCCGCCGTATGTGGCTGTACTACTTTGGCTACTGCGAAGCCGGGTTTAACGCCCGCACCATCAGCGTGGTGCAACTGACCGCCGAACGCGTATGAGACGTTATCTTCAGGTCTTTCTGCTGGCCGTCGGGTTCGATCTTTACTGGGCGCTGGTGGTGATCTTTCGTGAGCAGGGCCTGATTATCTGGCTTGCGCTGGCGGTGCTCGCCTGCCTGTTTTTGCCGCCGGTATACCGCCTTTACGCCATCGGTCTGGCTGCAGCGGGCAGCGTACTGGATGCGCTCTGGGCGTTGACGGGGCTGATTGCCTTCACCGGCGAGTCCCTGATGCCGCTATGGATGGTGGCATTGTGGCTGATGTTCGCCACCGTCTGGACACAGCTTGCGCGCACGACCACGTTACCCGGCTGGCTGCTGACGCTGCTGGCCGCCGTGGGAGGGCCAGTGGCGTACCTGATTGGCGAGCGGCTGGGTGCTATCACCTTTCAGGAGCCGACCTTTATCGTCGTCAGCTGGATGGTGCCGGGCTGGCTGGTATTAATGTTGTTTTTCCACCTGCTGATGGGGAGACAAAAATGAGAGCAGCGGTTTTCCTCCTTTGGCTGACGATGGTGATCCCTGCGGCCCACGCCGCCGACTGGCTGGCCTGGCGTAAGGTGGGTGACGCCACGCTCACCTGGGGCCCGTTTACGGTTTATACCTCCCAGCTGCGCACGCCGGACGGTCGCTACCGCGCGGCGGATCAGGATCAGGCGTTGATTATCA
Organism: Enterobacter sp. MGH 37; assembly: GCF_000534515.1. Classification (NCBI taxonomy): domain Bacteria; kingdom Pseudomonadati; phylum Pseudomonadota; class Gammaproteobacteria; order Enterobacterales; family Enterobacteriaceae; genus Enterobacter; species Enterobacter sp. MGH 37. The sequence goes on from NZ_KI973205.1 coordinate 1,326,955, forward strand.
CCTACGCGCGCGACATTGAACGTGATGAACTGGTGGAGGCCACGCGCGATCAGTGGCAGGCGCAGGGGATTTTGCAGCGGGAGCCGCAAAGCGAAGGCTGGTTAGAGATGCTTCGTTCGCTGTGGCCGGATGTCCGGCCGGGCTCACAGCTGGCGTTTGTCCTCGATGATAAGCAGGGACAGTTCTGGTACCGCGCGTCAGCAACGCAGAAAAGCTTTATTCCACTTGGCCCGCGCCAGTCAGAAGCATTCAGCACGCGCTTTCTGGCCATCTGGCTCGATCCCCGCACGCAATATCCTGAACTGCGTCAGCAGTTACTTGGAGGACAAAAATGAAACGTTTCCTGATGATGGTGCTGGCATTGACCATGCTGCTGGCAGGCTGTAGCACAGAGGTGACCGAGTATCGCCAGCAGCAGCCACGGCTTGATATCTTCGACTACTTCCAGGGGAAAACCGAAGCGTGGGGCATGGTGCAGGATCGCAGCGGTAAACAGATCCGCCGCTTTCACGTGGAGATTGCCGGGGATGTTATCGGCGATACGCTGACGCTCAATGAGCACTTCGTGTATGACGATGGCGAGAAGCAACAGCGGGTATGGCACATCCGCAGGCTGGGGAACGATCGCTACGAGGGAACGGCGGGGGATATCGAAGGGGTCGCTACGGGGCAGGCGGCAGGTAACGCCTTTAACTGGCATTACAGCATGAAAGTCAAAGCCAACGGCAGTAGCTGGCTACTGAAGTTTGACGACTGGATGTACCTGCAGGATGAGACCCATCTGTTTAATAAAACCGAGATGAAGAAATTTGGCGTCACCGTCGCCACGGTGACGCTGTTCTTTACCCGGAAGACGTGAGTCTAGTCGCGGGCGCTGTAGATTTTGCTGCTCGAGTAGATGAAATACAGCGCAATCCCCAGGCAGATAACCGCGCCCAGACGGCTCGGCGAAAAGGGAATAGCGGGATTACCCAACCAGCCAAAGTTATCTATCAACATGCTCATGGTGAGCTGGCCGAATATCACCGCCACCGTGGCGACGGCGGTGCCGATGCGCTGTACGGCAAGCACCATAATCACGATATAGGGCACGCCAAACATCGCGCCGAGGAGCTGCCATTTGGGTACGTCCAGCAGCGTGACCGCATGCTTAGGCTCAAAGAAAAATATGAGCAGGGCGGTCACCAGTGCGCCGACGGAAAAGGTCAGAAACGCGCTTTTGAATACCCCCACGCTGCTGCCGAGCTGTCCGTTAATCGCGGCCTGAATGCTCAGCGTAGCGCCGCCGCAAACGGCGAGAAGAATCATAATCAGTGTCATATGTTACCCCTGTGCGACCAGAACCAGTGCCGCAATGATGAACCCCAGTGCAATAATGCGCTTCGCATTTATCTTTCTGTGCGGCGAGCCCAGCAGACCGTAGTGGTCAATGATCAGGCTTTTAAAGACCTGACCGGCCAAAATCCCAATCATGGTCATTGCGATGCCGATGGCGGGTGTCGCAACGGTCAGGATGACCACGTACACCGGGCCGAGCACGCCGCCGAGCAACTGCCAGCCGGGCTGGGCAAAAAACGAGGGGCTGTTACGCGGGCTAAAAAACAGCATCAGTAAAAACGTCAGTGCGGCACCGACCCCAAAAATGCTGAACGTGGCCCATAAGTCGCCCACTTCGCCCCCCAGTGGCCCCAGTAATCCCGCCTCAATGGAGAGACCCATCCCTCCGGCTATCACCAGTAAAATCAACACAAACTGCATAACGCTTCCTCCGTTTTAAGGCGAAGAAGATTACGTCGGTCGTCCAGTGAGAAAAATGCCATAATGCAGGAAACACCTTTGCAGGAAATGCATTAATGTTCGATGCCAGTAATATCAACGTCCGCGCGCTGCTGATCTTTATTGAGGTCTATGAAGCGCAGAATTTCTCCGTCGTCGCGCGGCGGCAGGGGATATCAGCCTCACAGATATCGCGCGTTATTCACCAGCTTGAGGATGCCCTCGGTCAGCAGCTGTTCTACCGCAATACGCGCGCGGTGATCCCCACAGAAAGTGGTCATCTGTTTATCCGCTATGCCCGGGCGATGGTCGAAAACGTCGAAGAGGCGCGGCGTGAGCTGGATGAACGTTCGTCGGAACCATCCGGCACAATCCGCATTAATGGGCCGGTATTTTTTGGGCAGAGGCATGTTGCGCCAGGCCTGGCGGAGCTGACCGAGCGTTATCCGCGGTTAAACATTGAGCTCACGCTGACCGATGACTTTATCGACCCGCACCGGGATGCGGCCGATCTTATCTTTCGCATTGGCATGTTGACGGACTCGACGTTCCACGCCCGCATTTTTGGTCAGCAGCGTTACCATCTTGCCGCGTCGCCCGCGTATCTGCGCAAACACGGTGTGCCGGACGATCCGGCCACGCTGAGCGATCATCAATGTCTGGTCTATCGCGGTTCGTCCGGGCCTAACCGCTGGCTGGTGCGTCGCGAGGGGGAGAACTGGATACACTATCCGGTGGTGGCGCGGATGACATCCAATAATGCGGAGTCGTTGCTCACTGCCGCGCTGGGCGGGATGGGGATCGTCCTGTTTCCGGACTGGCTGATTGGCGACAGGCTCCAGCGGGGAGAGCTTGTCGCACTTCTGCCGGAAATGGCGTGTGCGATCAACACGGAGCCGCTGAACATTGCGGCGATCTATCCACATGCACGTCATCCGCCCCTGAACGTCAGGGCGGTGATTGATTATTACGTCGAACGCTTTGGTACGCCGCCGTACTGGCAAACGTAAAGGATTACGCGCCGAGCTCTTTGCGGATAATCTCTGCGCCTGCGCTGAGGGCTCTCAGCTTACCGTTTGCGACGTGACGGGAAAGGGGGGCCATACCGCAGTTGGTCGAAGGGTAAAGCTTGTCGGCATCGACAAACTGCAGCGCTTTACGCAGGGTATCGGCGACTTCCTCCGGCGTTTCAACGGTGTTCGTTGCCACATCAATCGCGCCAACCATCACTTTTTTACCGCGGATCAGCGCCAGCAGATCCATCGGCACGCGGGAGTTGTGGCACTCCAGAGAGATAATGTCGATGTTCGAGGTCTGCAGCTTAGGGAAAGCCTCTTCGTACTGGCGCCACTCAGAGCCGAGCGTTTTTTTCCAGTCGGTATTGGCTTTGATGCCGTAGCCATAGCAGATATGGACCGCAGTTTCGCACTTCAGCCCTTCAATGGCGCGTTCCAGCGCGGCGATGCCCCAGTCGTTGACCTCGTCAAAAAAGACGTTAAATGCCGGTTCGTCGAACTGGATAATATCCACGCCTGCAGCCTCTAGCTCCCGCGCTTCCTGATTGAGGATTTTGGCGAATTCCCAGGCCAGCTTTTCGCGGCTTTTATAGTGCGCGTCGTAAAGGGTGTCGATCATGGTCATCGGTCCGGGGAGGGCCCATTTGATCGGCTTATCCGTGAGCTGGCGCAGGTACTTTGCATCGTCGACGAATACCGGTTTCTGACGTGCCACAGCAGAAACCACGGTCGGCACGCTGGCGTCATAACGATTACGAATGCGTACCGTCTGGCGGTTTTCAAAATCCACGCCGCTCAGGTGTTCGATAAAGGTGGTGACGAAGTGCTGGCGGGTCTGTTCGCCGTCGCTGACAATGTCGATTCCCGCACGGATCTGCTCATCCAGTGACAAACGCAGCGCATCCTGTTTTCCTGCCAGTAATTCCTGATCCTCTAATTTCCACGGAGACCACAGCGTTTCAGGTTGTGCAAGCCAGGTCGGCTTAGGCAGGCTGCCAGCCGTAGACGTCGGGAGCAATGTTTTCATAATAAAAGACCTATTTTGATGAATTAAAGCGTGTAGTTATCAGACCACTGCTCAAGAATGTGTTTATAAGGCTTAATAAAGTATTCTTCGGTGAATCGACCCTGTTCAATCGCCAGACGGCTTCGTTCTTCACGGTCATAAACAATTTTGGTGAATGAGTGATCCTGCTGGTTCAGATCCGGTCGGAAGCACAGTCCCGCCGACGAGTTGGCGTTATAAATTTCCGGGCGATAGATTTTCTGAAACGTTTCCATCGTGCTGATGGTGGCGATCAGTTCAAGATTGCTGTAATCGTTCAGCAAATCACCGGTATAAAAGAACGCAAAGGGTGCCACGCTGTTTTCTGGCATGAAATAGCGCACCTTCAGGCCCATTTTGGCAAAGTACAGTTCCGTTAATGACTCGCCATCCGGCTGATACTCAATGCCAAGAACAGGATGCTGGTTGCCGGTGCGGCGGTAGGTGTCTTTGCTGGAAACGCTGAGGCAGATCACCGGTCCTTTTCTGAAGTTCTCTTTGTATTCCGGCGAACTCACAAAATGGCGGAATATGTTGCCGTGCAATTCACCAAACTTTTCCGGAACGCTGAAGTGCTGTTGGTTCTTGTTATGTTCAAGCAGCAGAACGCTGAAATCATAATCCCGCACGTAGGACGAAAAGTTATTGCCGACAATCCCCGGGATACGCAGGTTATTTTTCTTGTCGACGATGGTGGTTTGCAATATCTCAATGGCCGGGAACGGCTTATCCGCACCAATGTTCAGATCGACGGAGATAATTTCAAGCTCAACCGCGTAGCGATCGGCGTTGGGGTTATCCCAGCGCGCCAGTGCGTTGAAGCGGTTATTGATCATCACCAGGGTATTGCGCAGGTTTTCCTGACGCTTTTCTCCGCGCGCCAGGTTGGCAAAGTTGGTGGTGGTACGCGTATTTTCTGACGGGTTGTAATTTTCATCGAAGCAACTGCGCTTAAGGGTATAGGTGAAAGCTTTGCTCATTGTCGTTATGCATCCTAAGTTCATGTTGCTAAGAAGTTACCGATGCATAATTTATGCCTGACCCCGCGGCGCAGGGGAAGTGACTTAATTTCACTGCAACATGAGCGAAGTTCATGAAGCGTGATACTCGCGTGTCGCTGCCTTCTTGCCGGGTGGCGCTGCGGTATGAACCGGAAACATGGGTAACACTTTAGACCGGATACATGGGTAACAGTTATAACTGGCATAGAAGAGGAGACTCGCTATGCCCTGGACTGAGACCCGACCTATGCAACGCCTTGATTTTATCCGTGCCTGCCATGCAGGTACGGACTCCTTCTCCGCGCTTTGCCGTCTTTTTGGCATCAGCCGTAAAACCGGCTATAAATGGCTTCAGCGTTTTGACCCTTCTGACCTGTCATCTCTCTCGGACCGGTCGCGTGCGCCACGCTCCCACTCCCGGACGGTTCCTGATGATATCGCCGGACACCTGACTGCCCTGCGTCAAAAACACCCTGACTGGGGGCCAAAAAAACTGCGGATGTGGCTGCTCAATCATCACGTCGATTTTAACGTGCCTGCCGCCAGCACTATCGGCGATATCCTCAAGCGCGAAGGCCTGGTTCCGGATAAAAAACGAAAACGCAGAACACCAGGCAATCGCCAGCCCCTGACCATCATCAGTGAGAACAATCAGGTCTGGAGCGCTGATTTTAAAGGCAAATTCAGGCTGCTCAGCAGAGAGTACTGCCATCCTTTCACCCTGACCGATAATCACAGCCGGTATCTGCTCAGCTGCCGGGGAACACACCGTGAGAGTGAACCCTTTGTCAGAGAGTGCCTGACGGATGCGTTCCTGGAATATGGTCTGCCGGAAGTGCTCAGAACCGATAACGGCCAGCCCTTCGCGGGAACAGGAATAGCCGGATTAAGTCGTCTTGCCGTCTGGCTAATCAAGCTGGGCATCAGGCCGGAGCGTATCAGAAAGGGGCATCCGGAAGAAAATGGCCGCCATGAGCGAATGCACCGCTCCCTGAAAAGTGCGGTGAAACAGGGCAACACCTTCATGACGATGGAAGAACAACAGCGGTGGTTCAGTGACTACCGGAAAGAATTTAACTACGAAAGGCCGCATGAAGCACTGGCGGGTGCAACGCCCGGAACGGTATGGCAACCCTCAAACCGACACTGGGATGGCCGTGTTCCTGAATATGCTTATCCGGAAGGAGGTACAGTCTACAGGGTGAAATCGAGGGGGACCCTCTATATGGGAAAAAAGGGTACGGTGTTCCTGAGTGAAGCACTGACTGGGGAGTACATCATGCTGGAAGAACAAGATGATGGCCTTGAGGCCATCATCTTTAATGGAATAACACTTGCGTACTACGACCGAAAAACCCAGAGTGTGCTCCGGATAGACTAAAAGTGTTACCTATGTTCCCGGTCTGATCTGTCACCTATGTATCCGGTCATACACTGCGCTTACCCGGCCTACGGTTCAGCGTCGTTTGTAGGCCCGTGCAAGCGCAGCGCCGCCGGGCGAAGCTCGCAATATGTCTGCAATATGTCTGCAATATGTGCTTTGCCGTCACCGTTAACCCGCTGTAGAGGATTGGCATTTTTTTATTTCTCTTCAATTCCCGCTATAATCCCCAAAATTTCCAACCGGTTTAGAAACGATCATGACAAAACTCACCTTACAAGAGCAGATGCTGAAAGCGGGCCTCGTTAGCAGCAAGAAAGCGGCGAAAGTGCAGCGTACGGCAAAGAAATCACGCGTTCAGGCTCGTGAGGCGCGCGAAGCAGTAGAAGAGAATAAAAAAGCGCAGATCGAGCGTGACAAGCAGCTCAGCGAACAGCAGAAGCAGGCCGTGCTGGCAAAAGAGTTTAAAGCACAGGTGAAGCAGCTGATTGAAATGAACCGCATCACCGTGGCGAAAGGCAATATCACCTTTAACTTCACTGACGGTAATCTGATCAAAAAACTCGACGTCGACAAGCAAACCCAGACTCAGCTGATCAACGGCCGTCTGGCGATTGCCCGTCTGGTGATTAACGTCAGCGGCGACTGTGAATACGCGATTATCCCGGCAGTCGTGGCCGATAAAATTGCCCAGCGTGATGCCGACTGCATTGTGTTAAACAGCGCGCTCAGTCAGGAAGAGCAGGATGAAGACGATCCCTACGCGGACTTCAAAATCCCTGACGATTTGATGTGGTAAACCGCCGTCAGAACGGGGCGGTGTGACGGGCAGTAACCGGCTCGCCGCTCACCGGATGAATAAAATTCAGCTCGCAGGCATGCAGCATCAGCCGGGGCGTGATTTCCGCCCCCGGCGCGTCAAGACCGCCATACAGATCGCAGCCCAGAATCGGGTGCCCCAGCTGCTGGCAGTGAATACGCAGCTGATGGGTTCGCCCGGTTTCCGGGGTAAGCGTCACCCGCGTTAACGGCACTCCCGTTCCCTGATAAAAACGTTCCACCACCCGATAGCGGGAGCGGGCGGGTTTACCGTTAATGGCGCAGATTGACATCAGCGGGAACAGCGCCGGATCTTTGGCAATCGGGGCATCTATCACGCCCTCATCGTTTTCCAGATGTCCGCAAAGCAGGGCGCTGTAAACTTTCTCCACGCTGCGCTGGCTGAACTGCTGGCAGAGCGCCGCATTGATCGCTTTATTACGCGCAATCACCATCAGCCCGGACGTGCCGAAATCGAGACGATGTACCAGCGTGCAGCCCGGGAACGTCTGAACCAGACGATAATGGACAGAATCAAGGTTTTGCGGATTTTTCCCCGAGAGGCTGAGCAGACCGGAAGGCTTATTGATCAGCAGCAGATGTTCATCCTGCCAGAGGATCTCGATGTCGTCATGACACGGTGGGGCAATAAAAGAATCAATAATCGCAGACATCAGGCCGCCCGGCTGGAGAGTGGGAGCGGATGATAACGAAATGTGGAGAAAAGAAAAACCCTCCCACCGGGCGGTGAGAGGGGGAAATCTTAGGCGGCAACCAGGCTGTCAATCGCGGCTTTCGCGTCGGTCTGCGCTTTCGTTGCCACTTCAGGACCGTAAGCGATGCCTTCCGCGAACACGAAGTTCACGTCAGTGATGCCGATGAAGCCCAGGAACAGGCTCAGGTACGGCGCAACCAGGTCGGTTGGGGTGTCTTTATGGATACCGCCGCGGCTGGTCAGTACGATCGCACGCTTGCCTTTCACCAGACCTTCAGGGCCGTTTTCAGTGTAACGGAAGGTTACGCCAGCACGCGCCACCAGGTCGAAGTAGTTCTTCAGCTGAGTAGGGATGTTGAAGTTGTACATTGGGGCGTTAATCACGATAACGTCGTGCGCCTGCAGCTCAGCAATCAGTTCGTCGGACAGGGCCAGGGCTTCCTGCTGACGCGGGCTCAGCGGAGCATCGCTCGGACGCAGCGCGCCAACCAGTTCACCGTCCAGCACAGGAATAGGGTTTGCCGCCAGGTCGCGCACGGTGATTTCGTCAGCGGAATGCTGTTCACGCCACTGTTCAACGAAATAATCAGACAGCTGACCAGACTGAGAGTACCCTGCCAGAATACTGGATTTCAACACTAATACTTTGCTCATGGGTGATTCCTGTTTTTGCATTTGATTGAAGGGGGTTGCCCCGTTGCTTGTTGACACTCTATTCACAATCCTGCCACAGAGATAGCGCAATATATCGAAGTCTATGTTCGAATTTTTTGAATAAGGCGCAGAAAGCGTCAATGTGGTACTCTATAGCAATCATTAAAAAGAGATTTTACCCGGCAGAGCACTGCCCATTAACGCTATGACAGAACACCAAAAAATCACCTTCCCGATGCTCCTGCAAAGGCTTGATGCCCTGATGCTGCGCGATAAACAGCGGTTTGCGCGTCGTCTGCACGGTGTGAAGAAGGTTAAAAATCCTGATGCACAACAGGCCATTTATCAGGAGATGGCGAAAGAGATTGAACAGGCAGCAGGGAAAGTTGTGCTGCGCGAAGCTGCACGTCCGGCAATTACCTACCCGGAAAACCTGCCTGTCAGTCAGAAAAAACAGGACATCCTGGAAGCCGTGCGCGACCACCAGGTGGTAATTGTCGCAGGGGAAACCGGTTCGGGGAAAACCACTCAGCTGCCGAAAATCTGCATGGAGCTGGGACGCGGGGTGAAAGGTCTGATTGGCCACACCCAGCCGCGTCGTCTGGCGGCGCGTACCGTGGCGAACCGTATTGCCGAAGAGCTGCAAACCGAGCCGGGCGGCTGCATCGGTTACAAGGTGCGATTCAGCGACCACGTCAGCGATAACACCATGGTCAAGCTGATGACTGACGGTATCCTGCTGGCGGAAATCCAGCAGGATCGCCTGCTGATGCAATACGACACCATCATCATCGACGAAGCGCACGAGCGCAGCCTGAACATTGACTTCCTGCTCGGTTACCTGAAAGAACTGCTGCCGCGTCGTCCGGATCTGAAAATCATCATCACCTCCGCGACCATCGACCCGGAGCGCTTCTCGAAGCATTTCAACAATGCGCCGATAATTGAAGTGTCAGGACGCACGTACCCGGTGGAAGTGCGCTATCGCCCGATTGTCGAAGAGGCGGATGATACCGAGCGCGACCAGCTCCAGGCCATCTTCGACGCTGTCGACGAACTGGGCAACGAAAGTGCGGGCGACATTCTGATCTTTATGAGCGGCGAGCGCGAAATTCGCGACACCGCCGATGCGCTCAGCAAGCGCGATCTGCGTCATACGGAGATCCTGCCCCTGTACGCGCGCCTGTCGAACAGCGAGCAGAACCGCGTGTTCCAGCCGCACGGCGGACGCCGCATTGTGCTGGCGACCAACGTGGCGGAAACCTCGCTGACCGTACCGGGGATCAAATACGTGATCGACCCGGGCACGGCGCGTATCAGCCGCTACAGCTACCGCACCAAGGTGCAACGCCTGCCAATAGAGCCGGTTTCTCAGGCGTCGGCCAACCAGCGTAAAGGCCGCTGCGGTCGTGTGTCGGAAGGGATCTGTATTCGTCTCTATTCCGAAGACGATTTCCTGTCGCGCCCGGAGTTTACCGACCCGGAAATTCTGCGCACCAACCTGGCGTCCGTTATCCTGCAGATGACCGCCCTGGGGCTGGGCGACATCGCGGCGTTCCCGTTCGTGGAAGCGCCGGACAAACGCAACATTCAGGATGGTGTCCGCCTGCTGGAAGAGTTGGGGGCCATTACCACCGACGAACAGGCTACGGTCTATAAACTGACGCCGTTGGGTCGTCAGCTCAGCCAGTTGCCGGTCGACCCGCGTCTGGCACGCATGGTGCTGGAAGCCCAGAAGCACGGCTGCGTGCGCGAGGCGATGATTATCACCTCTGCGCTCTCCATTCAGGATCCGCGCGAGCGTCCGATGGATAAACAGCAGGCGTCAGATGAAAAACACCGTCGCTTCCACGACAAAGAGTCCGATTTCCTCGCCTTCGTGAACCTGTGGAACTATCTCGGCGAGCAGCAGAAAGCGCTCTCCTCGAACCAGTTCCGCCGCCAGTGCCGCGTGGATTTCCTCAACTACCTGCGCGTGCGCGAGTGGCAGGATATCTACACTCAGCTGCGCCAGGTGGTGAAAGAGCTGGGCATTCCGGTGAACAGCGAGCCGGCGGAGTACCGTGAAATTCATATCGCGCTGCTGACCGGCCTGCTGTCCCACATTGGGATGAAGGACGCAGAGAAGCAGGAGTATACCGGCGCGCGCAATGCCCGTTTCTCCATCTTCCCCGGTTCCGGCTTATTCAAGAAGCCGCCGAAGTGGACCATGGTGGCCGAGCTGGTGGAAACCAGCCGCCTGTGGGGACGCATTGCCGCGCGGATCGACCCGGAATGGGTTGAGCCAGTCGCGCAGCATCTGCTGAAACGCTCATACAGTGAACCACACTGGGAGCGTGCGCAGGGGGCAGTGATGGCGACCGAGAAGGTGACCGTTTATGGCCTGCCGGTGGTGGCCGCGCGTAAGGTCAACTACAGCCAGATTGACCCGGCGCTCAGCCGCGAGCTGTTTATCCGCCACGCGCTGGTGGAGGGCGACTGGCAGACGCGCCATGCGTTCTTCCGCGAAAACCTGAAGCTGCGCGCCGAAGTGGAAGAGCTTGAGCATAAATCCCGCCGTCGCGACATCCTGGTAGACGACGAGGCGCTGTTCGAGTTTTACGATCAGCGCATCAGTCACGATGTGATTTCCGCCCGCCACTTTGACAGCTGGTGGAAGAAGGCCAGTAAAGAGACGCCGGACCTGCTCAATTTTGAAAAGAGCATGTTGATTAAAGAGGGGGCGGAGTCGGTCAGCAAGCTCGACTACCCGAACTTCTGGCATCAGGGCAATCTCAAGCTGCGTCTGACCTATCAGTTTGAACCGGGGGCCGATGCGGACGGCGTGACCGTCCACATTCCGCTGCCGCTGTTAAACCAGGTCGACGAGAGCGGGTTTGAATGGCAGATCCCCGGCCTGCGCCGCGAGCTGGTCATTGCGCTGATTAAATCGCTGCCGAAACCGGTGCGGCGTAATTTTGTGCCTGCGCCGAACTACGCGGAAGCGTTTTTGGGCCGCGTCACGCCGCTGGAGCTGCCGCTGCTGGACGCGCTGGAGCGAGAATTCCGCCGCATGACAGGCACCACCATTGACCGCGAAGACTGGAACTGGGAACAGGTACCCGATCACCTGAAAATCAGCTTCCGCGTGGTGGATGATAAAAACAAAAAGCTGCTGGAAGGGCGTTCCCTGAGCGAGCTAAAAGAGGCGCTGAAAGGGAAAGTCCAGGAGACGCTCTCTGCGGTGGCGGACGACGGTATCGAGCAGAGCGGACTGCATATCTGGAGTTTTGGTCAGCTTCCGGAAAGCTACGAGCAAAAACGCGGTAACTATAAGGTGAAAGCCTGGCCAGCGCTGGTGGACGAGCGCGACAGCGTGGCGATCAAGCTGTTTGATAATCCGCAGGAACAGCAGCAGATGATGTGGCGCGGGCTGCGTCGCCTGCTGCTGCTGAACATTCCGTCGCCGATTAAATATCTGCACGAGAAGTTGCCGAACAAGGCCAAGCTGGGTCTGTACTTTAACCCGTACGGCAAAGTGCTGGATCTGATTGACGACTGCATCTCCTGCGGCGTGGACAAACTGATCCACGAGGCGGGCGGTCCGGTCTGGACGGAAGAGGGCTTTGCTCAGCTTCATGAAAAGGTCCGCGCGGAGCTCAACGACACCGTGGTGGAGATTGCCAAACAGGTCGAGCAGATCCTCACCGCCGTGTTCAACATCAACAAGCGCCTGAAGGGGCGCGTGGATATGACCATGGCGCTGGGGCTGTCGGACGTGAAAGCGCAGATGGCGGGGCTGGTGTATCGTGGCTTTGTCACCGGCAACGGCTTCAACCGTCTCGGCGATACGCTGCGCTATCTGCAGGCAATTGAAAAACGTCTGGAGAAAATGGCCATCGACCCGCACCGCGATCGCGCGCAGATGTTGAAAGTGGAAAGCGTGCAGCAGGCGTGGCAGCAGTGGCTAAACAAGCTGCCGCCGGCGCGCCGCGACGATGAAGACGTGCAGGCGATCCGCTGGATGATCGAGGAGCTACGCGTCAGCTTCTTTGCCCAGCAGCTCGGTACGCCGTATCCGATTTCGGATAAGCGTATCCTGCAGGCGATGGAGCAGATCTCTGGCTAAAAGCCTTGCCCGATTTTCTCCCTCTCCCTGTGGGAGAGGGTCGGGGTGAGGGCATCAGCCCGCACAATTCTCACCCGTTCACAATCGCCAGCGTAAACCCATCCCATCCCTTAACCCCCACCGTTTGCAACGCGGTGGCGGTTAAGCGCGGGTTATCTCCAGTCATCTCGATAAAACGCCGCACGCCCTGCACGCGCGCGTCGTCGCTTTGCCCGTTAACGACTTCACCCTCGCGAACCACGTTATCGCCGATAATTACCGTACCGGGACGGGAATAGTGCAACGCCCACTCCAGATAGCCGGGATTGTTCGGCTTATCGGCATCAATAAAGATCAGGTCGAACGGCGGAACGTCACCAAAATTTTCGAGCGAGCTCAGCGCCGGGCCTTCAACCTGTTCAATGCGATCGTTCAGCCCCGCCAGGTGAATATTCTGACGCGCAACGTCGGCATGACTCGGGTCGGCCTCCAGCGTGATCAGCTTTCCGTCCGGCGGCAGGGCGCGCGCCATCCAGATTGAGCTATAGGCACCCAGCGTCCCGATCTCGAGAATGCGTCTTGCCTGCGTCATGCGCACGAACAGCGCCAGCAGCTGCCCCTGGTTGGCCGCCACGTCGTGCTCGGGCAGCCCGGCGCGCTTGTTGTTTTCCAGTACCTGACTCAGTACGTCATCGTCAGGGATCAGCGAAGAAATCATGAAATTATCTACTGCAGACCACTGTTGTTGCATAGATTGACTCCTTGGGAAGGATTGCCGGGTGGCGGCTACGCCTTACCCGGCCTACGGGTGCGAAATCCAGGACCGGTAAGCGAAGCGCCACCGGGCAGGATTTCAGGCACTGCCCCAGCCGCCGCCCAGCGCCCTGTACAAATCAATCTGCGCCAGCAGCAGGTTATTTTTCACCTGCACGACGCTGGTCTGGACCGAGAACAGCGTGCGCTGCGCGTCCAGCACGTCCAGATAGGAAGAATAGCCGTTGCGATAGCGATTCTGCGCAATGCGCAGCGTCTCCTGCGCCACAGCCTGCTGGGCGAGTAGCTCCGTCAGCTGTTCCTGATAGCGCGTAATGGCATCAAGGCTGTTGTTCACTTCCGCAAACGCGTTACGCACGGTTTTTTCATAGGCGTACAGCGCCTGGTTACGCTGAGACTGGGAAATATCCACCTGCGCATTCAGCGCCTGGCGGTTCAGCAGCGGGGCAAGAATACTGCCCCCGGCGCTCCAGAGCTGAAGCGGATTGTCCAGCAGGCCAGAAAGGGTACGATCCTGAATCGATCCGGTGGCGGTCAGGTTGATCGATGGCAGCAGGCTGGCGCGCGACGCGGCAAGGGAGGCATCCGCCGCCACCAGCTGGCGTTCAGCCTGAACGATATCCGGCCGACGGTTCAGAAGCGTGGAAGGCAGCTGCGACGGCAGCTTCAGCGGCGTTAGCCTTGCAAAGCTTTCGCTGCGCGCTACCGCGCCGGGATTGCTTCCCAGCAGCAGGCTAAGCGCATTTTCCTGCTGCGCAATCTGATGCTGTAACACGGGCACCTGCGCCCGCGTTGAACGTAATTCGGAGTCAGACTGCATCAGCTCCAGGCGCGAACTGTAGCCGGTTTCAAACTGACGTTTCGCGAGGTTAAACGCCTCCTCGCGGGACTTCAGCGTGGATTCGGTCACGCGCAGCTGTTCGTCAAGTGAGAGCAGGGTGACGTACCCGGAAGCCACGGACGAGGCGACAGTCAAATCCGCGGCGGCAGCGGCGGCTTTTTGCGCCTCCAGCGACGCCTGAGCGGCATTCGCCGTGCTGCGGTTGACGCCCCAGATATCAACGTCGTAGCTCGCCGTCAGGCTGCCTCTGTACACCGTACCGTAGACGGGCAACCCGGTCGCAGCGGATTGCGAACGGGCGCGCGTCCCCGTGACGCCCGCGTCAAGCGAGGGAAACAGGCTGCCGTCGGCCGCAAAGACCCGCGCCTGATACTCGTTTATCCGTTCGCGGGCGATCAACACGTCACTGTTATTCTTAAGCGCCTGGTCCACATAGCGGTTCAGGTGGTTGTCATGAAAGTTACGCCACCAGAGCTGTTCCGTCGGGCTGGTCGGCCCCGAGGTGGCCCGCCATTGCGCAGGAATGTGCAGCGTGGGCTGCGCCGGTTTGACGTCGACGGACTGGCATCCGGCCAGCATCACCGCCACGACCAGTCCGGCTATCAGACGCAGGATCATGGTTTTGCCTCCCGCGTATCAATTGTTACCTGCACCGACATGCCCGGACGCAGCAGGGCGGATTCCTCTGGCTTACCGAGTACCTCAATGCGCACCGGAATTCGCTGGGCAATTTTGACAAAGTTACCGGTGGCGTTATCCGGCGTGATCGCGCTGAATTCCACGCCGGTTGCGGGAGAGATGCTCTCCACGCGGCCCTGATACGCTTTGTCGTTCAGGGCATCGACGGTGAATTTCACCGGCTGACCGACGCGCAGCTCCGCGAGCTGGGTCTCTTTGATATTGGCAATAACCCAGTGCTGGGGGGGCACAAGGGTGGTGAGATGGGTCCCGGCGGTCACATACGCCCCGAGACGCACGGCAATCTGCCCCAGCTGGCCATCACGCGGGGCCACAATGCGGGTGTTTTGCAGATCGATCTGCGCCAGCTCCAGCGCCGCTTTGGCGTTCTCAACGTCCGCCTCCAGCGCCCCGCGGTTCACAATCACCGTCTGCAGATCCTGACGCGACATCTCAAGCGTTGCTTTCGCCTGGTCGATATCGGCGCTGCCCTGAGCCGCGCTTGCCAGGGCGGCATCGCGTTCGCGAACGGAAAGTGACCCATCCGCCGTCAGATCCTTCACGCGCTTCAAATCCGCCTGGGTTTTCAGGCTCTGGGCGCGGGCATTTTTCAGCGCGGCTTCATTTTTGGCAATCGTCGCTTCGGCGCTTTTACGCTGCTGCAGGTTATTATTCAGGGCGGCAATTTTCATCGCCAGCTGCGCCTCGGCCTGATGCACCCGCTGACGGTAGATGCGGTCATCAATCTGCAGCAGCAGATCGCCTTTTTTGACCTGCACAAAGTCCTGAACCTTCACCTCTGTGATATAGCCATTCACCTGCGGGCTGATAAACGTCGTTTGTCCCCGCACGTAGGCGTTGTCGGTAAACTGCACGTGCCGGGTAAAGGGCGGTAACTGCCAGGCGTAAAGGATCACCAGCACGCCGACAAGACCGATGGCAGCGGCGGTGAAAACGGAAACAATGCGCACATTTTTGCGGGTGTTGGCCTGCTCTTTGGCGGCATCCTGCTGACTCATAAATTCTCCAGAACTCTTTCAATTACTTGTTGCCGGTGGCGTTCTTCAGCGCCATACGGGCAGTGATGCGCAGACGCAGCAAGCGCCATAAAATCCAGACCAGCGTGACGGCAGCGATGCTTGCTGTCAGAAGATAAGTATCGTTGTAAGCCAGAATATTTGCCTCAAGGGCGGTGACGCTTTGTAGTTGGGTAATCGCCTGAGTCCCCAATAGCGAACTGTCACCGATCAGGCTTTTATACATCTGGGTATAAAGCTGAATGCGCTCGTTGACCAGCGGGTTGAGCGTGGTGAGCTGGTCTGCCAGCAGGCTGGAGTGGTACTTCTCACGCCAGGTCTGGAAAGTACCGAGGATCGCCGACCCGAGCAGACCGCCGAGGTTCTGGCTCATGCCAAACATGACCGAGAAGCTGACCAGATTACGCGGGTCGGCGATCACTCCGCCAATGGCGGCCAGCATGGCCGGGGCGAGGAAGAAAGCGCTGCCGAAGCCAAGCAGGAACTGGCTGACCATCAGCTGGTCCGGGCGGGTCAGGTTATTGGACTGGCTGTCCAGCAGCGAGGCAATGATCATCAGCGCCAGGGAGGTGATAATCGGCCACGCCAGTTTTGTGGGCTTGATGGTGAGACAGCTGGTGACGATCCCGCAGACGATCCCGGCGAAAATGGACCACGCCAGATGGGTCATCTGCTCATTCTGTAATCCCACATACTGTAACCAGCCAATTACCCCGGTATTTTGCTCCGCCAGCACGATGCGGATCAGCAGCATAATCAGTCCCAGACGGACGATGCTGCCGCTCGACAGCCAGCGGGTATTCAGCAGTGGGTTAGTGCGGTTATGTTCAAAGACGATGGCGGACACAATCAGCACCAGCGATAACGCCAGCGACCAGCCGATCCACGGCGCTTCAAACCACCAGTCCAGACGTCCCAGCGACAGCACCGCGCACAGCAAGGCCATGCCCGGTGCCAGCAGAAAGAAGGTGACAAAGTCTTTCTTCTCAAAGACCTTGCGTCGGTCGCCCGGCGGCAGCTTCAGCGCGATCACGCAGGCCAGGGAGATCAGCGCCAGCCCCAGTTCAAAGAAATACAATCCGCGCCACTCGTCCAGCTGGAGCAGTTCAGTCGAAAACAGCCGGGCCAGCGGAATGGCGAGTGACGAGCCGGTAATGCCTATGGTCAGCGCCTTCAGGCGATGTTTCGCCGGCCAGGCCTGGATCTGGTAGTAAATCCCCAGCGAGCTGAGCGCGGCGGCCACCATCCCGTGCGCGGCGCGCACCATCAGCGCTGAGCTGAGATCGTTAACAAACAGATGGAAAAAGGTGACCAGCACATACAGCACCAGAAACCCTTCGGTGAAGGCGCGCAGACCGTACTGCTGGCGGAATTTGACCAGCAGCAGGTTGATGGAGATGTTGGTCATCACATAGACCGCGGGCAGCCAGGCGATTTCCGTTGACCAGGCGCCGAAGGTGCCCTGCAGGTTTTGCAGATTGGCGGTCACCACCGCATTACCCAGCGCCCCCGTCAGGCACACCAGCAGGCCCACGACGCCGTAGGCAATCCGTTTGGGCGTGCTGTGTTCAGGTGTGGAAGGCGACCCCAGCAGAGCGGGTTTCTCATGTGGCTGCCACTCGCGAGGAGCATAAGGATCGCGTTCGGGCAGGCGCATAACGTTGTTTACCTTAGAAATAATGGAAAAATGTGTCGACTGGCGATTCTACGTCTGCCGCAAATGATAATTCAAGTGAATATGATTTACGCATGTTAATCAAATGTTGAGAGGGCTTTTAAGGAAAAAGAGCGGCACAGCACCGCCGTTGTGTTGATAAGTCGAAGTCGCTACCCTGAGGTAACACTGAGGAGGAGTTCACCATGGTTCAGCCCCATTTCCCCGTCCTGCCGGACGCTACGCTTACGGCCATCAATACTGTCGGTGAATGGCTGGCGCAGGACGATCTCCGCGGCACGTCTCAAACCCCGGATGTTGATGGGGTGATTCTTGCAGGAAACGCGGTGATCCCGACCATTGAAGCCGCCTGCCGTATTGCCGCAGAAAAGCAGGTTCCGCTGCTGATTAGCGGCGGTATCGGCCACTCGACAACGTTTTTGTATGATGCGATCCGTCACCACCCCCGTTATCACCCACTGCCGGTGTCCGGGCGGGCGGAAGCAAGCATTCTTGCCGACATTGCGCGGGAGTTCTGGCAGATCCCCGAGTCGCGCCTGTGGGTTGAAGATCGCTCCACTAACTGCGGAGAAAACGCCCGATTTAGCTGGAACATGCTGAAACAGCACCAGCGAACAAGCGGACGAATGCTGGTGGTTCAGGATCCGACGATGCAGCGCCGTACGATGGCGACATTCGCCCGCGTTTGCCGCGATGAGCCCGTTTCTCCGCAGTGGATTAGCCACCCGGGAATGACGCCAATACTGCAAAACGGCAAAAACGGCGTGGTATTTAGCGAGGGTAACGCAGGGCTGTGGGCCGTTGAGCGTTACCATTCGCTGGTTATGGGGGAACTGCCGCGTCTGCATGACGATGAGAACGGCTATGGCCCGGCCGGCCGGGATTTTATCGCGCACGTCGAATTCCCTGAGGCTGTCACCGAAGCCTGGAAACAGATTCAGCAGGATCCGGTCCTGAAGGTGGCGCGTAAAATCATCTGAGCACGGGGCAATCCCCTCGCCCCTTTGGGGAGAGGGTCAGGGGGAGGGGGAATTTCACAGCGCGGCGAACTTATCCAGCGTACGCACCAGCTGCGTCACGAAACCATACTCGTTGTCATACCACGCGACGGCCTTCACCAGTTGCAGGTCTCCCGCTTCCGACACCTCCGTCTGTGTGGCGTCGAATACCGAACCGTAGTGCGAACCAATCACGTCTGACGACACAATTTCATCATCGGTATACCCGAACGATTTATTCCCCTGTGTCGCCTTTTTCAGCGCAGCGTTGATCTCCTCAACGGTAACTTTCTTGCCCAGAATGGCGACCAGCTCGGTGACGGAGCCGGTTTTTACCGGCACGCGCTGCGCGTGGCCTTTCAGCTTGCCGCTGAGCGCAGGGATCACCAGGCCGATGGCTTTTGCCGCACCGGTCGTGTGCGGAATAATGTTCTCAGCTGCTGCCCGCGAGGCGCGTAGATCTTTCCCGCGCGGTCCATCGACCAGCGCCTGGGTGCCGGTGTAGGCATGGATGGTGGTCATGGTGCCCACTTTTATTTCAAACGCATCGTGCAGGGCTTTTGCCAGCGGGGCCAGGCAGTTGGTGGTGCAGGACGCGACGGAAATAATGGTGTCACTGGCGTTAATCGTGTCGTCATTCACGCTATAGACGATGGTTTTCATGTCACCTGCAGGTGCCGAAATCAGCACTTTTTTCGCACCTGCGTCCAGATGTGCCCGGGATTTCTCTTCAGAGGTGTAGAAGCCGGTGCACTCCACGACAATATCCACTCCCGCCGTTTTCCATGGAATATGCTTTGCCTCTTTCTCCGCGTATACCGCAATGGTCTTACCGTCGACGATCAGCGCATCTTCAGTGAAATCTACGCTCCACGGGAAGCCACCGTAGTTGGAATCATGTCTGAGCAGGTAAGCCAGCACTTTCGGGGAGGTGAGGTCGTTGATGGCGACGACAGTATTACTGTCCTGAGTTTCAAGAAGGCGGCGCAGAACAAGGCGTCCAATGCGTCCGAATCCGTTAATGCCAATTTTACTCATTGTGTTCTCCTGTGAACATGTCGATACGACAGTTTGAACTCATCCAGGCTTAGACCATCACGGACAGGGCGGCAATTGAAGATACTTCATCCGCAGGGAAGTGACTGAAAAGTCATACAGAAAAGTTAATGAATTTTTAAGGAAAGGAGATTATGTTGGCGCGGTGACTGTTTTTTTTTCAGGAAATCCCATGCGTACTAAATATTCAAGCCTGCAGATTGCGATTCACTGGCTGGTGTTTTTGTTAGTTGTCGTCGCCTACTGCGCGATGGAGTTTAGAGGCTTTTTCCCGCGTACCGATCGCCCGGTGATAAACATGATCCACGTCTCCTGCGGGATCTCGGTGCTGGTGCTGATGGTGGCGAGATTGCTCATCCGTCTTAAATATCCCGCACCGCCTATTCAGCCGAAACCCAAAGCGATGATCACCGGTATGTCGCACCTTGGGCATCTCATCGTTTATCTGCTGTTTATTGCGCTGCCGCTGATTGGCATTGTGATGATGTATAACCGCGGAAACGACTGGTTTGCCTTTGGCCTGCTGATGCCGCATGCGGCGGAAGGGAATTTTGATCTGGTGGATATGCTGAAGGAGTGGCACGAGACGCTCGCCAATCTCGGCTATTTCGTGATTGGTCTGCACGCGGCGGCGGCGCTAATGCATCACTATTTCTGGAAAGACAATACGCTGCTGCGCATGATGCCGAAAAAGCGTCAGTAGTCTTTTCGCCCGGCGGCGCTTCGCTTGCACGGGCCTACAAACGGCTCAAACTCGTAGGCCGGGTAAGCGCAGCGCCACCCGGCTTGTTTTTTAACCCAGCAGCGCACGCTCTTCAGCCGTTAACGCCAGCGTCTGCGTCGTCCCGGTCTCTGATGATTTCACCGCCGCTTCCAGCACAGCCATGACCGCTAACGCCTCGACAGGGTGAACGGGATGGGGGATTTCCCCGCGCAGCGCATCACGCACGTGGATGTAATACTGGCGCTGGTCGCCTTTCGGCGTGACAACCGTCTGCGTTGCACCGTCTGCCCCGAAGAACACCATGCTGTCGCTGTCTTCTCCCCAGGTTTCGCTGCCGGGGATCACACCCGCAAGCAGTTGTGCTTCCTGCTGATCGATTCTGGCCTTCACCACGCTGCCTTTATCCCCGTGAACGGTAAAGCGCGCCGTCCCGCCAGCGACCAGCATGCTGGCATGCAGAATAACCTTGTGCGCCGGGTAATTTAAAACCACATGCGCCCAGTCGTCGATCTCCGCACCCTCGCGCAGCGTCGCGATATTCCCCTGAACCGACTCAGGCAGGCCAAACAGCTGTAGCGTCTGGTCGATCAGGTGCGGCCCCAGGTCAAACCACAGACCGCTACCGGGAACGTTCTGCTCGCGCCAGCGCACGCGGACTTCCGGACGGAAGCGATCAATATGCGACTCCAGGTGCTTGACCTTGCCGAGCATGCCTTGCGCAATAATCTGTTTAATGCCGAGGAAATCGCTGTCCCAGCGGCGGTTATGAAAAACAGAGAGCAGGAGCTGTTTTTCATCCGCCAGCGCGATCAGGTCGCGGGCTTCCTTCATGTCGAGGGTAAAAGGCTTATCCACGACGACATGTTTCCCGGCGTTCAGGGCCAGCGTAGCCAGCGGGGCGTGAGTGGCGTTAGGCGAGGCAATCACCACCACGTCGATATCAGGATGCTGAATAGCCTCTTCCGGTGTCGCGACCACAAGCACATCCGGAAGATCGCGTTTTACCTTCTCTTCATCACGGGAAGAGACCACCGCCAGCCTAAGCCCGTCCACGGACTGGATCAGCGGAGCATGGAAGGTTTTACCCACAAATCCATACCCGATCAGCGCAATGTTGATTGTTTGAAATTTACTCATGACCTTCTCCACGTTATTGCGCGCATACCGTGACCTGTAATGCGCCAGGGTCCCCAAGCTCAGGCCAGGGACGATCTAAAAAGAGTTGATGAATGTCGGATAACCCCGAAACCAGATACGGTTCGCAGCGGTTAACTTTCAGATGGTCGGCCACGATCCAGTGTTCATGGCTTGCGGCGAGCATCGCACGTTTCACCTCAGCATCGGCCTCTTTACCGGCACTCAGGCCGAGTTCGGCATGAATGGCGCACGCCCCAAGAATGGCGATATCTGCCCGATAGCGGGAGAGCAACGACAACGTGGCGCTTCCGGCAAACAGGCGCTGTTTCGGGTCCCATTTCCCGCCGAGCAGGATCAGATCAATGTCTTCCCGGTCGCTAAAATGCTGGGCGATGTCCAGCGAAGTGGTGATCACGGTGTGAGGCCCCTGAAGAAAGGTCGCGACGGCCATCACCGTGCTGCCGGCATCCAGAACGAGGGTGGAACCGGCTGGAACCGCCTGCGCGACCTGTTTCCCCAGGCGTTGCTTGGTTTCAGGCAGCAGCGTGTTGCGGCCCTGACGATTCATGGCGGAAAGATTAAGGGCGATAGCGCCACCGTGGTTCTTCTGGGCCAGCCCCTGATTTTCCAGGTCGGTGAGATCCCGACGGATGGTATCTGCTGAAACCTGCAGCTTTTCTGCCAGCTCAGTAATGCTGGCCTGACCTTGATCGCTCAAAATATCAAGGACATAACGTTGACGTGCGGTCTTGTGCATGGCTGCACTCCTGCAAAATGTCGCAATAATTCGCATAATACAGCATTTTTGCGCAGAGGGAAGCAGGGGAATGGGGTAAGCGGTCGGGAGGTACAGTCATTCCGGTAGGTGATTATTACATTTGTATTAAGCAGATATCATTAAGCCGTTTTGAATATTAACCACAGTGTTATTGTTATGTTTTATTTAATGATTTGGATTATGTAACCATTATACTACCATTGATCAGAGTAAACCTCTGCAAATTAGACTTATAATGGCGCTTAATCTCTTACTTTAGTTTTTTAATGGATTTTTATTTTGGCGTGAGGTAGGCAATGACTTAAATTGACACTTCTTTGAAAATCTTTGTGTCTGACGCTCCCGGAAATTAACGCAAAAATGTACAGAGAGTAGATTAGGAATTTTCCTTAAATAACAGAGGGTTTATATGTTTCATTTGAAATACCCGTTTTATGGTTTTGTCCAGAAACCCCATCTTTTTTCTTATTTGTAACACCACATTAACATTGTGGGTGTAGTGGCCTATACCACATTTTGTTATGCTGCAAATCAGTTTAAGAAATAAGTAAATTCTTAATTGAAATAAGACGACGGACTTTCTCACTTCCAATGGAAATGGGTATGGGGGAGTTTTACCTGAAATTCAGTGAGGACGCTAAAGAAGATATTTGTCTAATTATCTATACCTCTTTTTGGGTAATTGCCTGAGTTTGGCTCAGAGTCAGGGAGATAAAAATGACGATATTGCGAAAGCCTATGTTACGCCGATTTACAACAGCACTGGCATTAATTTCATTCGCCATAAATACGGCTTATGCCAATAGTCACCAGGCAGGGATTGCCGCAGTGGCAAAGACGACCTTAAAAGAAAGTATTCTTTTTGCTATCGATCGCGATCCCTCAATTAGTCAGCAGGCCGCGCAATTAGGTATTGGTCAGGCGCAAATAGATGAAGCGCGTAGCGGCTGGATGCCACAAATCGCGTTGAACGGGAGCACGGGTCATAGCCAGACCACCGATTCCAGCGGATCGCTGAAGAATTCTGCGGCCTGGGGGATTAGCCTGACCCAGCTGCTGTACGATTTCGGGAAAACCAATAACAGCATCAGCCAGTCTTCCGCCCAGCGCGATAGTTACCGCTACCAGCTGATGAGTACGCTCTCTGATGTGGCGGAGAAAACGGCACTCAGCTACGTGGAAGTTAAACGCTATTCCGATCTGCTCCAGGCGGCAAAGGACAACGTTCAGGCGCTTAAAAATGTTGAGCAACTGGCAAAACTGCGTGCGGATGCAGGGGTGAGCTCCACTTCCGATGAACTGCAGACCCGCACGCGTATTGCTGGCATGCAGGCAACGGTCGCGCAGTATAACGCCGCCTTAAACAGCGCCCGCGCAAGGCTTGCGGTCTTAACCGGGATGCAGGCTGACGCTTATTCGCCCGTGCCTGCGAACCTCGCCGTTGAGCCTGATTCGCTTAACCGTATTGATTATTCCTTGATACCCACTGTGTTAGCGGCGCAGAACCGGGAGCGTTCGGCCCAGTACGGCGTGGAAACGGCGAAGTCCCAGCACTGGCCGACCTTAAGCCTGAAGGGGGGGCGTACCCGTTATGAGTCGGACAACCGTTCTTACTGGGACGACCAGATCCAGCTCAATATTGATGCACCGCTTTATCAGGGCGGCGCGGTCTCCGCACGTGTGCGTCAGGCAGAAGGCGCACGGGCTATGGCCTCTTCTATGGTTGATCAGGCGCGCTTCGATGTTCTGCAAAAAGCCTCCGTTGCGCAGGCTGACTGGACCGGTGCACGGGGAAGAATGGAAGCCGGTAAGCTGCAGCTGGAAAATGCACTGCGTGCCCGTGATGTTTATAAAAATGAATACACCCTGAGCAAGCGGAGTATTAATGATTTGCTCAGCGTTGAGCAGGATGTCTGGCATGCCACGTCGGCAAAAATAATCGCTGAGTATGATGGGTGGAGTTCGGCAATTAATTATGCTTCCGCGGTTGATAATTTAATGTCGCTTATTGGAATAGAGAAAAACGCTGCCGCAAAATTACCCGATTTGAGTTAAAAACAGACGCGCATAGCTGCGCAAAATAAGACTGAAAATAATGGGTGTTTTTTCCCAGGGATAGCTACATCCATCTGGTGGACATATCCACAGGAATCCGCACACCTGCAAGGAGAAGAATATGAGTAACGTAAAGGTTGTTGATGTCATCATTCGCAAAACGGCAGAAAAAACGAAATTAACCGGAGACGGAAATCTCTCGGTATCCATTTCATCGCCGAGTGTGATTGAAATCCAGGGCTCAGCTCAGGATGTGGTGCGTTATGTCCGCCAGGGTAAAGACCTTCTCATTTATATGAAAGATGGCAGCGTTATTCGCTGTAATAACTATTTTGTCGAAGATCCTGAAACCCATCATCAGTCAGAGCTGGTATTCAACGATCATCAGGAACTGACGCATATTTCTTTTGCCGATGCCGGGGAAGCGTCTGGCGCTGCTGTCACTGAGTTAACCGCCCAGGCCACACCCATTAGCAGCATTGAACCTTTCCTTGAGCAGGAAAGTGTCCTGAGCGATGCGCCGTGGGGCTGGATTGCGGGTGCTGCCCTGGGCGGTGGCGCCATCGGGGCGCTGCTGGCCAACGGCGGTGACGGCGAAACGAAAACGAAAGTCATTGATAACACCAAAGAAGTGGAAAGTGCCACGCCGACCTTTTTGCTGTCGGACAAGGTGGGTGACAAGCAGGGTGTGCTGAGCGCGAACGCGATCACGGACGATAACACCCCGACCTTTAGCGGTAGCGGCCAACCGGGCGCGACCATTCAGATCAAAGACAGCAGCGGAAGCACCATTGCCAGCGCGATGGTGGGTAAAGACGGCACCTGGACGGTAAAACTCCCGACCCAGTCTGACGGAGAGCATACGTGGTCGGTCGTGCAGATCGACGGCAGCAAAACCACCTCTGCAGGCAGCATCACGGTAACCGTCTCCACGGCCGAGGCCTCGATTACGCTGGCGACAACGGCGGGTGACAACGTGATAAACGCCAGCGAGCAGTCTGCCGGTTTTACGCTGTCCGGCAGCAGCCAGCATCTGGCGAAGGGAACCGACGTTTCCGTGACGCTGAACGGTAAAACCTACACGGCGGAAGTGGGGGCCAACGGCGCGTGGAGCGTAAAAGTGCCAGCGGCAGACGCGCAGGCGCTGGGCGATGGCACCTGGACGGTCAACGTGAGCGGCAAAGACGCGGCGGGGAATACCGTGAGCGGAAGCCAGACGATTGGCGTGGATACCGCTGCGCCAACGCTCTCTGTCGATACGCTCGCGCAGGACAATATCATCAATGCCGCCGAGCACAACCAGCCGCTGACGCTGACCGGTAAAACCAACGCGGAAGCCGGACAAATTGTGACGGTAACGCTGAACGGCAAAAACTATAACGCCACGGTGGGCAGCGATGGCACCTGGTCCGTCACGCTTGCCGCCAGCGAGGTGCAGGCTCTCAGTGAGGGCAACCACACCCTGACGGTGAACGTCAGTGACAAAGCGGGTAACGGTACATCAGCGACGGCAGATTTCTCGGTTCATACTGCGGCGCCGGTCATTACCATTCACACCGTGGCGGGCGATGATATTCTCAATACCAGCGAGCAGGGCCAGGCACAGATTATCTCCGGCCAGGCGAGCGGTGCCGCCGCAGGCGATGTGGTGACCGTGACCGTGGGCGGTAAGACCTTCACCGGCGTGGTGCTGGCAGACGGCAGCTGGAGCGTAGGCGTCCCGGCGTCCGTTGTGGGTGCGCTGGGAGAAGGCCACCACACCCTTTCGGTGTCCGTGACCAATGCGGCAGGCAACACCAGCAGCGCCACGCACGGCATCACGCTGAGCGGCAACCCGCCGGAATTCACGATTGACGCCATCAGCCAGGATAACGTGCTGAATGCCCAGGAGGCGATGCAGCCGCTGAGCCTGTCCGGCACCAGCAATCTGCCTGACGGCAGCGCCATCACCGTCACGCTGAATAACGTGAATTATCCGGCCACCGTCGAAAACGGTATCTGGTCCATCCAGGTGCCGGTTTCCGACGTGTTGAATCTGGCGAACACGCTTTACACCGTTACCGTTAGCGGCACCGACAGCGTGGGCAACAGCGGTTCTGCCGAAGCGAATCTGCTGGTGGATACCGTGCTGCCGCAGGTCATTATCAACACCTTTGCAGGCGACAACCTGGTCAATAACGCCGAAGCGGGTGTGGATCAAACCCTCAGCGGTCGCGTTACCGGCGCGGCGGCGGGCGATACGGTGTCTGTTACCGTGGGCGGTAAGAGCTACAGCGCCACGGTAGGCAGCGATCTCACCTGGAGCGTCACCATTCCGTCGGCGGATCTTCAGGCGTTCGGCGATGGTGATTTAACCTTCACCGCATCGGTAACCAACGGGCACGGTAATACCGGCACCGGCGAGCGTGATATCAACATCAACGCTCAGCTGCCGGGTCTGCGCGTGAACACCATTTCCGGCGATGACGTGATCAACGCCATCGAACAGCAGCACGATCTGACCGTCACCGGTGCCAGCACCCATCTGGCTGCGGGCACACAGATTGTCGTTACCATCAATAACGTCGAGTACGTCACCGCGGTTAACGCCAGCGGCAACTGGCAGATTGGCGTTCCGGCGGCGGATCTTCAGGCCTGGACGGCGGGCGAGGTGACGGTCAACGTCAGCGCGAAAGATGCCTGGAACAACACCGTTTCGGCAGAACACCCGATTGAACTCGACCTCAACGCCGTGGCGGTCACCATTGATACCGTCTCCAGCGATGACATGCTCAACGCGACAGAAAAAGGCAGCGATTTAACCCTGTCCGGCCAGACGCAGGGCGTGGAAGCGGGGCAGACCGTGGTGGTGAAATTCGCCGACCAGACCTTCACCGCCCAGGTGCAGCAGGATGGCTCCTGGAGCCTGACCGTACCGGCCAGCGCGATGGACACGCTGATCGACGGTCGCGCACAGGTGAGCGTCAGCGTCACCAACATCAACGGTAACACTGCCGACGCGTCGCGCGTGGTCACGGTGGATACCCTGCCGCCAGCGATTACCCTCGATAACCTGACCGCGGATAACATCATTAATGCGGCCGAAGCGCAGCAGGATTTAGTCTTAAGCGGCAGCAGCACGGCAGAATCGGGCCAGACGGTCACCGTAACGCTGAACGGCAAAACGTACCAGACCACGGTCCAGACGGACGGTACCTGGCAGTTGAGCGTTCCGGCGGCTGACGTTGGCGCTCTGGCCGACGGTATCGTGACCGTGACGGCCAGCGTGAGCGACGTGGCGGGTAACACCAGCAGCGCCGATCGCGTCGGTCTGGTAGACGCAACCGTGCCGCAGGTGACCATCAACGACTTTGTCACCGCCACAAACACCATTAACCAGCTTGCCCATTCTCAGGCGCAGATCCTGAGCGGCTCCGTGACCGGCGCGGCAGCGGGCGACCGGGTGACCATCACCATCAACAATGTGGATTACACCACCGTGGTGGATGCGGCGGGCAACTGGAGCCTCGGTCTGCCAGCGTCCGTGGTGCAGGGGCTGGCCGACGGTACCTGGACCATCGACGTCTCCGTGACCGACAGGTCCGGTAATACCGGAAGCAGTTCGCTGGATGTGGTGGTGAATACCGTGACGCCGGTCATCGGTATTAATACCCTGGCAGCAGATGACGTGATCAATGCGACCGAGAAAGGTCAGGATCTGCAACTCTCCGGTACCAGCAACCAGCCGGAAGGAACCCGTATCACCGTCACCCTGAACGGCATCGACTACACGGCTATTGCCGATGCCAGCGGTAACTGGAGCGTCACCGTACCGGCGACGGCGGTAGGTGCGCTGGGCGAAGCGCATTACACCGTGACGGCGAACGTGACCGACAGCGTGGGCAACAGCGCCTCTGCAAGTCACGATGTGCTGGTGGACAGTTCGCTGCCGGTTGTGACGATCAATACCCTGGCGGGCGATAATATCGTTAACGCAGCGGAGGTTGCGGCAGGGCAAACCCTGACCGGTAAAGTGACTCACGCGGCGCCAGGTGACACTGTCACGATTATCCTTGGCGGCCAGACATACACGGCCACCGTGAAGGACGATCTCACCTGGAGCCTGCCGTTAAGCGAGGGCCAGTTAACCGCGCTCGGCAATGGCGATTTGACGCTGTCAGCCAGCGTCACCAACGCCCACGGCAATACCGGCTCATCCTCTCTGGACTTCACCATCGACGCCCAGCTTCCTGGACTGCGTATTGACACCGTGGCCGGCGATGACGTGATTAACATCATCGAACACGGTCAAAACCTGATTGTGTCCGGCTCCAGCACCGATCTGGTCGCGGGCAGCACCGTCACGGTAACCATTAACGGCAGCAACTATTTCGCCACCGTGCTGGCGGACGGCACCTGGAAGGCGGCGATCCCGGCCGCGGATGTGTCGCAGTGGGCGGAGGGTACGCTCGATATCAAGGCAAGCGCACAGGATACCTCCGGCAACCCGGTGAATATTGGCACCGTTGTGGATGTCGATCTCGCGCCTGTCGCCATCACTATCAACAGCGTGACCGACGATAATGTGCTGAACGCGGCGGAAAAAGGTCAGGATCTGCTGCTTTCCGGCACCACCTCCAATGTGGAAGCGGGTCAGACCGTGACCATTACCTTTGCGGGTAAAACCTGGACCACGACCGTGGATGCCAACGGCGACTGGACGTATACCGTACCGGCAGCCGATCTGAGCGGCCTGAAAGACGGCGACGCCAGCGTGCAGGTAACCGTTACCAACGTGAACGGCAACGCGGCATCGTCCGCGCAGGAATTCAGCGTCGATACCACTGCGCCAACGGTCAGCATCAACACCATCAGCAATGACAATATGCTCAACGCGGCTGAGGCGGGGCAGGATTTGACCCTGAGCGGCTCCACCACGGCCGAAGCCGGCCAGACGGTGACGGTCTCGTTCAACGGCAAGCAGTACACTGCGCAGGTGCAGGCGGACGGCAGCTGGACACTCAACGTGCCAGCGGCGGATCTGGCAGGCATCAGCGACGGTAACGCCACGGTCACGGCATCGGTTTCCGATAAAGCCGGTAACCCGACAAGCGCGGATGCCTCCGTTCTGGTGGATACCACCGTGCCACAGATTAGCTTCAACATCGTCGCGGGCGATGACATCGTGAACATTGCTGAGCACGGTCAGGCGCTGATCGTCTCCGGTAAGGTGACGGGCGCGCAGGCGGGCGATGTCATCACGGTGACCCTGAACGGGAAAGACTACACCGCAATGCTGGATGCGTCCGGGAGCTGGAGCGTGGGCGTTCCGGCAACGGACGTGGGCGCGCTGGTGAACGGCAACCTGACGATTGCGGCGACACTCACCGATAAAGCGGGTAACAGCACCACCGCAACGCATGACGTTGAGGTCTCTCTGACCGCGCCGGTGATTGCCATCAATACCCTGGCGGTTGACGACGTGATCAACGCGGCCGAAAAAGGCCAGGACCTGCTGGTTTCCGGCAGCAGTAACCAGCCGGACGGCACCACCATTACGGTGACCCTGAACGGCATCAGTTACACCGCCATCACGGACGCCAGCGGCAACTGGAGCGTCACCGTACCGGCGGCAAACGTCTCGGCGCTGGGCGAAGCGAGCTACGCCGTGACGGCAAACGTGACCGACGCGGCAGGCAACAGCGCGAGTACCAGTCACAGCGTTGTGGTCGACAGCGCGCTCCCGGTGGTGACCATTAATCCTGTCGCCACGGATGATGTGATTAATGCGGCAGAGGTCGCCGCAGGCCAGACCCTGAGCGGGAAAGTGAGCGGGGCAGTGAGCGGTGACACTGTCACTATTTCCATCGGTGGCAATATCTACACCGCCACGGTACAGGACGACCTGAGCTGGTCGGTCAACGTGCCGTCCACGGTCTTAACCGCCATCGGTAACGGCGATCTGACGGTGTCCGCCAGCGTCACCAACGGCCATGGCAATACCGGCACCGGCGAGCGCGACATCACCATCGATGCCAGCCTGCCCGGTCTGCGCGTCGATACCGTCGCGGGCGACGATGTGATTAACAGCATCGAACATGCGCAAAACCTGATTATCACCGGGTCAAGCGATGGCCTGGCAGCCGGTTCGGCACTCACGGTAACCGTCAACGGAAAAACCTACGCGGCAACCGTGCTGGCAGACGGCACCTGGGCGGCGGCGATCTCGGCGGCAGACGTTAGCGCGCTGGGCGCAGGCACGGTCACCGTAACGGTTGACGGCCAGAGCACGGCGGGCACGCCGGTCACCATCAGCCACGACGTGAAGGTAGATTTGGCCGCAGTTGCTATCAGCATTAACCCGATTGCCACCGACGACGTGATTAACGCGACGGAAAAAGGCGCGGACCTGGTCCTGTCCGGCTCCACCACCAATGTGGAAGCTAACCAGACCGTCACCATTACCTTCGGCGGCAAGTCGTACACCGCGACGGTCGATGCCAGCGGCAACTGGACGACCACCGTACCGTCTGCCGATTTGGGCAGCCTGAAAGACGGCGACGCCAGCGTACAGGTGAGCGTGACCAACGTGAACGGCAACAGCGCGTCAGCTGGCCGTGAGTACAGCGTGGACGCGACGGCGCCGGCGGTCTCGATTGACATCATCAGCGACAACAACATCATCAATGCGGCCGAAGCGCAGCAGGATCTGGTCATTAATGGCGTGACCAACGCCGAAGCGGGCCAGACGGTGACGGTCACGCTGAACGGTAAAGACTACACCACCACCGTAGCGGCAAACGGCAGCTGGAGCGTAACCGTGCCGTCTGCGGATCTGGGCGCGATTGCTGACGGTAACTACACCGTCAGCGCCGCCGTCGCGGATAAAGCGGGCAACCCGGCCTCTGCCGATCGCGACGTGCTGGTTGATACCACCGTTCCACAGCTGACCATCCACACCGTATCCGACGACGATGTGATCAACAGCGCCGAACATGCGCAGGCGCTGATTGTCACCGGTTCTGTGTCCGGCGCGACGGCGGGTGATGTGGTCACCGTGACGATCAACAAAAAATCATACACAGCCACTCTGGATGCCTCCGGCAACTGGAGCGTGGGCGTACCGGCGGCGGATGTGACCGCGTTGACCGCGGGAGATTACACCATCACCGCGGCGCTGACCGATAAAGCGGGCAACAGTAACAGCACCACACACAGCGTGGAGGTAAACCTGAGCGCGCCGGTGCTGACCATTGACACCGTTTCCGGTGACGATGTGATCAACAGTTCAGAGAAAACCCAGGATCTGACGATCTCCGGTACGGCTTCCGGCCTGGCGGCAGGCGCGGCGGTGACCGTGATGCTCAACGGCAAAGCGTACGGCGCAACGGTGGACGCTAACGGTAAATGGACGACCACGGTTCCGGCGGATCAGGTTGGTCAACTGGGTGAAGCGCTTTACACCGTTACCGCGTCAGCAACGGACGGGGTTGGCAACAGCACCAGTACCTCTCATACCGTGAATGTCGAGTCCGTTCTGCCGGGTGTCATTATCAACACCGTGGCGGGCGATGACGTCATTAACGCGGCTGAACTGGCGGCAGGCCAGAGCATCAGCGGCTCGGTAGTCAATGCCGAAGCAGGCAACACGGTTACCGTGACACTCGGAGGCAAAACGTATACCGCGATGGTCCAGAGCGATCTCACCTGGTCCGTTAACGTGACGCAAGCCGAACTGACAGCGCTGGGCAACGGCGAGTTGGCCGTATCTGCCAGCGTAACCAACGGCGTGGGTAACAGCGGCTCCGCTGAGCGCGATATCACTATCGACGCTAACCTGCCTGGGCTGCGCGTCGATACCGTCGCGGGCGACGATGTGATCAACAGCATCGAACATAATCAAAACCTGATTATTACGGGTACAAGCGACGGGCTGACGGCGGGCACGGCGCTGACCGTCACCGTGAACAATAAAACCTACCCGGCGACCGTCCTGGCTGACGGCACCTGGAGTGCGGCGATCCCGGCGGCGGACGTGGGTGCCCTGGCGGCAGGCACGGTGACCGTTACCGTGGCAGGCCAGAACAGTGCGGGTAATCCGGTTTCCATTAATCACGATGTGACGGTGGACCTGGCGACCGTTGCCATCAGCATTGATGCCATCGCCTCAGACGATGTGATTAACGCGGCCGAGAAGGGCGCGGATCTGGTGCTCTCCGGCACCACCTCGAACGTGGAAGCAAACCAGACCGTCACCATTACCTTTGGCGGCAAGAATTATACCGCCACGGTGGATGCTGAGGGTAAATGGACCGCCACGGTGCCAGCGGGCGATCTGGCAGATCTGAAAGACGGCGACGCCAGCGTACAGGTGAGCGTCACTAACGTGAACGGCAACAGCGCGTCGGCGGGCCGCGAGTACAGCGTGGACGCCACCGCGCCGTCCGTGACCATCAACACGATCGCGGGTGACGACATTCTCAATGCGGCCGAAGCGAAGAGCGATCTGACCGTGTCCGGCACCAGCACCGCCGAAGCGGGCCAGACGGTCACCGTGTCGCTGAACGGTAAAGACTACACCGCAACCGTCAGCGCGGACGGCAGCTGGACGCTGAACGTTCCGGCGGCGGATGTTGCGGCGCTTGGCGACGGCAGCGTGACCGTGACCGCGTCCGTGAGCGACAAAGCGGGTAACCCTGCTTCCGTTGACCATAA